>NZ_JAJTJP010000001.1 GCF_021300775.1 Parvimonas micra
GCCAATGTGCCGGGGTGGCGGAACTGGCAGACGCACAGGACTTAAAATCCTGCGATGTTAACTCATCGTACCGGTTCGATTCCGGTCCTCGGCACCAGTCTTTTTTTTTATATCGCGGGATGGAGCAGTTTGGTAGCTCGTCGGGCTCATAACCCGAAGGTCGTAGGTTCAAATCCTGCTCCCGCAACCATAAGAATAATCGAAAGATTATTCTTTTTTTATTGTATAAATTAGTAAATAACTATATTTATGGAGTTTATAATTTGATTTTAGAGATTATTTATGATAAAATTAAACAGTAAGGAGGCAGATATGAAAGAGAATTATCAGTTATTATTGGACAATATAATAAAAGAAAATGAAAAAAATAATTATGCACCAACTCTTCTACTACATTCTTGTTGTGGACCTTGTAGTAGCTATTGTCTTGAGTATTTGTCAAATTATTTTAGAATTACAATTTTTTACTACAATCCAAATATTTATCCAAAGGAAGAATATTTTTTCAGAGTTGAAGAACAAAGAAAACTAATAGAAAAAATTAACGGAAAGTATCCAATAGATATGGTTGTTGGTAAATATGATGTAGATAGATTTTATAAAACTGTTAAGGGAATGGAAAAGATGAAAGAGGGATCTGTTCGTTGCCATAATTGTTATGAACTCAGACTTAGAGAGGCTGCAATTTTAGCAAAAACAGAAAATTTTGATTATTTCACAACTACTTTAACTATAAGTCCTCATAAAAATTCACAAATTTTAAATGAAATTGGACAAAGAGTTGCTGATGAAGTTGGAGTGAAACATCTTCCATCTGATTTTAAGAAAAAGAATGGATATAAGAGAAGTGTTGAACTTTCATTAATGTTTGGAATGTATAGGCAAGATTATTGTGGTTGTATTTTCTCTAAGATGGAAAGAGAAGAATTTAAAAAGTTAAAAGAAAGCTCATAGCATTCTTTTCTTATGTTCTTGTAGTTAAATGGATATAACAGTCCCCTCCTAAGGGACCGTTGTGGGTTCGATTCCCGCCAGGAACGCCAAAAAAGTACATTTAAGAATGTACTTTTTATTTACAAATTTATTTTACATAGGAGATATAATGAAAAAATTTTTTAATTTTATTTTTAGTAGGATTTTTTTCATATTTTGTATGGTATTACTCCAGCTGGCTTTCTTAGCAGTATTTTTAATGTATTTTAGTAGATATTTTATTTACTTGTACAGTTTGAATTTAATAGTTGGAATGATTTTTACTTTTATTATAGTAAATGATAATATAAATCCTGCTTTTAAAATAACCTGGATATTAATTGTAATTGTAATACCATTTTTAGGTGGATTTATATATTTAACTTTTGGTGAGAAAAGACTTTTGAAATCTATTAAGAAGAGACTTTACGGATTTTCAATTAAGTTTAAAGATTCTATGGATCTTTCAAAAGACTATGACATTGAGAATTTAACTGATTCGGATATGAATGTGTATAGACAAGTAAAATATATAAATTCTGTAGCTGGTAGTCCTATATTTTTTAATACAGATACTAAGTACTATGGTTCTGGTGAAGAAAGTTTTGAAGATTATTTGAATGATTTAAGAACTGCTGAAAAGTTTATTTTTATGGAATATTTTATAATATCAGAAGGTTTTTTCTTAGATTCAATTTTAGAAATTTTTAAAGAAAAAGTTGAAAAAGGTGTAGATGTAAGAATTATTTTAGATGATGTTGGGAGCATTCTAACTCTATCTAATAAAAAAATTGAAGAAATTAGAAGTTTTGGTATAAAAGTTGTAGAATTTAATCCTATAAAAGGAATTATTCTACCAAAACATAATAATAGAACTCATAGAAAAATGACAATAATTGATGGAAGAGTTGGATATACTGGAGGAATTAATATTGCTGATGAGTATATTAATTTAATTGAAAAATATGGTTATTGGAAAGACTCAGTATTAAGAATTGAAGGTCATGCGGTTTGGCAATTTATAAATATGTTTATATCTCTTTGGGATTATTCAACTGGTGAGAATACAGATATTGCAACTTTGTATGATAAGAATAAAAGCGAAGAAACAGCTACTATAAAGAAAGAATTGGGAGTTGTTATTCCATTTACTGAAACCCCTATACAAGAATCTATAGGTGAAAATATGTATATAAATATGATTAGACGTGCTAATAGATATATTTATATTACATCCCCATATTTAATCATAACTTGGGAAATGGAAAAAGCTTTAATAAGTGCTGCAAAATCTGGTGTTGATGTAAGAATCATAACTCCTCATATTCCTGATAAAAAATATGTTCATTTACTTACAAGGTCTTTTTATAAAAATCTTGTTGAAAATGGAGTTAAAATTTATGAATTCGAAAAAGGATTTATTCATGCGAAAAACTGTATTTGTGATGATGAATTTGTAGTAATTGGTAGTATCAATCTTGATTATAGAAGTTTGTATCTTCACTTTGAATGTGCTGTTTGGACTTATGGAGCACCAATAATTACTGATGTAAAAGAAGATTTTGAAAATACATTAAAACAGTCATTAAAGATAACACCTGAGTGGGTTAAATCTAGAAATTTAATAACAAGAATCTTACAATCACTATTGAGGTTATTTGCACCACTTATGTAAATTTAGACTTTTACTTTTTAGTAAAAGTCTTTTTTTATTACAACTAAATAATTGTACTTATCAATAATATTATGATAAAATAATATTCTAGAAGAATATAGTAATGGAGTTGAATTATGAGAAATATAATGCTCACAGTTAGTTATGATGGAAGTTTGTTTTTCGGCTTTCAAAAGCAAGAAGATGTTGTAACTGTTCAAGGAGAGATTGAGAATGCCTTGAAAAAAATAACAGGCGATGATATAAATATTATTTCAGCAGGACGAACTGATAGAGGAGTTCATTCTCTAAGACATATTATTAATTTTTATACTGATAGCAATGTTGGAGTTTTGAATTTTAAAACTGCATTAAATCACTTTTTACCAATTGGAGTAAGAGTACTGGATTCAAAAGAGGTTTCTGAAGAATTTCATTCAAGATTTGATGCAAAGATGAAGACATATAAATATATTTTAAATTTGGATGAAGTTATGGATCCAATATACTATAATTATAAAGCTAATTTTCCATATCCTTTAGATATTGAAAAAATGAAAAGAGCTAAAGAATATTTTATTGGTAAAAAGAGTTTTAAAGCATTTATGGGACCAAGAACTGGTAATACTAATCCTGTTAGGGAGATTAAGTCTTTTGAAATTTATAAAGAAAATAATGATTTAATATTTTTAATTAAAGGACAAAGCTTCATTAGAAATCAAGTTAGAATAATGGTAGGAACTTTGGTTGATATTGGTAGAGGATTGATTAGAGAAGATGAACTTGAAAGAATTTTAGATAGCGAAGATAGGACTAAAGCAGGAGTAACGTTAAGTCCAAATGGTCTATATTTAATGGAGATTTTATATGATGAATTTTAAAGATTTAGATTTTCTTGTCGAAAAATTGAGAGAACTAGATAACGGAAAAAATCACATTTTAATAACAGGAAATATAAAGGTAGGTAAAAGTACTCTTTTAGATGCTTTTATCAAAAAATACTATAAAAATTCGAAAATAGATGGTATTATGACCGAGCTTGTCATCACAGATAAATTTAGAATTGAACTTTTTAGATATGGAACTGATAAGAGATTTATTATTGGAGAAAGAGTAAGTGATATGAAATTTTATGATGATGTTTTCTTAAAAAAAAGTTATGAGTTCATGGAAGATTTCAAAAATAATGATATTTTAGTATTTGATGAAATAGGAAACAAGGAAGGACATTTAATTGATTATTGCAAAAAATTAATTTCTCTTTTTGAAGAGAATAGAATTTTTGCTGTATTAAAAAAAGCAGGTAATCCAATAGTTGATAATTTGGATAAACTTGAAAATTATGTAATTTTTGATTTGGATAAGTTTTATGAATAGAGATGAATATTTTATGGATTTTGCTTTGAAAGAGGCAAAAAAAGCTTATAAAAAAGGGGAAGTTCCTGTAGGTTGTGTTATTGTAAAGAATGATAAGATAATTTCAAGAGGACACAATCAAGTTTTAAGCAAAAAAAGTGGAGTATATCACGCAGAAATTATTGCAATTAATAAAGCGGGAAAAAAACTCGGTGATTTTAGACTTGAAGATACTGAAATTTTTGTAACTCTTGAACCATGCTGTATGTGTGCAGGGGCAATTGTAAACAGTAGGATTAAGAGAGTGGTTATAGGTACAATGGATCCAAAAAGAGGTTTTTGTGGTTCTATAGAAAATGTACTTGATAGACAAGAAATGAATCATAAGTCAATTATAGAAACCAAAGTTTTAGAAAAAGAGTGTTTAGAAATACTGCAAGAATTTTTCAAGATTTTAAGGAGTGAGAAGAAAAATAAATGAAATTAGTAGTTTGTTTAGATAAAAATAACGGAATTAGTTTTTTTGGTAAAAGGCAAAGCCAAGACGAATTACAAAGAAAAAATCTTTTTGAACTAATAGAAGATAAAAAACTTTATGTATCTGAAAACAGCTATGATTTATATAAAGATTATGCATTTAATTTTGAAATAATAAATGAAAATACTGAAATAAATAATGATGCAGTATTTTTATATGAAGGCGATTATTTAGATAAATTTTTACCATATACTGACGAAATAATCTGTTATTTTTGGAATAGAGATTATCCTTTTGATAAAATTTTTGAAGAGCATTTAAAAAATATTTGGAAAGAAAATGAAAAGGTTGAATTTAAAGGAAAAAGTCATGATGAAATTACAAGAATAAGATATGTAAAGGAAGATTGATATGAATTATACTATTAAAATTAATAATAAAAATTTAAAGATAATTCTAACTATACTATTAGCAATTATTACTGTTGTGGCTGGATATCTTTATTATAAAGAGATATCAAATAAGAATAAAACTACAAATAATATAGTTGGACTAGATGTAAATAATTTACCAGAATATTCTGGTAAGCCTTATGTAGTTATAAATAATAATGAACCTAATTTTGACAAAAGTGAGTTAGTACCAAAATCTTTTGAAAAATATGCGGAATTAGATAACTTAAAAAGATGTGGAACTGCTGATTCTATAATTGGTCAAGATATTATGCCAACTTTAAAAAGAGAAAATATTTCTTCAGTAAAGCCGACTGGATGGAAGTCTGTAAAGTATAATGGAATAGAAGGTGGAAATTTATATAATCGTTGCCATCTTATTGGATTTCAACTTGCAGGTGAAAATGCAAATAAAAGAAATTTAATAACTGGAACTAGATATTTGAATACAAAAGGCATGCTACCTTTTGAAAATATGGTTGCTGACTATGTAAAAGAAACAAATAATCATGTTAGATATAGAGTAACCCCAATCTTCGTTGGTAATGAATTAGTTGCTAGAGGTGTTCAGATTGAAGCAATGTCAATTGAAGATAACGGAAAAGCTATTAAGTTTAATGTTTATTGTTTCAATGTCCAACCTAATATAGAAATAAATTACAAAACTGGAGATTCAAGGAGTAAGTAGTATATGAAAAAATTAAAAAAATATTCAATATTTATTTTACTTTTGATAGGATTAACTGCTTGTAGTAAGAAAAAAATTGAATTGCCAAAATCAAAAGATTTAGAAAATATTAAAGTAACCGAAGTATTAAAAGAAAAAAAAGAAGAACGAGATATTGTTAATATAGACAAAGAAGAAGATATAAATAATTTTATAGATTCAGTATCATCTGCAACAAAGACTAAGCAATCATCTATATCAGATGAGCCTACTAATGTAGATAAATATTTTATAATAAGTTTAAATCATAAAGACTCTAAAAATAACAATTCAAAATTTTATATTTATAAATCAAAAAAATATTCAGATGATAAATATGTATATTTGGAACAGCCATATAGAGGAATTTTTAGAATAAAGAAAGATAAATTAAAAGATATTAATTGGTTAAATGATTAAATTTGATTTTTTATTAAATAATATGATAGAATTATAACAGATAGTTTTTATTAAATAATGTAAAAAGTATTGAAATATAGAAGGAGGAAATTTAAATGATTGAGTTTAAAAACGTTACAAAAGTTTATTCTAAAGGTGTTAAAGCTGTTGATAATATTAGCTTTAAAATTGAAGAGGGAGAAATTTTTGGCTTTTTAGGACCTAATGGTGCTGGTAAGAGTACTAGTTTAAAAATGCTAGTTGGTATTTTAGAACAATCTGAAGGAAAAATTACAGTTAATGGAGTTGATACTTTAGAAGATTCTATAAAAGTTAAAGAAATGATAAGCTATGTTCCTGATAATCCAGATATCTATACAAAAATGACAGGCATAAAGTATTTGAATTTCATAGCAGATATTTATGGAATAGATGAAAAAGTAAGAAAAGAAAAAATTGAAGAATACAACAGAAAATTAGAGTTAGGAGATGCAATTTACAGTACAATTGAAAGTTATTCACATGGTATGCGTCAAAAATTAGTTTTGATTGGAGCGTTAATTACTTCTCCTAAGGTATTAATTCTTGATGAACCAATGGTTGGTTTGGATGTTAAAACTTCTTTCAATTTAAAGACAATTTTAAGGGAATTTGCAGATTCGGGAAATACAGTAATCTTTTCAACACATGTAATGGAAGTTGCTGAAAAAATCTGTGATAAATTAGTAATCATTAATAAAGGAAAAATTGCATTTTGTGGAAAATTATCTGAATTAAAAACTAAAGATAATTCAAATGAAGATTTAGAAAAAATATTCTTGGAGTTGACAGAAAATGAATAAATCTAAATTATTAACTTTAATAAAATATTTTGTTTCAATTGATTTTTTTGCAATTTTATCTATAAAACAAAATTTAAAAACAAAAGGCAAAAAAGCTGCAAGTTTTCAAGGAATCGCAGGTATACTAGTATTTCTAGTATTATTTATTTATGGAGCTCCTAAAGTGGGAGAATTTATAGCTAGGAATTTTCAAAGTCCACTTGGAAGAGCTAGTATTACAAGTATATCAGTAGGTGTTTTTATATTTACATTATTTTTATCATTGGCAACAGCATTTGTGTTTATTGAAAAAAATAATGAAACAGAAATATTACTATCATTACCTATTTCAGGTAGTGACATCTTTTTAGCTAGAATATACTCATTAGCAATAACATTTTATGTATCATTTTTTATAATGTTTTCAATAGCTATTGGAGTAACAGGATATACTGTTGGAAAGGGATTAGACTTCTATATTTTTAGTTTCATAGGTTTAATGATTTTAGATTTAGAAACAATTTTAATAACAGGAGTTATAATAATATTTTTTGGTAAACTATTAAAAACAAGTAAATTATTTAATAGATTTTTAAAACTAATCTATGGTATATTTATGGTTGGTCTATTTGTAATCTATATGATATTTACACAAGCTGCATCAAATCCAGCTTTAGGAATAAATATTAGTAAGTTTGTTGTAGATTTTGAAAATAAACTTTCATCAATTTTCTTCTTTGTAATCTGGATAAAGAAAATTATACTTTCAAATGATTTAATAACATCAATTACAAATTTATCAATAGGATTAGCTATTTGTATTGTATTAGCACTATTATTAAAATTCTTAGCTGAAAGAAATTATTTATCTATTTTAAGAAGTGTAAATGTTGTTTCAAAAGAAAGTAAATCAGTTATTGAAAAGAGAAAAAAACAAGGTGTTGCACAATCTAGACAATATAAATGGTTTGTGTTATTTAAAAAGGAGTTAAAAGAAATTATAACTACTCCAACATTTTTTATGCAAATATTTTTAATTGATTTAATGTTAGTGATTTTTGGAGGAGTTGGAATTTATTATGGAATTCAATATAAATCACAATTAGTTTTAGCTATAAATATATTTGTTTCAAATAATACATTAACTAACTTATTAGCCATTTCACTTGCTGCTGGTGCTGTTTTAGGATTGTTCTTTGGACTATCTTCACTTACAACAAGCTCAGTTTCAAGAGAAGGAAAAGCGTTCTGGGTATTAGCATCTGCGCCAATAAGTGTGGATACACATTTAATATCAAGAATATTTGCTTGCCAAGTATTACATTTTGCAACAGCAACTATTGTAATATTACTTTCAATGATTATTTATGTTTTTAATCCTCTTGTTTATGTAGCGATTATTTTAGGAATGATGTTAACTTTCTTTGTAAGTGGTAGTTTAAATATGATTTTAGGATTAGTGAATCCATATTTTGATTGGAAAACACCTAAGGAAGCATTAAATGGTGGTTCAGGTCAAATTAACGTATTTGTTTCAATTTTAATAAATTATGGATTATATGGAATACTGATATTTTTAACTGTAAAAATGGTAAAGATGAACCAAAAATTGATTCCAATAGTTTTAGCTAATTTAGGTTTGATTATACTTACAGGAATAATTTCATATATAATAGATAGAATATTATTTAAGAAACTATTAAAAAGATTATAAAAAAAATAGAGTGAATAAATCACTCTATTTTTTTTTAGATATTTTTACAGTTTCATTTAATAAATTATTTTTTAATTCCCAAAGATTTTTAGAAAGGTCAACTTTGTAAATGTGAGGGTTATCAAATCTTTTAAACTCATCCCAAAGACTTTCAACTTCACTTTTACAATATCCTCTAATTTCTTCTATATCAGGTAATTCATAAACTAATTCTCCAGACTTGAAGATTTGTTTTAACATAGGTCTTAAAATATAGTCTTCATAAGTCGTTGTCTTCCAAGTATAAATAGGGTGGAAGATTGAAATAGGTTTAGTTTCATCAATTTTTTCGTCGAATAATGTAATTAAATCAGCTTCAGCTTTCATTGTTTTTTTATCATATATTCTATATAATTTTTTAACTCCAGGAGTTGTTATTTTATCAACATTTTCTGAAACTTTAATTTTTGGAATTATTTTTCCGTTTTCTTCAACTGCAACTAATTTATAAACACCACCAAAAACTGGATTAGTTTTTGATGTTATAAGTCTTTCTCCAATACCAAATGAATCAATCATTGCACCTTGATGTAATAAATCTCTAATAGTATATTCATCAAGTGAATTTGAAACTACAATTTGGACATCTTCATATCCAGCTTCATCTAGCATAATTCTAGCTTGTTTTGAAAGATATGCTAAATCACCACTATCAAGTCTAATACCTTTTGGTCTAATTCCCATAGGTTTTAAAACTTCATCAAAAGTTTTTATTGCGTTTGGAACACCGGATTGTAAAGTGTTATAAGTATCAACAAGTAAAACACAGTTATTAGGGAATGATTTTGAAAATGCTTTAAATGCATCTAATTCGGTATCAAACATTTGAACCCATGAATGAGCCATTGTTCCAAGCACTGGAATATTAAATAATTTTCCTGTTAGAACATTTGAAGTTCCATCAACACCTGCAATATATGCAGCTTTTGCTCCATATACAGATGCATCAACTCCTTGTGCACGTCTTGCACCAAATTCCATAACTGCTCTGCCTTTAGCAGCTCTTTTAATTCTATTTGATTTTGTAGCTATCAAACTTTCATGATTGATAACTAATAGAGCAATAGTTTCAATTAATTGAGCTTGAACAGAAGTTCCTCTAACTGTCATAATTGGTTCGTAAGGGAAGATAACACTCCCTTCAGGAACAGACCAAATATCACAATCAAATTTAAAATTCTTTAAAAAATCTATAAATTTATCATCAAATGTATTTAATGATTTGAAATATTCTATATCTTCTTCATTGAATTCCATTGATTTAAGAATTTTTACTAAATGCTCTAGTCCAGAAAAAATTGCATAACTTGCACTATCAGGATTATTTCTATAAAAAATATCAAAATATGTAATTTTATTTTCCATATTTTCATTGAAATAACCTTGAGCCATTGTGTATTCGTAAAAATCTGCTAATATTGAAATATTGTATTCCTTAAAATTTCTATTCATAAAATTCCTCCAAAAAATTATATATTTGATATATCTTTTAAATCATGATTATAAAACATAATTCTACCACGTGCTAGTTTTTGCCATTCATTGTCTACAGTTCCATCTTCATTAACAAAAAAGTCAGAATCCATATATCGAATTGCAATAAATCCGGAATTTGATTGGTCAAAACCGTTACCACGAGAAAAATCAATTCCATTTCCAGTGTTTCTAGTAACAATCGCTTCAATTAAAGGCAAAGTAATTTCATTACAAGGAATTCTCATATCAGGAATATTCCAAAAAGTCTTTTTTTCACTTTTATAAATACCAAGATTTGAAATTGTTCCATTAGATACACATTGAACCCTACGAATGTCATTAATATTTATGCTATGCTTTGCACCGGAGATAACTCCATTAGAGAGGCGAATAGCTTTTTCTTTCAAACTACGAGCTAAATCAATGTCTAAAGTGTCAAGATTATTTGGGAAATCTTTTGTAAGTTTATATGCTGCGTGAGCTATAAGTATTGATTTGGTTTCTAAAATATTATGACAACCATTAATTATTGTAGTATCTGATGTAAATTCAACTGGAGTTGATTTATCTTTCTTTTCAAATCTTAAAATATAATTTGAATTAGAGTTACAATAGCTAATAGGTATTATATATGAAATTTCATCGAATGAAATATCAAAATTTTTGTTACTATTTTTTGCATCTTCATAAGATACACCATCTTTTTTTACTATTAAGATACTTCCGTTTTTTCGTGTAAACTTCATATGCTGTTTATCAAATATACTTTTCATAATTTTTCTCCTTATAAAATTTTTACTTTAATAGTTATTATATCACTTTTAATATTTTTTTGCTATTAGCATAAGAAATTATTAAAACTGTAAAATCATCAAGCTTACTATTTATATGCATTATAACAAAAAATATAAATGGAAATAAAAATTATTCTTATTTAGCTAGTTTTTTTTTATTTTTTGTGATACAATATAAAATAATTAGAGAAATTCTAATTTTTAAGGATATAAATTTTTCAAATAGGGGGTAAAATATGAAAAATATTTCAAAAAAAGTCTTTGGTTTAGTTTTAGCAGGAGCGGTATTTTTCACAGGCTGTAGTGCTAAAACTGAAAAAACAGATAAAGTAGAAAATAATAAAAATAAATTAAAAGTTGTTACGACAATTTTTCCAGAATATGATATAACAAGAGCAATTGCAAAAGATAAAATAGACTTAGAATTATTGATTAAACCAGGGGTTGATGTGCACTCTTTTAGTCCTACTCCTCAAGATATAAAAACTGTTGAAAGTTCAAATGTTTTTATTTATGGTGGAACAGACCATGATACATGGGTTGAAACTTTAACAAAAAGTATAGATATGAAAGACAAAAAAGTTGTTAAATTAGTTGACGGAATTGAACAACTTGAGGAAGAAACAGTTGATGGCATGAAACATGAACATGACCATGATCATGACGATAAAGAAGAAAAAGACGACCACGATCACGACCATGATGAAAAAGATGAGAAACATGACCATGATCACGACCATGATAAAAAAGATGAAAAACATGATCATGATCATGATGAAAAAAATGAAAAAGAAGAAAAACATAATCATGACCATGATGACGATGAATTAGATCCTCATTATTGGACTTCACCTAAGAATGCTATAAAAATGGTTAATACTATAACTAATGCATTGGTAGAAAAAGACCCTGAAAATGCAGAATTCTATAAAGAAAATGCTAAAAATTATATAAAACAATTAGAAGAAGTAGATAAAGAACTTCATAATGTAGTTGATAATGCAAAGATAAAAAAAGTAGTAGTTGCTGATAGATTTCCATTTAGATATTTATTCGCAGACTTAGGATTAGAATATCGTGCACTATTTTCTGCGTGCAGTGTTGAATCAACAGCTAGTGCAGGACAAATCAAAAAAATGGTAGATTATGTAAAAACAAATAAAATTCCTGTGGTATATCGTATAGAAATGGGTAAAGGAGAAATGGCGGAAACTGTTGCAAAAGATTCGGGAGCAAAAGTTAAACTTTTACATTCAATTCACACAGTAACAAAGGATGAATTTGATAAGGGTGTAACTTATATAGATCTTATGAAGCAAAATATTGAGGCGCTAAAAGAAGGACTTAATTAATGAAAGACAAAATATTAGTTTGTGAAAATTTAGAAATTTTTTACAAAAATAATAGAATTATTGATAATCTTAGTTTTTCCGTAGATGAGGGAGATTTTTTCCTCATTTTAGGGAAAAACGGTGTTGGAAAGTCAACACTTTTAAAAGGAATTTTGGGTTTAAAAAATATTTCTACGGGAGAAATAAAAAAGAACTTTAAAATTTGTGGATATATGTCTCAAGAGGTTTTATTAAAAAAAGAATTCCCATCAACAATATGGGAATTTGTTTTATCTTCTAGAGCAGTATATTCTAAATTTTTCTATAATTCAAAGGATAGAGAAATTGTTAAGGAAAATTTGAAAAAATTGGACCTTTGGGATATTAAAGACAAGAGTATAAGCTCACTGTCAATTGGACAAAGACAGAGAGTTTTACTTTGTAGATGTCTTTGTGTATCAGATAAAATTATATTTTTAGATGAACCAACAAATTCTTTGGATATTAAAGTTAGAAAAATGTTGTATGAAATTTTAGAAAAATTAAATAGAGAAGGACTTACTATTGTGATGATAAGTCATGATGAAGAGGCTTTTAAATATTCTAATAGAGCTTTAATTTTAGGAAAAGAAAATAAAGTTATTGAGAATGTTTTAGAAAACTTTGAAAAGGGGGAAATAAAATTTGATTAGTTTAATTTCAGAAATGTTAAGTTATCCCTTTATGGTAAAAGCCATCATAGTTGGACTTTTAATTTCAATAAGTTCTGCATTACTTGGAATAACTTTGGTTTTAAAGAGATACTCTATGATTGGAGTAGGACTTTCAAATGTTTCATTTGCAGCACTTTCGATAGCACTTTCTTTTGATATTTCTCCAATGGAATTTACAATGCCAATAGTAATTTTTGCAGGGATTATACTATTAAAATATGGCGAAAAATATAATATAAGTAGTGATACATCTATTGCTATTTTAAGTTGCATTTCCGTTTCAATAGGAGTAACATTTACGGCAGTTACAAAAGGACTAAATGTAGATGTTTGTAATTACTTATTTGGTAGCATATTGATAATGAAAAGAAGTGATATGTATATTAGTTTTGTATTAGGAATAGTTGTATTAATTTCATATATTTTATTGTATAATAAAATATATACTATTACTATTGATGAAGACTTTGCAAAAGCAAGTGGAGTAAATGTAAGCCTTTACAATACTTTAGTTACAATTTTAATATCTGTAACAATAGTTATTGGAATGAAATTTATGGGAAGTATGCTAATTTCTTGCCTAATTATATTTCCAGCTTTGACTTCGATGAGAATTTTTAGAAGTTATAAAGTTGTTGTAATATCCTCAGTGATAGTTTCAGTAACAGCATTATTTATAGGTATAACACTATCATATATCTATTCAACACCAACAGGTGCTAGTGTTGTATTAGTTAATTTAGTATTTTTTATTTTATCTTGTATAGTAAGGAGGTTTATTAGTGAATAAAAAATTATTGAGTTTAATTTTATCTTGTCTATTATTATGTTCTTGTGCGAAAACAGAAAATAATAATTTTGTAAAAAGCAAGGAAAATAAAAATGATTTAAAAACTGCTTTAAAAGAAGATCCTAAAAATGCAGGAACGGACAAAAATCAAAATCCAGATGATTACAAGATAGAAAGACATCAAAATCAAAATGATACAAATAATGAATATAAACAGCCTGAAAAAAAAGAAGAACTAACTAAGAAAGAATTAAATGAAAAAAGAGATTCAGAGTCAAAAGATGGTATAATTAATATCTCTGACGGAATATTTTTGGCTCTTGTAAATGATATATATGTAAATAAAGATGAGTATATCGGAAAAAAGGTTAGAATATCAGGCCAAAATGTTAGATTTGAAGATAAAGATACAGGAGAAGTTATATATGCTATATTAAGAGAAGGACCTGGATGCTGTTATAATGACAGTGTAATAGGTTTTGAATATATAACTGATGGAAAATATCCAGAAAAGGATAAATGGTATGAAATGGTTGGAGAAGTAATAACTGACAATTATAAAAGTGGAAAAGTTGTAAAACTAAAACTTATAGAGATAAAAGAAATAGAAGCAAAAGGAAAGTTAATTCACATACCAAATTAAAAAATTGGAGATTAAAATCTCCAATTTTTTTAAATATATCAAAAATGTGGTATAATTAATATAACTTTATGCCTTGTGATAAAGTTGTATTAATTTCACCATAACAACTATAAAAAGATTATCAAAATGCAGTTATGGTATAATTATTGTAACTTTATGCCTTGTGATAAAAGTACAATAATAATAAAAAATAAAAAGGATAAAAATATGGTTTTAGATAATTTATATTTAATAGTAGCAATTACTGAAAAGAGTAATGCGATTGGTAAAAATAATGATTTGTTGTATTTTCTAAAAGAAGATATGAACTTTTTTAAAGAAAAAACTTGTGGAAATTCTGTTATTTGTGGAAGAAAAACTTTTGATGGTTTTAAAATTAAGCCTCTTCCAAAGAGAAACAATATAGTTTTAACAACAAGTGATTTTTCTTTTGAAGGAGTTAGAGTTTTTAATAACATAGAAGATTTAATTGAGTTTGTAAAAGAAAATCCAGATGAGAAGTTCTTTGTATGTGGTGGAATGAGTATTTACAAACAATTGATAGGTTATTGTTCTAAAATGTATATTACAAAATATGAGGAAAAAGAAATAATAGAAGCTGATAGTCATTTCCCAGAAATTGACGAAAAGTTATGGAAGGTAGCTGAAAAAGTAGAAGGTAAAAATGAAAATCCTAAATTAACTTTCTATACTTATGAAAGGATTTAATATAGATGAAAAAAGAAGATATTGTAGTAAAGAAACGTAAGAAAAAACAAAGTAAAGCAAAAAATTGGTTTTGGAATATACTATTTGTAATATGTTTAGGAGTATTTATATATTCATCTGCCAATATAATTAAAGACTATTATGGTTCATATAAAGCAGGTAAAGATTTAAGCAATCTTAAAGAGTCAGTATTTAATGTGAGTGAAAAGAGTGCTGATGCTAAAAAAGAAGTTAATTTAGAGGAATTAAAAAAATTAAATTCAGATTCAATAGGTTGGTTGGAAGTACCAGGGACTAATATTGACGAGCCAGTAGTTCAGGGAAAAGACAATGATTATTATCTATGGAGAGATTTTAAGAAAAATACTTATCCTGTAACTGGAACATTTTTCCTAGATATGTATAATAAAGCTGATTTTACTGATAGAATTAGTTATATATTTGGACATAATATTTGGGATAAAACAAAATTCTATGACTTAAGAAAATTTGAAGATAAAACATTTCTAGAAAATAATAAGACAGTTTATGTTTATACAGAAAAAGGAAAATTGGAATATGAAATTTTAGGAGTTGACTTAGTTGATCCAGATACTTCACTGTATGAATTAACTTCTAAAAGAAACGAAGATGTTGAAGCAATGAAAAAAGAATTGACAAAACATATTTCAAAATCTGAAGTTGATAAAATTGACAAAAATTCAAAAATTCTAATGCTTGTAACTTGTAAAACACCTGATGACAATACTGCAAGAAGAATTTTATTTGCAAAATTAAAAGAGAAGTAAATTAACATGGAGATTTTACATCTCCATTATTTTTTTGAAAAATTGTAAATATTGTATATTTATAGTATAATTTACATTAACATTGAAATATAATTTTAATATATAAGGAGAGTTATGGACAAGATAAGTATTATAGTGCCCGTATACAATGTAGAAAAGTACGTAAAAAAATGTCTTGAATCTATTTCAAATCAGACATATAAAAATATAGAAATAATTATAGTAAATGACGGAGCTACAGATAGTAGTGAGAGTATATGTAAAGAATTTGTTGAATCAGAAGATAGGGCAAAACTTTATACAAAAGAAAACGGTGGACTTTCAAGTGCAAGAAATCATGGAATTAAATTTGCAACTGGAAAATATGTATTATTCATAGATTCAGATGATTATATTGATGAAGGCATGGTTGAAGAGCTTTATACGAATATAAAAAAAGAAGAAGCAGATGTTTCGGTTTGTGGTGTTATAAATGTTTATTCAGATAGACAAGCTCCACAATGTAGCGAAGAGCTTTATTTTTGCTGTGAAAAAGAAGAATTCTTAAAAGAATATTTTATTGGACAGAAAATTCCAGGAACAATTTGTAATAAGCTTATTTCTTATGAAATTGCAAAGAATATTTCATTTCCAGTTGGGAAGATTTACGAAGATGCATTTTATCATTTTGAACTTATAAAATATGCTAAAAAATATGTAGTTACGACAAAATCATATTATCATTATTTCCATAGAGAAAATAGTATTACAACAAAACCATATACTATTAAGAATATGGATTGTATTGAAATATATTCTAAATTCTATGAATATATAAAAGAAGAGACACCTTCTCTATTAAATTATGCATTTTTTAGAAAATCTTATTCATATTTTGTAGTATTTGATAAGATGTTAATTAGTGAAAATTATAAAAGTATTTCTGAATATGGACAAGTTTTAAGTTTTCTTAAAAGAAATTTTTGGAGAATTTTTAAAAATACAAATTTTAGAAAAGGAAGAAGATTAGCAACATTAGCATTAAAAATAAATGTTAAATTGTATAGATTTTTGCTTATAAAAGATTTGAATAAAAAAGGAGCAAATAAATAATGGAAATAAAATATCTTTCTATGGACGAAATAAAATCTGTAGAATTAGAAATTTTAAAATATGTACACGACTTTTGTGAAAAAAATGATATAAAATATTTTATAAATTATGGTACTTTAATTGGAGCAGTTAGACATAAAGGCTTCATTCCATGGGATGATGATATAGATATTTGTATGTTCAGAAAAGACTATGAAAAATTTATTGAGCTTTTTTCAAAAGATGATGGAAAATATAAGATATTGTCTTTAGAATCAAGCGATAAGTATTATAATAATTTTATAAAAGTTATAGATTCAAAAACAAAAATAGAAGATGAAAGAAATTATAAAACTTATGATTCTGGAATTTTTATAGATATTTTTCCAATGGACTTTTTTGATGATTTAAGTTTAGTTGAAAAAACATATAAATTGGAAAGTTTTAAGCTTTTATCTTTTTCAAAAAAAGAGAATATTCAGTATGGAGACAGCAAACTGAAAGATTTTATAAGATTGTTTTTCTGGGTAATGTTAAAACCTGTATCTCCAAGATTTTTTGCAAAAAAAATAAAAAAAGCTGTTGAAAGTTATTCCAAAGAAAATGGAAAGTATTTAGGACTTGTAGGCTGTTCAAAGTGGAAATATGATGATGTGTTTGACTATAATCCGTTTGAAGAATTAATAGAGCTTGATTTTGAAGATTGCAAATTCTTTGCTCCAAAGAATTACGATGAAATTTTAAGAAAATATTATGGAGATTATATGGAATTTCCACCTGTTGAAAAGAGAGTATATCCTCATGAAATTAAAGCTTATTATGTAGATTAGGAGATTAAGATGAAAGAGAGACTAACAGTTGATGAACTAAAAAAATATGAATTAGATATTTTAAAGTTCATCGACTATGTTTGTAAAAAATATAATATAAAATATTTTGTAAGTTATGGAACATTGCTTGGTGCTGTAAGACATAAAGGCTTTATTCCTTGGGATGATGATATTGATGTTGCAATGTATAGAGAGGATTATGAGAGATTTCAAAAGGCAGTAATTGAAGAAAATAATGACAGATATACAATTTTATCTAAAGACAACAGTGATTGGTATTTTCAAAATTTTCTTGTAGTAATAGATAAGCACACTCTGTTGGAAGATAGTGTAAAGAGAAATAGAAAAGACAGCAATGTTTTTGTTGATGTTTTTCCGGTTGATAGATTTAATGACTTAAATTTTGTGAAAAAAGCGCATTTGATGGTAACTTTGAAACATATTTGCTTCATAAAGAAAAAATATATAATTCATAAAGATAGCAGAATAAAAGATTTTTGCAGAGTTGTCTTTTGGCATTTGTTGGCATTTGTAAATCCAAGATTTTTTACAAAGAAAATTCAAAAACTTGTAGAAAGATATTCTGATGAAAATGGGATTTATGAAGCTGCTGTAGGAGTTGATAAAACTGGAATGAAGGAAGTTTTTGAAACAGGAACTTATGAAGAGTTGATAGAATTACCTTTTGAGGATATGCTGGTACCAGCTCCTAAAAATTATGATAAGATTTTAACTCAATTTTATGGAGATTATATGCAAAAGCCTTCTGATGCAGAAATTGAATATAAATCACATCTATTAGATGCTTATAGAATAAAATAGGGAGAATAATTTTAAATATGGCAAAAAATATAAAAGTAAATGCTTTAGCGAGTATTTTAGTTAGAGTTTTTAATATTCTGTTTCCTCTAATTACAGGGCCATACCTTGCTAGAATTTTAAGCAAGGAAGCTTATGGAGAATTCAACATTGCGAACTCTATATTAAATTTGTTTATTCCATTTGCTGCATTTGGAATTTATAGCTATGGAATTCGTTCGATAAGTAGAGTTAAAAATAATATGAAAGAAATAAGTAAAAATTTTACTGTTCTTTTTTCTATAAATGTTATAAGTTCTTTAGGTATTGGAATTTTGTATATTGGATATATGCTTTTAAATGTAAATTCTAATATGTATATGTTGTATCTTGCACTTAGTATTCAAATTTTTACGCAATTTGTAACTATAGAATGGATGAATGAGGCTTTTGAAAATTACGGTTTTATACTTTTTAAGACATTATTTATCCGTGTACTAATGCTTGTTTCGATTTTTGTATTTGTAAAAAAAGCTGATGATATTGTTAATTATGCTTTTATTTTATCAATTACAAATCTTATAAATTATTTAATAAGTTTTTATTTTATAAAAAGAAAAGTAAATTTTGTAAAAATAGAATTAAAGGACATTCTAATTCATATAAAACCATTATTAGGAATGTTATTATTAGCAAATTCATATATGTTCTATACGGCTTTGGATAGGGCTATGCTTTCATTATTAGATGCTAAAATTTCAGTTTCATATTATACATTTTCATTGTCGATTGCACAGCTTATAACAAGTGTTGTTTATTCAATAATTATGGTAAGTATTCCAAGACTTTCATATTATTATGGAAGTGGAGATGAAAATAATTATAGTGATTTATTAAATCAAGTTGCTAGGACATTTTTATTCCTAGTAATTCCAATGGGAATAGGATTGTGTTGTGTTTCTGATGAAGTAATGTTAATATATGCAGGTGAAAAATATTTAGAAGCTGGTTTTATTTTAAAACTGTTTTCGCTTAGAATAGTTATGTGGGCTTTGGATCAACTTCTTGCAAATCAAGTTTTATTTGTAAGAGGATATGAAAAAAATATAACTGCATTCTATTTTATAGGTGGATTTATGAACTTAATTTTAAATATAGTTTTATTTAAATTGAAAATTATTCAACCTGAATATTATGTATATACTACATTGATTTCAGAATTTGTAGTATTGGTAATTCAAGTTTACTTTATTCTTAAAAAGAAGATTATTCCTATTGATGAAATATTAAAATCATATATGAAATATATACTATGTGCATTACCATTCTTTGGAATAACTTATGGAATAAACCATTTGTTAAAATATTCATTGGTTATAAATTTACAATTATTAATTAGACTATTTGCAATAATTGTATCTTGTGTACTATATTATTTTGTGATTATGTTAATTACAAAAGACAAGATTTTATTTGATACACTTAATGCTATGAAGAGTAAATTAAGATCTATTAAATATAAATTAAAAGCAAAAAAATATAAAGAACAACAATAGCAAACTGTAATAAAAAGTTCTAAATAATATTTAGAACTTTTTTCTTGTTCGTTTGAATATTGTATGTTATAATTGAAGTCGATGCATTAAGGAGGTATTTATGTTATCATTACAGGAATTTGATATTTTAAATTTTTTATTTAAAAATCAAGATAAAGAATATACTCAAGAGGAAATTTCAAATAATACAAAAATTTCTTTAGAAAAAGTTGAAGAAATTTTAGAAAAATTAAAAAATAATGAAATTATAGATAAAGATTTTAATATTACAGATAAAGGTTTTGTTGAATTAGAGCCATATAAGGTTGATAATGCAATTATAATGGCTGCGGGAATGAGTTCAAGATTTGCTCCTCTTTGCTATGAGAGTCCAAAAGGTCTTTTAAATGTAAAAGGAGAAAGATTAATCGAAAGAGAAATTTTACAGCTAAAAGAAGCAGGAATTGAAGATATCACTTTAGTTGTAGGTTATATGAAAGAGAAGATGTTTTATTTGGCTGAAAAATTCGATGTAGATATAGTGGTTAATGATGATTATTACAGATTTAATAATACTTCCTCTTTAATTTTAGTAACTGAAAAATTAAAGAACACATATATTTGTTCTTCAGATAATTATTTTCCAAAAAATCCTTTTGAAAAATACGTTTTTAGAGCATATTATTCCGCCGTATATCAAGAGGGAGAAACTGATGAATACTGTATAGATTTAGATGAGAATGATAGAATTAAAGGTGTAACAATAGGAGGAAAAGATGCATGGATAATGTTAGGACATGTAATTTTCAATAGAGATTTTAGTTCTAAGTTTTCAAAATTACTAAAAGATGAATATCATGAACAAATAGTTCGTGATAATTTGTGGGAAACTTTTTACATTCGTCATTTAAAAGAATTAGATAATATGTATATTAGAAGATATGATATAGAAGATATAAAAGAATTTGATTCTTTAGAAGAATTAAGAGCATTTGATGAAAGATATATTTCTAATTCAGGATCAGAAGTATTTAAAAATATATGTAATATTCTAAAATGTAATGAAGAAGAAATAAAAGATATAAAACCTATTAAAAATAAAATGACGAGTACTTCTTTTGAATTTAATTATAATGGAGTTCATTATGTATATAGACATCATAATAGTAATTCTGAATTTGATTCAAAAAAATATATTGAAGAACTAGGTTTAGATGAAAATTATGTTCATAATGATGAAGAAAGTGGTTGGACAATTTATAAGTATAAAAATTAATCTAGAAATATTTAAGACAGCTTTAATAAGTTGTCTTTTTTGTTTGATTTTTGGGTATTCAATACTTGTTATTATTGAAAAAAAGTATTGTTTATGTTATCATAAGTTGTTAGTGGGTGATAAATTTTGAGTGAAAAAATAATAGATATAAAAGATTTAAGATATGAATATTCTGGAGAAGACGATAAGAAAAGTATCGCATTAGACGGAATAAGTTTTTCTGTGAATAAAGGTGAATTAATTTCTATTTTAGGACATAATGGAAGCGGAAAATCAACATTAGCAAAATTATTAAATGCACAGATTATTCCTACCGATGGAGAAATTGAAATATTTGGAATAAATACTAAGAATGAAGAAAGAGTATGGGATATAAGACAAAAATGTGCTATGGTTTTTCAAAATCCTGATAATCAACTCGTTGCGACAGTTGTTGAAGAGGATGTTGCCTTTGGCCCTGAAAATTTAGGAGTTCCTTCTGAGGAAATAAGACAAAGGGTAGATGAAGCTTTAAAAATTGTAGAGATGGAAGAATATAAAAAACATTCACCTCATATGCTTTCAGGAGGGCAAAAGCAAAGAGTTGCAATTGCGGGTATCCTTTCAATGAAGCCTGAAGTAATCATTTTTGATGAATCAACTGCAATGCTTGATCCTATCGGAAGAAAAGACATTATGAATACTATTTTAAAATTAAATAGAGAAGAAAATAAAACTATAATGTATATAACTCATTATATGGAAGAAGCAGTTCTTGCCGACAGAGTTATTGTTTTAAACGAGGGAAAGATAGAGTTTGATAATTGTCCTAAAAAAGTTTTTTCAAATGTTGAAACTTTAAGAAAATTAGGACTTTCAGTACCACAGGTTACAGAACTTGCATATCTTTTAAAGAAAGATGGAATAGAAATTCCTTCTGACATTTTAACTAATGATGAAATGATAGAATTTTTGGAGAGAAATTTAAAATAATGGATATAAATTTTAAAAATGTAAGTTTTATCTATGGGGAGAAAACTCCATTTGAAAAACTTGCTTTGGATAATATAGATTTAACTATAAAAAAGGGCGAATTTGTTGGGATTATAGGACATACTGGAAGTGGAAAATCAACATTGATTCAACATTTTAATGGTATATTAAAACCAACAAGTGGAGATGTTTTTATAGGAGATATGAATACAAAAGATAAGACACTGGCGAAAAGTGGTTTAAGATATAAGATTGGTCTTGTTTTTCAATATCCTGAATATCAACTTTTTGAAGAGACAATTGAAAAGGATATTGCTTTTGGACCTAGAAATATGGGACTTAGTGAAGAAGAAGTTACTGAAAGAGTAAAAGAAGCGATGGAGCTTGTGGGACTTGATTACGAAACTAAAAAAGATAAATCTCCTTTTGAAATTTCTGGTGGTCAAAAAAGAAGAGTTGCAATAGCGGGAATATTAGCTATGAAACCTGATATTTTAATCCTTGATGAGCCAACTGCTGGACTAGATCCAAAGGGTAGGGATGAGTTGTTCTTTCAAATCAAAAATCTTTATGAAAAAAATAATATTACAATAGTTTTGATTTCTCATAGTATGGAAGATGTTGCAAAACTTGTAAATAGAATAATAATAATGAAAGACGGACATATTCATTTAGATAAAAAAACAAAAGAAGCTTTTAGTGATGTTGATGATTTAAAAAAGGTTGGACTTAATGTTCCACAAATTACAGAACTTATGGATGTTTTAAGAAAAAATGGACATAATTTTAGTAAGAATATTTTAACAGTTGATGAAGCTTTTAGTGAAATCAAAAGAGAATTGAGGAATAATTAATGGTAAAAAATATATCAATAGGTAGATTTTTTCCGGGAGATAGTTTAATTCACAAACTAGATCCTAGACTAAAACTATATTTTATTTTTATGTTTATACTTTCTATATTTTTTATAAAAAGTTTCCTTGTATTTATACCACTTGCAATATTTTTATTTGCAATTATAAAAATAGCAAAATTGCCAATTATGATGGTCTTAAAAGGATTAAAAGGAATTTTTTATATCGTATTATTTACAGTAATTTTAAATATAATATTAACACCTGGAGAGGTTTTATTTAGAATATGGATTATAAATATAACCAAAGAAGGTATAGAATTAAGTGCATTTATGAGTGTTAGAATAATTCTTTTAGTTATAGGAACAAGTCTTTTAACTCTTACTACAAGTCCAATTGTACTTACTGACGCTTTAGAATATGTTATGAAACCATTTGAAAAGATTAAGTTTCCAGCCCATTCTGTAGCAATGATGATGACAATTGCACTAAGATTTATTCCTACAATTTTAGATGAAATGGATAAAATTACAAAGGCTCAAACTTCAAGAGGAGCAGATTTTGAAACGGGAAGTATAGTAACAAGAGCTAAGAGCTTAATTCCACTACTTGTACCACTATTTGTAAATGCTTTAAAACGTGCAGATGAACTTGCAGTAGCGATGGAAGCTAGATGTTATAGAGGTGGAGACGGAAGAACTAGAATGAATGTTCTAAAATATTCAAGAACAGATTATATAGTTATGGCATTTATAACAGTAGTTTTTGCACTCGTAATAGCATCCAGATTTTTTGTTAATATTTGGATTTTTAATTAGATAGAAAAGGAATAAAAATGAGTTTCGATGGAATTTTTACAAAAGCGGTTGTAGATGAAATATATCCGCTTTTATTAAATGGAAAAATAAATAAAATAAATCAACCAGATAAAAATGAAATAAATATACAGATATACAATAAAGAAAATTATAGATTATTAATGTCTTGTGCAAATAATCTTTCAAGAATTCATTTGAGTGAAAAAAACAAGAAAAATCCAATAACTGCATATAATTTTTGTATGTTACTTAGAAAACATTTAGTTGGGGGAACTATAAAAAAAATATACCAACATAAAATGGATAGGGTTGTTTGCTTTGAAATTGAGAACTTAAATGAGTTAAAAGAACTTAGTAAAAAACTTTTAATTATTGAAATTATGGGAAAACACTCAAATATAATTCTTGTTGATAAAGAAAGCAATAAAATTATTGACTCTATAAAACATATAGACTCAAGACAAAGTAGTATAAGAGAAGTTTTTCCAAACAAAGATTATTTTTTTGTTAAAGATGAAAAAGAGAATATTTTAGAAGAAAACTATAAATTACCTTCTGAAATACTAGAAGTTTCTGAACCAATTTCAATGAAAAAGTTCTTTTATACT
Source organism: Parvimonas micra (assembly GCF_021300775.1). GTDB lineage: Bacteria > Bacillota > Clostridia > Tissierellales > Peptoniphilaceae > Parvimonas. The sequence continues at coordinate 24,597 of NZ_JAJTJP010000001.1, forward strand.
AATTATTTAGGATTTTCACCAATTATTTCATATGAGTTATTACATAATTCAAATGTTGATTCAGATACTAATTATGCAAACTTAGATGCAGAGAGTATAAGAAGAATAGATGAAAATTTTGTAAAATTAGTAGATAATATAAAAAGTGAAAATTATTTTCCGATTTTTATAAAAGATGATGCGAATAACAATAAAGATTTCTATTGTTTTGATTTGAGTTTATATGAAAATAAAGAAAAAGTAGAAAGTATTTCTAGCTTAGTAGAAAACTTTTATCATAATAATTCTTTAAGAGATAGAATAAATCAAAAAGCATCAGGATTTAAAAAGATTTTAACTACAAAGTTAAACAGACTTACAAATAAGTATTTGGTAATGAATGATGAACTATTGAATAATCAAAGCAAAGAGGATTTAAAGATTTTTGCTGATTTACTATCTATAAATATCTATAAACTTCAAAAAGGAATGGAAAAAGTAACAGTTGAAAATATTTATGATAATATGAAAGAAATAGAAATTTCACTTGATGAAAAGAAATCTCCAAGAGAAAATATTGAAGCATATTATAAAAAATATAAAAAATTAAAAACTGCTGACGAAATAATAAAGGCTGAATTACCAAAAATTGAAGAAGAAATGAAGTATATAAAACAAATTTTGGAAACAATAGAAATAATTACAGAATTAAATGAGCTTTCTGAAATTGAAGAAGAGCTTATTTCTTTGGGATATGTTAGAAAAAATAAAAAGAATAAGCAAAAACTTGAAAAGTCAAAACCTTATGTCTTTGAAACTGATTCAGGAGCATTGATTTATGTAGGAAAGAACAATCTACAAAATGAAAATCTAACATTAAAATTTGCAAATAAAAATGACATATTTTTCCATGCTCAAGATGTACCTGGAAGTCATGTAATTTTAAGAGGATCAAATTTGACAGAAGATGACTATAAAATTGCAGGATTTTTAGCAGGATATTATAGTTATTTTAAAAATGAAGGATATGCAAATGTAGATTACACAGAAAAAAAACATATCAGAAAAGCAAAGGGAACAGGACTTGGAATGGTTTATTATGATAATTTTAAGACCTTATTTATTGATTTTAAAGATGAATTATTTGATAAGTATAAAAAGTAAGTATTGAGGGTATAACATTAAAGTAAGTAGAATTATTTTGAAATTATAATAGTTAGGAGAAAATATGAAGGAATATCTAAACAAGGTTGGAGATGAGTGTATTCATTGTTCTGCCTGCACAAAAAAATGTCTCTTTTTAACTAAATATAAAATGGATTTAGGTGAGTTTGCAAAAAGACCTGAACTTGCAAAGAGTTGCTTCATGTGTGATAGCTGTTTAAGAGCTTGTCCAATTGATTTAGATGGTGCAAAAGTAGCAATTAATCATAGAGAAGACTTAAGTGGATATGGTGCAGTAAAATTTATGAAATCACCATATAAGTTTAGAAATAACTCGAAGATTAAAACAAAAGATATTTTAATGTTTGGTTGTGCTTTCCCTGGACATTATCCTGAAACAACAAAATATTTAATTGATATGTTTGAAGGAAAAATGGATTTTTCTATAGATTGTTGCGGTAAGCCTTTAGAAGATAGTGGGCTAATCTCTGATTTTGAAAAAAATTTAGATAGATTAAAAGAGATGTATAAAGAAAAAGGTGTAGAGAGAATTGTAACAATGTGTCCAAATTGTTTTTACTTTTTTAAAGAAAAGTTGGATATGGAAGTTATTTCAATATACCAAAAATTAGAAGAAGAAAATTTACTAAATGTAATAGAAGATGAAGCTGAAATTTTCATGCCTTGTCCCGACAAAGAATCTAAAGAATTATTAAATCAAATAAAACCTTATGTTCCAAATGGTAAGGTAAAGTTTAAAAAAGTAATGTGTTGCGGAATGGGTGGAGGAGCAAAGTCCAAAGAGCCTGAATTAGCTAAAGAAATGATGAATACAGTAAAATCTGAGATTAATGAAAATATTTATACATACTGTGCTAGTTGTTCTGCAAGTTTTGGAAAATCAGAAGTAAAAAATGTAAAGCATATTTTGAGTGAAATGCTTGGAGTTAAAGAAAAAGTAGATTTAGGATATTTTAAAAATTCTTTAAAACTTAAGTATTATAAGAGAAATAGAAAGTAAGGATTGATATGAAAAATTTTAAGAAAATATTTAAAATAAGTAATATATTGATTGTTTTATTAACTGTTGTATTATGGGTTTGGAATAATTTAAGTATCAGTAGAATGGGTGTTGCAAGACATATTCACTATAAAAATGCCTCATTATTTCCTAAAATCTTCAGTCATACAGGATTAATAATACTTACAATAATACTGTTTTTAATTTTAATAATAGAATATATTATGTTAAATGCAAAAAATAATAAAAAATGTATAGTTTATATATTGTTTGTTTTTAATATATTATCTACAATATTTATGTTTACTTATGATATAAAGAAAATTTTTATTTTTTATTATGTAGTAATATATATAATTCTAATTAATTTAATTTTATTTTTTGAAATTTTAATTAAATATTTAAAAAAGAAATAATGAATTAAAAAAGGTTCAGCTCAGAAAGCTCAACCTTTTTTATATTTTTTAAATTATTTAAAATCATTTTTTGCATCTGGTTTTTTATCTCTATTTTGAGGGTCACCTTTTTGTACAGGAAGATTCTTATCCATATACCAAGAATTCCATCCACCATCATAAATTACAGTATCTTTCCATCCTGTCATTTGTGTCATAAACCAAGGAATACCTGCTCTCCAACCTGTTCCACAATAGAATGCGACTTTATCGTTTTGTTTAATTCCTTGAGTATCCCATAGTGCATATATTTCTTCTGGATTTCTTATAGTTCCATCCGGATCATAATAATCATCCATATTTTGAGCATCTGTACCAGCAAACCCATAATATGATCCTTTTGGTTCACCAGCTTCAGGTATATAGTCATAACCACTTATTTTTCCTATATATTCATCCCAAGCACGAATACTAACCAATTTATAATTTTCTTTTTCGATTTTTTCAACCATATCTTTAGCTAAAGGAATTGAAACATTTGGGTTTTGTGGAATAGTAACACCGAATTTAGAATCAGCTGTTGGTTTATTTACAGTTGTTTCAACTTCAAAACCTGCATTTTTCCACGCTTTAAATCCACCGTTCATGTATCTAATATCTTTAACTCCAGCCCATTTTAAAGCCCAGTAAACTCTAAAACCTGCAGATGCATCATCTGAATATATTATAACTGTTTTATCACTAGTAATTCCATTTTCTAGAAGAGCTTTTTCTATTTGTTCAGGACTTCTTAGATTCCATACAGGTTCTTCTTCAATCAAGTCTGTATTAAAGTGAATAGCTCCTTTGATGTGTTCTTTATAGTTCTTAGCTTTATCAACTTCTCCCCAAGAAACTTCTAAAATTGTAAATTTATCATTAGTATATGTTTCTGGTTTTTTATTATCCATAACGTCTTTAACCCATTGTGGAGAAACTAGCATTTGATAATTTGGATATTTAACTAATTTTGCATTTGAATCCTCAGAATATTTTACTAAATCTGAAAATATCTTTGCTTTAAAACCATTTTTCACAAGTACATCAGCAACTTTTGTAGCTCTTTGGGCATCTGTATCATATACTATTTGTTCTTTATCTTTTGAAATACCTTTATCCTCGATATATTTTACTAATTTAGAACTATTTACCTTTTCAACATTTTCTGTAGAAAGTTGAATTGCTTTTTCTAAATGTCCAGAATTTTTCATTTTTCCATCAGAAAATCCATTAAATTCTTCATCTTTTCTTGAATCAATAAATTGGATGTTATCTTTTCCGATTGATTCTTTAAATTCTTCAACAGATATGGATTTAATTTCTTCTGTCTTTGTATTTTCTGTGTTCTTAGTAGTATTATTATCTTTAGATTTGTTGCAACCAACAAATAAAGCAGAAACTATAACTAAAGATAATACCACTGTCTTCTTAAATTTCATAAATCATTCTCCTTTTTATTTATTTATAAGAGATTATAACATAAATACTAGCTTTGTCAAATAAAGAAAATTTATTCAAATTATTTATATTATAGAAAAAGTTTATAATAATAAATATAAAAATAATAAAAGATAGCCATCTAGTAAAATAGATGGCTATCTGTCTTTCATATTATTATAAATTTCATTTAACTTATCAGGACTTTCACCTTTAAAATACATAATTTTTAGTTTATGCATTTTAAATATTGTTCTTAAAGTACCATTTTGTTTAAATCTTCTTGATGAAGAAATAATTTTATTATTAAGTAATTTAAAGTATTTGGAATTACTTTCATGATTTTTTATGTCTATAAAAAATTGCAAATCTTCCATTATTGGAATATCTCTAAAACCATTAATTTCATCAAAGAGTTTTTTTGTTACAAAGATGCTCTGATCACCAAAACATATTCTAAATATTTTAGCTCTAAGGTTAGATAAACAAGCTATTAAAGATAGTAATATCGAATTTGGATAAAATTTTATTTTCAATCCACCACATTTGATATTTTCTTTTTCTATTAAATTTTTTATTTTTCCATCTACTGTATAATCTAAAAATTCAGAGTCTGAATGAATAAACCATAATATATCACAATCTGTATATTTAACAGCTGTATTCATTTGGATACTTCTACCTTTTTTAGATATTAGTAGCTTATAATTGATATTGTTAAAAGACTTTTCAAATATTTCATTTTTTTTGAAATTATCAACTGCCTTAGAAATAATAATTTCATCAATATTCTTAAATTTATTTAATTTTGTCAATAAGTTTTCTATCATTTTATCATCATTGTAGATTGGTATTATAACAGCTAGTTTCATATTTATTCCTTATCATACTTTTTAATTAAAACAAATGAGATTACAGTAAGTACTACAAAGCCTATAATTGCAATTGTAAATTCTTTACTATATACATTAATTGCTTTATCTCCAACATTCAAAAATACAAATGTTCCAGGAATTATTCCCAAAAAAGTAGCCATTGAATATTTTAGAAAAGAAATTTCTGTAAGACCTGATAAGTAATTTATTACATTATAAGGAGCGATAGGTAATAGCCTCATTAAAAAAATAATAAAAACTCCATTGCTTTTTTCTGCATTAATAATCTTGTTATACCATTTTTCACTTATTTTTTTTCTGAATATTTCTAAAACTTTATCTTTTGCAAACTTTTTAGCCATTAAAAACATTATTGAACTATTTATCATAGCACCAATCATCGTATATAAGACTCCTTCAAAAAGTCCAAAAGAAATTCCTGCAGCTAAAGCAAGAATCGGAACTGGGAAGAAAAAAATAGGTAGTATTGAAAATAACAATATATAAATTAAAGCAGCATTTTTTCCGTATCCTTGAATTATACTTCTTATTTTTTCTGGAGTAAATATTTTAAAGATAAAATACGTAATCACGACAAGAAGTATAAGAGAAGTAATAGTAATAATTTTCTTCTTATTTTTCATTGTAAAACTCCCTTAATAATTTATTTAAATTTGAATATTCTGAATATTGCATTTCATTTTTTACATAAAATTCTAAATCACTTTTTTCATCAATATCCATCAATATTCTTCCTGTAGAATAAGATAAATTTTGTTTTTTAAAAATTTCTACAGTATTTTCAAAAACATTTTCTCCTTTAAAAATATTTTCATCAAAAACTTCATCAACTATATTTTTTAAACCTATTAAGTAATATCCTTTATCAAATGTTTTGTGAATACAAACATCAAAGTTATCTAAACTCTTTAAAGCAAAACTAATATCCTCTTTTTTCAAAGTAGGAATATCAGTGCCAATTAAAATCACTTTTTTGTATCCCATTTCAAAAGTTTTCTTAAAGGCATTTTTCATTTTTTCTCCAAAAGAAAAATCACCTTGGGGATATATTTTATTTTCAAAATTAAAAAATTCTCTAGTATTATCATTTAGTTTTTCATATTCTGTTATAAATAAAATAACATCAGCAAAGTCATTTTTACAAACATTAATAGTATCTTTAATCATTGCTTTATGTATTTCTAGAACTAAATTTGAATCTAAGTTTTTACTTAATCTCGTTTTTACCTTGTTTATTGAAGGAAATCTAGTAAAAATTATTATTGCATTATCTTTCATATAAATCACCACAATAACTTTAACATAAAATTAAGAATATTAAAAGCCATTTATCGACTTATTAGAAAATTCTATTAATAGGTGTTGATTTATTAGTTAATCTTATTTGATATAGACTGATTAATATTGTATAATTTATTTGTTAAAAAATATAAAAAAAGGAGAAAAATTATGAGTAATAATTATTTTGAAAAGAAAGATTTAGGATGTTTTGCTAATGGAGAATTAGGAGAAGAAGCAAAAAAATTATGGGATGAATTTTTAACATATTATGGAGATAGCACTTCTGAAGGAGCTTTAACTAAAAAAGAAAAAGCACTTTGTGCATTAGCTGTAGCATTTGCTACTCGTTGTCCATACTGTGTAGATGCTTATACTCAAACATTAGTTTCTATGGGTGTAACTGAAGAACAACTTACAGAAGTATTACATGTTGCATCTTCAATGCAAGCGGGTATAACACTTGTAAATGGATTTACAATGAAAAATACTGTAAAAGAAATTAAATTATAAAAAGTTTTCTTTAACTATTAAATTAAAGAAGCTTTTAAATTTTTTTGAAGAGGGTGATTTTATCTTTAATTTAATAAAAAGAAATTTTGAAGAAGAAAAAGAAGAAAAGGAAGAGAAGATTTCCTTTTCTAACGGAATAGAATTTTCTAGAAAAGTTTTGGAATATATAAATTATATTCCAAAATTTTTTGAGAGAGTAGAAAATAAAAATAATCTATATACCACAAATATGGATATCATGCAACTTAATATCGGTAAAATTTGCAATTTAGCTTGTAAGCATTGTCATGTTGAAGCTGGTCCTCATAGAAAAGAGTATATGAGTAAAGAAATTATGGATGATTGTTTATATGTTTTTAAGAAACATGGATTTAAAATTATGGATATAACAGGAGGAGCTCCTGAGATGATGCCTAATTTTGAGTATCTTGTTGAAGAGTCAAGTAAGATAGCTAAAGAGGTTATAGTAAGAACTAATCTATGTATTTTATTAGATGAAAAATATAAACATTTAATAGATTTTTATGCAAAAAATAAAGTAACTATATTTTGTTCATTACCTTTTTATACCAAAGAAATTACTGATGGTGTTAGAGGTGAAGGAGTATATGAAAGTTCTATTGAAGTTTTAAAAAAATTAAATGATGTTGGATATGGAAAAACTTTAACTTTGAATTTAGTTTATAATCCGGATGGAGCTTTTTTACCTGATTCACAAGAATGTTTAGAAAAAGAATATAGAACAAAACTTCTTGAAGAATACGGTATTGTTTTTACAAATTTATTTGCAATTACTAATAATCCGATAGGCAGATTTGGTATGAGATTATACAAAAAAGATAAATTAAAGACATATATGACAAAGCTCTATAATGCCTATAATGAAGATACTGTTGAATTTTTGATGTGTAGAAATGAAATTAATGTATCTTATGATGGATATATTTATGACTGCGATTTTAATCAAGCACTTGATTTAAAGATTAATTCAAGTAGAGTTCATATTTCAGATTATAAAGAAAATAACTTTGAAAAAAGAAAAATTGCACTAGGAAACCATTGCTATGGATGCACAGCTGGAGCTGGAAGTTCCTGAGGTGGTGAAATCGGTTAGACGTGTTCTAAGGAGGAAAAATGAAATTAAAAAAATCTACGATTATTAAAATAGTAGCAGTTTTAGCTGTTGTTTTAATTTGTATTTTTGTAAAACCTGTAAATGATAAACTTAAAGAGTTTGTTGCTTTGTTTAAAGGATCCAGTACTGATGAGGTATTAGAAAATGTAAAGAAATATATTTTATCTTATGGAAAGTGGGCTATTGTTATTTCGTTTTTATTAATGGTATTTCAATCAATTGCTGCACCTATTCCAGCATTTTTTATTACTTTTGCAAATGCAGCTATTTTTGGATGGCAATTTGGAGCATTTTTATCTTGGTCAAGTGCAATGGCAGGAGCAATTCTATGTTTCTATATTGCTAGATTATTAGGAAGAGATGTTGCTGAAAAATTTGCAACTAAATTTGCTCTTAATGAAGTTGAAGTATTTTTTGATAGATATGGTAAATATACAATTTTGATAGCGAGACTTTTACCTTTTGTTCCTTTTGATCCAATAAGTTATGCAGCAGGACTTACATCTATGAGTGCTTGGAGTTTTATTTGGGCAACAGGATTGGGACAATTACCTGCAACTATAATTTACTCATATATTGGTGGAGCATTAACAGGAAGTTCAAAAACTTTTGTTACAGGATTATTTATTTTATTTGCAGTTTCAATTCTTGTATTTTTAATTAAAAAAGTTTATACAGAAAAACATAAGAATAGTGCTAAATAGGAGTTGTTTTGAAAGATATTTTAACATATATTGATAAAAATAAAGATATTTTGGGGATAGATGAATATAAGATTGATTTTTTACAACAAGGTGAATACAATATAAATTATTTAATTACAACTAAAGATAAAAAGTTTGTCTTGAGATTAAACTCTAAAAGTCAGATGAATTTACCTAATCAAATTAGATATGAATATGATACATTAAAATTTTTAGAAATATCAGGTGTAACACCAAAAGTTTATTATGTTGATGACTCAGATAGTAAATTACTTAATGGCGTAATATTAATGGAATATCTAGATGGTAGATCATTAATCTATGAAGAAGATAGAGAAAAAGCGGCATATATTTTTTCAAAGATTCATTCAATAGATGCTTCAAAAGCTAATAATTTTATAGTTGAAAAGAATTTATTTCAAGACAGAATATCTGAAGCTAATTTTTGGTTAAAAGAGGTTTTTGAGAGTAAAAAGGTAAGCAAAGAGCATAAAGAGTTTTTTGAAAAATTTTTAAATTATCTTGAGAATAACAAGTATAAAGAAAAATATTTTGAAGAAAATAGGATATTATGCTTAAATAATACAGAAGTTAACTCAGGAAATTTCATTATTGGCGAAAAACCGTATTTAATCGACTGGGAAAAAGCTGTAATCTCCGATCCTTGCCAAGATATAACACATTTTTTAGTTATTACAACTACAAAATGGAAAACAGATTTTATAGCAAGTAAAGAATATGAAGATAAATTTTTTGAAGAATATGAAAAGTTTTTAAATAAAAAAATAAATATTAAAGAAAGAGTGCATTTATATAAACCATATATGTATTCAAGAGCTTTAAGTTGGTGTATGAATGCTTATTTAGAATATCTTAAAGAAGATAAACTAATAAAGAATGAAGATACATTTAGAAAAATTAAAGAATTTACTGATTTAGATTTTATGAAAAATCTAATTAGAGATTATTTTTAAAATAGGTGTTATTTTTAGGAGGAATATGTAAATGTTTGAAAATAAATTTATTGTAAGAAAAGAATTTATTCTTGAAAACAGAGATAATGAAAATTTTGTAGTTATTGATGCAAGGGGAGATATGCTAAAGGCTGGAGACTTTGTTTACGATAGAGCTATTGTTTTGGATTGGAAAGAATTTACTTTTTTAACTGGAAAAGATAATGAATATGTTGGATTACCATTTGATAGAGAAATTTTACTTGAAAAATTTTCAAAATATGGAATTACTCCTAATAAAAAGGTTCTAATATATATTAATACTTGCCCTGGATTTGGAATGGGAGAAGACGGAAGATTTAAGTTTTTATTAAATTTCTGTGGCATTGAAGCATATATTTTAGATGGTGGAATAAGCGAAATATTAAAAACAGACTTTTATAAAAAAGTAGAAGATGATGAAGAGCTTAATAAAGCAAGTATAGATATTGATAATAAACCATTTTTATCTTATGAAAAATCAATCTTAACTGATGAATTAAAAAGCATATGTAAAGATGAATTTGTAAAGATTTTAGATGTAAGATATGAAGAAGAATACAATGGTAAAATTATTTTTGGAGAAAAATTTGGTGGACATATAAAGAGATCAAAAAGTTATCCTTATACAAAACTATATGACGAAAATGGTTATTTACTAAACAATTCTGATATAGAAAAAGATATATTAAATCTTGGTATTTCAAAATCTGATTTGATAATTGTTTATTGTACAACAGGAATTAGAGCTTCAATAGTTTATGAAATACTTAGTATGTTAGGATTTAATGTAAGAGTTTATGATGAATCATTTGGAAGATGGTGTATTACTGAAGAATTTGAAGTATAATATATAATAAAAAAAGAACAGGTTTCTGTTCTTTTTTGTTTGCTATTTTAAAACTAAATTATAAAGTATTAATTATTATTTTAATTCGTTTTTAACTACTTCTCCACCTTTTACTTCAAGTATAATTTTATCATCAACTGGAGATTTTACTATTACTGTAATATCACTACTAACATTTTTTGAAACTTTTACAGCAGGATCAAGAACGTATTTTTTCCAATTTTCACGGTCTTTATCAGTAACTTTGCCATCTTTTAAATTGCTAAGAGCTCCATTAATATCAGTTGCAGCAGGATTGTCAAGTTTAAATCTAATTCTTTTTTCATTTTTTTCATAAACAGCTTTACCAAAATCTTTTATTGTATTATTGAAACTTTCAAGGTATTTTTCGATTTTTTGTCCTGATTCATTACTAATAAGTTCCTTTTGATATTGACTAAGTTTTTCCTTTAATTCTTTATTTTCTTTTTCTAATTCTGCAATTCTTTCTTGTGCACCATTTTCAACATTTTTAGCTGTATCATTTTTTCCTGAACAACTAACTAGTGTAAATACAACTAGTAACAAAGCAATAATTTTTTTCATAAAAATTCTCCTTAAATAAAAAATTTGTAAATGTTTAATTTACTTATTAGTATTATAAAACATAAATATATAATAATCAATAATTAAAGGTAAAATATTATTTATTATTAACAACATCTTTAATAACTTCTCCACCTTTTACTTCAACTATGGTTTTGCTTTTATCTAATGGTTGTAAAATTTTTACTGTTATATCATTATTAATATTTTTTGAAATAGTTAAAGCAGTTCCGGTAACTTCTCTTTTCCATAAATCTCGAATATTCTCGTTAGCTCTGCCTTCATTTTTAGCATCAATCATTCCTGACACATCAGATGCAGCTTGTTCAACTAATTCAATATTAACTATTTTATTTTTTTCATCTAAAGTAGCCTTGGCAAAATGCTTATTAGAATTATTAAATTCTTGTAAATATTTATTAATTTTTGCAATAGATTCACTTGAAAGAGTTTCATTTCCTAAACTTCCTTGTTTTTCTTTTAATTCTTTATTTTCTTTTTCCAAAGAATTAATTTTTTCTTGTAATTCATTATTTTTATTTTCTAAAGAGTCTTTTTGTTCTTGTAACTCTTTGATAGCTTTATTCTCTTCGTTATTATCTTTACCAGAACAACTAACTAACATAATACTTATTAATAGCATAATAACAACTTTTTTCATATAAATTCTCCTTTAACAAATAAAAGTTTTCCTTTTCTTTATTATAAACTTAAATATATATAAAGGCAATTATTTTTTATTTAAATATAAGAACTTTCATATTTTTTTAAAAATGGTATAATATAGATGTTAATATATTCTACATTAAATAAAATGATTATATCAAAGAAAGAGAGTATTTATGAATAACATTGAAGAGTTAAGAGAATTATATAGAGAAAAATTCAATGATAATTTACCAAATATGACTATTTCAGAAGATTATGAGATAGAAATTATAAAAAGATGTCTGAAAGAAGAAAAAGATGCATATGAATTGGGATATTTTGATTTAAATTATATATACTAGTAAATATTATTCGTAATTAAGTATAATCATAAGGAGAAAATTAAAAAGAATGTTAAAATTTAAAAAAATATTAGGATATTATCCTACAGGCTCAGTTGTTTTTTTGCTTGAAGATGGAAGATATGCAATGACAAATGTTCACCAGTATTCTAATAGTTTAGGTGGAGGAGTAGAAATATCATCTACTAGTATATGTTTTCTTAGAGGAAAGGAAATTACAAATAATATTCCAGAAAATTATGAAGATAAAATAAAAAAAATTTTAAATAATCCTAACACAAAACTTAGGTTTGAATATGTGGGTGGACCAATTACAGGTCCTATCACAGTAAAAGAATATTTAAATGATTTAAATACCAAAGAAAAGGAATTATAAAAATGTTAATAGAAAAATTATTTAATGATGTAGATTTATTTTTTCAAGGTAAACACGAAGAAAAAGAAACTGATTATTTTGCTTTTTATGTTCAAGATTATTTATGCGATAATTATGATGAAATGCACAAAGAAAATGCAGAGATAACTGAATTTTTAAACGAAGATTTACCAGAAATAACAGATATAGCAGAGTATGGAGATGATAAACGTAATGAAGAATTTAAAAGACGTTTAAGAATTGAAATAGACAAAGCTAAAGAGTTGTTTTATAAATAAAGATTGGAGAAAAATATGATAGAAAAATTATTTAATGATGTAGATTTATTTTTTCAAGGTAAACACGAAGAAAAAGAAACTCATTACTTTGCTTTTTATGTTCAAGATTATTTATGCGATAATTATGATGAAATGTACAAAGAAAATGCAGAGGTTACTGAATTTTTAAACGAAGATTTACCAGAAATAACAGATATAGCAGAGTATGGAGATGATAAACGTAATGAAGAATTTAAAAGACGTTTAAGAATTGAAATATACAAAGCTAAAGAGTTATTTTATAAATAAAGATTGAAGAAAAATTTGATAGAAAAATTATTTAAAGAAATAGAATTAGCTATAAATAAAAAACATAAATATAATTCATTAGATTTTTCACTATATTTGGAAGATTTTTTATGTGATAATTATGATGAAATGTATAAAGAAAATGCAGAAGTTACAGAATTTCTAAACGAAGATTTACCAGATATTTGTGCTGAAATGGATTTAGGAATAGATGATAAACCATTTTTGGATAAATTATCCCAATAATTAAAACTAGCTAAAGAATTATTTTACAAATGGTAATGTAAAAAATTAGTCTTAAATTTAAGGGTTAGAAAGAATTTAATACTTTTAGATATGGTGATGAAAACTTCATAAGGGTTGTTTCAAATAAAGGTAATAGTATTTAAATTACTTTTATCATAGACAAAAAATCAAGTTAAAAATAAGTTAAAAAAGGGAGTATAGACAGAATATGACAATGGATAATTTTATAAAAGATATAAAAAAATATTTATCTAATGAAAAAACAAACTGGCAGTATTGTTTTGATTTTTATGTAAATTTAGAAAAAAATGCACCTTATCAAAATTTAACAAATGAAGAAGACGACTTTGTAGACTATATTCTTGAGGAGATATGTGAACCTATTGAACCAGATATAGATTTGAAATATTATAAAATATATGACGAACTTTTAGTACAAGCATTAAAAAAATATAATTATTAAAAACTAAATAGCTTAAAAAAAGACACTTTAAAAGGTGTCTTTTTTGTCAATGAGTAATTTTACAAATTCTAGCAAATCTTAGATTTTTTATGTATTTATAATTATTTTTTGAAGTTCTTACAATTTTTCTTTTTAGCTAAATTTCTTATAAATCCTCTAGCATTAGAACGTCTATTTAAGTAGTTTTTGTGTTCCTTATTTTTTCAATCTAACTTTTGTCAGCCTCTTTTTGTTGCTTAACTGTTTTATAGCCTTTTCTTATTTCTTTCATTCTTACCTACTAACGAAATATATAATTGTTATTAATACTATAACAGAGAATATAAATTATATTTTTTCTTTTAATGTAGTTTTTTTGATTTTAAACTTGATTTTCATAACTATTTTTGCTATAATGAAGTCGTAAGGGGGTTATTTTCCCCTTACGATTATAATTTCAAAACTAACAAAGAAAAGATTACTAACAAGGAAAAGATTTATTTTGAAGGTGAATTCTTTAATTGTTAGTTTTTTTCTTTTTTCAATTCCTCTCAAGTTATTATTCAAATTATTTTCTTAATAAATTACAAAACAAAACAATACAATACATTATAAAGGCAAAGAATTCAGCTATTATGAAGCAACACAAATTCAAAGACAAATGGAAAGAGATATAAGAAATATCAAAAAAAGTATTTTGATGTATAATGAAATTGACGACTAAGCGGAAAGAGTGTTATTGCTAATAAAGAATTTATTGATTTAGCTAATAAAAAGTATAATCTATCGAATAGTGGTCTTAATATAAAAATGTATGAATTAGATGAAAAATTAAGAAGAAAAATCAAAAATAATTATAATTTAATTATACATGAAGGTAAACAAGGTAAACATATAAGAAATCACAATAACTATTCTGGAAAAAGTTATATACTTGATACAACAAATCCTCAAGACTTAGTAGATAAATTTGCTGGGACTGGAGACATAAAAAGAATTCAAACTACTGGAAAATGGATCAATAAGCAATTTTTCATGAATGATGTTCCTATTGGATATGTTATTGATGAAGAAACTAAAAAAGAAATTTTAACTAGAAGATTTGCAATACATTATAGTAAAGATAAAGGGACTCATATTGTTCCTATACTAGAAAAGAGGTAAAGTATGGTTACAACACAAGAAATGAAAAGCTGTGTAGGCAAAAAAGTGAAAATTTATTTAATAAATGGTAAAAACTTAAATGTTATTTGTGATTGTTATATTCAAGCAGAAGATGAAGAAGACGAACCATTATTAGAGTTTGGAAATGAAATAGTTGTACAGTCAGAAATAGAAAAAATAGAAATTTTAAATTAAGACACTGTAAAAGGTGTCTTTTTTTGTCAATGAGCAATTTTATAAATTCTAGCAAATCTTAGATTTTTTTATGTTTTTATAATTATTTTTTGAAGTTCTTACAATTTTTCTTTTTAGCTAAATTTCTTATAAATCCTCTAGCATTCGAACGTCTATTTAAGTAGTTTTTGTGTTCCTTATTTTTTCAATCTACCTTTTGTCAGCCTCTTTTTGTTGCTTAGCTGTTTTATAGCCTTTTCTTTTTTCTTTCATTCTTACCTACAAACAAAATATATAATTATTATTAATACTATAACAGAAAATATAAACTGTATTTTTTCTTTTAATGTAGTTTTTTTGATTTTAAACTTGATTTTCAAAACTATTTTTGCTATAATGAAGTCGTAAAGGGGTTATTTTTCCCTTACGATTGTAAATTCTAAACTAACAAAGAAAAGATTGATTTTGAACTTGAATTCTTTAATTGTTAGTTTTTTTCTTTTTTCCGATGTTTCGTCGGCTTCATTATATCTTTCCTCCTTTTTTATATATTATTTCATATTATTATCATGATATCAATACTTTTTAAAAAAATTTTAAAAAATATTTATACATAAAACTTGAATATCTATTCAACAAAAAAATATGGCAAAAGTTTTATTGTTTAGGTTGCCATTGGTGTGCCATTTTATATAATTTTATATAAAGTTATATAATATTATATAAAAACTCAATAAAAAAGTTCTTGAAAATAAGCCATTTTATAAACTTATATAACAAGAACTTTTGATTGGTGGAGATGGTGGGTGTCGAACCCACGTCCGAAAAGGCATTCATATCACTTTCTCCGAATACAGTCAATTTTAAAATTCCCAATAACCTATAAATTAACAAAATCAGTTAAAGGTATCTTATAAATACAATTACAAATCTAAGAACTTTTGTAAAGGTTGCCCACGTAATTAATGATAGAGTTTAGTCTTTTGTGGGAAAAGAATAGACTCCAAATAGCTGTCTTAAGCAGCTAATGCAAAATTATTATTTTCTGCGTTTATATTTAATTTACCACTTTTTATGTTGATTGGATACAACAATTCGCTTATGATACTGCAACCTCCCCGTCGAAGCCAGTTCATCCCCATATTACTAGGTATAGTATACCCATATTTTTATATCATGTCAAATTAAAAAAAGAAAAATCAATTAGACTTTTTTAAAATTTTTGAAATTGATATAAAAATTGTAGCTATTGAAACAATAGCAAGGAAAAATAAAATCATAGTTATTCCATCGTGAAATAATCTTTTATAAAATCTATAAAAGTTATAAATTCTTAATATAAAAAATAAAATTATTCCTACATTTATTGTTAAAAGATATTTTGTCTTTTTAGTTACCAATAATAAAACAAAAACGAATATAAAAATTAGAGAAATACTCAATGGAATATTTTTAAATATTGTTAAACTATGCATATATGGTTCATCAGAAGGATAAGCTCCGGCTGATAATTCTAAGGTTATTAGATAAAATAAAAATATTAAAAAACTAAATATTGAGTAAATTTTTTCTTTTAGTATTGTCATAGACTCCTCCTATATCCTATCAATTTATAACTTTATTATAATGCATTATAGTGTTTTTGTAAAGTTTTTTAAAAAAATATTCAAAAAAGAAAATTATTAAATTTTCGTAACAAAGTATTGTAAAAATTTTTTAATACAAATATAATAGTTAAATATAAAAATAATATAAATTTTTAAGGAGAAAAATATGTTAAAATCAATGACTGGTTATGGTAGAAGTGAGTTCGTTGATGAAAATTATGATTTGTCTTTTGAGATGAAAGCTGTAAATCATAAATTTTTGGATATTCAAGTTAAGCTACCATATTTTTTAAATTTTTGTGAAGAAGATATTAAAAAAGTTGTAAGAAAAAAATTATCAAGAGGACGGGTTGATATTTTTATAAGAGGAAAACAAAAGTTTTCCGAAAATAACTCAGCTTTAGATGTTAATTACGAATTGGCTTCTGCATATTTTGAAGCATATAAAAGTATTTCAACTAAACTTGGAATAGATGCTTCTGTTGGTATTGGACATATTGTTAGAAATGACTATGTAGTTGAAGTTAAGACTTCTGAAATAGATGAAGAGTATTTAAAAAATAATGTTCTTGAGTCAGTTGAAAAAGCTGTAGATGAACTTGTATCAATGAGACTAGTGGAAGGTGAAAATCTGAACAAAGATTTACTAGATAATCTTTCTGCTTTTGAAAATAATTTAGAGAATATTATTGAAAGAAAAGAAGATGTTTTAAATAATCAAATTGATAGATTAAAATTAAAACTTAATGAGTTTTGTGGTGAATTGTCTGAAAGTGAAGTTAATAGATTAAATCTTGAAGTGATTTTTTATACTGATAAGCTTGATATAAGTGAAGAAATAACAAGACTTAATTCACATATTCAAAACTTTAAAAAGTTTTTAAATCTTGAAAGTCAAGTTGGTAAAAAAATTGAATTCTTATTACAAGAAATGAATAGAGAAATCAATACAATTGCAAGTAAATCAAATAATTATGCGATTTCAACTTATGTTATTGAAATGAAGGTCATTATAGAAAAGCTTAGAGAACAAATTCAAAACGTTGAGTAATTTTGGAGGCAATATGAAAAAGGGATTTTTGATGGTTGTTTCAGGCCCGTCAGGAGTTGGCAAAGGTACTATTTGTGATATTTTATTAAGAGATAATACAGATATTAAATACTCAATTTCTGCAACAAGCAGAAACAAGAGACCTAATGAAGAACATGGTAAAAATTATTTTTTCGTATCAAATGATGAGTTTGAAAAAATGATTGAAGATGGAAAACTTTTAGAGTATGCAAGAGTTCATGGAAATTACTATGGAACACCTAAGGATTTTGTTTTAAATTCTATTGAAAACGGAGATGTAGTAATTTTAGAAATTGACGTTCAAGGTGCATTACAAGTAAAGAAAAATTACCCAGATGCAGTTTTAGTTTTTGTTTTACCACCGGATTTTGAAGAGTTAAAAAGAAGACTTGTAGAACGTGGAACAGAAGATGAAGAAACTATAAATTTAAGAATGAACAATGCTAAAAAAGAAGTTGAGTTTTTAAATGAATATAATTATTCCATAGTGAATGATTTTATAGATGAAAGTGTTGATAAAATGAAGGCTATTATTGAAGCCGAAAGATTAAAGATTAAAAAATAGGAGGAATAAAAGATGATAAATCCATCATTTAAAGAATTAGAAAAAATTGATAAGAGTAGATATGCACTAGTTGTAATGACAAGTAAAAGAGCTAGAAGAATTGTAAACGGATCTAAAAATTTAATGGAAACAGATGCTCAAAAACCAATTACTCAAGCACTTCAAGAAATTGTAGCTGAAAAGGTAACTAAAAAAGAAAAGGAAGATTAAGATGAAAAAAAATATTTTAGTTGGGGTAACTTCTGGGATTGCGATTTACAAGTCTTTAGACTTAGTAAGTATGTTAGTTAAGGCTGGATATGAAGTTAATGTTGTTATGACTGAAAACGCAACTAAACTAATTAATCCTTTGATTTTTGAAACTATTAGTCAAAATAAGGTGTATAGTGATGTGTTTGAAAGAGATATGGACAGTGAAGTTAAGCATATAAAACTTGCAAAAGAAGCAGACTGTATAGTTCTTGCGCCACTTACAGCTAATACTATGGCTAAAATTGCTTACGGAATTGCAGATAATTTAATCACAAATATAGTACTTGCTCATACTAAAAAAATGATTTTAGTACCAACTATGAATGTTAATATGTATGAAAATCCAGCAACTCAAAAAAATATTGAGAGTTTAAAAGAAAGACATATTGTTTTAAGTCCTGATTATGGTCGTCTTGCTTGTGGAGATTATGGTAAGGGAAAATTCCCAAAAGTTGAAAGAATTTTTGAGGAAATAGAAAGTTATTTTGTGAAAAAAGATTTGCAAGGAAAAAAGATTTTAATTGGAAATGGTGCCACAATTGAAGATATTGATCCTGTTAGATATATCTCAAATTACAGTAGTGGAAAAATGGGAAATGAGTTAGCTCTTTGTGCAAAAAGACGTGGAGCTGATGTAAAAGTAGTATGTGGAAAGGTTAATAGTGATTATAGAAACTTTGGTATTGAATACATTGATGTAAAAACAAATGAAGATATGTATAATTCACTAAAAGAAAATTTTGATGATTCAGATATTTTAATTATGCCTGCTGCACCAGTTGATTTTAAGGTTAAAAACAAAAAAGATTTTAAAATCAAAAAGACAGAAAATTTTGAAAATATTGATCTTGAAAACAATCTTGATATTTTAAAAAGTATTTCAGAGTATAAAAAATCACAATTTGTTGTAGGCTTTGCGGCTGAAACAAACTCAGTTAAAGATTATGCAATTTCAAAGATGAATAATAAAAAATTAGATATGATAGTTGCAAATGATGTTTCATTAAAAGATAGGGGCTTTGGCTCTGATTTTAATAAGGTTACCATTATTACAAAAGACAGTGAGCTTGAAACAGAAGTGTTAACTAAAAGAGAAATTGCAGATAAAATTTTAGATGCTATTTTGGAGAAAATATGTTAGCAGAAGTTGTTGTTAAGTCTTTTTTACTATCAAGGGCTGAAAATATATTTACCTATAAAGTTCCACAAATTATTGAAGAAGAAATACAAATAGGTAAGAGGGTAATTGTTCCTTTTGGTAAAGGAAATAAGGGAACTGTTGGTCTTGTTATAAATATTTTAGATGAAAAAGAAATTCAGTCAGATATAAAATTCAAAGAAATTAATATGGTTTTAGATGAGAAGGAAATTGTAAGTAAAACACAGATTAAGCTAGCAAAGTTTATGAGTGAAAAGTACATTACAAATCTTTCCTATTGTCTAAATTGTGTTTTGCCTCCTGGAGATTGGAGTAAAATTGAAGAATTTTTTGTTCTAAATAAAGAAAAAACTACTGAACTTTCAACTGTTGAAACTGAATTTTTTTCAAAAAGGAAAAATATTTTAGAAATTAGGGAATTTTATAATGATGATAAAAAGGTAAATTATCTAATTGAAAATGAAATTTTAGTAAAAAAGTATAAATATAATAACTCGGAAAATAAATTTTTAGAAAAATTTGTTAAACTAAATGAAGATTTTGATTTTTCAAAAATTCGTAAAAACGCTGTAAAACAATTAGAACTTATAAATTTTTTAAAGGGAAAAGATTTTGTAAATGTTAAAGATTTAAGAGAAAATAACTTTTCTAAATCTGTTGTAGATTTATTGCTTTTAGTAAATGCACTTATTCAAACTGAAGATAAAGTTTATAAAAATTCTGTTGAAGATACAAATAGCTATATAAAATTAAAGTTAAATAAAGAACAACAAGATGTTTTGGATAATGTTTTGAGTTCTAAAAATGATAAGTTTTTAATTCATGGAATAACAGGAAGTGGAAAGACTGAGATTTATCTTCAACTTGTTGAAAATATGCTCGAACAGGGAAAAAGTAGTATTATTTTAGTTCCTGAAATTAGTCTTACACCACAGACTATTGAACGTTTTTCAGGACGTTTTGGAAATGATATTGCAATTATTCATTCCAGACTTACAACGATTGAAAAACTAAATCAATGGAAACAAATTCAAGATAAGGATATAAAGATCGTAGTTGGAGCTAGATCTGCAATTTTTTCTCCTGTAAAAAATTTGGGACTTGTTATTATTGATGAGGAACATGAGTCAAGTTATATAAGTGATCAAAATCCTAAATATTATACTCATGAAGTTGCAGAATATTTAGTTGGATTGACTGATGCAAAACTTGTTTTAGGTTCTGCAACTCCTTCCGTAAATATTTATGCAAGAACAAATAGTGATGATATTAAACTTTTGGAGCTAAAAAATAGAGCTACAAAAAATTCTTTGCCTAAAGTTGAAATAGTAGATATGAGGGAAGAATTATTACTTGGGAATAAAAGTATTTTAAGTAATAGTCTATTTGAAGAAATACAAAAAACTTTGGAAAGAAAAGAACAGGTAATTCTATTTTTAAATAAAAGAGGAAGAAGCTCTTTTGTTTTTTGTAGAAGTTGTGGTTACGTTCAAAAATGCGATTACTGCGATATTTCTATGACTTATCATAAGGATAATAGAAAAGATATTTGTATTTGTCATATGTGTGGAAGAACTAAACCCAAGCCTAAAATATGTCCAAATTGTTTTAAACAGTCCATAAAAGAATTTGGTTTTGGAACGGAAGCATTGGAAGACTATATTAAAAATGCTTTTAAAGATGCGAAAGTTTGTAGAGTAGATGCAGATACCTCTAAGGAAAAAGGAGTTTATGAAGAAGTTTATCGAAAGATGAAAAATAAAGAAATTGACATTTTAATCGGTACTCAGATGATATCAAAAGGACTTGATTTTCCTAATGTAACTTTGGTAGGAGTTGTACTAGCTGATATAAGTTTGAATATTCCGTCTTTTAAATCTGCTGAAAAGACTTTTCAACTTTTAACACAGGTTGCAGGTCGTTCAGGTCGTGGAGATAAAGAGGGAAAAGTAATAATTCAAACATATAAGCCAAGTCATTACAGCATTGTTAATTCTTCTGATCATAATTATGAAGAGTTTTTCAAAGAAGAAATTAATTTTAGAAAAAGTTTTCTCTATCCGCCAAAGGCACATATTGTAAATTTTCAATTTAAGAGTAAAAGTGTTGAAAATTGTATGGAAGAATTGAAAAAAATAAGAGATTTAATTTTTGATAAATTTAAAAAAGAAATAAATTTAAAAGATATAATTATTCTAGGACCTAATCCGGATGCAATAAAATGGGTAAATATGGTGTATAGATATAATTTAACAATAAAAGTTCTAAAAGACTATGATGTCTTTAGACAATTTTTAATGGAATTAATTTTTAATAAAAAGTATTCTTTCAATACTGAAAAAAATGGAAAATTAATTTTGACGATAGATTAAGGAGGAAAAATGGCATTAAGAAATGTTAGAATTGATGGCGATCCTGTTCTTAGAAAAAAGGCAAGGAAAGTCGAAGTTATAGATGATAAAATAAAAGATTTACTAGAAGACATGGTAGAAACAATGTATGATTCAGAAGGTGTTGGACTTGCATGTCCTCAAATTGGAATTTTAAAAAGACTTGTAACAATAGATGTTGGAGATGAGCATGGTTTACTTAAAATGGTAAATCCAGAAATATTAGAAATTTCTGGTGAACAAGTTGGACCAGAGGGCTGTCTTTCAATTCCAGATGTTAGAGGTTTTGTTAGAAGACCTGAAAAAGTAAAATTCAAATATACAGATATTGATGGAAATGAACAAATAATTGATGCAACTGGTCTTTTGGCTGTTTGTGTCTGTCATGAAATAGATCACTTAAATGGAATTTTATTTACAGATTTAGCTTTAGAAGGAGAAGAAGCTGAAATGTATGAAAAATTGTATTACGGTGAGGAAGAATAATGAAAAAAATAATTTTTATGGGAACTCCTGATTTTGCAGTTCCACCTTTAGAAACTTTAAATGAAAATTTTGAAGTTTCTTTAGTTGTTTCTCAAAAAGACAAACTTAGAAATAGAAAAAAATTATTACCAACTCCCGTAAAGCAAAGAGCATTGGAACTTGGTCTTGAAGTAATAACTCCCGACAGTGTAAAGAGTGATGAATTTTTTGAAATTGTAAAAAAAATAAATCCTGATTTTATTGTCGTGGTTGCATTTGGACAGATAATTGATAAAAGATTAATCGACTTTATGCATGGAAAAATTTTAAATATTCACGCTTCAATTTTACCAGAACTTAGAGGGTCTGCACCGATAAATTGGGCTATTGTAAATGGCCTAGAAAAGACAGGTGTTAGTATTATGTCAATAGATGTTGGGCTTGATACTGGTGATGTTTTAGATATTGAAGAAACAGAAATTTCTGATTTAGATAATGCTGAAACACTTTATGAAAGACTTTCAAAAATGGGTTCAAAATTGATTGTTAAAACTATTAATGACTTTGAAAACAAATACGAAAACAGAGTTAAACAAGGAGATAAATTTTCCTATGCTCCTATGATTAAAAAGGAAATGGGAAAACTTGATTTTAATGATACTTCAAGAAATATTTTTAACAAAATTAGAGGTTTTTATAATTGGCCTAGTACATTTTGTGAATATTTGGAAGAGAATATAAAAGTTCATAGAGCTGAAATTTCAAAAGAAAATCCAGATGAAAATGTTGGAACAATCTTTAAAGTTTCAGATGATGCAATTTTTGTTAAAACTATGGATGGAAGTATAAAACTTTTGGAAATACAATTTTCTGGTAAAAAGAGAGTTTTAGTTAAAGATTATCTTCGTGGTAACTCTATAAAAGTTGGAGAAATTTTAAAATAATGAGAAAACTTGCAGTTGAAATTCTTTGTGAAATCAAAGATGAAAATTCAAATTCAACAAATTTATTAAATAAAAACACAAAAAATATTTCTGATTTAGATAGCAAATTTTTAAGAGAACTAGTATATGGGACTTTGGAAAACAGAATTTATCTTGACTATATAATCAAAAAACTCTGTAAATTAAGAATTAAAAAGTTCAATCCATATATATTAAATATTCTAAGAATTTCTATTTATCAGATTATTTTTATGGATAAAATTCCTGAGTTTGCAATAATTAATGAGGCTGTTAATCTTACAAAAGTTTTTAAACTAAAAAAATTTTCCTCTTTTGTTAATGGATCTTTAAGAAATTTTTTAAGAAATAAAGAAGACTTTGTAAAGATTGAAGCTGACAATGTAGAGGAAGCTATCTCTATAAAATACTCTGCAAATATGGATATTGTAAAGATATTGCTTTTTGATTATGGTAGGGAAGAAACTATAAAAATTCTTGAAAATTCTATGTCCAAACCTCATTTTGCAATAAGAATTTCATCTTTTGAAAAGACGGAAGAAAAAGTTGTTAAGGACCTGGAAAAAGACGGATACAAGCTTAAAAAATCTGAAATTTCAAAACTAACTTATTTTGTAGAAAATCCTACTAATATACTGGAAACTGAAAGTTTTAAAAGAGGAGATTTTACGGTTCAAGATGTTGGAAGTATTCTAACGGGAGAAGTTTTAGCTCCAAGTAAAAATTCAAAAGTTTTAGATATCTGTTCTGCACCGGGTGGAAAAACTTGTCATCTAGCTTTTCAGATGAAAAATACAGGGGAAATTTTTGCAAATGATATTGTAAAGAGTAAATTAAAAAAGATAGAAGAAAATTGTAATAGACTTAATGTAAAAAATGTAAAATTACTAAATTTTGACGCTTCAATTTACAAAGAGGAATATAAAGAACAATTCGACTATATACTCTGTGATGTAATTTGTTCAGGAATTGGAGTTATGGACAGAAAGCCTGAAATAAAATTATTTAGAAGCAAAGAAACTATTGATGAAATAATTGAATTACAGAGAAAAATTTTTGATAATGCAGTAGAATATCTAAAAGATAAAGGAGAGATAGTTTACAGTACTTGCTCTGTTTTGAAATGTGAAAATGAAGAAAATGTCATATATTTTTTAGAAAAACATAAAAATTTAAAAATAAAAGATTTTGAATTTTTGGGTAAGTCAGAAAAATTTATAAAATTATTACCTGAAAAACAAAAACATAATGGATTTTTTATAATAAAATTTGTTAAATAGAATTAAGGGATTGAAGAGTAGTCTTCAATCTTTTTTTATAAGAAAATCGACTTGAACAAAAATTAGTAAATCGGAAGGAAATGAGTCAAGATGATGAACTATTTAAGGATAAAATAAGGCAAAAGAAAAAAACTTAAAAATCTTGTACTATTTTATATTGGATTAAAAAATATAGTTAGAAAAATGAATATTCAGCTTGATTGAATGACAATATGTGGGGAAAATGGTATAATAAAATGAATGAAAAATTGGCAAATTAGAATTTTATGAGGAGTTTATATGGAGTTTAATAGTTTGATTCCTGAATTATCAGTTTTTGATATTGTTCAGACTAGAAATTTTTATGAAGAATTAGGATTTAAAATAGAGTACGAACGACCGGAAGAGAAATTTGTTTTTATGTCTTTTCAAGATAGTCAGTTTATGTTTGAACAAATTCATGATGATGGCTGGAATACAGGGGAACTAATCTATCCTTTAGGAAGAGGAATAAATTTTTCAATATCAGTTGATGATATTGAGAAACTATATGAATTAGTGAAAAGCAAACAATTAGAGATTTACAGAGAACTGATTAGAAGTGTATATAGGGTTAACGGAATTGAAGAAATACAAATGGAGTTTCTGATTCAAGATCCTAATGGATATTTATTGAGGTTTACAAACTGATGACTCTTGATTTGAAGGGTAGGTAAACTCAGACTTGTCGCTCTAAAACAATTAAATAAAATGACAAAAAGAAAGTGTGGGTATTCAACTTAAATCGAAATAATATAAAATTATGAGGAGATTATAAGATGAACAATTATATAAAATTAAATGAAGATAGATGGAATAATGTAAAAAATGACTATACTGAGCCATTGACACACGAAGAATTAGAAGAACTTAGAAAAAATCCTATTTCTGTTGCATTAACTGTTGGAAAAAAAGTTCCAAAAGAATGGTTTGAAAAAGCAAACGGAAAAAAGATATTAGGTTTAGCTTGTGGTGGTGGACAGCAGGGACCAGTTTTTGCTATAAAAGGTTATGATGTAACCATAATGGATTTTTCTAAATCACAATTACAAAGAGATGATATGGTTGCTAAAAGAGAAGGCTTAAAAATCAACACAGTTCAAGGCGATATGACAAAACCATTTCCATTTGAAAATGAAACTTTTGATATTATTTTTAATCCGGTTTCAAATGTATATATAGAAGATTTAGAAAACATGTATAAAGAAGCCTCTCGAGTATTGAAAAAGGGTGGACTGTTAATGGTCGGATTTATGAATCCCTGGATATACATGTATGATGCTGACATTGTATGGGACAAACCCGATGAGGAATTACTTTTAAAGTTTTCAATACCTTTTAATTCAAAAGAGCTTGAAGAGGAAGGCAAGATAACCATAAATCCAGAATATGGATATGAATTTAGCCATACCTTAGAAACTCAGATTAGAGGACAACTTAAAAATGGTCTCGCTATGATAGATTTTTATGAATCATGTGACAAAAGAAATAGATTATCACATTATGGAAATGACTATATAGCTACACTCTGCATTAAACTATAATATTATAGAACATACTTCAGGAGAATAGCCCGTTTTATTTTCTGTAAGGATTGAAATCTAAATCTCAGTTTGTTGAAGTAAAACAATTAGTAAATTATTTAAGAGTAATTTTATCAGGAAAAGAAAACTTGCTTTTAGATGAGTTTTTTTTCTACGATTGACAAAAACTATATCAAATATTTGGAGAAAATTTATGGAATTTAATAAAGATAAATGGATAAAAGATGGTAAGATTTTAAATATGCCAAAAAAACAAAAAGATAAATATGAACTTTTTGTTTATTTAGCTTCTATTAGTTTTGATGAAAGAAAATATAAAGAAAAAGAAATTAATGAAATTTTAAAGAAATACTATGCAGATTTTTGCTATTTGAGAAGATCTATGGTTGATTTTAAACTTTTAAAAAGGACTGATGATGGAAGTGAGTATTTCTTTGATAAGTCGGTATTAGATTGAATTTAGTAGGAGAGATATGATAGATATTAGAGAAATTTCAGTTAATGAAACAAATGTGTTTTGGGATAAACATATAAAGTATTTAGTTGAAGATGAAATTGTTACAGATAAGGAAGATATAGAATATTTTTCAAGTAGCGAGTATAGAGATTTTTTAGAAAATAGTATGAATAATGATAAGGATAGACATTATATTGCATATTTTTTTGAAAATGATATAGAAATTGGGGCTGTTCAATTTACGATTTATACCAATGAAGATGGAAAATATTTTGGAGAATGTTTTATACTTGATTTTTGGATATATCCTGAGTTTAGAAATAAATTAAAAGGTTTGGAATGTTTTAAGAAGATAGAAAAATATACAAAGCCACTTGGAGCAACGCATTATGTTTTAAATTCAATGAAAGAAAATTCAATTCGATTTTGGAGAAAACTAGGTTTTAGAGAAAACGGAGTCGATGAATGGGGTATGAAATTGTTTAAATTGTATTAAAGTTTACAATATAATTTATATTTAATATATGATATAATACTTATAATAAATAAAAAGGGGAGATAGAATGTAGAGATTATTAAATTTTTAAGATTAAAATTTAATATATGTGAGGTAAAGGATGAAAAATTTTAGAGATAAACTATTATGCTTAAAAGGTTATTACTTTTTTTCAGCTTTAGTTTTTTATGCTCCTGTAGCTCTTTTTATTAGAACTTCAAGAGGAGTAAGTATATCAGAATTTTTTATTTTACAAGCAATTTTATCCTTTTTTATTTTCATTTTTGAAATACCTTTTGGAATGATTACGGATAAAATAGGTTATAAAAATTCTATCATTATTTCACATTTCTCTATGTTGTTGGCAAGAATTATACTTTTGTTTTCTTTTTGCTTTGAGTTTTTTGTACTTGAATCGATACTTGAGGCAGTTAGTATGGCGTTTGAGTCCGGAACCATGTCAGGTTATGAGTATGAAATCATAGGAGAAGAAAATTTTGCAGAAAAAACTTCTGTGCTTGGAAATTATTCAACTATCGGTTTTATAATTTCTACAATTAGTTTTTATTTTATTAATAACTATTTTGGGCAGAATTTTTTAATAATTTTTACAATTATTTCTACTTTTATTTCTTTTTTATTTACTTTGTTTTTTGAAAAGGAAAATAATGTTGAAAAAGATGAAAATAAATTTAGTTTTAAAAGTATTTTAAATATAAATCTGATTGTATTTATGATATTTAATGGAATAATAAGTATAACTTTTATTTTAATAAATTTCTTTTATGTCGTTATTTTGCAGAATATAAAATTAAGTGAAAATTATATGACTTTTATTATTTTGATGTATTCTGCAGTTGGACTTTCGAGTCCAAGGATTATAAAGATTTTTGGAGAAATTAAACTAAAGAGGAATTTGTTTATATTTTTAAGTGCAAGTTCTATTTTATTTATATCGTTGATTTCAATTAAAAACATTTTTGTAATAATACCAATGTGTTGTTTGCCAATGTTAATAGGTGTTATTGAAACGTATTTTTTAAAAGTGGAAAATCAATATGTTGATAATTTAAACGAGAAAAATCGTGCTACGATTTTGTCTACATTCAGTATGGGGGCAAATTTTGTAGATGTAGGGTTTTTGTTAGTATCTTCAAAATTATCTGAAACAAGTTTAGATTACAGTTTTATTTTTATAAGTATATTACTTTTAATATTTAGTCTATTTTTTATTACGACTAAATTTATAAAAGAAAGTTAATAGAGAAATGTTAAAGGAGCTTTTTATAAAGCTCCTTTATTTTTGTAGTTTATTCCTTGATATGAATTTCTTTGTTTTAGAATTTTACTAATTTCTCCAATTGTTTTAATTTTATCTTTTGACCAAAGGGGAGCAACAAGTTTTTCTTTGTCGCCATCTCCCGTGAGTCTATGAATTATTATATCTTTGTCTAAATTTTCTATTGCCATAATTAAAGCATCTATATATTCATCCCAAGTTATTGCTTTGAAACTGTTTTTTAGATATTCCTCATATAGTTCACAATCGTTCTGAATATAAAGGCTGTGAATTTTAATGCCCCAAGGTTTTTTTGTATTTACATAATCAATAGTATTTTTATAATCTTTTTTCGTTTCATTTGGAAGACCGAAGATTATGTGGAAAATAGTTTTTATATTTAATTTCTTTAATCTTTTCACACAATTTTCAAAAGTTTCCGTACTGTAACCTATATTCATATTATTTCTTGTTTTTTCATTTGAGCTTTGTAGTCCAAGTTCAATCCAGACTTCAATTTTTTCATTCAGTTCTTCAAGTAAATTATAAATTTCTTCATTAAAACAATCAGCTCTTGTAGCTATGGATATCACTTTTACATTTGGAAAATTTATTGCCTCATAGTACATTTTTCTAAGTTCTTCCACTGGTAAAAATGTATTTGTATAACTTTGAAAATAAGCTATATATCCATTGTATTTATCTTTATCTTTTAAAAATTTGATTTGAGCGTTTAACTGTTCGGTAATTGATTTTCTTCTAGTTGTAAATTCTCCACTTCCGCTTTCTGAACAGAATTTACAGCCTTTTTTTCCATTTTTTCTATTTGGACAAGAAAACCCTCCATCAATGGAGAGTTTTAAAAGCCTTGAGCCGAATTTTTCTTTTAGATAAGAACTTAAATCATTATATCTTTGCATATTATCTCTTTCTTAATTGTTCTTTTTGTTCTAATACATGTCGTTTTAATTCGTCTAAATATTCTATTTCATCATTTGAGAAATCAACATTCTTCAAGAATCTTCCTGCACCTTTAATTACCATTAATTCAGGAGTTTCAGGGTTGATTACTTCTAGATTTGTTCTATCTGTTATTAAATCAACTAGACCAGGTATTTGAGATGTACCACCAGTTAAAATTAATCCCTTTTCAGAAATATCTGCAATTAGTTCAGGTGGAGTTTTTTCCAATGTTTCAGTAATTGCATTTAAAATTTTATTTAATGTCATTCCAATTGCATGAGAAATATCTGAATCATTTACAAAAATATGCATTGGAAGACCATTCATAACATTTCTTCCTTTAATTTCATACATTGAGCCATCGTTTGTTGGATATGCTCTTGCAGCTGATAATTTAATAAGTTCAGCAGTATTTTCTCCGATTAACATATTGTATCTTGTACGAATAAAATCTGCAATTGCTTGGTCAATAGAATTTCCACCAATATTTAAACTTTTTGCAATTATGATTTCTCCGTTAGAAATTACTGAAATATCTGTTTTACCTGCTCCTATATCAACTACTAAAGTTCCTGATGGATCATTTACATTTATTCCACAACCTATAGCAGCTGTAATTGTTTGTTCTAAAAGAACAACATTGTTTGCACCTGCAAGTTTAACTGCTTGAGTTATTGCTCTTTTTTGTACTTGGGTCAATTCACTTGCAATACAAACTAATACATTAGGTCTAAAGAAATTTTTTCCTACAGATTTTTTAATAGCTCTTTTAATAATAGCTTCAGTTACGTTAAAATCTACTATATTTCCTGCAACTACTGGTCTTTTAGCAACTACATTTCCAGGAATTCGTCCTAATAATTTTTTTGCAGTTTCTCCATAAGATAATATTTTATTTTTATAAGTATCCATTGTAACAACTGATGGTTCATTTACAACGATACCTTTATTTTCTACGAAAGTTACAACCTTTGATGTACCAAAATCAATGGCTAGAGTTTTTCTAAAATACTTCATAAAATCTCCTAAAAATCTTCTATATATTTTTTTGAAAAAATTACCTTTTAATTTAGTTAAAGGTAATCTTATTGTTTTTAAAATTTAAGTTAAAATTTAGTTTAATTATCATAAACCAAACCATACTACTATAATTTTACACTAAAAATTACATATAGTAAAGGGAAAATTGAATATTAAAAAAATTTGATAAAATTTATGTAGTGTAGTAAAATAAGAATGATAAAATTAATATTAATATGGAGGCCTTTT
Source organism: Parvimonas micra (assembly GCF_021300775.1). GTDB lineage: Bacteria > Bacillota > Clostridia > Tissierellales > Peptoniphilaceae > Parvimonas. The sequence goes on from NZ_JAJTJP010000001.1 coordinate 55,341, forward strand.
ATGTTTAGAATGAAAAATAAACTTAATAATTTATATAATGCAAATAAAGAAGTTAAGTTTGCTCTTGTTGGAGCCGGGAAAATGGGAAAAGGACTTGTTAATCAGCTTTCAAGAATTAAAGGTCTTACAAGTTCTGTTGTAATAGATGAAAAACCTGAAAAGGCTATGGAAGCTCTTATTTCATCTGGCGTTAGAAAGTCAGATATAACTACAAGTGATAATATAAAAATAATTGAAAATTCTATAAAAAATGGAATGTATGTTGTTTCAGATGATTATTCAATTGCATGTAAATTACCTGATATAAAAGGAGTTGTTGATGCTACAGGAAATCCTCCTTTTGGGGCAATTTTAGCTATGGAAGCTATTGAAAATAGAAAGCATACAATTATGTTAAATGTTGAATGTGATGCCGTAATTGGACCATATTTATACAATTTAGCTAAAAAGAAAAATGTAATATATACAGGTTCTGCAGGAGATGAACCCGGTGCGATTATGGAACTTGCAGATTTCGCATTAGGAGCAGGTTTTAAACTTCTAGCAGTTGGTAAGGGGAAAAATAATCCACTTAATTATTATATAACTGAAGACGATGTTAGAGAAGAGGCACTTTCAAAAGGACTTTATCCAAAAATGCTTGCTGGTTTCATTGATGGAACAAATACTATGATTGAACTTACAAGTGCAGCAAATGCTTTAGGTTTTGTTCCTGATGTAATTGGATGTCATGGTCCAACAACAACAGCAAATGAACTTGGAAAGCTATTTTCATTAAAAGAACAAGGTGGAATTTTAAATAATTATAAGACAGTTGATTTTGCTTTTGGAGTAGCTCCAGGAGTTTATGCAATTGTAACAAGTGATTCTGATGAAGTTCATGATTTAATGAAGTATCTAAAAATGGGAGATGGTCCAAACTATGCGATTTACAGACCTTATCATCTAACAAGTTTAGAAACTCCAATTACAATATATAATGCGATTGTAGAAAAAGAATCAACAATTGTTCCAGCTTGTGGACAAGTTTCAGATACAGTTACAGTTGCTAAAAGAGATTTAAAAGCTGGAGAAATCTTAGAAGGAATTGGTGGAAAGTCAGTTTTTGGAACAATAACAAGTCATGCTGATCAAAAGAATAGAAATCTTTTACCAATTGCTATGATTACTAAAAAAACTAAGTTGAAGGTCGATGTTAAAAAAGATGAGCTTATAACTTTAGATATGGTAGAATTAGATGAAGATCATATAATAACTAAACTTAGAAGAAAACAAGATAAATTAGGCTTATAGGAGAAAAAATGGAGATAATTTCAAAATATAAAAATAAAATAGTAATGGGAATTTCGGCTCTATTAGTATTCTTATTTATTGTTTTTATGAGTATAAAATTTACTGGTAATTCTAATAAAGAAGTATCATTTGATTTTTCAAAACCTTATAACAAAATTGCATTCATTAAGGATGAAATGTATACTTTTGAAAAAGATAAATTTTCTAGATACAATAAGAATGGGAAATTAAAAGTTGAAAAAGAAATTGCTAATAATGGTAAAATCGCAGTATCAAATGATGTTATATATTCTTTAATGAATAATGAAGTAATTATGTATTCTAAAGATTTTGACGAAGTAAAAAAAGTTTCATTAGAAAAAGAAAGTAAGGATATATTTATTGAAAATAATAAATTAATTCTTGTAAATAATGCTAGTTTTAGAATTTTAGATGAAAATTTAACTGAAATTTATGCTAATGATGATGTTCAAAATCCAGGATATGTAAAGTTTTCAAAGAGCAATAACAACTTTGTTTATACTGACTATATTAAAGCTGATAATTCAATAAAATCAAGATTTCATATTTTAAATTCTAAAGATAAGACAACAGTTTGTGACTTTACATTTTTTAATGAATTTATAATAGACTTAGGTTTTATAAACGATTCAGATGATAAACTTTATGTAGTAACAAATGAAAAATTATATATATTTGAAAAAAATATTATTAAAAATCAATACTATATAAATAATTTAAAAAATATAATTTACGACTCAGGAAAAATCTATTTATTCACAAATGATTTAAAAGTTTTTAATTCTAAGGATTTAAAACTTGAAAAAAGTGCTGAAATAGGTGAAGATTATTTGAATTCTTATATATTAGATGGAAATATTTTGTTAGTTAAAAAAACAGGGTATGTATTAATTGGCAAAAGTAACTTAAAAGCTAAAGAATTCCCTGCTGAAGTAACGGATTCAATTAAAGGTGATGATTCAGTTTATTTGATACTTAAAAATGGATATAAAAAAATAAAATAGGAGGAATTTTCTTTGAACGAGAAATATTTATTACTGACTTTTAATTCAGTTAATCATACAATGCAATTAGAAAAAGAACTTAAAAATTTAGAAAAGAAATTTAAAACAATTCCAACACCAAGAGAAGTAAGTCGTTCTTGTGGACTTGCAATCTTACTTGATCCAAGCGAGCTGGAAACTGTTAAATCTTTAAAAGAAGAAGGAAAAAATGTTGACTATCTTTGGTATTTTGAAAAGACACAAGATAGAGGGAATGTTGTAACGGAGATAAATATTAATGAATAATTTTTTTGAAAACTTAATTTACTCTGAATCAATCAGAAGTATTGTTTTAAAATTATTATTATCTTTTGTGGTTTTTATTTTTGCAAAAGTTTTAATCTACTTTTTTGCAAAAGTTTTAAAAAAAGTAGTTAAGACTTATAAGAAAAATGACCACAGCAATATAAAAAAAGTAAATTCAATTGTTTCAATATTGTCAAGTGTATTTAAGTATATAGTTTATTTTTTTGTAATAGTTATAATTTTAGGTATTTTTGGTGTAAATACTTATTCTTTAATAGCTACTGCTGGAGTTGGTGGAATCATAATAGCATTTGGTGTTCAAAGCATTGTAAAAGATTTGTTTAGTGGAGTTTTCATTCTTTTAGATGATCAATATAATGTTGGAGATGATGTTATTATTAATAGTGTTTCTGGTAGTGTTTTAGCTATTAATATGAGAAATACACAGATTCAAGGATATGATGGAAGTGTTAATACAATTTCAAATGGAAGTATTACAACTGTTACTAATTTTAGTAAAGGAAATCAAAGATCTGTTGTTACTTTTTGTTTCCCAGTTGATGTAGATGTTGAAAAGATTAAAAAAATAATTAGTACTTATTCAATAGAGTTTACTGAAAAGAATGATTCTGTTATAAAAGCTCCTGAATTTTTTGGTGTTACAGAGATTCAAAGCTATTATATAAAAATTGCTGTTTCTCTTTGGAGTAAACAGTCAACACAATGGAATAATGAAAAGAATTTAAGAGAAGAATTATATAAAAAATTTAAAGAAGAAAATATTGAATTTTTGAAACTTGAAAAGGGTGATATAATTGTATAAATATCAAATATCGGATATTGTTGTACTAAAAAAAGAGCATCCCTGTGGAACTAACAAATGGCAAATTCTAAGAACAGGAATAGATATAAAATTGAAATGTTTAGGCTGCGACAGGGAAGTTTGGGTTAAAAGAATAGATTTTGAAAAAAGACTTAGAAAAGTTGAAATAGATGGTAAACTTTATAAAGTTGCAAATCTTTAATTGGAGGTAGTTATGGACTTTTTAGAATTAGCAAAAAATAGATATTCTGTAAGGGAGTTTTCAAGCAAGAAAGTTGAGAAAGAAAAAATTTTAAAGATTTTAGAATCAGCTAAAGTTGCTCCTACTGCCAAAAATAAACAACCAATAAAAATTTATTATTGTACTGATGATGAAAAGTTAAAATTATTAAATGAGTCTTCACCATGTGAATATAACTCACAACTTATGTTTGTTATAACATATAATTTAGATGAATGTTGGTATAATAGTCATACTGGAATTCCTAGTGGAATTGTTGTTGCTACAATTGCATCTACACATATGGTGCTAGAAGCAGAAGATTTAGGGCTTGGTTCAGTTTATATTGGGGCATTTAATCCTGAAATTGTTAAGGAAAAATTTGATATTCCTAAGCAAAATCAAATAGCAATGCTTTTATTTATGGGCTATAAGGCTGAAAGTTCAGAACCTTCTGATATGCATGAAACTTTTAAATCAGATGAAGAATTGTTTGAGGAACTAAAAATAAAATAAATTTAAAGGAAAATATATGGATAAAATATTAAAAGATTTATTTTCTTTTCAAGATATCGAATATAAAGACTTTACATCAAAACTTATTCCAACAGTAGATAAAGACTTAATAATTGGAGTTAGAACTCCAATTTTAAGAAATTATGCAAAAAAATTATTTAAAGAGAATGAAAAACAAACTTTTAAATTTTTAAATAATCTACCTCATAAATATTATGAAGAAAATAATTTACATGGCTGTTTGATAGAGCAAATTAAAGATTTTGATTTGGCAATGGAATATACAGAAAAATTTATTTCATTTATCGATAATTGGGCAACTTGTGACTTATTTTCTCCAAAAGTTTTTAAAAAATATCCAAATGAAACATATAGTTATATTTTAGATTGGATAAAAGATGAAAAAACTTATGTTATAAGATATGGGATAGGTCTTTTACTTTCAAATTATTTGGATGAAAATTTTAAAGAAGAACATTTGGAAATTGTTTCAAATATAAGGTCTAAAGAATATTATGTAAATATGATGATTGCTTGGTATTTTGCAACTGCTCTTGCAAAACAACAAAAATATGCTATAAAGTATATTGAAAATAAAAAACTTGATGATTGGACTAATAATAAAGCCATTCAAAAGGCAATTGAGAGTAGAAGAATTACTGATGAACAAAAGGTGTATTTAAGAAGTTTAAAAGTTAAATAGAGAAGTAGAATGAAAAGAGCGAACAGCTCTTTTTCATTTAAATAAAAAATATCCTTTAAAATTTGTACCTACATTATAGGGTAGTACAATCTAAAAAATGTTAAACTATATCTAGAAAGGGGAAATCAAATGAGTATAATAAAATCTTTTAATAGTACGATAGATTATATAGAAACTGTTTTAGAAGATGAAATTGATGAAAAGAAAATAACTCATTTATCTGGATATTCATATGCGATGTTTAGTCGATTGTTTTCTATTTTAACTGAAACAACACTTTCAGAATATTTGAGAGGAAGAAAATTAACAGAGGCTGCGATTGCTTTAAGAGATACGGATGAAAAAGTAATTGACATTGCATTTAGATTTGGATATGAGTCATCAGACTCTTTTGGAACAGCTTTCAAGAATTTTCATGGATTTACTCCTTCTGAAGTAAGAAATGGAAAACCATTCAAATTGGTTTCCAGAATTCAATTAGCTTTAACAGTTAAAGGAGGAAGAAGTATGAATGTTACAATTCAAAAGAAAGGTTCATTTACAGTTGCAGGTTTCAATGAAGAAAATATTAATTCATCATTATGTCCAAAAGTTTGGAATAAATTATATGAAAAATATAGCCAAGCAGAACTTGCAAGTCTAGGAGATGGAGAAAGTGTAGGCATTTGTCATGACGTGGAAAGTCCAAATGTAATAAATTACATGGCAGGATATATTGTTACGGATGTAGATAAAGCAAAAAGTATGGGACTTGATATCATAGAAGTAAAAGAGGCTGAATATGCTATTGTTGAACTAAAAGGAGTAGTTCCTGAATGTATTCACAATGGTTGGAAGTATGTAATGGAAGTGTTTTTCCCGGAACATGGATATGTTCATTCTGGAAGTCCTGACTTTGAATATTACTATGAAGGAGATATGGATAGTAAAGATTATAAAATGGAATTATGGATCCCAATTGTAAAAGCATAATATATTAAAAATAAAAGAGCCAATGGCTCTTTTTTTGACTTGACGAAAATATTTTAATATTATAAAATAAAGTATTATATATTGTTGTTGGGGGAGAGATGGAAAATTTAAGTACAGTAATCGAAAGATTAAAAAAACTGCAACAAAATTTATCAGAAATTGGTGATTCACTTTGACATTTCAAAGTTGAAAAAAAGATATAAAGAGTTAGAAGCTAAAAGTTTTAAAGAAGATTTTTGGAATGATTCAAAAAATGCAAAATCAATTTTAGATGATATGAAGCATTTAAAGTTTAAGATAGAAACATTTAGCTGTCTAAGTCAAAAAATTTTAGACTCAATAGAATTTTTAGAAATTTTATCTGACGAAGAATTTATGGAATATGAAAAAGAAGCGTTAAAAAATATTCAAAACATTGAAAAAGAGTATTTTTCATTGAAGTTGAATACTTTAATGGTTGGAGAATATGACTCAAATAATGCGATTTTAGAAATTCATGCTGGAGCTGGTGGAACAGATGCTCAAGATTGGACAGAAATGTTACAACGTCTTTATACTAGATGGATAAGTAGTAAGGGATTTTCGTTTTCGATTTTGGACTACAATTCTGATACTGAAGGTGGTATAAAGTCTGTTACTTTAAAGGTTGAGGGTGAAAATGCCTATGGATTTTTAAAAGGCGAAAAAGGGGTTCATAGACTTGTTAGAATTTCTCCTTACGATTCTTCAAATAAAAGACATACAAGTTTTGCAAGTGTTGATGTTTTTCCGGAAATAGAAGAAATTACTGATATTGAAATAAATCCTAAAGATTTAAGAATTGATACTTATAGATCTGGAGGAGCTGGAGGACAACATGTTAATAAAACAGACTCTGCTGTAAGAATAACTCATATTCCTACTGGAGTTACAGTTTCTTGTCAATCTGAGAGAAGTCAAATGTTCAATAGAGATACGGCTATGAGACAACTTATAGCAAAACTTTTAATTATAAAACAAGAAGAAAATAGGGAAAAAATTGAGGATATTCAGGGTAAATATTCTCAAATAGCATGGGGCTCACAGATAAGATCTTATGTTTTCCAACCTTATACTCTTGTTAAGGATCATCGTACAGGATATGAAACAGGAAATGTTGAGTCTGTTATTAATGGAAATATTGATGAATTTATAAATCAATATCTATGTGAGTTAGTAAAAAAAAGCAGGTGATTTAATGAAAAGAGAAACGGCTATTAGAATTGTTGCACTTGTATTAGCTTTCATGATGGTAGTTGGAATATTACCAACAATTATAGGATTTTTTAGATAATGCAAGTTACAAATATTAGTTATAGTAAATCTAAAGAAGTTTTTGAAGTAGTTTTTGAAGATGAAACAAAACTTCTTTTGAATTACAATATTTTTGAAAAATACAAAGTTTCAGTTGACATGGATTTTTCAGAAAATGAAATTCAAGAAATGAAGTATTTTTCAGATATTGAAAGAGCAAAGTCAAGAGCTATTAATTATATTTCAGGAAAGTTAAAAACAAAATATGAAGTAAGATTAAAGCTTAAAGAGAAAGATTTTACAGAAGATATTATTGATGAAGTTATAGATATTTTAGAAAAAGAAGAATATCTTAACGATAGACTTTATTGTGAAGTTTTTATTGAAGATAAAAAACAATTAAATGGTTATGGAAAAAATAAAATAAAATCTTTATTGATACAAAAAGGTGTTTCAAAAAGCGTGTTTGAAGACTTTTTAGATGAGTTTGAATATGAAGAAGAATTTGACAATGCACTAAAAATGGGTATAAAAAAACTGAACCTATTGTCTAATGAAGAAGATGTTTTTAAGAAAAAACAGAAGTTAATAAACTATTTAGCTTATAGAGGTTTTAGTTTTGATGTTATAAATGATGTTTTAAGGGAAATTTTATGATGACTTTTGTATATATGTTAGAGTGTAATGATGGAACTTTTTATACTGGTTATACAACTGATTTAAAAGCTAGAATTGAAAAGCATAACTCAGGTTGTGGAGCAAAGTATACAAGAGGAAGAACTCCCGTAAAATTACTTTATTTTGAAGTTTATGAAACAAAGTCTGAGGCGCTTAAAAGAGAAATAAAGATTAAGAAGATGACTAGGTTAAAAAAGGAAAAATTGGTATTAAATTTTGATAAAAGCAAATTTTCTACTTATATGGAAGGTGATGTCTAATGATTAATAAAAACTTATATGAAAAATATAATGATTTAAGAGAAAATTTAGCGGAATTATTACTTTTAAAAGAAGACATTATTTCAATTAGAAATGACTTAGTTTTAGAAGATGAGGAAAAGTTTAAGCTTTTATATAAAAAGAATATGGAAAGCCTTGTAAAAATTCAAAAATCTCTTGAAAGAGATGTAATGAATCTTTTTAGGGCAGGAGAGATATTAAAAACTCTTGAATTTTCAGATAATTTCGTAGATGTAAGTCAAGTCTACACAATTATCGATTCAGAAAATAGAAATAGTAAAAAATTTAACTCAAATGAAGTTAAAAATTTTGTTGGACTATTTGATGAACTAGATTATGAGGAAAACAAGGGTTGTGATGATGTATTCAAGGCAATTGCAAAGGAAATTTCTCCTCAAGCAAATAATAAAAATTGGAATAAAGAACTTTGGAAAAAGACGCTAAAAGCAAAAGCTGATGATAGCAAAAGAACAATGAATAAAATATTTAAAACAATTGAGGAAGAAAAATTGACTACAAATCCTTTGGATTTTGATATTGATGAGTACTCAGAAAATATTCGTACTTTGGAAAAAAATTTGGAATTCCTTCAAAGAGAAGTTAGAAACTTAGGAGAGTCATGTAAGGATACTCTTGATGAAGAAAAGGTTAAAAGAATGGAAAAATTGTTGAAAAATGTAGAAGAAAAAAAATCTGAAATTAATCATTCAATTGAAATTTTAACAAAAATTAGAAATGGACTAATGGATGGATTTATGGCATCTTTACCAACGAATAAAAATGGAATTTTAAATTAGGAGGAAAAAATGGAACTAAAATATGAAATTGCAGAGGAATTAGGGGTTCTTTCTGAAAATGAAAAAGGATGGAGAAAAGAATTAAACTTAGTTAGTTGGAATGAAAGAGAACCTAAGTATGATATTAGAGATTGGAATCCTAATCATGATAGAATGTCAAAGGGTATAACTCTAACTAAGGAAGAAGCAGAAGCTCTTTATGAAATATTAAAAGAAGAATTTGGAGAATAATGTGAAAAAACTTTTTGGAAAATTTATTTTAGGACTTTCTAAGGTGTTAAATAAGATTTTTGGTGCAACCATAAATGGTTTATCCTATATTGTAAATTTATTGAGTAATATAGCAGTTCTCTTAGTGTTAGCCGGTGTGGTACTTCTTGCTTTAAGTTCATTTTTGCTTCCGGTTATAATAACAATTTTATTGTTTCATCCTGCTTTTTGGATTATTATATTTGTATTTTTTATTGTTCCATTTCTTGGAAAGAAATTTATTTCATTTCTTAGATATTTTAACTATTCATTATGTGAGTATTTAAATGATTATGGTAATTTTTTAATTGGTAATAACAGTGGTTTCTCATCTTTTAAAGAATATAAAAGAAAATATGAAGATGCACAAGAAGAACAACGTCAAAGAGAACGTGAAGAAAGACAAAGAAGAGAACAAGAAGAATGGGAAAGAAGATTTAATGCTTTCAACGAATATTTTTCAAGTCAAGGAAGCTACTATGGAAATTATAATGGAAATTATAATGGCTACTATCAAAATACAGGTGGTGCAAGTTATGACCCATATAGTGACTTTAAAAATAAATTTGAAAATGCTTGTAAAGTGTTAGAATTTGATTCTTATGATATTGATTTTTATCAAGTTAAGTTACAATATAGAAAACTTGCAAAAAAATATCATCCTGATTTAAATAGAGATACAGATACAACAGAAAAATTTCAAGAAATTAATTCAGCTTTTGAATTTTTAACTGAAGAAAATATTAGAAGATATAATCAAATGAAAAGATAGTGAAAGATAATCACTATCTTTTTTAAATTGTAAAAATGTGGTAAAATAAATATATAATATATTATTTGGAGGTAGTTATGAATATAGTAGATCGTTTTGTGGAATATGCAAAAATAGACACTCAATCAAATCCTAAGTCTGAAACTGTTCCTTCAACAGAAAAGCAAAAGAATTTAGGAAATTTACTTGTAAAACAATTAAAAGAAATGGGAATTGAAAATGCTCATATTGATGAAAAAGGTTATGTTTATGCGCATTTAAAATCAAATGTAGATAGAGATTTAAAGAAAGTTGGTTTTATTGCACATATGGATACTGCAACAGAACTTACTGGAGCAAATGTAAATCCACAATTTGTTGATTACAAAGGTGGAGATATTAAATTAAATGATGAAGTAACAATGTCTGTAAAGGAATTTCCTTGTTTAAATGAAGTTGTAGGAGAAAGACTTATTACAACTGATGGAAATACTTTATTAGGTGCAGATGACAAATCAGGTATTGCAATAATAATGGATGCAATTCAAAATATAATTTCAAACAATTTACCTCATGGAGATATTTCAATTGGGTTTACTCCTGATGAAGAAATTGGACGTGGAGCGGATCATTTTGATGTTGCAAAATTTGGAGCTGATTTTGCTTATACTATTGATGGTGGAGCAATTGGAGAACTTGAATATGAAAGTTTCAATGCTTGCAGTGCTATTGTAGATATTAAAGGAAAAAATGTTCATCCAGGATCTGCAAAAGATATAATGAGAAATTCACTAATAGTTGCTCATAATCTTTTATCAATGTTACCTGCAAATGAAAGACCTGAACATACTGAAGGCTATGATGGATTTTATCATTTGTTAGAAATGAACGGAGATACTGAAAATACTCATATGGAATTTATCATAAGAGATTTTGATAGAGAAAAATTTGAATACAAAAAAGAATATATGAAAAAGGTAGTTGAAGTTTTAAATTTCAAATATGATAATTCAATTAAATTAGAACTTGAAGATTCATATTACAATATGAGAGAAAAATTAGAAGATAGAAAAGATATTATTGATCTTGCATATAATTCAATGGTTGAAGTTGGTATTACTCCAAAAGTTAAGGCTATTAGAGGAGGTACTGACGGTTCAAGACTTTCTTTCATGGGACTACCTTGTCCAAATATTTTTGCTGGTGGATTTAACTTCCACGGTAGATATGAATTTGTACCGGTTTCATATATGGAAAAAGGTTCAGAATTACTTGTAAAAATCGTTGAAAATATCGTAAAAGGAGAATAATATGAATTTAAAACCTGAAAGAGTTTTTCACTATTTTAGAGAAATATCAGATATTCCTCATGAATCACATAATGAAAAAGCAATATCTGATTATATCTATAATTTTGGGAAAAAATTAGGACTTGAAACTAAACAAGATGACTTACTAAATGTTTATATAAGAAAACCTGCAACAAAGGGCTATGAAAATAAGCCTGGAATTATCTTACAAGGCCATATGGATATGGTTTGCGAAAAAGCTACAAGCTCAAATCATAATTTTGCAACTGATAAAATTGAGTGGGTTATAAAAGATGATTTGATTTTTGCTAATGACACTACACTTGGAGCTGATGACGGAATTGCAGTTGCTATGGCAATGGCTATTTTGGAAGATGAAAATTTAGTTCATCCAGAACTTGAAGTTATTATAACAGTTGCTGAAGAAACTACAATGGGAGGAGCTTTAGGACTTGAAAAAGGTCTATTAAAGGGAAAATATTTATTTAATATAGACTCTGAAGAAGAAGGAATTTTAACATTAGGTTCAGCAGGAGGAACTCTTTTTAAAACAAATCTAGAATTAAAATTTGAAAATAGAGAAGTAGAACTTGTTAAACTTCATTTCGATGGATATTTCGGAGGACATTCTGGAATGGAAATTGGAAAAAATAGAAGAAATATGATTAAGACAATCGCTGAATTCATTAAAGAAAGTGGACTTTCAATAGCTAGTGTTGACTGTGGAAATAAAGATAATGCAATCCCTAGAGTTGGAGAATTGGTAATCGAAAATTCTTCTAGTTTAGATGAATTAATTGCCAAATTTACTGAAAAATATAATGGTGAAGAACAACTTACAATTGATAAAAAAGAGATTTTCAAAGGAAAAGTTTTAACAAATGCACTAAAAGATGTATTAGTTGAAGTTTTAGAAGCTTTACCAACAGGCGTAAATACACAAGATGAAACAGGTATTATAAGTTCTTCAAATCTTGCAATAGTTCAAACTACAGAAAATGAAATTTTAATTCGTGATTCTATACGTTCAGCTTCTATTAGTATTTTAGAAGAAATGAAAAATTCTTTTGCAAAAATCGCTGAAAAATTCTGTTTAAATTATGAATTTGCTGGAGGTTATCCATCTTGGGAAAAGAAAGAAAACTCAAGTTTGCAAAAATATGCAAATAAAGTTTATAAAGATTTAACAGGTAAAGAATTCGAAAATATTATTATACATGCTGGCTTAGAATGTGGAGCAATTTACGAAAAATATCCAAATCTTGAATTAATTTCATTCGGACCAGATATTAGAGGAGCTCATACTCCAAAAGAAAATATTTCAATTTCATCAACTGAAAGAGTTTATGACTTTACTTTAAAATTGATAGAAGAAATTGCTAAAAACTAATTTAAAAATCAGTTAACTTAAGTTAACTGATTTTTTTTATAAATAAATAAGTTTTAAAAATTCAATTTTCTAGAATTATTGAAAAAATAGAGTTTTTATGTTAAGATTATTATATATAATGAAAATTTAGGAGGTATTTTTATGACACCACATAATAGAGCAATAAAAGGAGAAATTGCAGAAACTGTCTTAATGCCAGGAGATCCTTTAAGAGCTAAATTTATTGCAGAAAACTTTTTAGAAGATGTTACTCAATTTAATGATGTAAGAGGAATGTTAGGATATACAGGTACTTATAAGGGTAAAAAAGTTTCAGTTATGGGAAGTGGAATGGGTGTTCCATCAATTGGAATTTATTCTTATGAATTAATTCATTTCTATGGAGTTAAAAATCTAATTAGAATTGGATCTTGTGGAGCATATAGTGATAAATTAAAACTTTATGATGTAGTTGTAGGAATGGCTTCATCAACAGATTCTAATTTTGCTCATCAATATAAATTAGATGGAACTTATTCAGCGAACTGTTCATGGGAACTTTTAAGAAAAACTTACGAAGCATCAAAAGACTTAAATATAGATATCAATGTTGGTAATATATTCTGTTCTGATATTTTCTATAATGCTGCTCCAGAAGTTTGGAAAAACTGGGAAAAATTAGGAGTTCTTGCAGTTGATATGGAAAGTTATGCTCTTTACTGTAATGCAAATTATGCAGGAGTTAATGCTATTACTATATTAACTGTGTCAGATTCATTCCATTTCAAAGAAATCACAACTCCAGAAGAAAGACAAAATAGTTTTACAACAATGATGAAATTAGCATTGGAGATAGCATAATGGAATTAAATAGGTATATGGATCATACTGCTTTAAAAGCAGATACCACTTACGAAATGATAGATAAGCTTTGTGAAGAAGCTAAAAAATATAATTTCTTTTCAGTTTGTGTTAATGGCTGTCATGTAAAAAGATGTGCTGAAAATCTAAAAGGTTCAAATACTAAAGTTTGTACTGTTGTAGGTTTCCCTTTAGGAGCAATGACAACTGAAAGTAAAGTGTTTGAAGCTGAAAATGCGATTAAGAATGATGCAACTGAAATTGATATGGTAATCAATATTGGTGCATTAAAATCAAATGATTTAGATTTTGTATATAATGATATTAAAGCGCTTGTAGATGTTACAAGAAATAAGGCGTTACTAAAAGTTATTTTAGAGACTTGTCTATTAACTGATGAAGAAATTATAAAAGTTTCAGAACTTTGTGTTAAAGCAGGGGCTGAATTTGTAAAGACTTCAACAGGATTTAGCACTTCAGGAGCTAATGAACATGTAGTAGCACTTATGAAAAAAACAGTTGGAGAGGATGCAAAAGTTAAAGCTAGTGGTGGAATCAGGGATAAGGCAACTGCTTTAAAAATGATTGAACTAGGTGCAGACAGACTGGGAGTAAGTGCAAGTGTACAAATAATTACTGAATAATTGGAAGTTGTAAAACAACTTCCTTTTTTATTTTGAGTAAAGAAGATTTTAGGGTATTCACTTTAAAAAAAGTGTGGATGAAGGAATACTTATTATTTTTAAATAAATTTGATTATCGTTTTCTTTTATAGGGTATATCTTTTATAAGAATTAAGGAGATGATTTTATGAAAAAAATTTTAATACCTTTAATTATTTGTGTATTAATATTTGGATTTATTATAACATATAAAGGAAATGCTAAAAAAGGAGATAATACTATGGAAAAACCAAAAGTTGATTTAAGTTCAATTAAAAATAAAGGAGAAATATATTTAGCAGGAGGTTGTTTCTGGGGTGTTGAGGGATATTATTCAAAAATTGAAGGAATATTAGACACAACAGTAGGATATGCCAATGGGAATGGAACAGATACAAATTATAAAAAAATTAAAAGTACAGATCATTCTGAAACTGTCCATATTGTTTATGATAAGGATATAATCTCCCTTGAAGAAATTCTACAACATTATTTTAGAATAATAGAACCTACAAGCGTTAATAGACAAGGTAATGATATTGGTAGACAATATAGAACGGGAATATATTTTGTTGACGAAAACGACAAGAGTATTATAGAAAAATTTATTGACAGTCAAAGAGCAAATTATGATAAATCTATAACGGTAGAAGTAGAAAATTTAAAAAACTTTGTTGTTGCAGAAGAATATCATCAAGATTATTTAAAGAAAAATCCAAATGGATATTGTCATATTGATTTAGATCTTGCTGATAAACCACTTGAAAGGGTAGATGGTAAATATAAAAAGCCATGTAACGAAGAATTAAAAAATAAACTAACTGAATTGCAATATAATGTAACTCAAAATTCTGCTACAGAAAGACCTTATACAAGTGAATACGATAAGTTTAATGAAAAAGGAATATATGTAGATATTGTTACAGGAGAACCACTTTTCTCATCTAAAGATAAATATGATGCAGGTTGTGGATGGCCAAGTTTTACAAAGCCAATTGATGAAAATATAAATTATAAAAGAGATACTAGTCATGGCATGGAAAGAATAGAAGTAAAAAGTAAAGGTGGAGATTCCCACTTGGGTCATGTATTTGATGATGGTCCTAAAGATAAAGGTGGAAAGAGATATTGTATCAATGGCGCTTCATTAAGATTTATTCCATTAGAAGATATGGAAAAAGAAGGATATGGAAAATATATTGATAAAGTTAAATAAAAGTAATTTCAAAATTTAATTAGGAAAAGGTATATAATTAAAAAAATATGATTATATACCTTTTTTATTTTTTTGTACAATTTCACCTATAAATATTTGTAAAATACAGAGATTTAAGTTTTTAGCATATACAAAGTGATATATAGATAAATAAAAAATTAATAAAAAAATAAAAAAGTTTTCCTAAAAATATATTGACTTATATTTCAATAAAGTGTATAATACAAGTAATAAATTTTATAGGAGGTATTATATGAACTTATTATCTAATTTTGTATTACTAAGCGGTTCAAATTTTGTTGAAACTATCAACAAAATAAACGATTTTATCGCTGGTAAGATTTTGGTAACAGGTTTGTTATTTGCGGGATTATTCCTTTCATTTATTTTGGGCTTCCCACAAATTACAAAAATGGGAAGAGCATTCAAACTAGTTTTTGGAGGACTTTTCAAAAAACAAGAAGGACCTAAAGAAGAAGGTTCTATGTCATCATTCCAAGCATTAGCTACAGCAGTAGCTGCTCAAGTTGGAACAGGTAACGTTGCAGGGGTTGCAACTGCTATTACTGCAGGTGGACCTGGAGCTGTTTTCTGGATGTGGGTATCAGCATTCTTTGGAATGGGAACAATTTTCGTAGAAGCAGTTTTAGCTCAAAAATACAGATCTAAAATTGATGGAGAATATGTTGGTGGACCTGCTTACTACATATCAAAAGGTCTTAAGAAAACAGGTGGATTTGCTAAAGTTTTAGCTGGATTTTTCTCAATCGCTATCGTATTAGCTTTAGGATTCATGGGAAATGCTGTTCAATCAAACTCAATAGCATCAGGTATTCAAGGTATTAAAGGACTTGAAAATATTAACCCAGCAATTGTTGGTGTTGTTATTGCTATCCTTGCTGCTTTAATCTTCGTTGGTGGTATGGACAGAATTGCAAAATTCGCAGAATTAGTTGTTCCTGTAATGGCAGCTGTTTATATCTTAGGAAGCTTAGTAATCTTAGTATTATATGCTAGTCATGTTGGACCTACATTTGCTTGGATTTTCAAGAGTGCATTTAATGGAACTGCAGTAGCTGGTGGTATCGCTGGGGCAGCAGTTAAAGTTGCTGTTCAAAAAGGTGTTGCTAGAGGATTATTCTCTAACGAAGCTGGTATGGGTTCTACACCACATGCTCACGCTGTAGCACATGTTAAACACCCTGCTGAACAAGGTTTAACAGCTATTATCGGTGTATTCATTGATACTGTTTTAGTATGTTCTGCAACTGCACTTGCAATCTTAGTAACAGGTGCTTATGATGTTAAAGGTGCTGATGGAAAATTCTTAGCAGGTGCTCAATTAACTCAACAAGCATTTAGATCTGCATTTGGTTCAGGCGGAGCTATTTTCTTAGCAATATGTCTATCATTCTTCGCATTTACAACTATCGTTGGTTGGTACTATTTCGGAGAAGCAAACATCAAATATCTATTTGGTAAAGCTGGTCTATTACCATATAGAGCAATAGTTCTTATCTGTATCGTAGCTGGTTCTCTTGGAGAAGTTGCTATCGTTTGGTCATTAGCAGATATCTTCAATACTTTAATGGTAATACCAAACTTAATTGCTATCCTTTGGTTATCATTTGAAGCTAGAGCTATTATGAAAGATTACAATAAGTGCTTATTAAATAATGATGTTCATTATGATTATGAAGTAAAATAATTTATTAAAAATTAAGGAGAGATTAAATCTCTCCTTTTTTATGCTTAAATTTAATATTTTTGTAACACTTTTGTAATATTTTTGTAATTTTTATCGTTTATTTTTAGCTATTTCTTGTTTTTGTATTAAAAATATGTTAAAATTATCAGTAATATTATATTTTTGATATTAATAGGAGGAATTTATGAAATTAACTAAGAAAGTTTTACTATGTTCTCTAGTTGTAAGTAATCTATTAGTTTTTAATAATACACTTGGAAATGAAAAGATTGTAAAAGCTTCTGAGTACAGAAATAGAATTTTTTATGATAATAGTGGAAAACCTGCAACTGGTTGGTATGATGATGGTAAGGCTTGGTACTATTTTAAAAATGGTAAAAAACTTACTGGTTATGCTACAGATGGAAATGGTAAAAAATATTTTTATGAAGGTAAATATGCATCTGGTTGGTTCGATGACGGAAATGCATGGTATTTCTTCAAAGACGGTTCTAAACTTGTAGGTTACGGTGTAGACGGAAATGGAAAGAAATATTTCTACAATGGAAAGTATGCATCCGGTTGGTTTAATGATGGAAATGCATGGTATTTCTTCGAAGACGGCTCTAAACATAGTGGCTATGGAACAGATGGAAACGGAAAAAAATATTTCTACAATGGAAAGTATGCATCTGGTTGGTTTGATGATGGAAGTGCTTGGTACTTCTTTAAAGACGGATCTAAACATCGTGGATATGGTGTAGATGGAAATGGAAAGAGATTTTTTGATAATGGTAAATATGCTAACTGGTGGTATGATGATGGAACTGCTTGGTATTTCTTCCAAGATGGAGTAAAATTCACAGGTAGAGCAAAAGATGCATCAGGAACAAAAGATTTCATTAATGGTAAATATGCTTCATCAGCAAGAAATAAATATAAAGATGGTATTTTCTATGATGAAAATGGTGGTCCTGCTAACGGATGGTATAGTGACGAAACTGCATGGTATTTCTTTAAAGACGGATACAAACATCGTGGATATGGAGTAGACGGAAATGGAAAGAAATATTTCTACAATGGAAAGTATGCATCTGGTTGGTATGATGATGGAAGTGCTTGGTACTTCTTTAAAGACGGATCTAAACATCGAGGATATGGTGTAGATGGAAATGGAAAGAGATTTTTTGATAATGGTAAATATGCTAACTGGTGGTATGATGACGGAACTGCTTGGTATTTCTTCCAAGATGGTGTGAAATTTACAGGTAGAGCAAAAGATTCATCAGGGACAAGAGATTTTGTAAATGGTAAATACTCAACAAATGTAAAGAAAAAATATAAAGATGGTTTATTCTATGATGATAATGGAGTTCTTGCATCTGGTTGGTATGATGATGGAAGTGCATGGTATTTCTTTAAAAATGGAAATAAACTAAGTGGATACGGATATGATGCTAATGGAAAGAAATTTTTCTATAATGGGAAATATGCTGCTGGTTGGTATGATGACGGAACAGCATGGTATTTCTTCCAAGACGGAGAAAAATTTACTGGAAAAGCAAGAGATGAATCTGGACTAAGAGATTTTGTAAATGGTAAGTATAGAAAAGTTACTTCTCAATCAGAATTTATAGATAAGATTACTCCAAGTGTCTTAAAAGCTGTAAAAGGTAAGGGATTATTCCCTTCAATTGCTATTGCACAAGCTTGTTTAGAAACAAGATATGGTAATGACGGATTATCACCTGCGCCAATTTACAATTTATTTGGAATAAAGGCTGCTAAGAATACACCTGCTTCCAGATATGTTGAAATAAAGACAGCTGAATATAATGATAATGGTGAAAAATATTATATAATTGCTAAATTTATGAAGTTCACCGATTATGATGATTCTTGTGAATATTATTCAAATTTATTTACAAGAAATAGTTGGCTTAGAGATTACTATAAAGGTGTTTTAGCTGCTAAAACTCCAGAAGAAGCTGCAAATGCATTAACTGGAACTTATGCAACAGATCCAAATTATGGTAAAAAACTATTAGAAATAATAGAAAAACATGGTTTAAAAGCTTTAGATAAAAAAATATATAAAAATGGAGTAAAACCTTAATGAAAAAATTTAAGAATGAATTTATTGGTATTTCCTCAGGTTTTCTATGGGCAGTTAATGGCTTGGTATTATCCGTATTACTAGGAAGTGAGTTAATGAAAAACTATAGTGAGGCAATTGTGTTTTTCCTACCATTAGTTTTTGCAGGATTCAACGATTTGTTTGCGGGATTACTAGTACTTGGATATGATAAGTTTTTAGGAAAATTGAAGCTATTTTTACCTTCATTAAAAACAAAAACTGGAAAATGGGTTTGCTTAGCAGGCTTGATTGGAGGACCTGTTGGACAATGTTCATATATAATGGGAATTTCTCTTGCAGGACCAGCTTATGCTATTCCAATTTCAGCATTGTGTCCAATGTTTGGTACAATTTTATCTTTTATATTTTTGAAAGAAAAAATTAATTTAAAAACATTTATTTGTATTGTTGGTTGTATAATAGGAACATTTGTACTTTCTTATGAAGAACCTTCAGGAAATTATCCTTATTTTTACTTAGGAATATTATTTTCTCTAATAGCAGGTTTTAGTTGGGGACTTGAAGCTACTATTGTAACTTATGCAACCAAGGAAGAACTTGATGAAGAAATAATACTAACAATAAGGGAATTAATTTCAGGAATAAGTATATTATTCTTAGTATTGCCTTTTATGAAACTTTTTGGTGGTTTTGTTACTACAATACAAAGTTTTGATATATTAAAATATTTATTCTTTGCAGGTTTCTTTGCAGGTTTAAGTTATCTACTTTACTATAAGGGAATGAACTTAAATGGTGTATCAAAAGGAATGGCATTGAACAGCACATTTAGTTTATGGAGTGTTGTATTATCAGTAATATTTTTATCAACACCTCTTACTATGTTTTTAGTAGTAGGGGTAATAATTGTAACAATATCAATAATTGGCCTATCATTTAATGGCTAACATTCTTAATACGATTTATAAAAAAATTTAATTATTTTACTATAAACTATTTATTTAAAATTAAAAATGTAGTATAATAAATATATATGAAAAATAAAAGGAGGAAATTTGTATGCATCCAATGTTACAAAAAAGCGTAGACACAGGTTACATGAAAGAAGAACATGGTCTATATATCGAAGAAGCTATTGCTAAGGGAGAAACTTTAATTATTTCAGGACATAGATCTGCTGGAATTAGACCATTCATGGCAGCTATTATGGCTGTTGCTAAAGGTTCACATAAGACTGTTCAAGTTAAAGATGAAGCTGGAATCGAAGCTGCAAGTGATGTAGATTATATTTTAATTCCTGCACTTACAGAAGAAAACTGCGAATCAATGGTTCAAGCAGCTTTCAATAAAAAAGGAATGTCAACTATTACTTTCAAAGAAACTGAACTTAAATATTCAATGATGAAAATCATGAAAACTCAAGCTAAAGAAGTTGGAGATTTAAGCAAAGTTGTTCATTTAATTGAATGTAGAAAATTAGATGGTATTCCACATTTAATTAACTTTAGTAAAATGACTTATGACGAAAAAGGAAAAGTTAAGAGAGAAGATTTACTAAGCTGTGAAGATTACGAATAAGATTAAGAGCAAGAATTTAATTCTTGCTTTTTTTGTGCATAAAATTACTTTATTAGATAATTATAAAATAATCTTAATTGAAAAATTATGTGTTTTATGTTATCATATTTGTTAGTATTGGAGGATTTTTTGTGATTATTTTTGGATTAGACCCTGGACTTGCAATAGTTGGGTACGGGATTATTGAAGCTATCGGAAATAGAGTGAGACTTATAGATTATGGAGTAATTGAAACTAAAGCAGGAGTTCCACTTCCAGATAGACTTAAAATTATTGATGAAGAATTGAATAAATTAATTGAATTGCATAATGTTGATGAATTAGCAATTGAAGAACTTTTCTTTAACAAGAATGTTAAGACTGTAATAAATGTTGCACAAGCTAGGGGTGTTGAAATTTTATCCTTTACAAAGAAAAATATATTAGCTTATGAATATACTCCTTTACAAGTTAAACAAGCAATTACAGGCTATGGTAGAGCGGATAAAAAGCAAATGCAAGAGAGTATTAAGATGATTTTTAAACTTCAATCTGTTCCAAAGCAGGATGATGCAGCAGATGCTTTGGCAATTGCTCTTTGTCATTTTTTTAGTTTGAAATTTAAAGATCAATTTAGAATGAAATAGGTGTTTTATGTACGAATATATTAGTGGGGAACTTAAATTTATCTACAATGATTATATCGTTATAGATAATGGAGGAATAGGTTATAAGATTTTTACTTCTAACAATACATTATTCAATGTAACTGTTGGAGAATATTATACGATTTATACAGATTATATAGTAAAAGAAGATTATGTTGCTTTGTTTGGATTTAAAACTATGGACGAGCTATCAATGTTTAAATTACTTATAAGTGTAAATAGCATTGGTCCAAAAGTGGCTTGTGGGATTTTATCCTCAATGTCTGTTGATAGTCTAAAATTGACAATAGTTAATGGAGATGCCGTTGCTCTTGCGACTGCAAAGGGTGTTGGAAAGAAAACTGCACAAAAAATTATTTTGGAATTAAAAGATAAAATTTCAATTGATAGTATTAGTAGCAAAGATATTTCTGGAATAGAACCAACTGTAGAAAGTGGAAAAGACTTAGAAAAGAGAGAACTTGTATCTGATGCTCTAGTTAATTTAGGATTTATGAAAAATGATATTGAGAGATTTCTTTCAAGTATAAACATTGATGAAATGGAAATTGAAGATATTATTAAACTTAGTATGAAACAATTATAGGTGTAAGTATGTTTGAAGATTTTGAAGATAGAATTATTGGTACTGGATTTTCAAGAGAAGATATTGAAATAGAAACCAGTTTAAGGCCAAAATGGATTGATGAATACATTGGTCAAGAAAAAGCAAAAGAAAGACTTAAGATTTTTATTGAGGCTGCAAAAACAAGAAATGAGCCACTAGATCACTGTTTACTTTATGGACCACCGGGACTTGGTAAAACAACTCTTGCAAATATTATTGCAAATGAAATGGGTGTTAATATTAGAGTTACATCAGGACCTGCAATAGAAAAGCCAAGTGATCTTGCAAGTATTTTAACAAATTTAAGTAAAGACGATGTTTTGTTTATAGATGAAATTCACAGAATAAACAGAAGTGTTGAAGAAATTTTATATCCAGCAATGGAAGATTATGCTCTTGATATAATAATTGGTAAAGGACCAAGCGCTAGAAGTCTTAGAATTGACCTTGAAAAATTTACATTGATAGGAGCTACAACAAGAACAGGACAATTAACAGGACCACTTCGTGATAGATTTGGAATTATGTTGAGTCTTGAATTATACAGTATTGAAAATTTACAAAAAATAATTACAAGATCTGCTGGAATTTTAGGAGTTGATATTGAACCTGAGGGAGCTCTTGAAATTGCAAGACGTTCAAGAGGAACACCAAGAATTGCAAACAGACTTTTAAAGAGAGTTAGAGATTTTGCACAGGTTAAGAGAAATGGTAAAATTGATTATCAAACAAGTAAAGATGGACTTGATATTTTAGAAGTAGATTCTCTTGGACTTGATACAATAGATAGAAAGATAATAACTACAATAATAGATAATTTTTCAGGTGGGCCTGTTGGAATTGATACAATTGCTGCTTCCACTGGTGAGGAGAGAATAACAATTGAGGATGTTTATGAACCTTATTTACTACAAATAGGATTTCTAAGTAGAACAAGCAGGGGAAGAATTGTAACAGATAAAGCATATAAACATTTTGGTAGAATGAAAAAGTAAAATATATTATTAGTGTATTTCAGAGTATGGACAAAATCTTTACTTTGTCCACACTCTGAGAATTAGCTATATTTTTATATTGTTAATTCTCTTTTTTTTGGAGGATGTAATGAAAAAGATTATTTATTTTCTTTTAGCTTTAATATTTTTAACTTCTTGTGGGTCTTTTGGAAATAAGAATTCTAATGTAAATACAAATGAACTCATATTTTTTAAGGGAGAAAATAGGGAAGTTAGAAACAAAAAACTTATTGAGGATTTAGAGCATTTTGAAAGTGTAATGCTTGAAAAACATCAAAAGGAATATAGATATATTACAGATGAAGATTTTAAAAATAGAATAAAAGAATTAAAATTAAATATAGATAATATTTCTGACAGTGAGTTTGTAGTTGAAATTCAACGAATAATGAGCTATTTTAAAGAAGGACATCTTAGTTTTTTAAATCCAAGTCAGGCTATATTACCTTTTTATTTGAAAACTTTTGATGATGGAACATATATAATCGGAATTGAAAAAGAGTATGAAGAGTATAATTTTAGTAAAGTAAAAAGTATAAATGGAATTAAAATAAAAGATATTAGGGAAAAAGCAAAGGAAATAATTTCTGGAGATAACAAATATAATATTGATTATTGGGTTGACTATTATATAACAGATTTGGATTATCTTGTAGGACTTAAATTAATTTCAAATGTAAATGAAATAAATGTAGTGATTGAAAAAGATAAAAAAGAATTTAATGTAAAGTTTAAACCTAAGATTAATAGGGATGTTAAAACAGAAAAAAGTGAATATTCAAAAACAGAGGAATTTAAGAAAAATAAAGAAAATTATAAAAAATCAATATTAAAATTAATTGAAAAATCATCAGGAAAAGAAAGAGAAAAATTAGAAAATGATTTTAAAAAAATAGACAATTTGGAGTTTGTTACTTGTAATTATATTGGCAAATCTTTTTTAGAAATTGATAATATTCCATATAAGATGAATCCAACACAATCTTATACTTTTGAAACTTTTCCAAAGAGCAATGCAATGGTTCTTCATTATAATAAATGTTTTAGTGAAGAACATAAACCTTTTGACAAATTTTCAGCTGAATTTTTTAATTACATTCGAGATAATAAAGGTTTATTGAAAATTAATAATATAATAATTGATTTAAGATATAATGAGGGAGGAAGCGAAACAGTTTTTCTATCTTTTTTAGATGAGTTAGAAAAGTATGAGAAGGAAAACAAAAATTTAAAAATTCATATTTTAGTAGGAAGAAATACTTTTTCTGCAGGAACAAGTGTAGTATATTCTCTAAAGAAAAAATTTAGAGATGCTACAATTTATGGAGAACCTTTGGCAGGTGGAATATATTCGTCAGGAAATGTAACACAAGATATTTTGCCAAATAGTAAATTAATATTCAGCTATGGACAAAGCTTTTTTGACAAAACAAAAGGTAATAAAAACTTATTTACAGAAAAAGAAATCAAAGAAAATGTATTAATTCCAAATGAAATTTTAAAACCTACAATAAAAGATTATATTGACAATAGAGATTATGTTTTAGAAGAAATATTGAATAGAATGAAAAAGTAACGATTATTACACCGTTACTTTTTTATTGTTAATGAATATTGTATTATTAAAAATTTGAAAAATATTGAAAAACAATATATAATATTACATTGTAGAAGTATTTTATATTTTTTAATAAAGGAAGAGAGTTAATGAATAATTTAAAAACAGATGATTTTGATTTTGAGCTTGATGAGTCTTTGATTGCTCAGTTTCCGCTTAAGGATAGATCAAGTTCAAAACTTTTAGTTGTAAATAGAGAAAATTTTGATTTAGAACATAAAAATTTTAAAAATATTATTGATTATATAAAAAAAGATGATGTTTTAGTAATTAATGATACTAAAGTTATTCCTGCAAGACTTTTTGGAGCGAGACCGGGTAAGGACGAAGCAATTGAAGTTTTACTTTTGAAAAAGCATGAGGATAATACTTGGGAAACTTTGGTTAAGCCCGGAAAGAAAATGAAAATAGGCTCAAAAGTTGAGTTTGGAAATGGAAAATTACTTGGAGAAGTTGTAGGTATAAGTGAAGAGGGAGAGAGATTTGTAAAATTTTCTTATGATGGAATTTTTGAAGAAATTTTGGATGAGCTTGGAACAATGCCACTTCCACCATATATTCACGAAAAATTGGAAGAGAGAGACAGATACCAAACTGTTTATGCAAAACATAATGGCTCAGCCGCAGCACCAACAGCAGGACTTCATTTTACAGATGAACTTTTAAAAGAACTTCAAGAAAAGGGAGTAAAGATTGCAAGAGTTACATTACATGTTGGACTTGGAACTTTTAGACCTGTTAAGGTTGATAATGTTTTGGAACATAAGATGCACAATGAGTACTATGAAATTTCAGAAGAAAGTGTTGAAATAATAAATACAGCAAAGGAAAATGGAAATAGAATTTTTGCAGTTGGAACAACAAGTGTAAGAACTTTGGAAACAGTTTATAAAGAATATGGAAAGATTGTAGCTTGTAAAGGAAATACGGATATTTTCATTTATCCAGGTTTTGAGTTTAAGGTTGTTGATTGTCTTATAACAAATTTTCATTTACCTAAATCAACATTAATTATGCTTGTTAGTGCTTTTGCATCAAAAGAGATAATAATGAATGCATATAATGAGGCTACGAAAAACAAATACAGATTTTTCAGTTTTGGCGATGCAATGCTTATTAAAAAGGAGAAGTAATGGAGTTAAAATACGAATTGATAAAAAAGTCTTCTGACTGTAATGCAAGACTTGGAAAAATATATACAAATAGGGGTGTTATCGAAACTCCAATTTTTATGCCCGTAGGAACGAGAGCCACTGTAAAGGCTATGAATGTAGATGAGTTAAAAGAAATTGGCTCACAAATTATTTTAGGAAATACTTACCATTTATATTTAAAACCTGGTCAAGAAATTATTAGAATGGCTGGTGGACTTCATAAGTTTATGAATTGGGACAAGCCGATTTTAACAGATAGTGGCGGTTTTCAAGTTTTCAGTCTTGGAGATATTAGAAAAATAACTGAAGAAGGTGTAGAATTTAGATCTCATATTGACGGTTCAAAGCATTTTATTTCTCCAGAAAAATCAATGGAAATTCAAAATGATTTAGGCTCTGATATTATGATGGCTTTTGATGAATGTGCACCATACCCTGCAAGTTATGATTATGTAAAAAATTCTATGGAAAGAACTTTACGTTGGTTAAAAAGATGTAAAGATTATCATAAAAATACAGATAATCAAGCGCTTTTTGGAATTATTCAAGGTGGAATGTTCAAAGATTTAAGAAGAGAGTCAGCACTTGCTACAATAGAAATGGATTTACCGGGATATGCTATTGGCGGACTAAGTGTAGGTGAGCCTAAAGATATTATGGTTGAATATCTAAATTATACAGTACAATTTATGCCTGAAAATAAGCCTAGATATTTAATGGGAGTAGGAACTCCGGATTATTTATTTGAAGCTGTTGAAGCTGGAATTGATATGGCTGACTGTGTTCTTCCTACAAGAATTGCAAGAAACGGAACTGCAATGACTTCAAAGGGAAAACTTGTTATAAAAAATGCAAAATACGCAAAGGACTTTGCTCCACTTGATGATGAATGTGATTGCTATGCTTGTAGAAATCATACAAGAGCTTATATAAGACATTTAATAAATGTTGATGAAATATTAGGGGCAAGACTTCTTTCAATTCACAATTTAAGATTTTTACTTAAAACAATGGAAAATATAAGACAAGCAATTAGAGAAGATAGATTTTTAGAATACAAAAAAGAATTCTATAAAAAATATGGATATGAGGACTAAAAATGAATAAATTTTTAAAATTATTGTTAATTTTAGCGATTACTCCGATAATTTTGGCTACAACAGGTTTTGTTGTATTACCATCATCAGTTTTTGCTTATATCAAAGACGGAAAAGAAGTTTTTATCGGATCATATATGATTTTTACATTTGCCATAGCAAATACAGTATTATCATTCTTTGGAATAACATATTTAAGAAGAGTAAAAAAGAAATTTAATGACGAAAATTATCCAATGGGAGTAACAGTTGTTGCATTTATAAACTTACTAATCTCTATTATGTGTAATTACTTTACATTTTCAGTTTTAAAACTAATGTTAAAAAATTCAAAAATGGAAATTCTATTTTATGTAATTAGATTAGTTTTCACTTTAATTGCAATTTTGACTACAATATACGGAATTTATTTGAGAAAAGTAAATAAAGAAAGTGAGTTTGCAATAAGAAACAAATGGACATTAACAAATGATATAGTTTTTACATTAGTAAATAAATTTTCAGGAGTTGTATTTATTGCAGGAGGAGTTTTTATTTCAATTGTAACTTGGATAATAACAAATCAAAATCAACTATATATAACAACAATGTTTACTTTGGGAATTTGTGCTTTATCCTCAAACTATATAAGTAGAACAGTTGGTATGAGATATAAAATGATGTATAAAGAGAAAAAATAAAAATAAAAAAGAAGTCGTTTAAGCGACTTCTTTTAATTTGTAATTTTTTATAAATACTGCTAATAGTAAATAAAACATAATAAATACAGCTTGTGAGCCTATGAATATTAAAAATTGTTCTGAATTTATATTTTGTAAAAAGTGTATAAAATAATATTGTGGCATAAACTTTGAAAGATTTACAACTCCTTGTGGCAATAATCTTACAGGGAAGAATACTCCTGATGAGAATGCCATTACTAGTGTAAAAGCTGCATTTATACCATTTATAACTTTTACATTTTTTGATAATGATACAAATAGTTGTCCAAGTGAAATTGCAGTAAATGAGAAAACTAGAACAGCTAATATAGTATAAATTATATTTGCTTTTGACATATCCAGATTTATTCTTAAAAGTACAATGGAGATGTAGATTGTAGATATAAATATTGCTATAATAATTTGAGCTGCAAATTGTTGTAACATTTGTGATTTTTGAGAATAAGGGGATAGTCCCATTCTCTTTAATAAACTTTCTTTTTTAAATTCTGAATCTATATTAATAATTATAGAAATAACATCCATAAATACAACATAGCTTAGTACTGCAAAAGATGCTGCAAATGCTTCATTTGATTCTTCTTGGTTGTATAATTTTGTATCTACTATTTTAACATCTATTTCTTTATTTAAGGTATCTATAACTTCTTTTTGATCTACATTTGATTTATATCCAGCTAGTGTATAATTCATATATTTGTTTAAATCTATCTTTAAAAAAGTTATATAAGCAGTTTTTGTTGAAGCTAAAAGGGATATAGCTTTTTTATCATTTAGTAAATTTTGTTTAAAATCTTTTTTTATTTCAATAAAAGCTGTAATTTTATTTTCAACTATTTGTTTTTTTGCTTCGTCTTCAGTTATTTGTCCTTCTGTTACATTATGTTTTTCTTTTATATAATTTATAAAAGCTTTTGAATCTTCACTTTTGTCTTGGTCATTAATCATTATATCGAGTTTCATTGCTTTGAATTCTGTTTCTTTAGAGCTTTGACTAGTAAATATAATTAACAAAAGCATAAAAATCATGAAAGAAAATAAAATAGTTTTTATATTTTTAAAACATATTTTTAAATAATTTTTAAAAATCATTATATTTATGCCTCCTTAAGTAAATTAGTGTAATTCCAAATAATATCAATGAAAAAGGAATTATATATTGAATCATTGATATTAAGTAATTTGTATCATTTGCTATATTAACACCCAATAGAGCATTTTCCATATATATTGTTGGATTTATTTTTTTTATGATAGGGAAATTAGTAGTAATTATATTTGTAACTCCTGTTCCCATCATTCCGGAAGTGTAGTTCATTAATAAAATAAGTCCAAGTCCTAACGCCGTTTTCTTTTCTGTTCCCGATTTTATTGATACTGAAAGTAGCATTCCCATTGTTATACCAAAAAACATAATAATTATTATGGTAACAAATGTAGCGAGATAGTTTGTTATTAAAGTTATTCCAAAAACAAATTTTACATATAAAATTAGAAGCAAAGTGTTAAAACCTGAAACTAATAATGTAGATAAAATACCATTAATCAAATATATTGATTTTTTAAGTGGTGAAGCCAGCATTCTTACTGCAAAATCTGATGTTCCATATAAAATGTTATCAATATAAGCAACACCATCAAACATAGTATAAAGACTTGTCATAATTACGATTGAAAAAAGCATCATTTCAACTCCACTTGAGCTTTGATTTTTATTTTCAATGAATTCTTTATTCATATTTTTAATTATTTCAACTTGATTAATTTTTGTTTCTTTTAATTGTTTCACTTGATCAAGTATATTTTTAACAATCATAACTTCAGAATCAGATGATACTATTTTCATTGATAAATCATCTTCGATATATGCTTTATATTCTTTATTTTTTAAATCTGTTAAAACATCTTCTTTAACTTCTTTTAAGTTAAGATGAGGAATTTGTTTTAAAATTGTTATATTTGGGTTATTTTTGTCAATACCAACATTTACAGATTCGAATGATTTTCCAACATTAGGCATAACAATGCAGAAAAATGTTGCTAAAATTAATGGAAAAAAAGTATTCCAAAAAAAAGCCATTTTATCTCTTACTAAAGTAAGTAAGTTAATTTTTAAAGCAGATAAAATTCCCATTATTCTCTAAGCTCCTTTCCAGTCATTTCTAAGAATATATCTTCTAATTTTGGTTTCTTAGAAAAGATTTCTTCATATACAACATTGTTATCATCAAGTAAGTAAATTAATCTTTTAATATTTCCAACATCGTTAGAATAGTTTAAAGTTACTTGATTTTCTTTTACTTCAACGTCAACAACGTCATCTTGATTTTCTAAAATTGAAATAATTTCAGGTTTTATATAACCTACAACTGTAATTTTTTCTTTTACACTAACACCATTAATTAAAGTTTGCATATCTCCTGTTAATATATTTTTTCCATTATCCATAATTGAAATTTTGTTACAAAGATATTCAGCTTCATCTAGATAATGAGTAGTATATAGGATTGATGCTCCGTTATCAGCTAAATTTTTTATTCCGTCTAAAATGAATTTTCTACTTTGAGCATCAACTGCAACAGTTGGTTCATCAAGAATAACTAATTCTGGTTTGTGTGAAATTCCACAAGCGATATTTAAACGTCTTTTAAGTCCACCGGAAAGTTTCTTTTGTAACATTTTTTCATGACTTTGAAGTCCAGTAAATTCTATTGCTTCGTTAACAAGTCTTTTTCTTTCGTTTTTATTTTGAACATATAGTCCGCAAAAATAATCTATATTTTCTCTAACATTTAAGTTTTCAAATACTGCTAGTTCTTGGGGAACAATTCCTATTTTTCTTTTTATATCATATTCGTTTTGAATATCTTTTTTTCCAAAAACCTCGATATTTCCACTATCATATTTTAAAAGAGATAGTATACACATTATTGAAGTTGTCTTTCCACAACCGTTAGGACCTAGTAGTCCAAGAACATCTCCTTTCTCAAGAGATAAATTAAAATGGTCTAAAACAATTTTTTCCTTATATTTTTTTATTAAGTCTTCTACTTTTATAATCATAATTATCACCTCGCAATAATTATATCAATTATTTTTTTGCATTTTTAGTGTAAGATGTAATTTTATGAATATGACAAATGTAATTTTTTAAAAAATATGGTAAAATATATGTATAATATAAATAAAGATAATATTTTTTGATAATAATATGGAGATTTTATGGTATTTTTAAAATATTTTTTACTAAATTTTTTATATTTATTTTCAGATGAATTAAGTTTTACAAATGTAGCAATTTTTAGTTTTGTTTCTTTAATTTTTGTACTTATTATAGAGATTAGGGAAAATTTTTATTCTAGCACAGTTTTGTCAGTTGTTTTTTTAATTGTAATTTACTTTTTTCCTGAATTTAGATTTTTTATGTTCTCTTTTATTTATGCAATATATAGTAAATCAATTTACAATATTCCTATATTTTTTGTATTTTTAATAACTAGAGAATTGAACTTTTTTGCATTGGCATTACTAATCGTTTGTCTTTCACAATATGATAGAGAACTTTATGAAAGAAAAGTCAACTATTATAGAGAATTTTTAAATTTTTATAAATCAAATTATAAATTAAAAAAAGATTTAAAGACATTATATCTTGAAGAAGAAAAAAAGAATTATGAAAATATCTTAAAAGAGAGAGAAAAAATTTCAAGAGAATTGCATAATTCGATAGGTCATACTATTTCAGCATCTGTTCTAGAGCTTAGAGCTTTAGAATTTATGACAGATGATGAAGATGTAAAAACCGCTCTAATTAGAGTTAGAGAAAATCTTTCTGTTGGTCTTGTAGATATTAGAAAAATAATTCACAATATGTATAAATCAGCTTTTGATTTGCAAAGCTCGATAGAAAAAATTATAAATGTTCCAAATGTTAATACGAAATTAATATATAAAATAAAGAATAAAATGAATGAAAATTTAAGTTTTGACATTCTTAGTATAGTAAAAGAAGCATTTACTAATTTTACTAAGTATTCTAATGGAGATACATTTACAGTTAGAATTATAGAGAATGAAAGTTCATATATTATAACAATTTTTGACAATGGAAAGAATATTAATTTTAAAAAAGATGAAGGCTTAGGAATCTCATCTATGGAAGAATTGGCTAGAAAATATAAAGGTCTATTTAATATAATTACCGATGATGGTTTTAAAATAAATATTACAATAGGTAAGGGTGAATAGAGTGAAATTAATAATGGTTGATGATGATGTTCTTGTATTAAATGCACTAAGTACAATTTTAGGCAAAAGTGGTTATGAAATTGTGCTGGCAACAACAGATTCAAAAAAAGCTATTGAAACATACAAAGAAAATAAAGTTGATGTTGTTATTTTAGATATAAGAATGAAAGAAATAAATGGTGTTGATGTTGCAATAGAATTATTAGAATATGATAAAGAAGCTAAGATAATGCTACTTACAACTTTTAATGATAGTGATGATATTATGAGAGGAATTGATAGAGGAGTCTTAGGGGTTATTTTAAAAGATAATGTAGCATCTCTAATTCCTGCGATAGAGAGTGTAAGTCTTGGAAATAAGATTATTGATAATGAATTAAATATTAAGAGTCTTTTTAAAACGACAAAAAAAGAATTTGATCTTTTAACACAAAAGGAAATAGAAATTTTAGAACAGATTGCAAAAGGACTTTCAAATAAAGAAATCTCTGAAAAATTATTTTTAAGTGAGGGAACTGTTAGAAATTATATTTCTGGAATATTAGAAAAATTAGATCTTAGAGATAGAACACAACTTGCAATATATTATTATACAAAATAAAAAAGCCAACTATGTTGGCTTTTTGTTTTTAATAAATATTTAATTATTTAAAGCAAATAAAATTAATAATTGCTTTTGTGAAATGAAAACAATCAAATATTTATTATTTTGATATTAATTAATCTCTATGACTGTTACTATTTAATTCATATACAATTGCTTGAAGTAAATTTGGTTTATGAACAAATGCCTTTTGTGGTAATTTAAATACAGTCTTACCTTGATCATTTCTTACAACAACATTACCTATTTTAGCATAAATATCATATTCATCCCAGTTATATTCTTTACCATTAACTTTGAAATAGTTTTTTGTGATTTCAATCTTTAGACCTTCTTCTAGAATTTTTCTAACAGTTTTGAAGCCTAATCTACGATTCTTTGGATCGTGATATAAGAATTCTACAGTTTCTCCATCATATATTTTTTTCATATATATTGGATAGTTAACTTTAACAAAATCTTCTTGCCAAAGTTTAAATGCTTTTTTAGAATATCCATTACCAGATAAAGATTTCCACTTTCCATTTGCATAATACCAAATTGCTAGAAATTCAATAGGATTAACTGGATTAGATATAAAGAAATAATCTAAATCTTTATAAAGAATCTTTTCGTTATCTTGTTTACCAATAACAACACCATCGTCGTAATAATATAATTTAGGGAATAATACGAATAAATAATATGGTAATACATATGCACATAATATTAAAAATAAAGAAATTCCTCCTACAAGAAGAATAGCTGGTGTCATAGATCCCTTTTTTGTAATATTGTCAATATTACGTACAAAAAGTCTAATAAATGCGAATAAGAAACCATTAAATAATACAAAACATGCTAAAGCAATTAATTTTAAGAATAATTTAAGTCCTTGAGTTTCCTTTTCTGTTCCAAAATTTTTCAAAATGTCACCTCCTTATAAAATATCAAAATTATATAACTATATTGATTATTATTATATAATTAATGATATTTTAGCATAATTAAATTTTCAGTTCAAGATGCTGTTTTTTTAAAAATTTTATAAAATATTAATATTATATAGAATTGCATAAATATTTATTTTTAATTGAATAAATTTACAATTTTTGGTATAATACTTAGTAAGTGGAGGTGTATTAATTATGAATAAAAATAAATATGAAAACGGCAGTATTAAAATATCAAATGATATTTTTTATATGATAACAGCTATGGCAACTCTTGAAGTTGATGGTGTTAAACATATAGTTGGAATCCCTGAAGATGCTGAAAAAATTAATGCAAAAAATTCTAAAAAAGGAATTGAAATTGAATTATCAGAAAATGGAATTCAAGTTTCTGTTAAAGTTGTCGTAGAATATGGACAAAAATTTGAAGAAATTGTTAAGAAAATTCAAGAAAATATAAAATTAAAGATAGAAATAATGACAAGTATTAAAGTATTAGGTGTGAATATTTGTATTGAATCTATTGAAAAGTAGAGAGCTTATATGACAAGAAGTGAAGCACGTGAATGGTGTATGAAGTTGATTTATCAACTAAGTATTAAGGACAGTTTTAAATGTGATGAGATTGAAAGTTTTATAGAATATTTTGAGTTGCCTAGTAGTGAACTTAAATATATTAGAAAAAATTGTAAATCTATAATTGATCACATTGATGAGATTGACAATATAATTAAAGATAATTTAGAAGGTTGTTGGAATTACAATAGAATAGCTAAAATAGATTTGGCAATTTTAAGAATTGCTGTTAATGAAATCTATTACTTAGATGATATTCCTGAGAGTGTTGCAATAAACGAAGCTATAGAAATTGCTAATAAGTATTCTACAGAAGCTTCATATAAATTTATAAACGGTATTCTCGGAACTATAGTAAGATCTAAAAATAACATTTAATTTTAGGAGGCAATTATGGGAATTATTAATACTTTATTGCTTATTGGTTTTGCTGGAATTGTTTGTTCTGGCATTGCAGTTTCAACTTATTTAATTGGAACGGAAGGTACAAAAAGATGGATAGTCTATCCGATTTTTTGTATTGTGTGTTTTGCAATATTCTTGTTTTTTAAACATACAATGATTCCTAAATTATTACCATGGAGAAATGCATATTTAATACTATCATACTATGTTCCATTGGTTTGTAGTTTGAGTGCATTAATTGCAATTCCTAAAAAATCTTTAAAAGCATTAATTGAACATGTATTACCTGCAATAAGTATATTTGCAATTTTTGGAGTTCTTTTAGTGTTATTCTAAATAGGAGAAATTTGATGACAACATTTAAGGTTAAAGAAGTAAGTAAGTATATTGCAAATGTACTTAGAAGAGATTCTTTTTTATCCAATATTAGTGTTGAAGGCGAAGTATCTAATTTTAAAAAATCGGGAGGACATAGTTATTTTAGTATAAAAGATGATGAAGCTATGCTAAAATGCGTTGTTTTTAAAACAGTACCGATTGCACAAAATTTAAATCTTACTGACGGACAGAAGGTTGTTGTAACCGGAACCGTTATGACTTATGAAAAGGGTAGCTACTATCAAATCCTTTGTAAAAATGTTGAAGAGGTTGGGCGTGGAAATTTATATGAACAATTTCTAGCTCTTAAAGAAAAACTTTCAAAAGAAGGCCTCTTTAATGCTGAATTTAAAAAACCTATTCCGAAATTTCCAAAGAATATCGGAGTTGTTACAGCTAAAAATGGAGCTGCTATTCGTGATATCTTAAATACTTTAAGAAGAAGATATAGGATTGCGAATATCTATTTTTATCCTGCAAAAGTTCAAGGAATTGGTGCTAGTGAGGAAATAGCTGAAGGTGTTAAATACTTAGATTCACTCGATTTTATTGATACAATAATAGTCGGTAGAGGTGGTGGTTCTTTTGAAGATTTGAATGCGTTTAATGATGAAAATCTTATTAGAACCATTTTTAATTGTAAAAAACCAATTATTTCAGCAGTAGGTCATGAGATAGATACAATGCTTACGGATTATGTTGCAGATAAAAGAGCAGCGACTCCGACAGCAGGTGCAGAGCTTTCATCAGTGAGTATGGATGAGTTAAAAGAATTTTTAAGTCAAGCTGAGAAAAAACTTAATAAAAATATTTTAGAGGAAATTTCTGCTGAAAAAATTCAGCTAGAACATTTTAAGAAAGAATTGGAATATTATAATCCAGTTAATAGAATTACTACATTAAAAGAAAATCTAGAGAATTTAAGAAAATCATTGGACGAAAAAATAAATGCTGTATTTAAGTATAATAAACAATTACTAGACTTTAAAAGACAATCTTTGGAGATTATTAATCCAACAAGTGTTTTAGAGAGAGGATATAGTATTATTTATAATGATAAAAATGAAATTGTAAAAGATATTAAGGATGTAAATGTAGGAGATTCTTTGAAACTTAAGGTTTCTAATGGAGAAATTATTTCCGATATTAAGGAGATTATAGATGGCAATTAAGTTAGAAAATTACGATAAGGGAATTGAAGAGCTTATAAAAATTGTAAATACTTTAGAAAAAGAACAATTAAGTCTTGAAAAGAGTATTGAATTATATAAAAAGGGAATTAAACTTCATAAAGAATTAGTTGAAATTCTTGAAAAAGAAGAGGGAAGACTTTTCTTATTTGATGAAAATTCAGAGTCTGAAGTTCAAAAATTTGTTGAGAAAACATTAGAAGATGGACAAGTGAGTTTAGAGTTATAATGGACAATTTTTTAAGTTTGATTGAAGAA
This sequence comes from Parvimonas micra, assembly GCF_021300775.1. GTDB lineage: Bacteria > Bacillota > Clostridia > Tissierellales > Peptoniphilaceae > Parvimonas. Next base: position 91,439 of record NZ_JAJTJP010000001.1, read on the forward strand.
GATAAAAGAATTATTGAAGATAGACTAGATTTAGTTTATAAAAATCAAAATGAATTCGAAAAAATGTGTGCATATTCTTTTTCTGTTGGTGGAAAGAGGATAAGAGCAATTTTACTTTTAGAGTCTTTTAAAAGTTATAAGGAAGTTTCTGATTTAGCTTTAGACTTTGCTATTTCTCTTGAGCTTATACATAATTACTCTCTTGTTCATGATGATTTACCTGAAATGGATGATGACAAATTTAGAAGAGGAGTTCTTTCTGTTTATGGTAAATTTGGACAATCAAATGCAGTATTGGTTGGAGATGAACTTTTAAATAATGCAAATTTAATTATGTTTAAAGCTATTAAAAAACTTGATAATATTCAAGAGATAAAAAATGCAGTTAGTGCAAGTGAAATTATTCTTAATTCTAGTGGAATAAATGGAATGATTTATGGTCAATTTTTAGATCTTGAAAATAAGGTAGAAGATTTAAGCGATATTGAAAAAATAAATGATTTAAAAACAGGAGAGCTTTTTAAAGCTGCTATTTTATCAGGAGCAAAACTGGCTGGAGCTAGTGATGAAGATTTGCTTCACTTAGAAATCTATGCAAAAAATTTGGGACTTGTTTTCCAACTTCAAGATGATTTATTCGATTTTGAAGAGGATGTTAAACTTAATAAAAAGACTTTTGCAACTGTTCTTGGGAAAAATGAAGTTGAAAAGAAAATTAATGATTTAAATCGTATTTCTTTTGAAGAAATAAATAAAATTTCTGGGAATAAAGATTTCTTTATAGACTTTATAGACTTTATGGCAAAAAGGACATACTAATGGAAAGAGCAGATATTTGTTTAGTAAATTTAGGGCTTGCTAAGTCTAGAACTTATGCTAAAAAGATTATTTCTGAAAAAAGAGCATTTTATGATGGAAAAGTAATAGAAAAAGTGTCCATGCTAATTGAAGATGAAAAGTTAATAACAATAAACTCAACATTTGAAGATACTTATGTTGGCAGAGGGGCAATTAAATTGGACTGTGCAATTAAAAATTTTAATCTCAATTTGAATAATTTAGTTTGTATGGATATAGGAGCCTCAACTGGTGGTTTTACTCAAATCATGTTAAATGAGAATGCTAAAAAAGTTTATGCAATAGATGTTGGTAGAGATCAACTTGTAGATAGTTTATTAAATGATAAAAAGGTTATAAGTCTTGAAAATACAAATTTTAGATATTTAGATTTTGAAATAATTGGAGAAAAAGTCGATTTTATTTCGATAGATGTCTCATTTATTTCTTTAAGATATATCTTTGAAAATTTGCATAAATTTTTAAAAGAAGATAGCTTAATTGTTGCATTAATTAAGCCACAATTTGAATGCGAAGGAAAAAGTCTTAGTAAGAAAGGTATTGTCAAGTCTGAAAAAGTAATTGATAATGTTATTGAGAAAATTAGACTGTATGCTTTAGCTAATAAATTAGAAATTATTTCCATCATTGATTCTCCAATTCTTGGAGGAGATGGGAATAAAGAAAAATTAGCACTTATTAAAGGAGTTTTTTAAGAGGTTTTTATGAAAAAATATACAAGACAAAGAATTATTCTAGATTTAGTTGAAAATAATGAAATAAAAACGCAGGAAGAACTATCAGAATGTTTAGAAAAGAAAGGTATTCGTTCTACACAAGCAACTGTTTCTAGAGATATTAAGGAATTAAAAATTTTAAAAGTTCAAAATAAAAAAGGTGAATATAAGTATAAAGTTGTGGACTCAATTTACGAATCCTTAGATGAAAGATTAAATAAGATTTGTAAACTTGCGATTTTGTCTATAAAACATAATGAAGATATGATACTTATAAAGACTATTCCACATACGGCAAGTATTTGTGGATCATATATTGAAAGTGCCAAGTTGAAAATGGTTAGTGGTATTGTAACTGGTACTGATACTATTTTTATTGCAGTTGATGACAAATCTTTTTTAGATTCTGTAATTGAAGATATAAAGAAACTAGTAAGGTAGGGATTTTATGTTATCTGAATTATATATAAGGAATTTAGCGATTGTTGATGAAATAAAAATTTCCTTTACTGAAGGACTTAATATTTTAACGGGAGAAACAGGAACTGGTAAGTCTATAATTATCGGTGCTATTTCTTTGCTTTGTGGTGGGAGAGCTAATACTTCATCCATAGGCAAACGTGGTGATACTGCTTATGTGGAAGGAGTTTTTTTCCTTTCAGAATATGACGAAACAATAATGAAAAATAAATTTGAATTGCTAGAATTAGATATAGAAATTGAAGATAATATGTTAGTTATTTCAAGAACTGTAAGTAAAAATGGAAGATCAGTTTCAAAGATAAATAATAGAACTGTAAATAATTCTATTCTATCAGAAATAATGATAAATATTTTAAATGTTTGTGGACAACATGATAGCTACACTCTATTTAATAGAACAGATTTTGTTGAGGTTTTAGACAGTTTTTGTGATGATGAATTTAGAAAAAAATTAAGAGAAATAGAAGTACTATATGGAAAAATTAAAAAGACTAGTACTGATTTAAAGAAGTTAAAAAATAGAGTTAATAATTTTGATGAAAATATTGAAGAAATAAAAGCTGAGATTGAAGAGCTTAATAGCTTAGACTTAGAAACATTAGATGAAGAATTCATTGAAAATGAGCTTGATAAATATAATAATAGTCAAGCTATTTTAGGTTGTTGTGGAAATTTAATTGAACTTTTTGATGGCGAGACTTCAGAGGTCAATGCTTTTTCTATTTTGAACGAGATAAATAGAAATATTGCACTTCTTGAAGAAAATGATAAAACTGTTAAATTAAGTGAAGACTTTGAAAATCTTTCTTTTGGTCTAAAAGAGATTTATGCAAAAATACAAGACTATTATTCAAATATTTATATTGATGAAGAAAGTTTAATGATTTTACAAGAAAAATTCAATCTTTTGAACGACTTAAAGAGAAAACTTAAGACGGATAAAAACGGATTAATAAAATATAAAAATTCATTAGAAGAAGATATATATTTACTTGAACATTCAAAAGATTTACTACTGGAAGAAAACAATAAACTTAAAAATTTAAGTGAAGAATATAAAAAACTTGCAAATGAAATTTCAAGTTCTAGAAAAGAAGTTGCAAGAAGAATAGAAAAATTAATTGAAAAAGAACTTTTAGATTTGGATTTAAAAAATTCAATATTTAAAATAGATATAAAAACTAATAATAAAATTACAAATATTGGTTTTGATGAAGTTACTTTTTTAATCTCTACAAATAAGGGAGAAGAGCTTCAAGAAATTTACAAGATTGCATCAGGTGGAGAACTTAGTAGAATTATGTTAGGTTTTAAAAAAGTTTTATCTGATAGAGATAAGATTGCAACTCTTGTTTTTGATGAAATTGATACGGGTATAAGTGGAGTAACTGCTCAGATAGTTGGAGAAAAACTTGCAGAGATTTCTAAAAATCATCAGCTTCTTGTAATTTCGCATTTACCACAAATTTCTGTTTTATCTGATACTCACTTTATAATAAGTAAAGAAACTATCGGAAATGTAACTTTATCTAAAGTTGTATGTGCGAATTATGATGAAAAAGTTATGGAAATTTCAAGGCTTATTGGTGGTGCAAATATTAATGATACAACTATAAGACAATCAAAGGAAATGATTGAAATTGCAAACGAAAAAAAGGAAAGATTAAGATGTACAGAAAAGTAAAAACTGAAGAAATTTTTGATGGTAAAATTTTGAATTTAAAACTAGAATATTTTGAAAAAGATGAAAAAATTTTAAAGAGGGAAATTGTTGAACATAAAGATGCAGTAGCAATTTTTCCAATAGATGAAGAAGGTTTTGTATATTTAGTTAAACAATATAGATTTCCTATTCAAGAAGAATTTCTGGAAATACCAGCAGGACTTGTAGAAGTTGGAGAAAACTATGAACAGACAGCTCTTAGAGAGTTACAAGAAGAAATTGGATTTAGTTCAAAGACTTTAGAAAAAATTTTTGAAGGATATAACAGTGTGGGTTTTTGTACTGAAAAAACAGTAATTTACAGAGCTGATAGTCTATTTGCTTCTAAATTACCAGAAGATGATGACGAGAATTTAAGTATAGTTAGAATTCATTTTGAAGACTTAAAAAGAATGTATTTTAATGGAGAAATAAATGATTTTAAAACAGCAATGGCTATTTTAAATGAGATAAATAGGGGGGTAGTATGGACAGTATAATGGAGCATGTAATCGTTGGAATTGCAGTAATGTTTGTAATTGTTGCTTGTAGAATTTTCCAAGCAAATGTAGCATTAGCTTTGGGAGATGATACACCTAAGAACAATGGTGCAACAAGTTTAAATCCTGCAAATCATATTGATTTAATGGGTTTTATTTGTTTTATAATCTTTAAGTTTGGTTGGGCAAAACCAATGGAAATTAAGATGTCAAATTTTAAAAATAGATTTTGGGGGAAAATAATTTACTCTTTATCAAATGCTTTTATGTGTTTTATAATTGCTTTAATATCAGCGATTTTATATATCAAGATTGGAAAGGATAATGAACTATTATTTTTACTATTTAGAGATATTTTTTCAATAAGTATAGTTTTTGGAATTATTGGATTAATACCTTTACCACCATTTGACGGTGCAATTTTTATAAGTGCTTTTTTATCAAGTGATGTAGAGTATGAATATTTCAAACTTTCAAGTTACACAACTCTAATTTTATTAGCTTTAATAGTTACAAGAACATTTGGAACTTTCCTAACACCTATTGTTTCTGAAGTTGGGAAGCATATACTTAATCTTGCAATTTTGTTGGTGATGTAATGCAATTAATGGTAAATTTAGATGCCTATTCAGGTCCTTTGGATTTATTACTTGACTTAATTTCAAAACAAAAAGTTGATATTTATGATATAGAAATAAGCAAAATAACAAGACATTATTTAGAAGTAATTGAAAATTCTATTCATAGTGAAGATACTGATATTTCTGCTTTTTTGATTATGTCTAGTACTTTAGTTGAAATTAAATCTAGAAGTTTAATTCCAAAAAATACAGACGAAGATGAGGATGAAATTGTTACAAGAGAACAATTGATTGAAAGACTTGTAGAATATAGAAAGTTCAAAAAAGTTGGAGAGTATTTTAGAAATCTTGAAGCTGATGGAAGTAAAGCATATTCAAAAATGCAATCTGATATAACAGAATATATAACAGAAGATAAAGAAATTATTTTGAATACTGACGTAAATGTTTTATTAAATTTAATGGAAAATATTATTAATCAGTATAAAGAGAAAAACGATGAGAGTTCTTTTGATAAAATCATAGAAAAAGATTTATTTCCAATTGAAAAGTATATTTCTATGATAAAGTCAAAATTATATGAGAAAAAAGAAGCCTATTTTGAAGAATTAATTTTTCAAAATGGAACAAAAAGTGAGCTTATAACAATATTTATATCTATTTTGGAACTTGTTAAAAATAATTTTGTTAGGATTTTTCAAGATAAAGATAATAAAATTAAGCTTAATTTAGTGGGGGAAGAAGTTGAATAGTAGAGAATATAAGCAAGTAATTGAACAGTTATTATTCGTTTACGGAGATCCTTTAAAAATTGATGATATTGCAAAAGTATTAGAAATTTCTGTAAAAGAAGCTACTGTTTTAGCTGATGAGTTGGTAGAAGAATTTGAGTTTCAAAAAAGAGGACTTGTTATTCAAAAAATTTCTAACCATTATCAAATAAAGACCAGAAAAGAATATCATGAAACAATTTCAAAGCTGTTTGAAAAAGTTACAATGAAACATTTAACTAACTCAACTTTAGAAACTTTGGCTATAATTGCATATAAACAACCAATTACTAGACAAGAAATTGAAGAGATTAGAGGAGTTAAATGTAATAGTTCTATTGATACTTTACTTTCAAAAGACTTTATTGAAGAGGCTGGAAGACTTGATAGAATTGGAAAGCCAATTATCTATAAAACAACTTTAAATTTTTTAAATCAATTTAATTTAAAATCGTTAAAAGATTTACCTGATATTGAGAAATTCATTTCAGATGAAGAAAAAAATCAAATAGTTGATGATGAAATAAATATGGAAATTGAAGATGAGAATAAATAAATTTATTGCAAATACAGGCTATTGTTCTAGAAGAAAAGCAGATTTGTTACTAGAACAGGGAAAAGTTTTTGTAAATGGAAAACTTGCAGAAAAAGGAATGGAAGTATCTGAACAAGATGAAATAACAGTTGAAGGTAAAAAAATAGCTTTAGAAGAGGTTAAAAGATATTATCTACTAAATAAGCCTATTGGATATTCCAGTACGGCTAAGGCACAAAATCAGGAAAAAATAGTTTTAGATTTAATAGATTCCAAAGAGAGAATATATCCAGTAGGTCGATTGGATAAGGATAGCTTTGGACTTTTACTTTTAACAAATGATGGTGATTTAGCTTTTAGATTAACTCATCCAAAGCATAATGTTGAAAAAGAATACATTGTTCAAGTTGATAAAAAAATTAAAGATGGTGATTTAAATAAACTATCTGAGGGAATAATACTTGAGGGTAGAATGACTAGAGAAGCAAGGTTTGAAATATTTGATTTTAAAAATAATATAGTTAAAGTTTTTCTAAAAGAAGGAAGAAATAGACAGATAAGAAAAATGTTTAAAATATTAGGATATAATGTTGTTTCTTTAGAAAGAGTTGCTTTTGGAAAGATAAAACTTGGAAATTTAAAAATAGGTACTTACAGAAAACTTTGTAAAGAAGAAATAGAATATTTAAGGAGTTTATAATGATAGGATTAAAAAATGCTACGCCAGAAGAATTTGAAGAACTTTATGTTAAATATGGAATTGGCGGAAGTATGGACTTATCTGTTCCAACTTTTTATTTTAGTTTAGTTATGGAAGAAAATATAATTGGATATGTAAAACTAACATTTAGAGATGAAGATTATTATTTAGAAGAGATAAAATACGATGAAGGAATGGAAAAATTTAATAGATTTTTTATAAAATGTATTGCTTATAAAGTATATACAAAAGAAAAGAAGAGCTTTTATTCTAGAATATTCTTTGATGGAATTTCAGGAGTAACTAAAATAAAAGATGATTTATACATTTATGATGTAGACGAAATTTTAGAACAAGGAAAGTGTTGTAGTGGCTGTAATAATAAATAATACTAAGAATTTAATAGAATTTTTTATGGGTAGTTATATCAAAGATGTAAAAGTTGCTGTCGATATGACGGTAGGTAATGGATTTGATTCCAAAAATATTTTGGAAATTGTAAAGCCAGAAAAACTATATTGTTTTGATATACAACAAGAAGCTTTGGATAATTCAAAAAATTTACTTAAAGATTTTTCTAATTATGAATTAATATTAGATAATCATAGAAATTTTGATAAATATGTTAAAGATTATGTTGATTTTGCAATTTATAACCTAGGATATCTACCAAATGGAGATAAATTAATAACTACAAATTCAGTAGATGTTGAAGAAAGTGTAAGAAAATTATTGGATAAATTAAATTCAAAAGGAGTAATTTTTATAACATTTTACATTGGACATCTTTGCGGACAAATTGAGAGCGCAGAAATGTCAAGCTTTTTAAAAACTCTTGATCAAAAAGATTATATAGTTTTGAAGTTTACATTTGAAAATCAAAAAAATTTACCTCCTTATGTAGTTATGATTCAAAAGCGTTAGAGGTATTTATGATTGAGATTTTAGTTGTTGGATTAGGTGGAGCTATTGGAGCGATTTTAAGATATTCAATTAGCTTAATTCCATATAAGAATACATTTCCGGTTTTAACACTAATAACAAATTTGCTTGGAGCAATATTGATTGGGATTGTTGTTGGTATTTCGGTTAAAAATAATTGGTCAAAAAACTTAACTTTGTTTTTCAAAACTGGAGTATGTGGAGGCTTTACAACTTTTTCAACTTTTTCACTAGAAGCAAATAACTTATTTCAAATTAATAAGCCCGTTATGGCAATAATTTATATAATATTGAGTGTTGTATTATGTTTGCTTGGCGTTATGTTTGGGATTTTCATTTCAAGTAGAAATTAAGGAGATAATTTTATTAAATATGGAGAAAATATATTTTTTATCTGGATTAGGTAGTAAAATTGAAACTACAATAGAGTTTAATTTAGAATTAAATAAATATGGATATGAAATAAAATATATAGATATTCCGGGACAATATTCAAATATTGATGTAAATATAAAAAATGAAAAAGAATTTTTAGATTGGATTAAATCGGTTATTCCAAAAAATTCTTTAGTAGTGGGTTATTCCTTAGGAGCAGACTTATTATTAAAGTTTTCAAGATTTTTATATGCGAAAAAAAAAATTATCTTAGATGGTGGAATTTTTGAAGATGATTATATGAAAACTACCTTAGAGGAAGAAAAAGAATACTCAAGAAATTATATTTTAGAAAATAGTTTGAATATGGATATAAATATAATATCTTCTTTATTTGACATAAGGTATGATGATTACAAAGATATATTTTCACTAGGATTGAAAGATGAAATTTTATTGCTTTTATCTGATTTACCTAAAGATGCTTATGAGTATAAAAATAAAAAGGTTGAAAAATATAAAAAGACAGGAAGTAAAAATATAAAAGTTTATTTTATAGAAAATACTACACATAATTTTTATACAGAAAAGCCAAAAGAAATAGCAACTAAAATTTCAGAGTTTTTAAAGTGAAATTAAAAATTATTGACTAAATTTAAAAAATACATTATAATATATTGGTATCTTGGAGAGCTGTCCGAGTGGTCGAAGGAGCACGATTGGAAATCGTGTAAACGTCAAAAGCGTTTCGAGGGTTCAAATCCCTCGCTCTCCGCCATGCGCTAGGCGGGGTGATAGCAGTACCTTGTAACCTGTAATCTGCTATAGCAGGGCTGAATTCCCAAGTGAGATTTTCAAGGGGTGTAGCCGACTTTTGTAAGTGGTGTTGACAAGTGGGTCCTTACGCAATAGAGCTTTATGAATCTGGTCAGGTCTTGACGGAAGCAGCCATAAGTAAAATACTCTATGTGCCGTAAGATTGCTTACTTAGAGCTAACTGCAAAGGCACCGTGCATTTCTTGTTAAGCGACCTTGGGTGTGCTTACATATTAAAAGAGTTATCTGTAAAGATAGCTCTTTTTTTATTGTGAAACAACAAGGTTCCCGGGAACCCACCCGATGCGAAGCATCGTGGAAGGGTGGGGTTCTTATTGTCTTGCTTTATATTTATTTTATGCTAAAATATACTTAAGAGGTATATTATGATAGTTAAGGATAGTATTAAAGAATTATTAGGTATTAAAACTGAATTATCTAAAATAGAGTTTTCAAAACACGGATTAAAAAGACATTTAGAAAAGAGAAAGCATTATGATGTTTTAAAATACTTAGATGATATAGATGAAATAATAGATAATCCAGATTATGTTGGAGTTAATGAAAAAGACAATAAAATAGCTTTAGAATATGTAAAATGCTTTAATAAAAATGTTCTCTTAGTTTTAAAAGTTAATAAAAGTAAGGATAAGTTTTTTATCGCAAGTATGTATAGTATAAATGATTTTAAACTTAATAACAGAAAATTTAGTGGAAGGCTAAAAAAGGTTGACAAAGAGTAAAAAAGAGGGTATACTATAGTTAAGTAAAGAAGTAGTTGAGGGCAGAAAAGGTTCCTGCCGCACCTTCAATTAGGTATTTGAGATGTTGGGTACACCGACCAACCGACTGCTTAATTCAAATTTATGAGAGTTGGTTTAATCTAACTCTTTTTTTGTAACTAAAAAATTAATATTAAACTAGGAGGAGCTATGAAAAATTTTAAGCTTTATAATGTGTTTTTTCCAATTTGGTTTTTACTATTGATTCCAATTACTTGGCTAATCGCAATTCCAATTAATTTTGTTGTTGACTCAATTGTAATTCTATTATCTTTAAAAGTTTTAAAGATAGATGATTCATTTAAAAAGTATAAAAAAGTAATCTTTAAAGTATTCTTATTTGGATTCTTTGCAGATTTTATAGGAGCTATTTTACTGTTTTTCATAGTAGATTTAATAGGAAGACTTCCTGAATCCTCTAGTATTTTTGCTTGGTTAAATTCAAATATACTAATTCCTGTAATGGAAAATCCTTTTAGTAATCTTTATGGATTTTTATTTATGACAGTTATTATAGCAATGGTTGGATTTTTTATATATTTCTTTAACTTAAAATTTAGTTTTTCAAAACTAGATGTAGAAGAACGAGAAAAGAAAAAAATGGCATTATATATGGCAGTCTTTACAGCACCATATTTATTCTATATTCCAACAGCATTAATATTCAATTTGCAAAAGTAATTAAATATAAGATATAAACATTTTCAAAAAGAGTTAGAATGACTAACTCTTTTTTTATATCTCTAAAATATGTGCATATTGACAAAAACATTATATTGTTTTATAATTTAATTTAATTTAATTTAATTGTAATAAGTTGTACACTTCAATGAAAATGCGACTGAAACAATGCAAGATAGTAAAAAACATACTTACATATTATATAGGAGCTATAAAATAGGGATATTGATTTGGTAATGAGATCATTATCACTATTAAACTAAAAATAATTTACATAATGGCTTGCGAATAATATAATTTAAACGTAAAAGATGTTGATGTTTTTTTGTATTGTGGTTAGAAAAACTTATGCAGTCAGAAAGAAAGGAGAATCAATGATGATTACAAAGAGATTTGAAAGAGAATTAGAAAAACTTGGTGCATTTGAAATTAGCTTTGATATGTTGAAATTATCAGAAAAGAATGAGAAACATTTGAAATTTTTGAATGCAGGAAGAGGAAATCCTAATTGGATTAATACCTTGGGAAGATTAGCTTTTGCAAGACTGATGGAATTTGGCGTGTCAGAATGCAAAAGAACTGTAGATAAAGGAGATTTAGCTGGATATGTTGACTCCAATGGAATTGAGGAGAGGTACAATGCTTTTTTAAATCGTGACGATGAGGTGGATGTATTTCTTAAAAAGATCGTGGAGTATAGCGTAGACCATCTAGATTTAGATAAGAAAAGCCTTATTTTGGAGCTTACAAATGGCATTATAGGAAACAATTATCCGGTTCCTAGCCGTTGTTTGGAGAATACGGAGCACATCATCAATGCATTTCTTCAAAGCATTCTATATGGGAAGGCTGATTTAAGAAAAAATACTAAGGTATTTCCAGTAGAAGGCGGTACGGCTGCAATTGTTTATATATTTGATTCCTTAAAGCATAATGGACTGCTTAATGATGGAGACCACATTGCAATCAACACACCGGTATTTACTCCTTATATTCAGATTCCGAGACTATCAAATTTTGATTTAGCAGAGATCAATCTTCAAGCAATGGAAGAAAATCAGTGGCATATTCCAGATTCTGAATTTGAAAAGCTTTTGGACCCTTCTATCAAGGCATTTTTCTTAGTGAATCCATCAAATCCGGGTTCTCGTAGTCTTACAGATGAGAGTTTGGAACAGTTAAGAAAGGTAGTTGTAAAGCGTCCGGATCTTATTATTATAACAGATGACGTATACGGTACTTTTGTAAATGGATTCCGCACTGTTTATTCCGTTTGCCCAAGAAACACTATTTTGGTTTATTCGTATTCAAAGCTTTATGGTGTTACAGGATGGAGACTCGGAGTTATAGCAATTAATGAAGATAATGTTTTTGATGAACTAATTAAGAAGCTTCCTGAGAAGAAGAAAAAAGAACTAGAAAGCGATTATTCTATCGTTACATTAAATCCTTCGGAAATGGGCTTTGTTGATAGGATATGTGCAGACAGCAGATCTATTGGATTGTATCATACAAGCGGGCTATCTACACCACAGCAGATTATGATGGTTCTTTTATCTATGACTCATTTGGTTCTTGAAAATGAAAAGGATAAATACATTGAAGCTTGTAAAGAAATTACAGCGATTCGTTACCACAATTTAATGTCTACATTAGGCTTACCTGAGGATAACAGTGATTCCAATGCTAAATATTATACACTGATTGACATATATCAACTTGCAGAGACAAATTATGATAAGAACTTCGCAACATGGCTTAGAAATGAATTTGAGGAAATAGATTTTCTTTTACATCTAGCAAAGGAAGATGGTGTTGTGTTGATGGAAGGAGTTGGTTTTGGAGCAACTCCTGGTACAGTTAGAATTTCAGAAGCAAACCTAGAGGACAATGATTATAAGGAAATAGCAAACCGTATTATATCCCTTTTGAAAGAATATTACGAAAAGTATACAAAAGAGAAAAAAAAGCTATAGAATGGAGTAATTTAAAATGAATATAGATTTAATCTCACATGAAGTGTTGGAAACAGCACAACGTGTTACGGTAACAGGTTTCTCTGATATAGCCCATTATTTGATTGCTAATCCAGTTATTTCTATCTTTATATGTCTTGCACTTGGATATTTTATTGGAAAGGTAAAGATAAAATCCTTTACGGTAGGTGCCACTGTAGGAACTTTGCTGGTAGGACTTCTCATTTCCCTAATATTGAAGGGGGCAGGAACTTACGAAATTGACGGAACGGTGAAGACAATCTTTTTCTCACTATTTATTTTTACTATCGGATATGAGGTTGGACCTTCATTCTTCGCAAGTTTAAAAAAATCTGGCCTTAAAATTATTATCCTATCCATATTCTTCGCCGTGGTAGCTTTTGTAGTTTCGATTGTTTTGTTTAAGACTTTTGATATTGGACCTGGAGAAGCTGGCGGAATTTTGGCAGGTAGTCTTACACAGTCAGCAATCTTAGGAACAGCGGATTCTACTATGAAGGCTATGCTTTCAGGAACAGAACTGAAAACGGCTGAAAGTCAAATGGCAGTTGCATATGCACTTACCTATGTTTTTGGAACGATTGGGGTAGTTGTGTTTTTGAGAAATGGTGCATCAAAGTTAATTGGTGCAAATTTGACAGATACAGTTAAGAAGAAAATTGAGCAAACAAATTTCCATGAGTCTTCTTCGGAAAACACTGTGGTTGGAAATATTAAAGCACGTGCATTTTGCTTAGGAAAAGGTGCAGAACTTATTGGCAAAACAATAGGTTCCATTGAAGAACAGTACGATGATTCTCTTACAATAATTCAGATTCTTCGAGATGGTAAACAGGTGAATCTTACACCGGATGTGCAGCTGCTTGAGAAGGATACAGTTACGATTATAGGACTTCTTGATGCAGTATTAAATTTTGAAGGTTCTGGCATGGAGGAAACTAATGCTTCAGAAGCTCTTAGGCTAGATGTGGTAAAGCAAGAAATAGTTTTAACTAACAATTTCTCTCTAGATGTTATAAAGAATCTTTCAGAAAATGGAATCGTCATTTCAAAAAGGATGAGAGATAACAATATTCTCCCTGAAGAGGATGAGTTAAAGGCTCTTGATCACTTGATATTGGTGGGACCAAAAGCTGCTATTTCTAAGGCTGTAAAGAAACTTGGGTATGTGAAGGATACAGGAACTGAGACAGATGTATCTTTTATCAGCATCGGGCTTGTAGTTGGTTTATTAATAGGTGCAATCAGCTTCGTTGTATCCAAAATTCCGATCACACTTGGATCTGGTGGAGGAGCTTTAATTGGAGGACTTCTGTTCGGATATTATCAAGATAGACATTCTAACTATGGATTGATGCCGAAAGCAACTCGATGGTTTTGTAAGAGTGTTGGATTAAATCTCTTTATAGCTATTGTGGGACTTACTTCTGGAGCTTCCTTCATATCTGCATTGCAATCTATGGGCTTAAAGGTACTATTAATTGGTGTTTTGGTAACCATTTTGCCTCATATTGCTTCCGTTTACTTTGGAAGATATGTGTTAAAGTTAGATGCTGTAGATATCATTGGTGCTCAATGTGGTGCTGGAACGTGTACAGCAGCACTTAACGGAGTTGTGGAGGAATATGATTCAAGTATTTTTGCTATAGCATATACACCAGGATATGCAATGGGAAATATTTTACTTACAGTTTTAGGTCCTCTTGTAGTAGCAATATGCATACATTAGTTATTTGAGTAGATAAGATAGATAGATTCATACATTTATTTTAAGGAAAAGTGGTTATATAAAATTTAGCGTTGGTGAGAGAAAAATTCTCTCCCAACGCTAATTTTTTGCTAAAAAATAGGATTATTTAGTAGAAAGGATGAAATGATATGATTGTTATTTTTATAGCCTTAATTATACTATATTTGGGAGTTATCCTGTTTGTAGGAACAACATTTGTAAAAATAAGCTTATTTGCAATGGATAAGCTTGCGGTATTTATAGCAAGCTGGTACTATACCCATCATTATTTTTCCATCAAGTTTTCATCCGGATATGCAGTATATTTTTTGGATATATTAGCGGCAATAGTGGCTGTAGTGCTATATTCTGTCTTATTTAAGCTCATTAATGATAAATTGTTTGAGAGTAATGTAATATAGGTACTAAATAATTTTTAAAAGTTAAGTTGACTTTTTCGTAAATTGTGGTATTATATAGATGAGATAAGAATTTTTTAGAGGTCAATTCTTCTCACATAATTGAATGCAAATAAAAAAGCAAGGTTGGCAGACCTTGCTTTTTATGTTGATTATTCAAATTTTTTTAGCAATTTTAGTAACGCAATCAACAACGTTAATAAAATTATAGCTTCAATAGAGGTCAATAGCTTCACCTCCTTACATATAGAATGCAAAATAATTATATACTAATATAAAATTTTAGTAAACTGTATCTAACTAAATAGATGTAGGTATTAATTTTCAAGTTTTTATAGCAAGTTTTATAGCTTGTTTTTTTATTGTATAAACAATATGCTAATGGTTGAAATATTGACAAAAATCATTTATAGTTTTATAATTTAATTGTGTTATTATATTAAAATTGATTTAATTTACACAATGAGAATATAATAATAGGAGGTAACATCGTGAGAGCGTTAAGTAGATTAATTTCAAGAACAATTACAAATAGTATAGAAAATAGCAAATATAGAGATCATATTTGGTTTGCTTTTTCTATTGCTGTGTCTTTAGTGCTTATTTATACAATTTATTATAATTTTACTAATGGTAAAATGGATACTACTAAGATTATAGGTGTTGTACTTTGTAGTATAATTTTACTTTTAATGATAATGTCTGCAATTGTATTTTTTAAAAAGATTAGAGAAAAATAGTTTACGCTATAGATGTAATCAAAATTTAAGGAGGGAGATAGAATTCTTACCTCCTTACTTGTATATTTTAATATTAGTTAAAGCAATTGCTTTATTTATGATATGGAGGAAATATGAATATAAACTGGTATCCTGGTCATATGAAAAAGACTATGGATAATATAAGAGCGTCATTAAAATTGGTTGATATTGTTGGAGAGATTATAGATGCAAGAATTCCAATAAGTAGTAAAAATCCAGTTATTGATGATGTTTTAAAGGATAAGCCTAGAATAATGATTTTAAACAAATCTGATATGGCAGATGAAAACGAAACTAAAAAATGGCTTAGTTATTATAGAAAACAAGGGTATGGTGCAGTTGTTGTAGATGCTCTTCATTCAAAGGGATTAGATAAGATTTATTCTGTTGCAAAGGAAATGTTAGCTGACAAGTTTAAAAAACTTGAGGAAAAAAATCTTTCAGCTAAGACTATTAGAATGATGATTGTAGGAATACCAAATGTTGGAAAATCTACATTTATAAATTCAATTTCTAAGAGAAAGAGTGCTAAAATAGGCGACAGACCTGGTGTTACTAAACAAGTTCAATGGATTAAGACAAAGAACGATTTAGAACTTTTAGACACTCCTGGTGTTCTTTGGCCAAAGTTTGAAGATGAGAGAATCGGTTTACATTTAGCTTTTACTGGTGCAATTAAGGATGAGATTATGGATATTGAAAATTTAGCTTTTCGTTTTATTGATGAGTTAAATAAAAAAGATGTAAATATTTTAAAAAATAGATATAATTTATCTGAAGACTCTTATGAAGAAACTATATTTTTAATGGATGAGATAGGAAGAAATAGAGGAGCAATTTTAAAGAAAAATGAAATAGATTATTTTAAGGTTGCAAATTTAGTTTTTGATGATTTTAGAAAAGTTAAACTTGGAAGAATAACTTTAGAAACTGTAGAAGATATTGAAAAGTTTGAGGAAGATAATGGAAATTAGAGAAGAACTTGAGAATATTTACAAAAACTACAATTTAATCATCGGAGTTGATGAAGTTGGTAGAGGCTGTCTTGCTGGTCCTGTTGTTTCTTGTGCAATTATTATGAAAAAAGATAGTAAGATTGATGGTGTAACAGACAGTAAGAAACTTTCTAAGAAAAAGAGAGTTGCACTTAATGATAAGATTTTAGAAGAATGTGTTGGCTATGGGATTGGAATTGTAGATAATGTAAAAATTGATGAGATTAATATAAAACAAGCTAGTAGACTTGCTATGAAGATTGCAATTTCAAATATTAAAGATTCTTCTGGAAATAAGGTTTCAGGAGATTTCCTTATAACTGATGCAGAAAAAGTTGATGTTGATATTCCACAGTTAAATTTAATTCATGGTGATGAGCTTTCTTATGTTGTTTCTTGTGCTTCGATAATTGCAAAAGAATATAGAGATAATATGTTTGTGGAATATGAGGAAAAATATCCAAACTACAATTTTATTAAAAATATTGGGTATGGTACAAAAGATCACTATAAAGGTATTGATGAGTTTGGTGTTACACCAATTCATAGAGTAACTTTCTTAAAGAAATATTTTGAAAAGAAAAAAGAAAATGAAAGCTAAAGATATTGGAAATTATGGGGAAGATATGGCTGTAAAATTTCTTTTAGAAAAAGGATATGAAATTATTGAAAGAAATTTTTTAAAGCCTTTTGGAGAAATAGATATTATTGCAAAAGATAAGGATTTTCTAGTTTTTATTGAGGTTAAAGCTAGAAAAAATGTAAATTTTGGTTTCCCTAGAGAATTTGTAAATAGAAGTAAGATAAAAAAGATACAAGATGTAGCACAGATATATATGTTAGAAAAAAATTTGTTTGGTTCAAAAATTCGTTTTGACGTTATAGAAATAATTTTTGATGAACATAAAATTACACATATAGAGAATGCTTTTTAGGAGGTTTTATGTTTACTGCTTATGTAATTACTGTATCCGACAAGGGATCAGTTGGAGAGAGAATAGACACTTCTGGTGAAGTAATCGTTGATATTTTAAAAGAAAATAATTATGAAGTTATTGATAAAATTATAATTCCGGATGATCAAGCTACGATTGAGGAAAAACTAAAATATGCTAGCGATGTTTTAGGAGCTAATTTAATTTTGACAACGGGTGGAACTGGTTTTAGTAAAAGAGATGTTACACCTGAAGCCACTTTAAATATTGCTACAAAAAATGCCTTTGGTATTTGTGATTCTATAAGACAATATAGTTTAACAATTACTAAGAGAGCAATGCTTTCAAGAGCTATTTCAGTTATAAGAAATGATAGCTTGATTGTAAATCTACCGGGTAGTCCTAAGGCTGTTAAAGAATCTTTAGAGTATATTATAGATTCTGTAGAACATGGACTTCAAATACTTTTAGGAACAGCATCAGAATGTGCTAGAAAGTAGGTAAAAAATGTATTCAAAGACTAAGACTTGTGTGTTAAATGGATTGAATGGTTACGATATTGATGTTGAGGCCGATTTAGCAACTGGACTTCAGGCCTTTAATATCGTTGGGCTTCCTGATTTGTCTGTAAAGGAATCAAAAGAAAGAGTCAAATCAGCAATTTCAAACAGTGGATATTCTATTCCACCAGGAAGAGTAACAATAAATTTAGCTCCGGCAAATTTGAGAAAAGATGGTTCTCAAATAGATTTAGCTATTGCAGTTAGTATGTTACTTGCTATTGGTGTGATTGAATATTTACCTGATGAAAAGACTGTTTTTTTAGGTGAGCTTTCACTTGACGGTAGAGTTATAACTTTTGATGGGGCTTTACCTATGATTATTTCTCTAAAAGAACTTGGTTTTAAGAAATTCTATATTCCTTTTGCGATAAAAAATGAAGTAAATATTGTGCAAGGAATAGAAATTTATCCTATTTCGCATTTAAAAGAATTAGTCGATTGTTTAAATGGAGTTATTGAAATAAAAAAAGAAGAAATAGTAAAAGTAAATTTAGATGAAGAGATTAAATATGATATAGATTTTTCAGATATTAAAGGTCAGGAAAATTTAAAGAGAGCTATGGAAATTTCTGCAGCTGGCGGACATAATCTATTGATGGTTGGGCCTCCGGGAAGTGGAAAAACTATGATAGCAAAGAGATTACCAACAATTTTGCCTAAATTAACTTTTGAAGAATGTATTGAATGTACTAAGATTTATTCGATAGCAGGAAAACTTAAGAATAATAAATTGGTTACACAAAGACCTTTTAGATCTCCACATCATACGAGTAGTCCTATTTCTCTAGTAGGAGGAGGTAAGATTCCAAAACCTGGAGAGGTTTCACTTGCTCATAATGGAGTTTTGTTCTTGGATGAATTCCCAGAGTTTTCAAAACAAGCTATTGAAGTTTTAAGACAGCCAATGGAAGATGGGAAAGTTACTATTTCAAGAGCTAATTCTTCAATTACATATTATTCAAACTTTGTGACTGTTTGTGCGTTGAATCCTTGTCCTTGTGGAAATTATGGATTCCAAACTGAAAAATGTACTTGTTCACAGTTGCAAATTCAAAGATATTTAAGTAAAATTTCAGGACCAATACTTGATAGAATTGATATTCAGGTTGAAGTTGAACCTGTAAAATTTGATGATTTATCTTCAAAAGAAGTTTTAGAGACTTCTTTTGAAATTAGAAAAAGAGTTGAAAAAGCTAGAAAAATTCAACTTGAAAGATATAAAAACGAAAAAATATATAATAATGCAAATCTTTCAGCAAGACAGATAAAGAAGTATATTATTTTGGATGAAAAACTTGAGAAAATTATAGAATTTGCTTTTAAAAAGTTTAAGTTTTCAGCAAGATCTTTTAATAAAATTTTGAAGTTAACAAGAACAATTGCAGACTTGGACGGAAGTGAAGAAATCAAGGAAGAACATCTGTTAGAAGCTATCAGATATAGAAGTTTAAGTAATAAATATTGGGGTTAGTTTTTATTAATTAAGAATTTGATGTATTTAAATAATCATAATATAGAATCTAATATTTAGAATTTGCATTATTATAAATAAAGATTAAGAGTTCAAAAAAATTTAGAAATAAACGGGAGATTATTTATGTCATTTTTAGAATACCATAAGGAAGAGAAATTAGAATTTAACCATAAGAAATCATGTGGGTTATGGTTAATCGTAGTTGGTTTAGTTATTGCATTGGCTACTTTAATAGGAGGAAAACAAATAATAAACATGCAAGTATTTAGTTTTGGATATATTATTAGTTTTCTTTCAATTAATATGAATAAAAAGCTTATTAATAAATTATCAACTGGAAATTCAACTAAATTTCAAAATAAAGTTTCTTTATATTCAGTAATTTTATTATTCATATTGATGTTTTTATTAGGGGGACCATTTTTCGCAACAGAAAATTGGAGATTAATTTGGTTGGGTGCATTGATGGCTACTGCAATACATTTTATTCCATTTTATTTTGTTCACGGTAAATCAATGATTTTATTAGGAATAGTTTGTAGTATAAATATTGCAATAGGATATATTTATTCTGATATGTCTTTGTCAATTATTGCATATATTGATGCTTTAATTAAATTGTTATTTGGATTATATCTTTTCTTTTTATCAAAACCAACAAAAAGATAAAATCCTATTTATTGAATTAAATAATTTATGAAGTATTTAAGTTATATAGAAGTTTAAGTAATAAATATTGGAGTTAGTTATGAGAAATGAAGATGCTTTGTTATTTTTAAGTTATTTGAATTTTGATTATAAAATCAAAGATGAATTATTAAATCATTTTACATTGGAACATATTGAAGATATTTTTGAAATGTCAGAAGAATATTTTAAAGAGAATAAACTTTTAACTAAGAATAATATTGATAAATTAGTTGAGGAAAGAAAAAAATTTAATTCAGATGCTTATAGAGAGTTTTTAGAAAAAAAGAAAGTTAAGTTTGTAAGTGTCCTTAGTGAAAATTATCCTGTTAATTTAAAGGATATTGAATATATTCCACAAGTTATTTACTATAAAGGGGAAATTTTACCAGAGGATGAATTTGCACTGTCAATTGTAGGTTCTAGAAAATGTACTAATTATGGAGCTTGGGCAACAGAATATTTTGCAAGGTCAATTTCTGAACTTGGAATAAGAATAGTTTCTGGAATGGCTTTAGGTATTGATTCTATTTCACATAGAGCTGCTTTGAAATCAGGTGGAAGAACTATTGCTGTTTTAGGTTGTGGTGTTGATATGGCATATCCAAAGACTAATTATAGGCTTTATGAAGAAATTATAGAAAATGGTGCTGTTATGAGTGAGTTTCCAGTTGGAATGCCACCATTAGCACATAATTTTCCTGTTAGAAATAGAATTATTTCTGGACTGTCAAAAGCATTGTTAGTAATTGAAGCACAAGATCGTTCTGGTACACTAATAACTTCAAGATTTGCAAATGAACAGTCAAAAGAAATTTTTGCACTTCCTGGAAATATTAACAGTCTATATAGTAAAGGAACAAATAAATTGATAAAAGATGGAGCTTTAATAGCAACAGATTATCAAGATATAATAGATGGAGTTATTGATTTTTCAGAATTTATTTTAAACAAAAATAAGGAAGAAAAAGATTTAAACATTTTAGATGCAAAGGAACTTTTGATTTATAATTTAATAAATGAAGAACCAAAATCTCAAAATAAAATTTCAACAATAACTGGTTTTTCAATTATAGAAACAAATACAATTTTAACTTCATTAGAGCTTAAAGGCTTTATAAAAGAACTTAATGGGGGAATATTTGTAGTTGATTAATATAAGAGATGGAATACATCTCTTTTTTTATAAAAAATGGAGGATTTATGATTAAAATAATATTTTTAATTTTACCTTTTCTTATTATGCTTTTACCTAATAGAGATTATGATTTGATGTCAAAGGAAGATACATTGGCATTTAAAGGTATTTTTTCTATAGTAGTAATTTTACATCATGTATCTCAAATAGAGAATACTATACCTTATATACATCATTTTGCAAATTTTGGTATGTATGCAGTTAGTTTCTTTTTCTTTATTTCAGCTTATGGAATGACAAAACAAGTAAAGCTTAATAGAGAAAAATATTTGAAAGGATTTTTTAAAAAGAGATTTTTAAAATTACTTTTACCAATATTTGTAGTTACAGTCTTGCATATTGTTGTAAATATATTTGTTTTCAAAAGTGAATATACATTAAACTCTATTATTAATATATATAAAAATGGATCTTCTTTAATAAATAATGGATGGTATTTAAATTCAATTTTAGTTATTTATTTGATATTTTATCTTAGCTTTAAAATAACTAAAAATCAAAATCTATCATATATTATTTTTACCATTTTGACAATTAGTTATATACTAGTTTTGAAAAATATCGGTTTTGGAATTTGGTGGTATAACAGTATGATAGGTATGATATTTGGAATGTATTTTGAAATATTTGAAGGAAAAATTAAAAAAATATTAAATACTCATATTTATAAACTACTATTGATTTTATCTGTATGGACTTTTTATTTTTGGAATAATAAGGAGGCTGATTTAGTAAGCTTCTTTTCAAGTTTTGGAATATACTCAAATTATCCTATAGTACAAAATTTAATATGTTTTAATTTTATAGTCATGGTAATTCTAATTTCAAAGAAAATTAATTTTAGAGGATTTGTTATTAATAAAGAAAGTATGAAGTTATATTCTAAATTTGTTTTGATTAGGAATGAAGTACTATCATTTCTAGGTAAAATTTCTTTTGAAATGTATATGATTCATGGCCTTATTATGAGTTTGTTATCAATATATCTAAAAGCAAATATTGTTTATTTACTAACTTTATTTGGTTTAACAATTTTACTTTCATATATTCTAAATATATTTTTCAATAAATTATATATAATTTTAAAATTGAATAAATAGGAGATATTATGAATTATACAGTTTTTGATTCACCAGTTGGAAAAATTAAAATAATGGAAGAAAATAATAGAGTTGTCGAAATAAGATTTGTAAAGGATGAGAAAAACTATAATCCTAAAACAGAAGTTTTAAAACTTGTAAAAAAAGAATTGGAAGAATACTTTACTGGAAAAAGAAAAGTATTTACATTTCCAATTAAGTTAGATGGAAGAGAGTTTTCGCTAAAAGTTTATAAGGCTTTAATGGAAATACCTTATGGAGAAACTTGTAGCTATAAAGATATTGCTATAAAAATTGGTAATGAAAATTCACAAAGGGCAGTAGGTGGAGCAAATAATAAAAATAAATTACCGATTGTAATTCCATGCCATAGAGTAATAGGTAGTAATGGAAAGCTTGTTGGTTATGCTGAAGGATTAGAAATAAAACAAAAACTTTTGGAATTGGAAAGAAAAAATAAAAATAATTAGAAATTATAAGAATTTTTGTAAAAAATTCAAAAAAAAGTAAAAAAGTGTAAAAAAAGTGAAAAAAATTAAAAAAAATCACAATAAAGTGTTGACAAAGTAAATTTTATGGGGTATAATATATACAACAAACAAGATAACGCGTTAAATAGTTTGATGACTGGAGGTAAGACCAATGAAAATTTTAAAAACAATTTCATCTGAGTTGCAGTATCATTGGTTTTTAGAAAAAACTTACGATGCCAGCAACTTGAATAGCAGATAATATATTTTGTGAATTAAGAGGTTGATAATAGTATAATTAAATATTAAAAACTAATCATAAAAATTTAGAATGTAAGTTGTATGATTAAGATTATATAAATTATATATAAGATAATTGAGATATTAAGAAATCTATAAAGTTATATCTAGAATTTTTGGAATATTATAATATTATAACAGTATGAACTAGATAGTTGAGACGAAGGTTAAGAAACTTGAGTACGTATGAGTTAAATATTATGAGATGAAATTAATAGGTTTTTAAATCAGATTATTGATATTAAGAAATTTGAGTATTTAAAGGAGTAAAATTTTGTATAAAAAAAGATTAGTTAGAATAAATTATACTTAAGATACAATGTGAAGTAATATAAAGACACAAAAGATATTACAAGCAGTTGTGGTTGTAGATTTATCATAAGATTGTATGAATATAGTATTAAAAGAAAAAGAAGGTTGTTGATATAAATATTTATCGGTGATTAGCTAGTTTATGCTAAAGTATTATTTTGATGGGTTTACAAAAACAAAATTGAAGTTCAAGTGTAAAGAAATTTGGATTTCGCTGAAATAACAATTAAATATTTTAAATATAAAAAGTGCATCTAAAAGATGCACTTTTGTATTGTGAAAGTTTTATTATCTGCTATTTGCTTTTTGTTTTAATTCTCTTAAATATGTTACTGTATCTCTATCTAATTCTTTTGCATATTCAAATCTTAAATTAATTGCTATTTGTAAAGATAATTTTCTAAATAATCCACAAATATTAAATAGGGCTATCCAAAGAGATTCTAATTCCAATTTTGAATAACATTGTAAATATTTTTCAAAAATTTCAGTATCAACATAGTTAAATACTAATTTATTATCTTTTCCTAACTCTAATAGGTATTTATTTTCAGATAAAACATAGTGTTTTAAATGTTCATCTAAAAGTTCTAAAACTTTTCTATATTCTTCAGATATATTTAAGAATTCTTTAGTATATAGTTTGTTTCCAAATTTTAAGATATACCAGAAGAAGTTACAAGTATTTACTAAGAATTCATCTTCAGTAAGTTTATGAACTTTTCTTTCAATATAAACTCCACCTTTTTTTTCTTCTTCTTTATTAAGTACACAAATGTATTTTTCTTGAAGTTCTTCTAAAACTTCAATAGATTTTTTTGAAACAATTCTAAAAATACCTTGTGTAAAATTTTCGTAAATTATTCTATATTCTATTATGTTTTCATTTTCAGTATTTTCATACATAGTTAGTATATCGCCAAAATGTTCAATAAATTCAAAAGAAGTATCATCAAAAGATAAATCTTTTACTAAATATAGAACATTAAAAAAGTTAACATCACTGGACATGCTTTGAGTTTCAAGTTGTTCGATATACAGTTTTTCAACTCTATCATCATCCATTGCAATTTTTTTAGCTATTTCTTTAAGTTCATTGAAAGTTAAAATATTATTCATAACAAACCCCTCCTAAATTTCTTGTACCTTAAAGCCACGACCTTTAACTTCATAAGCCTCAGATATGATTAAAAATGCCGCTGGATCAACTTCATCCAGTATTCTCTTTATGTTTACTACTTCTCTTGTTCTTACAATACAGAATATAACATTTTGTGCTTTATGTGTATAAGCTCCTTCTCCATGAAGAAGAGTGACACCTCTATTAAGATCAGATAAAATTCTATCAGTAACTTCTCTTTGATTTGAAGTTACAATCATAATTTTCTTCGTATCTCCAAATCCCATTTGGATTTTATCTAGCATTCTGTATGCGACATACATTGAAACGATTGTTAAAAGTCCTCTTTCAAGACTAAAAATATAAGAAGCAACTCCAATTATCATTGCGTTTATCATCATAAGAGATGAACCGATATTCATATTTAATTTGGTTTTAAATATAGTTGCTATTATATCAAGTCCTCCTTGACAAGCTCCATGTCTAAATAGAACACCCATTCCAACTCCATTTATAAAACCACCAAAAATAGCAAATAGCATATTATTATCAAGTTTAAAATCAATTGGAATTTTACGCATTGCTATCAAGATGAATGAATAGATAAATGTTGATAAAAATGCATAAGTCATGAATTTCTTATTCAAGAAAAATGCTCCAATTAGCATCATAGGTAAATTTAATACAAATACTGAAACTCCTGTTGGAATACCAGATAAATATTCAATCATAAGTCCAATACCTCCAAGACCACCTGATAATAGTCCTGCTGGTACTAAAAATTTAACTACTGCAAATGAGCATATTAAATCACCAAGTATTATATAAAATAATGTTCTAAAAAAATAACTTTTATCCCCAAAAAAAGATTCTAACATAAACACCAACCTCTTCAATTTTATTTAACAATATATAATCAGTATAATTATATCATAATTTTTATTTATATGATATAATTATACTGTTATTATCGTATTTTTCTTTAAAAAAATTCGATTTTTTTAATAAAAATTCAAGGAGTCGTATTAATGAGGTTATTTTTATTCGTTTTAATTGTAGTAATTTATGTTTTATTCCAATTTTCATGTTTTAAAAAAGAGAAAAAAGCAAGAAAGATTTATAGGAATGGAGATTTTCCATTAGTTTTTGCACATAGAGGATCAAGTCATTTATATCCAGAAAACACAGAGTTAGCTTTTATAAAGTCTTTTGAAATGGGTGTTGATGCTTTTGAAACTGATATCAGACTAACTAAAGACGGAAAAATCATCACTCAACATAATGAAGATATCGATGAAACTACTAATGGAACAGGGAAAGTTATTGATTATACTTTTGATGAAATTAAAGAATTTAATTTTGGATACAGATTTAAAGACTTAAATGGTAATTTACCATATGCAGATAATAGAGTAAGTGGTTTATATCCAATGGAAGTTTCTTCACTTTTTGAAAAATTTGGAGATTCTGTTATATATAGTATTGATGTTAAAGATAATGGAGAAAATGGTTTAAAGTCAGCTGAACTTTTATATAATTGTGTAAAAGAATATAGATTAGAAAAAAATGTTATTTTTTCAAGTTTTAATGAGGATAATCTGAAGTTTTTAAGAAAGATAAGTAAGGGTGAAATAATTATTTCTGGCTCATTGAAAAAAACTACAGAAGTTGTATTATCTTCATATTTAGGATTTGATAGTTTTAAAAAATATAATACTAATGCAATGATGATTCCAAGATTTGAAAAATTACCATTAGATACAAAATATTTAATTTACAAATTCCATAAACATAATATGGCAGTTTGTTATTGGACTATAAATACGGAAAAAGAAATGAAAAAACTAATTGGTAAAAAGGTAGATGGAATAATAACTGATAGGGTTGATTTGCTTTTAAAGTTAAAAAAAGAATTGAATAAATAGATTAGGTTTTTAAGGGTAAATTATTGACTTTTTCTTAATAATTTAGTATCCTATTATAAATGAATATTTACGTTGAAAAGGAAAAGAAACAACGAATTTTAGAGAGATGTTGTGTGGTGAAAAACATCAATGTTGAAGGTGCGTCCTTGGAGTATTGTTTGCTACTTTATAGCAATTTAAGTGGAGTTTTCAATTAGAGTGGAACCGCGGAATTTTTTCGTCTCTTGTTTTTTTTTCAAGAGGCGTTTTGTTTTATATAAAAATAAAATATTTCAAAATAGAGAGGTGTATTATGAAGATTTATAACACATTAACAAGAAAGAAAGAAGAATTTATACCTATACAACCGGGTAAGGCATTAATTTATGTTTGTGGACCAACTGTATATAATTATATTCATATTGGTAATTCAAGACCTATGATTGTATATGATACATTGAGAAGATATCTTTTATACATAGGATATGATGTAAAATTTGTAAGTAATTTTACTGATATTGATGATAAGATTATAAATAGAGCTAAAGAAGAAAATGTACCTTTTACAGATATTACTAAAAAATATATTGAAGCATATTTAGAAGATAGTTATGCATTAAATCTTTTTGAAAGTCATACAATTCATCCAAAAGCTACTGAATGTATTGATGAGATGATTGAATTTGTAAAGATTTTAGAAGAAAAGGGCATTGCTTACAATGTTGATGGTAATGTTTATTTTGATATTACTAAAGCAAAAGATTATGGTAAATTATCAAGAAAAAATATTGAGGATTTAAGAGCTGGAGCAAGAATTGATATTTCTGACGAAAAGAAAAATCCTCTTGATTTTGCTCTTTGGAAAAAAAGAAAAGATGAAACTGAACCTGCTTGGGAAAGTCCATGGGGAATGGGTAGACCAGGTTGGCATTTGGAATGTTCAGTAATGGCTAAAAAACTTTTAGGAGAGACAATTGATATTCATGCTGGTGGAGAAGATTTACAATTCCCACACCATGAAAATGAAATTGCTCAATCCGAATGTTGTAATGACAAAATTTTTGCTAACTACTGGATGCATAATGGAATGATTAATGTTGATAACGAAAAAATGAGTAAGTCAAAAGGTAATTTCTTTACAGTTAAAGATATTCAAAAAGAATATGACTTAGAAGTTGTTAGACTTTGGATTTTATCTACTCATTATAGAAATCCATTAAATTTCAGTAGAGAAGTTATGGAACAAACAAAAAATGGTCTTGAAAGAATGTATAATGGCAAAGAACATTTAGAAAGACTTTTAGAAATTTGTGAAGAAAAAGAAGATGGAGATATTTCTAAATTAGTTGAGCTTAAAAAAGAATTCTTAGAATCTATGGATGATGACTTAAATACTGCAGATGCAATTTCTAAGATTTATGAGCTTATTCGTTATACTAATTCATTTGATGAAAATACTGATTTAAAAGTTGTTAAAGGAGCAGTTAAATTATTGGATGACTTTGCTTCTGTTTTAGGTCTTCTTTACAAAGAAGAAGATGATAATTTGGACGAAAAAGTTGAAAAATTAATTGAAGAAAGAGAAGAAGCTAGAAAGAATAAAGATTTCAAGAGAGCAGATGAAATTCGTGATATCTTAAAAGAAATGAATATAGAATTGAAAGACACTAGAAATGGTGTTATTTGGAAAAGGGTGTAATATGAGCGACTATATATTTGGTAGAAATGCTGTTTTAGAGGCTTTAGAAAGTGATAGAAAAGTAGAAAAAATCTACATTTTAAAAGGTGATTTAAAAGGCTCAATAAATAAAATAATTGGAAAGGCTAAAGCTAATGGTATTTTAATTTCTGAAATTGATAAACATAAATTAGAAAATATGGCAGAAGGTGTTGTACATCAAGGTGTTTGTGCTTTGGTTTCTAGTTTTGACTATTCAACAGTTGAGGAAATTATTAATAGTGCAAAATTAAAAAATGAAGATTTGTTTTTAGTTATTTTAGATGAAATTGAAGATCCACATAATTTCGGAGCTATCATTCGTACTTGTGAAGCTGTTGGTGTTCATGGAATAATTGTTTCAAAAAGAAATCAAGCACCAGTAACATCAATTGTTCAAAAGTCTTCAGCTGGAGCAGTAAATCATATTAAAATAGCAAAAGTTGCTAATATTGCAGATACTATTTTGAAATTACAAAAAGAAAATGTATGGGTTTATGGAGCATGTGGAGAGGCAGAAAAAATTTATACGGATATGGATTTTAAAGGGAATATTGCAATAGTAATTGGAAACGAAGGAAAAGGAATAGGTCAACTTATTAGAAAGAGATGCGACTTCTTAACTAAACTTCCAATGAAAGGTAAAGTTTCAAGTCTTAACGCATCAAATGCCTGTGCTATTTTAGTTTATGAGGCATTAAGACAAAGAGATGAAAACTAAAAAATTAATAATTATAGATGGATACAATATTTTAAATGCTTGGGAAAAATACAAACCATTTTTAAAGTTGAGTTTTGAAAATGCTAGACAAGAGTTGATTTACGATATGGGAGAGTATTCAAAACTTGTAGGAATAGATTTGCTATTAGTTTTTGATGCTTACAAGATTAATTTTAAAGGAAGCTCTGAGATTATAAAAGGTATAGAGGTTGTATATACGAAACAAAATGAAACTGCTGACCAATACATCGAAAAAAAATTAGATGAAATGGGAAGAAAAATCTTAGTTTCAGTAGGAACTGATGATAATCTAATTCAAAAACTTGTTACGCAAAGAGGTGGAAATGTCTTAACTGCAAAAGAATTATTGTATCGTTACGAGAATTTAAAAAATAAAAGTAACCGTTATGAAATAAAAAATAGAATTTCTAACAAAAGCTATTTCAACACACTAGATGAAAAAACATTAAATCAACTAGATGAAATAGAAGAAAAATTATTTGGAAAGTAGGGGGAATTATGAGAAAACCTTGGGAAGAATATTTTATGGATTTAGCTAAAATGGTTGCAACTAGAGGTACTTGCGATAGAGCTTATGTTGGTTGTGTTTTAGTTAATAAAGATAATAGAATTGTTTCAACTGGATATAATGGTTCAATTTCAGGAAATCCTCAATGTGATGAAATAGGTCATACAATGAGAGATGGTCATTGTATCGCAACAATTCATGCTGAACAAAATGCACTTTTATATTGTGCAAGAGAAGGAATAAAAGTAAAGGGATGCACTTGTTATGTAACTCATTTTCCATGTTTGAATTGTACTAAGGCGTTAATTCAAGCTGGAATTTCAAAAATATACTATGATAATAGTTATAGAATGGATGAGTATGCAATTGAGTTGCTCGAGAAAAATAATATCGAGTTTATAAAACTGGGAGATAATTAAAAAGGATATGATAATCATATCCTTTTTTATAGTAAATTTATTTTGTTTTCTTTGCAAATTTTCAACATTTCATCTGGCCAAAAACTTGATTGAACTTCTCCAATATGTGCTTTTTGAAGGAAAAACATACAAATTCTAGATTGTCCAATTCCACCACCAATAGTAAATGGTAATTCATCATTAAGTAACATTTTGTGGTAGTTTAATGTTTTTCTATCTTCGTTACCACTTAATTTTAATTGATTTAATAGTATTTCTTTATTAACTCTAATTCCCATTGATGAGAGTTCTAATGATGAATTTAGAATAGGATTCCAGAAAATTAAGTCTCCATTTAAATTCCAGTCATCATAGTCCGGACTTCTTGTATCATGTTTATTTCCACTATTTAAAACATTTCCTATTTTTGTTATAAATACTGCTTTTTTTGCTCTTGCTATCTTATGTTCTCTTTCTTTTGGAGTATCGTTAGGGAACATATCTTCAAGTTCTTGAGTAGATATAAAAAATACTTTTTCTGGTAAAGATTTTTTATAGTTTAAAAATCGTCTAGATAGGTATTCATCAGTTCTTTTAAATACATTAAAGATTTTCTTAACTATATCTGTCAAAAATTTCTCATTTCTATCTTCGTTCTTTATAACTCTTTCCCAATCCCATTGATCAACATAGATAGAGTGAATATTATCCAATGTTTCACAAGGTCTTATGGCATTCATATCTGTGTATATTCCTTCTCCAACTGAGATTCCATAATTTTTTAGAGCAATTCTCTTCCATTTTGCTAGAGATTGAACTATTTCTAGTTGTTCAAAATTTTCTGTTTCACTTAAAGAAAAGCTAACAGGGGATTCAGTTCCACTTAGATTATCATTTATTCCAGTGTTCTTTTTAACAAATAAAGGCGCAGAAACTCTTGTTAGATTTAGTTCATTTGCTAAATTTGTTTCAAAAAAATCCTTAATTTCTTTAATTGCTTTTTGTGTTTCTATTATGTTTAAATCTGAAGAATATCCTTCGGGAATAACAATATTATTCATAAGATCACTCCTTAACAATTTACTAAAATATAGAATTAATGATACTATATTCTTCAAATATTGTCAATAGTTTAGAGAGATAAAATATTAGATTAAAAAATAGAGTTGTCACCAACTCTATTTAATATATACTACAATAATTGCTCGATGTATTCAAATTGAATATCTTCATCTTTTTTAGCATAAGCCATATCTCTTTCTTTTGTAATAGCAATATTATCTACAAAAAATGGTTTAATAGTCTCTGTGTTATTGTCCTCATTAACTAATTTTACCTTTACTATTTCAGATAGAGTATAGCTATCAACTACTACACCTTTTCCTTCATCAGTAATAACAAATGTTCCACAAGGTGGTATTTTTTTTAACTTTTCTTCGTAGACATTTTGTTCGTATTTTAAACAACACATAAGTCTACCACATGTTCCTGAAATTTTATTTTGATTTAAAGATAGAGACTGATCTCTTGCCATTTTAATAGTTACAGGAGCAAATTCTCCTAAAAATCTTTTACAACAGCATTCTTGACCACATGAGCCAATTGCACCAACTATTTTAGCATGATCTCTAACTCCGATTTGTCTTAGTTCTATTCTATTTTTAAATATATATGCAAGATCTTTAACTAATTCTCTAAAATCAATTCTATTATCAGAAACAAAGTAAAAAATTACTTTTTGATTATCGAATGTATATTCGCAATCAACTAATTTCATATCTAAGCCGTGTTCTTGTGCTTTTACTTTACAAATTTCTATAGCATCTTTAGCTTTTTTCTTATTTTCTTCATGGATATATTTATCCATGTTGTCTGCAATTCTCAAAACTGGTTTTAATGAAGAAACAAGTTTTGACTCTTCAACCTCTCTTGGTTCAATGGCTACAACTCCATATTCAATTCCACGAGAAGTTTCAACAATTACATGGTCATTTTTATTTATACTAAAGTTGCAGGGATCAAAGTAATAAATTTTTCCGGCTTCTTTGAATCTTATCCCAACTACTTTTTTCATAGTTCCTCCTAAAATTTATACACACATATTATACCATAATTTTCTGTTGAATACTAGATATATTAATTTAATGGGATTATAGTTGTTATAAAAAACAACGGAATTTTTTCCCGTTGTTTATAAGATTATACTCTTGATTATGACAGAATTAAGTGATAGTAAATTATTCTCTGTTTTTTAGAACTTCGCTGAAATTCATCTTTGATATTCTATAAAATTGTAATATACTTACAAATAGATAAGTAGCAATAGTTATCACAATTGACATTATTACAATTTTTAGCGAAATATCAAGCTCTAAATATCCTGAAAATTTTAGCATTGAATAATACATTATTTGTTTTACTGTATATATTTCAAGTGGTATTAAAGCTATTAAACTTAATAATACTGTTAGAGTTACTGGTCGAATATAGATTTTTGAAATTTCTCTATTTGTGTAACCGAAAATTTTTAAATATGCAATTTGGATAGTATTTTTATCTGTTATTATTTTCATTAGACTGTAAGTAAAGCCTGCTAAGAATATTGTAGATACAGCTATAAATGCAGATAGCATTGGTCCCATGAGTTTAGACATCTGTTTAGAAACGTCTGTCATTGAATTTTCATCTATTGTTGTTGAAACATACTTTTCATCAATATCCAATTTTTCATTACTAAAATATCCATTAAAGAATTCTTTATTTTGCTCTAATTCTTCATTCAAATATTCTTGCTTTATAAAGGCTGAAAGATTAGCAGACTTTTTGTGTATACCAACTATTTTATAAGTCTTTTCTTTATCTGATAATTTCCCTTTAACTGTTATTTCATCTCCAACATATTTTCTAAGTTTCTTTGAAAGATTTTCACTAATAACTATCTCATTTTTGTTTTCGGGTAGTTTTGTGTTTTCAAAGTATTTTGAATTTTCAGTAATTCCTAAAAGAAGTATGTCTTCATCTGATTTTTTGATACTATGATAAACACTTGCTGGTGTAGTCGTATATTTTTCTGCTGTTTTATTGCTAATTTCAATAGGAGCCTTTAGCACATATTGATATTTACTAATCAAATTTTCTTTTATATTATTTCCGTAGTTGTCGAATGTAGGTTTTGCAGAAATTCCAAAGATGAATAATATTGAAGTAAAAAATATTCCTAGTACTATCGCTACATAATCACCTTTGTTGGATTTTATAATTGATTTTCTAAATGAACCTAAAAAGTTTTTGTTGACTTTTAATTCATTATCATGCTTTGAATTTCTTTTATTTTTATAATGTTTTAAATTTTTTCTTAAAAAATCTAAAGGTGTGAAGTTTAATTTTCTATAAATATAGATATAATTAAAAATTAAAATTATTGAAATAGGGATTATAGTTGTAATTATTAATGCTTCAAAGTTGAAACTAGGAGTGAAGTTCTGCATATTAAATGATTTGTAGTAAACAGATTTAAAAGAATTTGTAAAAACTGTGTACCCAAAAATATTTCCTAAAACAGCGGCTAAAAATGTAATTATAAGAGAGTTTGCTATATAATTTATAACAAGCTCTGATTTCTTATATCCATTCGCAAGAAGTATTCCGATTATTTCAGATTCTTCTTGTATTTTACTCACAATAGAAAGTGCAAATATGAATCCTATTAGCGTTACCATTAAGCAAAGCAAAACAATAACCATAGGCCTATCTCCACCCATATCGTCAATTAAATAACTTATTGCATTATTATCTTTTTTTGGAAGTTGTTCTAAAACTGTTTTTGATATATTCGCAGAATTTACAACTTCTTTATTTTTTTCTTTCGTTTCTTTTTCGCTTAAATTTCTATCATTAAATCTATAAGAAACTTGATATTTTAGCTTACTTTCATTAAAAATATCTTTATCCTCGTCAGATACCAATCCAACTCCAAAATCTATTGCATTAAATATTAAATCTGTAGATTTTTGAAATGACGAATTATAATCCGGAGTTACTATAAATCCAACTATTTTAAAAATTTTTTCTTTATTATCTTTAAAAAATTCTTTTTTAAAAGTGATAGTGTCACCTACTTTTAAATCATTATTTTCAGCAAATAATTTATTTATAGCTATTTCATTTTTGTTTTTTGCAAGATTACCTTCATTTATAACAGGGAGATTTATATTTTTTCTATTTGTATAAAGCCTAATTGTTTTTTCGTCTTTATCATCTTTAATTTTATTAATTTTTGCATCAACATAAGGAGCTTTTTCGACTTTAACATTAGTTTTTTCAATGGATCTTAATATTTCATCTGTAGGGTCAAATGCGAATAAAATTTTTCCATCTTCAACAACTCCAGTTGACATAAGTTCATAATATAAAGTCTTGATACTTCCTGATGAAACTAACATGCCTGAAGTTGTGGAAATCATAAAAAACAGAAGTATAAAGAGAAATAAATTTTTTGACCATTGAGCTTTTAATCCTCTAAGAATTCTTTTGTTTAAATTTCTCATGTTACCACTCCAATTCTTGTGCATCCATTATTTTGTAATTTTCAATTTCTTGACATATAACTCCATCTTTAAGTCTTATTGTAATATTAGACATCTTAGTTATTTCTTCATTATGAGTTGCAAGAATAATTGTAGTTTCGTACTCTTTATTTATTCTTTGAAGAAGAGATAAAATATCTTTTGAAGTTTTATAATCCAAAGCACCCGTAGGCTCATCACAAAGTAATATTTCAGGTTTTTTTATTAAAGCACGACCTATTGCACATCTTTGTTGTTGTCCACCTGATAATTGTCTTGGATATTTATTTTTATGCTCCCATAAACCTAAATCTTTTATCAATTTTTCAATATCTAAAGGATCATTATGTATAAAAGAACCAACCTGAATATTTTCTGTTACGGTTAAGTCCGGAATTAAATTGTAAAATTGAAAAATAAAGCCTAAATATTTTCTTCTAAAATTTGAAAGGGCATTTTGTTTTAAACTTAAAATTTCATATTCATTTATCACTATAGAACCACTATCGATTTTTTCAAGTCCGCCAATGGCATTAAGTAATGTTGATTTTCCTGAACCAGATGGTCCTAATAGAGTACAAAGTACACCTTTTTCTAAAGAAAAATTTATATCTTTTAAAACGGAAATTTTATTTTCATTTGTTCCATAAGATTTGTTTAAATTTTTTACAACTAAAAACATAAATACCTCCATAAAAATTATTTAACTATAAACCAATTATAGCACTTTTGATATTTATTATCAACAATAAAATTTTATAATAGATAGTACTTTTTAATTTGATTATAAAATTAATTTTTGCGGTATATTATTTTTGTTATTGACTATTTTATAGTATAATATAAAGATAAGATTTAATATGTTATATTTTGATATTTAGGAGTGGATTATGGAGTTTGTTTTAAATTCTAAATTTAAGCCTACTGGAGATCAACCAGAGGCTATTGAAAAAATTGCGGATTCAATTAAAAAAGGAAATAAAGAGATAATTTTAAAAGGAGTTACAGGAAGCGGAAAAACTTTTACAATGGCAAATATAATTGAAAAAGTACAAAAACCAACACTTGTAATTGCACATAATAAAACTTTGGCTTATCAGCTTGCGAGTGAATTTAAAGAGTTTTTTCCAAACAATGCTGTTGAGTTTTTTGTGTCCTATTATGATTACTATCAACCAGAAGCATATGTTCCACAATCTGATACATATATTGAAAAAGATAGCTCTATCAATGATGAGATAGATAAACTTAGACACTCCGCTACAATGTCATTATTTGAAAGAAGAGATGTAATTATTGTGGCATCTGTTTCTTGTATTTATGGTTTAGGTGATCCAATTGACTATGAAGAACTAGTTGTTTCGCTAAGACCTGGAATGATTAAGGATAGAGATGAAGTAATAAGAAAACTTGTTGATATACAATATGTGAGAAATGATATTAACTTTATTCGTGGTACTTTTCGTGTAAGAGGAGATAGTTTAGAGATATTTCCAGTTTCTTCTTCCGAAAATAGTATTAGAGTAGAGTTTTTTGGAGATGAAATAGACAAAATTTCAGAAATTGATGCTTTAACAGGTAATGTCATAGGAACTCGTGAGCATGTTGCTATTTATCCGGCATCTCACTTTGCTACAAGTTCTGAAAAAATTGAAAGAGCTATAGGAACAATTTCACAAGAATTAGAAGAAAGACTTGAAGTTTTAAATAAAGAAAATAAATTAGTTGAGGCACAAAGACTTGAACAAAGAACAAAATATGATTTGGAAATGTTGCAAGAAATTGGTTTTTGTAGTGGTATAGAAAACTACTCTGCTCATTTAAGTGGTAGAGAAAGAGGCTCTAGACCTTATACTTTGATTGATTATTTTCCAGATGATTTTTTAATTATTGTAGATGAAAGTCATGTTACTATTCCTCAAATAGGTGCAATGTATGAAGGGGATAGAAGTAGAAAACAAAATCTTGTAGATTACGGTTTTAGATTACCATCTGCTTTAGATAACAGACCTTTAAAGTTCACAGAATTTGAAAATATGGTTAATCAAATTTTATATGTTTCTGCTACTCCAGGTAAGTACGAAAAGGGCCATAATTTAGAAGAAGTTGAACAAATAATAAGACCTACGGGTCTTTTAGATCCATTAATTGAAGTTAGAAAAACTGAAGGTCAAATTGATGATATAATTGGAGAAGTAAATTCAGTTATTAAAAAAGGAGAACGTGTTTTAATTACAACTTTGACTAAAAAAATGGCTGAAAACTTAACGGATTATTTAAAAAATGTTGGAATTAAAACTACTTATTTGCATAGTGATATTGATACTATTGAACGTATGGAAATAATTAGAGATTTGCGTATTGGTAAATATGATGTACTTGTAGGAATAAATCTTCTTAGAGAAGGACTTGACTTGCCAGAGGTAAGCATGGTTATTATTATGGATGCAGATAAGGAAGGATTTTTGCGTTCTGAAACATCTATGATTCAAACTATTGGACGTGCTGCGAGAAATGCAAACGGAAGAGTTATTATGTATGCAGATAGAATTACGAAGTCAATGGATGTTGCGATTAAAGAAACAAATAGAAGACGTGAAATTCAAGATAAATATAATATTGAACACAATATTACACCTAAGAGTGTTAAGAAAGATATTAGAGAGATTATTCAAGCGACTAAAGTTGCAGAGGATGCTGTTGATTATAAGAATGAAGATGTTGAAATTAAAGATTATGAAAGTTTCATTGAAGATTTGAAAAATGAAATGTTATCTGCAGCTGACTCTTTAGACTTCGAAAGAGCAGCATCAATTAGAGATGAAATTAAGAGATTAAAGGAAATGTGGGGATTAGATGTCTAAAAATACAATTAGAATTAAAGGGGCAAAAGTAAATAATTTAAAGAATATAGATTTAGAAATTCCAAGAGATAAAATGGTTGTTTTTACAGGACTTAGTGGAAGTGGAAAATCTTCTTTAGCTTTTGATACTATTTATGCTGAAGGGCAAAGAAGATATGTTGAAAGTTTATCTAGTTATGCAAGACAATTTTTAGGTCAAATGGATAAACCTGATGTTGAATATATTGACGGGCTTAGTCCGTCAATTTCTATTGATCAAAAAACTACAAATAGAAATCCAAGATCTACAGTGGGCACTGTTACAGAAATTTACGATTATTTGAGATTGCTTTTTGCAAAAATTGGAATTCCAAAGTGTCCAGTATGTGGAACTGAAATAAAAAGTCAAAGCATTGACCAAATGGTTGATAGAGTTATGAAGTTAGAAGAGCGAAGTAAAATTTTCGTGTTAGCTCCTGTAATTCGTGGAA
Source organism: Parvimonas micra (assembly GCF_021300775.1). GTDB lineage: Bacteria > Bacillota > Clostridia > Tissierellales > Peptoniphilaceae > Parvimonas. The sequence continues at coordinate 129,108 of NZ_JAJTJP010000001.1, forward strand.
AAAAGGGTGAACATAAAAAACTTTTAGAAAACATAAAAATCCAAGGCTTTGTTCGTGCTATTATAGATGATAAGGAATATGAACTTACAGATGAAATTGAACTTGATAAGAATAAAAAACATAATATTGATATTGTTGTAGATAGACTTGTAGTAAAGGAAGGAATTGAATCAAGACTTACTGAAAGTTTAGAAACAGCATTCAAATTTAGTGAAAGTGTAGTAAAAGTTAAAGTTGTTGATGGAGAGGAAATTATGTTCTCTGAAAAAATGTCTTGTCCAAATGGACATATTTCTTTTGATGAAATAGAACCTAGAACTTTTTCTTTTAACAGTCCCTTTGGTATGTGTCATGATTGTAATGGACTTGGAAGTCATAAAATTATAGATCCTGATTTAGTAATTCCTGATAGAACTAAATCGCTTTTAGAAGGAGCTATTGAATGTTACAATATGACTACTGGAGAAGATGGATACTATTATAAAATATTCAACGAAATAATAAAGTATAATGGTTTTGATGAAAATACTCCTTTTAAAGATTTGAGTAAAGAAACTATAGATGAACTATTTTATGGAACAGGCTCAAGAGAAGTAAAGTTCAAGTTTGAGAGTAAATTTACAAATGAGAATAAAACTTTTAATAAACCTTTTGAAGGGATTATTAAGAATTTGGAAAGAAGATATGCTTCTTCTCCAATGTCTTCTATGAGAGAAAAAATAGAAACAGTTATGTCTGAAATGGAATGTGAAACTTGTAAGGGAAAAAGACTTAATGAAAAAGCTCTTTCTGTATTTATAAGAGATAAGAATATTTCAGATGTTACTGCAATGTCAGTTCAAAAATTAAATGAATGGTTTAATAATTTAGAATTAACAGAAACTGAAAGTATAATTGGAGAAAGAATTTTAAAGGAAATTCGAGAAAGACTTAAATTTTTAAAAGATGTTGGTCTTGAATATTTAACCTTAGCAAGAAGTGCTGGAACTCTTTCTGGTGGAGAAAGCCAAAGAATTAGACTTGCTACTCAAATAGGATCAGGTTTAGTGGGAGTTGTATATGTATTAGATGAGCCAAGTATTGGTTTACATCAAAGAGATAATGAAAAACTTTTAAATGCTTTAAGAAATTTAACAAATCTTGGAAATACCTTAATTGTAGTTGAACATGATGAAGATACTATTCGTTGTGCAGATTATATTGTAGATATTGGCCCAAGAGCAGGTATTCATGGTGGTGAAGTTGTTGCTCAAGGAACTCTTAAAGATATTATGAAGAGTAAAAAGTCCATAACTGGAGCTTATCTTTCAGGTAAAAGTAAAATAGAAGTTCCAAAAGAAAGAAGAAAATACACAGATACAATTAAAGTGTTTGGAGCAAAGGAAAATAATCTTAAAAATATTGACGTTGAATTTCCTATAGGTGTATTTACTTGTGTAACAGGTGTTTCAGGAAGTGGTAAAAGTAGCTTGGTAAATTCTATTTTAAACAAAGAATTATCAAATAAATTAAATAGAAGTAAACAAAAAACAGGAAAGTTTGATAGAATAGAGGGTTATGAAAAACTTGATAAAGTTATTGAAATTGACCAAAGCCCGATAGGAAGAACTCCTCGCTCAAATCCTGCAACTTATACTAAAGTTTTTGATAATATTAGAGATGTTTTTGCAATGACCACAAAGGCAAAAATGAAAGGATATAGCAAAGGTAGATTTAGTTTTAATGTTCATGGTGGACGTTGTGAAGCCTGTAAAGGTGATGGAACTATTAAGGTTGAAATGCACTTTTTACCTGATGTATATGTTCCTTGCGAAGTTTGTGGTGGAAAAAGATATAATAGAGAAACTTTAGAAGTAACATACAATGGGAAAAATATCTCTGAAGTGTTGGAAATGACAGTTGAAGACGGACTTGAATTTTTTGAAAACCATCCTTCAATAAAAAGAAAATTACAAACACTTTATGATGTAGGATTGGATTATATAAAGATTGGGCAAAGTTCAACGGAACTTTCAGGTGGAGAGGCTCAAAGAGTTAAGCTTGCATCTGAACTTGCAAAACGTGGTACTGGTCAAACTGTTTATATTTTAGATGAACCAACAACTGGACTACACATTGATGATATTAAAAAATTAATTGAAGTTTTAAATACATTAGCTGAACAGGGAAATACTGTTATTGTTATTGAACACAATTTAGATATGATAAAAATTGCAGATCATATTATTGATTTAGGAGTTGAAGGTGGCGATGGCGGTGGAACTATTGTCGTTACTGGAACGCCAGAGGAAGTCGCTAAGTGTGAAAAATCATATACTGGACAATTTTTAAAGAGAATATTAGGAGAATAAAATGGATAGATATATTTTAATTTTAACAGATACTTTTGAAGAAGTTGAGGCACTTACTCAAGTAGACTATTTAAGAAGAGCTGATATTAAAGTGGATATGATTTCAATTACAGGAAAACTTCAAGTTACAAGTAATAGAGGAATAACTGTTCTAGCAGATGATTTGATAGAAAATATAAGTCTAAAAGAGTATGCTGGGATAATTATTCCTGGCGGACTTCCTGCTGCTTTTGATATTAGAGATGATAAGAGAGTTTTAGATATAATTAAGAAATTTGATGAAGACCATAAATTAATTTCTGCGATTTGTGCAGGACCTTCTGTGCTTGCAAAGGCAGGGGTTTTATCTGGAAGAAATGCAGTAATTTATCCAGGAATGGAAGAAGAATTATTAGATGCAAATATAAAAGAAGATGCAATTTGCATTGATAATAATATAATTACAGCTAGGGGGGCAGGGCTTGCAGGTGAGCTTGCTTATACACTTATTCGTACAATTAAAGGCAAAGTACAAGAAAAACAAGTTCGTTTTATGTCTGTAGATAATTTATTAAGAGATTTTATTCTAAAGGAAGAAAATAATGGAAAATAAAAAAATAGAATTCAATTCTTTGAAACTTGAGGAATTAGAAGACTTATTTTTAAGTTTGGGAGAGAAAAAGTTTAGGGCTGAACAATTTTTTAGATTTATGCATCAAAAGAAAAACTATGATATAGAAAATTGTAAACAATTACCTAAGGTTTTAATTGAAAAGCTTAAAGATATTGGCTTTATAAATGCTTCAACAATTTATACAAAGTACGAATCAAAGATAGATAATACGAAAAAATATTTAATAAAATTATACGACAATAGAATAATTGAAACTGTATTTATGGATTATGGTAGTTATTGTACAGTTTGTATTTCAAGCCAAGTAGGATGTAGAATGGGTTGTACTTTTTGTGCTTCTACAAAGGAAAATTTTAAAAGAAATTTAACTTCTGCTGAAATGCTAAATCAAATTTATTTGATAGAAAATGATTTGAATTTAACTATAAATAATATAGTTATTATGGGAATAGGCGAGCCACTAGACAATTACAAAAATATTATAGGATTTTTAAAACTTATAAATTCTGAAAAAGGTAAAAATTTAAGTCTTAGAAATATTACTATTTCAACTTGTGGAATTGTCCATAATATATATAAATTAGCTGATGAAAAATTACCAGTAACACTTACAATTTCTCTTCACAATCCATTCCAAAAAGAAAGAAGAGAGATTATGCCTATTTCAGATAGTTTTTCAATTGATGAAATATTAAAAGCATGTAAATATTACTTTGATAAGACATCAAGAAGAGTTAGTTTTGAATATACTATAATAAAAGGACAAAATGATTCAAGAGAACATGCATTAGAATTGAAAAATATTCTAAAAGGCTTAAACTGCCATATAAATATTATTCCTTTAAATTCAATTAAAGAGTTTGACGGAGTAGCACCGAGTACAAAATATATTTATGCATTTAAGTCCATGCTTGAAAATTATGGAATAAATGCAACAATAAGAAAGAAACAAGGTGACGATATAAATGGAGCTTGTGGACAGCTTAGACAGGGCGTATTACAGGAAGAAAATTAACTGACTAAAAAGTCAGTTTTTTAATGTCTAAAATAAATACATTTATTATTATAATATCAAAGTATGACTAAACCGTAATATAAAGATTTATATTTTTTATTAAAATTTTTTATGATTTTAAATTTTTATAATTGTAAATTTCAACATTTATAAAATTAATAATTAATAAAACTTATAATAATACATTTTTCCATAAAAAATATTTATGGAAAAATGCTTATAAATATTGAAAAATCACTAAACTCTAAAAATAACCAAAAAATTATTTATACTATCAAACTGAATTTTTAAAAATGATTATTAATATGTTATAATGGGCAAACAATAAGTAATCTTCATAGATTATGACGATTATTTATATTTCAAAAATTGGAGGTTAACATGAGTAATTTTTACGAAGAAGCATTAAAATTTGCTAATGAACATATTTTGCCTTATGCAAAAGAAATTGATGAGAAGATGGAGTTTCCTGTTGAATCTTTTAAGGAAATGGGAAAAGCTGGATATTTTAAATTAATGGTTCCAACAGAACTAGGCGGATTAGGAAAAGGAATGACAGAACATTCTGAAGCTTGTAGAGCTTTTGCAAAAAGTAGTGCAACAGCAGGACTTTGCTATATGATGCATAATGTTTGTTTAAGCATTGTTTTAAAATATGCTAGCGAAGAATTAAAAAATAAAATAGTTAAAGATGTAGTAGAAAATAATAAATTTTTAGGATTTGCTTATTCAGAATTTGGATCAGGAACAAACTTCTATCTTCCAGATATTAAAGCAGAATTTACAGATAAAGAAGTAATATTAAATGGTTCAAAGAGTATGGTTACTTCTGCTGGACAAGCATCATATTATTTATTACTATCTTCTTCAGAATCTGGAGAAGGAATTGATAACTGGATAGTTCCTATTGAAACTGCTGGTGTTGAATTTAAACAAAGTGAATGGAATGGTTTAGGTATGAGAGGAAATGTTTCATGTCCTATGGAATTTAAAGATGTTCATTTACCAAAATCATATAGAATTGGAGAAATCGGAGATGCTATGACTCATATTTTTGAAGTTGTTGCACCATTCTTCATTACTGGTTTAGCTTCAGTTTATACTGGTGTATGTGAAGCTGTTCTTCAAGAAGCTTTAAATCATGCTACAAACAGACAACATACTTTTGGACCAAAACTTGCAGAATATGAAACTATACAAACACATATTTCAAGAATTTATTCTCAAACAAATGCTGCAATATTAGGAACAAAAGAAGCTGCTAGAGCTGCTGATGCTGGTGAAAGTGATGCTGTTTTAAAAATTATATCAGCTAGAATTTTCGCATCTGAAGCTGCAATAGAAGTTGCAAGATTAGGTATGAGAGTAGGCGGAGGAAAAGCTTATAATAAGATGGGAATAATGGAAAGATTATTAAGAGATTCTTATGCTGGACAAATAATGGCTCCAGGAGTTGATGTTCTAATTCTATGGTTAGGAAGAGCTCTTATGGGATTACCATTAATCTAAATTCTATCTTATGTATTGATAATAATTAGTAAATTTAGAAATAGGAGATTACTATATGGATAAATTAAAAGTTGGTGCAGTAGTATATGCGCCTAGAGTTACTGTAATCTGGGGAATAATAGCTGATTTCTTTAAAGAAGAAGGTTTTGAAATCGAACCAGTTTATTATAAAGACTATAGATCTCAAGTAGATGGTCTTATGAAAGGTGAAATTGATGTAGCTTGGAATTCACCACTTGCTTGGTTAGATGCTTATTTAAGAACAAATGGAAAATCTTTAAATGGATCTATGAGAGATACTGATAATGACCGTTCAACTTATTTGGTTGTAAAAAAATCTTCAAATATAAAATCAATTGAAGATTTAAAAGGAAAAACAATTGGTTTTGGAGCTATAGATTCTCCTCAAGCTAGACTTATCCCAATATATAATTTACATCAACATGGACTTGAATTTGGAAAAGACTATGTTGAAAAAAGATTTGATATAGGTATTGGTCTACACGGAGATCATGTTGGTGGAGAATTGGATTCTGCAAAAGCAATGATTAATGGCGAAGTTGACGCAACTTGGATGTTAGATTTAAATTATGAAGCATGGATACTTGATGGAACTCTTGATGAAAATCAAGTTGAGATTGTTTATAAAACTCCAAATTTTGATCATTGTATATTTTCAGGAAGACCAGATCTTGAAGTTGAAAGATTTGAATTATTTGGTAAAATATTACACAAAATGGATTATAATAATCCTGACCACAAAGAAATGATGGATATGGAAGGTCTAAAAAAATGGGTTGTTGGTAGAACATCAGGATTTGAACAAATAAAAAATGCCAATGAGTATATAAATTTTTTAGAAACTTTTTATAAGTAGGTACGTAATGAAAAAAATTTTTAAACCATTTTCAACTTCTCTAATTGGAAGTATGCCTAGAAGTAAAAAAATAATGGCTTTGAATAGAAGATTAAAAATGGATTTGGATTATGAAAAAGAATATGAAGATTTAATTAAGACTGAAACTGAAAACTTAGTTAAGCTTCAAGAAAAGTATTCTATAGATTTAATAACTAATGGTGAATTGGCAAGAGATAATTATGTTTCTTTCGTTGCAGATAGAATTGATGGTGTTGTAATGATGAATATGGGAGATATGCTTGAGTATATAGAAGATAAACAAGCATTTGAACAAATTCTAGAAACATTAGATGTTCCATCTGTTAGTATAAAAAATGCAATTTGTAATGGTGTTTTAAAATATAATAAGAGTTTAGTTTCTGACGAAATTAAATTTTTAAAGAAAATTACAAACTCACCAGTAAAAGCAACACTTCCAGGGCCTTATTTAATGACTAGATCTATGTGGCTTCCTGCCCTTAGTAAGAAATTCTATAATAGCAAGGAAGAATTAGGTGAAGATGTAATTAAAATTTTAAAACAAGAAATAGATAATTTAGTACAAGCAGGTGTTGATGTAATTCAATTTGATGAACCTGTATTAACAGAAGTTGTTTTTTCAGAGGGAAAAACAAGATCCTTTATGTGTGCTGCTCTTTCCGAAAGAAAGGACCCAACTGAAGAATTAAAATTTGCTACTAATTTGATAAAAAGTGTTATGGATTACATTAAAGAAAAGGATGTATTAAGTTCACTTCATGTTTGTAGAGGAAATTGGAGTAAAGATGAAAGTATTCTTCTTAGTGGCCCATATACACCACTTGTTCCACTTTTTGAAGAAACTTCACCAGATATTTTAGCATTAGAATTTTCAACTCCTCGTGCTGGAGAACTAGATTCTTTGTTGTCTAGTGAAAAAATAAAAGAAAATTCGATTCTTGCTCTTGGAGTTATAAATCCAAGAACTGATATTATTGAGTCTTCTCAGTCAATAATAGAAAAAACAGAAGAAGCTTTAAAATTTATACCGAAAGAAAAAATTTGGTTAAATCCTGATTGTGGTTTTGCAACTTTTTCAAATAGACCAGTAAGTACATTTGAAATAATCGAAAAGAAATTAGAACAATTACAAATAGCTAAGAATGCTTTAAGGGAAAAATATGAGTAGTTTATATGAATCATATAATTATGATGTTTCTTATAGAGCTATTGTAAATTCAAATAATGTTGTAAAAGTTTTTACAGAAAGGGATTATATTGAAGTAAATTCTCAGATAAGTTTTGATATAGAGGATAGTAGTAATACATCTTTTAATTATTTTACAAGTTCTATTATTTCGGGAATAATTCATAATCTAATATTTGTTTCAAAAAAATCTAATATAAAATTAGAGGATATTGAAGGGAAGATTAAAATTAAATTAAAAAATCCCCTTACAGTTTTAGCCGTTAATGGATATACTGAAGAAGCTAAAATTGATAGTTGTGAAATAACTATATATTTATTTTCAGATCTTGAAGATGATGAATTAGTGGATTTTTGTAAGAAATCTTTGAATAGTTGTTTTATTTATAATACACTCAAAGATGTAATGGATATAAATATAAAGTTTATTCCAATTTTATAAAGTATTATTAGACTTCAAATTATTAATGAATAAATTAATAATTTGAAGTCTTTTTTACGTTTATAAATGTTTATAACACTATTATATAGTCAAAAAATTATAAAAAAAAATGTATTAAATATAAACTTAGTAATATAGATTTTTTATGAGTTTTTTTATTATATTTTACACAAAAAAGCATATATCAAATTAATTTAATATTTATGAAAAACGTTTTTAAAAAATTTCGTTAAAAGTATTGAATTGTTTAAACAATAGTGGTAAAATATATGTGTATTCAAATATAAAAAACTTAGGAGGCTAATTATGTTAGAAAAAAACGTTATAATAAAGAACGAGACAGGGTTACATGCAAGACCTGCTGCATCTTTGGTTCAATTTGTAAAAAAATATGATGAAAGTATTGAAATTATTTTAGATAACAAAGTGGCAGATGCAAAGAGTATTTTTAATGTTATGAGTTTAGGTATTTCTAAAGGAACAGAAATAACATTAAGAGTAGATGGAGAAAATGAAGAAAAGACTTTAGGGGAAGTTGTTAACTTCATAGAAAATTTAGCTGATTAATAATAAATATAGCTTCTCGTAAGAGAAGCTTTTTTGGTGGAGTATTATGAAAATTTATAATGGTTTTTCCGTTTCCAACGGAGTTGCATATGGTAATGCTGTCACGATATTTTATGATAAAAATATCATTAGAGAAAAAATTTCTGACAGTGAAAAAGAAAAAGAAATAATTAGATTTGAAGATTTATTTTCTAGTTACTTAGAACAAGATAGAATAAAGTCCAATGACAAAAAATTAGAAAATTTATTAAATGTACATGTTGAGTTAATTGATGACCCGTTTTTAAAGGAAAGTATTAAAAATAAAATATTAAATGAAAATAAATCATTGGAAAAAGCTATAGAAGAAACTTTTTCTCATATTTGTTATGAGTTAAATAATCTAGATTCTGATTATATGAGAGATAGGATTTATGATTATATTTCAATTCAAGAAGAATTTATTAGAACTTTAACTTCTGTAGAGGAGGTTAAAATATATGAAAATAAATTTGTATTATTTACAGAAAATCTATCTCCTAAGATAATTGATAAATATAAGGAACAACTTATTGGAATAGTTTCAAAAAATGGTGGAAAAACATCACATGCATCTTTGTATGCAAAAAATTTACAAATTCCATATATTATTTGTGATACTTTAGATTTTCAAGAATTAAAGGATAAAAAATTTGACTGTATTTTAGATTGTAATCAAGAAAAATTATATTTAAGTCCTAATAAGGAAATAATTGAATCTTATAAGAAAATATTAAAATCTTCTCAAAAAGAATTTTTAGATGAGAATATAGTAAGGACAAAAAATAATAGATTTATAAGAGTTTGTAGTAATATTTCAAGTGTTGAAGAGTATGAAATTTCTCTTAGTAATGGAACTGATGGATGTGGCTTATTTAGGACTGAATTTTTGTATATGTCATCTGAAGCACCAACTGAAGAATATCAGTTTAATTCATTTAAAAAAATAGCAGAAGTATCTGATAAGCCTATAATAGTAAGAACTTTTGATATTGGTGCGGATAAAAAATCAATGTTCTTTAAGCTTGATGAAGAAAAGAATCCGTTTTTAGGACTTCGAGGATTTAGAATTTATAAAGAATTTCATAAGGAACTTAGAAAACATCTAAGGGCAATTCTTAGAGCGTCAGCATTTGGTAATATAAAAATTATGATCCCAATGATTACTACATTAGAAGAGCTTTTATGGATTAAAAATGAGATATCTAAGATAAAAGACGAATTAAGAGAAGATAGAATAGATTTTGATGAAAATATTGAATTTGGAATTATGATTGAAACACCAGCATCAGTTCTTCTTTTTGACATTTTAGTTAAAGAGGTTGATTTTGTAAGTATTGGAACTAATGACTTAGTGCAATATACACTTGCTTGTGATAGAGAAAATTCGAAGATGCAACTTCTTTACGATTGTTATAATCCAGCTGTTATTCGTTCAATTCATCGTGTTGTTGATATTGCTCATAGAAATGGAAAAATCGTATCAATGTGTGGTAATTTTGCCAGTGAGTTAGACGCCGTTGAGCTTTTAATATTATTAGGAATTGATGAATTTAGTGTTACAAATGATGTTTTACAAAAGATAAAGAAAAGGATAAAATTATTTGATCAAAATAATTATCTAGACTTTTTTGATAATATAAATAAGTTTAAAACGGGTCGTTCAGTGATTAATTATTTTGATAATAAATAAAAAAATCACCAAATGTTAACTTTTTGTAATATTATTGTAATTATTTTGTAACTTTTTTTGCTTTTTTAACTACATTTTATAAATTTTGTGTTATAATATTACTGATCATTATTAAAAAATTAAATGAGGTGATATTTTGTTAGAATTTATAGAAGTAAATAAAATATATAATAATGACGTTTGCGCTTTGAAGGATCTTAGCTTCAGAGTTGAAGACGGAGAGTTTATTTTTTTAATAGGAGCTAGTGGTGCTGGGAAGACAAGTATTATAAAGATGCTCTTAAGAGAAATTAAACCATCATCAGGGGAAATAATAGTTGATAATGTTAATATAGTTAAGTTAAGAAATAGAAAAATACCTGAGTTAAGAAAGACAATGGGAGTTGTTTTTCAAGATTTTAGGTTATTAGAAGGAAAGACTGTTTTTGATAATATAAAATATCCACTTCAAATTTTAGGAGTTTCAAAAAAAGAAATAACTAGAAGAGTTAATGAGATTTTAGAATTGGTTGGCTTGTCAGATAGAGCAAGTTCTTTTCCAAATCAATTGTCAGGTGGAGAACAACAAAGGATTTGTATTGCAAGAGCTTTAGTAAATAGACCAAAATATTTAATAGCTGATGAACCTACAGGTAACTTAGATCCGAATACTTCAGAAGATATTATGAAGCTACTATTGGATGTTAATGCTAAAGGTACTACAGTTATTGTTTCAACTCATGATAAGGATATAGTTAATAAACTTAAAAAGAGAGTAATTTGTATGGATCATGGGGAAATGATTAATGATGAAGAACGTGGAGGTTATTTCGATGAGTTCAATTAGAAGATTTTTTTCTGCAATAGGAGAAGGCTTAGTTGGTCTATGGAGAAATATATCCATGGGTATTGCATCAATAGTATCTATTTGCTCAATGCTTTTAATTCTAGGTGGAATTACTTTTGGTGTTTTTGTTGCTAATAATATTGTAGAAGACATGAAAACAAAAGTTGACCAAATAGATGTTATTTTAGAGCCTGAAGTAAGTACAGATAGAGTTGCAAAGATTAAAGAAGAATTATTAAAAATAGAAAATGTAAAAGAAGTACATTACGTTTCAAAAGAACAAGCTCTTTCAAAGATGAAAGAACAATGGAAAGAAAATTCATTCTTATTAGATGGAATGGAATCAGCTCTTCCAGAAAGTTTTGAATTAAAAGTTGAAAATATTGAAAATTCAAATACTGTAGCATCAAATATTAATAATATTAAAGATGTTGAAAAAGTTGTATACTATAAAGATATAGTTGATAAGATAACAAAAATGTCTCAAATTGTTAAATATGTAGGTATTTCATTGGTAGGCGTATTGTTGCTAGTAAGTTTCTTTATAATGTCAATAACAATAAAACTTACAGTTATTGCCAGAAGAAAAGAAATAAGTATAAAGAAGTATATTGGAGCAACGAATATGAGTATAACGGGTCCGTTTATTGTAGAAGGTATGTTGCTTGGGATAATAGGTGCTGGAATATCTTTTACAATGATATTCTTTGCATATAGTTATGTTTATGATAGTTTTGCTTGGGGAGTAAATAATTTAGTTTCTAATTATTTATTACCAGTTAATGTTTTTGGCACATATGTAGCAATTGCATATTTTGGAATAGGTATAGGAATTGGAGTTTTAGCATCAATATTCTCAAGTAGAAAGTATATGAAGGTTTAGGTGGTTGTTTATGAAAAAAAGAAGATTTTTAGCATTTGTATTGCTATTTTCTATGTTTGGTTCAGGTGTAATTTCTTATGCCGATAAAGTTGATGATCTAAAGAAAGAAAAACAAAATCAAGAACAAAATCTAGAAAACAAAAAGAAATCAATCAATGATATGACAACTCAAAAAGATGCTGCATTTAAGGAGATTGTTGAAAAACAAAAAATTATTGATCAATTAGATAAAGATCTTACAGTATTAGAGGACGCAATTAATAAACTATCTGAAGAAATTCAAGCTTCTAAAGAAAAAATTACAATTTTAGAAGAAAGAATTAAAGAAAAACAAGAACTTTTTAAGAAAAGAGTTCGTGTTATGTATGGAAATAAAGATTTAAATTCAATTGAAGTATTATTTTCTTCATCAAATATTAGAGATTTCATTTCAAGATATTTTATGATGCAATCAATTGCTGATTATGATAAAAAACTAATTACTAGTTTAAAAAATGATAAAATTGCTTTAGAAAAAGAAAAAGCACAACTTGAAGCTAGAAAAGAAGAAAAAGTAGCTAAGAAAAAAGAAATGGAAGTTAAGTACCAAGCTTATTCTGAAGAAGTTGAAAAGAATAAACAACGTATTGCAAAATTGGAAGAAAGTATTGAATATACTAAATCTGAAATTGACCAATTACAAAGTAAAGTTAAGAGCTTAGACGCGAATATTAGTTTTGAAGAAAAAGTTAAAGCTGATATTTTAAGAAGTATGAATGAAAAGAAAATCCAAAAAGAAATAGACGAAGGTAAGATAACTTCTCGTCCTTCAAACGGAGAAATGGCTTGGCCATTAAGTGGATACTATAGAATTTCAAGTCCATTTGGATGGAGAAATGCACCGATAGGAAGCGGTGGAGAAAGACATAGAGGAATTGATATTCCAGCACCACCAGGAACACCTGTTTATTCAGCTACAGACGGAGAAGTAATATCTTCAGGTTGGAATGGAAGTTATGGGAATGCTGTTATGATTAAATATACAAATAATATAGTAATTGTATATGGTCATAATTCTAGCTTAGTTGTTAGAGCTGGGCAAAAAGTAAGTAAGGGACAAGTTATCTCTTTAGTTGGTTCTACAGGAAATTCAACAGGACCACATTTACATTTTGAAGTTAGATATAATGGCTCACCAGTAGATCCTCTAAAATATTTGAATCACTAGGAGTAATAATATATGATAAAAAACAAAAAAATAACTGCTTTTCTAGTCTTAATGATATTCTTGTGCTCATTTGTATCATATAAGGCTGGAAAAAATTCTGCGGGAATAGTTCCGCAAAGTAATAGTTCAGGAAAAAAAGATGAAAATTCTACAGATTATGGTAGTTTTAAACCATTTGTAGATGCGATAAAAGATAAATACTATTTCGATATAGATTATGATAAAATGAATACTGAAATTAAGAAGGCAATATTTTCTTCATTAGGAGATCCTTACACTCAATATATGACTGAAAAAGATATGAAAGAACTTCAAAAGACAAGTACAGGAAAGTTTGTTGGGATTGGTGTTCAAGTAAGTGTTAATGATAAAGGAGAAATAGTAGTTGTTGCTCCAATCAAAGGGGGTCCAAGCCAAAAGGCTGGAATACAAGCAGAAGATATCATTATTAAAGTTGATGATCAAGAACTTGCAAAAAATGATTTAGAATCTGCTGTAAAACTTATGAGGGGAGAAGAAAAAGCAGGTACTGAAGTTAAGGTAACTATTAAGAGAGTTGTAGATTCTGAAGAAAAGATTCTAGATTTTACACTAAAAAGAGAAGAAATTACTACTGAATCAGTTTCTTCTAAGCTTTTAGATAATGGAATATTATATATTCAAATTACAAACTTCGCAGAAAAAACTGGAGAAGATTTCGAAAAAGCTGTTGATGAAGGGCTAAAGAAAGGTGCAAAATCTCTAATTATTGACCTTAGAAATAATCCAGGTGGCCTTGTAACGGCTGTTAAGCAAGTTGCAGATAAGATTTTACCAGATGCTACTATAATGAAGGTTGTGGATAGTAAAGGTCATGAAACGATTGAAAAAGCAAGCGGAAGTGGTCTTGATATGCCAATAATAGTATTAATAAATAAAGGTTCAGCTTCTGCATCTGAAGTCCTAAGTGTTGCACTTCATGATAATAAAAAAGCTCAATTGCTAGGAGAAAAATCTTTTGGTAAAGGTATTATCCAATCAATTTTCCCAATTAATAATGAAGGTAAAGCTGAAGGAATTAAGATTACTATTGCAGAATATTTTGGACCGAATGGAACTAAAATAAATAAAGTTGGGTTAGAACCTGATCACAAAGTTGAGCAAAAAAATTATTCAAAGATTGGTATCGAACATTTAGATATCGATCCACAATTACAAAAGGCTATAGAATTGTTGAAGTAATATTTTGGATTAAAAAAAGCAACTAGTTTAAATAGTTGCTTTTTTAGTTATATTTTTTAAATTAATTTTAAGGAATATTTGATATAATAATAAAAAAATTTTTATTTTTAGTGTCAAGAACGTGTAAAATACCGATGTTTTCAAAACAAAACTTGACTTATTGAAGTATTTAGAATATAATATTTTAAGAAAACATAGGTTTTCGTAAAGCTTTTTAAAGGGGTGTAGTATGTCTTTTTATATGAATTCAGATAAAGGAAATGTTAGGAAGAATAACGAGGACAATTTTCTTTATGAAAGATTTGAAAAATTAAATATATTAATTTTAGCTGACGGTATAGGAGGACATGATAGTGGGGAGATTGCATCTGATTATGCAGTAAATATAGTTATGAAGTATATTAAGGATAATTATAAGCTGTATTCGGATTATTCTCACTTGTTAGTTGATGCTTTTTGTGAAGCTAATAAAATTATATATGAAATTAATTTAGAAAAAAATTCAGGGGATGAAGGAGTTTCCAAGAGATTAATGGGAACTACTTTAGAAGTACTATTAATTGATGGAGATATTTTATATTTCGGACATGTAGGGGATAGTAGAATATATATAAAAAATGATGATTTTAAAATGTTAACTAAAGATCATTCTTTAGTTCAATATTTATATTCAAGCGGAGCATTAACAGAAGAAGAAGTTAAAAATTATGGCGATAAAAATTCAATCTTAAGAGCTATAGGGATTGAAAAATATGTAGAAGTTGATGTCGATTCTATTAGAATTAAACCTAAAGATATTTTGCTTGTATGTTCTGATGGACTTACAAATGAATTAAGCGATGAAGAAATTTCAGAAATGTTAGACTTTAAGTATAGTGCCAAAGAAATGGTTGATAATATTATATCTACTGTTACAAATGGTGAAGCTAAGGATAATGTTACTGTTGGAATTTTTAAGAATGATGAGGAGACTTTATGTTAGGATCAATTTTAAATGGCAGATATGAGATAATTGAAAAAGTTGGAATTGGCGGAATGGCCATAGTATATAAAGCTAAAGATATCTATTTAAAGAGAATAGTTGCTGTAAAAGTTTTGAAAGAACAATATCTTGATGATAAAGAATTCATTAAAAAATTTGTTATTGAAGCTCAATCTGTTGCTAATTTAAATAATCAAAATATAGTTAAAATCTATGATGTTGGTCAACATATAGAAGATGGAAAAATCTTTAACTATATTGTTATGGAATATATTAATGGTAAGACTTTAAATGAATTAATTAAAGATAAGGGAAGATTAAATTCAACTGCAGTAGTTTCTATTTCAAAACAAATAGCTAATGCGTTGGATTGTGCACATAAACATCATATAATACATAGGGATATAAAACCTCATAATATTATTATTGATGAAAATTTGAATGTTAAGGTTACGGATTTTGGTATAGCTAGAATTGCTACTAGTTCAACTATAACTTATACTTCATCAGTTCTTGGAACTGTGCATTATATTTCTCCAGAACAAGCAAAGGGAAAATTTATTGATGAAAAATCAGATATTTACTCTTTAGGTGTTGTAATGTATGAAATGGTAACTGGTAGGGTACCTTTTGATACGGATAATGCAGTTGGAATAGCTATGCAACATATTAATGAACCTTTAGTTGAACCGATAAAGCTTGTACCAAATTTAGAACCATGGTTAAATTCTATTATTGTTAAATGTATGGAAAAAACACCAGAAAATAGATTTGATAGTGCTAGTAGTTTGATTAAAGCATTAGATGATAAACATATTGATAATAATCAAAAAGTTACTTTTAATGATAATTCTGATAGAGCTATTTATAGAGAATCAGTTTATAAGACAAGTAAAGCAAAAGATTCTAATAAGCCAATTATTAGAAATAGTAATAAAAATAGAGAACAATTAAATAAGAAAAAAGGTATTTTTGATTATAGTATAACTTATGTAATTCTAGCATTACTAATTATTGCTTCTGTATTTTTCATTTATAGATTAGCTGTTTCAAATAAGGCTACAGACAATGTTAAAGTACCTGCGGTTACTGGGTTAGATAAAGATGAAGCAATAAAATTACTAAAAGAAAAGAAATTAAATGGTCTTATAGTGAAGACGGTTAATGATGATTCTGTTGAAGCTGGAAAAATTGTTGAACAATCACCAGCTGCAAATTCCGAAGTAAAAGAAGGAACAAATGTTGAGTTGACTGTTAGTGTTGGTAAGAATAAAACTATAGTTCCTAATTTATCAAATATTGATTTAGATAAAGTAGAAGATATTTTATCAAAGAGTAATTTATCTCTTGGAAAAGTCGAAAGAAAATATGATGATAAAGTTGATGAAAACAAAATAATCAGTCAAAGTGTAAATTTTGGGGAAGAAGTTGAAAAGGGAACTAAGATTGATATTGTTGTCAGCAGAGGAAAAGAAGATAAAAAAGTTGAAGTTCCTGATTTGATGGGTAAGACAGAAGCTGAAGCTATTAAGATTCTTTATGATAGTGGACTTGCTGTTGGTAAAACTGAAAAGAAAGCGGACAACCAAAAGGCTGGAACGGTTATTTGGCAATCTTATGGTAAGGGAGTAAAAGTTGACGCTGAAACTAAGATAGATATTGTTATTAGTTCTGGTAAGTCTAATTCAGATAGTGTTCTAAACTTAAATTATTATACTGAAGCTGGTGCTGTTACTAAGAAATATACTGTAAATGAACCAGATAAAAATTACCAATTAGTAATTACTAAGAATTCTGACGCAGGTGAAACAAAGATTTATGAAAAAACAATAGTAACTGGCGGAGGAAAATTAACAATTAATATAAAAGCTAAGTCTTCTGATAGATTCAATATTTATATAAATGGAGAACTAATTTTATCAGGTGAGAATTAATATGTTTGAAATAGGCGTTATTTATGATATTTCAAAGGATTTATATTATGTAAAAACTGAAACTGGAAGATATATGTCAAAGGCTAGGGGAGTTTTTAGAAAACATAAATTTTCTCCAATGGTTGGTGATAATGTAAAAATTGAAATTTTTGAAGATTCTACTGCATATATAGTAGAAGTTTTTGAAAGAAAAAATGAAATTTTAAGACCACCGGTTGTAAATGTTGATCAGGCTATAATAGTTTTTTCTTTAAAAGAACCGGAAATTTCATATAAAATTATTGACAGATATATAATGTATTATGAAATAATGAAAGTTCCAGTAGTTTTATGTTTGAATAAATGTGATTTGATTGATAAAGAAATAGAAGAAGATTTTAAAAATACTTATGAAAGATTAGGATATAAAGTAATTTTTAATAGTATTAGTTTGGATAATAGAAATTTGTTTGAAGAAATTTGTAGAGATAAAATTTCTGTAATTACAGGACCTTCAGGTGTTGGGAAAAGTACAATTTTAAATTTTCTTAATCCAGAATATAATATTTGGGTTGGAGAAATAAGCAACAAGACAAAAAGAGGTAGACATACTACTAGAGCGGCAACTTTATATGAATTTTTTGATAATTCATTTATTATTGATACTGCTGGATTTACTTCGCTAGATCTTACAAAATTTATAGACAATGAAACTCAAATTAGAGATGCTTTTGTTGAATTTGAATTTGGGACAAAATGTAAATTTTCAGATTGTAAACATATTAATGAACCTGATTGTTATGTAAAGGATAAATTAGAAAGTGGAGACATTAGTAAGAGTAGATACGATAGTTATATATTTTACTTAAATGAGTATCTAAAAAATAGGAGGTATTAAATGTTAGAATTATCACCATCATTGTTATCAGCTGATTTTACAAATTTGAAATCAGATATTGAAATTTTGGATAAAAGCGGAGTTAAGTATTTACATTTAGACGTAATGGATGGGATGTTTGTTCCAAATATTTCATTTGGTCCAATGATAATTAAACAATTGAGACCTTTAACAAATATGGTTTTTGATGTGCATTTAATGATAGAAGATCCTGATAGATATGTTCAAAGTTTTAAAGATGCTGGAGCTGATATTTTAACTGTTCATTATGAAGCATGTAAACATCTTCATAGAACTATTTCTTATATAAAATCTTTAGGTATGAAGGCTGGAGTTTCTTTAAACCCCGCAACTAATATTGATGTTTTAGATTATGTATTAGAGGATTTAGATTTAGTTTTAGTCATGAGTGTAAATCCAGGTTTTGGTGGTCAAAGCTTTATACCTTCAGCTTTAGATAAAATTAAAAACTTAAAAGAAAAGATAAAAGAAAGAAATTTAAATGTTATAGTAGAAGTTGATGGCGGTGTTAAAACTACTAATGTTAAAGATGTTGTAGAAGCTGGAGCGGATTTGATAGTTTCAGGTTCAGATGTTTTTGCGGATAAAGAAAATAGAATTAAGGCTTATAATGATATTTTTAATAATTACAAAAAATAATTATGAGCTACAATATATAAAAAGATTGAGTTCTCAATCTTTTTTATAATGTATGAAAGAAAAAGAGGTAAATATGTTTATAGATATTGCAAAAATCGAGTTAAGAGCCGGAAAAGGTGGAGATGGTTGTGTTTCTTTTAGAAGAGAAAAATATGAACCAGATGGTGGCCCATACGGTGGAGACGGCGGAGATGGTGGAAGTGTAATTTTTATATCCGATGAAGGAGTAAGAACTCTTATGGACTTTAGATATAAGAAACACTATTTCGCGCAAAATGGAGAAAATGGAAGAACTAAAAAACAATATGGAAAAAAAGGTGAAGACCTAATTGTAAAAGTTCCAGTTGGTACTTTAATAAAAGATTTTGAAACAAATAGAGTAATTCATGATTTTAAAGTTAAAGATGATAAATTTATTGTTGCAAAAGGTGGAAGAGGTGGAAAGGGAAATGCTAGATTTGCTACAAGTACAAGACAAGCACCTCGTTTTGCACAACCTGGAACAAAGGGAGAAGAAAGAACAATAAAATTAGAATTAAAATTAATTGCTGATGTAGGACTTGTAGGACTCCCAAATGTTGGTAAATCTTCTTTGCTTTCTGTTTTAAGTGATGCAAAGCCTAAGATTGCAAATTATCATTTTACAACTTTAGAACCAAATTTAGGAGTTTGTAGAGTTGAAGAGAATAAATCATTTGTAATTGCAGATATTCCTGGGCTTATTGAAGGTGCTAGTGAAGGAATTGGACTTGGTTTTGAATTTTTAAAGCATGTTGAAAGAACAAGACTATTAGTTCATGTGTTAGATGTTTCAGGCATTGAAGGTAGAGATCCTATTGAAGATTACAATACAATTTATAAAGAGTTAGAACTTTATAATGAAAATATAAAAAATAAAAGAGAAATTATTGTTGCTAATAAAATAGATTTACTTACTTCAGATGACAACTTAAATAGAGTAAAAGAATATTTTAAAGATAGAACTGTATTAGAAATTTCTGCTGTTACTCAAATGGGAGTAGGAGAATTAAAATACAAAATTTTTGAAGAATTATCAAAAATTGAAATAGATTATGAAACTTTTGATGAAGAATATGAATATGTAGAAGAACTTGAAAAAGAAGCTTATGAAATCTACAGTGAAGATGGTACATTCTATGTTGAAGGACCTCTTATTGAATACTTAGTTTATATAACTAATTTTGAAGATTATGATTCATTGAAATATTTCCAAAAGGTATTAACTGATAAAGGTGTTATCGAAGAGTTAAAACAAAAAGGTGTAGAAGAAGGCCAAACTATTGTTATAGGAGAAATGGAATTCGAATTTTTTGAGTAGTAAGGAGAATATATGATAAATCCAAAGCAAAGAGCATATTTAAAGTCTTTAGCTCATTCTATAGAGCCTGTTATGAATATAGGTAAATATGGAGTTAATGATGAGACTATAAGACAATTAGATTTAGCTTTAGAAAAGAGAGAACTAATAAAAATTAAGATATTAAATAACAATTTAGATGATAATAAAGAGCTAGTAGAACTTGTTTTACAAAAAACAAGAGCAGAATTTGTTCAACATATCGGAAATAAATTTGTTATTTATAGAAGAAAACGAAAAGACGAAAATAGAATAGAGTTACCATAATAATGAAAAGAATAGGAATATTAGGTGGAAGTTTCTCACCTATTCATAATGGACATTTGCAAATTGCACAGGATTGTTTGATAGAAATGGGACTTGATAAAATACTGTTTCTACCAAACTCAAATCCTCCTCATAAAGCAAATGATAAATATCCTTTTGATATAAGGGTTGCTATGTTAAAATTAGCAATTGAAGATAATGATAAATTTGATATTTCTTTCGTTGAGGAAGACTCTACAAAAATTCATTTTTCTTATAATACAATTAGAGATAATTTTTATAATACTGAAGATAAATATTATTTTATTATGGGAGATGATGAATTTTTAAATATTAAGTCTTGGAAAGAATATGAAAAATTTTTAGAAATTACTTCAATAATTGTTTTTTTAAGGAAGTATGATTACAATTATATTTTTGAGAAAAATAGAGAAATTATAGAAAAATATGATGTAAATATTATTAATAACTCAGTAATATCAATATCATCAACTGATATTAGAAATAGAATGTATGAAAAAAAATCTATAAGATATCTTGTTCCTGAAAAAGTGAGTAGATATATTTATGAGGAACTTAATTATTTTGATATTGAAAAAATAAAAAAAGATTTAAAAGAAAAGCTTTCAGAAAATAGATATGAACATTCTTTAAGAGTTGCTGATTATTGTAAGAGGCTTGCAAAAATATATAATGCAGATGAGAATAAAGCATATTTATCTGGGCTTGTTCATGATTGTGCTAAAAATTTGGAAGAATACTATATGTTGAATAATAAGGTGAATTCTGATATAATATTTGATACTGAAGAAAAAAATAATCCAAAAATTCAACATGGTCCAATAGGTTCTGTTGTTTGTAAAAATATCTATGGTATAGTTGATGACGAAATACTTTCAGGTGTCCGTTATCATACAACGGCTAAAGAAAATATGTCTATGATTGAAAAGATTTTATTTATATCAGATAAAATTGAGCCTAATAGAAAGTATGATACTGTTGAGGAATTAAGAAAACTTGCAGATTACAATATTGATAAGGCTATTATTAAATTTTTAAATGATAGTTTTGATTATTTAGAGAAAAAATCAGAAAGAATACATCCGCTATCTATTAGAGCAAGGGATTATTTAGTAAATATGAGGTGATTTAATGGAAAAACTTGATATTATCTTGAAAGCATTAGATGATAAAATAGCAGAAAATATTGTAAGCATTGATTTAAGAGGAAAATCTTCAATTGCTGAATATTTTGTTATTGCAACTGGAAGTGTAACTAATCATAATCAAGCTATTTGTGATGAAGTTGAATTCCAATTAAAAAATAATAATATGGACTGTTTAAGTACAGAAGGATATAAAGATGGAAATTGGATTTTGTTAGACTGTGGAGAAGTTATAGTCCATATTATGACAGAAGATTATAGAAGCTATTACAATCTTGAAAGATTGTGGGCATAGATTTAGGAGGTAGTAAAATGAGCGTAGAATTTTTAAAAACTGATAAGGCTCCAGCAGCAATTGGACCTTATTCACAAGCTGGAAAAGTTGGTAACTTAATTTTTGTTTCTGGACAATTACCAATTACTAATGGAGAATTACAAACTGAAATAAAAGCTGCAACACTTGCAAGTTTAACTAATGTTTTAGAAATCATTAAAGCAGGTGGTGGATGTTTAGAAAGTATTGTTAAAGTTAATGTTTTTGTAAAAGACATGAATGACTTTGAAGCAATCAATGGAGTTTATGCAGAATTCTTTGGTGATCATAAACCAGCTAGAGCTTTAGTTCAAGTTGCTAAATTACCAAAAGATGCTTTAATTGAAATTGAAGCAGTGGCTGCTGTTTAAAAATAATTTTTAATACTGATGTTTTAACATCAGTTTTTTTTTGTAAAATTTAGAGGAGTTTTTATAAATTGTAGATTTTATTTATTAGAATTAAAAATTTTTTTAATTTACATATTTAATTTTATAAATTATTTTGCTATAATATAAATTGTAAAGTTCTGACTTATAATTGAAAAACAAGAATACTTATTTTAGTTTTATTTAAAGTATATATTATAGAATATGTTAGAATTATTAATTAATTTAAATAATATATGTTTTAAATAATTATAAAAAATATGATAATTTAAGTATAAGAAAATATCAATTTTTGGGAGGATTTTTTTGTGAAGTATTTAGAAACTTTAAACAGTTACAAATATTCAGAAAAAATTGCTTATATTTGTAATGAAAGCTCTATTACATACAAGGAGCTTATGCTATTTTCAGACAGATTAGCAAAATATATTTTAAAAAATTTTGGTGTTAAGAATAAAGAGGCAATTCCTGTTTTTGGTCATAAAGATTATTTAATGTTAGTAAGTTTTTTAGCTTGTACAAAATCGGGACATCCTTACTGTCCAATGGATATTACTTTTACAAGGAATAGAGTTGAGGATGTGCTAAATATTACAGAGTCTAAATTTTCGCTATTTACAGAAGATTTGGTTGTAGATGAAAAGTTTAATACATTGACTAAAAAAGATATATTAGAAATAATTAATGATAAAAAATACGATGAAATTCCTAATGAAGGTCTGTATGAAATCGAACCAGAAGATATTGTTTATATAATATTTACTTCAGGTAGTACAGGAAAACCTAAGGGAGTTCAAATAACTTATGATAATTTGAATAATTATATTGAGTGGATGCATAATGTAGTGGAGAATAAAAAGAATAAAGTATATTTAAATCAAGCGCCTTTTTCTTTTGATTTATCTGTAATGGATCTTTATTTGTCGTTATATTCAGAATCTACATTATATGCTATTACTAAAGAAGATCAACAAGATTTTGCTAGATTATATGAGCATCTAGAAAAATCTGGTATTACAAATTGGGTTTCAACACCTTCATTTGCGGATATGTGTTTATCTATGACAGAATTTTCTTATGAGAATGTAAAAAACATTGAATATTTTCTTTTTTGTGGAGAGGTGTTAACTAAGAAAACAGCTCAAAGATTAAATAATAGATTTCCTAATGCAAAAGTAATTAATACTTATGGTCCAACAGAATCAACTGTTTGTGTTACAGATATTTTAATAACTGATGAAGTTATTGAAAATTATGAAACTCTTCCATTGGGTGATGTTAAAAAAGGAAGTAGAATTGAAATAAGAGATGAAGATAAAATATTAGGTGATGGAGAAATAGGTGAAATTGTTATAATAGGAAATACAGTAAGTAGTGGATATTATAAAAACCCAATTCAAACTAAAAAGTCATTTTTTATTACCGAAAATAATGAAAGAGCATATAAAACAGGAGACTTAGGTTTTTATAAAAATGGACAATTATTCTTTTCAAATAGAAAAGATTTTCAAGTTAAATTAAATGGATATAGAATTGAATTAGGAGATATTGAAAGTAATCTTTTAAATGTTGATGGAGTAATTTCTTGTTGTGCATTACCTAATTATGATTCAGATAATAAAGTTAAGAGTATTACAGCATTTGTTGTAAGTAATGATATAAAAGATGAAAAAGAATATACAAAATTTTTAAAAGAAGAATTGAAAAAGTATATTCCAGTTTATATGATACCAAAGAAAATTAAATTCTTAGAGAAATTGCCAATGAATAATAATGGTAAGGTAGATAGAAAAGAATTAAAGAGGATATTAGAAAATAAATAGGAGAAAGTTATGGAAGAAAAAGTATTTGAGATTTTAGAAGATATTTGTGAAGAAGATTTAAGAGAAACTCCTGATGTTAATATATTTGAAGAAGGTTTGATGGATTCCCTTGGACTTGTTAGATTTATTGTTGAAGTTGAAGAACAATTAGGAATTACTTTAGGAATAATGGAATTAGATAAGGAAGTAGTAAATACTCCAAATAAAATTATTGAATTTTTAAAAAGTAGTGATTAGTAATGGAATTTTTTAGTGGTTTAAATTTTTGGTCATTACTCATTATTTTGAGTATTCCTGCAATATTCCTAGGCATTAAAGAGAGAAAAAATAAATATTATATTCTTTTTTCTTCATTGGTTTTCTGCTTTTTAGTTTATTCAAAAAATATAAATTCACTAATATATTTAGTTATATTTTTAATATGTGAGTATATGTTAATAAAAGTGTATTTGAGATTAAAAATAGAAAAAAATTGTGATAGAGTTTCTATATTTGTAATTTTAAGTTTAGTACCACTTTTTATTTCTCGTATATTACCGATTTTAGAAATAGATTATAAATTTGGATTTTTAGGAATATCATACATAACTTTTAAAGTAATGCAAATTCTTGTAGAAATAAAAGATAATATGATAAAAGATGTTAATTTTATAGATTATTTATCATTTATGATATTTTTTCCAACTTTATCATCTGGTCCTATTGATAGAAGCAGACGATTTATAAAAGATATAGAAAAAACAATTAGTAAGACTGAATATTTAGATAATTTAGGAAAAGGGATTGAATATATTTTACAAGGATTAGTGTATAAAATAATTCTATCACAACTAATTTTTGATAAGATAAATATTATTTCAGAAGCAACTTATACAACAAAAAATCTTACAATATATATGTATTTATATGGATTTTACTTGTTTTTCGACTTTGCTGGGTATAGTTTAATGGCAGTTGGTGTTAGTAAGATATTTGGAATAGATACGCCAATGAATTTTAATAAACCTTTTTTAGCAAAAGATATGAAAGATTTTTGGAATAGATGGCATATGAGTTTGTCTCATTGGTTTAGAGATTTTGTTTTTAGTAGATTAGTTTTTGCTATGTTTAAGAAAAAAATTTTTAAAAGCTCATTAACTACAGCGATGGTTGCTTATATTGTAAATATGACGCTTATGGGAGTATGGCATGGTATAAATTTCAGTTATCTTTTATATGGTTTATATCACGGTATTATTCTAGCAATTACAGAATATTTTCAAAAAACAAAATTCTATAAGAATAATAAAAATAAAAAATGGTTTGAATATTCATCAATATTTATTACATTTAATTTAGTAATGTTCGGATTTTTCATTTTTTCTGAAAAATTTGTTTACGTTTTACAGGTAATAGGAGGTAGATTATGGTAAAAAAAGAAACGAAAGAATTTATATTTAGAGTTTTTTTCTATACAATAATGATTACCTCACTAATTATATTTAGTGTATTATATGATTTTAATGTCGTAAAAGATTTTATATATAGTAATTTTTAGGAGTAAATATGAAAAGATTAAAAGCATTAGCGGTATCAATAGTTTTATCTTTAATTATTTCTTTTACATTCTTAAATTTTTATATTAATAAAGAGAAAAAATCATTTGATTTATTTTCGGTTAAGAACAATTCCATTAGATATAGTGATATTACAGAAAAATATAAATCACATGATGTCTTAACTAAAAATATAGGAAAAGGAACTATAACACTTTTTGGTTCATCTGAACTTATTGTTACTAATGATTGGAAAGAACATCCTTTCAGAGTTTTAGACTATTCTGATTTGAATATTATGCAAATTGGTGAAGGTTTTTATCAATCTATAATACATGCGATAACATTGGGGTCAATTGGAGAAGATAGTCCTATAACAACGGTAAATTTAATCTTATCTATGCAATGGTTTGAAGGTATTGGAATGAAACCTGAAGCTTTTCAACCAAGATTTTCAGTGGATCATTTGTATAATTTATATAGAAGTGAAAAAGTATCGCAAGAAACAAAAACAAAGATATATAATAGGATTCTTGAACTTTCTAAAAGTAATGGTGTAGTAACTAGAATAGTAGAAGGAATAAAAAGAAATACTAGATTTGATCAATTTGTTAATAATCTTATGTATAAAAAATATAAGTTGATAGCAAATAGTAAATTTATGAAACATTATAAAGTAGATTATAGTGTTAATGAAAAAAAAGCTCCTGAAAAAATTGATTGGGATACTTTGAGAAAAGAGGCAATTTCAGAATGTGATGTTGACTCTTCATCTAATGAGTTCTTTATGTTTAATAAATACTTTGATAAAAATTTCAAGATGAAACTTGCAAAATTAAAAGATTCTGCAAAGAATACAAAGTATAGAAGTGAAGAAGAATATGGTGATTTACAACTATTTTTGGATGTTGCAAAAGATTTAGGTTTAAAAGTTAATTTGATTTTAGTACCACTTCAAGGATATTGGGCTGATTATACTGGTGTTCCTAAAGAAGAGATAGAATACTATTATAGTAGAATTAGAGAAATTTCTGATAAGAATAATGTTAATTTGATAGATTATAGTAAATATTCTTATACTAAATATTTTTTTAGAGATGCAACTCATTTAGGAAGACTTGGTCTTTTACAATTACAAGAAGATTTAATAAAATATAATGATTAAAAAACTTGTATTAAATGATTGAAAATGAACTTAAAATGGTATATAATTAGTTGCTGATGAAAATTTAGGAGGAAGTTATGGACTTAAAATCAAAAATAAGAGTTATTGAAGGATTCCCAAAAGAAGGAATTAGCTTTAAAGATATAACTACATTAATTAGTGATGGTGAAGCTTTTAGAGAAGCTGTAAATTTAATGAAGAAAAATTTAGAAAATAAAAATATAGACTATATTGTAGGGCCAGAAGCGAGGGGGTTTGTATTTGGATCAGCAGTTGCTTATGCTTTAAATGTAGGGTTTATACCAGTTAGAAAACCTGGAAAATTACCTGGAGAAACTGCTTCTTTTGAATATTCTCTTGAATATGGAACGGATAAGTTAGAAATTTGTAAAAATATATTAAAAAGTGGAGATAGAGTTGCTATAGTTGACGATTTACTTGCCACAGGTGGAACGATTAATGCTTGTGCAAAATTAATTGAGTCACAAGGAGCTGAAGTTGTTTCAATACAATTTTTAATTGAATTAACTGACTTAAATGGTAGAGAAAAAAACAAGGAATATCAAGTAGATTCTATTTTGGAGTATAATATTTAATGAGAATAGATAAATTTTTAAAAAATTCAAGACTTATAAAAAGAAGAACTGTTGCAAAAGAAGCCTGCGAAAAAGAAAGAATTTTTAGAAATGGAAAAGCTATGAAACCTTCTGATGAAGTAAAAGTTGGAGATATCATAGAATTAAAGTTTGGAAATTCTGATGTTAAAATTAGAGTGTTAGATATAACTGATAGTCAGAAAAAAGAAGATGCTCAAAAAATGTACGAAAATCTGTAAAAGTATTGAAAAAAATAATTTTTTAGTATATAATTTATAAGAGATAGGGAGGTGGCTTGATGAATAAGAGAAATAAAGCTCGAATTCGATTTTATGCGTTAGTATTTTTTGCTCTATGTATTGTTTTTGGAAAAGCTATTGTTTATCAAGCTAAGGAAAAAAGCAGATTAAGTAAAAAAATTCAAACTTTAGTAGATAGAAAAGATAAACTAAATGCTGAAATCTCAGAAGCAAAAGAAAGTCTTCAAAATGTAGATAATGAAGAATTTATTAAAAAAGTAGCTAGAGAAAAACTTAAAATGGTAGAAAAAGACGAAGTAATTGTAAAGTATAAGGATGTCGATTAGTTTAATTTAGTAGAGAAAGGAGCCGGGTTTATACTCGGTTTTTTATTTTTATGAAAAATGAATTTTTAAAAACTTTAAAAAATTATGATTTATATGGTTCTGGAATTTTATTAGCTGTTTCAGGTGGTAAAGATTCTATGACTATGTTAGATTTATTTAATTATTATAAAAATGATTTTAAATTAAATATTATTGTTTGTCATTTTAATCATTCTTTAAGGGATGATGCTGATAGAGATGAAAATTTTGTAAAAACACAATGCGAAAAATATGGCTTAAAATTTTATTCAAAAAAAGAAAATGTTAGACTTTTTTCTAGTGATAATAAGATGTCTATAGAAGAGGGTGCAAGAACATTAAGATATAAGTTTTTCTATGAGATTAAAAGTGTTGAAAAATTAGATTACATAGCTACTGCTCATAATAAGAATGATTTAGCTGAAACTGTTATTATGAGAATACTAAGAGGGACTGGTATTAATGGATTAATTGGCATTCAGTCTGAAAGAGGAGATTTAATTAGACCTATATTGAATTTTTCAAGATATGATATTGAACAATATATTGAAGAAAATCAAATTCCTTTTGTTGAAGATGATACTAATTTTGAAGAATTATATTTAAGAAATAAAATTAGATTAAATTTAATGCCTATTCTAGAAAATGACTATAATCCAAGAATATTAGATGCTTTGTCCAGATTATCAAATATTGCAAATGATTATAATAGTATTTCTAGAGAATATATATTTTCAAAAGAAGGATTATTATGGGAATTTAATAAAGAACAAATTGTTGTTTATATTAAAAAATTAAAAAAACAATCCAAATCTTTTAGAAATATAATGTATAGAGAATTTTTTGAATTTATAAGTAAAGATCCTGATAGAATTAATTATAAGATAATTGAAGAAATAGACAATTTGATTTTTACAAAAACGGGTAAATATATAGAAATAAAAGATGTAATTTTTAAAATAGAATATGATAAACTTCTTATTTATGATAAAAATAATTTTAAAAATTCAAAAATAGATTTTTATTTTGAAAATTTAGATTTTTCTTTGTATTCTACTAAGTTTTTTGATATAATTATAGAACAGTCTAATATAGAAGAATTTAATAATTTGAAACAAAAAAAAGATATGCTTTTTATAAATAAAAAGTATTTAAAATTGTTGAAGATTAGAAATAGAAAAAATGGGGATTTTCTAGAGTTTAATTTTGGAAAGAAAAAGCTAAAGGATCTATTTATTGATGAAAAAATAAATCTTGAAATGAGGGATAATATACCTATTTTTGAAATTAATTCAGATATCATTTGGGTTGCTAATATGAGGAGATCAAATAGATATCTAGTAGACAGTAATGAGGATATAATAAAAATTAAGGTTTTATCAAAGGAGATTTTATGGAGAGATTAGAATCTATAGTTAAATCAGATATGAAAGAATTATTATTTGATGAAAAAACTATAAAAGATAGAGTTAAGGAACTTGGACAAGAAATAACTAATCATTACCAAAATGATGATGCTGAACTTGTTGTAGTTGGAATTTTAAGAGGTTCTACATTATTTTTTGCAGACTTAATTAGAGCGATTAATCTTCCAATATTAATAGATTTTATGGCAATTTCATCTTATGGAAACTCATCTGAAAGTGGAATTGTAAAAATAGTTAAAGATTTAGAAGCTGATGTTTCAGGTAAGAACATTTTAATTGTTGAAGATATTATTGATACTGGAAAAACATTAAAATATCTTTTTAACTATTTTAAAGATAGAGGTGCAAAAACTGTTAAAGTTTCAAGTATGCTAGACAAACCAGAAAGAAGACTTGTAGAAATTTCTGGAGATTTTGTAGGATTTGAGGTTCCAAATGACTTTATTGTAGGTTATGGACTAGATTATAATCAATCTTATAGAAATTTACCATATATTATTTCTCTTAAGGAAGAGGTATATAAATAGAATATTAGGAGGGAAAGCGTGAATAAAAAAACTAAAGCGTATCTTGTTTATTTGATACCGATTTTGTTTTTAACTGCATATTTTTTTGTAATAAAGACTTCAACACCAGTGGTTAAAGAATACACAGTTACAGAAATTGTATCAAAAATAAAAAATGATGAAGTTACTGAAGTAACTACACAAGGTTCATATATAACTGGAAAATTAAATGATAAAGATAAAACAGAATTTAAGGCATATTTACCTTCAGAATTTAGAATTAATTTTTATGATAATTATCTAAAAGCAAAGGTAGATAACAATACTATAAAATATAATGGTAAGGCTGAGCCTACAAAGCCATTCTATTTAGAAATTTTGCCTACACTTATAGTTTTAATAGGTCTTGGAGTACTTTGGTTCCTATTTATGAGACAAGCTCAAGGTGGAGGCAAAGTAATGAATTTTGGAAAGAGTAAAGCAAGACTTCATAAAGATAAGAAAAATGAAGTAACATTTACAGATGTTGCTGGACTTGAAGAAGAAAAAGAAGAATTACAAGAAATTGTTGATTTCTTGAGATCTCCTAAAAAATATAGTGACATTGGTGCTAGAATTCCAAAAGGTGTTTTACTTGTAGGTCCTCCGGGAACTGGTAAGACATATCTTTCAAGAGCTGTTGCCGGAGAAGCAAAAGTTCCTTTCTTCAGTATAAGTGGTTCTGACTTTGTTGAAATGTTTGTAGGTGTTGGGGCATCAAGAGTAAGAGATTTATTTGAAGAAGCTAAGAAAAATGCACCATGTATAATTTTTATAGATGAAATTGATGCTGTTGGTAGAAGAAGAGGCGCTGGCCTTGGTGGTGGACATGATGAAAGAGAACAAACATTAAACCAATTACTTGTTGAAATGGACGGTTTTGGTGTTAATGAAGGAATAATTGTTATGGCTGCAACAAATAGACCTGACATTCTAGACCCAGCGATTTTAAGACCTGGTAGATTTGATAGACAAATTTACGTTGGTATACCAAATGTAAAAGAAAGAGAAGCAATATTAATGGTTCATACAAGAAATAAGAGATTAGATCCTGATGTAGACCTTAAAGTTATTGCTAAACATACTACTGGATTTACTCCAGCTGATCTTGAAAACTTATGTAATGAAGCTGCATTATTATCGGCTAGATATAATTTAAAGACTATTCCTATGAAGGTTTTTGAAGAAGCTGCAATAAAAGTTGTAGCTGGTCCTGAAAAGAAATCTGCTGTTGTTACAGATAGGGATAGAAAGATTACTGCTTATCATGAAGCAGGTCATGCTATTGTTTCAAGATTTGTTCCATTGTCAGATCCTGTTCAAATGATTACAATAGTTCCAAGAGGAAGAGCTGGTGGATTTACTGCATATTCTCAAGATGAAGATAGTCAATATATGACTGTAAAAGCAATGAAGTCTAGACTTGCAATGATGCTTGGTGGACGTTCAGCAGAGCTTATAATCTTTGAAGATGTAACAACTGGAGCATCTAATGATATTGAAAGAGCAACTAAACTTGCGAGAAGTATGGTAACTACTTATGGAATGAGTACTAAAATTGGACCTATAAATTATGATATGGGTGAAGAAGAAACTTTCTTAGGAAGAGATTTTGGAAAGGGAAGAACTTATTCTGAAGATGTTGCAAGACTTATTGATGGTGAAGTTAAAAATCTTCTTGATGAAGCATATAATACTGCTCAAAATGTATTAAATGAAAATATAGAATTCTTACACTTAATAGCTAACAAACTTTTAGAAGTTGAAACTATAAGTGGAAAAGAATTTGAAACTATGTATAATAAGTACATGGGTATTGAAGAAGAAGTAGTTGAAGAATCAGTAGAAAAGGTAGAAGAAGTTTTTGGTGATGAAGTTGTTGAAGAACCAACTGAGAAAGAAGAAAATACTACTGAAGAAACTGTAGAAGAAAAAATAGAAAATGATGAAAATTAAAATTAAGTAGAAGCTTGCTTCTACTTAATTTATATGGAGGATTTATGGGAAGTAGTGATTTATTATTAATAGTATTTGGATTAATTTTAATATTTGTAATTAAGAAAATAGTAGCAATTTTTCAAACTAGAAAAAAATTAACTGGAGAATTAACTACTATGCCTCTTAGAGGTAGAAAAGTATTGTTTGGGTTATCTATTGCATTAGTTGCATTTGGTGTTGTATACGCTGTTCAAATTCAAGATATTTATAGTATCGTATATGTTTTAATTGGTATTACTTATTCAATAGTATCTCTTGATAGGTTATATATTGGAGATAATGGATTTTGCTTTGATGGAAAACTTGGAGAGTATAAGAAAATTAAAAAATGGGGTGCTCTAAATAGTAAGTTTTTTGAAGTTGTAGTTACTGGTGATTTAAAAGATGAAATTTTAACTATTCCTCTTGAAAAGGAAAATGCAGAAAAACTTTCAATTCTTATAAAACAAAATAAAGCAAGACCAAAGGCAAAAAAATAATGAAACTTTACGAAAAAGATAATTTAGTAATATTAGAAGATGTAGAAAATTTTGATGCTAAGGCTATTTTTACTTGTGGACAGGCTTTTAGATGGTATGAAGAAAAAAATGGTAGTTTTACAACAGTACATTTAGGAAGAGTTTTAAATGTATTAAATGAAGATGACAAAGTTATATTTAAAGGAACAAATTTGGAAGAATTTAACGAAATTTGGATAGATTATTTTGACTTGAACACAAACTATCAATCTATAAGAAAAAGCTTAGCAAATAATGAAATTTTAGCAAATGCAATGGAATATGGAAAAGGTATTAGAATATTAAATCAAAATCATTTTGAAATGTTAATAAGTTTTATAATATCAGCTAATAATATGATTCCTAGAATTAGAAAATCCATTGAAGTAATTTCTATGAGATATGGAAAATTTATTTGTCAAGATGAAAATAGAAAATATTATTCATTTCCAACTGTTGATGAATTAAGTAAGGCCACAGTAGAAGAATTAAGAGAATTCGCTAAGGTAGGTTTTAGAGATAAGAGAATTTTTGATACCGTTAATATGATAAAAAATGAAAATATTGATTTGGATAGTTTTGAAAATTTAGAAACAGATAATCTTAGAGAAGAGCTATTAAGGTTTTCGGGAGTTGGAAATAAAGTTGCAGATTGTATCATGCTATTTTCATATAAAAGAGGGGAAGTTTTTCCAGTAGATGTCTGGATTAAGAGAGTTATGGAAGAACTTTTCATAAAAGAAGAAACTCCAGTTAAGAAAATTTCAAAAGAAGCAGATAGAATATTTGGAAAATATGCTGGTTATGCTCAACAGTATCTTTTCTATTATGGTAGAGAAGAAAAAATTGGAAAATAAATGTAGAGGTGACTCTACATTTTTTAATAAAAAAGGAAGTGATTTTAACACTTCCTTTTTTGCTATTTATTTACTCTTTTACGAATAAATAATGAACTTAATATTATAGCAGTAATTGCCAATAGTAGGATATTATAGTTATTAGAAATTCCAGTCTTAACTAGTTTGTTATTTCTTGTCTTAGTTGTAGTATTAGTATTATTGTTATCGCTATTATTACTATTACTACTACTATTATTATTATTACTGTTGTTACTATTACTACTATTATTGTTGTTGTTTGAATTATTATTTGAATTGTTATTATCAGAACTATCTCTGTTAGCAATAGTTAGAGTAGTTTCTATTTTACCAGTTGTAAATTCAAATACAAGTGTGTGAGTTCCAATAGCTAATGTATCTGTAAAAGCTTCTTTGAATTTTACTATTGTACTTCCTTGAACTAATGAATAAAAATCTTTACTAACTTCATTACCGTCAACTAAAAGTCTAACAAATTTTGAAATGTCTTCACTAATTTTGATATCGGAAATTTTTTCTCCAAGTTTAACAGTTTGGTTATCTCCATAATGGAAAGTTATTGGAGTTTGACTATCATCATTTTGTATTTTAGAAATTACTACAGCATCTTCGGCCTTTTTGTCCTTTGTAAGTTCAACTTCAAAATTGTTCTTGTCAATTTTGTATTTTTCATCTAATTCAACGATTATCTTATATTTGCCTAATACTACAGATTTTTCAAAAGATTTGCCTTTATTTTCAAGTTCAATTTCTTCGCCTGTAACTTCATTAATAGCTTTTACTTTTAAGTTGTTAGGGATATTTTCTCCTGAAATATTAATTTTAATTATATATCCCATAACTGATTTTGCATCTTCAATATCTTTAATTGCAGATTCAAGTTCTTTTAGCTTGAAATTAACATTTAGTAGTTGTTTAGCATTTTCAATTGCATCTAAATAAGCTTCATTTTCTTCTTCATCTGAATTAATATAAAGATTACCATCAGATAAAATATCTTTTTCATTGATTAAATCTTTTAATTTCTTTACAAGTTTTGCATGTGCTTTATCTCCATCTAAAGAATCTTTTGCAAGTTTTAGATCTTCAACAGCTTTTTTTACATTAAATTCAGTTCTTGTAGATTCATTGTCTAATAAGTCTTTAGCAACTTTTATTGAATTATTATAAAGTTCTTTTAATTCATCAATAGCATTTAGATACTTTTCTGATTGTTTTATTTCTTTGCTTTCTTCAACTAATTTTGTTAATTCAGAGATATCAATACTACTTGGTTTTCTCTTTATCTTGAAATTATATACTTGATCAGGATTTTCAAAGTTTAAATTGAAATTATTAACAGCGTTAGGGGAGATTTCATAATTTGAAATATTGCCATCAACATCTGTTATTTCAAGTTTATGATTTCCTATTGAAACAGGAATTTTATTACCAGTTAAGGATATCACTTTTCCGTCAAGTTCAATTTTACTTAATTTGTCTGTTGTATCAATATATTCTAGTCCAATTTTTATTGTTCCAGTAGTTATTTTTTCAAGGTTAATAGAAATTTCATTGGTATCTTTTGTAATTTCAATTTCTTTATCTATATTCTTTCCTTTATAGCTTTCTGGACTTAATATTTCAACCTTATATTTTCCTAATTCTAATTTGTTATTTCCTGATTTGAAATCTAAATCATTTAATTTAAATTTTACATTAGGAATTTCAGTATCTCCAACTTTAAATTTGAAATTAACATCTTTACCATCAACAACATTTTTTGTAATGTTAAGAGATATTGGGTGACCATCTGCTCCGAATACCCAAGCTTCTCCATTAGGACAAGAATATCCATTGGCAATATTTGTAGCTACAACATCATAACCAGATCCACTAGGAATAATAACTGAATGAGTATTTTCGTCAGATTGTTTGTAAGTGTGTTTTACAACAACTTCACCAGAATCTTTCTTTCTTATTTCTAGGTTAATTTCATCATTAGGGTAGTTTTCAGGAATATTTGCAATTATTTTTCTTGAGTATTTTTCAACAAAATTTTCTTCATTATTTTTTCCCCAAGTAAATCCAACTGTAACATTTTTTTCACCCTTTTTAACTTCTATTACTTTTTCTTTTAAGTTGTAAGTTGGAGTAGGCTCATTAGCTTGTGCTTTGTATTCTCCATAATCTTCTTCTTGAGCTTCGATACAATACCAACCTGGGTTAAGTTTCATACCAGGAGTATAGTCTAAACTGATTTTTCCTTTTTCAAAATTAAATCTTTCATTGTAGTTATAGATTTTATACTTAGTTTCAATACCTTTTTCTTTAGCATTATCTTGAATTAATAAAGAGAATTTATCATCTTCATTTTCTTTATAGTATTCAAAAACAACTTCTTGTACTGGATTTTCATCAGTTAATTTCACAGTTTGCATTCCAGGAACAACATAATATCCTTCAGGAATTTCTTTAGGAACAATTTCTGAACGACCTCTACCAATACTTCTAATATCTACTGGTTGTCCAACTGAAAGGTTCATTCCCATATAATCTATATGTCCATCATATCCTTTTGTAATTGGAACTACTTTAAATAAATTTTCAGAGAAAAGTAAATCTACTCTCTTGTTAATTGAATTTTCATCAATTGTTACTTCGGAAATTTCTTTTTGGTCATCAGTACTAAGTACATAATTGTATTTTAATGCTTTATTTGGGTTAGTAATTTCTACAACTATCTTATATTTTCCAAATGGGGCAGAGAAGAAAAATTGTGGAGTTTCTTCAACTTCTTGTCTTAATCTAAATTTTTGTTTTGGATTATCAACATTTACAGCAGTAATTTTAAAATCCTTAAAACTAAGATCTCCTGTGCCTCTAACTAATACCATTTTTTGTCCGATATTTTGTTTAGAAAATTTCAGCTCTATTTTATGGTTTAAGTTTTCTTCAGTAATTTCAAATTCTTGTTCTAAATTTTCACTAATTAATTTGTATTCGATAGGGCAGAATTTATATACAAAAGTATATTTTCCAGGTCTAAGCTTTTGGGTATTCTTTACAATTCTATTTGATTCATCATATACATCATATTTTATTGGAACATGTTCACCATTTTCTGAATTGGAAATTACTTCAAGCTTTCCTAATGCTTTATCTGTTGTCATCATATCACAGTCTTCTGTATTTTCATTATATGCAATATCAGTTGCTGTAATATTGACATCTTTTAAATCTGTATCATCTTTTAATTGGATTTCGTATTGATTATTACTAATATTATTAACTTCAAGTTTAACTTCTTTTGCTATCTTATAGTCAGGATAATCAGGGTAAGGTATTTGATATTCTATTCCAGTAGCTTTTACAGATTTAATTTCATTAGCATCATCTACTGTGAAAGTAAATTTTTTAGTTTCAGTATCTAGTTTTGCGTTTTTAAATTTAGGAGCTTCATTATCTATTGTAAATTTAATAGAATGTTTTTGCTCTTTAGCACCTTCTACAGTTGGTTTTGCTAATATATTAAGAGTGTATTCGCCATCTTTTTGATCTTTAAGATTTGAAATATCAATATTAGTATATCCTAAGAATTCTGGATTTAAATCTTCTTTATCCGCCCAATCTGAAATGTTTTTAAGTATAAGCTTAGTATTTTTTTGTTCAGTAACAACTTTGTCTTCTGAATTTCTTATTTCATATCTTGCATCTGCATTTCTAGTAAATACAGAGTATAGGGTAATATCGTCTAATTTCCCATCACCATTAGGGCTAATAACTAATTTTTTACTAAATACTGGTTTAATGTCTGTATCTTTTTGTAATTTTTTAACATCATTAATTTCATCGAAATTTTTCATACCTAACACAACTGGATAATCATCAATTTTACTTTCAATATGAGTAAAAAATCTATGCCAAGCATTTGCAGAAGGTTTCAAATTCCAGTACATTGGACTTTCTTTATCAAAATCAAATTCATACACTGGTTTTTCTATTACAGAAAGATTATTAAAATCTCCTTTAAAAGTAACGAATGGGAAGTTTGCTTTTTTGCCATCATTAGCTGATAAAGTTAAAAATCCTTCAATAAAAGCGCCTTTGTCAAAATCTTTAATTTTATCTAAATTTTCTAATGGAATATTAATTTCTTTAACAATTTCTTGATTAGCGCCAATAGTAAATTTGTCAGAATTTAAAGTTTTTGTAAATAATTCTGTTGGTTTTAATAGATTTTTCTTACCAGAATGTGCATCTATAGTTACTATTACAGATGGAGTAATTTCCTTAGTATGGTTAGAATAATTCTTAATTCTTAATTTTAGAGTAATAGTATCTTTTATATTTTTTATAAAAGTTGATGCAATATTTGTATCCTTATCAACAACTGTAAAATCTAATTCTACAGCAGATTTCATATCAACAATACCAGCTCCTTGTTGTCTAGGAGAAACAGGTACATTATTTTCTTTATCATTTAGTGGTTTTGCTGAATTCATAAGTATTGTCTTAACTAATTTTCCTCTATTAGCAACACTTAAATTTTTGAATTCTTCTCTTTCTTTTAAACTTTGTGAGACAATTGCAACTGCACCAGATACATGAGGCGTTGCCATTGATGTTCCACTCATTTCTACAAATCCTGCTCCGTTTTTTGCAGAATATATATGTCCACCTGGAGCTGTTAAATCAGGTTTTAAAATTCCATCAGATGTAAGTCCCCAGTTTGAGAAACTACTCATTCTTCCTTCTAGTGGGTTTTTAACAAAATCTTGTTCATTAGTTATAGTTATTTTTACTGGTAATTTTGAAATAAGTTTTTCTCCATCTTCCATAGAAATACCAATTACAGGAATTGTAGAAGTATTATCTAGACTCATTGAAAATGATCCTAGTACATTATTATAGATAATAACACCTATTGCACCAGCATCTTCAACTCTTTTAACTTTATTTTTGAAAGTATCTCCACCACGCTTAATAAGAGCAACTTTACCATTAACATTTGGTAATTTATCATCTTCTAATGCTTCACCACAATTAACTATATCAAAAGTATTATTTTCAAAAATTCTTTCTTTAACTTCATAATATGGAATTTTTTCATTACCTACGATTAAAAATTTTGCCATATATGAATTATTTTCTACAGATGCTACAGTTATAGCACTTTGTTGAATTCCTGGAGATGCAACAGTCCCGAAATCAGGATGATCAATAGATATATCTCCTTGGTATTCACCTTCATTACCACCTGCTATTACAACATTTGTACCAACGGAGGCAGCTCTATCAATTATCTCAGAAACACTCTTATCTACTGAACTATAATTTCTTACTGTTCCTTTTGGTTTACCAAGACTCATATTTATAGCTGTTGCTCTTAAGTAAACAGCATCACTGATAGCTTTTATATAGTATGTAGAGGATGTACCTTCATTTGCAAAGCAATTCATCATTAGGAGTTGTGTATTAGGTGCAACACCTCTCCAGTCATATTTATTATTTATTTTAGTTTTGTTTCCTCCGATAACTGCAGCAACATGTTGACCATGACCTTCTTCAGTTTTTTCGGGATTTAAATTTGTATCTTCATTTACATAATGGTATCCTAGAGGTACTTTTGAACTAAAATATAATTTATCTTCAGTGAAATTCTTTAGAGCACCATTTTTATGCTTAACTAATTTTTGTATATCTTCTTTAGTTATTGAAGGAGTTACATTATTGTCTAATTTAAAAACTTCATGATTTGGATCGAAGTTTGTATCAATAACACCAACAACTTCACCACGTCCATCATATTTTTTTAATAATTCATCATCAATGCCAATTATTTTTGTTGCATCAGCAGAACTACGAGGGGTAGGTCTAACAATATTTGGTTTTAGAGTTTCTTCATACTCAATATCAAATTCTATATTCTTAACAAAATCTAAGGTTTTTAGTTTTGATATTTGAGCATTTGTAGCCTCAAAAGAAATAAATGGCAAAAGAAAATCATCTCTAGATAGTTCTTTGAAGTCACCTATAAGCTCATTAATTTTTTCTTTGGCAATATTTAAAGAACTTGAGTTAATTTCTTTTACTTTATCATATTCTCCTTTTTTTAAATATGTATCGACATTTTCATTTGAAATTTTTGAAGTGTCGACTTTTAAGATTATTTTTTTTGCATTATCTTCAGCTTTTGTTATGAAATTTGTACTAAAAATCGAAAAAACTAAACAAAATGCTAAAAATCCAGAAAAGATTTTTTTCATTTTCAATCCTCCTATAAATAAATTTATAAAGTATTTTTATATTTAATAAAAAATAAAAGAACAAAAATACAATTCTATTATAAACTATAAATACTGTATTTTCAATATTTATACCATTAATATTTCTTATGGTAATATAATAAAATATTAAAATTTCTTATAAGTTTATTTTTAAAAAATAAAAAAAGTGATGTGATATGGTAATAAATCATTTTTGTTTAATATTTTAAAATTTTTATAAAAAATTTTAAATTTTTGTATAAAAACTATTGATAAATGATTTATTTGTGATATAATATGTAGTGTTTAGTATAGAGATATTATTTGTTTAATATAATGTTATATTGGGAGAAAGAAAAAAATGGATATCGGAGAAAAAATAAAAAATTTAAGAACCATTTTAGGACTTACTCAAGAAGAGCTTGCTGATAGAGCAGAACTTACAAAAGGTTTTATTTCTCAGCTAGAGAGGGGACTTACATCTCCATCGATTAGTTCTTTGGAGGATGTTTTAGAGGCTCTTGGAACAAATATTTCAGATTTTTTTAAAGAAGAGAAAGAAGAGAGATTTGTTTTTAAAAAAATTGATGCATTTGAAACGATTTTTGAAAATGGAAATAGTAAATTAGAGTGGATAGTTCCAAATGCACAGAAGAATTCAATGGAACCAATAATTGTGACTTTAAATGAGAATAAAAGCTACTCAAGAACTTATGAACCATTTGAAGGAGAAGAATTTGGTTATGTGTTAAAAGGTAAAGTAGAACTTCATCTTGGAACAAATACATATGTTTTAAATGAAGGAGAGTGCTTTTATACAAGTGGTCAATTTGAAAGAAGTATAATTAATTTATCTAAAAAAGAATCAAAAGTTTTGTGGATTACAAATCCACCAAGTTTTTAGGAGGAATATATGAGCAATCATGCTGTTGAGTTAGTTAATGTAAATAAAAAATTTGGAGATAATGTTGTTCTAGATGATATAAATCTATATATTAGAGATAAGGAGTTTTTAACACTTTTAGGTCCATCTGGTTGTGGGAAAACAACTACTTTAAGACTTATTGGAGGATTTGAAACTCCTACAAGCGGAAAAATTTTATTTGAAGGAAAAGATATTTCAAATGTTCCAGCATATGAAAGAAATATAAATACAGTTTTTCAAAAGTATGCACTTTTTCCAAATATGAATGTTTATGAGAATATAGCATTTGGACTAAGAATAAAGAAAATGTCTGAAAGTGTAATCAATGAAAAAGTTAAAGAAATGTTAAGACTTGTTAACTTAAAAGGATTTGAAAAAAGATCAATTTTATCTTTAAGTGGTGGGCAACAACAAAGAATTGCTATAGCTAGAGCTTTAGTAAATGAGCCAAAGGTTCTACTTTTAGATGAGCCACTAGGAGCTTTGGATTTACAACTTAGAAAAGACATGCAAGTTGAACTTAAAAATATTCAAAAAAGAGTAGGTATCACTTTTGTATATGTAACTCATGATCAAGAAGAAGCTCTTACAATGAGTGATACAATTGTAGTTATGAATGATGGAAAGATTCAACAAATTGGAACACCTATTGATATTTATAACGAACCTAAAAATGCTTTTATTGCATCATTTATTGGTGAAAGTAATATTTTAGATGGTATTATGAATGAAGATTTTCTTGTAAGTTTTTCAGGTAGAAAATTCAAATGTGTGGATAAAGGATTCGCACTTAATGAAGAAATTGATGTAGTAATTCGTCCAGAAGATTTAGAGCTTGTTGACGAAGAAGATGGTATGTTAGTTGGTATAGTAAAATCTGAAATTTTTAAGGGTGTTCATTATGAATTACTTGTTAAAGTAGGAGATTTTGATTATATGGTACACTCTACAATTACAAAACCAATTGGTTCAAAAGTTGGACTAAAAGTAACACCAGATAATATTCATATTATGAAAAAAGGAGCTAAAGAAGTATAGATGAAATTTAAGAGGTTTGCATATCCATATGTTGTATGGTTAGTAATTTTTATCGTTGTTCCTCTAATTTTCATAGCAAAATATTCTATTGACTATGGTGGAGAAAATTTTACTTTCTCTATGGAACATTATCAAAGATTTTTCAATCCTATTTATATGAAAGTTTTGTTTAGATCTTTAAAAATGGCAGTATTTTCTACTATTTTATGCTTAGTGATTGGATACCCTTTCTCATATTTTATTACAAAATTTAAGCTTAAAACTAGAAATATGATGATTTTATTAGTTGTTATTCCGATGTGGATGAACTTTTTACTTAGAACTTATTCATGGATAAGTATTTTAAGCAAAAATGGACTTTTAAATTCTATTTTGAATTTCTTTGGTTTACCTTCTGTAAATCTTATGTATTCAAATACGTCTATTTTAATAGGGATGGTATATAACTTTTTACCGTTTATGATTTTACCTATTTATACAACATTGATTAAGATTGATAAAGAATATATTGAAGCATCTCATGATTTAGGTGCAAATAGAATTAAAACATTTACTAGATTAGTATTTCCTATGAGTTTACCTGGAGTTATAACTGGTATTACAATGGTGTTTATCCCTGCGATATCAACATTTGAAATATCTGCTCTTTTAGGTGGAAATAAAGAAAATTTAATCGGAAATGTAATAGAACAACAATTTAGAGTAACTGGAAATTGGAATTTTGGATCTTCTATGAGCATGGTACTTTTAGTTATGATTCTTGTTTCGCTTTTTGTTATGAATAAATTTGATCCTGAATATTCAAAAGAGGTGGAAAATGGAAAATAAGTTTAGAAAATTATATATTTCACTTGTATTTATATTTATTTATGCACCGATTTTTGTTCTAATACTATATTCATTTAATGATTCAAAACTTCGTGGATCATTTTCTGGCATTACTTTTAAGTGGTATATTGAGTTATTTAAGGATAAGGAAGTTTTAACTTCACTTTATTATACAATTGTAATTGCAGTTTTAACTACTATAATTTCTACTTTTATAGGAACCGTAGCTGCGATTGGTATATATTATATGAAAAAAAGTGAAAGGTTTTTAGTGCTGAATTTAAATTATATTCCTGTTCTAAATCCAGATATAGTAATTGCTATTTCATTAATGGTACTTTATAAGGCATTTAATATAGATTATGGTTTTTTAACGTTACTTGCTTCACATATTGTTTTAGCGACTCCTTATGTTATTCTTTCCGTATATCCAAAGATGAAACAGATGAATAAGTTTCTACCTGAAGCTGCAATGGATTTAGGTGCAACGCCTTTTTATGCACTTAGAAAAGTTATATTGCCTGAAATCAAACAAGGAGTATTTGCTGGTTCATTATTAGCATTTACACTTTCATTAGATGATTTCGTTATAGCATATTTTAATAGTGGTAATGGTGTTGTAAATTTAAGTACACAAATTTACTCTATGGCTAGAAAGGGAATAAATCCTTCAATTAATGCACTTTCAACATTGATGTTTATAGCTATGATAGTTTTATTACTTATTATAAATAAGAAAAGTGAGGAGGGTATTTTGTATGACTAAAAAGAAAATATTTTTAAATTTACTTTTTTCACTTTGTTTAATGTTTTTGCTTTCATCTTGTAATAAAAGAGAAGGTGATGTTGTAAACATGTATAACTGGGGAGAGTATATAGATAAAGAAGTTTTAGATGAGTTTACTGAAGAAACTGGAATTAAAGTTAATTATGAAACTTTTGTTACGAATGAAGATATGTATTTGAAGATAAAACAAGGTGGAAGTAATTATGATATAGTTGTACCTTCAGATTATATGATTGAAAAAATGATAAAAGAAGATATGCTTGAAAAAATTGATAAAAGTAAATTATCAAACTATGATAATATAGATAAGAAATTTTTAAATAAAGACTATGATCCCGAATCAAATTATTCTATTCCATTGTATTGGGGAACATTAGGTATTGTATATAATAAAAATTTAGTTGACGGAGAAATTACTTCTTGGGCTGATTTATGGGATTTAAAATATAAGGATAAAATTGTTATGTTAGATAGTTCAAGAGATAGTTTAGCAGCTGCTCTTTTAAAAAATGGATTTTCAATGAATACAAGAAATATAGAAGAACTTGAAATTGCAAAAAAAGATTTAATTAAGCAAAAGAAATCAATTCTTGCTTATCTTGTAGATGAGACAAAAGATAATATGTTAGCTGAAAATGCTGCAATAGCAGTAATGTATTCTGGGGATGCTACTGAGCTTATGGATGAGGATGAAAAATTTGTATATGTAAAACCAAAAGAGGGAACAAATCTTTGGTTTGATTCAATGGTAATTTTAAAAGATGCAAAAAATAAGGAAAATGCATATAAATTGATAGATTTCTTAATTAGAAAAGATATTTTGTCAAAAAATATGGATTATACTTATTATGCAGTTCCAAACCAAGAAGTTATAGATGAAAATGAATTAGTAAAATCAGTTACAGAAATTGATGATGAATATTTTGAAAAATTAGAAGTTTTTAGAGATCCTTCTGATTTTATAAAAGAATATGATAATATTTGGACAGATGTTAAAGCTGATTAAAAAAGGCATAGATTTTAAATCTATGCCTTTAATTTTTTTAAATTATTTATCTAAAAGATATTCTAACATTAATTTATATGTGTTTTCAATTCCTAAAATATGAGTTCTTTCATAGCTGTGACTTGCATCAACTCCTGGACCAATTAATGCACAACGTATATCATATCCTGAACTAAGAGCAGCAGATGCATCTGATCCGTAATGTGGATAAATATCAATTCTATAGTCAATATTTTTTTCTTCAGCAATTTTTCTTAATTTATTTCTCATTCCTAAATCGTAAGGTGTTGAAGAATCCATTGCACAAATTGTTACAGCTCTTTCATCAGATT
This sequence comes from Parvimonas micra, assembly GCF_021300775.1. GTDB lineage: Bacteria > Bacillota > Clostridia > Tissierellales > Peptoniphilaceae > Parvimonas. The sequence continues at coordinate 173,735 of NZ_JAJTJP010000001.1, forward strand.
CTTGACCAACTCCTGGAGCAGCCATATCTACAGCGAAGAATTCAACAGTATTTTCAGGGATATAACTTGAACCATGTCCAATTTCTTCATAATTACTTATAAAGAAATTGATTGTATTCTTTGGCTTTATATTATTTTCAACTAAATATTTTGCAAGTCCCATCATAGCAGCTATACAAGCTTTATCGTCTAAATGTCTTGATTTAATAAATCCTGAATCATAAATTCTGCATCTTGGATCTAAGTAGATGAAATCTCCAACTGAAATTCCAAGTTTTTTTACATCTTCAGCATTTTCAACAACTTCGTCAATTCTTACTTCCATATTTTTAATTGAACGTTGAGCAGAAGTAGTTGTATCATAAACGTGAACTGAGGCTTCATTATATAAAACAGTTCCTGGAATTAATTTTCCATCATAAGTTTTAATAAATACATTTTCTGTTTCAACACTTGTTGGAGAAAAACCACCAACTAATGAGAAAGCTAAACGTCCATTTGATTTTATTTCTTTTACCATCAATCCTAATGTATCAACATGACCTGAAAAAGTTATAGCTTCTTTTTCTTGACCTTCTATTGTTGCGATAAGAGCATTTTTATTTGTTCTTCTTGAAGGAATATTTAATTCTTTAAATTTTTCTTCCATAAAAAGAATCGCATTTTCAGTATCTCCAGTAGGGCTGTAGATATTTAATAATTCTTCAAGTAAATTTTTAACATAATTTCTATCCATAACAACCTCCAAATTAATTTTATATATTTATTATACACGATTATAAATGTATTGTAAATTAATATTAAATTGACAATTAAAAAAATTAATGATATACTTTCCTTGATTTCTGATGAATGAGGGGATATTATGAATTTATTTGTTTATAGAAAATTAAATGTAGTAATTAATGTATTAATCGTTGTTATTTGTATTTTAATGTTAATATTTTTAAATTTAGATCTTTTTAAAAAGATTATAATTGTAACTATTTTAATTCTAAAATCACTTAGTGTTTTAGATCATTTTAAAAAATTGAAAAGTGATGATAATAAAGAGAAAAAAGTAAGTAATAAAAAGAAAAAAGGAGCAAAATAAAGCTCCTTTTTTATTTGTAATTATTAAGCATCTGATCTTGAAAAACCATTTTTCATTTCACAACTTGCTGTATAAAGTACTTTACTTAGTAAATCAATTGTTTGTTTTCTAAGTTCAGTTGCAATTTCTTCATTAGCTTTTTCACAAAATTCAACAACTTTATCTTTTTGAACTTTTCCACTTAAGAATTCATTGTCGTATTTGTTTAAAATTTCTGTAGATTTTGATTGAATTGCCAATTGATAACGTTCAATATGAGAACTACATGATGCGTAATGAGCATCTGCTAGAGCAGCTACTAAACGGTTTGTCCAATAGAAGTCATCAGTTGTTGGAACACCTGTTGTATTTGCTAAATATTCTGGTGTTTTATCTATATTCACATAGAAAGGAATCATAGCATTAAATACATTTGAACCAAGAGCAAGCCATTCTATACTTCTAATTTCTTCTGGCATATCCGGTCTAATTTGAACAAGTCCTAAGAAGTTATTTCTGTTAATACCGATAGGTCTGAATTTACCTTTTTCATCTGAGAACTTTCCGTATGGATCATATGGAGTTCCTTGGAAATGATTAGAAAGTGCATATTTAATATCTTCAACTGTTATTTTCTTTTCAGGAACTCTACACCATTGAATATCATCTGATTCAGGAAGATAGTCTGCATCAGGTCCATCCCAATAGTTTGTAAGAGGATTGAAATATCTTTGTAATACCCAAGCACGAGGAGTATTATAAGTATGATCTGCATCTGAATGACTACCAAAAGCATCTCTAGGATTTAAAACACCATCTAGAGAAAGATCTAAATGATATCTATTTATAAATTCTTTTAAATCAGAGGAACATAAATATTCTTTTTGTCCTCCAAAGGCATCTTCTAAATCAAAAAAGTCAAGACCAAGTTGATTTGGCATAATTACATAACAGTCATCAGGAACACGTCTTGCTATCCAATGGTGACCACCAATAGTTTCTAACCACCAAATTTCATTAACATCTTGGAAAGCAATACCATTCATTTCATAAGTTCCATATTTTTCTAATAATTCACCAAGTCTTAAAACACCTTCACGAGCAGATTTAATATATGGTAAAACTAAAGTAACCATATCTTCTTCACCAATTCCGCCAACTTTTTCAGGAATATAATCTGCATCTCCTTCTTTTCCAACAGCTGGAACATATTCTACAAGAGGATCTGCTCCTAATACTCTTTCATTTGATGTTAAAGTTTCAGTTGCAGACATTGAAATATTTAACTCATTAACACCACATGCACCCCAAATTCCTTCGTTATCAACTGCATTTGGCATACAAGTATAACGCATTGGGTTAGTAGGTAAATCAATTTCAACATGAGATAAAACTGATTTATATTTAACAGGTTGTTCATTAGGATGAACAACTATAAATTTCTTTTCACAAAATTGACCTGATGGAGAATCCTCATTACGAGCAACCATTGTTGATCCATCAAATGTGGCATTTTTGCCAACTAAAATTGTAGTACAAGCCATAATAATCTCCTTTCAAAAGATAATGTTTAACATAAATTGTGTAACATTTTTTATAAAAGCTACAAGTATATTATACTCCTAAAAAATTTAAAAGTAAACACAATAATAATAAATATCAATTAAGATTTTATAACACATAGAATAATTCCAGAGTCAAAACTTATTTTTGCTAAATCGGAAATAATCACATTGCTCATGCAAAGGGAATCTCCTTTTTTTAGATTAACATTTTCAACATTATATTTAAAACCTTGCAATTTAAGATTAATAATTTCTTTTGAAAATGGAATAAATGAAATTTTAGTATTTTTAGAATTTTTAAATTCTAAATCTTTTTCTATTTTAAAAAGCATTTCATTTTCTTTTATAAAATATAAATTCTCATATTTGTATATTAGATTTATATTTGTAAGTTCATGATCTATATCACCACCAAAAGCACCAACACAATAAATTTTATTATAGTTTTTATCTTTTAAATAGTTTATTATTAATTCTGAATCTGTAAAATCTTTATCCTTATTGAATTTTTTTATAATTACACTTTTTTCTGTATAATATTCTAATATATCTTTATTTATTGAATCTAAATCTCCCCAAATTTCTAAGGGGATTAAATTTAATTCATAACATAGATTAGCACCTCCGTCAGCGCAGAATATATCACCTTTATTTTCCGTATAAAATTTTCTATAATAATTAGTATCTCCTAATAGCTTTCCATTAAAAAATATATAAGCAATTTTCATTATTTCACCTCAAATTAAATTATATTTATATTTTAACACAAATTAAAAATTTTTAAACAATAGATTTTAATTTATCTTGATTATTTAGGGTATAAATGAAAATAAGGTTTGATAAAAACTTAAATAAAAAATACATATTAGGAGGAGATTTTTATGTACTTAGAAAAAATAAATTCACCAGCAGATATAAAAAAATTATCTATTGATGAATTAAAAGAATTTGTTGTTGAACTAAGAACTCATTTATTAGAAAGACTTAGTAAAAAGGGAGGACATATTGGACCAAATCTTGGATCATTAGAATTTACAGTAGCACTTCATTATGTTTTTGATTCTCCAAAAGATAAGATAGTTTTTGATGTTTCACATCAAACTTATGTTCACAAAATGTTAACTGGAAGAAAAGAAGCTTTTATGGAAGCTGATAAATACGGTTCAGTTAGTGGTTTTACTTCTCCTAAAGAAAGTGAACATGATTTCTTTACAATAGGACATACTTCCACATCAATAAGTCTTGCTTGTGGTCTTGCAAAAGCAAGAGATTTAAAAGGTGAGAATGAAAATATTATTGCAGTAATAGGCGATGGATCATTAAGTGGTGGAGAAGCGTTAGAAGGACTTAATAATGTTTTTGAACTTAATAGCAATATGATAGTAGTTATAAATGATAATGATCAATCTATTGCTGAAAATCATGGTGGACTTTATAAAAATCTTCGTGATTTAAGAGAGTCTAAAGGAAAAACTGAAGCTAATCTTTTCAAGTCAATGGGACTAAATTATATTTATGTTGATGAAGGAAATGATATAGAAGCATTAATTTCAGCATTTAAATCAGTTAAAGATATTAATAAGCCAATAGTAATACATCTTTCAACAATAAAAGGTAGTGGTTTTAAACCAGCAGAAATTAACAGAGAGAGATATCATTATGGTTCTCCTTTTGATATAGAAACTGGAGAATTTAAAATTTTTGGAAATGGTCAAGTTGTAGATACATACAAGACTTTGACAGTTGATTATTTACTAAATGCAATTAAAAAAGATAAAACTGTTGCTGTTATAAATGCTGGTACTCCAGGCGCTTTTAGATTTTCTCCAAGTGTTAGAGAACAAATGGGCAAACAATATATAGATGTTGGTATTGCAGAGGAACATGCAGTTGCAATGTCATCAGGACTTGCAAAGAATGGTGGGAAACCAGTTTTTTGTGTATATAGTACATTTATGCAAAGAACATATGATCAACTTTCTCATGATTTATGTTTAAATAATAATCCAGCACTAATATTGGTTTATGGGGCATCTGTATATGAGGAAAGTGATGCAACACATTTAGGTATTTTTGATATACCGATGATTTCAAATATTCCAAATTTAGTATATCTTGCACCTACAAACAAAGAAGAATATTTTAGGATGTTAGATTGGGGTTTGAATCAAACAGAACATCCTGTGGCAATAAGAGTTCCAGTAGTTGATGTTGTAACTACTGGTGGAGAAGATTTAACAGATTACTCAATTTTAAACAAATCTAAAGTAATAAAAAAAGGTAAAGATGTTGCTATTATAGCTCTAAGTAATTTCTATAATTTAGGAAAAGAAATAGCTGATGATTTAGGAGATGTAACTTTAATTAATCCAGTATATATTACTGGTTTAGATGAAGAATTACTTGAAAAATTAAAAGAAGACCATAAATTAGTTATAACTCTGGAAGATAGTGTTTTAGATGGTGGTTTTGGAGAAAAAGTTTCAAGATTCTATGGAACATCTGATATTAAAGTTAAAAATTATGGAATTAAAAAGAGTTTTCCAGATAGATTTGTTGCTAAAAAATTCCTTATAGAAAATGGAATTTCAAAGAAACAAATTGTAAAAGATATAAAAGAATTATTAGAAAAATAGAATATCGGAGGTACATGTTATGGATAAAAAATTAGTTGCGTATTTCAGTGCGAGTGGAGTAACAAAGAAACTTGCTGAGAGAATCTCAAAAGTTGTTGGTGCTGATTTATATGAAATACAACCTAAAGATGTTTATACAGAAGAAGATTTAAACTGGATGAATGAAAATAGTCGTAGCAGTATCGAAATGAAGAACAAATCTTTTAGGCCTAAAATAGCTAATAAGGTTGTTAATATGGGAGAATATGATACTATATATGTTGGATTTCCAATTTGGTGGTATGTTGCTCCTACTATTATAAATACATTTTTAGAAAGCTATGATTTAAAAGGTAAAACTATTATCCCTTTTGCAACTTCTGGACAAAGCTTAATGGGAAATACAAACGAAGAATTAAAATTTTCTTGTAAGGATTCTATCCTAAAAGAGGGTAAAAGATTTGACTTAAAAGATAGTGATGATGTAATTAAAAATTGGATAGAAAATTTGTAAAATTTAACCGACTTAGAAATAAGTCGGTTTTTGCATAAAAAAAAGAGATTTCGTTTGAAATCTCTTAATATTTTTAATTAGCATCCACATCCGCAGCCACAGCCACAAGATTCAGGATTTCTTTTTTGGTATCTTGCTTCAACTACATCCCAGTTAACAACTTTCCACCATTCTTTTAGGTAATCAGCTCTTCTATTTTGATATTTTAAATAGTAAGCGTGTTCCCAAACGTCATTTCCTAATAAAACAACTTTACCACATGAGATAGGACAGTTTTGGTTAGGAGTTGCAACTACATCAATATTTCCTTCTTTATCAGAAACAAGCCATACCCAACCTGAACCAAATTGTCCAGCACCTTTTTTGTTGAATTCTTCTTTGAAAGTTTCGAAATCTCCATATTTTTCAGCGATTTTCTTAGCAACTTCACCAACTGGTTCTTTTGCTCCACCTGGAGTCATGCTTTCCCAGAATAAGTTATGATTGTAAACTCCACCTACATTATTTGTAATTCCAGCTTTCTTATCTTCTGGAGCATGATCTAGATGAGTTAAGATTTCTTCTAGAGAAGCTTCTTCAAAAATTGTATCTTTAATTAAGTTGTTTAAATTGTTTACATAAGCTTGATGATGTTTGCTATGGTGAATTTCCATAGTTTCCTTATCAATTACAGGTTCTAATGCATCATATGCATAGTTTAATTTTACTAATTCAAATGCCATTTTAATTCCTCCTAAAATTTTCAATTTTATAAAAACGAAATTGTTTTTCATTTATAATTTACCCACAGGAATTTTATTAAAACTTTAATAATGAATATCAATAAAATGATGATTTTCTTTAATTATTATTTTCTATTGAAGTTTTCTAAAAATATGATATACTATGAAATGGAGGTTTTTTATGAAAATTATAATTGTTGGAGCCGGTAAGGTTGGAGAGTATTTATTTACAGATTTGAATACAGAAGATAATGATATTATTTTAATAGAAAAAAAACAAGATATATTAAACGAAATGTTATCTAAATATGATATTATGGGGATTTCTGGTAGTGGAACTAACTATGATGTATTAGAAGAGGCAGGAGTAAATGAATGTGAGGTATTTATTTCTGTAACAGAAAGCGACGAAGTTAATATTATATCTTGTATTTTTGCAAAAAATATGGGAGCAAAATATACTATTGCACGTGTTAGAAATCCTGAATATTATGCAAAATATGATTTCGTTAAGGATGCTTTGGGCATTGACTTAGTTATCAATCCTGAATTTGTTGCTGCTAGAGAAATTTCAAGAGGATTAAAGTATCCATCAGCACATTCAGTTGAAACTTTTGTTGATGGTAGAGTAAAACTTATTGGAATCACTGTTGGAGAAAATAATCCTTTAAAAGATGTTAAAATAAAGGAACTACAACAAAAATTTAATATAAAAGTATTAATAGGAATCGTAGAAAGACATGGTGAAATTTTTATTCCATCTGGAGAGTTTGTAATCAGAGAAGGAGATAGAGTTCATTTCACAGGGATAGATGAGTACGTTTATAAATTCTATAATTTATTAAAAGTTGGAGATAAAAAAATAGAATCTGTCTTTATTATAGGAGGTAGTAGAATTTCTTATTACTTAATTTCCAATTTAATTAAGGAAAATATAAAAGTTAAGTTAGTAGAAGTTAATAGAGATATAGCTACTTCATTTAGTGAAAAATTCCCTTCAAAAGTTAAAGTTATATGTGCAGATGGTTCTGATTCAGATGTCATAGATGAAGAAGGATTAAAGAACTATGATGCTTGTGTTGCATTAACTGGTATTGATGAAGAAAATATTATGTTAGGAATGTTTGCTGAAAAATTAAATGTAAAAAAATCAATAGCAAAAGTTAGTAGAATTTCACTTTTAAATATAATTCCTCCAAAAGAAAATTTCACATTTGTTACACCTAAAAGATTGGTTTCAGACATTATTATTAGTGTTGTAAGATCAATTATAAATAGTGAAGGTTCTAATATAGAAACTTTACACAGATTATCAAACAATGTTGAAGCAGTAGAAATAAAAGTAAATAAAACATCAAAGGCAATAGGAACACCTTTAAAAGATTTAGATATAAAAGAAAATGTACTTGTTGCTTATATAATTAGAGATAATAGTTTAATTTTCCCAACTGGAGAAGATTCTATATTAGTTGGAGATACTGTAATAGTTATTTCAAAGGCTAGTGTGATACAAAATATAGATAGTATCTTAGTATAGGTGGATTATGAATAATAAAATTATAAGATATATTTTAAGTAAAATTTTATATATCGAGGCAGGTTTTTTACTTTTACCTATAATAGTTTCTCTGATATATAAAGAAGATTCGATAAATATTTTAAGCTTTTTAGCAACAATATTTTTGCTACTATTAAGTGGATTTGTTTTAGGATATAAATCTGATTCAAATGGAGAGTTTTACGAAAAAGAAGGCTTTATAATAGTTTCTATTTCTTGGATATTATTATCAGCTTTTGGAGCCTTGCCTTTCGTATTTTCAGGTTCAATTCCAAGCTTTATAGATGCATTTTTTGAAACTTCAAGTGGATTTACAACTACTGGAGCAAGTATAATACCAGATGTTGAGGCACTTACTCATTCAATGCTTTTCTGGAGAAGTTTTACACATTTAATTGGTGGTATGGGAATTTTAGTTTTTGCACTTGCAATTTTACCGCGTTCAAATAGAAATTCACATATAATGAAAGCAGAAGTACCAGGACCAATTTTTGGTAAGATAGTTGCTAAAATGAGTTATACAGCAAGACTTTTATATAAAATTTATTTTGCAATGACTGCAATTTTAATAATAGTATTGATATTAGTAGGACATCCTATCTTTGATTCATTTGTTCATGCTTTTGGAGCGGCTGGAACAGGTGGTTTTGGAATTAAAGCTAATTCAATAGCGTATTATAATAGTCCTACAGTTGAGATGATTTTAGCAATAGCTATGATTATTTTTGGGATAAATTTCAACTTGTTCTATGTAATACTAATAGGAAAAGCTAGAGAAGGTCTAAAGAGTGAAGAATTAAGATGGTATTTATTAATAGTATTTGGAAGTGTTGTACTAATATTCTTTAACATAAGAGAAAATTACACTTCTTATTTAACAGCTGTTAAGGATATATTCTTTACTGTTTCTTCAATAATTTCTACTACCGGTTACGCAACGGTGGACTTTGGAAAATGGCCAACTTTTTCTCATGCAATATTACTATTTTTGATGTTTACAGGTGCTTGTGCAGGTTCAACTGCTGGGGGCTTGAAAATTTCAAGATTTATAATTTTGGTTAAGTCTTCAATTTTACAATTTAGAAAGGCTATTAATCCAAAAAGAATTTCAAGTGTTAAGATTGATAATAAACTAGTAGGAAATGATGTTTTAGAAGAGGTAAAGAGTTATTTTGTAATTTATATGTTCTTAATAATCATTTTTACAATTCTAATATCATTTACTGCTCCAGACTTTTTAACTGCTTTTTCAGCGGTAATGGCAACATTTAATAATATAGGTCCAGGACTGGGAGTTGTTGGACCAACTGGAAGCTTTGCAAGTCTTACTGATTTTAATAAAATTGTCTTATCTTTTGCAATGCTTGCGGGAAGACTTGAAATATTCCCAATTTTAGTGTTGTTTTCATCAACAACTTGGAAAAAGAAATAGGGGGATTTGTTTTTGGCTAAAAAGTATTATGCAGTCAAGGTTGGTAAATCTGTAGGTATATTTAATAACTGGGATGACTGCAAGAAACAAGTTGCTGGCTTTTCAGGAGCTATTTACAAATCATTTCCATCATTTGAAGAAGCTAAAGAGTTTTTGGAAAATGGAAATGAAAAAAATGAAACAAAAATTTTAGATATTGATGAAATAGAAGAGGATGAAATCATAGCCTATGTTGACGGTTCTTATAAAAAAGATTCTTTAGAATATGGCTATGGTGTTGTTCTTATATTAAAAGATGAAGTTATAGAGCTTTTTGGAAAAGGAGAAGATCCTGAGGTTGCGAAAAGTAGGAATGTAACAGGGGAGCTCTTTGGAGCAATTAGAGCTATAAGTGAGGCTATTAAACTTAAAAAGAAAAGAATAACTATTTTTTATGATTATCAAGGTATTTCATCTTGGGCAAATGGTGAGTGGAAGTGTAATTTGCCTCTAACAATAGGATATAGAGATAAGATAAAAGAGTTTAGAAAGGAAATAGAGATTTTATTTGTAAAGGTTAAGGCTCATTCAAATGAAAAATACAATGACCTTGCTGACCATTTAGCAAAAAAATCTTTGGGAATTGAAAAATAATTTATGACTGAAATATTAAAACCGACAAAAGAAAATATTGAAAAATCTGCAAAATTAATATTAAATGATGAAATTGTTGCAATCCCAACTGAAACTGTATATGGTTTGGGTGCAAATGGACTATCAGATATTGCAGTTTCAAAAATATTTAAGGCAAAGAACAGGCCTCAAGACAATCCATTAATTTTACATATTTCAGATTATGAAATGATGAATGAATTGGTTTGTGAATTAAATGATGATATAAAAGAATTTTTAAATTATTTTTGGCCAGGACCATTAACAGTTGTTATGAAAAAGAAAGATATTATTCCTGAAGCTGTTAGTTGTGGTCTTGATACAGTTGCAATAAGAATGCCTAAGCATGAGATTGCTATAGACTTTATAAAAGAGTGTGGAGTTCCAATAGCTGCGCCGTCTGCAAATATTTCAGGTAAGCCATCACCAACAACTGCGGAAGATGTTTTTACTGATATGAATGGGAAAATTTCTGTAATTTTAGATGGTGGGCTTTGTAATATTGGAATAGAATCTACAGTATTAGACTTGACTAAAAAACCGTATACAATTTTAAGGCCAGGATTATATACAAGAGAAGATTTTCTAAAATATGAGGATGAAATCTTAATTGATGATGCAATTGTTTCAGAAAATACAATTCCAAAATCACCAGGACAAAAGTATAAACATTATGCACCTAAAGCAAAGGTAATTGTAATTTCAACTATAGATAGAATAAAATCATCAAAAGAAATTGAAAAAATATTAAGAGAAAATAAAGACTTAAAAATTGGAATATTTAAGTTTGACGAAACTAGTTTAGATATAGAAAATGAAAATATATTATCACTAGGTTCAGTTTCTGATTTAAAAGAGATGTCAAAAATATTATTTAAAGGTCTTAGAATATTTGATAGTAAAAATGTTGATTTGATAATTGTAGAGGGTTGTAATGAAGATGGACTCGGATTTTCAATAATGAATAGACTTAAAAAATCAGCAAGTGGGAATATAAAATATATTGATTAAACAATAGATTTATTGGAGATTATAATTTGAAAGAATTTATTATTAAAGAAATATTTGATACCATTTTGAAGGAAAGTATATCAAGAGACATACTAAATGATCTTCCTGAATGGTTTGGAATGCCAGAGAGTACAGAAGAATATATTAGAGATTCAAAAGATAAACCATTTATCGCATGTTTTCTGGATAATGATGCAGTAGGTTTTGTGGTGTTGAATTCTACAAGTAGAGATTGTGCAGATATTTTTGTTATGGGAATCAAGAAAAACTATCATAGAATGGGAATAGGAACAAAGCTAAATGATGCTTATGAAGAATTGGCAAAAAAACTTGGTTATACTTATACTCAGGTCAAAACAGTTCAGAGTGGACATTATAAGGAATATGATATAACAAATAATTTCTATAAATCTGTTGGATATAAGGAATTGGAGTGTTTTCCAACTCTATGGGATGAATGGAATCCTTGTCAAGTTTATATTAAATACATTGGAGACTAATAAAAAATCAAAAAAGTAGTAATTATATATTACTGCTTTTTTTATTTGAAATATGATATAATATTTTTATAAATAGTTTAATGCCTTTGTATTTGGAGGAAGTATGAAAAGAAATATAATTTTTTATCTAATTTCCTTAATATGTGGAATTTTATTTTGTTATTTTTTAAAAATTGAACATTTTACAAAAATATATATTTTTTTGATTGTTGTTTTTATTGGAATAATTTTGCATATTTTTAAATTCAACAGATTAAAATTATTTTTTTTGATGTTTTCGATAGGATTTTTAGTTAGTTTTCGTTCTGAAAAAAATAGTGATTTAAGTGAGTTTTTTGACAAAAAAATTACTTTAACAGGAGAAGTACTAAGTTCTACAATTCGTTCTGATGGCGATGGATACAAATATGAAGTCAAATTAAAAACTATAGATAAAATTGAAAAAAATGAGAAAATTTTACTTTTTACAAGTAATATAGAACTCAAAATTGGAGATATAATAAGAGTAAATGGAAAACTTAAAGAAATAAGATCTAATGGGAATCCAAGACTTTTTAATTATAAAAGATATAATTTAAAGAAAAATATCTTTTCAGATATTTTTTCTGATGAAGTAAAAGTTATTGGAGAACATAAAAGTCTAAAAAGCTATTTTAATTTGTATGTAGAGAATATATTTGATAAAACTTTATCTTCCGAAAATTCTAATATAATGAAGAGGATTTTTCTAGCTAATAGTTATGATACAGATTTTGAAAATGATATTAGAGAGGTAGGACTTTCTCATATTTTAGCCGTAAGTGGTTTACATATTGGGATTATTTATTTAATATTGACTAGAATTTTAGTTATTTTACCAATAAGAAGAATTTTTAGAGAAATAGTAGCATTACTTTTTATATTTTTATATGCCTGTTTAATAGGTAATCCCGCAAGTGTTTTAAGGGCTGAAATATTTTTATTTATATCTATTTTTTCATCTCTTTGTGGTAAAGTTAAAGATAAATTAAATGATTTATTATTGACTATTTTTGTTATTTTATTGATAAATCCATATATGATTTTTGATATAGGTTTATATTTAAGTGCATTTTCAGTTTTTGGAATTATAAAAATTTTACCTTATTTTTCAAAAAATAGAGATGGATTGGTTAGTAAGTCTTTTAAACTTACCATATCAGTATTAATTGCAATTTTACCGATTATACTTTATGTTTTTGGTAAAATCTCATTAATGTTATTTATTAGTAATTTAGTACTAACACCAATTTTTGTGATATGCATAGTAATATCTTTTTTTATATTAATTTTTGGGATTATAAGTCTAAAACTTTCATTATTACTTGGATTTTTTGTAAATAATTTTTTAAATTTAATAAGATTAAATGTTGGATTTTTAAAAGAAATTAGTGTCAATTTTACTTTTTATAATTATAATTTTGTATTTTTGGTTTTTACATATTTGTTAATACTAATTTATTTTAAAAGACGAGATATAAAGTATCTAACAATAGACGGATTTAAATTTTTTATTATATCAATTATGCTAGTTTTTACTTTTACGAATATTTATTATATTTATAAAAATGAAGTAGTGATAAATTTTATAGATATCGGTCAAGGTGATGCTTGCTTAATAAGAGGAAATCAAAGCTCTGTTCTTATAGATACAGGAGGAATTACTTTTGGTAAAGTGGATAATGACAAATCTGTATTGATTCCATATTTACAAAAAAGTGGAGTGAAGAAACTTGATTTTGTATTTATTTCACATTTAGATGCAGACCATTGTAAAAATTTAAGTAATTTATCTAAAGAAGTGGAGATTAAAAACTTATTTTTTAGAAAAAACGGATATGAAGATTTCTTAAAAAAATATGGAGAAGTTAAAGCTAAAAATATTTATAATGTAGAAACTAATTTAATTATAAATTCAAAAGATATAGATTTGGAAATAATTAAAGGTAAGGATGCTCTGGAGGAAAATGAAAGATGTATATTAGTTAGAGTAACTACAAATGGTAAGAAAATTCTTTTTACTGGAGATATTGGATCATTTACTGAAAATCAACTTGTAAAAAATGATATAGATTGTGATTATTTAAAGGTAGCACATCATGGTAGTAAAAATTCTAGTACGAAGGATTTTTTATTAGCTTCAAGTCCAAAAACTTCTATTATTTCCTGTGGTTATAAAAATAGATATAATCATCCGCATAAAGATGCGCTTGAGAGAATAAAATCTGTAGGAAGTACTGTTTATAGAACAGACTTACAGGGAAATATAATATTGAGAATAAATAGGTTTGAAGAAAAAATTATTGGATTTAGAGATATTGATGATAATTTATTAGTATTTTTAGATTTCTATTTTATGGATATTTTTAATTGTATTATTTACTTATTAGCATTTGTTGTTTTATTTATAACAAGAAATGATTTATTAATAGATTTATGTTTTATTAAGGAGGAACTATGAATTACATACAAGCTATGAAATTGCTTGAAAATGGAGAGCTTAATGGTATATATGTATTAAGTGGTGAAGAAATATTTTTAATAGATAGATTTGTAGATTTGTTTAAAGAGAAAGTAGTATCAAAAGATTTTTTTGATATGAATTATATTGAGTACGATTTTTCTAAAGTTGATTTACAAAAACTAAAAATGGATTGTGAAACAGCTCCTTTTTTTAGCAATAAAAGACTTATAATAGTAAATGATGTGAATCTATCGAAAAATGGAATTTCTACATACAAAAACTTTTTTGAAGAGATGTATGATTATATTGATAAGATACCAAATACTACAGTTCTTCTATTTGTAATGAAGGGAAGCTTGGCTTTTCGTGGTAAATTTTACAAACAAATTTCTATTTTAGGACATAATATTGAGCTTATTAGATTTAATGAAAATGAACTTTTTAAATTTATTAAAAAGAGATTTGTTCAAAAAAATATTGAAATAAAAAATAATGTTTTGATGTATATAATTGATAGAATTGGGTATTTGGATAGTAGTAGAGAAAAGAATCTCTATGATGTAGAAAATGAAGTTAATAAACTTCTTAACTCTTTTTCTAAAGATATTCTAGATTTTAAAGATGTTGATGAAATTTTAGTAGATAAATTTGAAAATAGCATTTTTAAATTATTAGACACAGTTTCTAAAAAAGATTATAAAAATTCAATTAAAGTTTTAGTTGAATTAAAGAAGTCTGGAGAGGACTCCTTTTCTACATTTTATATGATTGTTAGATACATAAGAAATCTTTTGGGAGTGAAAGTTTTGAAACAAAAACAAAAGCATATTGATTTTATCTCAAAAGAATTAAAAATTTCAAATTATGAATGTAAAAAATTATATTCTGTTTGTGATAATTTTTCTTTGAAATCTCTATGCTATTTTATAGATCTTGCTTATTCAGTAGAAGCAGATTTAAAAAGTAAAAATAGAGATATTGATTTGTTATTAGAACTTTTAATTTCAAAAATGTCGTTAGGGGGCGATTTGAATGAGCAAAAAAATTAATATTTTTGTAGATGGAATGTCTTGTCAAGCGTGTGCAATGAAAGTTGAAAAAGGTCTTGCAAAGTTAAATGTTGTAGAAGATGTATCAGTAAATCTTATGAGTAAAACTGTTACAATTTCAGTTGCAGATGATGCAAAGGTTGAGGGTCTAATTGGGGTTATAAAAAGACTTGGATATAAGCCGAAAAGAGATGAACTAATTATAGAAAAGAGCAGTATTAAAGCAGAAGATATAGAGAAAATAGTTTCTGAACTTAAAGAAAAAGATACAGTTCTTGTTAAAGATGAAGATAATATTTTAAAAATTGAATATTTAAAAGATGTAGTTTCAGTTGAAGAAATAAATTCTGTTTTAGAAAAATATAAAATTTCTGTTAAAAAAGAAAAAGCAGAAAAACAAAATATTTATGAAGATGAAATTAAAAATTTAAGAAAAGATTTAATTATATCTTTAGTATTTAGTGTTCCGCTTATGGTTTCAATGTTTTTCCATATGTTTCATATGCATAAGTTTATGCTTAATGGTTATATTCAATGGGCATTTGCAAGTGTTGTTCAATTTTATGTAGGGAAAAGATATTATATAAGTGCTTACAAAAATTTAAAAAACAAAAGTACTAATATGGATGTATTAATTGCTTTTGGTACTTCAATGGCTTATTTTTATTCAGTATATAAAGTTTTAATCGGTAGTGTTGATGTTTATTTCGATAGTTCAGCAATGATTATAACTTTAATTTTACTAGGTAAATATTTTGAAACAAATGCAAAGTCAAATACTTTTGGAGCCATTATGAAATTGATGGATTTAAAAGCTGATTATGCAATTGTTATTGAAGGAGATAAAGAAGTAAAAAAGAATATTGAAGATGTAAAAATTGGAGATATTGTTCTAGTTAAACCTTATGAAAAAATTCCAGTAGATGGGCTAATTATTTCAGGTAACAGTTCTGTAAATCAAGCTATGATTACAGGAGAATCTGTTCCAGTTGAGAAGAGTATTGGTGATTCTGTAATAGGAGCAACAAATAATATTGAAGGTATTTTAAAAATCGAAGTAAAGAGTACTGTTGAAAATTCAGTGCTATCTAAGATTCTTGATTTAGTACAAAATGCTCAAACAAAAAAAGCTCCAGTACAAAGACTTGCAGATAAAATTTCAAGTTATTTTGTGCCTGGGGTAATCTTATCTTCATTCGCCACACTTGTAATAACATATATTATTACAAAAGATTTTACTACAAGTTTATTAAATAGTTGTGCGGTAATGGTTATAGCTTGTCCATGTTCACTTGGTTTAGCAACACCAACTGCAATCATGGCAGGAACAGGGGTTGCGGCACAAAATGGTATTTTAATAAAGAGTGGAGAAGTTTTAGAAAAAATTCATAAAATGGATAGTATTATTTTTGATAAGACCGGAACACTAACTACTGGAAAGTTAAAAGTTGTTGAAATAAAAAATAATACTAATTTATCAGAAGATGAATTTCTAAGTGTAATATGTTCTCTAGAAAAAAATACTGATCATCCAATAGCAAAATCAATAGTAAGTTATTGTAACGAAAAAAATGTTAAAGAATTAGATGTTTCAGATTTAAAAGTTATTGCAGGAATGGGTATTCAAGCTACTTATAATGGTGAAGAAGTATTTATAGGTAAGAGAAAATACATTGAAGAAAAAATAGGACAATTAGAAATAAATATAGAAAATGAATTGTTGACTATCTTTATTTCAATAGGAAATAAATTTGCTGGTTATGTAGTATTAGAAGATGAAATTTCACATAATGCTTATGAAATAATCAACAAATTAAAAGAAAAGAATATTGATGTATTTATGATTACTGGTGATAGTGAAGTTGTAGCTAGAAAAGTTGCTAATAAACTAGGTATCAATAATGTTCTATATGAAGTAATGCCGAATGAAAAATCACAAAAAGTTGTTGAATTGCAAAAACAAGGAAAAGTTGTTGCAATGGTAGGAGATGGAATTAATGATGCACCTGCTCTTGCAAGTGCAGATATTAGTTTTGCAATGGGAACTGGAACTGATATAGCTATGGAAACTTCAGATATTACTTTGATGAATGGAAATCTAAGTACACTTTTAAATTCAATTAATATTAGTGAACAAACTTTAAAAGTTATAAAGCAAAATTTATTCTGGGCATTTTTCTATAATGTTATTGCAATTCCATTTGCAGCATTTGGCTATTTAAATCCAATGTTAGCTGGATTTACTATGAGTTTTAGCTCAGTAAGTGTTGTTTTAAACAGTTTAAGATTAAAAAGATATAAATTTTAAAAAATGGTATGCCTTAATTGGCATACCATTTTTAATTATTACAATTATTTTTTATTATATTTTTTTACAAAATTGTAAAGTGTTTTTACTGGAGTTCCACTTGCACCTTCAGGATTTGTTCCCCAAGCTGAACTAGAATATGAAGGACCTGCTATATCTAGATGAACCCATGGAGTATTTTCAACAAAGTGTTCTAAGAATATACCAGCAGTTATTGCTCCACCTGATCCTGGACCAGTAGAATTTAATAAGTCTGCAATTTTTCCTTTAACACTTTCTCTATGTTCTTCAAAAACAGGGAATCTCCATAAGTATTCTCCCATGAAATCTGCTGATTCTTGAATTTTTGCATATACTTCATCGTTATTACTTACAGCACCAATTACTCTTGAACCTAATGCATAAATACAAGCGCCTGTTAAAGTTGCTACATCAACTATACATTCAGGATTTAATTTTGATGCTCCATAATAAAGAGCATCTGCTAATGTTAATCTTCCTTCAGCATCAGTATTTATTACTTCAATAGTTGAACCTTTCATAGAAGAAATTATATCTCCATTTCTATACGCGCTACCATTTATCATGTTTTCGCAAGATGCTACAAGAGCAATTACATTTCTTTGAACATTCATTTTACCAACTGCATACATTGTTGAAATAACTGCTGCACTACCGCCCATATCAGTTTTCATATCAACCATTCCAGTTGCAGGTTTTATTGCATAACCACCAGAATCATAAGTTAGACCTTTGCCAACTAATACAATTGGTTTTTCATCTTTGTTTGGTAAGTGTTTCATAATAATAAATTTAGGTGGTAAATCACTACCTCTAGCAACAGAAAGGAAAGCTTCCATTTTTAAAGATTCAATTTGTTTCTTTTCTAAAACTTCAACTTCAACTCCAACTTTTTCAAGTTCTTCTTTAGCAAAGTTTGCTAATGTTTCTGGATAAATATCATTTGCAGGTCTGTTTACAAGATCTCTACACATAAATACAGCTTCCATTAGTGCGTTGATTTCTCTGATTCCATCTTCAACATGATCTAATTTGTTTTCTAGAACTTCAAAGAATACTTCGCAGTCATAAGCGTCTTTTTTATCTTTTAAGAAATTGTCAAAATTGTAAGTAACATTTATAATACCTTCGATTATTGCTTCAGCAGTTAACTTGTAACAAAGTCCATCAAAATTTTTGATTTCTATATTGCAAGATTTTACCTTATTAGCTTTTAAACATTTACCTAGTGAAAGGAAAGCTCTTCTAATATTTTCAAGAGAAACTTCAGATTCTTTTCCTAATCCTAATAAAATTATATTTTCAGTATTTGGTCCTAGATTAGAAAAAATTTCTCCTCTTTTACCATTGAATAATTTGTTTTCATTAACATATTCTTTTAACTCTTTACTAATTCCTAAAATGTCATTTCCTTCAAAAAAATAAAGTACTTTAACTAATCCAGAATTACCAATTTTAAATTCCATATATTACCTCCATAGTTAAATTAGATATAAATATCTTACTTATATAATAACCAAAAATTGAATTTTTTGCAATAGAAAAGGACAACGTTGTTGTCCTTTTTAAAAAACATGAAAACTAATAGTTGCCATAATTATTCCTGAAAGAATTAATCCTAAAATTGCAGAAAAAATACTTGTTTTAAAATCTATATCTAAAATACTTGCAGCTAACATACCGGTATATGCACCAGTTCCAGGAAATGGGATTCCAATAAAAATTGCAAGAGCAATTAAAATTCCACTTTTTCCAGATTTTTTTAAGATTTTTTCTCCTGCTTTATGTCCTTTTAATAAGATTTTTTTACAAAATTTTCCAATAAATCTTTTATCTTCTCCCCAGTGGAGAAACTTCTTTGCAAGAAAGTAAACAAATGGCACAGGAATTAAATTCCCTAAAATAGCAACTATGTATGAATTTAGAATTGGAAGTCCCATTGCTTGAGAATATGGAATTGCACCTCTAAGTTCAATAATAGGTACCATTGAAATTAATAACACATAAATATATTTTAACATAACTCACCTTAAACTAATTAATAATGTATATATTCTACCATAAAAATAAGATAAAAGATATATTAAAAATTTTTTTAAAAAAAGTATTGCATTATTTTTGAAATATGATATAATATATATGTTAATTTTATAGGCTACCCAAGACCGTAGGGACTATTGTTTAAAAATCCTACATAGGTGGAAATACTTTATTATGTATTTTTTTCTCTACTCTTGGTAGAGATTTTTTTATATGTAGCCTTTAATGGAGGTGAAACGATGAAAGATTTTGTTTTAGAACAAAAACAAGCTGTTGTATCAGAAATTAGAGAAAAAATTGAAAATTCAGGTTCTTTAGTTTTAGTTGATTACAGAGGTTTAACTGTTGAACAAGTTACTAACTTAAGAAATAAGTATAGAGAAGCTGGAGTTCAATACAAGGTTTATAAAAATACTATGATGAAATTAGCTTTTAAAGAATTAGGTTTAGAAGATTTCAATCAATATTTAGAAGGACCTAGCGCAGTTGCATTCTCAGGAGAAGACTTAACAGCAGCAGCAAGAATTACTAATGAATTTGCAAAGTCAAATGAAAAATTAGTTATAAAAGCAGGTATTTTAGAAGGTAAAATTTTAGATAACAATGGTGTTAAAGCTATTGCAAACATTCCTTCAAGAGAAGTACTTATTGCGAAATTACTTGGCAGCCTAAAGGCACCAGTATCAAATTTTGTGTATATGTTAGATGCACTAAGAAAAAAGAAAGAAGAAGCAGCTTAATGGTTGCGTAAAATTTTAGGAGGTATATTATGGATTTCGAACAAATATTAGAAGCAATTGAAAAATTATCAGTTCTTGAATTAAATGAATTAGTTAAAGCAGCAGAAGAAAAATTTGGAGTTTCTGCATCTGCACCTGTAGTAGTTGGAGCAGTAGCTGGTGGAGAAGCAGCTGCAGCTGTTGAAGAAAAATCAGAATTTGATGTTATTTTAGCATCAGTTGGAGCAGAAAAAATGAAAGTTGTTAAAGCAGTTAAAGATTTAAGCGGATTAGGCTTAAAAGAAGCTAAAGACATCGTTGATAACGCTCCAAAAGCTATCAAAGAAGGAGTTTCTAAAGAAGAAGCTGAACAAATGAAAGCTAAATTAGAAGAAGTAGGAGCTACTATTGAATTAAAGTAGGAATTACTTCAAATTAAATTTGAAATTAAAGTGGATTTATATCCACTTTTTTTATTGTAAAAAAAATAACTTAATATAATAAATATGTATAATTTAATAAAATTATTCTGTATTTCTAAAAATATTTCGATAACAATTATTAAGTATTGATTTATTTTCCTTAAAAATATATAATAATAAAATAAGACTAATTAAGAGGGAGTACTTTTAGTTTACTAAAAGAAATAAGATATGAAGGTAAAAAGAGGAGATATTTTTTATGCTGATTTAAGCCCAGTTGTCGGCTCTGAACAAGGTGGAGTGAGGCCGGTCCTAGTTGTTCAAAATGATGTAGGAAATAAATATAGCCCAACAGTTATTATTGCTGCCATTACTTCTCAGATGAACAAAGTTAAGCTTCCAACTCACGTTGAAGTTTCAGCAGAATTTGGTCTTCCGAAAAATTCTGTTGTATTGTTAGAACAAATAAGAACAATAGATAAAAAGAGGCTGAGAGAAAAGGTTGGATATACAGATGAGTTCTTTATGAAAAAAGTTAATGAAGCACTTTTAAGATCTGTTGGAGTTTAGTACATAGAGGGAAAATATGCTTGAATTGGTAAAAAACATAGAATTTGTGAAGAATAAAAAATTAAAAATAAATAAAATAAGTGAAAAACAGTTTATTTTAGAAAATGATGATGAAAAGTTTATTTTGAGTTTATTTCCATATGGTAAATTTTCAAAGATAAGTAAAATTTTTGAGTGTTTAAATGATTTTTCTAATGAATTCTCTAATATTACTTATTCGGATATTGGGGTTTTAAATGATAAGTTTTGTTATAGAATTATTCCATATATTGTTGATAAAAAACATAATTTATCTGATGAAGAAGCATATTCTATGGGATTTAAAATTGGGAAATTTATTTTTGAATACCATAAAAGATTTCAAGGTTGCGATTGTGGAAGATGGAATAAACATTATAATTATAGAATAAATAAATTTCTTCATAGATATGGACTTGGTAAATATAGAGGAAATTTAGACTATGTTCTTTTTGATTTTTTAGAGAGAAATAGATATTGTTTAAATGATAGAATTTGTACTACTATTATAGGTATTAATGGACTAGATGATATTAGAGTTTCTAAAGATGGTAAATTTCAAATAATAGAAGAATATAAAATTTTAAGGTCAGATGCTTATTTTGAGTTTAGAAATTTAAATTTAGATTATGATAATAATGCTAGTTTATTGACCGGAATAGTTGATGGCTACTTTAACAATAATGTACCAAGAATATTTTTTAAACTATTGGGAGTATATACTATAATTGAAAATTTATATGAATTTTTTGTTGAAAACAAAGATTTAGATGATGAAGTCATTAATGATAAGATAGAAAAAATTAACTATGTTTATGATGGATTTTCAAGTATTTATCCTATTTGGTATTTAAGTCATAAAAGAAATTAGTAGAGGGCGGAGAAATATATAAATATGAAGAAATTTAATAGAAGTATTATTTTATTGTTATTATCTTGTTTAATTTTTGTTGCTTGTTCAAAGAAAGAAGAAAATGTTGAAACAAAAAAAGAGAATAAAAATAAGGAAAGTGCAAGCTTTAAGAAATTCTCAAAATCTTTTTTTGGAGTTTTTGATACAGATGTAGTTTTTACTGCTTATTGTGAAAATGAAGATGAGTTTAATAAGTATTTTAAAGTTCTAGAAGATGATTTAAACAGATATCACAATCTTTACAATTCTTTTGAAAATGCTAATGAAAATAATATAAAAACTATAAATGATAATGCGGGAAAAGAACCTGTTAAGGTTGATAAAGAAATTATAGAACTTTTGGAATTTTCTATTGAGAGTTATAAAAAACTCTCTGATAAAAATAATATTGCAATAGGAAGCGTAACTTCTCTTTGGAAGGCTGAAAAGGATGCAGCTGTTGATCTTAAGGGAAAACTTCCAGATGATAATAGAATAAAAGAGGGATTAAAACATACTAATATTGACAATATTGTAATTGATAAGAAAAATAGTACGGTTTTTCTTAAGGATAAGGATATGAAACTTGATGTTGGAGCTATTGCAAAAGGCTATTCAGTAGAAAAAGTTATGAATAAGTTAAAGTCAATGGGTTTAAAATCTGCAATAATTTCAGCAGGTGGAAATGTAAAAGCTATAGGAAGTCCTTTAGAAAAAGATAAAAATAAATGGGGAATAGGAATTCAAGATCCTAAGTTTGATTCAGAAAAAGTTGATATAAAAGAAGTCATTTATACAGATGAAACTAGTGCTGTAACTAGTGGAGATTATCAAAGATTTTATTATGTTGGTGACAAAGCGTATAATCATATAATAGATCCTGAAACAGGTTATCCTAAGGATAAAATAAAAAGTGTAACTGTATTATGTAAAGATTCGGGACTTGCAGATTTTCTTTCAACAAGTCTATTTTTAATGGATGTAGAAGAAGGAAAAGAGCTTCTAAAAAAAGTAGATGGTGCAGATGCATATTGGATACTTTCTGATGGAAGTGTTCATTATACAGAAAATATGGAAAAACTTATAAAAAGTAAAGGTGCTACAAATAAATAATATATAACTAAAAGCTAGGTTTATATCCTAGCTTTTTTATATATAAACTATTAATAAAATTTTTTTATAATATTATTTTAAATCTAGTATTATTATATAATCATTTAATATGAAATAATACAAATATTAATTTATATTGTGATAGTTAAATTTTAGTTTTAATAGTATTTTTATAAGATGACTTATAATATTATTCAAGTTATATAATAAATTGACAAAGAATATTTACTATGATAAAATTCAATTTAAGGAGGATTTTAAAATGAAAATCAAGAAAATTTTATCTTATGTAACATTGCTTTCTATTTTATTTACTGCAATGCCTATTAGTAGTTTTGCTAATGAACGGGTTTCATTTGTAATCAATCATACAGATGAGTCTAAATTTGTATTTGATGAAAAAACTAATACAATAACAAAATATACTGGGAATGAAATAGAAGTAACTATTCCAGAAAAAATAAAAGGTGTAGATGTTAAAGTAATTGGAAAATCTGCTTTTAAAGGAACAAAAGTAAAGTCTATTGTTTTAAGTGAAGGTATTGAAATTATTGGTAATGGTGCTTTTGCAGGAGTTACAACTTTAGAAAAAATAACTTTTCCTTCAACTCTAAAGAAAATAGAAGATATGGCTTTTGTAAAAACAGCACTAAAAGAATTAAATTTTAATGATGGTTTAGAAGTAATAGGTAAAAGAGCATTTTCAAGTTGCTCTTCTTTGCAAAAAATAAACTTACCTAATACTCTTACTAAAATATCAGATAATGCTTTTGAAAAATGTAAGATATCTAATAATATTTTATTTGGTGAAAACTTAGGACATGTAGGGCATAAAATATTTTCTGGTAATGGGAATGATTTAACTCTTAATATTTCAGAAAAAGGTAATAAATTATTTTTACATGATGAAGTGTTTTTAAGTAATCAAGAAGAATTGAATATTCCTCAAGATAGAGAAGTTATGCTTTTTGTAAGAGCTTTTTGTGATGGTTCATGCAGTAGTACTAAAAAAATCACTTTGGATTGTGGAGAAATCGAAGTTAATAAAGATGAGTCAAAAGATGAAGTGATCAAAAAGTTAAACGATAAAATTAGATTAACTTCAGGGTTTGTAAAGGTTGGAAGTGCAAATGATGGCTCTTTAGATGAATATTTTGAAACAGGAATTGACTATTCTATAGAAAATAATTTGACTGATGGTTCTGTTATTTTAGGAAAGTTTAAAAATTTTAAAGACGAAGATTATAAAAAAGCAAATCAAAATAAAAATTTATTAGAAACTGTACTAAATAGATATGAAATCAAGGTAAAAGTTAAAGTAATTACAACTAACAAAGAATTTAATTCTGAAGATTTTAAATATGAAGAAGTTAAAAGTAAAATTATTTCTAAGAGA
Source organism: Parvimonas micra (assembly GCF_021300775.1). Lineage (GTDB taxonomy): Bacteria > Bacillota > Clostridia > Tissierellales > Peptoniphilaceae > Parvimonas. The sequence goes on from NZ_JAJTJP010000001.1 coordinate 198,405, forward strand.
AGTTACTTTGGAATTTCTGGATTTTCAGAAAAAGGGGTTGAAAAACTAAAGACAAATAAGGATTTAGTAATTCCTAAAACAGTAACTATTACTGAAAATGGTGCTAATGTTGAAAAAAGGATAGAAGGAATTTGTCCTAAGGCTTTTGAAAATAAAGAGCTTAATTCAGTTAAAATTAATATAGCTGATGGATATAATGAGTATATAATTGATACTGGGGCTTTTCAAAAGAATAATTTAAAAGAATTTGAAATCCCTATGGGTGTAAAATTTATTGAATCCTATGCATTTAAGAATAATAAAATAAAAAAACTTAATATTCCTCAAACTGTTATTAAAACTGGTAATGAAAGCTTTGCGTATAACGAGATAGAAGAATTAATAGTTTCAGATAGTGTTTCTTTATTCCAATTTGATTCTTTCAGTTTTGCACATAATAAAATCAAAGAAGTAGATTTACCTTTTAGTATATTTAAACTTCTACAAAATGTATTTTTTGAAAATGAAGGTAATACTGATGAGAAAGTAGTTTTATATACTAGAAATAAAAAACATCTAGAAACATCTACTTACATAAATCCACATAGTGTTCATCACAGTTTTATATTAGTAGGAGAAGATGTTAATCGTAATAAACTACAAAAAGTACTTGAAGTAGTTAAAGAACTAGATAAATCTGATTATGAAAGTAAAAGCTTTGATAATTTGCAACAGATTTACAAAAAAGCTAAAGCTATTATGTTAAATCATAAGTCAACTCAAAAAGAGATAGATGATATTACAAATAGTTTAAGTAAAGCAATTGAAAATTTAGTTCCTAATGGAGCTAATAAAAAAGCCTTAATTAAAAATATATCAAGATTAAGTAATATAAATAAAGATTTATATACTGAAGATTCTTATAATAATTTTTTAGAAGAACTAGAAAAGGCTAAGTCTGTAGTAAAAGATACTTCTGTTAAACAAGATGATATAGATAGAGTTTTATTAGATTTGTTAAAAGCAGAAGGAAAACTAATTTTAAGTGAAGAGGCTAAGTATAATATAAATGATTTTATTTTCGATGGAACAAAAATTTTAGGTTTTTCAGAACTTGGCAAAGAAAAATCGCAGTATAATAAAAATCTAATTATTCCAAGTAAAAACAATAATGGAGAAGATATTACTGAAATTTCTGATAATGCATTTGAATACACTGGTGAGTATGAATATACAACAGATACAGGAGAGTCATTAAATGGACTTTTGAGTGTTGAAATACCAAATACGGTTAAGAAGATTGGAAAGAGTGCATTCCAAAAAAATAAGTTAAAGGAAGTATCCTTGCCAGAGAAATTAGAAGAAATAGGAACACTTGCTTTTAATGGAAATGAATTAATAAGTGTTGATATACCAGATTCTGTTGTTAAAATGGGAGAAGGAGTTTTTTCTTTAAATAATATTACTCATGCAAAACTATCTAAAAATATGAAAATAGTACCTAATGGTATCTTTTCAAGAAATCTAAAATTAAAAAATATCGAAATTCCAGAAGGTGTAGAAGTTATTGGACAATCAGCTTTTTCAGGATGTCCGTTAGAAAGTATAAAAATACCAAATACTGTTAAAAGAATAGAAAGATATGCTTTCTTATCTCACAGAATTTCAACACTTGAAATCCCTTCATCCGTTGAAACAATTGAAGATCAAGCATTTGCATCAAATAAAAAATTTAGATATTTAAAAAATTTGATCTTAAATGAAGGTCTAAAAAGCATAGGAAAAGATGCTTTTAAAAGTGGAATAATCGAGGAAGTAACTATTCCATCTAGTTTAACAAGTTTAGATAAAAATGCCTTTAATGATAATATGGATAGTGATAAACATGTAATAAAAGTAAAAGTTTTCACATACAATAAGTATCATTTAAAATTTGAGCAAAGTAAGCATCATGAAATAATTCTAAAAGATGTAGAACTTGAAAATTTAAAAACAGAAATAGAAAAAGCTAGAGCAATTCAAGAAACTGATAAATACACTTATTCAGATGAAAAGAAAAAATCAGATTTTGATAATCTACTTAAATATTCTGTTGAGGCTTTAGAAAATCCAATTAGTCAAATTTACGTTGATAATTTGGTTAAGTCATTAGAAGATAGTATATCTAAGTTAGATGGAATTAAACCAAATAATCCTAGTGAAAATCTAGAAGAAATATTAGTTACAACATTAACAGAAGCAAAAACAAAAATTTCTGTTTCAGGAAAAAATTTAAAAGACTTGGTACTTGTTGTAGAAAAAGTAGAGGTTATGACATTAAAATATAAAGATGTTACTGCTTTTGATATTTATTTTATAGATAAGAAGACAAATAAAAAAGTTGAAATTAAACAAGGAGATTATACTGTTTTTATTCCTAAGGAAAATGGTAAAATCGCAAATATGGTTTACTATATTGATGATAATGGAAATCTTGAGGAAAAGACTTTTTCTCAAAACAGTAAATTTGTAATTTTTAAGACAAATCATTTTTCTAAATATGCAGTAGAGTATAGAGACTCAAATATTGAAAAAGATACAAATAAGAATCAAAAACTTCCAAAAACAAATGTTTCAAATAATTCTGTATATATTCCTGCTATATTAGCAATTACAAGTATAGTTTTAAAAAAGAAAAAATATAAATAGTAAGAAAAACCTAATCCGTATAATATGGATTAGGTTTTTTATATAATATAGTTTAGCTTTTTTTGATTTCTTCATGTTTACAATTTGGACAAATAACCTTTATTTTTCCTTTACCTTTTGGAATTCTTAGTTCTTGTTTGCAATTTTTACATTTAAAGTATATGTAATTTTTTCTATCTTTTGATGAAAATTTTAATAGTTTTGAATAAAATGGAGAAATAAAATTAAAAAATTTTAATTGTTCCATTGCTCTTTTTCTTTTATTTTTAGATAACATTCTAAAGATTGCAATAGAAAATAAAACTAATGAAGTTATCGTTAAAACATTACTGTTTTTAAACAGATTTATTATAGCAAATCCCATTGAAAAGTATAAAATAATAGTGTTCAAGATATCTCCGCCATATCTATCTTTCATAAAATTTAATATTTTTTCTTTCATATTTATCTCCCCTTTTAAATAGTAATTTTTAACTATTTTTTATATACCCATAAAAAATAGTATATTAATCTGTTTGATATTGTTTAAAATTTGTGATAGAATAAAATTAATATGATGTATTAAATACAGAGGTGGTTTATGAAAAATTTTGGAATAAGTGTTAAATTTCAATATGATATAGATGGTTTTTTAGAAAAAATTGATGAATTTTCTGAAAATGATAATTATGGTTTTTCTCTTGAAGAGATAGATGGGAATATAGTTTTAAATTTTGAAATGATTCCTTATCTTTCATTAAATTTTAATATTGATGAAGAAATAGAAATGAGAGCAGAAACTTGTTATTATGGAGCTGGCTATCATATTATGGTAGTTGATTTTCTTAATGAGTTGTTTTCCTTCTTAGGATGCAAGTTTGAAATTAAAGATGATACAGGATATTATATAGATAATAATTTAGAAAAATTAGAAAAACTTTATTTTGATTGGATTAAAGATAGAGCTGAGTTAATTTTAAATAATAAAAATGATGTTAGAATTAGATCAACTTTAATGGATAATCAAAAAACTTTTCCAATTACTACAGAAGATTATGTCTGTACTTATTTAGGAATAATATCTTTGACTGAATTTGAAGATTTATTTAAAAATGATTTTGAAACTTTTTGTAAGAGAGTATTTTTATTCAACGAAAAAGTAGTAGATCCTTTTTCTGATGAGAATTACTTGTTATACCATATTTGGAATAGTTTAAAAGATTTAACATTGGTTGATGATTTTGATGAAAGATTATCTATGGTAATGTTTATGTTTGAAAATCTTATTGAAAAAAATATAAAGATACACTTGCCTCAAAAGTATGCTAGAGAAATTTATAAGTACTTAGGCGTTGAAAAATTCTCTTCATCAAATTTTGCGTATAGAAAAGTTAGATATGAAGTAGGATACCATTTTTATGATAAATTTATTAGAAATATAGATTTCTCATTAAGAATACCTAGCTGGTTTCAATATAACGAAAAAATTAAAGGTTATTTAACAACAGATAATGCAATATTTTTAAATGAGTATGTAAGCCGTGAAGGATTTGAGTTTGATGAAAAATTCTTATCTGAAAACAGTTCAGATGATTATAAAATTTTAATTTTTGATACAATAAATAAAAATAAATACTTCCTTGGATTTGAAAATACTGACGATGAGTATGGATATGTTTCTACACAAAACAATGTTGATATGAATTGCGAAGAAACAAATTGTCAGATTATTGATGTAAAAAGAAATAAAATGTATGAAATTTGTGTTTTAGGAACTGAATCAATGGATATAATAAAACATATGACGGAATTAATATAGGAGATAGATGTTTTATGGATACGCATGGGAGAACTAAAGAGGAGATTTTTAATATTTTAAAAGAAAGAATTGTAACTTTACAATATGAGCCCGGAAAGATTTTAAATGAAATTGAACTGTCAGAGGAATTTGAAGTTAGTAGAACTCCTATTAGAACAGTTTTTCAACAGTTGGAAGCGGTTAAATTAGTTTCTATTGTGCCAAGATATGGTGTTCAGGTTGCTACTTTGGATTTTTTAAATATAAAAAAATTATTTGAAGTTACTAAGGTGTTAGATCCACTTGCAACAAAACTTGCGGTTACAAGATTAACTGATGATGATAGAAAGAGACTTAGAGAAATAGTTTTAACTTTAGAAACTTATGATACAACTAATAATTATCAAGAGGCTATTTTACTTGATGAGAAGTTTCATAAAATAGTAACAAAATCTTGTGGAAATCCTTGGCTAATAGATATTTTAACAGATTTACATTGTCAAACAGAAAGATTGTGGCATTATTGTGATTTGTATTTCAGTGATATGGAAATTTTTACAAGAACATTTAAAAAAATTGTAGAAGCTTTTGATAAGAAAGATGAACAGATGGCAGAACAATATGCGAAAGAACATATTGAAGACTTTGTAGAAAAAATAAAATCAGCATTATTATAAAAGTGATTAGTTTACTAATCACTTTTTCTTATGGATAAAATTAGATAAAATTGGATAAAAAAGTCATTATTGTAAAAAATATGCAAATTGAAGATAAAATTTGCATATTTTTTTATAAAAAAATACATATATAAAATACTGAAATTTCAATATTAATAAATTTACTTGTTAAAATTATCAACAAGAAATTTAGCATTACAGAAAAAACACTAATTATTACATTTTCGAAACTTTTATCATTGTAAAAAATGATTTTCATAAAAAAAATTTATGAAATAAAAAATATCTAATAATAGCTACTTAAAGAATAAGATATAACAAATAAACATTTTCCACAATAAAAAAACATATAAAATACAATTGAAAAACCTAAAAATATATATTATAATACATTTAACAAAGGAAGTGATTTATTTGAGTTTAAAAATTGTATCGAATAATTCTTTGGTAAAAGAAAAATTTGATAGTGTTGAATTTATTGATGGAAGTTATATTGATGTTTTAATAGCTACAAGAGATTTAATACATAAAGGATGCTCTTTAGTAAGTCATCCTTTGCCAGCTAGTATCAGAATGGTTTTCTCTTCAATTAGAAGTATTGTTATTGATGATGAAAAAACTTTTGATGAAGATAGCATATTAATAATTGAAGAAGCAATTGACAAGTATAACTTAACAATGAAAAATAGGAACATTGATTTTAAAAATGTTAAGGATTATGAAGTTGTTGATTTAATGCTAGTTGAAAGTGCAATAGAAGAGTATAAAGCACTTAGTAAGCTAGAAAAATAAGTGGAGGTGGTATTTTGAAACTTCAAATGAACAGAATCTTCATTAAAGATTTGGCGTTTGGTGAAGAAACTAAAGTTGAAAATCATACTTTATTTATTAACAAAGAAGCAATTGTTAATGAATTAAAGAAAGAACCAGGGGTTAAAGATATTGATATTGACTTTGCAAAACCTGGTGAAAAAGCAAGAATTATTCCGGTAAAGGACGTAATTGAGCCAAGAGTTAAAATCCAAGGAGCTAAAGGTTTTGCGGGAGTTACTACTGATGTAGCACAATTAGGAGAAGGAATTGTTAATGTACTTTATGGAGCAGCAGTAGTTACAATTGGAGACATTGTTGGTTTCCAAGAAGGTGTTATAGATATGTGGGGAGAAGGAGCTAAATGGACTCCATTTTCTAAGACATATAATATAGTTGTAGATATTAAAGTTGTTGATGGATTACATCCACATGAACATGAAGAAGTTGTTAGACTTGTTGGACTTAAAGCAAGTGAGTTGATTGGAGAAGCTGGAAGAAATGCTGCAATTGATGAAACTGTTGAATACAATATAGGAGATAATGACGAAGAAACTAAAAAATATCCTAATTTACCTAAAGTAGTTTATGTTGAAATGTTAATTTCCCAAGGATTACTACATGATGGATATATTTATGGAACATGTACAAGACAAACATTACCTACATTAATTCATCCAAATGAAGAATTAGATGGTGCAGTAATAAGCGGAAACTGTGTTGCTGCATGTGATAAGATTACTACTTACCAACATCAAAATAATGCATGTATCTTAGATCTATATAGTAGACATGGAAAAGATATCAATTTTGTTGGAGTTGTATTAACACCAGAACTTACTACATTAGCTGGAAAATATAGGTGTTGTGATTATACAGCAAAACTTTGTAAATTATTAGGTGCTGATGGTGTAATAGTAAGTGAAGAAGGATATGGTAATCCAGACTCAGATTTAGTAATGATTTGTACTAGACTTGAAAAACAAGGTATTAAAACTGTTCTTGTAACAGATGAATGTTCAGGTTGGGATGGTATGAGCCAACCATTAACTGATACATCTAAAGAATCAGTAGCTGTTATTTCTACAGGAAATGTTAGCCATGTTGTTCATTTAGAAAAAGCTGATAGAGTATTAGGAGATTCAGAAGCAATTGCTAATTTAGCAGGTGGTTGGGATGGAGCAAATAATCCAGAAACTGGAACTCTTGATTGTGAATTAAATGCTGTTATAGGAGCAACTTCAGAAATAGGTTATCATAACGCAACTGTTGAATTATACTAGAAGGGGTGAGAGTAATGAGTAAAAAAGTATTATATTATATAAACCAATTCTTTGGACAAATTGGTGGAGAAGAAATGGCTCATGTAGCTCCAACTTTTAATGAAAAAGCAGTTGGACCTGCAATGGGATTTGCAAATAATTTAGGTCAAGAAGCAAGTGTTGTTGGAACTATTATTTGTGGTGATAACTACTTTAATGAAAATTTAGAAGCTTCATTAGAATTTATAAAAGATGTAATGGATAAGGTTAATCCAGACATCGTAGTAGCTGGACCTGCATTTAATGCTGGTAGATATGGTATGGCTTGTGCTGGAGTTGCAAAATTTGTAACAGAAAAATATAATATTCCAGTTGTTACAGGAATGTATGAAGAAAATCCAGGACTTGATGCTTGTAAATCAATAGCGTATGTTGTACCTACTAGTAATGTTGCTAGTGCAATGGGTAAAGCTCTTCCAGTTATGGCAAAATTAACTTTAAAACTATTAAATGGAGAAGTTGTTAAACCTTTAGTTGATGGATATTTTGCTCAAGGTAAAAGACTTACTGTTATATCAGATAAAATTGGAGCTGTTAGAGCAACAGATATGTTAATGAAGAGATTAAAAGGTGAAGAATTTGAAACAGAACTTCCAATGCCAGTTTTCGATAAAGTGGAACCTGCAAAAGCTATTGTAGATTTATCAAAGGCAACAATTGCTGTTGTTACAAGTGGTGGTATTGTTCCATTAGGAAATCCTGACAAAATTCAATCAGCATCTGCACAAAAGTGGGGTAAATATGATATTTCTGCTTTAAGTGAATTAGGCAAAGATTATTGTACAATTCATGGCGGTTATGACCCTGTTTATGCAAATGAAATGCCAGATAGAGTAGCTCCAGTAGATATTCTTAAAGAAATGGAAAAAGAAGGAAAAATTGGAAAAGTTTATAAGTATTTCTATACTACTACAGGAACAGGTACTGCAGTAGGAAATTCTATAAAATTTGGTGTTGAAATTGGTAAAGAATTAAAAGAAGCTGGAGTTGACGGTGTTATACTTACTTCTACTTGAGGTACTTGTACACGTTGCGGTGCAACGATCGTTAAAGAAATTGAAAGATATGGTATTCCAATCGTTCATATGGCTACAATTGTAACAATTTCTAAATCAGTAGGAGCAAATAGAATCGTACCTACTGTTGCAATTCCATATCCAGTAGGGGATGCAAGTTTAGAAAAAGAAAAAGAATATGCTGTAAGAAGAGATTTAGTTGAAAGAGCAGTTGACTCTTTAGCAACATCTATTGAAGAAGCAACATTTTTCTAAAGAAAGATTTGTTTAAGTTATAATATTCCACTTACATTAATTTGTAAGTGGAATGTTAACATAAAATTTATAGGAGGATAAATTTATGGAAGAAAATAGAAGTAATTGGAACAGCCGATTCGGTTATATAATGGCAGCAGCAGGTTTTTCAATAGGATTAGGAAATGTATGGAGATTTCCTTACTTAGTTGGAACAAATGGTGGTGGAGCATTTGTATTAATTTACTTAGCTATTTGTGTATTAATTGGTGTTCCTCTATTTTATATGGAAGTTGCTTTAGGTAGAAAAGCAATGTCAAGTCCAATCGTTGGTATGAGAAAACTAACTAAAAAAGGTAGCCCTTGGGTAAGTTTTGGTTGGCTTGGAGTTTTAAGTGCATTTTTTATTTTAACTTATTACATAAATATTATGGGTTGGATAATGGCTTATATTGTTAAGATGATTACAGGATCCATGAAAGGATTTACTGCAGAACAATATACAGCTAGTTTCAATGATTTGATGGCTAGCCCAACTCAATTATTATTCTGGACATTTGTTTGTACAGTAATAATAGGTGTAATAGCTGCTAAAAACTTAAATTCAGGTCTTGAAAAAGCTTGTAAATTTATGATGCCAGCATTATTCATAATGTTGATTACAGTAGTTATTAGATCCGTTACATTACCAGGAGCAGCAGAAGGTATTAAATGGTATTTAAATGTTGACTTCTCTAAAGTAACACCTCAAACATTCCTTACTGCATTAGGACAATGTTTCTTCTCAGTTGGTATAGCAAGTGGTGGAGCATTTGTATATGGTTCATATTTAAAGAAAGATTCTAACATTCCTGAAGACGGATTAATGGTAGTTGGATTTGATACATTAGCAGCTTTAATTGCTGGTTTTGCAACATTCCCTGCAGTATTTGCATTAGGATTAAAACCAGATTCCGGTTCTAACTTATTATTTGTAACAATGTCAAATGTATTTATGAATATGCCTTTTGGACAAGTATTCGGATTTATGTTCTTCTTATTAATGTTCTTTGCAGCATTATCAAGTGCATTAGGATATTTAGAACCAATTAGTGCATCATTCTCAGATATGATGAAATTATCAAGAGCAAAAGGTACAATCTACGCTTTAGTATCAATCTTCGTTGTTGGACTTTCAACAATATTTGGATTAAATATAATGAGTGGAGTTAAAGTTTTAGGAAAGAATTTATTTGACTTTGCAGATTATCTATCAGGAAATATTATGATGCCTCTTGGTGCAATAGCATTAATTCTTTATGTATTATTTGTTTGGAAATTTGATAACTTTAAAGAAGAAGTTAACGTTGGAGCAAAAGGCTTAAGAGTTCCATCATTCTTTAAACCAATAGCTTATCTATTACCAATAGTATTAATAATTATATTTGTTACAGGATTAGGAATATTTTAATTGAGTACACAGCTCACCTATAAAATTTATAAAAAGACTCAGGCATACAGCCTGAGTTTTTTATCGCAAAATAAAAAAGTTTGTTCAATTTGAACAAACTTTTTTTCTTTAAATTTCGTTGAAAATCATATCATTATTTATTCTAGTATAGAATAATTTTTTTACTGTTTCAAAGTCATTGTCAAAATTTCCTAAAATCCACATAATCTTTGTAACTGTGGCTTCAGTTGTCATATTTTGAGATTCTAAATATAAGATTGAACTAATTCTTTTACCAACTTCATAAACACTTACATCTGATCCTTCTTGTGGAACTTGAGTTGTCATTATTATTGTTTTTTGATTATTATATTCTTCAACTAATTTTTTTAATTCAGTTTCTATTGCCTTAGGAATTCCACCAACACCAAAACTTTCGATTATTATTGCATCATAGTTTTTAAAGATTTCTGGTAGAATTTTCGCAGTCATTGAAGGTATTAATTTTAATACAAATACATTTGTATTTAATGAATCGTAAAATTTTACTTCTTCATTAGTATCTTCACTGTTTATATATCTAAATATTTTTTCGTCATGCATAATTGCAAGGAAAGGGAAGTTTACAGATGAAAAAGCATCAAAACTTTTTGTTCTTTCTTTCCTAGCTCTTGTTCCAGAAATTACTTTACCATCAAATACTATGCTAACACCTTTTGATGTGCTTTTAGATGCATACACTAAGCTATTTAACAAATTGTTCTTAGCATCAGTTATGTGCATATCTATTGATTTTTGTGAACCTGTTAATACAATAGGTTTTTGACTGTTTTGTATTAAATAAGATAATGCAGAAGCAGTGTATGCCATTGTATCGGTTCCATGTGTAATAACAAAACCATCATATTTATCATAATTATTTTTGATTTCGTCTTTTATTTTTAACCAATGTTCAGGTTGCATATCTGTTGAATCTACATTTAGTAGGTTCACAGTTTCTATTTCAAAATCAAGTTTTGTAAAGTTTAGGTATTCAAGTAATTTACTTGAATTGATCTGAGGTGTTAATCCTCCATCTGTTGGCTTTGAAGCTATTGTTCCACCAGTAGAAATTAATAAAATTTTTTTCATAAGTTAAGCTCCTATATTATATTTTCAATCAGTTATATTATATCACAACTGATAAAATAATAATTATTTTTTAATTATATTTTTAATTAATAATAATCCATTTGGACTTACATGTACGCCTTGAACATTTTTGTGAACGAGAACTGAAAATGAACGTTTATATAATGGAAAAATCAGATTGTCTCTAGAAATATAATAAATGGAAGTATATATCTTTGAAAAATCATCATTTTGTAAAAAATGATTTATATAGTATTTTATATCTAAATCATCAGTTGTACCCATATTAAATGTCGAATGAATTATTTCGGATTCGCCTTCGTTTTTTATACTAACTTTAATTTTGTATTTATCAATCCATTCTTTAGATAGTGAAGCTATAATTTTTTCGGATAATTTAGTACCGTTATTGCTTAATGTTAGAACTTCATTTTCTAAATTTGATTTTTTTATTATCGCTTCGACTTCGTTTGTTAATTTTGAAATTTTTTCTGAATTGAGTTCTTCTTTTTGAATAAATGGTGTTGAACTATTATATAATATAAATTCTGCTAAAAACTTAGAATCTATTAATTCATTTAAATTCTTTCTTAAAGTTTGATTATTTAAAAATTTATTATCTGTATTTAACTTTAAAAATTCAAAGATATTTGTATTGAAGTTTAATAGTTCAGGTTTCTTACTTGAATCAAGTCGTCTTTCATATGGGATTTCATAAAATGGTAGCCCAAAGAAGTCGACTTGTTCTAAGTCAAATAGTTGATAGGCTAAAATTTCATTTCCTACTAATTTTAGAGTTATTTTTTTTATTTTTGTATTTATATTATCCCAGTAATTTTCGTTTTGCTCCAAAACTATCTCTTCATCACCATAATTTTTAATTTTAAAAGCACTATTTGTTATAAGATTATTTACATCAATAACACTGTCTTTTTTAATAGGGAACATAAAAACATTTGAAAGTATTTCATCAAAGTTTCTAACGGGATATTCCATATTTACTTCAATAGTATGTTTATCCAATATTTTTAATCCTGAAAAATCTCTAAGCTTTAGTTTTAAGTCGTTTAGTTTTTTAGCATCTTTTATGAAAAATAGCTTATATGCATTTGGATTTTTATTTTCATAATTTAAGATACTCATCCAAGACTCAACATAATCTTCTGCGGTTATATCCGAACCATCTGACCATTTTAGATTATCTCTAATCGTTATTGTCCACTTCATAAAATCTTCGCTTTTCTCAATTTTTTCTGCTTGGTTTAATGCTATTTTACCATGGGCAGAATATTCAGTTAGCCCTTCAAAAAGTTGTGATATTAAGGCATTAGTATTAATATCGTTTGAAAATCTTGGATCTAAATTATATTCTTGTTTTTTTATTGCCGTTACTATTTCTGTGTTTGGGGTTTTTATATTATCAATATCTTTTTCTTTTTTGCTAGTTGAACAAGAAACTAATAAAAAAGTGAAAAAAATAAAAAATACTCTTGAAAATTTTCTCATGATTTTCTCCTTAATAAAATTTATATACAAATATATTTTATCATAATTGTATAAAAAATTAAATAATTACAAAAAAGTAATAAAAAAATCGAAAGTTATCGTGATTTAAATCACAAATATTACATTTCTAAAAAAATTTGTTAAAAAAATTAATAAGTTTTGATATTTAATATTAAGAGGGAGGTAAATAGTAAGTACAAAATAATAATTTTGAGATTAAATTATGGAGGTTTGTAGTGAGTAATTCAAAAAAATTAACAAAAAAAGAACTTTTGGAAATGTATGATAAAATGTTACTTATAAGACATTTTGATATGGAACTTAGTAAATTATATTCAAGAGGATTTATCCACGGAATGACACATTATTCTGTAGGAGAAGAAGCAGCCAATGTTGGTGCAATATACCCAATGAGAAAAGAAGATTTAATGTATTCAAATCATAGAGGACATGGTCAAACAATTGCAAAAGGTATAGATATAAATAAAATGATGGCCGAAATCTTAGGGAAAGCAACTGGACAATGTAAAGGTCGTGGAGGTAGTATGCACCTTTACAACTTAGAAGTAAACAATATGGGATGTAATGGTATTGTTGGTGGTGGACACGGTTTAAGTACAGGTGCAGCTCTTGCTCAAAAAATGAAGAAAACAGGAAATGTTGTAGTTTGTTGTATGGGAGAAAGTGCAACAAATGAAGGAAGTTTTCATGAATGTTTAAATATGGCGTCAATTTGGAAATTACCATTAGTATTTTATGTAATTAATAATAATTATGGTATTTCAATGTCTCAACAAAGATCAATGACTGTTGATAAAGTTGTTGAAAGAGCAGATGCTTACAAAATTAAATCAATCTATGTTGAAGATGGAAATAATGTATTAGATGTATACGATGCAATGAGTGAGGCAATTGAATATGCCAGAGAAGGTAATGGACCTGTTTTAGTAGAAGCTAAAAGTTATAGATGGTTTGGGCACTCTGCTTCAGATGCTGGAAAATATAGAGATAAAGCTGAAGTTGATGCATGGAAAGAAAAAGATCCAAATGTTGCATTTAAAAAATATTTAATTGAAAATAAAGTTGCGACTGAAAAAGAACTTGATGATATGGAAGAAAGTGTAAAGAAAGTAATCGCTGATGCAATAACTTTTGCTAAGGAATCACCTTTAGCAGATGAAAAAGATGCTTGCACAGACAATTATGCTTAATATTAATTGATAGGAGAAGATTATGGCTAGTGAAATAAAGATTATGACTTTGCGTGAAGCAATAAAGGAAGCAATGTCCGAAGAAATGCGTAGAGATGAAAATGTATTTTTAATGGGAGAAGATGTTGGTATTTTCGGAGGAGATTTCGGAACTACTGTCGGAATGCTTGAAGAATTTGGAGAAGAAAGAGTTAGAGATTGTCCTATAAGTGAAGCTGCTATAGCAGGAGCTGCTGCAGGAGCTGCATCAGTAGGAATGCGTCCTATTGTTGATTTAACTTTTATGGATTTTGTTACAATAGCAATGGATGCTATAGTAAATGAAGCTGCTCCAATGAGATATATGTTAGGTGGAGAAGTTAGTGTACCTGTTGTTTATCGTTGTGCATCAGGTTCAGGTACAGGAGCTGCAGCTCAACACTGTAAAGCTCTTGAAGCATGGTTCTGCCATATTCCTGGACTAAAAGTAGTTGCACCTGGAACAGTAAATGACGCTTATGGAATTTTAAAAGCTTCTGTAAGAGATAATAACCCAGTTGTTTTCATCGAATCTAAAGCTCTTTTTGGTAGAAAGGGAGAAGTTAAGATTGGAGAAATAGTTGAAATCGGAAAAGGTGAAGTTAAAGTTGAAGGAAAAGATGTAACTTTAGTTTCTTGGGGAAGAATGTTAGAAAGAGCTTTACAAGCTGCTGAAGAATTAAAAGCTGAAGGAATTAGTGTAGAAGTTGTTGATCCAATAACATTAGTACCTTTAGATGAAGAATTAATTGTTGAATCTGTTAAGAAAACGGGAAGACTTGTTCTTTGTCATGATTCATTTAAAACAGGTGGATTTGGTGGAGAAATTGCAGCAAGAATTGCTGAAAGTGATGCTTTTGATTATTTAGATGCACCAATCTACAGAGTGGCAGGAGCTGATACAAATATACCTTCTGCTAAAAACTTAGAAGCGGTAATCGTACCAAGTGTTGAAGATATTAAAAATACTTTAAGAAAAGCAGTTAATAGATAGGAGGAAATTATGTCTGATATAAAATTTAGAGCAACACCAGTTGCAAGATTTTTATCTAAGCAAAATAATATCGACTTATCATTGCTAAAAGGAACAGGTCCAAAGGGAAGAATTCAAAAAGAAGATGTTCTAAACTTTAAAAATTTTGGAATAATAAAAGTTTCATCTCTTGCAAAGAAGATTGCGGAAGTTGAAGGTGTTGATTTGACTAATGTAACTGGAACAGGAGTTAACGGAAAAATACTAAAAGATGATATTTTAGAATTCTTAGCAAATAAAGATGTAATTTCTACAGAAAATGCGGTTGAAGAACAAGTTGTTGAAACTCAAGAAATTAAAAAATCATATGGTGAAGTTGAAGAAGTTCCAATGTCAATGATGAGAAGAACTGTTGCTAAGAGAATGAGTGAAAGCTATTTTACAGCACCTGTTTTTGTAGCGAATATTGAAGTTGATATGACTGAAGTTAAAAACTTAAGAGCAAATATTATGCAACAACTTATTGATGAAACAGGATACAAACTTACAATTACAGATATAATTTCATTAGCAACAGTTAAGAGTTTGGTAAAACATCCATATGTAAATTGTAGCTTATCCGCTGATGGAACAAAGATTTTACTTCATAAGTATGTAAATCTTGCTATGGCTGTTGGCCTTGAAAATGGACTTTTAACACCGGTTGTTAAAAATGCTGAAAAAATGAGTTTAAGAGAACTTATGATTTCATTAAAAGACTTAACTAAGAAAGCTGTTGAAATGAAATTAGAGTCAGAAGAATTAGAAGATAGTACATTTACTATCAGTAACTTAGGTATGTTTGGTATAGATTCTTTTGCTCCAATTATAAATCAACCTAATAGTGCTATATTAGGTGTTAGTGCGACTGTTGATAAACCAGTTGTAGTAAATGGAGAAATAACTGTAAGACCTATTATGAAATTATCAATTACAGTAGATCATAGAGTCGTTGATGGAATGGAAGCTGCGAAGTTTTTAAATACATTGAAAAATTATTTAGAAAATCCTATTTCAATTTTAGTTTAGTGTGAGGAGAAAATTATGTTAACAGAAATAATAATGCCAAAAGCTGGTAGTGAAATGGAAGAAGGCCAAATTGTAAAATGGCTTAAAAAAGAGGGAGACAAAGTTGAAGCCGGAGAAATAATTTTAGAAATTATGACTGATAAGGTTAATATGGAAATTGAAGCCGAAGCTTCAGGAACTTTGCTTAAAATTTTAAAACATGATGGAGAAATTGTTCCAGTTATAACAACTATTGCCTATATTGGAGATGAAGGAGATGTTATTCCTGAAACTGCTTCAGCACCTGTTAAAGAAGAAGTTAAAGAAGTTGCTAAGGAAGAAGTTAAAGCACAACCAGAAGAAAAAACAACTGAAGCTAAAGCAGAAGCAAAAAAAGAATTAAAAGATGGTGAATATGATGTTGTTGTAATCGGCGCAGGTCCTGCTGGATATTATTCAGCTATTAAAGCTGCCCAAAAAGGAGCAAAAGTTGCAATAGCAGAAAATAACAAATTTGGTGGTACTTGCTTAAATAGAGGATGTATACCAACTAAAACTTATCTACAAAATGTTGAAGATATAGAAAGAATTAAAGCGTCAAGCAAGAGAGGAATCATTTTAGAAAATGATAATGCTACTATTGACGTTGCAAAGGCTTTAAAATTCAAAAATTCTATAGTTAAGAAACTTACTGCAGGAGTAGAATTTTTATTAAAGAGTAATTCAGTTGAAATGTTTAAAGAAACTGCTTATATTAATTCAAATGGAAATGTTACTTTAGAAAGTGGAAAAGAACTTGTATGTGGTTCAATAATTTTTGCTGGTGGTTCTAAATGCGTTAATAATATTAAAGGATCAGATAATTCAAATGTTATAGATACTGATGAAGCATTAGATTTAAAAGAAGCACCGGAATCATTAGTAATAATTGGAGCAAATTATATTGGAGTTGAAATGGCTCAAATATTTAGTTCATTTGGAAGTAAGGTAACTGTTGTTGAAAGAAAAGAATCAGCAATTGATGTTGTAGATTCAGAAGTTTCTTCAATATTAATTAAATCATTAGAAAAATCAGGAATTAAATTTATCTTTGGTAAAGAAATTACTGAAATTTCTGGAGAAAAAGTATTAGCTGGTTCAGAAGAAGTTGCAAGTGCAAAAGTAATTCTAGTTACAACTAGAGAAGCTGATTTAACAGCATTAAAAGATGTAAATCTTGAAGTTTCTGATGGAAATGTAGTTGCTAATGAAAAAATGCAATCAAGTTTAAAGAATGTATATGTTCCTGGAGATGTTAATGGTAAAAATCTTCTAGCACATGCTGCATTTAAAATGGGATATATTGCTGCTTCAGAAATTGTTGAAGGTAAATCAGATAAATATAATAATAATATCATACCTAGAGCTATTTATACTTATCCAGAAATTGGTAGTGTAGGTTTAACTGAAGAAGAAGCGAAGAAATCTTATGATGTAAAAGTTGGAAAATTCAATTATGGAGCGAATGGTAGAGCTTTAGCTCACGGAGATTCATCAGGAATGGTTAAGATTATTTCTGATGCAAGATATGGCGAAATTTTAGGAGCTCATATTGTTGGACCAAGAGCATCAGAATTAATTAATGAAGTTTCAATTTTAATGCAATCAGAAGTTATTGTTGAAGAAGCTATTAAAATGGTATTTGGACATCCAACTTTCTCAGAAGCAATTTATGAAGCAATTGCAGATATTGAAGGAGTTAGTGTACATTTACCTAAAAAGTAAAAATAATAAATTTATTTAAAAAAGGATAGAAATTCTATCCTTTTTTTAATGAATATGATAAAATATTTTTAATACTTTTGGAATTGAGGAGAAATTATGATTTTTATTAAAAATAAAATTACAGATGTATATTTTAATTTAGCTTTAGAAGAGTATATCTTTGAAAAATTTAAAGAAGATGAAGTCTTTATGTTATGGATAAATGAACCATCTGTAGTTATAGGAAAACATCAAAATTTAATTGAAGAATTAAATATGAAATACTGTTTTGAAAATAAAATAAAGATTGCTAGAAGACTCTCCGGTGGTGGAACAGTTGTACATGATTTTGGAAATCTTAATTATACTTACATAACGAATACAACTGGAAATACTGCACTTGATTTTAAGGAATTTTTAAAACCTATGTATAATGCTCTCTTAAATTTGAATATTGATGTTCATGTTTCTCCGAGAAATGACTTTAGAGTACAGGATAAGAAAATTTGTGGACATTCGGAATTTATGAGAAAGAAAAGAGTTTTACATCATGGTTGTATTTTGTTTGATAGTAATTTAGATAAACTAAGAAATGCATTGAATGTAAATAATAAAAAAGTTATTTCAAAATCTGCAAAATCTGTTAAGAGCAGTGTTGCAAATTTAAAAGAAATTTCAAAATTAGATTATGAAATTTCAGATTTTCTAGAAAAATTAAAAAATGAAATTTTACAAACTCAAGAGAATTTTGAAATTTACGAATTAACAAAAGAAGATTTTTTAAATGTAGATAAAATAAAATCTGAAAAATATGCCACAAAAGATTGGATATATGGACAATCTCCTAAATGTACTTTTTTCTTAGATGAAGAAAGAGATTATACTGTTGAAATTGATGGTGGAAAAATAGAAAAAATCAATATGGGAGATGATAATAAATTTGACAGTTTAATAGGAATATATTTTGAGTATGAAGAAATAAAGAATAAATTAGATTTATTAGATATAAATGATATTTATTCTAAGATGCTTTGTGACATATAAACAAGTAAATTATAAGTACTAAAATATATAATTGAGCAATTCTAGTAGAATTGCTTTTTATTTAAAAATATATAAAAAAGTGCATAAAATCAACTGTTTTATTTACTTTTTTAAGAATATATGCTATAATAAATCGTTATGCGTTGGATTTAAATATAGAAAGGAAAGTATATGAAAAATATTGAAAACATAAGAAACGTAGCGATTATTGCTCACGTTGACCATGGAAAGACTACTTTAGTAGATTGTTTATTAAAAAGTAGTGGTGTTTTTAGAGAAAACCAAGATGTAAAAGAAAGAGTAATGGACTCAAATGATATAGAAAGAGAAAGAGGAATCACAATTCTTTCGAAAAATACTGCTATTGATTATAAAGGAGTTAAAATTAATGTAATTGACACTCCGGGACATGCCGATTTTGGTGGAGAAGTTGAACGTGTTTTAAAGATGGCAAATGGTGTTATTTTAGTAGTAGATGCGTTTGAAGGGCCTATGCCTCAAACAAAATTTGTATTAAGAAAAGCATTTGAACTTAAATTACCTACAATAATTTGTATAAATAAAATCGATAGACCAGAAGCTAGATGTGAAGAAGTTGTAGATGAAGTTTTAGATTTATTCATACAACTAGATGCTTCAGAAGATTATTTAGAAAGTCCTTTTGTTTTTGCGTCTGCAAGAGCAGGATATGCAACTATGGATTTTAACAATAAAACAGAAGATATGAAAACTCTTTTAGATGTTATTGTTGATTATATTCCAGCACCAGTTGGAGATGAAAATGCTCCTTTTAAATTACTTATCTCTACAACTGATTATAATGAGTATGTAGGAAGAATAGGTATTGGTAAAATAGAAAGCGGTAGTGTTAAGCTTGGAGATGATGCTGTAATTGTAAACTATAATGATAGCAGTATAAACAAAAAAATAAAAATAACAAAAATATATGAGTTTGAAAATTTATCTAGAAAAGAAGTTGAAAGCTCATCTGTAGGTAATATAATTGCAGTAACAGGTGTAGAAGGAATTAGTATTGGGGATACACTATGTTCAACAGAAGATCCAACACCACTTCCTTTTGTCAAAATTTCAGAACCGACACTTGCAATGAATTTTATAGTAAATAATTCTCCTTTTGCAGGAAAAGAAGGAAAGTTTGTTACAAGTAGGCAAATAAGAGCAAGACTTTATAAAGAGTTAGAAACAGATGTAAGCTTAAGAGTTGAAGATACAGATTCAACTGATAGTTTTAGAGTTTCAGGAAGAGGAGAACTTCATCTTTCAGTTTTAATTGAAAATATGAGAAGAGAAGGATATGAATTCCAAGTTTCAAAACCTGAAGTTCTTTACAAAAAAGATGAAAATGGTAAATTGCTAGAACCTATAGAAACAGTAACTATTGATGTTGATCAAGAATTCGTTGGATCAGTTATTGAGAAATTAGGACAAAGAAAAGCTGATTTGATAAATATGAATCCTTCACAAGCTGGATATACTAGACTTATTTTTAATATACCTGCTAGAGGCCTTATTGGATATCGTTCAGAATTTTTGACTGATACTAGAGGTAGTGGAACATTAAATACAGAATTTAAAGCATATGAGCCATTTAAGGGAGAAATTCCAACAAGAAATGTTGGTTCATTGATTTGTTTTGAAACTGGAGTAGCAACTGCTTACGGATTAAATTCAGCTCAAGAAAGAGGAACCTTATTTATTTCTCCTCAAGCTGAAGTTTATGAAGGAATGGTTGTAGGGTCAAATGCTAAAGGATTAGATATTGAAGTTAATGTTTGTAAAAAGAAACAACAAACAAATATTAGATCCTCTGCTTCTGATGATGCATTAAAACTAAGCCCTCCAAAGATTATGAGTTTAGAAGAAATGTTAGAATTTATTGAAAGTGATGAATATATTGAAGTAACACCTCAAAGTTTAAGAATGAGAAAAAAAATATTAGATTCACAATTAAGATATAAATCTAAGAAAAATAATAAGTAGCTTATAAATATTGTGTAAATGTGGTATAATAAATATAAGTAAATATGTGACAAAATATATTGTTATAAAAGATTGATTTAGTTGTTGGAAATAAAAATATTATAAATTATAGATATTTAGGAGGGATTTGTTTGCCTAAGATATTAGTAAGAAAAAGTGGCCCTTTAGAGGGAACTGTAAAAATAGATGGAGCAAAGAATGCGGCACTTCCAATTATTGCTGCCTCACTTTTAGGAACAGAACCAATTGTTCTTGAAGATGTTCCTAATCTAGTAGATGTTAAAATTATTTTAAAAGTATTAGAAAGTTTAGGGGCAAAAGTTGAATTTTTATCTGAAAATAGAGTTTCTATTGATTCAAGTAAGATAAATTCTTTTGAGACTGATAGAAGTTTAATGGAAAAGATGAGAGCTTCATTTTTAGTAATGGGTCCATTATTAGCAAGATTTGGAAGAGCAGATGCATTCTTGCCAGGTGGATGTGCAATAGGTTCTCGTCCTATTGACTTGCATTTAAAAGGATTTAAAATTTTAGGTGCATTAATTGAAGAAGAGCCAGATAAGATTTCTGCTAGATGTGAAAAATTATATGGAGATACTATATATTTAGATTTCCCTTCTGTAGGTGCAACTCAAAACATTATGATGGCAGCAACTTTAGCAAAAGGTGAAACTATAATTGAAAACGCAGCAAAAGAACCTGAAATTGTTGATTTAGGAAACTTTTTAAATAAAATGGGTGCTAAAATTTCAGGAGCTGGAACTTCTACTATAAGAATTATAGGGGTAGAAAAATTAGGTGGTACAGTTCATACAATTATTCCTGATAGAATTGAAGCTGCTACATTTATGATAGCTGCAGCTATTACAGGGGGAAAAGTTGTAGTTCAAAATTGTATTTCAAATCATATTAAACCTGTTATTGCTAAATTAAAAGAAACAGGTGCCTATGTTGTTGTAAATGAGGATGAAGATTCGATTTTTGTAAAAGGCGGAGAAAAGATTAAAGGTACAGACATTAAGACATTACCTTATCCTGGTTTCCCAACAGATGTTCAAGCTCAATTTATGGCTTATTTATGTGTATGTGAAGATCAATCAAAAGTTACTGAAACTGTATTTGAAAATAGATTTATGCATGTTGACGAACTTAATAAAATGGGTGCCATAATAGCAACTAGCGGTAAAGAAGCTAGAATAGCTGGTGTAAGAAAACTTGTTGGAGCTGAAGTTAATGCTACTGATTTAAGAGCGGGAGCAGCTTTAGTTTTAGCTGGACTTGTAGCTGAAGGCACTACAACAATTGGAAATATATATCATATTGATAGAGGATATAATGATTTTGTAGGAAAGATGAAATCATTAGGAGCAAATATCGAAAGAATAGAAGATTAATTATTTTAGGAAACTAGTTTTAGTTTCCTAAATTTGTATATAGGAGCAGTTATGAAGTTAACAGGAGAGATTATAAAAGTTAGATATATAAATGAAGATAATGGCTACTCAGTTTTTGACTTAAATACAAGTGATGGAGAAATAAAAATTGTTGGAATTTTTGATTCTGTTAACATCGGAGAAAGTTTAGAGGTAGAGGGCGAATTTACATATGATAACAAATATGGTGAACAACTTAATGTAACTTCCTATAAAAAAATGCTTCCAAGTTCTGTAGTTGAAATCGAAAGATATTTATCTAGTGGAATTATTGCTACAATAGGACCTAAAAACGCTGGATATATTGTTGAAAAATTTGGAAAGAAAAGTTTAGATATAGTATTTGATGAAACTGATAGACTAATTGAAGTAAGAGGTATTGGAAAGAAAAGTATTGAAAAAATAAAAAAATCTGTTGAAGAATTAAGATTTAGTAAGAATATTTTATTTTATTTAAGTGGATTAGGTATTAGTTTAAGTTTATCAAAAAAAATCTATAGTATTTTTAGGGAAGATACTTTAGAAATTATAAATGAAAATCCATATAAACTAATAAAAAATGTAAAAGGTATAGGTTTTTTAAAAGCTGATGAAATAGCTTTAAAAAACAATTTAGATAAAACTAGTCCTTATAGAATAGAATCAGCAATTATTTATATTCTAACTCAAAAAGCAATAAATTTTGGACATGTATTCTATCCTAAAGAAAAACTTACAGAAGAAGTTTCATCATTAATAGGAATAGAAAAAAATTTAATTGAACCGATATACATGAATTTATTATTGTCTTCGGATATAGTTGTAGATAATTCTTTTGATGAGCCAAATATATATTTAGATTATCTATATATTTCTGAGAGCTATATAGCTAGCAAACTTGCTAAAATGGCTTTAAATGAGGATTTTAAAATTTTATTTAATATAGATAAAGAAGTAAAAAAATCTATAGAAAACCAGTCAATTAAATTATCAGAAATTCAAATAGATGCTATAAAATCTTGTTTTGAAGAGAATATTTCAATTATAACTGGTGGACCTGGAACAGGAAAAACTACAATTATTAATACTATTTCTAAAATATTTATAGAAAATGGTTATAATATATCACTTTGTGCTCCAACAGGTAGAGCAGCAAAAAGAATAGAAGAAACTACTGGAATAGAAGCAAAAACAATACATAGAATGTTAGGATATATTCCAAGCAGTTATGATGATATTGGGCATTTTGAATATAATGAGGATAACCCATTAGATACTGATGTGATAATCATTGATGAGATGAGTATGGTAGATTTAGTTCTTTTTGAAAAATTATTAAGAGGAATAAAAGATAATACAAAGTTAATTATTGTTGGAGATGTTGATCAGCTTCCTAGTGTTGGAGCTGGAAATGTATTAAAAGATTTAATTAATTCTAACAAGATAAAATATACAAAGCTTATTGATATTTTTAGACAATCAGAAAATAGTAATATAATAGTTAATGCTCATAAAATTAATAATGGTCAAGAACCGATTTTAAATGAAAAAAATAGTGATTTTTTCTTTTTAAATACGGATGCACCTTCAATTACTAGAAATGTTGTTGTAGATTTAATAAGTAGAAGACTTCCAAAGGCTTATGGTTATGATTATTCTAAAGATATTCAAATTCTTACGCAAAGTAGAAAAGGTATTTGTGGTGTATTTGAACTCAATAAGTTATTACAAGATATATTAAATCCAAAAACAGAAACAAGTGATGAAATTTTGGTTGGAAATAAATTATTTAGAGTTAATGATAAAGTTATGCAAACTAAAAATAATTATAATTTATCTTTCATTGATGATGAAGGAGAAGAAAATTTTGGTGTTTATAATGGAGATATGGGACATATAATTTTCATAGATAAATCAAGCAATAAATTGACGGTTGAAATGGATGATAAAAGATTAATTGAGTATAGTTTAGAGGATTTAGATAATTTAGAATTAGCTTATGCAATAACAATACATAAGTCACAAGGATCGGAGTTTAAATCTGTAATAATTCCAATGTTTGATGGTTATAAACTACTTCAAACTAGAAATTTATTATATACTGCTATAACAAGGGCAAAGGAAAATATTGTTTTAGTGGGTGATAAAAATGTTATGAATAATATGATTAGAAATAATACTATCAATAGTAGATATTCAAACTTAGAAAAAAGAATTCAACATTTTTATGGGCTTGTAGAGGATTTGTTATAATGATTAAAAATTTTTTAAAAAGTTTCTTTTTTAATGAAGATTATTGTTTTTTTTGCAAAGAAAATCTAATTAAAACTTCTTTTTTGTGTGATGATTGTATATCTAAGATTAGAAGATATGATAAAGAAATATTTAATGATTTTGGAGAGGATTGTTTTAAAAAAGATATTTTATTCTATTATTCTGGAATTTTAAAGATTAAAATTAAGGAATTTAAATTTGAAAATGGAGTGTATTTGAAAAATCCTTTTGGAAAGTTGATATATGAAAATTTGGAAAAATCTTTGCTTGAAAAGATGGATTATATTGCCTATGTTCCTTCAAGTAAAAAGAAAATTAGACAAAGAGGGTATAATCATTCAAAACTTCTTGCAGAAGAAATTTCAAAATATTCTAATATAGAGTTGTTTGATAAGCTATACAAAATTAAAAATACTAAATCACAACATTTTTTATCTCTTGAAGAAAGGAGTATAAATTTAAAAGATTCTTTTAGTGTAGATGGAGATTTAAGCGGAAAGAGTGTTTTATTGATTGATGATATACATACAAGCGGTGCAACAGTAGAAGAATGTTATAAAGAATTAAGAAAATCTAATTGTAAATTTGTTTGGATTGTATGTCTTTGTGGAGTATTTTAATTTTTAGCATTAAGTAACTAATTATTAATTGCTGATTTATTTTTAAAAACATCAAAAAAATTGAATTGAAGTCATAATTTAATTGTCAACAATTATTATAAATGATATAATATAATGGAAATCATACAATTTATGTTTAACTAATATACGGGGGAATTATGAAAATATTTAAAAGAATTTTAATTTCATCTTTAGCACTTGTTTTAAGTGCAGGACTTCTAGTGGGCTGTGGCTCTAAAAAAGAAGCTAATAAAACTGCTGATGGAAAAACTTCAATTGAAAAATTAACAATTGGTTTTGTACCTTCAAGAGAACCATCAGAAATAGTTACTGCTACTGAACCTTTAAAACAATTATTAAAGGAACAATTAGCAAAAGAAGGATTTGACGTTAAAAATGTAGAAATTACAGTTGGAACAAGCTTTGAAGCTGTAGGTGAAGGACTTAATGCTGGAACATTAGATGTTGGATTTATACCAGCTGGAACTTATGTACTATATAGAGATGGAGCAGAAGTTCTATTAACAGCAACTAGAAAAGGACTTTCTGTAAATGATGATTCTGCTAAAGTTTGGAATGATCAAAAACCTACAAAGAAAACAGAAGATCAGGTTACTTCATATAGAGCTTTAATAATTGCTGGACCATCAGAAAAAGGTCAAGCAATTGCTAAAAAAGTAAATGCAGGAGAAAAATTAACATGGGATGATGTTAAAGACTTAAAATGGAGTGTAATGAATCCAACTTCACCTGCTGGATATATTTATCCAACTTTATGGTTAAATGAAAATTTTGGAAAAACAATAAAAGATTTAGGTAATAATGCAATTTTAAGTGATTCATATGGTTCTGCTTTTGCAAGACTTGCTTCAGGACAAGTAGATATACTTTGCACATATGCTGATGCTAGACTTGATCAAGAAAAGAAATGGAATGAAAATTATGGTAGAACAGCATCAATTTGGGAAGAAACAAATTTAATAGGTGTTACAACTCCTATTTATAATGATACTGTTAGTGTTTCTAAGAAATCTAAAAATATAACACCTGAATTCAAAAAAGCTTTAGAAAAAGCATTGATTGAAATTGCTAAAACTCCAGAAGGAAAGAAAGTTATAGCGGTTTATAGTCATGAAGGTTATCAACCTGCAAAAGATGCTGATTATGATAATGAAGCTAAAGCTCAAGAAATAGTAAAAAAATTGAAATAGTGTTTAAATAATTAAATTGTGTGAGAAATAGGGAGAGAGAAATCTCTCCTTTTTTAAACATATTAAATGGAGAAAAAAATGATAGAATTTAAAAATGTTAGTAAAGTATATCCAAATGGTACTAAAGGATTAATTGATGTTGATTTAAAAATTGAACAAGGAGAATTTGTTGCTATAATAGGACTTTCAGGTTCAGGAAAATCAACATTAATAAGATGTGTCAATAAGATGCATGAAATTACATCGGGAGAGTTAATTGTAAATGACGTTGACGTTAAGAAATTAAGTGGTTCTGAAATTAGAAAATTTAGAAGAAAAATAGGTATGATTTTTCAATCTTTTAACTTAGTTACAAGAGCTACAGTTATTAAAAATGTTTTAACAGCATTTGTTCCTGATTTAACAGGTTTTAGAAAATTCTTTGGAATATTTCCAAAGGAATGTAAGATAAAATCATTAGAAGCTCTTGATAAAGTAGATATGCTAGAGAAAGCATATGTAAGAGTTGACCAACTTTCTGGTGGACAACAACAAAGAGTTGCATTAGCTAGAGCATTAGGACAAAGTCCTCAAATTATATTGGCTGATGAACCTGTTGCAGCACTTGATCCTGTTACATCAAATCAAGTTATGGAAGACTTTAGAAAAATTAATAAAGAAAATAAAATTACGATTTTAATTAATATTCATGATGTTGATTTAGCTTTAAAATATTGTGAAAGAGTAGTTGGAATAAACAAAGGTAGAATTGTTTATGATGGAAAATCAAGTGATATTACAAAGGAAATTTTAGACAAAATTTACCAAAAAGATTTATTTGTAACTGGAGAATAATATGAAAAATATATTTGATACTATATTTCCAAAAGAAAAAATAACTTTAGATAATGGTAAAGTAGTTTTTAGACCGAGATCAAAAACTCCTTTAATCACAATAATCGTAATTGTATTGATGTATATATCAATAAAAGTAACAGATTTTAATTTTGAAGTTTTTAGCAATTTTGGAAACTTTTTTAATATTTTAAAAGGAATGATTCCACCGGATTTTAGTTATACTAAAGAGGTTTTGACTCCTCTTTTTGATACTATTAAAATGTCATTGATGGGTTCTTTTTTAGGGGCATTGGTTTCTTTGCCAATTGCAATTTTAGCTTCTAACAATATAACAAAAAATAAATTTGTAAATGGATTTTTTAAATTGTTTTTAAGTATTTTAAGAACATTACCATCTCTTGTTTGTGCTTTAATTGCAACTTATATATGGGGACTTGGAACTTTTGCAGGAACTGTTGCAATATTCATTTTCTCATTATCTTATGTTGGAAAATTATTATACGAACAAATTGAAACTGTTGATATGGGAGCATTTGAATGTATGGAGTCAATGGGTTTTACTAAATTCTATGCTTTTAGATATGCAATATTACCAGTTGTACTGCCATCATATATATCAACTTCGTTATTTAACTTTGAAGGAAATGTAAGATATGCTGCAATACTAGGTTATGTTGGTGCCGGTGGTATTGGTATGATATTAAATGAAAAATTAGGATGGAGAGAATACTCCAAAGTTGGTACTATTGTATTTTTATTACTTTTAACTGTGTTTGTAATAGAAATTATAAGTGAACATTTTAGAGAAAGGTTGGAGTAATGGAAATGAATAATACAAGAGTAGAAGAAAAATTAAAAAAAGAGCCAAAATCATACACATATATTATTGCAGTTGTAGTGATTGTTTTAGGACTATTAGTATGGTCAGCAATGTCAATAAAAAAAGGTGAAGATGTTAAAGACTCAATGACTATTGCTAAAAATATTATAGGCGGAATATTACATCCAGATTTAGAATTTCTTTTTAGACTAGACAATAAAGGTGTTATATACTTATTGTTTGAAACAATGTGTATTGCATTTTTAGGAACAATAATCGGGGCAATTATATCAATTCCTTTTGCATTTATTTCTGCAAAGAAAATTGTTTCAAAATATGTAGCTGTTATTGGAAGGTTCTTTACAATGTGTGTTAGAACTGTTCCTGCTTTCATCTATGGACTTATGTTTATAGGTGTTACTGGTCCTGGTGCTTTGGCAGGGGTATTTACTATGTCAGTTGTTTCAATTGGAATGGTAACTAAGTTATATATAGATGTTATTGAGGACTTGGATTTTGGTATAATAGAATCTCTATCAGCAATTGGATGTACTAAAATTGAACAAATTAGATATGGTATTTTACCACAAATATATTCAAAGCTAATTTCAATTGTTATTTATAGATTTGATATGAATTTAAGAGATGCTTCAGTTCTTGGGCTTGTAGGCGCTGGCGGTATTGGTGCACCATTAATATTTGCAATGAACAATTATCGTTGGAATGAAGTCGGATCAATTTTAGTTGGAATAATAGTTTTAGTTCTAATAATAGAAGTATTTTCAAATAATGTAAGAAGAAAATTGGCGAGGGGATATTAATGGCTTTTAAAATTTTATCAACAACTGATGTTCACGGAAATTTATTAGCTTATAATTTCGTGAATTCATCTGTTGCAAACAAAGGACTTTCTAGATTTTCAACTTTTTTAAAAGAAGAAAGATTAAAAGGAAAAGTAATTTATGTTGATAATGGAGATATAAACCAAGGAACACCATTGGTAACCTATGCTAATGCAAATTTAAAAGAGAATTTAGTTGCAAAAGCACTTAATTATCTTAATTGTGATTTTATAAATATTGGAAATCATGATTTTAACTATGGAAATGAATTTTTATATAATTATGTTAAAGAAAACAATGCAAAATGTATTACAAATAATGTAAAGTATAAAAATGAAAAACTAGGTAATACAAATATTGTTGAAATTGACAATAAAAAAATTGCACTAATTGGAGTTGTAACTGATTATATTGAACATTGGGAAAATCCTAATAATCTTCAAAATCTTGAAATTTTAAATGTTTTTGAGACAGTTAAAAATTCAGTTGAAAATGTTAGGAATAAAGTTGATTATGTTATTGTATTCTATCATGGTGGTTTTGAGAGAGACTTGGAAAGTGGGGAACCAACTGAAAACTTAACAGGTGAAAATGTCGGATACGAAATTTGTGATAAAATTTCTGGAATAGATGTTTTGGTAACTGGACATCAACATAGAACTTTAACAGGAAAAATAAAAGATACACTTGTAATACAATGTGGTGATGGATGCTCAACTTGTATGGAGATTGTATTTGATGAGAATATATCAGTTAATCTAAAAGATATTTCAAATTTTGAAATTGATTTAGATATGGAAGAAAAGTTTAAAAAAGCTTTAAATGAAACTGAAAAATGGTTAGATATTGAAATTGGTAGTTGTAATAAAGAAATGTATATTTCAAATACTAAAGCTGCTCAATTAGAAAAGCATTCAATTACAAGTTTTATAAATAAAATTCAAAAGGAAACAATGGATGCTGATATTTCTGCTTGTTGTCTTTTCGAAGTAATGCCTGGTTTTGGTAAAAAATTAAGATATAGAGATATTATTTTAAATTACCCTTTTCCAAATACTCTAGTTTTAAAAGAGATGAGTGGACAAAATATTTTAGATTATCTAACACAACTTTCAACATATTGGATTGTTAAAGATGATGAGATTGATATAAATCCGAAATTCTTATATCCAAAAAGAGAGATGTATAATTATGATTTACTTGATGGGATAGAATATACAATGAATATTTCAAAGAGTGGAAAAAATTTTATATCCGATGTAAAAGTTGAAGGGGAAGATATAAATTTAGAAAAGAAATATAAACTTGTATTAAATAATTATAGGGCAACTGGAGGAGGTAATTTTTCACTTTTTCCACAATTAAAGACTCTTAAAGAAGATACAAGAGATATAGCTGAAGTTTTAATTGATTATGTAAAAGAAAATAATTATGTTGAAATTGAGGATAAAAATAATATAAAATTAAAAATCGTTGAATAGACAAAAGACTATTACATCTTGTAATAGTCTTTTTTATTTATTTCATTTATTTAATTTCTAGATATACAGGACAATGATCACTACCTAAAATGCTTTGATGAATTTGAGCATCAACAAGTCTATCATCCATATCTTTTGAAGTTAAGAAATAATCAATTCTCCAACCTGTATTTTTTTCTCTTGATTTTCCGAAATAACTCCACCAACTATATTCATTTTCTTTATCAGGATAGAAGAATCTAAAAGTATCAGTAAATCCACTATCTAAAAGAATTGACATTTTTTCTCTTTCTTGATCAGTAAATCCAGCATTTTTTCTATTTGTCTTAGGATTTTTTAGGTCTATTTCTTTATGAGCAACATTTAAGTCACCACAAACTATTACTGATTTTGTTTTATTTAATTCAAGTAAGTAATTTCTAAATGCATCTTCCCAAACCATTCTATAATCAAGTCTTAAAAGTTCTTGTTTTGAATTTGGAGTATAGCAAGTTACTAGAAAGAAATCGTCATATTCTAAAGTTATAAGTCTTCCTTCATTATCATGTTCTTCTATTCCCATACCATATTTTACACTCAAAGGTTTATGTTTAGTAAAAATTGCAGTTCCACTATATCCCTTTCTTTGAGCATAATTATAGTAAGTTTCATATCCTTCAAGTTCAAGGTCAAGTTGACCTTCACTCATTTTAATTTCCTGTAAACAGAAAAAATCTGCATCAATATCATTAAAATAATCTAAAAATCCTTTTTTAATGCAGGCTCTAAGTCCGTTTACATTCCAAGAAACAAATCTCATTTAATCACCTCATTACTAATATTTAATTATACTAATTAATTATACCATAAATTTATAAATACAAACAAATAATTTAAAATCTATTTTAATGTACTGTTGAAAAAAAATACCTTTTGCTGTAAAATATAATGTAATATATATTTAGGAGGACTTTATGATAGATTATAGAAAAGTTTATGAAGAATGGTTAAATAATGACTTTTTTGATGAAAATACAAAAAAAGATTTAGTTTCTATAAAAGATGATGAAGAAGAAATTAAAGATAGATTTTATAAAGTTTTAGAATTTGGAACTGCTGGACTTCGTGGAAAGCTAGGCGCTGGAACAAATAGAATGAATAAATATATGGTTTCAAAAGCGGCTCAGGCTCTAGCAAATACAATAATTGATCATGGCAAAGAAGCTATTGAAAGAGGTGTAGCATTAAGTTATGATGTAAGATATGGTTCTAAAGAATTTGCTGAACTTACATGCTCTATAATGGCTGGAAATGGAATTAAATCATATATCTATAAAGGAATAAGACCTACTCCAATGTGTTCCTATGCTATAAGAAAATTAAATTGTATTGCTGGAGTAATGGTTACTGCAAGTCATAATCCTCAAGCATATAATGGATATAAAGCATATTGGAAAGAAGGCTCTCAAATTCTTGATGATATAGCAAATCAAATTTCTGATCATATGGAAAAAATTGAAAAATTTGAAGAAGTTAAACAAATTCCATTTGAGGAAGCATTAAAAAGTGGAATTACAAAATATATTGATGATTCAGTAGATGAAGATTATAAAAATGAAGTTTTAAATTTAACTATAAATGATAATAATATAGACAAAGATATTAAGGTTGTATACACTCCATTAAATGGTGTTGGGAATCTACCTGTAAGAGAAGTCTTAAAGAGAAGAGGATTTAAAAATATATTTGTTGTTAAAGAACAAGAACTACCAGATCCTGAATTTACAACTGTTGGATATCCAAATCCAGAAGTACCTAAAGCTTTTCTATATTCTGAAAAATTAGGTAAAGAAGTTGACGCTGATATTTTAATTGCAACTGATCCAGATTGTGACAGAGTTGCTCTAGAAGTAAAAGATAAAAATGGGGAGTATGTATTTTTAAATGGTAATAGAATAGGAGCACTATTATCATATTATATTTTCTCACAAAGATATGCTCTTAATAATTTACCTGAAAATCCAGTGTTAGTTAAGTCAATTGTAACAGGAGATTTATCTAAGACTATTGCCAAAAAATATGGAATTGAAACAGTTGAAACTTTAACAGGTTTTAAAAATATCTGTGGAAAGACAAATGAATATGATGTTACAAAAGAAAAAAATTATGTTTTTGGATATGAAGAAAGCATAGGTTTCTGCTATGGAACATTTGTAAGAGATAAAGACGCTGTTGGAGCTTCTATGATGGTTGTAGAAATGGCTGCATATTATAAAAAACAAGGAAAGAGTTTATTAGATGTTTTAAATGATATTTACGAAGAATTCGGATATTATAATGAAAGACAAGTTTCTCTAGAACTTGAGGGAATAGAAGGACAACAAAGAATTGGAAGAATGATGGAAGACTTTAGGGATAATCCTATTAAAGAAATAGGAGAAATTTCTTTAGAAAAAATAATAGATTTTAAAGATGGATATTTAGATTTTCCAAAACAAAATTGTCTTAAATATTATTTAAACGATGGATCTTGGTATGCTCTAAGACCATCAGGAACAGAACCAAAAATTAAATTATATATTTATACAATAGGTAAAACTGAAAAAGAAAGCATAGATAAATTAGATTTAATAGAAAAAGTATGTAGAGAAAAAATGAATAGTGTTAAATAAAGAAAAAAGGTATGATAACTCATACCTTTTTCGTTATTTAAATTTAAATATAGTATTTGGTAAATTCTATAATTAATTATACTGTTCTAAGATATTTGCCAATCCTTTTTTATGCCAAGAAGCTGCAATAGTAATTTTATTTACTCTACATTTTAACTCAAAATTTTCTCCGCTAATAACTAATTGATATGAGAGAAAATTCTTTTTAAAAATTATACTTTTAATTCTATTATTAGTAATTAAAAAGCTAGATTTAGATTCGATTTTTCCTGTTAAATTATTCAAAAGCATAACAGCAATGCCGTCTTCTCCAAAATGTAAAGCAATATATTTTGTTGTAAATATACCACCAGTTCCAAAAAATAAATCTATTTTACTAGGCATAATAACTCCAACTATTGATTTATTATTAGAAAAATTCCAGCCTTTTTTCGTAAGAAATTCTTCTATATTCTTTTCTTTTAACATTATATATTGCTCCTTTGTTTAAGTTTTTTGTAATAAAAAAACTAACAAAAGTTAGTTTTTAATATGGTGCCGGCAGTGGGACTCGAACCCACACACCCTTGCGGATAACAGATTTTGAGTCTGTCTCGTCTGCCAGTTCCGACACGCCGGCGTATTCAATTACTGGAATAGTATAACATAAAAGTAGAAAGATTTCAATAATTATATTTTAAATTTTTGTATAAAATTTTTATAAATATTATACCGAAATATTCAATAGACTTTACTATTTAATAAAAATTTTGTATAATAGTAAAAATTATAATTTAATAGGGTAAAAATTTTTGTAAAATTATAGGAGGTAATAATATGTCAAAATTAACAGTATTTGACCATCCAGTTATTTCACATAAGCTAGGATATTTAAGAGACAAAAACACTGGTGGAAAAGATTTTAGAGCTTTGATAAATGAAATTTCAATGCTTATGGCTTACGAAGTTACAAGAGATTTAAAAACTGATGAAGTAGAAATTGAAACACCATTACAAAAGACAAAGGTTAAAAGATTATCTGGTAAAAAGTTAGGAGTTGTTCCTATCTTAAGAGCTGGACTTGGAATGGTTGAGGGGATATTAAACATTCTTCCCGCTGCTAAAGTTGGACATATCGGATTATATCGTGATCCTGAAACATTACAACCAGTTGAATATTATTGTAAATTACCTGTTGATGCTGAAGAAAGAGACTTTTTAGTTCTTGACCCAATGCTTGCAACTGGAGGTTCAGCGTCTGATGCGATTAAACTTTTAAAACAAAAAGGATGTAAAAATATAAAATTAGTTTGTATAATTGCCGCACCTGAGGGTGTTGAGGCAGTTCAAAAAAATCATCCAGATGTAGATATTTTTGTAGCTGCTCTTGATGAAAGATTAAATGAACATAGCTATATTATTCCAGGACTAGGAGATGCAGGAGATAGATTATTTGGAACTAAATAATTAATAGATTTAAAAAGTTGGACTTTTCTCCAACTTTTTTTATTCTATTATTAATATACTTTATATATTTTAATATTTGTGATATAATTATCAAAGAAGAAAATTAGAGGTGATAGAAATGTTTAAAAATAAGAGAATTTTATTAGTAGCGTTACTATTTGGAATCTTTACTTTTACCGCATGTTCAAAAAAGGAAATTAGTGAAGTATTAGAAAATGCTAAAAATGTTAATAATACCGTGAATTCATATTATTTAGTAAATGGAATTAGCAATGAAAGTACAGGAAAGTTAAAAACTCAGTTGATGAAAGCTCAGATATTTGTAGACCCTATCAGTAAAAATGTATCTAAAGGGATTGCTGAAATTGATTATAATGGACCTTCGAATGAAGCTGAAAATAGCTATATAGCTAAAATGGTAGGAGATCAAAATAGAACTCTTATTTTAACTAAAATGGTTGATGGTGTAGAAGATACTTCTGAAAAAACTAATGTTACTTATAGTATAAATCCTGATTATTTTAAATTATTAAAAGGAATTTATGCTTTTAATCAAAATGATTTTGAATTAGAAGAAAAAGATGATGAATACCGCATAAAATTTAAAGATGGTGCTAATTCATCTGATTTATATAAGTTATTAGAGACAGAATATAAATTAAAACTTGATAAAGTTACTCCAAATGAAGTTAAATTTTCTTTTGAAGCTGTTTTTATAAAGGATTCATATTATTTAAAAAGAATTCATTGGACAGCAGATTATTCTGGAACTAAAGGTCTTGTAAAAATAGAAAGTACAACATCTTATTCAGATTGGAATTCAGTAAATTTAGAAAAATAATTATTAAAATGTTACTCATTTATGAGTAACATTTTTTTGTTCAATAATTATTTTGTATATCTAAAAAAATAAAATGGGTATAATTTAATCAGGTGATAAATATGAACAATAAAAATGTATTATTTATTGGACATGGCTCACCAATGAACGCAATAGAAATCAATGAATTTAGTGAAAGTTGGAAATTTTTAAGTCAAAAAATAAAAAAACCAAAGATTATTCTTGCGATTTCTGCTCATTGGTATACTGATGGACAATTTGTAAGAACTGCAGAAATTAATGAACAAATTTATGATATGTATGGTTTTCCAAGAGAACTATATGAAATTAAATACGAACCAAAAAATGATGTTGATTTTGCAAAAAGAATAATATCTGAACTTGATGTTAAAGAGGATAATTCATGGGGAATAGATCATGGAATTTGGAGTTTATTATGCAAAACTTATCCTCATTCAGATATACCTGTTGTAATGTTAAGTGTTGATAAAAATAAAAGTCCAAGAGAACAATATGAGTTTGGAAAAGAATTAAAAAAATTATTGAATGATGATATAGTAGTTGTTGCAAGTGGAAATATAGTCCATAATTTACAGTTAATAGATTATAATAAACAAGATGGATTTAACTGGGCCAATAAATTCGATAATTTTATTAAAGAAAATATTATTAATAAAAATATTGAAGCAATAGTTAATTTTAATAATAGCATTTTTGATTACAGACATTCTGTCCCGACTCCTGAGCATTTCTATCCTTTACTCATTGCGTTAGGTTGTGCAGAAGAATATAAGCAAGTAGAAATATTTAATGAAGGATGTTTCCTAGGATCTATTTCAATGACAAGTTATATTTTTGAAAGCTAAATAGTGTAATATTCCAATAAAATGTATCTTAAATTTAGCAAAATGTATTGAATTATATGATATTTTATGTTATAATTTTTAGGTATGTAAATAGAAAATAATATATTTTTATATAGGCATTAGGAGGAATATGTATGAATACTAAATTAGTATCAAGAGATGAAAAGAAAGTTGTTTTCACATCAGAAATAAGTCCAGAAGCATTTGAAGCTTCAATTAATAAAGTTTATAACAAAATGAGATCAAGATTTAACATTCCAGGATTTAGAAAAGGAAAAGCTCCAAGAAAAATTATCGAATTAAACTATGGAGAAGGAATTTTCTTTGAAGATGCTGTTAATGAATTATTACCAGATTTATTTGAAGAAGCTGTTAAAGAATTAGAATTAAACAAAGACATCTGTGGAATGCCAAAGATTGACATTGAAGAATTTGATAAAAATAAATCTATTGTAATCAAATTTGAACAAGAATTAAAACCGGTTCCAGAACTAGGTGACTATAAAAATCTAGTTGCTGATGATGTGAAATTTGAAGTAACTGATGAAATGGTTGAAGATAGAATTAATAAAGAACGTGAAAATAACGCAAGAATAGTTTCAGTAGAAGATAGACCAGTTAAAGATATGGATACTGTAAATATTGATTTTGAAGGAAGCGTTGAAGGTGTTCCTTTTGATGGCGGTAAATCAGAAAATTATGATTTAGTAGTTGGATCACATACATTCATTCCAGGATTTGAAGAACAATTACTTGGAAAAAATATTGGAGATAATGTTGATGTTAATGTTATTTTCCCTGAAGAATACCACTCAGAAGAATTAAAAGGAAAAGAAGCGCTTTTCAAAGTTAAAATAAATTCAATTAAAGAAAAACAACTTCCAGAATTAGATGACGAATTCGCAAAAGATGTTTCAGAATTTGACACATTGGAAGAATACAGAGCTGATATTAAGAAAAATTTAACTGAAGCAGCAGAAAGAAATGCATTAGTTCAAAAACAAAATAATGCGATTGATGCTCTTATAGAAAGTTCAAATGTAGAAGCTCCAGAATCTATGATAAATGAAGAAGTTGATAAAGCTTTTAGAGATTTTGCAGGTAGAATTAGACAATACAATATGGATTTAGATAATTATTTCAAAATGTTAAATACTACAGAAGAAGCAGTTAGAGAACAATTAAGACCAGAAGCTACTAAAAGAGCTAATGCTGAACTTGTTATTGACGCTTTTGCAAAATTAGAAAATATTGAAGTATCTGAAGAAGAAATTGATAAAGAAATTGATGAATTCGGAAAGAATATGAAAGTAAAAGATTTTGAAGGATTCAAGAAGGAATTAAAATCAGGAGAAGGTCTAGAAGGTATTACTGCAAGTTTAATTAGAAGAAAAGCGGTTGATCGTTTGGTAAGTCTTGTTAAATTCCAAGAACCTAAAAAAGAAACTGTTGAAGAATAATTAGTTAAAATATAGCTTGCGTTTTGTTAAGCTATATTTTTTATTAGGAGGTAGTTATGGCACTTATACCTATGGTAGTTGAACAAACTAATAGAGGAGAAAGGTCTTATGATATTTATTCAAGACTTTTAAAAGAAAGAATTATATTTTTAAGTGGAGAAGTGAATGATCAAATGGCAGATTTGATTGTTGCACAACTTTTATTTTTAGAATCAGAAGATCCTAAAAAAGATATTCAAATATATATAAATAGTCCAGGTGGTTCTGTTAGCGCGGGACTTGCAATATATGATACAATTCAATACATTAAACCTGATGTAAGTACAATTTGTATCGGACGCGCTGCAAGTATGGGGGCATTTTTATTAACGTCTGGAGCAAAGGGAAAAAGATTCGCTTTACCAAATGCTGATATTATGATTCACCAACCATTAGGAGGAGCTCAAGGACAAGCTGAAGATATTAAAATTCAAGCTGAAAAGATACTTCAAGTAAGAGCAACTTTAAATGAGATATTAGCAAAAAGAACAGGACAACCACTTAAAAAGATTGAAAAAGATACAGATAGAGATTTCTATATGACTGCTTATGAAGCAAAAGAATATGGAATTATTGATGAAGTAATTGAAAGTTAAGGAGTTAATTTTGGAAAAAAAGATTACAAGATGTTCTTTTTGTGGGAAAGAAGTTGAAGAAGTAGATCAAATTGTAAGCGGGATTAATGCAAATATTTGCAATGAGTGTGTTGAGATTTGTCATTCTATGCTTGAATATCAAGAAAGAACAAAGAAAAGAGAAAGCTTAGAAAAATTACCAACTCCTATAGAAATAAAAAATATTTTAGATGAATATATTATTCAACAAGATAATGCTAAGAAAGCATTAAGTGTTGCTGTATACAATCACTATAAGAGAATTAATAGAGATGTAGAAAGTGAAGTCGAAATTCAAAAGTCTAATATTTTACTTGTTGGACCTACAGGAAGTGGTAAAACTCTTTTAGCTCAAACTCTTGCAAAAGTTTTAGATGTACCTTTTGCAATAGCAGATGCTACTACTTTAACAGAAGCGGGTTATGTTGGTGAAGATGTTGAGAATATAATTTTAAAATTAGTTCAAGCAGCTGACTATGATATAGAAAGAGCTGAAAAAGGAATAATATATATTGACGAAATTGATAAAATTACAAGAAAGAGTGAAAATCCTTCAATAACTAGAGATGTTAGTGGAGAGGGTGTTCAACAGTCTCTTTTAAAAATAATAGAAGGTACAGTTGCTAATGTTCCTCCTAAGGGAGGAAGAAAACATCCTGATCAACAATATATTCAAGTTGATACAACTAATATTTTATTTATTGTTGGAGGAGCATTCCAAGGTATAGATTCGATTTTAAAAGCCAGACTCGAAAAAAAATCAATGGGATTTGGCGCAGATGTTAAAACAGATAAACTTGATGATTTTTCTGAAATAATTAAGAATTTAAGACCGGAAGATTTACTAAAATATGGATTAATACCTGAATTTGTAGGTAGAATACCAATGATAGTAACTTTGGAAAGTTTAAATGAAGATTCTTTAATTAGAATTTTGGAAGAACCTAAAAATGCATTAATAAAACAATATAAAGAACTTTTATCTATGGATAATATTGAATTAGAGTTTGAAAAAGATGCAATAAAAGAAATAGCTAAAATAGCTCTTGAAAGAAAAACTGGGGCTAGAGGGTTACGTGCTGTTATTGAAAGTGCTCTCTTAGATACAATGTTTACATTACCTTCAGAGAAAGATGTAGAAAAATGTATTGTTACAAGAGATGTTGTTTTAGGTAAAGCAAATCCTGTTTTAATATATAAAGAAAGTAAAAAATAAAGGAAAAATATTTATGAGCAATATAAAGTTTAATATTGAAGAAAAATTAAATAGACCAGTAATAGCTCTTAGAGGGCTTTGGATTTATCCATACTCAGTTGTTCATTTTGATGCTGGTAGAAAAAAGTCTATAGATGCAATAGAGTCTGCGTTAAATAAAGATTCAATTTTAGTTGCTTTTACACAAAAAGATATTAGGACAGAAGATCCTAAGTCTGAAGATTTATATGAAATGGGAACTGTTGTTATCGTTAAACAAATTTTAAAAATGAATAATGGAATTACAAGAGTTTTAGCTGAAGGTATATGTAGATGTAAAGCAAAGAAGATATACGATGATGGGAAATTTTTAACAGCAGATGTTCAAGAATTCTATTATGATGAAGTTTCTGAAGAAGTTGATTCAGAATTATCAACTTTAAGAAATATGGTAGAAGTAGCATTTCAAGAATATACTGCAAAGAAAAGACATTTAGATGTTGATACTGAAGTAAGTGTTCAAAATTCTTCAAATATGGACAAGTTTACAAATAATGTAGCTAGTTATATTATGAGATTAACAGATGATGAACATTACGAAAACTTTAAGATTTTTGATATGAGAGAAAGACTTGAAAAGTTGTATGAAACTTTACAAAACTCTATTGAATTATCGTTTCTTGAAGAGAGTTTGTCTAGAAAAGTGTCTTCAAGATTAAATAAAAATCAAAGAGAATATTATTTAAGAGAACAACTTAATATAATAAAAGAAGAACTTGGAGATGGTGAGGACCTTAGCTCTGAATTGGATGAGTATGCAAATACTATAATGAGTTTTGGATTTGATGAGAACATTGAAGAAATGTTATTTAAAGAAATTAGAAAACTTTCTGAAATTCCATCAGGTTCTCCTGAGGGGAATGTAATAAGAAGTTATCTTGATAAAATAGTTTCACTACCATGGAAAAAATCAAAAAAAGAAAAATTAGATGTAGCATATACTAGAAAAGTATTAGACAAAGAACATTTTGGACTTAAAGATGTTAAAGACAGAATTGTTGAGTCAATAGCTTTAAGAAAGATATCAAATAATCAAAAGGGTTCAATTATATGTTTAGTAGGGCCTCCAGGAGTAGGTAAAACGTCAATTGCTAGATCAATAGCTAAGTCCTTAAATAGAGAATTTGTTTCTATGCGTCTAGGAGGACTTCATGATGAAAGTGAAATAAGAGGACATAGAAGAACATATGTAGGAGCAATGCCTGGAAAGATATTAACTCTTTTAGAACAATGTAAGGTTAATAATCCTGTAATGTTACTTGATGAGATAGATAAAGTTTCTAATGATTTTAGAGGGGATCCTTCTAGTGCGCTACTAGAGGTTTTAGATCCTGAACAAAATAATAAATTTACAGATAATTATATAAATATTCCATTTGATCTTTCAAAGGTTATGTTTATAACAACTGCAAATACAACTTCTACAATTCCATCACCTTTACTTGATAGAATGGAAGTTATTCCGGTTTCTAGCTATACTTATGATGAAAAAGAAAAAATAGCTATTAATCATTTAATTCCAAAGGAATTTAAAACTTTTTCTATTAATAAAAAAATGCTAGATATAAAACCAGAAGCGGTTAGAGATATAATTAGATATTATACTAGAGAATCTGGTGTTAGAAATTTAGAAAGAATGATAGAAAAAATTATAAGAAAAGCAGCTGTCATTTTGGTTTCTAAGGATAGTAAAAAAGTAACTGTTAATTCAAAAAATCTAGTTGATTTCTTAGGAAAAAGGAGATTTCATGATGATGTTCTTGAAAAAGAAGATAGAGTTGGATTGGTAAATGGTTTAGCATGGACAGAAGTCGGAGGAGAACTTTTAACAATTGAAACTGATATTGTTAATGGTACTGGAAAAATTCAACTAACCGGACAACTTGGTGATGTTATGAAAGAATCTGCTATGACTGCAATTTCTTTTGTTAGAAGTAAGGCTGAGAAATTTAAAATTGATGAAAATTTCTATAAGGAAAAAGATATTCATATCCATGTTCCAGAAGGAGCTGTTCCTAAAGATGGTCCTTCAGCAGGAATAACAATGACAACAGCTATAGTTAGTGCTCTAACAAATAGGAAAGTAAACAGACAGTTTGCAATGACAGGCGAAGTTACTTTAAGAGGTAGAGTTTTAGCTATAGGAGGTCTTAAGGAAAAAATACTTGCAGCTAATAGATATGGAATAAAAAATATAATAATTCCAAAAGAAAACGAAGTAGATATTGATGAAATTCCTGAAGAAATTAGAGAAACATTGAATATATATACTGTTTCAGATGTTTGTGAAGTATTAGATTTAGTTTTAGAAAAAGAGGTGTAAAGTGAAAATAATCTCAAGTGAATTAGAGCAAATTGCTGCGATTGTTTCACAGTATCCTAATTCGGATTTAAAGGAAGTTGCCTTTGCTGGTAGAAGTAATGTGGGTAAGTCAAGTTTTATAAATGCTTTTATAAATAGAAAAAATCTTGCAAGAACCAGTTCTAAACCGGGAAAAACAAGAACTGTAAATTTCTATAAAATAAATGATTCATTTAGATTAGTAGATTTACCGGGATATGGATATGCACAAGTTTCAAAAAGTGAAAAAGAAAAATGGGGAGTTATTATAGAAACCTATCTTTCAAATAGAGAAAATTTGTGTGAAGTTATACTTGTAGTTGATATTAGGCATGCCCCGAGTAAAGAAGATGTGCTTATGTATAATTGGCTTTTAGAATATGGTTTTACAGGATATGTTATTGCTACAAAAGCTGACAAAATATCTAAAGGTCAATGGAATAAACATATAAAAATAATAAAGGATACACTTAATATAAAAGATGGTAGTTTGGTTTTACCATTTAGTTCGGATTCTAAAGTTAATTTGGAAATGATTCATCAAAAAATAGAAGAAATTTTAATGGAAGAATAAAATTAAGGATAGAGATTGCCCAATAGTCTCTATCCTTTTTTACAACTAATGTTTGTTTTAAGAAAAAAACAATAAATTATATTTAATAGTTTTATTTACTTAAATCCAATTAATATAAAACAGTTAAAATTATTGACAAATTAGTCTGTTATATATATAATTAGAGTGACTAGCAAAAAAATTATTTTTTTGCTACATCTGCATGGGGAAAACTTAGTTTATTTTTTAAAAGATTGATTTCATTATATTGATACTATTAATTAAACAGAAGCTTACAATGCATTTATTAAAAAATTTTTTAGGAGGAGATGAAATGAAAAAATTTTTAAGAAATTTTAAAAAACCATTATTAACATTTATGTTAATGTTAGCTGTGTTGGTTCCTATTATTTCTAGTGTATTTATTAATGCAGAGGATAATATTTATGAAGCTTACACAAAGCCGGGTGAATATCCAGCAACCGATCATATTAAGAATCCAATATATATTAGACCAGAAGGATCAAATGAAAAAGGAATTGTTGGCTATTGTTTTAATGATCATAGATCATTCCCAGAAAGTTTGAATTCACCAAGAAGAATTAAGTACACTAAAGAGCTTGGAACTGCTGAAAGATTTGAAGAACTTGCTGATACTGAAAGATTTACTGGTGAGGACCTTTATAATGGATTAGTAAGAGTTATTTATAATGGATTTCCAAACAATAAATCAGGAATAAAAGAAAAATATGCTTTAACCGATGGACAATTTAGACAAATAACTCAATTTGCTGTTTGGTACTATACAGATAAGTATAATATGCCTAATAGAGATACGAGTGGAAATAATTATACTCAAAATGAGAAAGATGCATTTAATGATTTAGTTAATAGTACAACTGAGATACCGGCAGGATTAAAGCTTGATATTTATAGAAGTAAAAATGCTGATTATCAAAACTTACTAAGTGGTCATTTTCAAGAATCTGAAAAAGTAGAAGTTGAGTTTAGTAAGGTAAAATTAGGTGGAACAGAATTAGCTGGAGCAAAGATAGAAATCTATAAAGGAACACAAAAAGTAGAAGAATGGACAAGTGGAGCAACAAGTCATAAAGTTCAACTTGAACCAGGAGAATATAGATTCCATGAAGAAGCAGCACCAGAAGGATTTTTAGCAGTTACAGACTTTACATTTACAGTAAAAGCAGACGGAACTGTAACACTTGGAGCAATAGCTCAAGGAGAAACAGTAGTAGCAGAGAATGGAAAAGTAACAATAACTGACAATGCTAAACCTAACCCACAACCAACAACAAAAGAAGTTGAGTTTAGTAAGGTAAAATTAGGTGGAACAGAATTAGCTGGAGCAAAGATAGAAATCTATAAGGGAACACAAAAAGTAGAAGAATGGACAAGTGGAGCAACAAGTCATAAAGTTCAACTTGAACCAGGAGAATATAGATTCCATGAAGAAGCAGCACCAGAAGGATTTTTAGCAGTTACAGACTTTACATTTACAGTAAAAGCAGACGGAACTGTAACACTTGGAGCAATAGCTCAAGGAGAAACAGTAGTAGCAGAGAATGGAAAAGTAACAGTAACTGATAATGTTAAACCTGACCCACAACCAGGTCCACAACCTGCTCCAAAACCAGAACCTAATAAACCTAATGTTGAGAAAAATTCAAAATTACCAAAAACAGGAATTACTCAAGTTAGTTCTATAGTAGTTGCTATTATATCAGGTATTAGTATTATTACTGTAAAAAGAAGAAATAAATAATTATTAAAAAGTTAGGATTTTTTCCTAACTTTTTTTGTTAATAATCTTTATTAT
This sequence comes from Parvimonas micra, assembly GCF_021300775.1. Lineage (GTDB taxonomy): Bacteria > Bacillota > Clostridia > Tissierellales > Peptoniphilaceae > Parvimonas. Next base: position 242,411 of record NZ_JAJTJP010000001.1, read on the forward strand.
TTTAAAAATATGTATTGAAATATAAATATTATTGTGATACTATGATTGTGTTATAAATTTTTAATTATGGAGGGAATATTTTATGATTACAAACGAAATGATGAAAAATTTTAAAGAAAGATTTGAAAGTGATTTATCAAGTAAAGTTATTTCAAATGCGATTGCAAAAAACGGTATAGAAGCAAGTTCTTTAAATAATGATGCTTTAAGATTTCATAATTTTAAGTTTTCTAATAGTGTAAAGAAGGCGTCTATTACAAACCAAAAACAATCTGGACGTTGTTGGATGTTCTCAGGTTTAAATGTATTAAGATTAAAAGTGATTGAAAAACTTAATTTAAGTGATTTTGAATTTTCACAAGTATATTTATTTTTTATGGATAAAATGGAAAAATCAAATAACTTTTTAGAAGTAATGATTGAACATATTGACGAACCTATAGGTTCTAGACTTATGGATAGTTTATTATATCTTGGTGCAGATGATGGTAATTATTTTGAGTGTTTTGATGGTTTAATTTCAAAATATGGAATTGTTCCAAAGTCTGTAATGCCTGAAACTTTTAGTTCTTCTAATTCTAATGCTTTTGTTGAACAAATTAATCTTAGACTAAAAAGGACCGCAATGAATATGAGAAAAGCTCATTCAGATGGAGCATCAATTGAAGATTTAAAGAAAATAAAAGAAGAAACTCTTTATGAAGTTTATAATATATGTACAAAAACTTTAGGAAAATTACCTGAAACTTTTGATTTTGAGTATACTGATAAAGATAATAACTTCCATAAAGTTAATAATTTAACTCCTAAAAAATTCTATGAAGAATATGTTGGAGATTATTTTGCGAATAAAGTCGATTTAATTGAAGATCCAAGAGGTAAATATCCATATGGTAAAAAAATAGAATTAAAATATTTTAAATCAGTTAGAGAAGCTAGTCCTGTTGCTTCTTTAAATGTACCACAGGAACAAATCAAAAAGGCAATAATAGAATCAATCAAGTCTGGAGAAGCAGTGTGGTTTGCTTGTGATGTTATGAAAAACTGTGATAGAAAACTAGGTATAATGGATAAAGATTTATTCAACTATGATGAGACTTTAACAGAACTCGGCGAGTTTTCTAGAGCTGATAGAATTGATTATAGATGTACAGATTTAACTCATGCAATGACATTTGTAGGCGTTGATTTAGATGAAAATGGTAATCCGATTAAATGGCAAGTTGAAAATTCTTGGGGAGATGAACTAGGAGATAAAGGAATTTTTTCAATGAGTGACTCTTGGTTTAATAATGAAAACATCTGTGCAATTGTTGATAAAAAATTTGTTGATGAAAAATGGTTAAAAGGTTTGGAAGAAGAATCTATAAAGATTGAGCCATGGGAACCATATGCAATGATGTTAAGAAGATAAATTTAAAAGGAATTACTAAGTTATTTCTTTTTAAAAATTATTATTAAAAAAGTTTTTTATATAATAATTATGTTATAATAGTTTTATAAATTGGATTTATAGGAGGTAGTTATGACTAAAGAAAATTTAGATTTAAAATTTGAGGACTATAAATATATTCGTCCTGATTTAGAAAAATTAACAGCAGATATTAGAGCCTTAACTGAAAGACTTGTAAATGCTAAAACAGTTGATGAAGCTATTGAAACTTATAATGAGCTTAATGAAGTAATATCAGATGCAGATAGTATGGTTTCTTTAGCACATATTAAAAATTCAATAGATACTAAAGATGAGTTCTATGATAAAGAAATGCAATTCATACAAGAAAATTTTCCTAAAGTTGAGGAAGTTTCAGTAGAATATATTAGAGAATTTGTAAATAGCAAATTTAGAAAAGGACTTGAAGAAAAGTTTGGTGTATATTTATTCCAAAAATATGAAAATTATTTATTGACATTCAATCCTTCAATTATAGAAGATTTAGTAGAAGAAGCAAAGGTTGTTATGGAATATCAAAAACTTTTATCTTCTTGTTCAAAAGAATGGAATGGAGAACAATTAAATTTAACTCAACTTTCTAAATATTCTCAAGATAAAGATGCTGATGTTAGAAGAAAAGCTACAAATCTTATTTCAGAAGTTTATGAAGAACAAACTGAAAAATTAGATGAAATTTATGATAAGATTGTTAAGATAAGAGATAGAATGGCTAAAAAGTTAGGCTATAAAAACTTTGTTGAACTTGGTTATAAAAAAATGGGTAGAGTTGACTACAATGCAAAAGATGTAGAATCCTATAGAAAACAAATTGTAGAAACAATAGTTCCTATTTGTAATAAGCTAAGAGAAGAACAAAGAAAGAGAATAGGATTAGATAAACTTACTTTCTATGATGAACCAATTTTCTTTAAGTCAGGAAACCCTGCTCCTCATGGAGAAAAAGATTGGATGCTTGAAAGAGCTGAAAAAATGTACAGCGAATTATCACCAGAAACTAAAGAATTTTTTGATTTTATGAAAAGAAAAAATCTTTTTGACTTAGATGCAAAGAGTACAAAAGCTGCTGGTGGATATTGTACTTATTTAAGTAATTGGAGAAGTCCATTTATATTTGCTAATTTTAATGGAACAACTCATGATGTTGAAGTTTTAACGCATGAAGCTGGACATGCATTTCAAGTTTTCTCATCAAGAGATTATATTCCAGAATACACTTGGCCAGGAATGGAATCAGCAGAAATTCATTCTATGAGTATGGAGTTTTTCACTTGGCCATGGATGGATTTATTCTTTGAAGAAGAAGCTGATAAATTTAGATACAATCATATTACTCATGCATTGATGTTCTTACCTTATGGAGCATTAATAGATGAATTCCAACATGTTGTATACGAAAATCCTGAACTTTCTCCAAAAGAAAGACGTGCAAAATACAGAGAATTGGAAAAGAAATATTTGCCACATAGAGATTACGATGGAATTAAAGTTCTAGAGGAAGGTGGATTCTGGTTTAGACAAAGACATGTTTATCAAATGCCTTTCTATTATATAGATTATACTTTGGCTCAAGTATGTGCTTTCCAATTTTGGAATAAGGATAGAAAAGATCATAAAACAGCATTTGCTGATTATTTAAGATTATGTAAGACTGGTGGAACAAAACCTTTCTTACAACTTCTTGACGTAGCAAAATTAGAAAATCCATTTATTAATGGAACAATTAAAAAAGCTGTTGAACCAATAGAAGAATACCTAAATTCTGTTGATGCAAGTAAATTTTAAGTAATAAGAACCTCGCTGTTCCACGATGCTCTTCATCGGTCGGGTTCCTGAGAACCTTGTTGTTTAACAATAAATTAAAAAACGCTCCAAATGGAGCGCTTTTTTTATACTTGAATTTCTTTTGTCTCTTCAATCAAATTTTTATTTTCTTCTAAAATAGGATTAACTTCGTTTTCTATAAATTCATCAACTTGAGAAGGACATCTTCCTATATATTTCATAGGGTCTAACACTTCATTAAGTTCCTCTTTACTTATATCAAAGAAATCATCATTTACTATTAATTCTAATAAATTATTCTCAAGACCTTCTTCTTTTACATTTTTTCCTGCAATTTGAGAAAGTTCTCTAATTCTTTCGTGAAGTTCTTGTCTATCTCCACCTTTTTTTACTTGATTCATCATGATATTTTCACTTGCCATAAATGGTAATTCTGCCATTAAATGTTTTTCTATTACTTTTTTATATACTACCATTCCATCAACAACATTAGCATAAAGCTCTAATATACCATCTAATGCTAAAAATCCTTGAGATATTGAAAGTCTTTTGTTTGCACTATCATCTAATGTTCTTTCAAACCATTGAGTAGCAAAAGTTATTGAAGGATTAATAACATTTGCAATTACATAATTAGATAGAGCTCCAATTCTTTCTGATTTCATAGGATTTCTCTTATAAGGCATTGCAGACGAACCTATTTGGCTTTTTCCAAATGGTTCTTCAATTTCTTTAAGATGTTGTAAAAGTCTTAAGTCATTAGAAAATTTATGAGCAGATTGTGCTATATTTGATAGTAAGAATAGGACCTTACTATCAATTTTTCTTGAATATGTTTGTCCTGTTACGGCATATACACCTTTGAAGTTCATTTCTTGAGCAATATAATTATCGAGCTTTTTAACTTTTTCTTCATCATTATCAAAAAGTTCCATAAATGAAGCTTGACTTCCAGTTGTACCTTTTGCTCCACGAAGCTTTAAGTTGTCTAAAATAAAATTTAATTCTTCAAGATCTATTAACAAGTCTTGCATATATAGAGTTAATCTTTTTCCAACAGTTGTAGGTTGTGCTGCTTGAAAATGTGTATATGCGAGAGTAGGAATATTCTTATATTTTAAAGCATTAGTTTTTAATAAATTCAAAACATTTATAATTTTTTTCTTAATAACTAGAAGTGCTTCCTTGATAACTATAAGTTCAGTATTATCTCCTACAAAACAACTTGTTGCACCTAAGTGAATAATTCCTTTTGCATTTGGACATTGAATACCATAGGCGTAAACATGACTCATTACATCATGTTTTACAATTTTTTCTCTTTCTAAAGCAACGTCAAAATTGATGTTATCTTTAAAAGATTCAAGTTCTTTAATTTGTTCGTCTGTTATATTCAAGCCTAAACTTTGTTCGCCTTTTGCTAGAGTTATCCATAGTTTTCTCCAAGTTTTAAACTTAAATTCGTCAGAAAAAATATAACTCATTTCTTTGCTTGAATATCTACTTGTTAGTGGATTTGAATAAATGTCTTTCATAAAAACTCCTCAATTGTATTTTTAGTTTAAAAATATTTTTATCCATAATTTATAATAAACTATAAAATAGTATGGATAAATTCTCAATATATGTACATCTTTTTTACAAGATATAATGTTATATTTATTATATCATAAATTGTTTTATTAAAATAGATACAAAAAAAATAAAAAAATGTTGATATAACTTATATTTCAGTTTACAATCTATTTATAAATATGGTATAATAAGCAAAGCGTTAAGCTTTAATTATATGAAAAACAATTAAAATATATTCTAATAGGTAAAGAATATGATGAATATAAACAAGGAGGTCGTTTTAATAATGAATAATGAAGAAAAAATTAAAGTAATGAAAAATAGAAGAAAGAAAAGAAGACGAAGAGAAAATTTTATTATAATAACAGCTGTATTCTTAGCACTTTTTGTGTTTTTAGGTGGGAAATATGCCTTAGGTGTTATTTACCAAAATAAGAAACAAACACAAAACAAGGAAGCTAAGACTGGGAATTCAAAAGAAAATACTGAAACTAATACAAGTGAAAAACAAACTGAGAATTCGAAAGAAAATGCCGAAAAGAAAACATCTAATGGTTTAGAACTTTCAGAATCAGGAAGTCATATAAAATCAGCTGATTCATATGCTTATGATACTGCTGAAATAAGAGATTATATAATGAGTAAAAAAGAATATACAGGAAAGAAGATTGTATTTTTAACTTTTGATGATGGAGTTACGCCAGGAATTACTGATAAAGTTTTGAATATTTTAAAAGAAAAACAAGTTCCTGCAACTTTCTTTATAGTTGGAAAAACATTAAATGATCAAGCTAAACCTTATTTAGAAAGAGAATTAAAAGAAGGTCATGGTATTGCTATTCATAGTTTTTCTCATGATTATAATAAATTATATCCAAACAGAGTTCCTAATGTTTCTGTTATAAAACAAGAAGCTGAAAAAACAATAAGCAGATTAAAAGAACTATTAGGAGAAAACTTCAATACTGGTGTTTGGAGATATCCAGGTGGACATATGTCTTGGAAAGGTCTTGATACTGCTGGAAATGGTGATGAAGTTTTAAAAAGTTTAGGTCTTGAATGGATTGATTGGAACAGTTTATCTGGGGATGCAGAACCTCAAAAGGTTAGACCTACAAATAAAGATGAAATGTTAAAATATGTTAAAACTTCTTTAAGTTATTGGAAACAACAAAATGTAGCTGTTGTTTTAATGCATGACTCTCAAGGAAAGAATTTAACAGTAGAAACTTTACCTAGTATAATTGATTACTTTAAATCAAATGGATATGAATTTGGTATTTTAAAATAGGTGAATTATGAATTATATATTAATTGGAATTTTACTTTTTTTAGTTATGATTTTAATTGTATTAGTTTTGAAACTTTTAAATAAGTCTAATAGTGATGTTATAACTGATGAAGATGTTCTAAAATTAAAACTTAGTTTTTCTGATGAATTTAATAAATTAAGTGAAAAATTAAATGGAAATAACGAAAAAATTTCTAATCAACTACTTGATTTTAAAAATTCCACTAATGATAATATCATAAAAGCGGGAAAAGAAAACATTGATTCTATTTTCAATTTTAACGACAAATTAAAATCAGAGTTAAAAAAAGATTTTTTAAATCTTACTGTTGTTGTTGAGGGAAGACTTGATAAAATTAATGAAAGTGTTGAAGTCAAACTTGAAAAAAGTTTTGAAGACACAAAAAAGACTTTCAGTAATGTTATGCAAAGTTTAGGAAGACTTGATGAAGCTCAGAAGAAAATGGAATTTTTATCTAATAATGTTCAAAATTTGAATAATGTTTTGACAGATAAAAAAACACGTGGTATTTTTGGAGAAGTACAACTATATCAAGTTTTATCTTCTGCATTTGGAAATAATACAGAGATTTATCAAAAACAATATAAGCTTTCTAATGGCGCAATGGCTGATGCGGTATTATTTGCTCCAGAACCTGTGGGAACAATATGTATAGATAGTAAATTTCCATTGGAAAATTATAGAAGAATTTTTGAAGATGTAGCTGATAATAAGCAAGAAAATGAAAAGAGTTTTGAACAAAACTTAAAGAAACATATTGATGATATTTCTACTAAGTATATAATAAAAAATGAAACAACAGATCAAGCTATTTTATTTTTACCTGCTGAAGCTATATTTGCTTACTTGAATGCTTATATGCCAAAAATAGTAGAATATGCATATTCTAAACGTGTGTGGATAACTTCTCCAACAACTATGATGGCTATACTTACAACTATTCAAGCAGTTTCACAAAATTTAAAACAATCTCAATATGCTTTAGAAATACAAAAAGAATTAAATTCTCTTTCTGAAGAGTTTGAGAGATATGCTAAGAGATGGGAAACTTTAGAAAAAGATATAAATAAAGTAAGTAAGGATGTTAAAGATATTTTTACTACTTCTACAAAGATTACAAGACGTTTTGATAATATAAAAAATGTTGATGTTTTCGATAAAGATGAAGCAGAAGAAGTTCTAAAAATTACGGAATAAAGAACAAAATAGGTAGTGTATGACTAATAAAATACACTACCTAATTTTTTGTAAATTTATATTATAAAAAAATTAAAAAAATTTCAATAAAATCTAAAAAAAGTATTGCATTATTGGATTTGATGTAGTATAATATATGGGTGCTCATATGCACATAATAGGCGTTGACGAAATAGGTTGCTCAAATAAATGGCTATTTTACGGTCTTTGAGGTAATTATTTCTGAGTATGTCGAACTAGATTTCGGCGACTGGTCGCCGTATTTTTTGGAAGTGAAAATGGAACACACGGATGAGTTGATACGGAAGACCTAGTTGCATGATGCCAAAACATGCGAAACAAGGAGGTAAAAAAATTGGCAAACAAACAAAAAATCAGAATTAGATTAAGAGCTTACGATCATGAATTAATCGATAGCTCAGCACAACAAATAGTGGAATCTGCAAAAAGAACTGGTGCAGAAGTATCAGGACCTATTCCACTACCAACAGAAAAGGAAATCATTACAATCTTAAGAGCTGTTCACAAATACAAAGATAGTAGAGAACAATTCGAACAAAGAACACATAAAAGACTTATTGATATCCTAAATCCTAACCAAAAAACTTTGGAAAGTTTAAAGAAATTAAATCTTCCAAGTGGTGTAGATATCGAAATTAAGTTATAAATCTTAGAATGATTGTAAAATCAATCCGCTGTAAGTAATAGGAGGTGTACTCAATGAAGAGTATTTTAGGTAAGAAAATTGGAATGACTCAAATTTTTGCTGAAGATGGTTCAGTTATTCCGGTAACAGTAGTTGAAGCGGGCCCTATGTTCGTTACTCAAGTTAAAACTGTTGAAAATGATGGTTATAATGCAATCCAATGTGGATATGTAGACAAGAAAGAAAAGAAGGTTACAAAACCTCTTAAAGGACATTTTGACAAAGTAAGTGTTGGATATAAGAGATTTGTAAGAGAATTCAGATTAAACGAAGGCGAAACTTTTGAACCTGGACAAGAAATAAAAGTTGACTTATTTGCTGAGGGAGATAAAGTTGATGTTATCGGAACTTCAAAAGGTAAAGGTACTCAAGGTGCTATTAAGAGATGGAATTACGGAAGAGGTCCTGAAGGACACGGTTCAAAATCTCATAGAGTAGCTGGTGCTAGAAGTGCTGGTACATTCCCAGGTAGAGTACTTAAAGGTAGAAAAGCAAGTGGAAAAATGGGAAATGCAAAAAGTACTGTTCAAAATCTTGTTGTTGTAAAAGTTGACGTTGAAAAGAACCTAATTCTTGTTAAAGGTGCTATTCCAGGACCTAAAGGTGGTTTAGTAACAGTTAGAGAAGCGGTTAAAAGATAGTTTAAGGAGGATAAATAATGCCTAAGGTTAATGTTTATAACCAACTTGGAGAAGTTGTTGGTGATATAGAATTAAACGAAGCTATTTTTGGTATTGAAGTAAATGAACATGTTGTTTATGAAGTAGTAAAGAACCATTTAGCTAATAGAAGACAAGGCACTCAATCTGCTAAGACTCGTGCAGAAGTACGTGGAGGCGGAAGAAAGCCTTGGAGACAAAAAGGTACTGGTCGTGCTAGACAAGGTAGTATAAGAGCTCCTCAATGGAAGGGTGGCGGAGTAGTATTCGCACCAAAGCCAAGAAGCTACAGATACTCAGTTCCTAAAAAAGTAAGAAGACTTGCTATGAGATCAGTTCTTACTTCAAAAGTTCTTGAAGGAGAATTAAGAGTTTTAGATGCTTTAACAATTGATGCATTTAGCACAAAGAAAGCAAAAGAAATTTTGAAAAATTTAAATTTAGAAACAAAGACTATAATAGTTTTATCAGAAGGAAACGAAAAGATTGTTAAATCATTCGCTAACCTTCCAAAAGTTGAAACTGTTGTTGTAGATTATATGAATGTTTACGATTTATTGAGATTTGATAATCTTGTAATTGTAAAAGATGCCCTTTCAAAAATTGAGGAGGTGTATGCATAATGACAGCATATGATATTATTATTAAACCAGTTGTAACTGAACGTTCAATGGAAAATATGGAATCAAAAAGATACACTTTCAAAGTTGACACTAGAGCTAATAAATCAGAAATCAAAAAAGCCGTAGAAACAATTTTTGGTGTAAAAGTTAAACAAGTAAATACAATGAATATTACTGGTAAGAAAAAAAGAATGGGAGCTAATGTTGGCAAAAGACCTGATTGGAAAAAAGCCATTGTTACTCTTACAGAAGATTCTAAAGAAATTGAATTTTTTGAAAGTATTTAATATAGGAGGTAATATTAATGGCTATTAGAAAGTATAAACCAACTTCTGCTGGTGTACGTGGAATGAGCGTTTTAACTTTTGATGAAATAACTAAGACTAAACCAGAAAAGTCATTATTAGTTTCTTTATCAAAATCAGGCGGAAGAAATTCATTAGGTAGAGTTACCGTTAGACATAGAGGCGGCGGTGCTAAAAGAAAATATAGAATAATAGATTTTAAAAGAAATAAAGATGGAGTACCAGGAAAAGTTGCTTCAATCGAATACGATCCAAACAGAACTGCTAATATAGCATTAATCCATTATTTAGATGGAGAAAAGAGATATATCTTAGCTCCAGAAGGATTAAAAGTTGGAGATAAAATTGAATCAGGGGAAAATGCTGATATCGTAATCGGTAACGCATTAAAATTAAAAGATATTCCAGTTGGTACAAATGTTCATAATGTTGAGTTAAAACCAGGTAAAGGTGGACAACTTGTAAGAAGTGCAGGATCCGAAGCTCAATTAATGGGTAAAGAAGGAAGATTTGCACAATTAAGATTACCATCAGGTGAATTTAGATTAGTTCACTTAGAATGTAGAGCTACAGTTGGTCAAGTTGGTAATTTAAGTCACGAACTTATAACTATTGGTAAAGCCGGAAGATCAAGACACATGGGTAAGAGACCTCATGTTAGAGGATCTGCAATGAACCCAGTAGATCACCCTCATGGTGGTGGGGAAGGTAGAACTCCTGTAGGACGTCCAGCACCTTCAACTCCTTGGGGCAAACCAGCTTTAGGACTTAAGACTAGAAAGAAAAATAAAAAGTCTAATAAGTTCATAGTAAGAAGAAGAACTAAAAACTAATTAAGGAGGAAAACAAATGGGTAGATCTCTTAAAAAAGGACCATTTTGTGATGATCATCTTTTAAAGAAAATAGATGCATTAAATAGTGCAGATGAAAAAAAAGTTGTAAAAACTTGGTCAAGAAGAAGTACAATTTTTCCACAATTTGTTGGACATACTATAGCTGTTCATGACGGAAGAAAGCACTTACCAATATATATTACTGATGACATGGTAGGACATAAACTTGGAGAGTTCGTTTTAACAAGAACTTACAAGGGTCATGTTGGCAAAAACGAAAAAAATAGTAAAGTAAGATAATAGATAAGGAGGATATAACATGCAAGCTAAAGCAATTGCAAAATATCAAAGAATTTCACCTCTTAAAGTAAACTTTATTTGTAGAGAAATAAGAGGAAAGCATGTAGATGAAGCTTTATCTATTCTAAGATTCACTCCTAAAGCGGGTGCAAGATTATTAGAAAAGGTATTAAAATCAGCTGTTGCTAATGCGGAAAATAATCATAATTTAGATAGAAAAGACCTTTATGTATTAGAAGCTTATGCAAATGATGCTCCAGTTATGAAAAGATGGAGACCAAAAGCTAAAGGTTCAGCTTACCCAATATTAAAAAGATCAAGTCATATTGGTGTAACGGTAGCAGAAAGATAGTATAAGGAGGATAAAAAATGGGTCAAAAAGTTAATCCTCATGGGTTAAGAGTTGGAATAATAAAAGATTGGGACTCAAGATGGTTTGCCGATAAAAAAGAATTTGGTGATTTATTAGTAGAAGACCACAATATTCGTAAACTTGTTAAAAAAGAGGTAGCTCTTTCAGGAGTACCAAAAGTTGAAATAGAAAGATCAGCAAATAGAGTAAAGGTAACTGTATTTACTGCTAAACCTGGAATGGTAATTGGAAAATCAGGTGCTGGTGTTGAAGAGTTAAGAGTTAAGATTGAAAAATTAACTGGTAAAAAAGTAATTGTTAATGTTGAAGAAGTTAAGAGACCTGATTTAAGTGCTCAATTAGTTGCTGAAAACATTGCTGGACAATTAGAAAGACGTGTATCTTTTAGACGTGCTATGAAACAAGCTATGCAAAGATCATTAAAATCAGGAGCAAAAGGTATTAAAACTGCTGTTTCTGGAAGACTTGGTGGAGCAGATATGGCTAGAACTGAAGGATATTCTGAAGGAACTATTCCTCTACAAACTTTAAGAGCTGATATTGAATATGGATTTGCTGAAGCAGATACAACTTATGGAAAATTAGGCGTAAAAGTTTGGTTATATAAAGGAGAAGTTCTTCCAGGAATGAAAGCTGCAGTTGTTGAAGAAAAACCTGCAAAAAAAGACAGAAGAAACAAGAAAGACAATAAGAAAAGATTTAATAAAACTGGTGCTAAGAAAGAAGCTTAGTTGCCGGAAGGAGGAAAGAGTCTATGTTAATGCCTAAGAGAGTAAAATATCGTAGAGTTCATAGAGGCAGAATGACTGGTAAAGCTCTAAGGGGAAATACAATTTCTTATGGAGATTATGCAATTCAAGCGTTAGAACCTTGCTGGATGACTGCAAACCAAATTGAATCTGCAAGACGTGCGATGACAAGATATATAAAAAGAGGCGGTAAGATCTGGATTAAAGTATTCCCTGATAAGCCTGTTACAAAAAAACCTGCTGAAGTAAGAATGGGTTCCGGTAAAGGAGCTCCAGAATACTGGGTAGCAGTTGTTAAACCGGGTAGAGTATTATTCGAAATGAGTGGTGTTCCTGTTGATGTAGCTAGAGAAGCTATGAGACTTGCTGCTCATAAGTTACCGGTAAAGACTAAATTTATAACTCGTGAGATGAAGGAAGGTGAAGCTAATGAAAATTAAGGAAATTCGCCAAATGAATGATAGTGATTTACAAGCAAAATTAAAAGATTTAAAAGTAGAATTATTTAATTTACGTTTTCAATTAGCCACTGGACAATTAGAGAATCCTATGAGAATTGGTGGCATTAGAAAAGATATAGCTCGTGTTAAGACTATTATCAGAGAACGTGAGCTTAATGCTGGAAAGGAGGCTTAATACTATATGGAAAGAAATAGTAGAAAAGTCATAATAGGAAATGTAGTTTCTAATAAAATGGATAAGACAATTGTTGTTGAAGTTGCAACTTTTGTATCTCACCCACTTTATAAAAAACAAATGAAAAAGACTACAAAATTTAAAGCACATGATGAAAATAACGAATGTTTAATTGGTGATAGAGTTAAAATTATGGAAACAAGACCTCTTTCAAGAGAAAAGAGATGGAGACTTGTTGAGATACTTGAAAGAGTAAAATAATTTTCATCTGGAAAGGAGTATCGTATGATTCAAACAGAAAGTCGTTTAAAAGTTGCTGACAACTCTGGCGCTAAAGAACTTCTTGTTATCAGAGTACTAGGTGGTACTAATAAGAAATATGCAAAAGTTGGCGATATAGTAGTTTGTACTGTTAAAAGTGCTACACCAGGTGGAGTTGTTAAGAAAAGTGACGTTGTAAAAGCGGTAATTGTTAGAACAACAAACAGCATAAAAAGAAATGATGGAAGCTACATTAGATTCGATGATAATGCAGCAGTAATTATAAAAGATGATAAAAACCCAGTTGGTACAAGAATTTTCGGTTCAGTTACAAGAGAGCTAAGAGCTGGTAACTTTATGAAAATTATATCTCTTGCACCTGAAGTATTATAATAGGAGGTGTTAGAATGAAAATAAAATCTGGAGATACTGTTATTGTAATTGCAGGAAAAGATAAAGGTAAAACTGGTAAAGTTATAAAAACTTTAGTAAAAGAAAATAGAGTAATAGTAGAAGGAGTAAACATTCAAACTAAACACAAGAAAGCTAAAAGTCCTAAAGATGAAGCTGGTTTAATTAAAATTGAGGGAAGTATTGATGTTTCAAATGTAATGTACTTTGATACTAAAGTAAATAAACCTTCTAGAATTGGTTATGCTCTTGAAGGAGACAAAAAAGTTAGAATCAGTAAAAAAAGTGGTTCAAAAATAGATAAATAGTTGAAAGGAGGAATCTTAAGTGACTTCCAGAATGCAAGTTAAATATAAAGAAGAAATAGTTTCTGCTTTAATGGAACGTTTTAAATATAAAAATATTATGGAGGTTCCTAAACTTAATAAGATTGTTATCAATATTGGTTTAGGTTCAGCTAAAGATAATCCAAAAGTTTTAGAAAGCGCTTTAAGAGACTTAGAAATAATCTCAGGACAAAAGCCTGTAATAACTACTGCTAAGAAATCAATTGCTAATTTCAAATTAAGAGAAGGTATGAAAATTGGTACTAAAGTTACTCTTAGAGGAGAAAAGATGTATGATTTCCTAGATAGATTAGTTAACATAGCTCTTCCACGTGTAAGAGACTTTAGAGGTGTTAGCGCGTCAAGCTTTGATGGAAGAGGAAATTACGCATTAGGTATAAAAGAACAATTAATATTCCCAGAAATCGTATATGATATGATTGATCAAATAAGAGGAATGGATATTATAATAGTTACTACAGCTAAGACTGATGAAGAGTCTAAAGCATTATTAGAGCTATTAGGAATGCCTTTTAAAAAGTAGTAGGGGGAGAAATTTAATGGCTAAAAAATCAATGGTACAACGTGAATTAAAACGTCAAAAGTTAGTTGAAAAATATGCTGCAAAACGTGCAGAATTAAAAGCCAAAGGGGACTATGTTGGTTTAAGCAAATTACCAAGAAATGCTTCACCAACTCGTTTACACAATCGTTGTAAAATAACTGGACGTCCTCATGGATACATTGGAAAATATGGAATCAGCCGTATTGTGTTCCGTGAATTAGCTTACAAGGGAGAAATTCCTGGCGTTAAAAAGGCTAGTTGGTAATATTAAATAAAGGAGGAAGCTTATATGATGACTGATCCTATAGCAGATATGCTTACAAGAATTAGAAATGGTAATAACGCAAGACATTCATCTGTTGAAATACCTGCATCAAAAATGAAAAAGAATCTTGTTCAGATTTTATTAGATGAAGGTTTTATTGAAGGATATAATGTAATTGAAGATGACAAACAAGGAATCATCACAGTTGACTTAAAATATGGAAAAAATAACGAAAAAGTTATTTCAGGACTTAAGAGAATTTCAAAACCTGGCTTAAGAGTTTACGCTAGAAGCCATGAAATTCCTAAAGTTTTAGGAGGACTTGGAATCGCAATTATCTCAACATCAAAAGGAGTTGTAACTGATAAAGTTGCTAGAAAAGAAGGTATTGGTGGAGAGGTTCTTTGTTACGTTTGGTAACATGTTTAAGGATTAAAACTAAGGAGGTAAACCAATGTCAAGAATTGGATTAAAACCAATTGTTGTTCCTGCTGGAGTTGAGGTAATTTTAGGTGAAGAAAACTTCGTTGAAGTAAAAGGACCTAAAGGAAAATTAGCTCAAAAATTAAGCAGTGAAATGAACATTAAAATAGAAGGAGATACAATTAGTATAGAACGTCCTTCTGAAATAAAAAGACATAAATCACTTCATGGTTTAACAAGAACTCTTCTTGCTAACATGATTGAAGGTGTTTCAAAGGGATTTACTAAAACTTTGATTATAGAAGGAACTGGATATAGAGCAGCAAAAGCTGGAAATAAATTAACTTTAAACTTAGGATATTCTCATCCAATTGAAGTTTTAGATCCAGAAGGTATAACTGTAGAAGTTCCTGAACCAACTAAGATAGTGATTAATGGTATAGATAAACAAAAACTTGGAAACTTTGCGGCTAATATTCGTGCTCATAGAAGACCTGAACCATACAAAGGTAAGGGTGTAAGATATGAAGGAGAATATATCAGACGTAAAGTTGGTAAGACTGGTAAATAGGAAGGAGTGAAATTTAATGTTAAAGCAAATTAGCAAAAATGAAAATAGAAAAGCAAGACATGCTAGAGTAAGAAAAAAAGTTTCTGGAACTCCTGAAAAACCAAGATTAAATTTATATAGAAGTAATACTAATATATATGCTCAAATTATAGACGATACTAAGGGCGTAACTTTAGTTTCAGCTTCAACATTAGATAAAGAATTTGCTTCATTAGAATCAAAATCTAATAAAGAAGCTGCTAAAGCTGTTGGTCTAGCAATTGGTAAAAAAGCTGTTGAAAAAGGCATTACAGAAGTAGTTTTTGATAGAAGTGGTTATTTATATCACGGAAAAGTTAAAGAATTAGCTGAAGGTGCCAGAGAAGCTGGACTTAAATTTTAGTATCAGGAGGGTAATTAATGGAACTTTTAATTAAAGAAGTAGAAGGATTAGAATTAGAAGAAAGAGTAGTTGCCATCAACCGTGTTACTAAAGTAGTAAAAGGTGGTAGAAACTTTAGATTTAGCGCTCTTGTAGTAGTTGGAGATGGAAATGGACATGTTGGAGTAGGTGTTGGTAAAGCACTTGAAGTTCCTGAAGCTATCAGAAAAGGTGTACAAGATGCTAAAAAACATGTTATCAGAGTACCTCTTGTAAACACTACAATTCCTCATGAAATTGTTGGAGTTTTTGGAGCTGGTAGAGTTTTATTAAAACCTGCTGGAGCTGGTACTGGAGTTATCGCGGGTGGTCCTGTTCGTGCGGTTTGTGAACTTGCAGGAATTAAAGATGTTAGAAGTAAATCTTTAGGAACTACAAATGCTAGAAATATAGTTAATGCAACTATGGAAGGGTTAAAGAATCTTAAGAGAGCTGAAGATATAGCTAAATTAAGAGGAAAATCCGTAGAAGAAATATTAGGTTAAGGGGGGCTTTTAAAATGGCAAAGCTCAAAATAACACTTAAAAAGAGTAAAATCGGTAGAATACAAAAACATATTAAAAATGTTGAAGCTTTAGGTTTAAAAAAAGTTGGTCAAACAGTTGTTAAGGAAGATACTCCATCAATTAGAGGTATGATCAATCAAATAAGTTTTATGCTTGAAGTTGAAGAAATTTAAGGAGGTATAAAGCGTGAAGTTACATGATTTAAGACCTGCTGAAGGTGGAGGCTCAAAAGCAAGAAAAAGACTTGGTAGAGGTTACGGTTCTGGGCTAGGTAAGTACGGCGGTAAAGGACGTGACGGCCAAAATTCAAGATCAGGCGGAGGAGTAAGACCTGGATTTGAAGGTGGACAAATGCCACTATTTAGAAGACTTCCAAAAAGAGGTTTTACTAATATTTTTGCTAAACAATATGCAGAAGTAAATGTAGAACAATTAAATATTTTTGAAGATGGTACAGAAGTTACTGAAGAATTAATATTTGAAGTTAATTTAGCTAAAAGAGCTAAAGCAAAAGATGGTGTTAAGATTTTAGGTAATGGAGAATTAACTAAGAAATTAACTGTATCTTGCAGTAAATTTACTAAGAGTGCTATCGAAAAAATAGAAAGCACTGGAGGAAAGGTAGAGGTGATCTAATATGTTCAAGACTCTATCTAATGCGTGGAGAATAAAAGAAATCAGAAGTAAAATGATTTTTACATTATTGATGATTGTTGTTTATAGACTTGGTAATATAATTCCAATTCCATTTATAGACAAAAAGGTTGTTAGTCAACTTATGAGTTCAAACGCTGGTGGCTTAGTAAATCTATTAGATTTACTTGCCGGAGGTAGTTTAAAACAAATGAGTGTTTTTGCTCTAAGTATTTATCCTTACATTACAGCATCAATAGTTGTACAACTTCTTACTATTGCATTCCCAAGACTTGGAGAAATTGCAAGAGATGGTGAAATGGGTAAGAAAAAAGTTGCAAAATATACTAAAATAGGCGCAGTAATACTTGGAATATTTGAAGCTATGGCAATTGCAAATGGATTATTTGCTAAAGCTATTGTTGCTAATGGATATATTCAATCAGCATTGATTATTACATCTTTATTAGCAGGCTCAATGTTCTTAGTTTGGTTAGGTGAAATAATTACAGAAAAAGGAGTAGGTAATGGTATTTCAATTATTATCTTCCTTGGTATTGTTTCAAATTTACCAACACAAATCGGAACTTTTATTTACGGAATAATAACTGGAACAGTTGGAATTCTTACTATAATAGGTGTAGTACTAGCGGCTATTGCAATAGTTGTAATTGTTGTACTTATAAATGAAGGTGAAAGAAAAATAACAGTTCAATATGCAAAAAAAGTTGTTGGAAGGAAAATGTATGGCGGACAAGCTACTCATATTCCTGTAAAAGTTAATATGAGCGGTGTAATGCCAGTAATCTTTGCATCATCTTTATTAGCAATGCCACAAACTCTTTCATTATTATTTTCTGGTGGAACTCCAAATTGGATTAGTTCATACTTAACAGTTGAAGGTTCAGTTGGTGTGTATGTATATTCAATATTGAATTTTATATTGATAATATTGTTTGGATTCTTTTATTCATCAATTCAATTTAATACTGTTGAATACGCAAAAAATTTACAACAATACGGTGGATTTATTCCTGGAATTAGACCTGGAAAACCAACCGGAGAATATTTACAAAAAATATCAAATAGAATTACTTTCTCAGGTTCTATTATTCTAGCTTTAATTGCTTCAGCGCCAATTGTTATTTCTCGTATAAGTGGAATGAAAATTAACTTTGGTGGAACATCAGTTATAATTATAGTTGGTGTAGTAATTGAAACAATGAAGCAAATAGAATCTATGATGTTGATGAGACACTATAAAGGTTTTTTGAATAAATAGTTTATAGGAGATATAATATGAGACTAATTTTGTTAGGGCCCCCGGGAGCCGGAAAGGGAACTCAAGCGTCAAGTATCGTTGCTGAATATGGAATAACTCATATTTCAACAGGAGATATATTTAGACATAATATTAAAAATGAAACAGAACTTGGAAAAAAAGTTAAGTCTTATTTAGACAATGGACAATTAGTTCCAGATGAACTTACTATTGATTTAGTATGGGATAGACTTTCAAATGATGACTGTAAAAATGGATTCTTATTAGATGGTTTTCCAAGAACAATTAATCAAGCAGAAGCCTTACAAAAAGGCTTGGAAGAAAGAGGTCTTAAACTAGATAGAGTTATTAATATTGATGTTGATAAAAATATATTAGTAAAAAGACTTTCTGGAAGAAGAGTATGTAAGAATTGTGGAGAAACTTATCATGTTGACAACAAACCAACATCAAAAGATAGTGTTTGTGATAAATGTTCTGGTGAAGTTATTCAAAGAGCGGATGATAATGAAAAAACAGTTTTAGATCGTATAGAAGTATATGAAAACCAAACTTTTCCACTAATTGATTTTTACAAAAATTTAGGATTGATTTTAACTGTTGATGGTACTTTACCTATTGAGGATGTCTTTTCACAAATTAAGGAGTCTCTTTCTTAAAATGTCAATCATTTTGGAGAGTATACTATGGATCTAAATTTTGATTTTAAAGTAGGTCAGGTTGTAAAATCACTTAAGGGCCGGGACAAGGGCGAAGTAATGATCATAGTTGAGGTAATTAGTTCATCATTAGTAAAAATTGCTAATGGTAGTAACAGACCTCTTTCTAAACCTAAACTTAAAAAGTCAAAGCATTTGCAAATTTATAATGACGTGCTTAAAGATTTTAGTTTGAATCCATTATCATTTAATGATTCTAATTTGAGAAAATTATTAAAATCATATATACAAGATAATGTAGAAAAATAGGAGGTTCTTTAAATGTCCAAAAAGGATGTTATAGAAGTTGAAGGAACTGTTATTGAAGCTATGCCGAATACTATATTCAAGGTTAAACTTGCAAATGGTCATGAAATAACAGCTCATATATCAGGAAAATTAAGAATGAATTATATAAGAATTCTTCCAGGTGATAAGGTATTGGTTGAACTTTCACCTTATGACTTAACAAAAGGAAGAATAACTTGGCGAAACAAGTAGCATAGGAGGGACTTAAATGAAAGTAAGACCATCAGTAAAGAAAATGTGCGAAAAATGTAAAATCATCAGAAGAAAAGGTAGAGTAATGGTGATTTGTGAAAATCCAAAGCACAAACAAAAACAAGGTTAATGAAGATGGAGGTGTAGGTAACAGTGGCAAGAATTGTAGGTGTCGACTTACCAAGAGAAAAAAGGGTAGAAATAGGTTTGACTTATATCTATGGTATAGGTAGAAAGACTTCAAATGATATTCTTAGAAATGCTGGAATCAATCCAGATACAAGAGTTAAAGATTTAACTGAAGCTGAAGTTGCTTTAATAAGAGCTGAAATAGATAAATATCTTGTTGAAGGTGATTTACGTAGAGAAATCGCTATGAATATTAAGAGATTAAGAGAAATTAACTGTTACAGAGGAATCAGACATAGAAGAGGTTTACCTGTAAGAGGACAAAATACTAAAAATAATGCCAGAACTAGAAAAGGTCCAAAGAAAGTTTCTGGAACAAAAAAAGGTAAATAAGGAGGGGATTTAATTGGCAATTAAGAAACAAAAAGCTCGTGTTAAGAGAAGAGAGCGTAAAAATATTGAAAAAGGACAAGCTCATATCGTTTCTTCATTTAATAACACTATGGTAACTCTAAGTGATTTAAACGGTAATGTAATTTCTTGGGCAAGTGCTGGACAATTAGGTTTTAGAGGATCAAGAAAATCTACTCCATTTGCTGCACAACAAGCTGCTGAAGAAGCTGCAAAAAAAGCTATGGAACATGGACTAAAAGTTGTAGAAGTTTATGTTAAAGGACCTGGATCAGGTAGAGAAGCTGCTATCAGATCATTACAAGCTACTGGACTTGAAGTTAGTTTAATTAAGGATGTTACTCCAATTCCACATAATGGTTGTAGACCACCAAAGAGAAGAAGAGTGTAATTGTAAACTTTTAAAAGTATTTAAAAGTTTCAATATGAATTAGACTAAGGAGGATAAAGTCTATGACAGAAGATTTAAATACAAATATTGAAGTTTTAGATATAGATCTTGAAAAAAACTATGGTAAATTTGCTATTATGCCTCTAGATAGAGGATATGGTACTACATTAGGTAATTCTATGAGAAGAGTTCTTTTGGGGTCTCTTCCTGGATCTGCCATAGCAACTGTTAAAATTGATGGTGTTGGACATGAGTTTACAACTATTAAAGGTTCAATAGCTGATGTTCCAGAAATTTTAATTAATATAAAAGGAATTGCATTAAAGAAATTTAATGATGAGCCTGTAGTATTAGAATTAAATGTAAAAGGGCCAAAAGTTGTAACAGCTGGAGATATTTCTGAAAATCAAAATGTTGAAATAGCTAATAAAGATCATTATATAACAACTCTTAATGAAGAGGGAGAAATCAGAATGGATTTATTAGTCTTAAATGGTAAAGGCTATAGAGTTAGCGATTTGAATAAAGAATACTGTGATATTAATTCAATAGCAGTTGATTCTTCTTTCTCTCCTGTAAAGAAAGTTAACTTTACAGTAGGGAATACTAGAGTTGGACAAAGTATAGATTTTGATAAACTTGAAATTGAAGTTTGGACAAATGGAACTATAACTCCACAAGAAGCTCTTTCAACAGGTGCTGGAATTTTTATAGATTACTTAAGTCTATTTAGATCACTACCAGACATTAACCTTGATAATTCAAGTATAAAAGATGGTAAAAATTTAGACACTAATAGTGTTTTATCAAAGAGTGTTGAAGAATTAGATTTATCCCTTAGAAGTTTTAACTGTTTGAAAAGAGCAAATCTTGATACAGTTAAAGACATTATTTCTCAAGATATAGAACAACTAAAGAAAATTAAAAACTTTGGTAAGAAGTCTGTAGAAGAAGTAATAGATAAAATTCACGAATTAGGTTTAAAATTTTTAGATGAAGAATAAAAAGAGGAGGTAGTACTTTGGCTAATTTAAGAAAACTTGGACGTAGAGCAGATCATAGAGATGCAATGCTTAGAAATCAAGTTCAATCTCTTTTTGAAAATGGAAAGATTGAAACTACGTTAACAAGAGCAAAGGAAACTAGAAGAGTAGCTGAAAAGATGATAACTCTTGGTAAAAAGGGTGATCTTCATGCAAGAAGACAAGCCTTAGCTTATATTTACAAGACTGAAACAGTTCATAAGCTATTCGAAGAAATTGCTCCACTTTATAAAGAAAGAAACGGTGGATATACAAGAATATTAAAGCTAGGACCTAGACAAGGGGACTCAGCTGAAATGGCGATTTTAGAATTAGTTAAATAATTTGCTTAAAAACTAATATTAGATTTTAATATAAAATTATAAAAAGACACTGATTAAACAGTGTCTTTTTTATTTTTAAAAATGAAAAACTATTGTTTTTTACGTACATTACAAAGTAAGTTTTTAAAGCATGGAAATCCTGATATAATATCAATATTATTATTATCAGTTAATGAATTCACGTTTGCCTTACTCCATTCTTTGCTTTGATATGGAGATCCTCCTCCTATGTTAACTTCTAAATCTCCTTTTTGAATTTTGTCAGTAACTTTTGCATACATTTCTATACATCCTCTTGAATTATAAATTTCAATACAGTCACCATCTGAAATATCTCTATCGAAAGCATCAATAGGATTAATTAAAACTTCTGGTTTTGGTTGGAAATTTAATAATCCTTGTATATTTAAATGTTGTGTTCTAAACGTTGATTTTATTCTTGAGCCAGTATTTAGTATTAATGGATATTTTTCAAACAAATCTGGGGTATTTATTTGACTTTCTTCTGCATTTATATACTTTGGAAGTGGTTCATATCCATAAGATTTTAGAAGAGTTGAGTATATTTCAAATTTTCCAGTTGGTGTTGGGAATCCTATTATACCATTAGGTGTTAATAATCCTTTTTTATATTTTTCATATTGAAATTCAACTGAATTTTTTGGAAAATAATAAACACCATCTTTTTTTAGAGCATCTAATATTTCTGGAGTATTATAAAATGAAAATTCCAATAGTTCTTGATCATTTTTTGGATATTGTTCTCCAAAACCTAATTCCTCAGCAATTAATTGTAAGATATAGATATTAGATTTTGATTCTCCAATAGGTTCTATTACTCTTTCTCTTTTTTCAACTCTATCTGGATATATTACAAAACTCTCATCTTCATAATAAGTTGTAGCTGGAAGAACAACATCAGCATATAAAGAATCTTTTGTTAGAAATCTATCTACATTTACAAAGAAGTCTAAATTTAATAGTGCTTTTTCAAATAATTCTGAGTTTGGATAGTTATTTGTTATTGCAGCACCAACATTTAATAGTCCTTTTATTTCGTAAGGTTCCTTACTCAAAACTGCTTTAGGAAACATCATAAATTGTGGTTGAGAAAGAAGTTTTATAAAAAGTGGGAATTCTTTTTCTCCAATCATTCTTAAATGCATATCTTTAATATTTGGAGTTTTAACTCTATCATACATATTTTTTGTTTTTGGCTTAATTAGAAGCCCACCTTTAACATCTAAATTTTTAGACAGAGCCCATAGAGTATATAAACTTCTTATTGTTTGAACCCCAGAATTTGAATATTCAAGTCCAGTATAAGTTATTAATGCAGCAGGTTCATTTGTAATAAGTTTTGCAAATTTGATAAAATTATCTTCGCTAATATTTGTCATCTTAATACAGGAACCAATAGAAAAATCTTTAATATATTCTAAAAAGTCTTTTTTACCATAAGTGTATTTTTCTAAGAATTCTTTATCTAACATATTATTATTAAACATATAATTTAATAATGATAATATAAAATATCCATCAGTTCCAGATTTAATTGGTATGTATAAATCAGCAATTTCGGCAATATCACATTTATAATGGTCTATAACAATAATTTTACAGCCTCTTCTTTTTGCTTTTAATATTCTATCATATTTAAATGGGGGAGAATCTGTTTTTGGATTTGTTCCCCAAATAACAAGGAGATTTGTGTTTTCAATATCAGGTTCCAACCATGTTGCAGGGAATCCCATTGTTGTTATTGGGGCAAAAACACCATAACTTACATAACAAAGAGAACCTACACTACTATTATTTAGTGATCCTATTGGAGAAAAAAATCCGCCAGGTGCTTTGCCGGGAGATTTTACATGGACATAATCATCTGTACTATATTCAAATCCGCCTCTACCAACATGACTCATAAGAGCATGAGGACCATTTGATTTAATAATTCTATTAAAATTTTCTCCTATATACTTAATAGCTTCGTCCCAACTAGCTTCTCTAAATTTACCTTCACCTTTTTTTCCAACTCTAATAAGAGGTTTTTTTAGTCTATCATTAGAATTTACAATCTCATCTGAATATAATCCTCTTAAGCAAATTGCAGATGGTTTTTTTTCGCCAGAAGGTTTAATATTTTTAATATGTCCATCTATTAATTCAATTTCAACTTGGCAATCTCCAGGACAAATTCCGCAAATGCAATTTTTCTTAGTCAAAATATTATCTCCTTTATTTTACTTTTCTAGGTTTATATATCTTATTTAGAATGTCTTGTGTACTTACATCTTTTGTAATTATTCCAAATTCTTTATAGTCATTAATTACTTGATTTAAAGTTTTTTCCATTTGTTCATCAGTTACTTTAAAGTTATATGTTTGTAAAAACTTATAATCTGATTCTATATCTCCTGATCCCCAGTTATTTGCTTTCATTAACTTTGCTGCATCATATTTGTTATCTTCAATCCAATTACTAGCTTCTTTATGAGCTTCTACAAGTTTAGCAGCAGTAATAGGATTTTGTTCAACAAAAGTTTTATTTAATATTAATGTGCAGCAAGGTTCTTCTTTAAAATCATCATCAAAAGTTATTGATCTTATAGATCTTAATTCACCGCTATCAACAAATTTTTTTGCAAATTGATCAGATAATATTGCAGCATGAACTTCTCCGTTTTTCATAGCTTGAATTGTTGCAGCTGATTCTATAGGTTTAAATTTAACACTTTTATAGTCAACACCATCTCTGAATAAGAATCTAAGAGCGATATTATGATCATGTCCTCCAATACCACCACCAGATATTGCAACTTCTTTTCCAACTAAGTCTTTTGTTGATTTTATATCTGAATTATTAAGAACATATAAACTTCTACAACCAGTTTGAGCTGCTCTAGCAAAAACCATATCAACACCATTAAATGCTGGGACCATTGAAGCTGCAATATGATTTGTTGTTGCATCTAATTTTCCAGTACCAATGGCATCAAGCATATTAGGAGTATTAATAATTTCAGCATCTAGTCCATATTTAGCAAAAAAACCTTTAACTTGAGCTACTCCAAGACCACTAGTACATAAGGCGCCTTCAAATCCAACTTTAATTTTTTTTCCATAGTATGGTTCTTTTTTCCACTGTTCCTCTAAATTAGGATCATTTAAATTAACAGTTTCCATTTTTAAATTAGAATTGTTTACTTCAGTAGATTCGTTTTTTGACGAACTGTTTTCTACTTTCTTTGCAGTTTGTCCACAAGCACTTAGTCCAATACTTATACAAACTAACATACATAATTTTGAATACATTTTTTTCATAGTTTTCCTCCTAATAAAATTTATATATTATATTAATATATTTACATATTTATTATAACACAATAAATGTTTATTTTTTAATATTTTATTATATTAATTTCTAATAAAAAATTTTTTATAATTAATAAAACTTATAATTAGAAATAATTAGTTAAAAATAAAAGACATATGTTATTGTTTTCTTTTAAAAAACATATAGTAAGAAGTATAAAATATTATAGTAAAATACATTAAGATAATTTTGTTAATAATTACTAAAAGTAGTTTTTATTTAAATGACTTTTTATTAGATTTTCTTGTATTTTATAGCATATTAGAGTATAATTATAGTGATATATTTTATTTTAAAAATGGAGTTTTGTGCATATGGATAATATTATTTATTTTGATAATTCTGCAACTACAAGTTTATATGAAGAAGTTTACGATGCAATGGATGAGTTTATGATAAAAAATTACTCAAATCCATCTTCAGTTTATGAATTTTCACAAAAATCTAGAGTTGCAATTGAAAAATCAAGAGAGAATATTTCAACATATATAAATGCAGATAAGAATGAATTATTTTTTACATCAGGAGGAACAGAAGCAGATAATTGGGCATTGATCGGACCTACATTATTTAAAGGTCATAATACTGGTCATATTATTGTTAGTTCTTTTGAACATTCGGCAGTAATAGAAACATCAAAATTCTTAAATAAATTAGGATTTGATGTTACTTTTATTAATCCTAATAAGGAAGGTTTTATAGATGTAAAAGATGTAGTTAATGCATTAAGAAAAGATACAGTTTTAGTATCTATAATGTATGTAAATAATGAAATCGGAACTATTCAAGATATAAAAACGATATGTAAAGCTGTTAAAGATAAAAATCCTAATATTATATTTCACACAGATGCAGTTCAAGCTTTACCAGAGATTAGAATCAATGTCAAAGACTTAAATGTTGATTTGCTTTCTATATCTGGTCATAAAGTGCACGCACCAAAAGGAATTGGAGCCTTATATATTAAATCAGGTATAGATATTGAAAATTTTATATTTGGCGGAAGTCAAGAACGTTCTAGACGTGCTGGAACAGAAAATGTAGCAGGTATTGTAGGGTTTTCTAAAGCTATTGATATTTTGAGAAAGTCAATAGATATAAATATTTCAAAAAGATTTTCTTTAAGAGATTATTTTTTAACTAAATTACAAGATAATATACCAAAATATGTTATCAACGGATCTCTAGATAACAGAGCTTCAGGGAATATAAACATTTCTTTTCCTGGAGTTGATAAAGAAATGATAATCATGAGTATGGATCTTCGAGGAATTTGCATTTCGGGAGGATCAGCTTGTAGCAGCGGTGCTGTTGAGAATTCACATGTTTTAGAATCGATGGGCTTAGATGATGAATTAAAAAATAGCGCAATTAGAATTAGTTTTAGTGAAAATAATTCATTTGAAGAAATAGATGAGTTTATTATAGCTTTAAAAGAAATAATTGATTAGATGGAGGTAACATGCCAAATTTTGATTTGTTTTTAAATATTACTATAAAGATATTGATTGCAATTTTATTAGTTGTTGGAATATATGTTTCAATTCAATTTTCTAATAAAAGGCTAGAAAATGGAGAAAAAATAAAATTTAATAAATATAAGGTTTTAAGAATTACACTTTGTATTCTATCTATATTTATAATGTATATACTATTTAGAACATATACTATTTTAAAGGTTACTTTATATACTTTTTTAGCATCTGTAATTATAGCATATATTTTAAATCCTTTTATGAAATTTTTAGAGAAAAAGAATATAAAAAGATTGTATGCAATAATACTTATTTATGTTATAATAGCACTTTCAATCTTTATTTTAGCAATAGGAATATTTCCAAGTACATTTAAACAGTTTAAACATTTACTATTTTCATTACCAGATATGGTAAGAAATTTTGTTGATTATAGTGAAAGTATTAGACAAAATTTATTTACAAATGTTCCTTTTATTAATCAAATGATAACAAGTGTAAATGGTCAACTTGTAAAAATTGCGAATACCATGCTAGCATCCTCTGGAACTTGGATAACAGGAATGGTTGCAGGAATATCAAATTTTATTGGTATCATAATTCAGTTAATTTTAATTCCTGTTATAACGTTTTATTTGTTGCTTGAAAAAGATAAAATATTGAATGCGATTAGTAAAAGTGTGCCAGATAAGTATGAGAATTTTTTTGTTAAAGTTTGGAAAGAAATTGATGAATCTTTATCTATGTTCGTAAGAGGTAGAATTATAATGGCAATATTTGTTGGTGTTGCTACTATGATATACTTAATGGTATTTAGAATTGAATTCTCCTTTGTAATAGGGGTTATTACATGTGTAGCAGATATTATACCTTACATAGGACCGTTTTTAGGATTTATTCCTGCAGTTTTACTTGCATTATTTAAAGGACCATTTACTGCATTATGGGTTGCAGCATTGTTTGGTTTTGTACAATGGTTAGAAAATAACATATTAGGACCAAAAATACTTGGAGACAGCACTGGAATGCATCCTCTTATAGTTTTAATTTTATTAATTGTTGGTGGAGGAATGTTTGGAGTATTAGGAATGATTTTCTCTGTACCAGTCGCAGCTGTAGTTAAGATAATTTATGATAATACTAAACCGTATGTAAAAAAATATTTATATAAAGATAAAAATGAGAATTAAGAGGGAAATATGAGAAAATTAGGATTAAATGAAATTAGAGAAGAATATTTAGATTTTTTTGAAAGTAAGGGACATTTACGTTTAAAAAGTTATCCTTTAATTCCAAATAATGATAAAAGTTTATTACTTATTAATGCTGGAATGGCTCCTTTAAAAGACTATTTTACAGGTGTAAAAAAAATGAGTAAAAATAGAGCAACTTCAAGTCAAAAATGTATTAGAACTGCTGATATTGATAATGTAGGAAAAACTCAAAGACATGGAACTTTCTTTGAAATGTTAGGTAATTTCTCCTTTGGTGATTATTTTAAGAGGGAAGCTATTACATGGGCTTGGGAGTTTTTAACTGATAGATTGGAAATTAATAAAGATTTATTATCTGTTACAGTTTACGAAGAAGATGATGAAGCTTATAATATTTGGAAAAATGAGATTGGATTACCTGCAGAAAAAATTCAGAGATTAGGAAAAGAAGATAATTTTTGGGAATTAGAAGTTGGCCCTTGTGGTCCTTGTTCTGAAATTATGTATGATAGAGGAGAAAAATATACAAATCCAGATGATAGATTTATGGAAATTTGGAATTTAGTATTCACTCAATTCAATAAAGATAAAGATGGAAATTATCAAAGATTAGAGCATCCAAATATTGATACTGGTATGGGGCTTGAAAGAATAACTCTTGTTTTAGAAGAAAAAGATAATATATTTGAAATAGGATTAATTGATACTATTATTAAGAAAATTGAAGAAATTTCTGGAGTTAGATATAAATCAAATGAAATTTCAGACATATCAATAAGAGTAATTGCTGATCATGCTAGAGCTATGACATTCTTAATTTATGATGGAGTAATTCCAAGTAATGAGCAAAGAGGATATGTTTTAAGAAGACTTATTAGACGTGCTGCAAGACATGGTAAATTATTAGGTATCAAGGAAAATTTCTTAGTAGATGTTTCAAAGGTTGTAATGGAAGCATATAATATGGAATATCCTGAATTGTTAGAAGATAGCGAAAGAATATTTAAAATTTTAAACGCTGAAGAATCAAAATTCCAAGAAACTATTGAACAAGGTTTAGGAATTTTAAATGCATATATTGAAGAAGAAAAATCTATACATTCAAATGTTTTACCTGGAGATAAAGCCTTTAAATTATACGATACTTATGGTTTTCCTTTAGATTTAACAAAAGAAATATTAGAAGAAGAAAAAATGACAGTAGATGAAGAAGCTTTTAATAAAAACATGCAAGATCAAAAGATAAGAGCCAGAGAAGGAAGAAATGTTTCATCTGCTGGATGGAGTGAAAAAAATACTGATTATTTGAAAGCTTTAGAAACAACTGAATTTTTAGGCTATACTGATAATGAGTGTACTGGAAAAGTTATAAAATTATTCAAGGATGAAAAAGAAGTTTCAACTTTAAAACAAGGTGATAAAGCTCTTTTAGTATCTGATAGAACTGTTTTTTATGGTGAAGGTGGTGGACAAGTAGGAGACATTGGAACTATAGAAGGTACAGATTGTGAAATTAAAGTATTAGATACAAAGAAAAATAAAAATAATGGTATATTTCATAGTGTAGAAGTAGTAAGTGGAACAGTTAATTTAGGAGATGAATTAACATTTAAAATTGACATTAATAATAGACGTGACATTATGAAAAACCACTCTGCAACTCATTTATTACATCAAGCATTAATTGAAGTATTAGGAAATCATATTAATCAAGCTGGTTCTTTAGTAGATGCAAATAAATTAAGATTTGATATTACTCATTTTGAAGCTGTAAGTCAAGAAGATTTAAAGAGAGTAGAACAAATAGTTAATGATAAAATTGCTTTGAATTTAAATACTATTATTAAAGAAATGACTTTAGAAGAGTCTTCAAAAATGGGAGCAATTGGACTTTTTGAAGATAAATATAAAGATGTTGTTAGAGTAGTATCATTTGGTGGTTGGTCAATTGAACTTTGTGGTGGAACTCATGTTAAAAATGTTAGTGAAATTCAAATGTTTAAAATAACTTCCGAATCAAGTGTTGCTGCTGGAGTTAGAAGAATTGAAGCTATTACTGGAAGAAGTGTATATGAATATTTAAAGAAAACTGAAAATCAAATTGATGAAGTATCAAATATTTTGAAATGTAAAAAGCCTGAGCTTGTTTCTAAGGTTGAATCTGTAAATGAAGAAATAAAATCTTTAGAAAAAGAATTAAAGGAATTAAAATCACAAATAGCTTTAAATAGTTTAGATTCATTTATAGCTGAAAAGAAAGATATAGATGGAATATCTTTCATTGCAAAAAAAGTAGAATTTGAAAATCAAAATGATTTAAGAGATCTAATTGATAAATTAAGGGATAAATTGGGTACAAGTGTAATAGTATTTGCTAATGTTTATCAAGGAAAACTTACTTTCACTGTTGGTGTAAGTAAAGACTTAAATGCAAGAAAAATAAATGCTGGAAATATTGTTAAAGAAGTTGCAAAATTAGTTGGTGGAAATGGTGGAGGTAGACCAGATATAGCATCAGCTGGTGGAAAAGACTTAAGTAAAGTTGATTTTGCTTTAGAAAATGCAGAAGAAATTTTAAAAGCTCAATTTTAGAAAATATAGGAGGGATTATATGTCAAACGAATTTAATGAAACAATGAGAATTGAAATACCAAGTG
The DNA here is from genome assembly GCF_021300775.1 of Parvimonas micra. Classification (GTDB taxonomy): domain Bacteria; phylum Bacillota; class Clostridia; order Tissierellales; family Peptoniphilaceae; genus Parvimonas. The sequence continues at coordinate 272,801 of NZ_JAJTJP010000001.1, forward strand.
ATAAAAAAAGTGTTAAAGAAATAATAAAAATTGTTTATTCAGCACTTGAAAATAAGGGATATAATCCTAAAGATCAAATAATAGGATATATTCTTTCAGGAGATCCTACTTATATAACTAGTTATAATAATGCTAGAGGCTTAATTAGACAAGTAAGTAGAGATGAAATTCTTGAAGAGTTTCTAGAAAATTATATAAAAGATTAAAAGTTTCCCGGCAATAATCTTGCCGGGGCTTTTACATAAGGAAAAAGAGGTATTTATGAATAGATATATGGCTTTAGATGTAGGTGATAGAACAATAGGGGTAGCAATAAGTGATCCTTTATTCATCATGGCTCAAGGACATAGTACAATATTTAGAGAAACACTAGAAAAAGATCTAGACTCATTAAAAGAAATAATTACAAAAGAAAATATAATTAAGATTATAATTGGTCTTCCTAAAAATATGAATAATTCTATAGGTCCACAAGGCGAAAAAGTTTTAACTTTTGTTAATGATTTGAAAAATTTTTTATTGGAAAATAAATTAGATATAGAGATAATTATGCAAGATGAAAGACTTACAACAGTAAGTGCTGAAAGAATTTTAATAGAAGGAAATATGAGCAGAAAAAAAAGAAAACAAGTAATTGACAAAGTAGCTGCTACATATATTCTACAATCTTACTTAGATAGAAAATAGGAGTGACATAGTGGAACGTTTTGAAGCTTATGATGAGAATGGAAAAAAGATAATTTTTGAATTAGTTGAAACTTTTGGTATGAATGATAGTGAATACGCAGTTTTAAATTCAGAAGATGATGTAAACACATATATTTTAAAAATAATATATGATAAAGATGGAAATATAAATTTAGAAGGAATAGATGATGAAGAACTTTCTGATGCAATAGAAGTTTATGAGGAGTTAAAGTCAGAAAAAGAATAAAATAAAAAGGAGAATTGTTATGGATGTTAAAGATATGAAAAAGTTGTTAGTAGAAAACAACTATAAGATTACAAAACAAAGAGAAATTGTTTTTAATGTCTTAAACGAAAATAAAGGTAATCATTTAAGTCCAGAAGAACTACATGAAATCGCAAGTAAATACGATAAAGATTTAGGTATAGCAACTGTTTATCGTACGCTTGTAATTTTTGATAAGATGAATTTAGTTCATAAATTGGATTTTGATGATAAAAGATATAGATATGAAATTATAAGAGATGATGACAAACATCAACACCACCACCTAATTTGTAAGAATTGTGGAAAAATTATAGAAGTTGAAGAAGACTATCTAGATACTTTAGAAGAAATTATTGAAGATAAATATAAATTTAAAGTTTCAAACCACGATTTAAAATTCTATGGAAGTTGCTCAGATTGTTTAAATCTTGAAAAAAAATAGGAGATTATTGTTGTGCAAAAAAATAAAAAGAAAACTTTAAAGATGATACCTTTAGGTGGAGTTGGTGAAATAGGTAAGAATATGTCTATTTTGGAATATGATGATGAAATTATCATTTTAGATTGTGGTATGACATTTCCAGATGATGATATGCCAGGGATAGATATTGTAATTCCAGATATTACCTATTTAATGAAAAATATAGACAGGGTTAAAGCACTTTTTTTGACACATGGTCATGAAGATCATATAGGTTCTGTTCCATATATACTAAAAAAAATAAATGTACCAGTTTATGGAACTAAGTTAACTTTAGGTTTAGTTGAAAGCAAATTACAAGAACATAATTTGAGCAAAGAAAATTTGCATTTAGTAAATGCAGGAGAAACAATTAAAACTAAACATTTTTCTGTTGAATTTATAAGAGCTTGTCATAGTATTCCAGATAGTGTTAGTTTTGGGATAAAGACACCGGTTGGAAATATTCTTTTCACTGGAGATTTTAAAATTGACTATACACCTATTGATGGTGATAAAATGGATTTGCATCGTATTGCTCAATGGGGAATGGATGGCGTAATGCTTTTATGTGCTGATAGTACAAATGTAGAAAGACCAGGTTATACAATGAGTGAAAGTTCAGTAGGAGATACTTTTGTTGAACTTTTCAGCAAAGCTCAAGGTAGAATTATTGTTGCAACATTTGCGTCAAATTTACATCGTGTTCAACAGATCATAAAGGCTGCTGAAAAATTTAATAGAAAAGTTGCAATTTCAGGTCGTTCTATGGTTAATGTTATTAAAGTAGCTACTGAATTAAATAAATTAGAAATAGAAGAAGGTACTTTAATAGATTTGAATAATATTAATAAATATGATGAATCTAAAATTGTACTTTTAATGACAGGTAGTCAAGGCGAACCTATGAGTGCTTTAAATAGAATGGCTTATGGAGAACATAAAAAGCTAGTATTAACAGAAAATGACACTGTAATTATTTCTGCATCACCGATACCTGGAAATGAAAAAATATTTTTTGGTCTTGTTAATCGTCTTGTTGAAATGGGAGTTAAAGTTATTCATTCTTCACTAGCAGAAGTCCATGTATCTGGCCATGCTTGTCAAGAAGAATTAAAATTAATTCATACATTAGTAAAACCTAAGTATTTTATACCTGTTCATGGAGAATCAAGACATTTAAAAAGACATGCAAAATTAGCGGTTGAGATGGGAATGCCAAAAGAGAATATTTTTATAGGACGCAACGGTACAGTTTTTGAATTTAACTATAAACAAGAAGGTTTTATATCTGGAACTGTTGAATCTGGGAACATATTAGTAGATGGCCTTGGTGTTGGAGATGTTGGTAGTGCTGTTTTAAGAGATAGAAAACATCTTTCTGAAGATGGAATTATCATTGTAATGGTTGTACTTGAGAAATCTAGTAAAGAAATAATATCTGGACCTGAAATTGTTTCAAGAGGATTTATTTATGTAAAAGAAAATCTAGATCTAGTTTCTGAAATGAGAAAAGTTGTAGAAAATACTTTATTAATGTGTAAAGAAGATTCAATAACAGATATTGGAACTATGAGATATAATATTAGAAAAGATTTGAATTCATATATTTATCATGAAATAAAAAGAGGACCAATGATTATTCCAATAATTACTGAACTATAGGAGGGATTATGAATATTTATAATAGTATTTTAACTTTTTCGAATGATTTTAAAAATTGTGATGAAGTTAAAGAATTTAAGCGTTTAAAGAAAAAAATAGATGAAAATGCTGAAAATAAAAAGATTATAGATGATTTTCATAAGAAATTATATGATTATCAAATTGCAAAACAAAATGGTGAAGATGTTAGTGATAGAGAAAAGCAACTTAATGATTTAAATGTAATTTTGATGAGTAATTCTGAAATATCAGAATTTATGGCTGCAGAGGTAAGAATCTCCACTATAATGAATGATATAGTTAAAATGTTGGAAGATACAATTTCAGAATAATGGAAATAGTAGCAAATTATGTTTCTGAATATATCAGAAGTTTAGAACAAAGTAAAGAACCAGTTTTAATTGAAATAGAAGAATTCGCAATAAAAAATAAGGTTCCAATAATAGAGGTTGAAGTAGCAAGATTTTTAGAATTTCTTGTAATGTTAAAGAAACCTAAAAGAATCTTAGAGATTGGAACAGCAATTGGATATTCTTCAATTATAATGAATAGGGCTTATCCTGATTCTAATATAACAACAATTGAAATTGATGAAAAAAATTTTTTAAAAGCAAAAGAATTTATAAAAAAAGCTGGTTGTGAAAAAAATATAGATATTATATATGCTGATGCAAATGATGCTCTTGATTTTATAACAGATAAATATGATATGATATTTATGGATGCTGCAAAAGGACAATATATGAGTTTTTTTGAAAAATCAATAGAAAGATTAAATCAGGGAGGAATATTGATTTCTGATAATATTTTATTTAGAGGTCTTGTTGCAAAAGAAAAAAATAATATAAGAAGAAAAAATACGATAGTTAGAAGGTTAAAAGAATTTTTAAAAATTATAACTAATAGTGATGAATTTAGTACTACTATTATTCCAATAGATGATGGAATGGCTATATGTTATAAAAAATAGGTTAAATATTTAATGGGAATCCTCTTTTTGGATTCCTATTTAATAGTTAAAGGAGAAAATATAAATGAAAGATGTTGAATTATTAGCCCCCGCAGGGGATATTGAAAAATTAAAAATGGCAATTATATATGGGGCGGATGCAGTTTATTTAGCTGGAGAATCATTTGGTTTGAGAAAAGCATCCAAAAATTTTACTGTTGAACAATTAAAGGAAGCAACAGATTTTGTCCATGAAAATGGGAAAAAAATATACATTACTATGAATATTATTCCTCATAATGATGACTTAGTAGGATTGGAAGAATATGTAAAATCACTAGTAGATATTGGTGTAGATGCATTAATTGTTGCTGATGCAGGGATATATACTGCAGTTCGTTCTGTAAGTAAAGATATTGAAGTCCATATGAGTACACAAGCGAGTGTTACAAATTATAGAACAGTAAAATTTTGGCATGATTTAGGAATTAAAAGAATTGTAATGGCAAGAGAATTATCTTTAGAAGAAATAAATTTAATTCATAAAGAAGTGCCTGAAGTTGACATTGAAGCATTTGTTCACGGAGCTATGTGTATTTCATATTCAGGAAGATGCTTATTGAGCAACTATATGTGTGGTAGGGATGCAAATAAGGGAGATTGTGCCCATGCTTGTAGATGGAAATATAACTTGGTTGAGGAGAGAAGACCAGGAGAATACTATCCAATAGAAGAAACTGAACAAGGAACTTTTATTTATAATAGTAAAGATTTATGTATGTTAGATTCTCTTGAAGATGTAATTAATGCAGGAATTCATAGCTTAAAAATTGAGGGAAGAGTTAAGACTCAATATTATGTAGCTACTGTTATAAGAAGTTATAGACTTGCACTAGATGCAATTAAAAATGGAACTTATACAAAAGAAATGTCAGAAAGACTACTTCTTGAGATAAAAAAAGCTAGTCATAGAGATTTTACAAAAGGATTCTACTATAAAAAGCCGGATGAAAATGACCAACTTTATAATTCAAGTTCATATATAAGAACCTATGATTTTGTTGGACTTGTTTTAGATTATGATAAAGAAACAAAAATAGCAACAATAGAACAGAGAAATAGAATTTTTGTTGGAGACGAAGTTGAATTTTTTGGTCCTAGAGATGGTTTTGAAACATTTAAAATAGAAAAAATGTATGATGATAAAGGCGAAGAAATAGATGTTGCTCCAAGAGCAAAACAAATTATAAAAATGCCTTTACCATTTGAAGTAAAACCTTGGGATATAATGAGAAAGCAATTATCTGATGAATAAATTAAGGAGAAATTTATGATTGAACTAAAAAGAATTCAAAGAGATGAATTAAGACGATTATATGATATAGAATATTCAAGTAAAACACCTAAATGGAAAGAATATGATGCTCCATATTTTGATGATTTTGAATTTAAAACTTATGATGAATTTATTCTATCAGGCGAAATAGAATTCTTCTTGGGAGAAAGAGTAAAAGGAGTTTATTTTAACGATATTCTAGTAGGAATAGTTTCAAAATATTGGGAGAGCGAAAAAACTAGATGGCTTGAAATAGGAATTGTAATTTTTGATGAACATTTTTGGAGTAAAGGAATTGGATCTAAGGCACTTTCATTATGGATAGATGAAATTTTTAATACCGAAGAAAATTTAGAGCATATAGGTCTAACAACTTGGAGCGGAAATATCGGAATGATGAAATGTAGCTTGAAAATTGGGATGACACTCGAAGGAAGAATTAGAAAAGTTAGATACCATAATAATAAATTTTATGATTCAATGAAGTATGGAATTTTAAAAGATGAGTGGGCAAAACAAGTAAAGAATTAATAATAATTGTAAATTTATAATATACGATAACATAAAAATTCGATGATAACCGGTAAAATTTTTTAAAAATAGTTTACTTTTGTTGCGTTTTATGTTATACTTATCAAGTACTGTTGCTATGTTTATGGAAACTCCGACCTTTACATTGCTACGGTGAATTATATTTTAGGAGGTAGTTACAATGATAACTAAAGAAGACAAATTAAGAATTATTGACGAATTTAAAAGAAGCGAAGGAGATACAGGTTCTCCAGAAGTTCAAATTGCATTATTAAGTTTCAGAATTAAATACTTAACTGAACACTTAAAAGAACATAAAAAAGACCATGCTACAAGAAGAGGTTTATTCAAATTAATCGGACAAAGAAAAGGTCTTTTAAAATATCTTAGTAATGTTGATATCGAAAGATACCGTGAATTAACTAGTAAATTACAAATAAGAGGATAATTATTAAAGGGCGATTTATTCGCTCTTTATTTTTAGAAGACCATAGGAGGATTAAATGGTTAGAGAATTTATATATGACTTAAGTGGAAGAGAACTTAAAGTAACAATAGGAAAGGTTGCAGAACAAGCAAACGGATCTTGTCTTGTACAATGTGGAGAAACTGTTGTATTAGTAAATGCTTGTGCCTCTAAAGAACCTAGAGAAGGAGTTGACTTTTTTCCATTAAGTTGTGATTTTGAAGAAAAACTTTATTCTGTTGGTAAAATACCAGGTGGATTTATTAAAAGAGAAGGACGTCCAAGTGAAAAATCAATATTGACATCTAGATTAATAGATAGACCACTTCGTCCGCTTTTTCCAGAAGGATATAGAAATGATGTTCAAGTTATAGCAACAGCATTGTCAGTTGAACAAGATAATCAACCAGATATACTTGCAATGATAGGTTCTTCTATTGCTCTTACAATATCAGATATTCCTTTTAACGGACCTACAGGATCTGTTAATGTTGGATATGTTGATGGTGAATATGTAATCAATCCAACAATTGCTCAAAGAGAAAAATCAAAACTTAATATTACTGTTTCTGGTACAAAAGAAGCAATAATGATGGTTGAAGCAGGGGCTGATATTTTAAGTGAAGAAGAAGTTTTAAATGCTATACTTTTTGCTCATGAAGAAATTAAATCAATTTGTAATTTTATAGAATCAATTAGAGAAGAAGTTGGTAAAGAAAAATCTGAAGTTATATTAAAACAAAGAAATGAAGAATTATTTAACTCAATAATTGAATTCGGTAAGGAACAAATTATTTCTGCTCTTAGAACTACAAATAAAATGGAAAGAGAAGAAAAGTTAGATAAAATTACAAAAGAAATCTTCGAAAAATTCTTACCTGATTATGAAGATAAAAAGGGAGAAATAAATGCAGCTATCGAATCAGTAATAGTTGATGAAGTTAGAAGATTAATAATTGAAGATGGAATTAGACCGGATGATAGAGAACTTGATGAAGTTAGAAAGATTTCTTGTGAAAGAGGATTACTACCAAGAACTCATGGTTCAGGATTATTTACAAGAGGACAAACTCAAGTTTTAACTTTAACTACTTTAGGAGCTCCAGGAGAAGTTCAAGTTTTAGATGGAGTTATTGATGAAGATGATAAGAGATATATGCATCAATATAATTTCCCTCCATTTAGTGTTGGTGATGTAAGACCACTAAGAAGTCCAGGAAGACGTGAAATAGGACATGGTGCACTAGCTGAAAGAGCATTAATCCCAGTTCTTCCAACCGAAGAGGAATTCCCATACACAATGAGATTAGTTTCTGAAGTATTATCTTCAAATGGTTCAAGTTCACAAGCGAGTATTTGTGGTTCTACACTTTCATTATTAGATGCTGGTGTTCCAATTAAGGATTCTGTTGCAGGTATTGCAATGGGACTTATTAAAGATGAAAAAACAAATAAAATTGCTATTCTAACAGATATTCAAGGTTTAGAAGATCATTTTGGAGATATGGACTTTAAAGTTGCAGGTACTAAAGATGGTATCACAGCTTTACAAATGGATATAAAAATTGATGGTATTAGTAGAGAAATTTTAGCGACTGCTTTAGAAAAAGCTAAAAAAGCTAGACTTCATATTTTATCAATTATGAATGAATGTATTGCAACTCCAAATGAAGAAATGTCAAAATATGCACCAAAGATATTTACTATGCAAATTTTACCTGAAAAAATTAGAGAAGTAATTGGACCTGGTGGAAAAGTAATCAATAAAATTATTGATGAAACAGGAGTAAAAATAGATACTTTTGATGATGGACGTATTGCAATAACTGCTGACTCTAAAGAAAATGGAGAAAGAGCTAAAGAAATGATTAACGAAATTGTTAAAGAAATAGAAGTAGGAGAAATTTACAATGGTGTAATCACTACAATTACTAACTTTGGAGCATTCGTTGAATTAATCAAAGGAAAAGAAGGTTTACTTCATATTTCAAATATGACTCATGAAAGACTTGATAAAGTTGAAAACTTATTTAAAGTTGGAGATGTAGTTGAAGTTAAAGTAATAGAAATTGACAATCAAGGAAAAATTAAGTTGTCAAGAAAAGCATTACTTGAAAAACCAAAAAAAGAAGAAAAATAAATAACATTAATAGGTCAATATTCTAACTAAATTAGGATTGACCTTTTTTGTTAGTGTTTTATAATAGGAGGAATGGAATATGGGAAAAATAGTTTATAGTGCATTACAGCCATCAGGACAACTAACAATAGGAAATTATTTGGGTTCAATTAAGAATTTCAAGAGCTTACAAGATCAATATGAATGTTTCTTTAATGTTGCGGATTTACATTCTATTACAGTTCCTCAAGAGCCAAAATTATTAAGAGAAAGAACGTTAGACTTAATGGCGATATTTTTAGCTTCAGGATTAGAACCTGAAAAATCAACACTCTTTGTTCAATCACATGTTCCTCAACATGCAGAATTATCTTGGGTATTAAGTTGTATGAGTTATATGGGACAGCTTAGTAGAATGACTCAATTTAAAGAAAAATCTCAAAAATCAGAAGAAAATTTAAATGTGGGTTTATTTACTTATCCCGTATTAATGGCTGCTGATATTTTACTATATCAAACAGATTTAGTTCCTGTTGGTATTGATCAAAAGCAACATTTAGAACTTGCAAGAGATTTAGCAGAAAGATTTAACAATAAATATTCTGATACTTTTGTTATTCCAGATGGAATAATTGGGAAAGAGACAGGTAAAATTATGAGTCTTAAAAATCCTGAAAAAAAGATGAGTAAATCTGATGAAGATGTAAATTCATTTATATTACTACTTGATGATGAAGAAACTATAAAGAGAAAAATTAGAAAATCTGTTACAGATAGTTTAGGACATTTTGATTATAATGATGACCAAAAGGGATTAAAAAATTTAATTAATATGTATATTGGTTTTAGTGGACAAGCTAGTGATGAGATTGTAGCAAAATATAAAAACGAAAATTATTCAGTATTTAAAGAAGATTTAGGTCAACTAATTGCAGATAGTTTGAAACCTATAAGAGAAAAACATAAAGAATTTATTTCTGATAAAGCATATCTTGAAAAAGTTATGAAAGAAGGTGCAGAAAAAGCATCTTACTTTGCAAATAAAACACTTAGGAAAGTTTATAAAAAAGTTGGATTTTTACCAAGATAAAAAATAAGACAGAAAATTTTAATTTTCTGTCTTTTTCTTTTAATTATTTATAATCTTCAACAATCATTTTTGCAAGTTCGTGTGGATTTCCACATCCTGTTGTTATAATTGTATCTTTATCTTTAAATGTTTCAAAAATATAATCTCTTGCTTCTTCAAATGTTTTTAAGTATATTGAATTAACACCGTTATTATTTAATTTTTCAACTAAATCTATAGAATGAATAGTTGGATCAAATTTCTCTCTTGCTGCATAAATTTCAGTAACAATAACTTCATCACAATCATCAAAACATTTTGCAAAATCATTTAATAAAGTTTTTGTTCTTGAATAAGTATGAGGTTGGAAAATACATACAAGTCTACCTTCTTTATGTTCAGCTATTGAGCTTAAACAACTTTTAATTTCTCTAGGGTGATGTCCATAATCAGTTAGAATGGTAGCTTTTTTATTATTTCCAATCACTCCATAAACTTCCATCCTTCTGTGTAAATTTTTATACTTAGATATTGCTTCTTTGATATATTCTACATCAATACCTGTTTCATAAGTAGCTATTATTGCTGCTGCAGCATTATAAATATTATGTCTTCCAATAATATTTAAACAAAAATGATGTTTACCAAATTTTTCGTTTTCAATATCAAAACAAGGATGACCAACTCTATCAAAACTAATATTTGTAATTTTATAAGTAGCATCCTCATTATTTACACCAAAAGTAATAGTTTCTCCTTTTATATGTTCTAGGAGAGGAATGCAGTTTGGATCGTCAATATTTATAATTGCTTTTGAATTCTCATCAAGATTTTTCATATAGCCTATGAAAGTATCTACAATATGATCAAGATTTTTGTAAAAATCTAAATGATCTTCATCAATATTTAATATGATTGCCATACTTGGATAATAATGTAAAATATTTGCTTTGAATTCGCAAGCTTCTGTTACAAGGTAATCTTCATTTCCACATAGTACATTACCATCAATTTCATCTAAATTTCCACCAATTAAAATAGTTGGTTGGAAAGGTGAATTAATTAGTATTTTAGAAATCATACTAGTTGTTGAACTTTTTCCATGAGAACCTGAAATTGCTATAGAATGAGTGTAATTTCTCATCAAGGCTCCTAAAAATTGTCCTCTTGTTACACAAGGGACTCCAATTGTTTTTGCTTTAACTAATTCTTCATTATCTGGTAATATTGCATCTGTATATATAATTAAATCAGGATTTTCAATATTTTCCTTTTTTTGTCCAATAAAGATCTTTGCACCATTTTCTTCTAATATTTGAATTTCTTTAGAAGTGTTTCTATCACTACCAGAGATATTATAACCTTTTTTTAAAAGTAGTTTTGCAATTCCACTCATACTTATTCCACCAATACCGATGAAATGTATATTTTTAATACTCTTATCATCAAAATTAAACTTAAACATATTAACTCCATTCAAAATAATATAATTAATGTAATTATATCATAAAAATATTATATATGCCAATTTTTTTAAAAATCGATGATACTTACTTTAAAAAATTTAATAACATTTATATAACATAAAATGAGATTTTTCATTATTTTGATTTAGACATTATATATAAAAATATGTTATAATATCTATGTATGTACTTTATAATACATTTTGGTAATAAATTTTATTATAATTTTGGAGAATAAAATGAAAAAAATACTTTTAATAGATGGATCAAGCCTTATTTTTAGGGCTTTTTATGCAATAAAAAATTTAACAACAAAAGATGGTGTTTTTGTAAATGGAGTTTATGGATTTTTAAACATGTACTATAAAGCACTAGAGTTAACAAATCCAACACATGTTTTTGTAGCTTTTGATAAAGGTTCAAAAACATTTAGACATACAGAATATTCTGATTATAAGGGAACTCGTGATAAAGCTCCTAATGAAATAACTTATCAATTTGGAATTTTAAAGGATTTGCTTTCTTCTATGAATGTAAATTATTTAGAACTTGATGAATATGAAGCAGATGATATATTAGGAACTATTGCTAAATTGGCTCAAAAAGAAGGTTTCGAAGTAGATATTTTTACAGGAGATAGAGACTATTTACAATTAGTAGATGATAATATTTTTGTGTATTTAACAAAGAAGGGCATAAGTGAAATTAAGCTTATGGATAATAATGCTATTTTTGAAGATTTTGGAATTTCTCCTAAGCAATTAATTGATGTTAAAGCACTTCAAGGGGATAGTTCTGATAATATTCCAGGTGTTAAAGGTGTAGGGGAGAAAACAGCTTTAAAGTTGATCCAAGAATACGGAAATCTTGAAAACTTATATAAAAATTTAGGAAAATTAAAAGGAAAATTAAAAGAAAATCTTGAAAATGAAAAGGATAAAGCATATTTAAGTAGATACCTAGGAGAGATATATTTAAATGTTCCTATAGATAAAAATATTGAAGATTTTGAATTAAAAGATGTTAATCTAAATGAATATATTGAAAAATTAGAAAATTTAGAATTTAAAAGCATAATAAATAAGTTCTTTAAAGACGTAAAGAAAGATAATTCAAATAGTATAAATCATATAATAGATTCAGAAGTTATTAATTTTTCAGAAATTTTTGATAAAATAAAGAATGATAAATCAATAGCAGTTAAATTTTTCTCAGATAAAGAATATATATATAGAGAAAAGTTTTATATAGGAGTTTATTCCGATTACAATAAGAAGTCATATATTTGTAAAGAATTTAATTTGGAAGATTTTGAAAGACTTTGTAATTCTGATATCAAAATAGTAGGATATGATATAAAGGAAGAATTATTTTTCTTATTAAAAAACAATTTTGAAGTTAATAACTATGAAGATGTTATGATTTTAGAATATTTAGTAGATTCTAATAAAGGAAATTATGATATAACTAAAGTTAGTGAAGAGTTACTTCATTTAGAAATCATAGATTTAAAAGAAAGATTTGGTAAGGGTAAAAATAAAAAGACATTTTTTGATTTGGATGAAGATATTATAGTAAAATATATTTCACAGTATGTTTTTGCTATTTCTGAATTATACAGTATTTTTGTTCAAAAAGTAAAAGAAAATAATTTGTATTCATTATACGAAAATGTTGAAAAACCTCTTGTTAAAATTCTTGCAGATATGGAAAAAACTGGAGTGAAAGTTGATAAGAATAAAATATTGGAATTAAATGAAGAATATTCAAAACTTGCAGATGAATATGAACAAAGAGTATATGAACTTGCTGGAGAAGTATTTAATTTAAATTCTCCTAAACAATTAGGTGTTATTTTATTTGATAAAATGAAATTACCAGTAGTAAAAAAGACTAAAACTGGGTATTCAACAGATGTTGAAGTTTTAGAAAAATTATCAGAGGATTATGAAATAGCAGAATATATATTAAAATATAGATCTTTAAATAAATTAATCTCAACTTATTTAGTTGGAATTTTGGATTATATTATGGAAGATGATAGAGTTAGGACATCTTATAAGCAGATGATAACTGCAACAGGTAGACTAAGTTCTGTTGATCCAAATTTACAAAATATTCCAGTAAGAACTCAAGAAGGAAAAAATATTAGAAAAGTATTTGTTGCAGACAAAAATAAAGTTTTTATAGATGCTGACTATTCTCAAATAGAACTTAGAGTTTTAGCACATTTATCTAAAGATTTAGTTATGATTGATTCATTTAAAAATGATTTAGATATACATTATAAAACTGCTAGTGAAGTATTTGGAGTTCCTATTGAAGAAGTTACAGATAATCAAAGACGTAGTGCGAAAGCAGTAAATTTTGGAATTGTATATGGAATTAGTGATTATGGTCTTTCTAAAGATTTAAATATTACTAGAAATGAAGCAAGACAATATATTGACGGATATTTAAATACTTATCCAAATATAAAGAATTATATGGAAGAAATAGTTAAAATAGCAAAAAAAGATGGTTATGTAACAACTATATTGGGCAGAAAAAGATATATTCCTGAAATAAAATCAAAGAATTTTAACATTAGAAGTTTTGGTGAAAGGATTGCTTTAAATACTCCAATACAAGGAAGTGCAGCAGATATTATAAAGCTTGCAATGATTAAAGTTTATAAACGATTGAAGGAAGAAAAAGTAAATGCAAAATTAATTTTACAAATTCATGATGAATTAATAATAGAATGTGATGAAAAAGAAAAAGATATTGTTAAGAATATTTTAAAAGAATCGATGGAAAATGTATATAAATTAGATTTACCATTAAAAGTTGATGTTTTTGAAGGGAGGAATTGGTTTGAGTCGAAATAAAAAGTATATTATAATTACGGGACAAATTGCTAGTGGTAAAAGTAGTATATCAGAACTTATTAAAAAGAGAAATAAAAATTATTTAGTATTAGATGCAGATGATCAAATAAAAGAATTATATAAAAGAGGTGCTGAACTTTATAAAGTTTTAGTAAATGAATTTGGAGATAGTATTTTAAATGAAAAAGGAAATATTTCTAAAGCTAAACTAAGAAGAACAGTATTTTTAAATGATGAAAATAGAGAAAAATTAAATGAACTAACTCACCCTGTAATTTTAAAAAATATGGTTAGTCTTGCAAAAGAATCTGAAGCAGATGTTGTGTTTTTACAAATTCCTCTATTAAACGAATCAATAAATATACTAAAAAAATTGGTTAATATTGATGAAATATGGAATATTACTGCAAGTGATGAAGTGAGATTCAATAGGCTAATGAGTAGAAAGGGAATGACAGAAGAAATTGCTCATAGAATTATGGAAATTCAATCTGATTTCGAAAGTGATGATTTTGATATTTTATCTATCGAAAATAATGGAGATTACGAAGAATTAAATAATAAACTTAATTTACTTTTTGATAACAGCTGTATTAAAGAAGAAAAGAAAATTGGATTTTTTGGTAGGTTTAAGAAAAATAAAAAAGAAGAAATTGAGGAACTTAATGAAGAATCTGAAGATACATCTGAAGAAGAAAGTGATGTTAGAAAAATATCAGAAGATGAAATTATTACTGAAGAAAAGGTAGAAGAAAATACTGAGGAATCATTAGTTGAAAATGAAAACAATTCTGAAAGATTATTACAAACTATTTTTACAAATGAACAAAAAACAGAAAATATTGATCTAAAAGAAATTGAAGAAAAGGATTTAGAAAAAACAAAATTGACAGACTTAAGTCCTTTACGCGAAGATAAAATAGAAAAAATTGAAAATGATATAAAAAATTCTGTTGAAGAAACTTTAGATGAAGAAATTAATGAAGATAATGGAAAAAAGAAGAAAAAAATGAAGATTTGGAAAAAAATATTACTTTCTATTGTAAGCTTTTTAATAATTATTAACGCTCTATTTTTAGGAGCTATATATTATGGTGGAGTAAATTATCCTGTAAATTATTTAGAAGAAATTCAAAAATATTCAAATGAGTATGGAGTTGATCCTAAAGTAGTTTTAGCTATTATGAGAGTTGAAAGTAATTTTAAAACTGATGCAACAAGTAAAGTAAATGCGAAAGGATTGATGCAAGTTTTACCAGATACTGCTAAGCATGTAGCTAAGTTGTTAAATATTGATGCAAACTCTATAGATTTAAATGACGCTGAAACAAATATTAAAATAGGGACTTATTATATTAAGTATCTAATGCAAAATTTTAGTAATATGGATACAGTTTATGCTGCATATAATGGTGGAATAGGTAATGTAAATACTTGGTTAAAAGATTCAAAATATTCAAGTGATGGAGTTAGTCTATATAATATTCCATCATCAGAAACAAAACATTATGTTAATAAAGTTAATAAAGCACTAAAAGCTTATGAAATTTTATATGGTAAAGAATTTCCAACTAAGAAGACTAAAGGTTTTTCAAAGTTTGTTGAAAATGTTAAAAATACCATAAGATATATTTTGAGTAGTTTTTAAGATTAAATTATTATAAAAACAACGAAATTTAATTTCGTTGTTTTTTTATTGCTAAGTATAACATAATATAAAAAGTTTTTAAAATGTAAAAAAAAATATATTATTGGGTATAATATTATAAAAGGTCAAAGTAGGTCAGGGGGTGTTCTTTTGGCAGGTATTAGTGATATTATAGAAAAATTTCTTAAAGAAATGCTAGAAAATTCAGAAAATGGAATTATTGAGATAGGTAGAAATGACCTTGCAAGTAAATTTTCTTGTGCTCCTTCTCAAATTAATTATGTTTTAACAACTAGATTTTCTTCAACAAATGGTTACTATATAGAAAGCCATCGTGGAGGAAGTGGTTATATTAAAATTTCTACTCTTTCAAATGAGGATGTATTTTTTAATTCTATAATTGAGTATTTAGAAAATAATGAAATTACATTCAATGAAGGAAAAAGAATAATTGATAGAATATTTGAATTAGGTTATATATCAAAAAGAGAAAGACTTATTATTTTACATGCTATTAGTGATAATTCACTTTTTGTTGATAATAAAATAAAAGATAATTTAAGAGCAAATGTATTGCTTAATGTTGTGTATTCTTTCGGGAGGAAAAATGAGTAAAAAGATTATTACAATTGGTTATGAAAAAGAAATTCCAGAAGATGAATACAATAATTTATTTAATTCATTAAAAACTACAGATGATATTAATATTTTGTTAGAGTTTAAAGATCAAATTATTAATTCTAATATAAAATGTAAAAAATGCAAAACTTCGGTAAAAGATATTTTATATACAAATATGACAGTATGTCCTTGCTGTTTTGAAACTATATATAAAATTATAGAAAAAGAGAAATTAAAACCATCACTTATATATTCAAATTTTTTAAATAGAATATTAAATAATGATTTTAAAAAATATAAGGGGAAAGTCCCTGAGTATACTAAAGATTTTTATGATAATAGTATTAAAATATCAGACTTAAAAAGAGAACTAGAGTATTGTATAGAGATTGAAGATTTTTTAAAATGTAATGTATTAAAGAATGCAATTGAAGAATTAGAAAAGAAAAATCTTAAACTAAGGAGGGAAATTAATGAGTAGTTTCTTAGGAAAAATTTCTGAAAAGTATGTCTCTCTTTCGAGTCAAGTTGACGTATATAGAAATATTAAAGGATATAAATTTAATTATATGCTTTCATATGAAGATGAAATTAGTCTTTATAATAAAATTTGCTCTTCGTTTTATAAGCTGTATTATAGTGATAGATTTTATTTTGAAAAAATAGATAGTAGAAAAAAGATTCTTAAATATTATAATAAGGGATTATTCTTGGATTCTAATGATATTTTTAGAGAGAATTCATATATAGCATCAAGAGATGATGGATTTGTTTATATGAATATAAATATTAAAGAGCATTTACGACTAACTGGAAAACTACCAGGCGTTAATTATTTTAGATGTGGACATTTTGCATATGGACTTGAGGCTGATTTGGATGAAAAAATAAAATTTTCATTTAATACTAATTTTGGCTATATTTTTGAAGATTTAAATTTAGTAGGGAATGGTTTAAAAATGACGGGAGTTTTGCATATACCTTCATTAAGGTATTATAAAACTACTGATTTTTTAGAAAAAAAACTGGCCAGTTTAGGTATTAAAATTTATTCTCTATTAAGTATTGGATTATGTGAAGATTTTTATATTGTTGAATTTTGTAATGAAAATTCTGAAGAATTTTCAGCTATTCGAAAAATGGATAAGTATATAACAGAAATAGTAAATTTAGAAATAGATAATCGTAGAAAATTATTAGGTATAAAAACTGAATATTTTAGAGATAAATTTGAAAAATATAGAAGTATATTAATGAATAGAGAAAATGTAACTCCATATATAGTTACAAAATATATTTCTCTTTGTATTTTGTTACAAAGTTTAGAACTTATAGTAGAATATGATTTAAAACTTCTATATGAAAGTCTTATGACAGTTAGAAGTTCTGTCTTTTTAAATGAAGAAGAACAAAATGAAGAACTTTTAAAAGTGATTTTAAAATTGATATAGGTAGGTGATTTTATGTATGAAAATGTAATAAGAAGTGTTGATGAATTCATTAGATATGCAGTAAATGAAGCTTTTTATTTAAAAAACGATTATATAGGTACTGAGCATATTCTACTTGCGTTTTTAAAAATAAATAGTAGAGAGACGGAAAGTCTTATTTCTGCTGGAGCAAATTATAATTATTTAAAAAGCTACATATTGGAAAAAAGGGGAGTAGGTAATTTTTCTAATGTTGCTAGCAAATTATCAAAGAATGCAAAAAAAGTGGTAGATAATGCAGTAAATATTGCAATGGAATCAGATAATGTTCAAGTTTTACCTTGTCATCTTTTGATTTCTTTAATGGAGTTAAAATCATCTCTTGCATACAAAATGTTAATTGATTCTAATATAAGTCCTGAAAGTATTTCTTTAGATATTAAAGAAAAAATAAATTTTGAGAATACTTCAAATGTTTCTACAGAAATAACAACAGAAACTTTAGAAAAATATACTGTTAATCTCAACGAAAGAGCGAAAAGCGGAAAAATTGATCAAGTGATAGGTAGAGACAAGGAGATAGATAGAATTTTACAAATTTTACTAAGAAGAACAAAAAATAATCCTATCCTTATTGGTGAAGCAGGAGTTGGAAAAACTGCAATTGTAGAGGGACTTGCTCTTAGAATTGTTGAATCTAAAGTTCCTGAATTTTTAGAAAATAAAATAGTATATAGTTTAGATTTACCAGCTATGCTTGCCGGAAGTAAGTATAGAGGTGATTTTGAAAAAAGAGTTAAAGATACTTTAAATGAAATTATAAAAAATAAAAATGTAATTATATTCATTGATGAATTCCATAATATTGTTGGTACTGGTGGAAGTGAAGGATCTATTGACGCTGCTAATATACTAAAACCATTTTTAGCAAGAGGAGAAATTCAACTTATTGGTGCGACTACAATAGACGAATATAGAAAACATATTGAAAAAGATTCAGCTCTTGAAAGAAGATTACAACCAATTGAGGTCTTAGAGCCAACAGTAAGTCAGACGATGAATATCTTGTATGGTCTTAAAGATAAGTATGAAAATCACCATGGGATAGTTATAACAGATGAAGCTATCAAAGCTGCGGCAGAATTATCTCATAGATATTTAACAGACCGATTTTTACCGGATAAAGCTATTGATTTAATAGATGAGGCTGGTTCTATGTTAAGAATTAAATCATTTTTAAATACTGATGATATTTCATTACTAAAAGATGAAAATGAAGACTTAAAAAAATATATAAAAGAATATGTTGAAAGTCAAGAATTCTTAAAAGCGCAAGAATGTAAAAATAAATATGAAGAAAATTTAGAAGAAATAAAAAAACTAAAAGAAATTAAGAAAGATAAGAAAAATAATGAAAATTTAATTTTAAAATATGATGATATTGCAAAAATTATATCGGATTGGAGTAAAATCCCTGTTAATAGACTAACAGCTAAAGAGAGCCAAAAGTATTTGTCCTTATCAGATAATTTGAAAAATATTGTTATAGGACAAGGAACTGCTATTGATAGAGTAACGAATGCCATAAAAAGATCTAGAGCAGGTGTTTCGTTAGGTAGCAAACCAATTGGAAGTTTTATTTTTGTTGGAGCAACTGGAGTTGGTAAAACATATTTAGCAAAATCTTTAGCAAATCTTTTATTCGAATCTGAAGAAAATATGATTAGAATAGATATGAGTGAGTATATGGAAAAACATACAGTTTCAAAATTAGTAGGTTCTCCACCAGGATATGTTGGATATGGAGAAGGTGGATATTTAACTGAAGCCGTTAGAAGAAAACCATATAGTGTTGTATTATTTGATGAAATCGAAAAAGCTCATCCTGATGTATTTAATATGTTATTACAAATTCTTGATGATGGAAGACTTACAGATTCCCAAGGAAAAACTGTAAATTTTAAAAATACTGTTATTATAATGACGTCTAATGTTGGAGCTTCAGCAATTGAAAAGAAAAATTCATTAGGATTTTCAGCTAAGAAAAATGAAGAAGAAAAAGAATATGATAGAATGAAAGAAATTGTAAATTCTGAATTAAAAATAATGTTTAAGCCTGAATTTTTAAATAGAGTTGATGATATTATTGTATTTTCAAAATTGGATGAAAAAGATATACTAAAAATTACAGAATTATTACTTGAAAAGTTAAAGAAAAGATTAAAAAATATGGGTCTAAACATTGGATATAGCAATAAAATTGTAAAAAAATTGTCTGATATGGGATTTGATAAAGCTTACGGAGCTAGGCCGCTTGAAAGAATTATTAAGTCTGAGCTTGAAAATAAAATTGCAGATGAAATTTTAAAAAATCAGATTCTTAATGATGAAAAATTATTTTTAGATGTAAAAAAAGGAAATATAGTACTTGAAAAGGTAAAAGTTAAAACAAAATAAAATGTTTTAATATATTTTTTAAATAGAAGGTGTTTGTTTAAACATCTTCTATTTTTAAAATTATAAAATTATACTTGAAATAAATATTCAAATTTAGTATAATATATTTAATAAAGGGGAGTAGCTATTTTTGTTTAGTCGTCAGTACGGTTTATCCCGGCTAAACACCTAACTATTTCAATAGGAAGCAAGACCTTTGTTTAATTTTATTAAACAAGGTTTTTTTATGCAAAAAACCTTAACTTAAGGAGGAAAATTATGTATTGGTACAACAAAAGTGTTGATGAATGTATCAACGAACTTGGAAGTGATATAAAAAATGGACTTTCAAGCGAAAAAGCAAAAGAGCTTTTAGAAAAAAATGGAAGAAATGAATTGAAACAAAAGAATAAAAAATCACTTCTTTCAAAAATTATTGACCAATTTAAAGATCCGATGATTTTAATATTAATTGGTGCTTGTATAATGTCTGCTGTTGTAGGTGAAATAACAGATGCTTTTATAATTATTGCAATTGTAGTTGTAAATGCAATTCTTTCACTTAATCAAGAGGGAAAAGCAGAAAAATCAATTGAAGCTTTACAAAAAATGGCAAGTCCAATGGCTAAAGTTTATAGAAATGGAAAATTAATTCATATTCCATCTCCAGAACTTGTTGTTGGTGATATTGTTGAACTTGAAACTGGAGATATTATACCAGCAGATTTAAGATTGATAGAAAGTTTTATTTTAAAAATTGATGAATCTTCATTAACAGGAGAATCTGTACCGGTAGAAAAATTTGCTGATAAAATTTATGATGGAGAAATTGAAATTGGTGATAGAGAAAATATGGCTTATTCATCAACTATTATCTCATATGGTAGAGGTCTTGGAGTAGTAGTTTCAACTGGTGAAAATACTGAAATTGGAAAGATTGCAACAACACTTGATTCTTTTGAAGATGAAGATACACCGCTTCAAAGAAAGCTTGCAGGTTTATCAAAATCATTAGGACTAATAACAGTGGGAGTTTGTATTGTTGTATTTATTGTAGGACTTTTATATAAACAACAATTTTTACTAATGCTTTTAACTGCAATATCTCTTGCTGTTGCTGCTGTACCTGAAGGTTTACCAGCTATAGTTACAATAGTACTATCTCTTGGTATGACAAAAATGGTTAAAAAGAATGCGATTGTAAAGAAACTATTAGCTGTTGAAACATTAGGAACAACTACAGTAATTTGTTCAGATAAAACAGGAACTCTTACTCAAAATGAAATGACAGTAAAAAAAGTTTATGTTGATAATTTAGTTTATGATGTAGAAGGAACAGGCTATGAACCTATTGGTGAAGTATCGTTAAATGGAGAAAATGTTAATGCTAAAGAAATAGACGATTTTATTTCGATTTCAACTATTTCAACATTAGTTAATGATGCAAAACTTATTAAAGATGAAAATAACTATAGAATAACTGGGGATCCCACTGAAGGTGCGTTACTTACACTTTCTGAAAAAGTTGGTATTTTAAAAGATAAATTAAATGATAATCATAAAAGGATTGCTGAAATACCTTTCGATTCAACTAGAAAGATGATGACAACATTTAATGAGAATATTTTTTCATCAAATGTTATTTCTGCTACAAAAGGTGCACCAGACATAGTAATAGATAATTGTAAATATATTTTAATAAATGGAAAAGTAGAAGAATTTACAAATGAATTAAAAGAAAAAGTTCTTTTACAAAATAGTGAATTTGCTAAACAAGCCCTTCGTGTATTAGCATTTGCATATAGAAAATTTGATTCTTTACCAGATGATAAAACTTCAGAAAACATTGAAAGAGATATGATTTTTGTTGGATTAATGGGAATGATTGATCCAGCTAGACCGGAAGCAAAAGAAGCAATTAAAGAATGTAAAAAAGCTGGTATTATTCCAATAATGATTACAGGAGATTATCTTGAAACTGCAGTTGCAATTGCTAAGGATTTAGGAATATTAGATGAAAATTCAAAAGCTATAATGGGTCGTGAGCTTAATAAGATGACTGAAGAAGAAATCTGTGAAGTAGTAAAAACTACAAGAGTATTTGCAAGAGTAAGTCCTGAGAATAAAGTACAAATTGTTAGTGCATTAAAGAAAAATGGTCATATAGCTGCTATGACAGGTGATGGAGTAAACGATGCACCAGCAATTAAAAGAGCAGATATTGGTGTTTCAATGGGAATTACTGGTACTGATGTTGCGAAAAATACTTCAGATGTAATCTTAACAGATGATAATTTTGCTACAATTGTTTCAGCAGTTCATGAAGGACGTATTATATATTCAAATATTAAAAAGTTCGTATCATTCTTATTATCTTGTAATGTTGGAGAAATATTAATAGTACTAATTTCTATTTTATTAAATATTCCAGTACCATTTATACCAATTCAACTACTTTGGTTAAACTTAGTTACAGATAGTTTTCCAGCTCTTGCACTAGGGGTTGAAAAAGGTGATGAAGATATTATGGAAGTTCCACCAAGAAATCCTAACGAACCAATTTTAGATAAAGAAATGATTTATAGTATTGTTTCTCAATCTATAGCTATAACAGTAGCTACACTAGGAGCATATTTCTATGGAATGCATCATTATCCTAATCATATCGAAGGTGCAAGAACAGTTGCATTCTTTACACTAATTACTGCGGAACTTTTAAGAAGTTATTCAGTTAGAAGTAGTAGATTTACTTTATTCCATATTGGTGTGTTTTCAAATAAAACATTAGTATATGGAACTGCCTTATCATTTGTAATGATGCTAATAGTTGTTTATGTACCTTTCCTACAACCATATTTTGATACGGTAACTTTAGGAATAAAAGAATTATCAGTAGCAATACCACTCGCTTTTGTTCCATTTATAGTAGCTGAAGTATCAAAAATAATAAAAAAGAAGTAAAATAAAAATAATAAATAATGCTAAGTCGAATTATATGCATAGATAATTCGACTTTTTTATTTGAATATAAATAAAATAATATTTATAATTTTAAGTGTAAAACGTTCATTATTATAAACATTATTAAAAAGTTTTAAAAATTATTGTGTTATATATTATTTATAAGGGTATTTTGTAATTAAAGTGTATATTTGATTTTAAACATGTATAATAAACTTTTTATATTAAAAGATATTGACATATTAATAAATAAATTGTATACTGAATAGAGGGAATAACGATTCCCTAAAAATTGTTTTGTTAATAAAAAGGAGGAATTTTTATGAAAACAGATGTGCAAATTGCTCAAGAAGCAAAAATGAAACCTATCAGAGAAGTAGCTGATTACTTAGGATTTCCGGAAGAAGCTATAGAGCTTTATGGAAATTATAAAGCAAAGTTAAATATACATGAATTGAAAGACTATAACGAAAGACCAAATGGAAAGTTAATTTTAGTTACTGCTATCACTCCAACTCCTGCAGGAGAAGGTAAGACAACAACTGTTGTAGGTCTTGGTGATGGTTTAAATAAAATTGGAAAAAGAACAGCTCTTGCACTTAGAGAACCTTCTTTAGGACCAGTTTTTGGTGTTAAAGGTGGTGCTGCAGGTGGTGGATATGCTCAAGTAGTTCCAATGGAAGATATTAACTTACATTTCACTGGAGATTTCAACGCTATAGGAGCTGCAAACAACTTATTAGCTGCAATGTTAGATAATCATATTAATCATGGAAATGAGTTAGATATTGATGCAAGAACAATTACTTTGAAAAGAGTTGTTGATATGAATGACAGACAACTTCGTTTCATAGTTGATGGATTAAATGGAAAATCTAATGGTGTTCCTAGAGAAGATGGATTTGAAATCGTAGTTGCATCAGAAGTAATGGCTATTTTATGTCTATCAAATGATTTAAGAGATTTAAAAGAAAAACTAGGAAAAATTATTGTTGCTTATAATAGAAAAGGCGAACCTGTAACTGCAAAAGACTTAAATGCTCAAGGCGCAATGGCAGCTTTACTAAAAGATGCTATTAAACCAAATCTTGTCCAAACATTAGAACATACTCCAGCATTTATTCATGGTGGACCATTTGCAAATATTGCACATGGATGTAATAGTATAATTGCTACAAAATTAGCTTTAAAATATGCAGATTATGTTGTAACAGAAGCTGGTTTCGGAGCTGACTTAGGAGCAGAAAAATTCCTTGATATTAAATGTAGATTTGCTGGTTTAAACCCAAATGCAGTTGTAGTAGTTGCTACTGTAAGAGCATTAAAAATGCATGGTGGACTTGCTAAGACTGAACTTGGTAATGAAGATTTAGTAGCATTAGAAAAAGGTCTTCCAAACTTATTAAAACATGTTGAAAATATGCAAAATCTATTTGGTATTCCTTGTGTTGTTGCTATTAACAAATTCCCATTAGATACTGAAGCAGAATTAAAATTAATAGAAGATAAATGTAAAGAATTAGGTGTTAATGTTGTACTTTCAGATGTTTGGGCAAAAGGTGGAGAAGGTGCTGTTGATTTAGCAAATGAAGTTGTAAGACTTGCTGAAAATAGTAAACCTATTAACCAAATTTATGATATAGAAGATTCACTAGAAGAAAAATTAAATAAAATTGTTCAAAAAGTTTATGGTGGTTTAGGAGTAACATTCTCTCCAGGAGTTAAAAAGAAAATTAAAACTATTGAAGAATTAGGATATAAAAATGTTCCAATATGTATGGCTAAAACTCAATATTCTTTCTCAGATGATAAGAATAAGGTAGGTAGACCAGAAGGATTTAAAGTAAATATTAAAGATATTAAGATTGCTGCAGGAGCAGGTTTTGCTGTTGCTTACAGTGGAGATATTATGACAATGCCTGGATTACCAAAAGTACCAGCTGCTAATAATATTGATATTACAGATGATGGAAAAATAGTTGGATTATTCTAGTTAATAGGAGGAATTTATGGAACAAAAAATGTGTGATAAAACCATAAATTTATTTATACAAGAATTATCAGATAAACAACCTGTACCAGGGGGCGGAGGAGCTTCTGCCCTTGTTGGCGCTTTAGGAGTAGCACTTCTAAATATGGATGCAATTTATACAACTGGTAATGAAAAATTTAAAGATGTTGAAGAAGAAATTTTGGAACAAATTAAGAAATACAATGAATTAATTGTTTCATTAAAAGAACTTGTTCAAGGAGATGCAGATGCATTTTATCCACTATCTCAATGTTACAAGATGCCAAGAACAACTGATGAAGAAAAAAGATTAAAAAGAGAAGCTTTAGAGGTTAATCTTTATAATGCTGCTATGATTCCATTACAAATTATGGAAAAATCTTATGAGGCACTTTGTTTAGTTGATAGACTAATAAGAATTGGAAATCAAAATCTTATTGGAGATGTTGCAACTGGAGCTGTATTCTTAGAATCTGCGCTTAAAGGTGCAAGTTTAAGTGTATTCGCAAATACTTCTTCAATGAAAAATGAAGAAAATATTAAAACTATAAATGAAAAATCCATGAAACTATTAAAAGATGGAACTGAACTTGCTAATAAAGCTTTTGAAGAAATTTTTAATGGATTTTTAAAATAAGGAGATTGTTATGACAACAATAATGAAAGGTAAGGATGTAGCTATAGCTTTAAAAGAAAAAATTAAAGCTGGAGTTGCTGAATTAAAAGAAAAAGGAAAAATTACAACTTGTGGTTTTATTAGAGTTGGAGATAGAAGCGACTCAATTGGATATGAAAAAGCAGCAATTAAAGTATTATCATCTTTAGGAATTGAATGTGTGCAATTTCATTTTCCAGAAGATATTTCTGAAGCTGATTTTATTGCTGAACTTGAAAAAATTGGTAACGATGATAATGTTGATGGTTTCTTACTATTAAGACCATTACCATCACATATTGATGATGATTTAGTTGGTATGAAAATTAATCCTAAAAAGGATATTGATGGAGTTAGCCCATACAATATTGGGGAAGTTTTTTATCCTAAAGAAGATAGTTTTATTCCTTGTACAGCTGCTGCAGTAATTAAAATGTTAGAATTTTATGATTTAGATTTATCTGGAAAAAATGCAGTGGTTCTTGGACGTAGTAATGTTATTGGAAAACCAGTTGCCATGTTATTATTAGCAAAAAATGCTACAGTTACTGTATGTCATAGTAGAACTCAAAATTTAAAAGAAGTATGTAAAAATGCAGATGTTCTTGTTTCAGCTATTGGTAAAGCTCATTTTGTTACAAAAGACTTTGTTAAAGAAGGTGCAATTGTTGTTGATGTTGGAACAAATTATGACGAAAACGGAAAGGTAACAGGAGATGTTCATTTTGATGAAGTTTCTGAAATTGCTAGTTATATAAATCCTGTACCTGGTGGTATTGGATCAATTACAACATCAGTTTTAGCTGAAAAATGTTTAATTGCTGCTAGAAAAAAGGTAAAATAATATGGACTATGAAACTGCAATGATAAAACTTAGAGGAGAAGTTTGCAGTGGAGTTAAATTAGGTTTACAAAATATAAAAATTCTTATGGAAAAATTAGGAAATCCACAAGATAAATTAAAAGTTATTCATATTGCAGGAACCAATGGAAAGGGTTCCTGCACTTCTTTTGTAAACTCTGTTTTAGTTTCACAAGGATATAAAGTTGGTATGTTTACTTCTCCATCTATATATAACTTTGAAGAAAGAATTAGAATTAATAATAAGAATATACCAGAAGATAAATTAATAGAATTAATGAATGAAGTAAGAAATGTTGCAAATACTCTTGAAGTATTTCCAGCTGATTTCGAACTTATAACGGCAGTATCTCTATTGTACTTTTACCGTGAAAAGTGTGATTTTGCAATTATGGAAGTTGGTCTTGGTGGAAGACTTGATGCTACAAATGTAATAGAGAGACCTCTAATAACTATGATTACTTCAATAAGCTTTGATCATCAACAATTTTTAGGAAATACAATTTCTGAAATTGCACTTGAAAAAGCTGGTATAATTAAAAAAGGAATTCCACTAATATTATATGCTCAAAGCAACGAGATTATGGAAACAATTAATAAAGTTGCAAAAGAAAAAAATTCAAAAGTCATAGTGAATGATTTATCAAAAATAGATATTTTAGAAAATAAAAAATCTGGACAAGTTATTAACTATAAGAATTTTAAAAATTTAAAAATTAATTTATTAGGTTCTCATCAGGTTAATAATGCAACTATTTCTTTAGAATTACTTATTGAACTTAGAAGCATGGGATTTGATATATCTGATGAAAGTATATATAAAGGATTTTCTACAGTTAGTTGGCCATGTAGATTTGAATTAGTTTCAAAAAAACCTGATTTTATATTAGATGGAGCGCACAATATTGATGGAGTTGAAAAGTTTATATCTAATATGAATTTTTATTATAAAAATACAAAAAAAATAGCAATTTTTGGTGTTTTAGAAGACAAAGATTACAATGAGATGCTTGAAAAAATAATTCCTTGTTTTGATGTATTTTTAACTGTTAGACCAGATTCGGATAGAGCCATGAATGCTTCTGATCTAAGAGAAAAAATAAGATGCTTAACTGATAAAGAAGTGTATAGCTTTGAAGATTATCAAGAAGCTATAGATAAATCTTTTAGTATTTCTAACAAAGATGATGTTATCTCTGCATTTGGCTCATTATATTTTGTAGGAGAAGTTCGTAAACTACTAGGAGTTAGTGATTATTAATGGACAAAAAGATTTTAAGAAAAGATATATTAGAAAAATTAAAAACAATTAATAGTAAAGAAAGATTATCATTTGAAAAAGCTATATATAATAAACTATTTGAAAATGAAAATTTTAAAAAAGCAAAATGTATAGCTCTTACTATTCCTTTTGGTACAGAAATAAATACTTATCCAATAATTGAAAAATTATTGAATGAAGGTAAGACTGTTTGTTCTCCAATATGCGAAAAAGAAAGTAGGAATATGATTTTTTATAAAATCAATTCTTTAGATGAACTAGTTGAAGGTTATTATGGAATAAAAACACCTCCAGAAAAAAAAGAAAATATCGTTGAAAAAGATATGATTGATTTAATATTAGTTCCAGGTGTTGGATTTGACAAAGATAATTATAGGATTGGTTTTGGTGGAGGATATTATGATAGGTATTTAAAAGACTATAAAGGTTATACAATATCCCTTGCATTTAAAGATCAAATTATTGATAAAGTTCCTATAAATGAATTTGATTTACCTGTTAATTTAGTTATTACAAATTAATATATTTATTTTAAAAATAGTTTTATCACAAAACTATTTTTTTCTTGCAAAAAACTAAAAAATAGTATATTATATAGACTAGGTAAATTTTAAAATGGAGGTAGAAATGATAAAGTTATTTTCAGATATGGGAGCAGATATTCCAGTAGAAATTGCCCAAAAATATAAAATTCATATATTTAATATGAGTGTTACAGACGGAGAAAATGAATATATTTTAAATAAAGATATTGATAAGTATAAATTATTTGATAATATGGCTAAAGGGGTTAACTACAAAACTTCTCAGGTTTCTTATAAAGATTTTTATGATGCTTTTAAAGAAGAACTTTTAGCCAATAATGAAATTATTTATATTTCATTATCTTCTGGACTTTCTGGAACTTTTAATACTGCAAATATGGTAAAAAATGATTTACTTGAAGAATTTCCTGATTCAAAAATCCATATAGTAGATAGTTTAGGTGCAAGTTTTGGATATGGTGTTTTGGCTATAAAAGTTGCACAAATGATAGATAATAATGAAACGGTAGAAGATATTATAAAATATACAGAATTTTTCAAAAAACATATAAATTATATATTTACTTTAGATGATTTAACTTATTTATATAGAGGTGGAAGATTAAATAAAGCTAAATTCATTTTAGGTAATTTATTAAATATATGTCCAATATTAGATATTTCAAAAGATGAAGGAAAACTTAACTTTTTTGATAAAGTTAGAGGAAATAAAGCTTTTAAAAAGAAGTTTTTAGATATTATAAAAAGTAGATCAAGTGTATTGGATAAACAAACTATACTGATTCTTCATGGAGATTGTGAAGAAAAAGCTAATGAAATAAAAGAATTATTAAAAACTGAATTTAATAATGACAATATAATAATTAGTGGAGTAGATGCTGTTATAGGTTGTCATACTGGTCCAACTGTTCTAGCAATAGTATATTTGGATGAATTGTATGGTAAATATGATATATTTGAAATTTAAGGGTTAGTAATAACCCTTTAATTATTTTGGGAGATGATAAGTATTAAACATATTTATGAATTTTTAATTATTTTAATTTTTTTGTTTATTGGAACTGTTTTGGAAATATTTTTAAAGTCTCCAATTCCAGCTACAATTTTATCAATGTTATTTCTAGTTGCATTATTATATTTTAAAATAATTGATTTAAAAAAAATAGAAAAAGTTTCAGAGTTTTTACTTGAAAGTATTACACTTTTCATGACCCCATTAGTAATTGGAGTTATAGATAAGTTTCACTTTTTTAATGGAAAGTTTTTACAAATATTTCTAATTTTATTTGTAAGTGTAGTAGTATCAATAACTATTACTTCATTTGCTACTTCGTTTTTTGTAAAGATTTTTGTAAAAGGAGAACAAAATGCAGATAATAATTAATAGTCCACTTTTTGGAATATTCTTAACAATTATAACATTTATTATAGGATACGAAATTCAAGTAAAATTAGGACTAAAATTTCTAAGTCCCATGGTTACATCTTCTGTTCTTATAATTTTAGTACTTTTGACTTTTAAGATACCTTATTCAAATTATAAGATTGGAGCTGATATAATTATTTTTTTTGTAGCACCAGCAACAGTAGTATTAGCAGTACCTCTTTATAAGAATTTAGAAATTATAAAAAAGTATTTTCTTCCAATATTACTAGGATGTATCATTGGAATAAGTATTGGAGTAATAATCGGAATATTTTTATGTAATATATTTGGTATAAACAAAGAAATTATATTATCTATGTTACCAAAATCTGTGACATCTGCAATAGGCTATGAAATATCTAAGAAAATAGGAGCTATTACTGAAATAGCTATGGTTTTTATAGTTATATGTGGAATTATTGGTTATAGTGTAGGGGAGATAATTTTTAAGATTTTTAAAATAGATGATAAAGTAGCAAAAGGAGTTGCACTTGGTTCTTGTAGTCATGTTCTAGGAACTGCAAAAGCGATGGAGATTGGAGAAATTGAAGGATCGATTGCAACAGTTTCAATTTCAATTTCAGGAATTTTAGCTGTAATTTTAATTCCTTTAATAATAACTTTTATTTAGCAAAGAAAAGGTATAGAATAGTATTTTCTATACCTTTTTTAATTGTTTAAAAACATAAAGTATTTATGGTGAAACTGTTGACATTTAATTATTTTTTATTTAAAATCTAACTAAATTAACACAGTTATGGTTTGTTACACTTTATAGTGATAGGTATAAGGATGAATTATAGAAATTATTATAGGTATAAGAATGGAGACACCAGTAGTCCCATAAGGGAGTTATTTAAGATATAAAAACGGAGATGGTTTTAGCTCATATGTAAACAGATATAGTGATTTTAAAAATCTTAATAAAAAAAGTATATAATAGAAAATTAAATAGGAGTAGCGTTATGAAAAATAAAGTATTAAAAGGAATAATATTTTTAGTAATTATTTTACGATAATTATAATTTATTAAATTGCTGTAAGAATAGGGGATGTTTGTATGTCGAGTAATGTTAATTTTACTTTTACTAGTATTATATTGTTAGGTAGTATATTTTCTTTATTTAGTTTAATTGATGATTGTATTATTTTAAAAAGATTAAAAAGAGATGATACAATTTCAAAAGAAGAAAATAAATATTTAAAAAGATTACTAGTGAAAAATATACTAGTAATTTTAAACATATTGTTTATAGACTTTTTTCTAATAAGCTTTCTTGATTATATTGTGAAATTAGAGTTTCTGAATAAGTTTTAATTAACAAAAGTATAGTAAAAAGCTAATTTTGTGTTGATAATTAGAAAATCTAATATTATGTAAATTTAAAATAACTACCGAAAATTCGGTAGTTATTTTTGTAAAAAATTTATAAACTCAGTTTTATTTATGTTATTAGTGAAAAGCTTATAAAATTTTCTTGATTTTTGTTCAATTTCAAATTTGTTTTTTTGAAAATCCGATAGATTTTGTGTGCTTTTATTTGTTGTTATAATTTCTAGATTGGTTTTATTTTTTATTTCTTTAAGCAGTTCTTGTCCTTTTTTATTAAAGCCTAAAACTGTTATATATTCAATATCTTTTGAATAAATTTCCTTTATTTCCTTATTAATATTTAATAGATAATTATAAATAAATCTTTTTATTCTAACTTTTTTATATCTTTTACTTTGAATTTTTTCTGCTAATTCTTCTATAGAATTTACTGAATGAATATTTTTCTTTATTAAATTTAAAATTCCATTTTCGTAATTTACTATATTTTCAGGATTTATTTGATTTAATAAAATATTATATTTTAAAATTTCTAAAATAATTTTTTCGTTTGGTAAGGTCATATTCTTTAGAGAATTATTTAACTCAATAAAAGTATTTTTATCTATAAATTTTTCGATTTTTTCTATATTATTCTCATAAATTGCTTTTCTTATTGCAGAAGCACTTAGTTGCTCATTTGAACGATAATTATCATCATTATAATTTTTCCCTTTTCTTTTTATTGGAAAAGGAGTAATTTTAGAGTTTGATAATATTAAGTTTTTAACATATTCTATTGAAAGAATATTATTTGAAATAAAAAAATCGTCTTGTAGTTCTAAAATTTTATATTTACTATTGATTTCTACACAAGCATTTTTATATGCAACAGCATAGCTATTTCCTAATTTCATTTCATAATTTAAAATTTCTTCAATTTCATCTCTGTATTGAAGTTGAAAGTTTGCAATCTTTATGATATCTTCTTTTTTATCACATTCGAAACCAAAACAAAGATAGTCAACTATATTTAATTTGTTTAAGATTGAAATTCCACCTTTTGAAAAATTTTCTGCACTTTGTAAACTGTAAAAAAAAGGAAGTTCTATTACAAGGTCAATTCCATTATTTATTGCAATTTTAGCTCTTGTATATTTATCTAATATAGCACATTCTCCACGTTGAACAAAATCGCCACTCATTATTGCAATTACAGAGGTATCTATCTCATTTTTTAGGGTGTCTATTTGATACTTATGTCCTAAATGGAATGGATTATATTCTGATATTATTCCAGAAACTTTCATATTATCTCCTTTTGTGTATAAAATTAGTATTATTTTAAATAATCTTTTTATATTAATTATACCATATATTAAAATTAAATATAAAAATAATTTAACTAAATTATCAGAAATTTATCAATTTTATATACTGGTAATTATTGACTAAATATTAAAAAAAATATATAATAGTTATACTATTTTAATATATACTTTTGGAGGTTTATTATGGATATTAGAGTAGTTAGTGAAAGCATATTCGATATTGAATCTGATTGTATTGTTTATTTTGTTGATAATGCTTTTTCAAACGATGATACAATGGAGATTATTTCTAAAGCTGGTAATAGACTACTTGATGTTTTTAGTAAATTAAGTTCTTTAGCAACAGGGGAATATAAGATTATTCCTGCATTTAATCTAAAAACAATTTATACTATTATAAGCTCGATTCCTAAAAAAATAGAAACTTCAGAAGATGAAAAATTTTTAGAAGAAATTTTTGAAGATATTTTTGCTGGAATAAAAAAACGTGAATTTAATACAGTTGCTGTTGATATAACACGACTTTCAAATAGTTATAGTTTCAAACATAGTGAAATTTTCAAAAAATTTTTAAGAAATATTGATGATGATATTGTAGTTTTTATGTGCAAATAGATTAGAAACTATATTTTTATGTTTTAATTTAAAAATAGATTAGAAAAAGGGGGGGAGAGAAAATTATGAATGCTTTATTAGATAAAGACACAAGAATAGCTTTAGAATACAATTTTTTATATTTAAAAGATTCCGTAGCATTTGATATTTTTATTTCCTCACTTTCAATTGAACAACGTGGCTTTAATGTTAGGTTTAGACAAGCAATTTTTAATAAAATTTCAAAAAGTTTAGATGTATTCTACAAAAATAGATCTGATAAGGAATATATAAAAAGTGCCGTTCAAAAACTAGTTTATGATGATATTAATAGATTAGAAATAGTTTTAGCAGTTGATTCTTATATCTATGGTAAAAAATCAAATGTTTTTGCTAACGAAGTAGAAAACTATTTTCTACTTAATTATCCTAATTTAAAGATAAGTAAAAAGCAAAAATTAATTGTTAGAAAATTATCTTCAAAAGACTATAGATTTAGAAATAGAGTTATAAATAATGTTATAGACTACTATAACCTTAACAAAATGTTTGAAGAAAAAACTAATGAATTTTTTGAAAATGTAATAAAAGAATATATTTTTAATCTTAATAATTATATTGTTAAACAATTAAAATTAGAGTTTAAAGGTAATAATTATTATGTTTTACAAAAGGAAAAATTTTTGACAAAGAAAGATTTGGAAAATCTTTATAACCATATATATAAAGTTTTTATGGAACATTTACATAAAACTTCAAGAATATTTATATGGTATGGACTTAATGACAAAGTAACAAGTAGATATAAAAACTAAAGTCAAAAACTTATGTTTTTGACATTTTTTTATGATAGGAGATGTTTATGGGTTATACAGCTTTTTTACTTATGGTTATTAATATTTTATCTAAAATATTTGGTTTTTTTAGAGAAATATTATTATCATATTTTTATGGAACAGGTGAGGTTGCAACAGCATTTCAAATTTCGCTTTTAGTTCCGTATACAATTTTAGGTTTTGTAATGTCAGGTATTTCAATTAATTTTATACCAACATATACAACTATAGAAAGAAATAAAGGTAGATCAGAATCTGAAAAATTTACAAGTAATATTATAAATATAATTTTTTTAATATCAATTTTTGCAACTATTTTAGCATATATTTTTGCTAGACAAATAGTATTTATTTTTGCAATGGGCTATTCGGGCGAAATTTTTGAATTATCTGTACAATTTA
Organism: Parvimonas micra; assembly: GCF_021300775.1. Classification (GTDB taxonomy): domain Bacteria; phylum Bacillota; class Clostridia; order Tissierellales; family Peptoniphilaceae; genus Parvimonas. The sequence goes on from NZ_JAJTJP010000001.1 coordinate 307,039, forward strand.
CAAGAATTACGATTCTTGGAATGTTTGCTCAACTTTTAAATTCAATTTTTAAGGGTTACTTGAATATAAAAGGAAATTTTATTATTCCAGGGTCTACAGGATTTTTATATAATATAATAATTATTATATTTTTAATTATTAGTTATAAAATTAATCCTATTTTAGCTCCAATTGGTGTTACTGTTGCAACAATTTTTCAGTATATTCCATATATATGGGCAATTAAAGATACTGGTTATAAACATAAATTTTTTGTTGATTACAAAGATAAAAATATAAAGAAACTCTTGGTTTTGGCACTTCCCATAATTTTTGGTGTTGCTGTAAATCAGATTAATCAACTAATAGATAAAAATTTAGCATCATTCATTTCTGTTAGAGGAATTTCAGTTTTATCATATTCAGTTAAACTAAATGAATTTGTTTGGGGAATTTTGGTAGTATCAATAGTAACTTCTATTTTTCCAACTCTTAGCAAATTAGCTATAGAGTCAAAACAAAAGTTTAAAGTTCAGATTGCAAAAACTCTTTCAACAATTATATACTTAGTAACACCGGCGTGTGTTGGTATATTAATTTTTTCTAAAGAAATAGTAACTTTAATTTTTAAAAGAGGAAAGTTTGATGAAAATGATGTTATTTTAGTTTCTGGTGTTTTATTTTATTATGGTCTAGGACTTATAGGTTTAGGGATAAGAGATGTACTTTCAAATTCATTTTATGCACTTAAAATGACAAGAATCCCTCTTATAAATTCTATTGAAATGGTAATTTTGAATGTAGTTACTTCTATAATACTATCTAGATTTATGGGACTAAATGGACTTGCATTGGGATCAAGTATTGCAACTATTTTTGGTGCTATTAATTTATATATGAAACTTGAAAAACAAATTGGTAAGATAAAAACTAAAGGTATTATTAATAATGGTAAAAAAGTTATTATATCAGCTTTTGCTATGGCACTTGTTTCAAAATTGTGTTTTATAATATTAAATTTAAAATTATCTACTAATTTAAGTTTTTTAATAGCCCTCATTTTAGCTGGAATAACTTATGCGGTTGTTTCTGTTTTACTTAGAACAAGACAAGCTATTGATATTTTAAAAGTGATTTTAAAGAAATTTTAATTATATGTATTATTAGAAAGGAGAATTATTATGAAAAAAGGAAATGTTTTATTTGGTACTATAGGTGCTATCATAGGTAGTTTTGCTGGTGTAGCCCTATATGTAGGTATTTCTTTATTAAAAGTATTTAGTTCTTGGTCAGGAGCTATTTCTTTGTATTGTGCAATTTTTATGTATACTTTATTTTCAAGAAAATTAACAAAACTTGGAGTTGTAATATCAATTATAGTATCATGTGCATCTATGATTTTAGCTGAAGTAATAACAACTTGTATTCTTATTGCTAACAAATACCATATACCATTTTTTGAAGTATTTAAGAACTTTTTAAAGGTATATCCAAAATTAACAAATAAGGGCTTATTTTGGCTATATCCAATATTAGCTTGTGTATTTGTAATTATAGGAGGTTATGGATACTTAGTTAATAAAAATAAAAATGACGTTGAATTCTTTGATGATGATTATATTGATGATGAAGAATACGATGACGACGAAGATGACGAAGATGAAGAATAAAATTTTCTTTTAATAAAATTATAAAAGAGCAATATATTGCTCTTTTTTTATACTTAGTTGACTTTTTTACTATTTATTGTTATAATTATCATTAATTGAATAAAATGCTTTGAAGGAAAAAAATTTAATTGAAATTTTAAGAGAGGTAATGTTTGGTGTGATTTACTAATGGATATTAAATGGGACAATCTGGAGCTAATATTTTAAAGAGAGATACTTATAATTAGGGTGGTACCGCGGATTAATTTCGCCCCTGCATTTTGCAGGGGCTTTTTTTTATAAGGAGGATAATATGGCACAAATGGGAAACTTAAGAAGAACACATATGTGTGGAAACTTAAGAAAAGAAGATATTGGTAAAGAAGTAACTTTAATGGGTTGGGTTGCAAAAGAACGTAATTTAGGTTCATTAATATTTATGGATTTAAGAGATACAACTGGAATATCACAGATAGTTGTAAGAGATACTTTAGGTGAAGAAATTTTTAATAATGCTAAAGAAATTAGATCTGAATATGTTTTAGCAGTTAAAGGTATAGTATCTGAAAGAGAGAGTAAAAATCCAAAAATGGCAACAGGAGATATTGAAATAGAAGTAAATGAACTTGTTATTTTAGACACCGCTCAAACTCCTCCAATATATGTAAAAGATGATGATAATGTAGCAGAAAGTTTAAGATTAAAATATAGATTTTTAGATTTAAGAAAAGAGAGTTTACAAAATAATTTAAAATTAAGAGCAAAGGTGTGTAAAGTTATTAGAGATTTTTACACTGAAAATAACTTTATAGAAATAGAAACACCATATCTTAATAAACCTACTCCAGAGGGGGCTAGAGATTATCTTGTACCTTCAAGAGTAAATCCTGGTAATTTTTATGCTCTTCCACAGTCACCACAAATTATGAAACAACTTTTAATGATTTCTGGAATGGATAGATATTTTCAAATCGTAAAATGTTTTAGAGATGAAGATTTAAGAGCAAATAGACAACCTGAATTTACACAAGTTGATTTAGAAATGAGTTTTGTTGATGTTGAAGATGTTATAGATGTTAACGAAAGAATGCTAAAAAAACTATTTAAGGAAATTAAAGGAATAGATATTGAACTTCCAATTAAGAGAATGAAATATGATGATGCAATGGAGAAATATGGTAGTGATAAACCAGATTTACGTTTTGGCTTTGAAATTAAAGATATTACTGATTGTGTTAAAAATGTAGAATTTGATTTATTTAAAAACGCAATTTTATCAGGTGGAAGTGTTAGAGCTATTTCAATAGGTGAATACTCAAAAGAATATACTAGAAAGAAAATATATAAATTAATTGATTCTATTAAAGATTTTGGAGCAAAGAATCTTTTTTGGATAAAAATCTCAAATGGAGAAATTACATCTTCAATTTCTAAATTTTTAAATGAAGAAATAATTTCTGAAATAAAATCTAAAATGGATTCTAAAAATGATGATTTAATTTTAATACTTGCTGATAAAAATGATATAGTCTTAAATTCTTTAGGAGCTTTAAGATGTGTAATTGCTAAAGAAATGAACTTGTTAAATCCTAATGAATACAATCTTTGTTGGATTGTAGATTTTCCTCTTTTTGAATATGATGATGATGAAAAAAGATTCGTTTCAAAACATCATCCTTTTACTCATCCTAAGGATGAAGATATACAATATTTAGAAAGCAATCCTGAAAAAGTATATGCAAAAGCTTATGATATTGTTATAAATGGTGATGAACTTGGTGGAGGGTCAATTAGAATTAATAATTCTGAATTACAAAATAAAATGTTTAAAGCTTTAGGTCTTACAAAAGAAGAAACAGAAGTTAAGTTTGGTTTTTTACTTGAAGCATTAAAGTATGGAACACCACCACATGGAGGTTTAGCCTTTGGTTTAGATAGACTAATTATGTTGCTTGCTGGGACAAATAATATTAAAGATGTAATTGCTTTTCCAAAGACACAATCTGCATCTGATTTATTAACTGATGCACCTAGTATGGTATCTGAAGCACAACTTGAGGAGTTAAATTTAAAAATTGGAAAATAATATTTATACAAGAACAGAACTTTTAATTGGGCAAGATTCACTTAATACACTAAAAAATTCCAAGGTTATTGTTTTTGGAATTGGTGGAGTTGGTAGTTTTACCGTAGAATCCCTTTGCAGATGTGGAATAGGAGAAATTTCACTTGTAGACTTTGATACAATTGATATTACTAATATTAATAGACAAATTCATGCATTTATATGCAATGTGGGTAAATATAAAGTAGATGAAATGAAAAAAAGGATAGAACTAATAAATCCAGATATAAAAGTAAATATTTTTAAAGTAAAGTTAGAAAAAGATAATATAGATAGTTTTAATTTAAAATATTATGATTATGTTGTAGATGCAATAGATACAATTACTTCTAAAATATATCTAATAAAATATTGTTATGAAAATAATATAAAAATAATTAGTGCAATGGGAGCGGGAAATAAAATGGATCCTACTAGATTCAAAGTTTCAGATATCAATAAAACTTCAGTTTGTCCACTTGCAAGAGTTATAAGAAGAGAATTAAAAAAATTTGGAGTAAAAAAATTAAAATGCGTCTACTCTGATGAAATATCAGTTGGAGAAAAAATAGAATCAGAAGAGAGAAGAAAATCATCTCCATCAAGTATTAGTTTTATTCCTTCAGCAATGGGACTCATAATTTCTTCAGAAGTTGTAAAGGATTTGATATTATGGAACAAATAGGATATATTACAAAAATTTTACCTGAAAATCAATGTAAGGTTTTAATTTCTAGAATTAGTGGCTGTAAAGGTACATGTAAATCATGCAGTGGATGTCCTACGCCGACTATGCATATCGTAATGAATAATAATTTAAATGTTTCGGTTGGAGATCAAGTAAAAATTGGTGTTGATAGTAATATTGTATTAAAATATTCGATATTTTTATATGGATTTCCTGTGCTAATGTTTATATTATCAATACTTTTAGTTAATTTATTTTTCCCAACATTAAAAGCAATTGATACTATTGGATTTGTAGTAGGATTTATTACGATGATTATATCATTTATAATAGTTAAATATGTGGATAATAAATATGCATATTTAGCAACAAGGGCAATGTATATGGAAGCAATTATTTCAAAGAATGATTAGATATCAGTGAATATATTTTCCAGTATCAATATATATTAGAGATTTTATATGATGTATATTGTAGCTATAGTATTTATTAGAGGAGGGATTATTATTAAGATATTTCCTCTAAAGTTTGATTCGGGAATATATGGTTTTAGAACTAAAAAATTAATGAAAATTGAGAAATAGCTCAAAAAAATCATCAAACTATGTTATATTTTTTGGAATATTAGTTTTTGTTTTTGTGTTTATAAATGATATTTTTATTAAAAATAATATATATTATAATTTATAAGGACTTTTTGCAATTGTCTATTCAATTTTAATATATGTTCTAGTTCAAAGAAAATTGATTTACAAATCAATTTGAAATTTATATATTTAAACTTTAAGACATATCTTTAATATTAATTAAAGATATGTCTTTTTTTGTAAAAGAAAAATTTAAGTAATACGGCTAAAGAAGATATTATTTTGTTTTTAAAATATAGGCAGTAGGCAGATTAATGATATCTTTAAAAAATATCATTAATAAAACCACAAATTGTTTATTTTTTAATAAAAATTTCTTATACATAAAAAATTTCATTAAATTATGTAAAAGTTAACTTAATAATATTTAATTGTAATAAATATCTTTAATAACTATGAAAAAATATTTTTAAATAATTAATAAATTTTTAAAAATAATAGAATAAAATATGAAATTAGTTAATAAATATATCTATTTAGAGTTTATTAATAAGAATAATTAATATTAAAATTATTGTTTTTAGTTGAAAAAAATTATTAATTTTAGTAGAATTGATAATGTCTATTGTTAAATTTATAAATAAGTGACAAATTTATAAATTTAACAAAATAAATATTGGAGGAATTTATGAAAAAAAATAGTATTATTGCAGGTTTATTTGTTTTTTGTATTACAACAGCTGGAATAGGTTACACTGTATATAATAGTATTTATTCTGACAAACAAAGACACAGAATAAATGAAACTACAAAACTTGATAGTGTAAAGTCTCCAAATGAATTGAAAGATGGAGAATATACTGCCAGTGCCGAAGGTTATGAAGGGACTGTAACAGTAAAAGTTGTAATTAAAGAAGGTAAAATTTTTTCAGTTGAGGTGCTTTCACATAGTGAAACAGATGAATATTATGAAATGGCAAAAAAAATTTTAAAAACCATTGTAGAAAAAAACACATTTAATGTTGATTCAATTTCTGGAGCAACAGTTACTTCCGATGCGATTAAAGTAGCTGTTTATAAAGCTCTTGTTCAAGCTGGAGCAAAAACAAGCGATGTAGCTACGAATCTTGAAAAGGAAAATAAAGAATTAAGAGATAGAGAAAAAGCAAAGTTGTTTGCAAAACAAACTTCAGCCATTGCTGGTAAAGTCGGATTTAACAGAAATAATTTAAAAGACGGTACATTTATCGGTGTAGGATATGGATATAATGGACCAATCAAGGTTTCAATTTCCATAAAAAATGGAGTAATATATGATGCAAGAGTTATAACTCATAGTGATGATTATCCATATTTCACTTGGGCAAAAAGTGTGCTAAATAAAGTTATAAATGGTAGTAGCAATATTGATACAGTATCGGGGGCAACTGTTTCTAGTAGGGGAATATTGAATGCTGTAAAAGATGCTTTAAGAAAAGCAAGTAACGGAAATAATAGTCCTGATATTAATATACCTGAAGAAACTGAACAAAACATTCCAAGACAAAATAGCCGTGAAATCGAACAAATAAAAAAATATTTTAAAGGTTTAAAAGACGGTGTTTATATTGGAAAATCAAGTGGATACTATACAAATTCACTTGAAGTTCAAGTGACTGTTAGTGGTGGTAAAATAACAAAAATAGAATTAATTAAAAATAATGATGACAAGTCATATTTTGATAATCAAAAAGCAGGATTATTGGAGAGTAGGATTATTTCTAATCAATCAACAAATATTGACACAATTTCCGGAGCTACAACGTCATCAAAAGGTTTTATAAATGCAGTTGTTAATGCCTTAGAAAAAGCGGTAGATTCTAATGGAAGTGATGCTGATAAATATATTTATTCTCCTAAGACTATAATTGTAGAAGTAGGAGAAACTATCGGATTACAAAAAATAAGAAATTCATTGGAAAAATTACCTAAAGACGTTCAAATTAATATAAAAAATAATGCAGATACAAGTTCTACAGGAAATACGAAAATTATAGTTGAACTTATATTCAAGGACAATAGTAAGAAAGTAGTAGAGATTCCTGTATTAGTAAATGATAAAGCTGATGGTATCTTTAAGTTTTTATCTGCTGAAGAAGTTATAAATTTAGATAAAAATATAAATTATCCTGATGGAGTATACTATGGAGATAGTTATGGATTTGTTTCTAATAAACCTATACCTGTTAAAGTTACAATTAAAAACAATAAAATAGTTGATGTAGAACTTGTACCCGAAGAATTAAGTAGATTAAAAGGTGTAACAGCTCCAGGAAAAATAGATGATGGGGGGGTATTCCAAGATAAATTTTATACTGTAATTAATAGAGTTAAAAATATTCAAAAATTTGAATCTCTGATATATAAATTTGAAGTAATAAGGACAGCTGCCGGAGAGGTTATGAAAGAAGCTCAAGGAAAAGAGCAAACGGTTGAAGTTTATAGAGCTGCATTGGATAAAGTTATTGGAAAACATAATTTTGGCAAATGGGGACTTTCTATAGATCAATCTCATTTAACAGGAGAGAGAAATATTCATGACAGAATATTCACATTGCTAAAAATATATGTTAGAGAAGAATTAGGGTATGAAGGGGAAGATTATGATGCAGTAAGTGGTGCTACTTTCACTGCAACTGGAACAGCAACTTCTATTAAAAATGCATTATTGAAAGCTAAAAAATTTGATTTTTATGATATGAGAGTTGATGATAGTAAATTTAAAACTTCTTATGAAGAAGGAGAAAAACTAAATTTAAAAAATTTAAAGGTTACTATATATAAAAAAAATAATCAAGAAGTTACAGTTTCTTACTCTGATTTTAACAAGTATGGTTTAAAAGTAATTGATGAGTACAAGAATGAACTGAAAGATGGATTAGTTTTGAATAAAGAAAATTTAGGATACAATGTTACAGATGGATTAAGACTAAAAGTTATTCATGAAGATAGTAAGAGTTTTAAATTTTTAAATACTATTCTAATAACAAAGAATAAGATTAAGAATTTCGAGATTTCTGGAATTAAGATAAAATCTAAAGATAGTGAGGAGTGGCACGACACAAAAGGTTATAATACTTCTGATTTTATTCAAAATATTACTGTTTCAAAGATAGTTGCAGAAAAACTTAATAATAAAGAAATAGAATTTAAAATAATTGCTAAAGATAAAAAATCTTCAGAAGAAATTGAAATTCCGTTATTCCAATCTCAAAATAGGTCTTTGATTGCAAACTTTGTTGATGGTGAATATACATTAGATGTTATCAAAAAGTATAAAGGTGTATTATTTAATAATACTTTCCGAATTAAAACAAAAGTTGAAGGAGAAATTCCTAAAGCATTTTTATATAAAGAAGTTCCTGAAATATTGGCTATATCGAAAGGATCAGAAATAACAGAAGATAAAATAAGAAGCGTTCTTAAAAATTTACCTGATAAAACAGACATATCTATTTTAAAAAATATTGATATAAATAAAGTAAATGAAAGTATTCCACAAAAACTATTAATTAAAATTAAATTTGACGATGGTAGTGAAAAAGAATTAGAAATAGATGTCATAGTTAAAGATAAAGTTATTTCTATGGCAGATAAATATATTTATAAGCCGAAAGATTTAATTGCAATAAAAGATAAAGAAGTAATGATAAGTCATTTGAAAAAACATCTTAATGATTTGCCTGAAGGTACTAAAATTGAAATCATTGAAGAAGCTGATGTAACTGAAGTAAATGAAGAGGGTACTTTTATGGAAGTAAGGCTTGAATTTAGTGATAATAGTATAAAGGATATATTAATTAATGTTATAGTAAAAGATACAGCTCCAAACAAAGCAGAAGAATTTAAGATTTTATATCCTGAAATAAAAAATGAAATAGTAAATGTAGTGGTAAAAGACCCTAAGTATGGAAATAAGGAAAATTTTGCAGAAACAGTTAAATGGGGTGCGTTTTCAGACTTTGCTATAAATAGAGATTTGAAATTGAAATCTCGTTCTTCAGATATTTCACGTATTGAAGTAATACAAGAACCGGACAGATCAAAACTAGGAAATCAAAAAGGAAAGATAAAATTAAGCTTTAATGATGGATCTAAACTTGAATTAGAAATTTCAGTTAAAATAGTTCCATATCCTGTATATAGAATATTCAGATTAATGTCAAATAAGGCACAATATGATTTACAAGATAAGTTCAATTTAAATGATTTAAAAGTAACATTATTTATGTCTAACAAATTGGAAAATGAATCCGATTGGGCAACTACCGGAACACCTATTTTAAATATACCTTATTCAGATTTTCACTTATTTGGAATTAAAGTTGTAGATTTAGATTCAAAGAAAGAAATAGAAAATGACAGTATTATAAGTTCACTGATTAAGAATAAAAAATTATCAGTTGGAGCTTACTGTGAAAATTTAATTCAAAAAAATGATTATCAAAGTGGAAATAAATTGGTTGAAATTTTCAATATAAAAATACGAAATATTGATGAATTGAAAGAACCTGAAAAAAATCCAGAAGAAAATAAAGAAATAAAAAATAGTGTAGAAAGCAATAAGAATCAAGATTCAGAAAAAGTTATGAATTCAAAAAAAGAAACTAAAAATGTTGATGAATTGGAAAATTCTTCTGCAGAAAATAAAATTACTGAAACAGGATATACAACTAAAGAAAAAGTATCTGAAACAGATTCGAACAATTTAGGAAAACCATCCGACGACTCAGTCCAAAAACAAAATTTAAAAAATAATGAAAAGGAAGATTAGATGAATTTAATAGTAGGATTAATTACAATAACATTGTTTTATATTTTATTTGCAAATATTATAAAAAAGTATCCAATTCTGTTTTATATGGCGACTTATATATTAATAATTCCGATTGTATTGTATTATCAAACAAAGTTTTATAAAAATATGCCAATTTGGTTTACAAAATATATTATGGATATTTTTAAAAGAGGCATATTTTCAACAGTAACATTTATGATAGTAATGTTTTTAGGAGTTATTACAACTCATAACAAATATACACGAAAACTTATGAGTATAAGAGGTGAAATGTCAATTATAGGTTGTTTTGCAGCAATTTGTCATAATGTAACATATGGGATAAGATATTTTGTAGAATTTTTTACAAATGCATCAAAAATGAATATTTATACTAAGACAGCAACTATAATAAGTTTAATCCTTATATCAATGATGTTACCGCTTATGATAACTTCATTCAAGTGTGTGAGAAAGAAAATGAAAGCTAAAAATTGGAAAAATTTACAAAAGTTAGCATACCCGTTTTTTTATCTAATATATGTACACTTGATGATTCTATTTATGATTAAGCCTGAAAAACATATGCTGTCAATAGTGTTATATACAGTTATTTATATGTTATATACAATTCTTAGGGTTAGAAAATATTTTGTAACTAAAAATAAGCAAAAATAAGAGCCCATCATTCTATGATGCTTTGCATCTGGTAGTTATCGGTAATGTTATTATTTCACAATAAAAAAAGACTATTGTAAAGTAAAAAAATGCAATGGTCTTTTTTGTGAAATGATAATTTGATTTAAAATAGTAATTTATCATTTATATTTATATGAATAAAATTTTTAAAAAGGTTTATATTAACAATGAAAATTTTTATTAATTTCTTGAAATTTTTTGTTGAATATGATAATATATATTTGATAAGATTAATATTGATATTAAAGCATTAGTTAATATAATTAGTGCTTAACTTTTTCATATCTTTTTGATATGTATTATCTTTATCATAAATTGTTTTTGGGAGGTGCAAAGTTATAAAAAGAATATTTTCATTTTTTCTAATTCTTTGTAGTATTTTATTTGTATGCAATATTGGAAATGTTGAAGCTAAGGTTGAAAAGAAAAAGTACAATAATTGGCAAGAGGTTGCTAAAGACATGCATTTAAAATTTACAGAAGCAAAAGAGTATGCGGATAAAAAAGATTTTCAAAGTGCTTATAAAGCAATTGATTCTGCTTATTTTGATTATTATGAAGTTCAAGGATTTGAAAAGAACGTAATGGTAGCAATTTCAAATAGCAGAGTAAATGAAATTGAAGCGCATTTTAGAGAAATTAAGCATGCTTTTTTAGGAAACACAAGTGATTCAGTTGAAAAGTTAAAGTCTTCAATAGATGAGCTTGATATGAAAGTTTATAGAGATGCACTTGTTTTAGATAAAGTTATTTCAAAAAACGCACCAGACTCTGAAGGAAAAGTTGTATTTGGTAATGTTGAGGTTAAACAAGGTGATGAAAAAGCAAAAAATATTCAGGATTTTTTCACATCATTCGGTTTAATGCTTAGAGAAGGATTAGAAGCAATTTTAGTCTGTGTTGCAATCATAGCTTATCTTGTTAAGACAGGGAATAAACATCTTTGTAAATCAGTTTATTTAGGTATGGGTGCAGCTGTTGTTTGTAGTTTTGGTTTAGCTATTATGATAAATTATTTATTAGGTGGAGTTGGACAAGAGCTACTTGAAGGCTGGACTATGTTTTTAGCAGTTATAGTTTTGTTTTATGTTAGTAACTGGATTTTATCTAAATCTGAAGAAGAGGCATGGGAAAATTATATACAAACTAAAGTTCAAAAATCTATAGATAATAAGAGTAAGTGGACATTAGTTTTTGCAGCGTTCTTAGCAGTTTTAAGAGAAGGAGCTGAACTTATATTATTTTATAAAGCTTCGTTTTCAGGCGGAAGGAATGTAATATATCCAATTGGAGGACTTGTTGCAGCTTCAGTAATATTAGTTGTAATTTTTCTTCTATTTAGATTTACATCAGTTAAGTTACCTCTTAAACCATTTTTCCTATGTACAAGTATACTATTGTATTTAATGTGTATTTCATTTATGGGAAAAGGTGTAGTAGAGTTAACAGAAGCAGGAGTGATTTCCGGATCAACAATTATACCTGCAATGCAAGGTTGGAGTATTCCAATTTTAAATATTTATGATAGGGCTGAAACGTTAATTCCACAAATTATGTTGGTTATAATAACTGTTTGGATATTGGTAGGTCACTATTTTAAATTAAAAAAATTAAAAAAAGAAAACTAAATTTTTATTAGTTTTAACTTAGGAGGATTAATATTATGAAAAAGTCAAAAATGGTGGTAACATTAGCATTATTAACATCAGTGGGTTTAGTTGGATGTCAAAAGAATGATACAGCTAAATTAAATGAATTACAAAAGTCAATTGAAGAGAAAGATAAAAAAATCTCTGAATTAACTGAAAAATTAAAAGAAGCCGGTGTTGAAGATGGAAAAGCTGAAGATGCTGAAAAACCAGGAGAATCAGGTTTTGAAGAAATTAAAATTGGAGAAGAAAAAATAGTAGGTCCTTTCCAAGTTGCAGCAGTATATTTCCAAGGAGTTGATATGGTTCCTGAAGGAAGACAACCAAGTGCAGCTGAATCAGATATGCACTTAGAAGCAGACATCCATTTAACTAAAGAAGCAGGTAAAAAATTTGGTTTTGGTAATGGAAAAGATATCTGGCCTGCATATTTAACTGTAAATTATAAAGTATTATCAACTGATGGAAAAGAAGTAACTTCTGGTTCAATGATGCCAATGAATGCTGATGATGGTGCTCATTACGGAACAAATATTAAAAAGAATGTTTTAAAGGTTGGTAAATATAAATTAGTTATAGAAATTCAACCATCTGCTGACTATTTATTACACACTGATGAAGAAACTGGTGTACCTGCAGTAAAAGATGGCGGAAAAGATGCAGCATCAAAATATTATGAAAAACAAACAGTAGAATTTGATTGGGATTATACTGGTCAACAATTACAAAATAAATAGTAAACAATTATTATTTTATATTTTAAAAATAGGCAACCCTCTCTTATGAAATTAAGAGAGGTTTTGCCATATTTTAGGAGTGAGGTTTTATTTTGGGAAAATTTTATGTTGATGTAATTTTTACTATATGTACTTTTTCTTTTTTCTTTGCATTGGCTTTGTCTTATTTAAAGAAAAATATTTCAATAGTTAATAAAATTATATCTTTATCTATTTTAATTATTGGGATTTTTTTAGGCTTTTATATACATTTCCTTAGAATTAAGAATAAAAAAGAAATGATACATATAGTTACAAAACTTAATAGATATGTTTTAGCATTATGTTTATTTATTCTTATTCTAATAACCGTATCATTATTAGTAAGTATAACTTTGAAAACTGGTACAAGACTAAAAAAAATAGTTAGTTCAATTGTATTAACTTTAATGTTTGTAGAGATTGCATGCATGTTGTATTTAATAATACCAAGACTTTTAACTCTATCAATGGAATTTATTGCCTTTGGAGAAGATTCAGTTAGTACATTGACTTTATTTAGAGTAAGTGGTTATATTTTAGGAATACTAACAGGAGTATTACTTATATTAGCTGTTTATAAATTTTTAATTAGATGTAGTAAAAGACAATATACTCTAATGTTTGGCGCTATATTTTTAAATGCTTTTTTAGAGTATGGGTTGAAGGGGATTACTGCAACAGTAAGACTAAAAGAATATTTAAAAAAAGATTTTAATATGTCACCTATACTAACAGAAAAAAGTAAAGTTTTTGGAATTAAAGTGTTTGATTTAATGATTTTTGAGGATAAGAGTGAATCGTATTTTATTGGAATTGCTTTTTTAATAATTTTAATAGGAGCTATATTTTTTGCTTATAATAACTTAAAGGTAAAAGGAAATTTCGAAAATAGTGCAAGTTTAAGAAAAGAAAAGTGGAGACTAATTGTTAATAGGAGATGGGCATATTTTTCGATATTTTTATCTTTTATTATGATTTTTTCTGCAACATACTTAAATTATCTTATTACAAAACCTGTAGAATTAACTGCTGCACAGCCATACCAAGAAGAAGGAAATAATATTGTTATTCCATTATCTGAAGTGGATGATGGTCATTTACACAGATTTTCTTATAAAGTAGATGGACATGATATTAGATTTATTATTGTTAAAAAGCCTAATAGTACTTCTTATGGAATTGGACTTGATGCTTGTCAAATTTGTGGTATTGCGGGATATTATGAAAGAAAAAATGATATAGTATGTAAAAGATGTGACGTAGTTATGAATAAAGCTACAATAGGATTTAAAGGCGGATGTAATCCAATACCTTTTGAATATAAAATAGAAAATTCAAAGATAATTATAGATAAAAAAGTTTTAGAAAAAGAAAAAGAAAGATTTCCAATAGGTGAATAGTATGTTTTTGAGAATGGTATTTGGAACTTTAGTCAGACAACGAAAAAAAATGTTTATGATTGCATTTACAGTAGCTCTAGGAGTTTCATTAGCTACTGGAATGTTAAATGTAATGCTTGGAGTTGGAGATAAAGTTAATAAAGAACTTAAAACTTATGGGGCTAATATAAATGTAGTTTCTAAAGATGCATCTCTTATTTCTGATTTATATGAATTAGAAAATTCGGAAACAATATCTAATGATAAATATTTAAAAGAAGAAGATTTACCAAAAATAAAGCAAATATTTTGGGGATTTTCAATTGTTGATTTTACTCCATACTTAGAAAAAACTATAAAAGTAAATAATCAAAAAACAAAATTTATTGGTACTTGGTTTGAAAAACATATGGATTTATCAACTGGTGAACACATTGATACTGGAATGAAAAATTTAAAAAACTGGTGGAAAATTAATGGTGAATGGTTGACGGAAGATGATAATGACAGCGTTATGGTTGGAAGTTTATTTGCTGGAAAAAATGAAATTAAAGTCGGAGATAAAATTGAAGTTAACTCAGGTTTAAAATCTAAAATACTTAAAGTTAAAGGTATTTTTGAATCTGGAGGAAATGAAGATTTAAATATATTTTCAACATTAAAAACTGCTCAAGATTTATATGGAGTAGAAGGAAAAATATCAAATATTGAAGTTTCAGCATTGACAACACCTGATAATGAATTGGCAAAAAAAGCTACTAGAGATCCGAATAGTTTAACTCCTACTGAATATGAAACTTGGTATTGTACTGCTTATGTTAGTTCAATTTGCTATCAAATTCAAGAGGTTGTTGAAGATAGTGTAGCTAAGCCAATTAGACAAGTTGCAGAGTCTGAAGGAAAAATCTTAGATAAGACAAAATTACTAATGATTTTGATTACTGCTTTAGGTTCAATTGGATCTGCACTTGGTATTTCTAATCTAGTTACAGCTACTGTTATGGAAAAAAGTCAAGAAATTGGTCTTATTAAAGCTATTGGAGGCTCAAATTTAAGAATTATGCTTCTTATATTAACAGAGATTATAATCACAGGAATAATTGGTGGTATTGCTGGATATTTTATTGGGCTTGGATTTACACAAATAATTGGGATAACAGTATTTGGATCATATATTGAACCTGCGATTATGGTAATTCCTATAGATGTTGCTTTGGTAATAGGAGTTTCACTAATTGGAAGTATTCCAGCTATTCATTATTTATTTAAATTAAAGCCGACAGAAGTTCTTCATGGAAGGTAGGATTAAAATGACTAAAAGAAAAATGTATTTAAAAATGATTTTAAGCTCTTTCATTAGAAGAAAATCTAGAATGATTGTAGCTTTATTAGCAGTTATAATTGGATCTACTATTATGTCAGGCTTAATAACTATATATTTTGATATTCCAAGACAGTTAGGAAAGGAATTTAGATCTTATGGAGCCAACTTTATCTGTTTACCAAATGAGGGAAAAATAAGTGAGGACGATTACAATAAATTTAAAGAATTAATAAAAACTAAGAATATTGTTGGAATTGCTCCTTATAGATATGAGACAACAAAAATTAATCAAAAACCATATATTCTAGCTGGTACTGATATGGATGGAGCAAAAAAGAATAGTCCATTTTGGTATGTTGAAGGAGAATGGTCAACTAATAGCGATACAAACGAAGTAATGGTTGGTAAAGAAATAGCAAATACTTTAGGTTTATCTATTGGAGATAAATTTAAAGTAAGTGGTGTTAAACATGGGAAGAGCGCTATTGCATCTGATGTAAATGATTCTGCAGAAAAAAGTAAGAATAAAGATACTGGTGATGATTATTATGATGTTACTTTAACTGTAAAAGGAATTATAACTACAGGTGGAAAAGAGGAATCTTTTATTTTCTTAAATTTAGAAACGCTTAATAATATAGTTGAAGATTCAACTAAGATTGATACTATTGAGTGTAGTATTGAAGCTAATCATAATGAATTAGATGAATTTGCTAAAGAATTGAGTGGTAAATTACCAAATGTTATAGGTTCAGCTGTGAAGAGAGTAACTCAATCACAAGATACAGTATTAAATAAATTAACAGCTCTTATATTACTTGTAAATATTGTAATTTTAGTTTTAACAACAATATCTGTTTCAACAACTATGATGGCCATAATTGCAGAAAGAAGAAAAGAAATTGGTCTTAAAAAGGCAATTGGTGCTCATAATAAGGAAATTATTATGGATTTTATTGGAGAAAGCGTGTTACTTGGATTAATAGGTGGTTTAATAGGTGTAGGTTTTGGATTTGTATTTGCTCAAAGAGTAAGTCTTAGTGTTTTTGGAAGAACAATAACTTTTCAATATTTATTAATTCCAGTAATAGTTATTATTTCTGTATTTGTAACAACAGCAGGTTGTATATTACCTGTAAAAAAGGCAGTTGAAATAGATCCTGCATTGGTATTAAAAGGAGAATAAGATATGGATAATGATGTAATATTAGAACTTAGAGATGTTTCTAAAATTTATGAGTCAGTTAATGCTCTTAGTAATATAAATTTAAAAGTAAAAAAAGGTGATTGGATTGCTATCATGGGTTCATCGGGTTCTGGAAAGACTACAATGATGAATATAATAGGATGTATGGATAGACCATCTAACGGACAGGTTTTAATAAATGGTGTGGATATTTCAAAAGAGAATCAAAAGAATCTTACTAATATAAGACGTGAAAAAATTGGACTTATTTTTCAACAATTCCATTTAATTAGTTATCTAACTGCTCTCGAAAATGTTATGGTTGCTCAGTATTATCATAGTATGATCGATGAAAAAGAAGCTTTAGAAGCACTTAGAAAAGTTGGTCTTGCTGATAGAGCAAAACATTTACCAAGTCAACTATCTGGTGGAGAGCAACAAAGAGTTTGTATAGCAAGAGCCTTGATAAATAATCCTGAAATAATTTTAGCGGATGAGCCAACAGGAAATTTAGATGAAGCAAACGAGGTTATGGTTATTGAAATTTTTAAACAACTTCACAAAGAAGGTGCAACTATAATTGTTGTTACTCACGATCCTGAAGTTGGAGATGAAGCCATGAGAAAAATAACTTTAGATTATGGAAAAATTGTAGATGATAAATTATTGACAATATAAATTGTTGATGTTATAATATGTTTGGTGATATATATGAAAAATATAAAAAATAAGATTTCTATTATTCTAATTTTATCTCTTATATTTGTTACAGGATGTAGTTCAAAAAAAGAGTTAAAAGATGGAGTTTATGAAGGAAATTATAAGGATGAAAGTGCAACTGTTAAAGTTGTAATTACTATAAAAGATAAAAAGATTGTAGATTGTGTAAGAGAAGAACGAGATAATAAAAATAATAAGATTAAAGATGAAAATTACGGAAAAGATGATGCTGATTTTAATTACAAACAAGCACAGAAAGCAGTAAAAAATAGTGAAGGATATGCGAAAAAGCTTGTTGAAGTACAAGACATTGACAAAGTAGATTCTGTAAGTGGAGCTACTGTTTCTTATAAAAGATTTAAAAGTGCTGTAAAAGATGCTTTAAATAAATAAATTTTTAGGAGGATTTTTTCGTGAAAATATTGAAGAGCAAAACAGTAAATATTTTAGTTTTATTTTTAGGTCTAGTTTTAGCTTTAACACCATTTGTTATTGCACCTGTTTGTCCGCCTATGGCAAATGGGATGAGAATGAGTTGTTACTATAGCGGATTGTTAGCCACAGGTGCTGGAATTGGAATAATTATAACATCAATAATTTCAATTTTTGTTAAAAATAAAGTAATTAATGTTATTTTATATATTGTTAATGTAGTTGCTGGATTAAGTGTGCATTTAATCCCTAATAGAATTATAAAAATTTCTATTGGAATGGGTATAGATGGAAATCCAAGATTTATGGGATATTGTATGAAAGATAGTATGGAGTGTATAAAGCATAATACATTTACAATTGTTTCTATACTTGGAATAGCAATATCTATTGTTTCTTCAATATATATTGTTTATGTTTTAATAAAAAAAGACAAATAAGTTATAAAGAAAAGAGTATAAAATGAGTAATAAAAAAATTGATATTAAGTTTTTGGCTAAAGAAAATATTAGGAAAAAACCACTTAGAAGTATTTCTTTAATCAGTATAATTGCTATTTTTGTAATATTTTTATTTTGTGGAACAATATTATCTACTAGTATTTCTGGGGGAGTTAATAATTTATCAAATAGACTTGGTGCTGATATTATAGTAGTTCCGGAAGGGTACAAAGCTAATATTGAAAGTGTACTTTTAAAAGGTGAACCTAGTGAATTTTACTTACCAGACAATTCTTTAGAAAAAATAAAAACTATTGAAGGAATTGAGTCAGCGACTCCACAACTTTATGTAGCAACTCTTTCAGCTTCTTGTTGTTCTTATCCGGTACAAATTATTGGCATAGAGTACAGTTCTGATTTTATAATAAAACCTTGGTTACAAAAGACTCTAAATAGAGAGTTAAAAGATGATGAGGTTATTGTTGGAAGTAATATTGTTGGAGAAGCTAATTCAAAAGTGAAATTTTTTGACGAAGAACTTAATATAGTTGGAAAACTAGAACAAACTGGAATGGGATTTGACGCTACAGTATTTGTTAACATGAAAACTGCAAAAAAACTAGCAAAAGCTAGTGAAAGAATACAAAAAAATCCTGCATCAGAAGGAGAAAAAATTTCAACAATTCTTTTGAAATTGAAGCCTAATTACAGTGCAGCAGATGTTTCTAATAAAATTATGAAGGCCTATGCAAAAGATGGAATATTTGCAATGTATAGTAAGAAGTTTGTAAATGAGGTATCTTCTAACTTAAAGGTAATATCAAGTTATATTTATATTTCCATTTTAGTTATTTGGATTATGTCAACGATTCTTTTAGCAGTTGTATTTTCAACAATTTTAAATGAAAGAAAGAAAGAACTTAGTATTTTAAGAATATTAGGTGCATCAAAGAAAAAATTATCCAAGATAATTATGTATGAATCTTTATATATAGGATTATATGGGTCATTACTTGGAATAATCATTGGTATTATAGCAATTTTTTCTATAATGCCTATAATTCAAAAAAACTTAAATTTACCATTTTTAACTCCTTCTTTTACAAACATATTTATGATATCAATTTTTAGTATGTTTGTGGGAACTGTAGTTGGTTGTTTATCTTCTTTAAGTGCAACAAGAAAAATAAGCAAAGCAGATGCGTATTTAACGATGAGGGAGAATGACTAATATGCTAAAAATAGAAAAATTAATAAAAACTTATGTAAGAGCAAATGAATTTAATGCGGTTGATGATGTAAATTTAACTGTAAAAAAAGGTGAATTTGTAGCTATAATTGGAAAATCTGGAAGTGGGAAATCAACACTTTTAAATATAATATCTGGAGTATTAAGTCCTACAAATGGGACTGTTATTTTAGATAATAAAGAAATTAGTTCTTTATCGGATGATGATAAATCTTTCATAAGAAATGATTCAATAGGATTTATTCCTCAATCTACTGTTGTTATATCTACTTTAAATGTATTAGATAATATTTGCTTGCCATTCTTTTTAAGTAAAAGGGAAGGAGATTCAATCGGTAGAGGGAGATATCTTTTAAAAGAATTAGGAATTGAACATTTAGAAAATTCTTATCCTAGAGAATTATCAGGAGGAGAGTTAAGAAGAGTTACTATAGCCAGAGCTTTAATGAATTATCCAAAGATTATTTTAGCAGATGAACCTACTTCGGATTTAGATGTAAGTACTACAAAGGAAGTTTTAGAAATTCTAAAAGAAATAAATAAAAAGTTAGAAACTTCTATTATACTTGTCACTCATGACCTTGCATGTTTAGATTATGCTGATACGATTTATACTATGGTTTCTGGGAAAATTACAGAAGGCAATAATATATAGCTATAAAAACTGATTAAATATTTTTAATCAGTTTTTAATTTGAATAAAAATAATATTATGAAAACATTATTTACAAAAAAATATTACTTTAAAAAATATTATAAATATATGGACTTTTTTTTCTATATTTGATATAATTTGTCTAAAGTAAGAAAAATAAAGGAGGCAGTTATGTTAAAGGAAAAGGTTGTAGTCAATTCAGAAATTGGGCTAAACGCTAGAGTAGCTTCTATGTTTTTAAGAAATTCAGTAAAATTTAATTCAGATATTATACTAATTAAAAATAATAACAGATATAATGGTAAGAGTATACTAAGTATCTTATCAATGCAAGCTGCAAATGGTGAGGAAATCGAAATTGAAATAACTGGTGATGATGAAAAAGATGCAATGGAAAGTTTAACTTCATTTTTTGATAAAGACTTAAAAGAATTTTACACTATATAGAAAAATCTCTGAGAAGAGATTTTTTATTTTTAAAAAAGTTGTAAATAATAATAGATTTCAAAATTAATCAAAGTAAATAATATTGTTAAATTATATAGTATAATTGAGTGTGAAATAAAGAATTTCTTTTAAAAATCCATCAAAAATATTAATACTTAAAAGCTAAAATGCTTGAAAAATCTTCTTTTTTTTGCTATACTTTATTTAGAATATAGTTTATATTTTCACTATATTTTACATAGAATAACCGAGTATTAGTTATATACTAATAAAGAGTACATATTTAAAATTACATGCATTACAATTTAATAATAAATGTTTTAAAACATATACTATTTATTTTTTTAATATATAACTGTATCTGGTATTTCTAAAACTATTTAAAAGGAGGCAAATTATGGCTTTTGTTTTTAATGTTGAAGAAAATCAAGATAAAATAAATGAGCTATGTGAATTTATTGATAAGAAAAAAGATATTCCTGGAGCATTAATGCCAGTATTACAGGAAGCACAAAGTATTTTTGGATATCTTCCAGAAGAAATTATGGATTTGATAGCTAAAAGAATGAAAATATTTCCTGCTAAAGTTTTTGGAGTTGCTACTTTTTATTCACAATTTTCATTTATTCCTAAGGGCAAGTATCAAGTTGCTGTTTGTATGGGAACTGCTTGTTATGTAAAAGGAGCTCAAGAAATATTAAATGAGTTTTGTGACAGAATAGGTGTTGAAGTTGGAGGAACTAGTGAAGATTTAAAATTTTCAGTTGCTCAAACACGTTGTATAGGTGAATGTAACTTAGCTCCAGTAGTTACTATTAATGAAGACGTTTACGCACATATTAAAAAAGCAGATATCAGAAGAATAATGAGAAAATATAAATAGGGGTGATTTTATGATAAAAACTGAAGTTGATTTTAAGATACTAGATTCTATAAAAGAAGAAAACTATCCTCTATTAATTGAAAGGTTAAAACAAGAACCAGATAAGTACATAATTGACGATAAAGGTATTCGTCTAAAAGGGGAATTTTTTGAAAAACAAACGAGAATCGCATTAAAGAATTTTGGTGTTGTTAATGAACATAGTGTTGAAGAATACGTTGCTCTAGGTGGTTATTATGCTTTAGCAAAAGTAATTAGTAGTTATTCACCTGAAGAAGTAGTTAATGAAATGAAAAATTCAGGACTTAGAGGACGTGGTGGCGCTGGTTTCCCAACTGGTAAAAAATGGGAAGGTGCCATGCAACAACCAGAAGGACAAAAATATGTAGTATGTAATGCAGATGAAGGAGATCCAGGCGCATTTATGGATAGATCTATATTAGAAGGAGATCCACATTCTGTATTAGAAGGAATGGCTATTTGTGGGTATGCAATTGGTGCTGACAGAGGATTTATATACGTTAGAGCTGAATATCCTAAGGCTGTTATAAATTTAAAAGAAGCTATTAAAAAGGCAGAAGAAAAAAATCTTCTTGGCTATAATATAATGGGAACAGATTTTAGTTTTCATGTTGAATTAAGACTAGGTGCAGGAGCATTCGTATGTGGTGAAGGTACAGCACTTATAGAATCTATTGAAGGTAAACGTGGTATGCCTAGAACAAAGGTTTATAGAACAACTGTTAAAGGTCTATTCCAAAAACCAACAGTACTAAACAACGTTGAAACTTTTGCCAATGTTCCTCAAATAATGGAAAAAGGTTCAGAATGGTATAAATCAATAGGAACAGAAGATAGTTCGGGAACAAAAGTATTTGCTCTTGTAGGAAAAGTTGCTAACGCTGGATTAGTTGAAGTTCCGATGGGAACAACTATTAATGAAATTGTTTATAATATCGGTGGTGGTACTGGTAATGACAAAAAAGTTAAAGCAGTACAAACTGGTGGACCATCCGGAGGATGTATTCCAACTGACTATTTTGATACTCCAGTAGATTTTGGTTCTCTTGCTAAGATTGGATCAATCATGGGATCAGGTGGAATGGTTGTTATGGATGAAACTGACTGTATGGTTGATATAGCTAGATTCTTCTTAGATTTTACAGTTGAAGAATCTTGTGGTAAATGTGTTCCTTGTAGAGAAGGTACAAAGAGAATGTTAGAATTATTAGAAAAAATCACTTCTGGTAAAGGTGAAGATGGTGACATTGAAAGACTTGAAGACCTTTCAGAAACTATTACTGTTGCATCTCTTTGTGGTTTAGGACAAACTGCTGCAAATCCTGTAGTAAGTACACTTCATTATTTTAGAAATGAGTATGAAGCACATGTATATGATAAAAAATGTCCTGCAGGTGTTTGTCAATCACTTCTTGAATTCTTTATTACAGACAAATGTATTGGATGTACTAAATGTGCTAAAGCGTGTCCAGTAGATTGTATTACAGGAGTTCAAAAAGAATTACATGTTATTGAACCATCTAAATGTATCAAATGTGCATCTTGTGAAGAGGCATGTCCAGTTGATGCTATAATTAGAAGATAGGTTCAGGAGGTATATTATGGCTAATATGATTAATTTAACTATAAATGGTAAAAATGTTAGTGTTGAAAAAGGAACTACTATCATTGAAGCTGCTAAACAAGTTGGAATAGATATTCCTAACTTATGTTATGAAAAGAGTCTTACTGCTTTTGCTGGTTGTAGAATGTGTGTTGTAGAAATTGAAGGAAGTAAAAAATTAGAAACAGCTTGTTCTACTCTTGTTAAAGAAGGTATGGTTGTTACTACTGAAACTGAAAAGTTAACAAAAATTAGAAGAAATATCTTAGATTTGCTATTTTCTAATCACCCAAGTGACTGTTTAACTTGTGAAATGGTAGGAAACTGTAAATTACAAGAATATTGCTACAGATATGGAATGAAAAAGGGAACTTGGATTGGGGAAGTTCAAAATCATGAAATTGATGCTAATAACCCAGTAATGATAAGAGACCAAAATAAATGTATATTATGTGGTAAATGTGTAAGAGTATGTCAAGATGTTCAAGTTACTGGTGCAATTGACTTTGTAGATAGAGGTTTTCAATCAAAAATAGGAACTCATAAGAATTTAGATTTAAATACAGAAAACTGTAGATTCTGTGGGCAATGTATTAGTGTTTGTCCAACAGGTGCGTTACTAAATAAACAATTAATGGGAACAAGACCATGGGAAATTAAAAAAGTTAGAACAACTTGCCCATTCTGTGGTACTGGTTGTAACTTTGATTTAAATGTAAATGTTAAGACTGGAAAAGTTATAGGTGTTACTCCAAATGAAGATTCTCCTATAAATGGAACAGAACTATGTGTTAAGGGACGTTTCCATACAGACTTAATTAATAGTCCAGATAGATTAACAGATCCATTAATTAAGAGAAATGGAGTTTTTGAAAAAGCTACTTGGGAAGAAGCTTTAGATTTAGTTGCTTCTAAATTAAATGAAACTAAAGAAAAATTTGGACCAGATTCAATTGCCGGTTTAAGTTCTGCTAGAACATGTAATGAAGATAACTTTGCATTCCAAAAAATGATGCGTGTTGCTATTGGTACAAATAATGTTGACCACTGTGCTAGAACCTGACATGCTCCTACAGTTGCAGGTCTTGCAACAACATTAGGTTCAGGAGCGATGACAAACTCTGTAAACGAAGTTTTTAAAACAGATTTAATGTTTGTAATTGGTTCAAATACAACTGAAGCGCATCCAATAATTGGTAATAAAATGCAACAAGCGCATAGAAAAGGTAAAAAATTAATTGTAGTAGATCCTAGAAAAACCGAATTAGCTAGGGAGGCTGATTTACACATTTCATTAAAATCTGGAACAGATGCTGCTTTAATCAATGGTATAATGCATATTATAATTGAAGAAGAACTGTATGCAAAAGAATATGTTGAATCTAAAGTTGAAAGATTTGAAGAAGTTAAAGAACTTGTTTCAAAGTATAATCCAGAGCTTGTAAGTAAAATTACTACTGTTCCAGTAGATCAAATTTATGAAGCTGCTAGAATGTATGCAAATGCTGAAAGAGCTGGAATATTCTATACATTAGGTATTACTGAACATACAACTGGTACATCAAATGTAATGAATTTATCTAATTTAGCTTTGTTATGTGGAAATATTGGAATTGAAGGAGCTGGTATAAACCCACTTCGTGGACAAAATAATGTTCAAGGTGCTTGTGATATGGCTGCTTTACCAAATTATTTCCCTGGATACCATAAAGTATTAGAAGAAGAAAATGTTAAAAAATTTGAAGAACATTGGAATTGTACGTTAAATAGGAAGATGGGTTTAAGAATTCCGGAAATGTTGGACGGTGCTGCCGAAGGTTCTGTTAAAGCAATGTATATTATGGGAGAAGATCCTGTATTATCAGATCCTGATGCAAATCATGTTAAACACGCTTTAAATAATTTAGATTTTTTAGTAGTTCAAGATATTAACTTAACTGAAACAGCTAAACTTGCAGATGTTATTTTACCTGCTACATGTTATGCTGAAAAAGATGGTACATTTACTGCTTCTGAAAGAAGAGTTCAAAGAGTAAGAAAAGCTGTTGAAGCTCCTGGACAAGCTAGATTAGATTGGTCTATATTGGCAGATGTTTCTACTAGACTTGGAGGTAAAGGATTTGATTGGAAATGTGCAGAAGATATTTTCAATGAAATTAGAAAATGTATTCCTACTTATAGTGGAATTACTTACGAAAAAATCGAAAGGTTAAATGGAGTTCAATGGCCTTGTACTTCTGAAGAACATGAAGGTACTAAATATCTTCATAAGGGAAGATTTACAAGAGGAGAAAGAGCTCTTATGATACCTGTAGAATATGAAGGACCAAAAGAACTTGAAAATGAAGAATATCCTATTATTTTATCAACTGGTAGAACATTATATCATTATAATGTTATGACAAGATATTCTGATGCTCTTGATGGAATTCTTCCACATGAATTAATAGAAATTTGTGCAGAAGATGCAGCTAAATATGGTTTAGAAGATGGAGACTTCATGAGAGTTACTTCTAGAAGAGGTAGTGTAGTTGGTAGAGCTAAGATTACTGAAAAAGTAAAACCAGGATTAATTTACATGACATTCCACTTCTCTGAAACACCGGTAAATCAACTTACAAGTGCTCACTATGATCCAATAACTAAGACAGCAGAATATAAAGTTACTGCAGTTAATATTAAAAAGGTAAATAAACTTGATAAAGAATTAGAAAGTGAAAAGTTTGTTGACTTAAATGAATTAGTGGAAGAAATAGTATAGTTCTAGTTAAATGATATTTTTAAATTTTAGATTGGGAAGTTAAAACTTCCCAATCTTTTTATGTAATTTTAGTTTTATTATTGAAACTTATCTAATTTTAATATATACTAATAGTAATCGGTTTTAAATTTTAAAGGAGGCAATAATGACAAAAATTTTATTAGTTGAAGATGAAGAAAATATTAGACTATTTACAAAAATAAATTTAGAAAGAGATGGTTTTGAAGTTCTAGAGGCAGAAAGTGGAGAAATTGGTGTAGAGCTTGCTCTTAAATATAATCCTCAAATTGTAATTTTAGATGTTATGTTACCTGGAATAGATGGTTTTGAAGTTTGCAGAATTTTAAGAGAAAAACTTCCAAAAATTGGGATAATAATGTTAACTGCTAAAACTCAAGATGTCGATAGAATAAATGGACTTGAAAGTGGAACGGACGATTATTTAAGTAAACCTTTTAATCCGGTAGAACTTATTTTAAGAATAAAATCTTTAATTAGACGTCTTGATTCAATTCAAAATAGTAGTGATTTAATAAGTATTTATCCGTTTAAATTAGACTTATATTCTAAAAACTTTTATAAAGATGGTAAAGAAATAGAATTAACTCCTACAGAACTTACTATTATTACTATTTTTATGTCAAATCCAGGAAGGGCATTTTCAAGAAATGAGTTACTGAATATGACATGGGGAGAAGAATTTGAAGGTGATATTAAAATAGTAGATGTTAATATAAGAAGACTAAGAGCTAAAATAGAAGATAATTCAAGTAAACCAAAATATATTGAAACAGTTTGGGGGACTGGATATAGATGGAATTCAAATTAGTATATGAGAAAATATCAAAAAGAATCAATATGCTTAAGGATTTTTTATTAAAAAAATCTTTAAAGACTAGAATAATGACTCAGTTTTTCTTAGTTATTGTATTAATTGTAGTTTTTTTTGAGATTTTTTTAATATTTACTATAAAAAACTATTATTATTCCGGTGTTACTGGGATAATACAAAGTCAAGCAAAATATAGCGCTAAACTTTATGAGGTACATTTAGCAAATTCTAGTTTATCTGAAATTGTACTAGATGATATTGAAGAATTTTATAGTGAAGTTAATGCTCAGGTTCAAATTCTTAATAACTCGGGAAAAGTATTAGTAGATACAGTTAATGGGAATGAAATTGGAAACGTATTATCAACAAATGATGTAACATCAGCTAAAAATGGAAGTTATGGATCTAATATATATAAGAATCCTATTACAAATAATAATGAATTAGCTGTTTCAATTCCACTAAATAATGGTAATGAACAAGTTGGTATAGCAAGATTTATTATTTCCATGGAAAATGTTGATAGTATTATTGCTCAAAGATATCTAGTATTTTTCTTGTTTGGATTTTTTGTAATTGTTATAGGAGTAAGTATTAGTATCTTTATGAGTACCAAGATAGTTAATCCTATTGAAAAACTTACTAATGTTGCTTTAAAATTAGCAGATGGACAATTAAATGAAAAAGCTGATGAAGTTGGTGATTATGAAATTTCTAAATTAGGAAGTACAATGAACTTGATGAGTGAAAATTTGGTGAAGAAAGAACAACTAAAAAAAGATTTTATCTCAAGTGTTTCTCATGAGTTGAGAACTCCATTAACAGTTATAAAAGGATGGGCATTTACTTTGCAGCCAGAAGCCAAAGGAAATAAACTTTTAGAAGATGGATTGAGTATTATAGAAAAAGAAAGTGATCGTTTAGGTAATATGGTTACAGAACTTTTAGATTTTTCTGAACTAAGTAGTGGAAGACTTATAATGAATAAAGAGCTATTTGATTTAAATGAACTTGGTATATTCATCAATAAACAATTAATGCCAAAATCTAGTTCAAAGAAGATTGATATGTTATTAAATTATGATGAATCTAGAAGAGTTATGGTTATGGCAGATAGAGATAGAATAAAACAAGTATTTATTAATATTTTAGACAATGCACTAAAGTTTACTGATGAAGGTGGAGTTGTATTAACAGATATTAAAATAGAAGATGATAAAGCTGTAGTAGAAGTAATAGATAATGGTTGTGGAATTTCAGAAGAAGAAATTTCTTTAGTAACAGGTAAATTTTATAAAGGATCAAATAGTAATTCACATACAGGGTTAGGTTTATCTATTTGTGAAGAAATAGTAAAAGCTCATAATGGTAATTTAATAATAAGAAGTGTTCTGGAAAAAGGTACAGTTGTTAGAATAGAATTACCATTAGAAAAGGGAGAAATTCAAAATGAAGTATAAAAAATTAATATTTAGTAGTATAGGTATAAGTTTATTCTGCTTGGTAATTTTACTATTCTTTGTTCTTAGAGGTAATTTTTTTAAGTATACAGATATTAATTCTATGATTTCCGAACCTAAAACAAATTCTTTGATAGTATCAGGAACTTGGGAATTAAGCTCTATTACATCTTTAAGCGATGGAAGTGAAGTTAAAAGTTCAGAAGAAAAATTATATATAACAGAAAATTTTGTATATTTTGAAAAAATGGGAACAACAAATCCAAAATTTAAGTTTAGACAAGTTAACTTCAAAAACTATTTACTATATAATGGAGTTGTAACTGATAAGATAAATATTGATACAGATGATGTGATAGTTGTATCTATTAGAGACGAGAGAAATTTTTATAAAGAGTTTATTGTTTTGGATAAAAATAAAATAGCAACTATATATAATAAAAAATATTATATTTTTGAAAAAAAATCTGATAATGTTGATAAAAGTATAATTGAAGAACTTAGTTTAGATGAAAGTTCAATTAATCCTAAAAAAGATATTTCATTTTTAATAGGTGTTAAAAGTATCGGAACTAAGGATGTTGATTATGAAACTTTTTTAATAAGAAAAAATGGCGATGAAAAACCTACTGTAGATAAAGTTGAAGGTCTTTTTGTAAATAATAAAAATAAGTTTTTTCTTGTTAATGCTAATGAAGATGAAGTTTTTGTTACTAATGATTATATAAATAATACTAATAAAATTAGTTTAGGAGTAAAAAATGCAACTATAAATTTTTTAAGTAAAAATTATATTAGTCTTGAATCCTATAATGCTGAGACAAACAAAAAAAACTATTCAATTTATAAAATAGGAGAACTTTCTGATGAAAGTCAAATGTCTATTAAGGATATAGCAGGAGATAAGGGAGAAAAAGCTTATTTTAATGACATAAGAAAACTTGGGTATTCAAGTGATAATATAAATTTATATGATATGAAAAATTTTGGAGTTAAAAGAAGTAATTTTAGTTGGGTATTTAAAGGGATTTTAAGTAATTATTCTCATGATAATTTTGTTTCAAGTGAGATAGATTTGGATTTGATACCAAATGTTGATATATTTTCTAATAAGTCTAGTAAAATTTCAAAACTTAGAGTTAAAGAAAAAGTTCCAGATGTTCTTGATTATTTCGTTTCTCCAGACGAAAGTGTAATTGTAATTTTGACAGCAGATGATATTTCTATGTATGAGATAAAAAATCAAGAAATTGCTACATTACCAATTTTTACAACAAGTTTAAAGAATAGAAGAGAAGTTGTAACATTTCAATGGACAAATGCCATAAGTAGTGAACTAACTTATACAGAATTTATGAAAATAAAACAAAGTAATTAGGAAAAATAATAAATAATTTATAAAAAAACTCTATGCATAGCATAGAGTTTTTTTTATAACGAATTTATATCTAATTCTTTCTTTAATTCATTTATTTCATCCATCATAAAGTCTTTAAATATTTTATTAATGTTTGAAAATTGTAAATTTTTGTTATAAACAAAATAGAATTTTCTATTTAAGTAAAGATTCTTTATATTAAGTATTTTTACACTATCTTTATAAGGTGATATATTTAACATTCTTTGTGAAATAAAACCACTACCAACGCCTTTTGAAATTAATTCCAAAATCGTATTTGTATCATGAATAGTCGCAACACTATTAGAAATAACATTTAAAGAGTTATTTCTCTTTAGTTCATCTTCAACAATTTGCCTAGTTCCTGAACCTATTTCTCTAAGTATTATTTTATCGTTACTTAAGTCTTCAATGTTAATAACTGAATAATTTTTCAAATCAGGATAAGCATCTTTATTTACTACATAAACAATATGATCATCCATTATTTGTGTATATATTAATTTTGGATTAGAGATTTTTAATCCAACAATACCAAAATCAGTTTCACCAACTAAAATACTATCAATTACAGTTCTAGAATCATCATTACTTATATTAAAAGAAATATCAGGAAATAAATTAGAAAATTTTTCAATTAAATTTGGTAATATAATTTTTCTAGGAACAGATGATACACAAATATTTAAAGTACCTTTTAAATTTTGAGAATATATGTCTAAATCTCTAATAATTTCATCATAAGAAGCTAAAATATTAAGAGCATGTTTATAAACAATACTACCAGCTTGTGTAAGTGTTACACTTCTTCTTGTTCTTACAAATAGGGAAGTATTTAGTTCAGATTCAAGTGCTTGAATATGATTTGTTACAGAAGGTTGAGTTATATATAACACATCCGCTGTTTTTGTAAAAGATTTAGTTTTTACAATAGTAATAAAAGTTTCTAATTGCTTAAAGTCCATAAAATCCTCCGTATTATAAAGATAAATTAAAAATATAATAAATTACAAGTAAATTTTTTATTTATACAATAATTTTAATTTAAAATGTAAATTTCATATAATTTTTTATATTATAACATTTTTTTAACAAAAAGTAAATATTAATAAAATATTATAAATTAATTTAAGAAAATTATATTATTTATTGAATTTGTATTTTTATAATACAAATGAAAATATTTAGAAAACGTGTTGACTAATAATATAAAATATGTTAATATATCTGTGTTAGGGGGTATGAAAAATGTTTTCAAACGAAAATATAAAAAAGGTTGATCCAGCTATTGCTGAAGTTTTAGAAAAAGAGTTACAAAGACAAAATAGTCATATTGAATTAATTGCTTCTGAAAACTGGGTAAGTGATGCAGTTTTAGAAGCAACAGGAAGTATATTAACTAATAAGTATGCTGAAGGATATCCTGGAAAAAGGTATTATGGTGGTTGTGAAGTTGTTGATGAAGCTGAAAGATTAGCAATTGAAAGAGCCAAAGAACTTTACGGTTGTGAATATGCAAATGTTCAACCTCATTCAGGGTCTCAAGCTAATTTTGCTGTATTTTTTGCTGTATTAGAACCTGGTGATACTTATATGGGTATGAATTTAAACCATGGTGGACATTTAACACATGGAAATCCAATTAACTTTTCAGGAAATATTTATAATCCAGTACCTTATGAAGTTGATGAAAATGGTTATATCGATTATGACGAAGTTCTTAGAATTGCTAAGGAATGTAAACCAAAAATGATAATTGCAGGTGCTTCAGCATATGCAAGAAAAATAGATTTTAAAAGATTTAGAGAAATATGTGATGAAGTAGGAGCAGTATTAATGGTAGATATGGCACATATTGCTGGATTAGTTGCTGCAGGATTACATGAATCACCAATACCATATGCAGATGTTGTAACATCAACTACACACAAGACTTTAAGAGGTCCTAGAGGTGGATTAATTTTATCAAATAATGCTGCAAATGAAAGATTTAATTTTAATAGAGCAATATTTCCAGGATCACAAGGTGGACCATTATTACACGTAATAGCTGCAAAAGCTATTGCTTTTAAACAAGCTTTAGAACCAGAATTTAAAGAGTATCAAAAACAAGTATTAAATAATGCACAAGCCTTAGCAAAGGGTTTAATGGATAGAGGAATTAAACTTGTTTCTAATGGTACAGATAACCATTTAATGTTAGTTGATTTAAGAGATTGTGATATTAGCGGAAAAGATCTTGAAAAAGCATTAGATTCTGTTCATATTACTTGTAATAAAAATACAATTCCAAATGATCCAAGATCACCATTTGTTACAAGTGGTATAAGATTAGGAACACCTGCTATTACTACTAGAGGATTTAAGGAAGAAGAAATGGATTTAGTAGCTGAAGCAATTGCAGAGGTTATTAAAAATGGTGAAGAAGGAAAAGCAAAAGCATTAAAAATTGTTGATGAATTAACTAAGAAAATTCCTTTAAGATAAAATATTTAGAAATAAAAAACGTCATTATATGACGTTTTTTTTATGGTATTAGTGAAAGTATCTTATCTATAATTATCTGCTTAATATTTATTTTATCTTTTTCAGACTCCAGTATTTCTTTAGCAAGAATAACTTCATCTGTTATTATACCATTTGCACCACTAGAAAATGCCTTTGAAATTTCATCATTAGTATTTGTAGTCCAAATGTATATTTTTTTTCCTTTTTTTTGTATTTTTCTTATAATTTCATTATTTACAATTTCTTTTTCAATACAAAAGAAATCTACAAAGTCTATATTATAAAATTTACCATAACTAAAAGCAATAATTAAACCAGTTGATATATCAGTGTTATTATTTTTTATTTCTCTCAAGGCTTTTGGATCTAATGACGAAACAACAACATCATGTGGTCTATCGGCTACTAATTTAGCAACTTCTTTTGCTATTTTTTTTTCGTTATTCTTATATGGCTTTAGTTCAATGTTTAGTTTAATTTTTCCTGAGGTTTTTTCTATAACTGTTTTAAGATCTATAAAATCATATTCTTTTAAAGATTTTTTGTCTTTAATTTTATAGTTTTTAAGTTCGTCAAAATTTAAATTTTCTATAATAATTTTTTCACCAGTTAATCTTTTTAAATTATGGTCGTGTGATAAAACTACAACATTATCTTTAGTAAGTACAACATCAATTTCCACAAACTCAGCTTCATTTTCGATTGCTTCATTTACTGCTTCTAATGTATTTTCAAAAGAATTTTTTGTGCTTCCTCTATGAGCCATAATATCTGGTTTAATGCTTCTAATAGTATGATAAAACTTAATTTCTTCATTAGAATTTTTGTATTTACTAAATACACCTGCAAATATTAATAGAACTAATAATAATGATAACTTCAATCTAATTTTATTTGTGGGATATACAATATCAGATATTTCTGTATTCTTTAAATTCATAAAATAAAATTTAGATAAATCATAAAAAGTAATAAAATTGGATAGTACATTTGTTATTACTTTTAAAATTGTCGCAGTGCTTAGATAAGCAATAAATGCAAAGTCACTTAAAGTTTTATCTTTTGCTTGATAGTAAAATATTAGTACAATAAAAGTTAAAAAAATAATGTTAATTACTTGTATAAATATATATTTTATACCAATAAAAAATAATACTTTTATACTTTTAAAAATATTTCCTCTGATTCTTTGAAAACTAATTTTAACACTATCTATAAAATCTTTATTTTCTAAGAAGAAAATATGATAAATAAATAAAAGAAAAATAGAAACAATTAAAGCTATAATTATTAATATGCTAAATATCATAACACCTGTTTTCGTGTTAAAAATATTTTCAGTAACAAAATGAGGGATTTTAAGTCCTTTATGTATTGATGTTGGTACTGGTATATTAATTGATACTAATATCAGAATTAGATAATTTTGAAATCTTTTAATCTTACCCTTTATTTGTTTATATGAATTATTAAATATTTCTAAAATTGAAATATCCTTATCTAGTCTTATTTGATTTGATGTAAAAATAAAACTACTTACTTCAAATAATTTTATTATTGAAAATGAAAAAATTATTAATAAAATTGAAGAAATTTTTGTTGGAGATTTAAAAAAAATTCCTGGACTTTCGATATAAATAAATCCAAATTTTGTAAGTCTTAAAACTAATGAAAATACCTCTTTTGAAAAAGGTAATAGAATTACTATAAAAGCTAGCTGGAATAGTATATCAAAAATTAATAAGTTTTGAAAACTTTTCTTTTTTATTAGTTTAAACATTATAACTCCTTTATAAAAAATATAATAATAATAATAATAACACAAATAATGAAATTTTAAAAGAATAATTTCAAGAAGATATGATTTTACAATAAATAATTAAAATAAAAGGCTAAAAATTATACTTTATATTTTGATAAATTTTTGATAAAAATATTTTATATTTATATTGACAAAATATAAATTTCTTGCTATTATTTACATGTAAGTTAAATATAATAACTTGAATGAAATAAAATCAAAAGAGAAAGAGTATCTAGGGTTCCGAATATAATTGCTGGTCCGAGCGATACGAATACTTTATAAGTATTACACCTAAGGGAGAAAAGCCCAGGAGGTAGGTTTCGCTTGAAGCCTACTTGCTGGGCTTATTTATTTCTTATGTTAAATTAGGAGGTATTTTATGGAAAAAATCTATACTGGAAAGACAAAAGACATCTATAAGGGCGATGACGGAAACTACATTTTAAAGTTTAAAGATGACGTAACTGGTGAAAATGGAGTTTTTGATCCTGGTGCAAATACTGTAGGATTATCTATTGAAGGTGTTGGTCATGAAGGATTAAAAATAACTAAATTTTTCTTTGAAAAATTAAAAGAAAAAGGAATTAGAACTCACTATGTTGACTGTGACTTAAGTGAAAATACAATGACTGTTAAACCATGTGAAGTATTTGGAAAAGGAATTGAAGTTATTTGTAGATTTAAAGCTGTAGGAAGCTTCATAAGAAGATATGGATTATACGCTAATACAAATGATGATTTAGATACTTATGTAGAAATAACATTAAAAGATGATGAAAGATGTGATCCTTTAATTACTAAGGATGCACTTGTTATGTTAAATATATTAACAGAAAAAGAATATGAAGATTTAGTATCACTTACTAAAGAAATTTGTACAATTATTAGAGATGTTTTAAAAGAAAAAGGACTTACATTATATGATATCAAGCTTGAATTTGGTAAAACAGATGGGGAAGTTGTATTGATTGATGAAATATCAGGTGGCAATATGAGAGTTTATAATGGAGATAAAATTGTTGCACCAACTGATTTATATTCTTTTTTGCTTAAATAATTAAAGTCGGAAGAATATCCGGCTTTTTAATATTAAAAATTTTATGGAGGTTTTTTATGAAAGTAGCTGTAATTATGGGTAGTATTTCTGATAAGGATATTGCTAAGAAAACTTGTGATGTTTTAAATAAATTTGGGATTGAATATGATGCAAAAGTTATATCTGCACACAGATCTTTAGACTTTGCAATAGATTTTGTAAATAAAATGGAAGAAAATAATATTGAACTTATTATTGCATTTGCAGGAAAGGCTGCTCATTTAGCGGGAGTTCTAGCTGGAATTTCAACAACTCCAGTAATTGGTGTTCCTGTTAAAGCTTCTACTCTTGATGGTTTAGATGCATTATTATCAACAGTTCAAATGCCAAAAGGGGTTCCAGTTGCAACAGTTGCTATAGATGGAGCTGAGAATGCTGGTATTTTAGCAGCACAAATTCTTTCATTAAAATATGATGAACTAAAATCTAAACTAAAAGAATATAAGATAGAGATGAAAGAGCAAGTAAAAAAAATGGACAATGATCTAGATATTTAAATGGAGGATATATAAATGGCATTAACATATGAATCAGCAGGCGTAAATAAACACGAAGGGTATAATGAAGTAAATTTAATAAAAAAGTTTATTAAAAATACTTATACTAAGGGAGTTCTATCTGACTTAGGTGGATTTTCTGGTCTTTTTGAATTAGGAAATGATTTTAAAAATCCGGTATTAGTTTCTGGAACTGACGGAGTTGGAACAAAGGTTAAACTAGCTCAAATGATGGATATTCATAATACTGTTGGAATAGATTGTGTAGCAATGTGTGTTAATGATATTCTTTGTCAGGGTGCTAAACCTTTATTTTTCTTAGACTATATAGCTACTGGAAAACTAGTTGCAGAAAAGATGGCTAGTATTGTTGAAGGGGTAGCAGAAGGATGTATTCAAGCAGGAAGTGCTCTTATTGGTGGAGAGACAGCTGAAATGCCAGGAATATATAAAGAAGAAGATTATGATATTGCGGGCTTTTGTGTAGGAGTGGTTGAAAAAGAAAAAATAATAGACGGTAAGAAAAATGTGAAAAAAGGAAATATAATTTTAGCATTACCATCTTCAGGAGTTCATAGTAATGGATTTTCATTAGTAAGAAAGATAATATTTGATCATAAAAATTTCTCATTAAATGATGTAACTGAAACAGGAAAAACTCTTGGTGAAGAACTACTAATACCAACAAAAATTTATGCAAAACAAGTTGTTAATTTGTTAGAAAAATTTAATGTAAATGGACTTTGTCATATTACAGGTGGAGGACTTTATGAAAATGTTCCTAGAGTATTAGGTGAAGATGTTGATGCTAAAATTTTTGAAAAAAATATTCCTCAAAAAGAAATTTTTACACTACTTCAAAAATGGGGAGAAATTTCAAAAGAAGAAATGTATGGAACTTTTAATATGGGAATAGGAATGCTAATTTTTGTTGAAAAAGAAGACGTTGATGGAATTAAGAGTTTATTTGCTGATATGAATGAAGAAATATACGAAGTTGGAGAAGTTGTCGAAGGAAATTCTAAAGTGATTTTATATTAAACAATTTGGAGGAATTATGGATAAGAGAATTTTTGTAAAAAAAAGAGAAGGATTTAATAAAGAAGCTTTAGATCTTAAAGACAGTTTGAATTTAGAATATAAATTAGGTATCAAAAATCTTGAATTATATATAATCTATGATATTTATAATATAAATGAAAGAACTTATGAACTTGCAAAAGATTCTGTATTTTCAGAAGTTATGGTTGATGAAGTTTTTGATTCTATTACATTACAAGATGGAAAGTATTTTGCATATGAAACATTACCAGCTCAGTATGATCAAAGAGCAGATAGTGCTACTCAATGTGTATCTTTATTAGATAATAATTCAAAAATAATTGTAAGAAGCGGGAAACTAATAACTTTTGATAGAGCATTAAATGAAGAGGAATTGTCAAAAATTGAAAAATATTTAGTTAATCCAATTGAATCTAGAGTAAAAGATATGAATATATTGAATTTTTCAATGAATTCAGAAATGAAAAAAATGAAAGACTTATCACAATTTAATTCTTTGACAGAAAATGAATTGCTTTTATTAAAAAAAGAAATGTCTTTAGCTATGAATATAGAAGATTTACTATTTATTCAAGATTATTTCAAAAGTATAGGTAGAACACCTACTGAAACTGAAGTATATGTTCTAGATTGCTATTGGAGTGATCACTGTAGACATACAACATTTGAAACTGTATTAGATGATATAGAAATTAAATCCGAATTATTCCAAAAAGAAATGCAAAATGCTTTTGATATTTATTTAGAGATTAGAAAAGAATTAAATATAACTAAACCAATAACTTTAATGGATATGGCTAGTATATTTGGAAAATATCATAAAAGAATTTTAAATGATCAAAATATTGAAGTAAGTGAAGAAATAAATGCTTGTTCATTTTTTACAGATATTGAAAATAATGGAAAACTTGAAAAATGGTTAATTCAATTTAAAAATGAGACGCATAATCATCCAACAGAAATTGAGCCATTTGGTGGTGCTAGTACTTGTATTGGTGGCGCTATAAGAGACCCATTGTCAGGAAGAAGTTATGTTTATCAAGCTATGAGAATAACGGGATGTGGAAATATTTTACAGAGTAGAGAAGATACTTTAAATCACAAACTACCTCAAGTTGATATTTCAACAAAAGCTACAAATGGGTATTCATCATATGGTAATCAAATAGGGTTAGCAACAACATATGTAAAAGAACTTTATGATGATTCATATATTGCTAAACATATGGAAGTTGGTGCTGTAGTCGGAGCTGTAAAAGATGGAAATTTCAAGAGAGAAACTCCAGTGAAAGATGATATAGTTATTTTAATTGGTGGAAGAACAGGAAGAGATGGGATACAGGGAGCAAGTGGTTCTAGTTTAATTCATACTAATGATTCTCTTGAGACAGCATCTAGTCAAGTCCAAAAAGGTAATGCTATTGAAGAAAGAAAAATTCAAAGATTATTTAGAAAACCAGAAGTAACTAAGTTAATAAAAAAATGTAATGACTTTGGTGCTGGAGGAGTTTGTGTTGCAATAGGAGAATTATCAGAAGGAATTGAAATTCATTTAGATAAGGTATTATTAAAATATGATGGATTAAATCCTACAGAAATTGCAACTAGTGAATCACAAGAACGTATGGCTGTAGTAATTTCACCAAGTGATTACGATTTTTTCATAAAAGAATGTGAAAAAGAAAATATAGAACATTCAAAAGTTGCTATTATTACTGATAGAAGAAGACTTGAGATGTATTACTACGACGAAAAAGTTATGGACCTTAGTGCAGATTTTCTGTCTACAAGTGGAGTTAGACAACATTCAAAAGCTACATTATATGATAATAGTGGAGATAATCCTTTTGAAAATAAGGTTTTTACAAAGGAAAGTGTATTGAATGAATTATCTTATTTAAATGTTACTTGTCAAAAAGGTATTTCACAAAAATTTGATGCATCAATAGGTGCAACAACTGTTTTAATGCCTTTTTCAGGAAAAAATCAGTTAACTCCAGTTCAAGTAAGTGTTCAAGCACTACCAACTGTACATTCAACAAGCGATACTGCTACTGTTTTAAGTTATGGTTTTATCCCTAAAATTTCATATTATTCTCCATTCTTATCTGCGATTTATGCAGTTTTAGAATCTGTAGCTAAAATTTATGCTATTGGTGGAGAAAAAAGTAGTCTATATTTTTCTTTTCAAGAATATTTTGAAAAACTTGGAAAAGATGAAAAAAAATGGGGAAAAGTTACTCAAAGTTTACTAGGTACTATATATGCTCAAAAAGAGATAGGATGTCCTAGTATAGGTGGAAAAGATAGCATGTCAGGAACATTTAATGAATTAAATGTTGTTGAAACTTTAATTTCTTTTGCATGTGCACCTATTAAAATTAAGAATGTAATATCTCCAGAATTAAAATCAGTTGGAAATTATTTATATTATATTCCTGTAGAAAAAGATTTAAAAGGATATCCTAACATTAAAGATACATTAGATAATTATGAACTACTTAATAAGTATATAATTGAAGGAAAAGTTGTATCAGCATATGTTCAAGAAGAAGGAAGTATTGTAAGTTCATTAGTAAAAATGGCTGTAGGTAATGGATTAGGATTTACTGTTAATAAAGATAACATATTGAATTTTGATCCAGCTTCTATAGTAGTTGAATCTAGATTTGAGCTACCTTTTGAAAAGATTGGATATGTTAGCGAAAATATTAATATTAATAAAATAGATTTTACTTTTAATGAAATATATGATTCATATACTAAAAAATTAAATACAATTTATCCGTTATATCAAAATTTAGATGGGAAAAACTGTGAAAATATCAAAATTGAAAATTCAAAAAAATTATATTTTAAAGAATATGTAGACGATGTTAAAGTTTTGATACCTGTATTTCCTGGCACAAATTGCGAATATGATGTAGAAAAAGCATTTTTAGATGCTGGTGCTAAAACAAAAACAATTGTTTTTAGAAATAAGAAAGAAAATGATATAGAAAATTCTATAGAAGAATTGGTTGATAGTATTAAAGAATGTCATATTATTATGTTTCCTGGTGGTTTCTCAAGTGGAGATGAGCCAGATGGAAGCGCTAAGTTTATAGTAAATGTTTTAAAAAATGAAAAGGTAAAAAATGCAATTCATAAACATTTAGATGATAAAAAGTTAATACTTGGAATATGTAATGGATTTCAAGCTCTTATAAAGTCAGGATTAATTCCTTATGGAAGAATAAAAGCATTATCTAATGACGATTTGACATTATATAGAAATGATAGTTATCACCATATTTCAACAAGTGCAATAACTCGTG
The DNA here is from genome assembly GCF_021300775.1 of Parvimonas micra. Lineage (GTDB taxonomy): Bacteria > Bacillota > Clostridia > Tissierellales > Peptoniphilaceae > Parvimonas. The sequence continues at coordinate 347,043 of NZ_JAJTJP010000001.1, forward strand.
TTGCAAATGTAAATTCACCTTGGACTCAAGATTTTAAAATTGGAGACTTACATGAGATAATGTTTAGTCATGGTGAAGGTAAATTAGTTGGTAAAAATATTGATAAATTCAAACATTTATGTGCATTTCAATATTGTGATTTTGATGGTAATGCTACTTTAAATGGTAAATTTAATCCAAATGGATCCTTATATGCAATTGAAGGAATGATAAGTGAAGATGGTTTAGTTTTAGGAAAAATGGGTCATAGCGAAAGATATGGTTCTGAATTGTATAAAAATAGAATGATAAAAGATATACAAAACATTTTTAAAAATGGTGTAAATTATTTTAAAGGAGATAAATAGAATGAAACTTTTGTACGAAGGAAAAGCAAAGCAATTATATCAATGTGAAAATAATGATGAAGTTTATGTACACTATAAGAATAGTGCAACTGCATTCAATGGAGAAAAAAAAGAAGAATTTGATAAAAAAGGAATATTAAATAACACTATTACTTCGCTCATATTTGAATATTTAGAAAAAAACGGAATAGAAACTCATTTTATAAGAAAAGTGAATGAAACTGATCAAATTTGTAAACATGTAAAAATTATTCCCTTAGAAGTAATAACTAGAAATATTGTAGCTGGTTCTATGGCAAAAAAATATGGTTTGGAGGAAGGATTAAAATTAAAAAGACCGGTTTTTGAATTAAGTTATAAAAATGATGAACTAAACGATCCATTAATAAATGATGACCATACTTTGGCATTAGGCATTGTTACTGAAGAAGAACTATCTTATATAAAGAACGAAACTGCCAAAATTAATAAATTATTAAAAGAATTCTTTTTGAAAGCAGGGTTAATATTAGTTGATTTTAAAATAGAATTTGGAAAAACAAGTGATGGTAAAATTATTTTATCTGATGAAATTTCTCCTGATACATGTAGATTATGGGATATTAATACAATGGATAAACTTGATAAAGACCGTTTCCGTAGAGATATGGGTTCAGTTATGGATGCTTATGAAGAAGTTTTAAGGAGAATAACAAGTGCGTGGAATTAATGAAGAATGTGGAGTTTTTGGTGTATGGAATCACAAAGATGCTTCTAAATTAACTTATTTTGGACTTCATAGTTTACAACATAGAGGACAAGAAGGTGCAGGAATTATAAGCTCTGATGGAGAAAAATTATATAGCTATAGAAATCTAGGATTAGTATCTGAAGTTTTTAAGGATAAAGAGTTACTATATAATTTAGAGGGAACTTCTGCAATAGGTCATGTTAGATACGCAACTGCAGGAGATAATAGTGTTAGAAATGTACAACCTTTTTTGTTTGATTTTTATGATATGAGTATAGCTATATGCCATAATGGGAATTTAGTAAATGCTAAAAGTTTAAGAGTTGAATTGGAAAAACAAGGTGCAATATTTCATTCATCTTCTGATACAGAGGTTTTAATTCACTTAATTAGAAGAAGTGAAAAAAATAGTTTTGAAGATAAATTAAAGGAAAGCTTGAGTAGAATTAAGGGTGGTTTTACTTATTTAGTTCTACTTAAAGATACAATATATGGTGCAGTAGATCCAAATTCTTTAAGACCGTTAGTTATTGGAAAAACGCAAAATGGTACTTATGTTATGGCAAGTGAAACCTGTGCAATAGATAGTATAGGTGCTGAATTTGTGTGTAATGTTAAAGCTGGTCAATTAGCAATAATTGATAAAAATGGATTAAGAATTGAAAGTTATGTAACGCCTGATAGAATATCTATTGCAGCTATGGAATATGTTTATTTTGCAAGACCTGACTCTAATATAGCAGGAGTAAATGTTCATACAGCAAGAAAAAATACAGGTAGAACTTTAGCAAGAGAGTGTCCTGCAAATGCCGATATTGTTGTTGGAGTTCCTAATTCGTCACTATCTGCTGCTAGTGGATTTGCTGAAGAAAGTGGTTTGCCTTATGAAATGGGGTTAATAAAGAATCAGTATATAGCCAGAACTTTTATTCAACCAACTCAAGAATTAAGAGAACAAGGTGTAAGAATGAAATTATCAGCAGTTAAAGGTGTGGTTAATGGAAAAAGAGTTGTTATGGTTGATGATTCAATTGTTAGAGGAACAACTTGTAAAAGAATTGTCAAATTATTAAAAGATGCAGGTGCTACAGAAGTACATGTTAGAATCGCATCACCACCTTTTGCATTTCCTAGTTTTTATGGAATTGATATTTCTACTTCTAGTGAACTTATTGCTGCTAATAAAACTTTAGCAGAAATAAAAGAGATAATTGGAGCAGATTCTTTAGGATATTTAAGTGAACAAGGACTTGTTGATTCGATAGGATTAAAATTTGATGCTCCTTATAATGGTTTATGCATGGACTGCTTTAATGGTGATTATCCTGCTGGATTATTTGATTATGAAGAAGATTTTATGAATTCTTTAACAGATATACAAAAAAATATTTTAGAAAGAAAAAGTAAATAATATTAATGAGAGAAGGTAAAGTATGGTAAATATAGCTGTATTTATTTCTGGTAGTGGAACTAATTTACAAGCCATAATTGATGGTATTAAAGAAAAAAAAATTAACGGAAATATAAAGTTAGTTTTTTCGAATAGAAAAAATGCTTATGGCCTTGTAAGAGCTTTAAATGAAGGAATTGATACATTTTATTTGAATAGAAAGAATTTTAATAATGATGAAGACTATGATGAAAAAATAATAGAAGAGCTTGAAAAAAAGAATATAGATTTAATTGTTCTTGCAGGATATTTAAATATTTTATCTAAAAAAATAGTTTCAAAATACTCAAAACAAATAATTAACATTCATCCTTCATTAATACCTTCTTTTTGTGGAGATGGTTTTTATGGTGAAAATGTTCATAAAGCAGTGATAAATTCAGGGGTTAAATTTACCGGAGCTACAACACATTTTGTTGATGAAAATGTAGACACTGGATCAATAATAATGCAAGATGTTGTTTCAGTAAATATTAATGATGACTATGAAACTATAGCAAAAAAAGTATTAAAAATTGAACATATAATACTTGTAAATACCATAAAAGCATTTTGTGAAAATAGAATTATTTTTAATGAAAATAGAGCATTCATTGTGGAGGAATAAGATGTCAAAAAGAGCATTAATAAGTGTTTTTGAAAAAGATAACATTATAGAGTTTGCAGAGGAACTTGTTAAATTAGGTTGGGAAATAATTTCAACTGGAGGAACATATAAAATATTAAAAGAAAGTGGTTTGAGTGTTTTAGAAGTCGATGAAGTAACTAATTTCAAAGAAATTTTAAATGGTCGTGTAAAAACTCTACATCCTTATATTCATGGAGGTATTTTATATAGACGTAATGACAACGATCATGTTGAAACTGTAAAAAATCTTGGGATTTCTTCAATAGATATGGTTGTAAATAACCTATATCCTTTTGAAAAAGTTTTAAATAGTGAAAATAACACGCATGAAAATTTAATTGAAAATATTGATATTGGTGGACCTTCAATGATTAGAGCTGCTGCTAAAAATTATAATGATGTTTCAATTGTAGTTGATCCTAAAGATTATCCTGAAATTATAGAAAGACTTAAGAAAAACAAATTAGATAAGGACTTTAGATTGTATTTATCATGTAAGGCTTTTAATTATACTGCTTATTATGACGCATTAATTTCTTCATATTTTAATGATTTGTTAAATATTGATTTTCCAGAAAAACTTACAACAACTTATAAAAAAGTTGAAGATTTAAGATATGGAGAAAATCCACATCAAAAAGCATCTTTTTATGAAAAAGTTTATATTAAAGACGAAGAGAAAACAGATTTTAAACAATTACATGGAAAGGAACTATCTTATAACAACTTAACTGATATGTATTCAGCAATAAAAATTGTTAAAGAATTTGATGAACCATGTGTAGTCGCTGTTAAACATAATAATCCTTGTGGCCTAGCAATTGGAGAAAATATTGATGAAGCTTATGATAAGGCTTATGCATGTGATTCCGTTTCTATTTTTGGAGGAATTATTGCATTAAATAGAGAAGTAACAAAATGTATAGCTGAAAAAATAAATAACTTTTTTGTTGAAATTGTAATTGCAAATAAATTTTCTAAAGATGCTATTGAAATATTAACTCAGAAGAAAAATATTAGATTAATTGAAGTTTCTAATATATCTGAATTTAAAATTCCAAATATAATATCAAAAGAAGTTTTAAATGGCATTGTAGTTCAAGACTATGATAATACTTTATTTACTGAAGAATTAAAATTCGTTACTAAGAGAAAACCATTCGAAGAGGAATTAAAGAACTTAATTTTTGGCTTTAAAGCTTGTAAAACAGTTGCTTCAAATGGAATTGTTATTGTAAAAAATAATGCTACAATCGGAATAGGTCAAGGAGAAGTTAGACGTTCTTGGGCTGTAGAAGAAGGACTAGAAAGAGCAAAAGATAATCTAAAAGATGCAGTATTGGCATCAGATGCATTTTTCTTTGAGGATACAGTTGAATTATTAAGAGAGAATGGAATTAAAGCAGTAATTCAACCGGGGGGTTCTATAAAAGATGAGAACGTAATAAAATTATGTGATGAATACGGTATAGCAATGGTATTTACATCTACAAGGCATTTTAGACATTAGGAGGAAGTCATGAAAGTTTTAGTTATTGGTAATGGTGGAAGAGAAGATGCTATTTGTAAAAAAATATCTGAAAGTAATAAATGTACTGAACTCTTTTGTTCAAAAGGTAATGCAGGAACTCTTAGATATGCTAAAAATGTCGAATTAAATGCAAATGAAGAAATTTTTGAATTTTCAAAGAATAATGATATTGATTTAGTAGTTGTAGGACCGGAAGCTCCACTTTGTGAAGGTATTGTTGATTTGTTTAAAGGTAGTAATATAAGAGTTTTTGGAGCGGATAAAAAAAGTGCAAGACTTGAAGGTAGTAAAGATTTCGCAAAAGAATTTATGAAAAAATATGAAGTTCCAACTGCTAAATATGAAACTATTAGAACAATGGATGAAGGTTTAAAGGCCATAGAAAGATTTTCATATCCTATTGTAGTTAAGGCTGATGGTCTGTGTGCCGGTAAAGGAGTTAGAATTTGTAATACAAAAAATGAAGTATTAAATTACTTTAAAGAACTTTTTGAAGAAAAAGTTTTTGGCGATGAAGGTACGACTGTTGTAATTGAAGAATTTTTAAAAGGTAAAGAAGCTTCATTACTTTGCTTTGTATCTAAAGGAAATTTAATACCTATGGAGAGTGCAAGGGACTACAAAAGAATTTTTGATAATGATGAAGGTGAGAACACTGGAGGTGTAGGTTGCTATTCCCCAAGTGAGTTATTTACTGATGAATTGAAATTAAAAGTTGATAAAACTCTTAAAAAAATATCTTATGGTTTAAAAAATGAAAAATTAGAATATTCTGGTATTTTATTTATAGGATTCATGATTGATGATGAAGCAAAAGTTTTAGAATTCAATGTAAGATTTGGAGATCCAGAAACTGAAGTAGTACTACCTAGAATGGAAACTGATTTATTATTAGCAATAGAAAAATCTATTGATGGCACTCTTAACAGAGAAGACTTAAAATGGAAAAAAGAAAAATGTTTAACTGTAATTTTAACTTCAAAAGGCTATCCTAAAGCTTATGAAAAAGGAAAAATAATTACAGGTATAGATTTAGTTGATAAGGATATATATGTTTATCATAATAATACAAGATTAGAAGGAGATAATATTTTAACTGATGGTGGGAGGGTACTATCAGTAACATCTCTTGGAAGTAGTTATGATGATATAAGGAATAAAGTATATAAGAATATCGAATTAATATCTTTTGAAACTAAACAATATAGAAAAGATATTGGAAAAATTTAAAATAATAAAAATATATGTAGATTTTTATTTAAAAACTTTACATATATTTTTTTTTATGATATAATATATCGGTAAATCCTTGCTCGATAACAAGAGCCAGAGACCATAAGGAGGTGAATGTAATGAGAAAATACGAAGGAGTTTTTATTTTCAAACCAAATTTAGAGGAAGAAGTAAGAAATCAAGCATTTGATAGAATCAAAGCAGCTATTGAAGCAAATGGTACTATTACTGAAATTAATGAATGGGGAAATAGAAAACTTGCTTATGAAATTAATTATATTAAAGAAGGATACTATATTATAGTTAATTTTGAAGCTGCTGTTGAAGTAGTTGCAGAAGTAGAAAGAAGATCAAGAATATCTGATGCTATCATTAGATATATGGTTGTTAAGCAAGAAGCTTAGTGGAGGAACTTTATGAATAGTGTAATTTTAATAGGTAGATTAATTAAAGATCCAGAATTAAGATATACTCAAACATCTAGTAGCAGTTATGCTAGATTTACCATTGCAGTAGACAAAGGAATGTCTAAAGATAAGAAACAAGAATTAGAAGCAAAAGGACAACAAACAGCAGATTTTATTAATATTGTTGTTTGGGGTAAACAAGCTGAAAATTGCCAAAGATACTTACAAAAAGGTAGAAATGTTGCAATTCAAGGAAGACTTCAATCAGGAAGTTTCACTGCACAAGATGGAACTAGAAGATTTGTTACAGAAGTATGGGCTGAAAGAGTTCAGTTTATAGACTGGGGAGATAAAGCTCAAAAATCTGCTACGCCACAAGGATTTGGTTCATTTGATACAGGAATGGATGATGGATTCGATTTACCTTTTCAAGATGCATCAGATGAAGAAATTCCATTTTAATTATTAAAGGAGATAAAAATATGCAAAGAAAATTTAGACCTAGAAAAAAAGTTGTTGCATATTTCTCAGATAACAGTAAACCACTTGATTATAAAGATGTAAACACTCTAAAAAAATTTATTAGTGAAAGAGGTAAAATCTTACCTAGAAGAGTGACAGGTGCTACTGCTAAACAACAAAGAGAAATTACAGCAGCAATTAAAAAAGCAAGACAAGTTGCATTATTACCATATAGTGCAGAATAATTTGTTTATTATGGGGAGATGAAAATCTCCCTTTTTTAGTGAAATTATAAGTATTTTTAAGATTTATTTTTTACTATCTTTAATAGGTATTTCATTATTATACTTAACTTAAAAAAACAAAAGATTTAATATAATTGACTTTTAAAATTATTAATGATAAAATTAATATATTAAATAATTTATATATAGATGTTGTTTTTTATTGAAGAGGTGAGCTTATGAATAACAAATTATCTGTTAAAAATAATGTTGAAAAATTTAGAGTTGAAAAAGAATTTTCTCAAAGAGAATTAGCAAATTTAATAGGTGTTTCACCAGAAATAGTAGTTTCGATTGAAAACGGAAGTTTAATTCCTGATATAAGACTTGCTCTTACAATATCGACAGCATTGAATAAAAAATTTGGAGAAGTTTTCTTTTTTAATACAGATTGTAGAATATTTTAATTATAATACACCGATTAAGGTGTATTTTTTTAAAAAATCATTGACAAGTATACTTGTCAATAGTATAATATTGTTGACAATAAAACTTGGTATAAGGAGAATTTTATGAATAGAGAGGAAATACTTGAAAAAAATAAAAAGGATAATTGTATATTTGATGAGATGAATGTATATAATACTCGCGTTGAAAATGAAAATGCATATTTATGTTTAAAAATAATATTAATTATTTTATATATTACTTTTTCAGTACTAGAAAAGTTTTATACTTATTTAAATCCAACTAAATATTTATTTTCATTCCTTCTATTTTCTGGCTTAACTGTCGAAATGCTTACTAGATATAAATTTAATAAAAAAATATTAAATCTTATAATTAGTATATTTTTTATTATAATTATAGTTATATCTGTATGGAGATATTTTATAGAAATATGAGGTTTTTATGAATGAAGAGTTGATTTTAAAAAATAATTTAAAAATAGTTAGAATTGAAAAGGGATTTTCTCAGCAAAAATTAGCTGATTTAGTTGGAGTGTCTAGAAATACAATTAGTTCTATTGAAACTGGACAATTTAATCCAACTGCAAAATTAGCCCTTGTATTATGCATTGCATTGGAGAAAAATTTTGAAGATTTATTTTATTTTTAAAAGATATGTAAAGATTACATATCTTTTTTTATTTGTTTTTATACCTAGTTTTATGATACAATTAAAACAATATAGTTTAAGGAGATTTTATGAATCAAAAAGTTGTTACGGTTACTGTAAATATAGATATGGATGAAAAAACTTTAGATGATAAAGTTTATGAGCTTGAAAAATTAGTAGAAGCTCTAGATGGTGAAGTAGTTTTAAATTTAACTCAAAATAAATCTTATATAGATAAAGCTTATTATGTTGGAAGAGGAAAAGTTGATGAAATAAAAGAATATTGTGAAAAGCTAGAGGCAGAAATTGTTGTATTTAATAATGAACTAACAGGATCACAGGTAAAAAATCTCGAAGAGATTATTGGAGTTAGAGTTATTGATAGAACTAATTTAATATTAGATATATTCAGTGAAAGAGCAAGAACAAAAGAAGCTAAACTTCAAGTAAAACTTGCTAAACTAAAATATACTTTACCTAGATTATCTGCACTTAGAAGTGGATTTTCAAGACAACAAGGTGGAATTGGTGGTAAAGGTATTGGAGAACAACAAATAGAATTAGATAGAAGAACTATTAATAGAGAAATAGCTAATATAACATTACAACTTAAAGAAATTGAAAAAAATAGAAATGAGATTAGAAAAAAAAGAATTAATTCTAAAGATCCAATTATATCATTAGTTGGATATACAAATGCTGGAAAATCAACATTAATAAATAAATTAATATCATTTGGAAAAGATGAAAGTTCAGAAATAAAAGAGGTTTTTGTTAAAGATATGCTATTTGCAACATTGGATACATATGTAAGGGAAGGCAATTTAATTAACGGGTCAAAAGTTATGTATGTTGATACTGTAGGATTTGTATCGGATATACCTCATAATTTGGTAGAAAGTTTTAAAGGAACGTTAGAAGAAATTAAATACTCGGATTTAATTTTACATGTAATAGATATTTCAAATATTAATGTTGATGATCAAATTAGTATAACTAATGACATGATAAAAAAGCTTAATTGTGAAGATAAAAATATTATTTATGTTTTTAATAAAGTTGATAAATTACTTAATGAAGATATTAAACTGCATTATTCAAATATTGAAAATAAAATATTTATAAGTGCTAAAAATGACTTTGATATAAGTTTACTTTTAAAAGAAGTTGAAAAAAATTTATTTTCTTCTTTAATTCAAACAAAACTTTTAATACCATATGATAAGCAAAGTATAATAAGTACCATAATGAATGATTATATTCCTGAATTTGTTGAATATAAAGAAAATGGTACTTTGTTAAAAATATTATTAAAGTCTGATGATTATAATAAGTATAAAGGATATGAAATAAATGAAGAGTAATGAAAGTTTCTTAAGTATTCACTGTAATAGTTCGTATAGTTTTGTTATTAATAAATCTGAATTTATCGGACATGCTTTTTATGTTGAAACTGTTGATGAAGCAGAAAAGCATATTTTAGAAATTAGAGAAAAATATCATGATGCAACACATAATTGTTTTGCCTATATCATTGGAGAGGATAAATTAATACAAAAATATTCAGATGATGGTGAACCATCTGGAACTGCTGGAATTCCAATGTTAGAAGTTTTAAGAAAAAAAGATTTGACTAATTGTTTAGTAATATCCACAAGATATTTCGGAGGAATCTTACTAGGAGCTGGAGGATTGGTAAGAGCTTATACAAAATCTGTAGTAGGTGCTTTAGAAGAAGCAAAAATTGTTAAAAAAGAAGTATTTTATGATATTAATATAGTTATAGATTATATTTATTGGGGAAAAATAGAAAATTTTTTAAAAAAATTTGATTTGGAAATTTTAAATATTGAGTATTTAGATAAGGTAATTATCAATCTATCAGTAAAAAAAGATAAATTTAAGACTTTAGAAAAGATTATAATTAATGAAACTTCAGATAATTGTATTATTAATATAAATGGTTTTTGTAGAGGATCTGTATTTTTCGACTAACAATTTAAAAACAAGAATATAATTACTTATTAATAGGTTATATTTCTTGTATTAAAACTACTTTTATTGTATAATATTGAGTAATGAGAAAAAAATAAATTCTATTTTTAGGAGGGTTTGACTTGTCTGATAACAAAACAAATAACAGTATTGTAGTTATGAAAGGCATTACTAAAATTTTTGGAAAAAATAAAGTTTTAGATGAAGTGAATTTCGAATTAAAAAAAGGAGAAATTCACGCTCTATTAGGAGAAAATGGTGCTGGTAAAACTACTCTAATGAATATTCTTTATGGTTTGTATTCACCAAATTCAGGAGAAATATATATTAATTCTAATAAATATACACACATGACGCCAAAAATAGCGGTAGAAAGTGGAATAGGAATGGTTCATCAACATTTTATGCTTATAGAACCATTTAGTGTTATTCAAAATATAGTTTTGGGAACTGAAGATACTAAGGGACTATTTATTGATCTTGAAAAATCTAGAAAGAAAGTTCTTTCAATTATTGAAAAATATGGTTTTAGTATTGATTTAGATTCTAAAATACAAGATATAACTGTAGGTTCCCAACAAAAAGTTGAGATTTTAAAAGCTTTGTATAAAGGAGCTGAAATTATAATATTTGATGAACCAACAGCTGTTCTTACTCCTCAAGAAATTGATGAATTTATTAATATATGTAATAATTTAAAAAATGAAGGCAAATCTATAATAATTATTACACACAAACTTGATGAAATTAAAAAAATGGCAGACTATTGTACAATTATTCGTCGCGGTAAGTTTATTGATAAAGTAACAGTTGCAGAGTCATCTCAAAAAGAGCTTGCTGAAAAAATGGTAGGTAGAGAAGTAAACTTTAGTGTTAATAAAAAAGAAAATGAAGTAGGAGAAGTAGTTCTAGACGTTAAAGATATTAACGTTCTTAATAATAGAGATTTACCAGTATTGAATGGATTAAGTATTAATGTTAGAAAAGGTGAAATATTAGGTATCGCTGGGGTCGATGGTAACGGACAATCAGAATTGATAGAAGCTATTACAGGTCTAAGAAAAGTAGAATCTGGAAGTATTTCTATTTTAGGTAAAGATATTACAAATAAATCAGTTTATGAAATTATTGAAAGTGGTATAAGCACAATTCCTGAAGATAGACATAAGCATGGTTTAGTTTTAGATTTTTCAGTTTCAGAAAATATGATATTAGAAAAAAGAGGTAAGGCTCCTTTTTCAAAAAAAGGAATTTTAAATTTTAAAGAAATAGAGTCATATACTCAAAAAATGATTGATAAATTTGACATAAGACCAAATGATGTACATGCAACTGCTAGAGGACTATCCGGTGGTAATCAACAAAAAGTTATTTTAGCTAGAGAAATAGATAACAACCCAGATTTACTAATAGCTGCACAACCAACAAGAGGACTTGATGTTGGAGCTATTGAGATTATTCACAAATATATAGTAGAACAAAGGGATAAAGGAAAAGCAGTATTATTGATTTCTTTTGAATTAGATGAAGTTATGGACTTATCTGATAGAATAGCTGTAATTTATAAAGGAAAAATTGTTGGTGAAAAGGCATCAAAGGATGCAAATGATAAAGAATTAGGACTTATGATGGCAGGAGGTGTTATTAATAATGAAGAGTAGAAAAAAGATATTAATGCTTTTACTTTCAGTATTAATAGGTTTTGTTGTAGGTTCTATAGTTATATCAATAGCGGGATTTAATCCTATTAATTATTATAAAATAATGATAGAGACTACTTTTTCTAGACCGAAATTTTTTGCTAGAACTCTAGTAGACGCAGTTCCATTAATCATTGGTAGTATTGGTGTATCACTAGCATTTAAAACCGGTGCGTTTAATATAGGAGCAGAAGGGCAGTTTATTATTGGATCTTTAACTGCTGCGTTCTTCGGATACTTTTTAAAATTACCACCAATTATACATCCTATAGTTTGTATTATTTTAGCTGCACTAGCTGGTATGGCATGGGGTGGATTTGCAGGGTGGATTAAATCAAAATATGGTGTTCATGAAGTAATAACTACAATAATGTTGAACTGGATAGCATTATATTTTTCAAATTTAGTAGTTACTTTTGGAAAATTTTATAATGAAACAGGTCAAACATCAAAAGATATACAATCAACTGCTAGTATTAAAATATTTCAAGGATTAAAAGAGTCTTCTATTCCTTTTGTAAAAGATTTCTTTTCTGCTGATATAAATTTTGGTATTATTTTAGCTATTATTTTAGCGTTTTTAGTTTATTATTTATTAAATAGGACTTCAAAAGGATATGAATTAAAAGCAGTTGGGTTAAATCCGAATGCTGCTGAATTTGGTGGAATTAATGTTGGAAGTAATTTAATATTATCAATGGGTCTTTCAGGAGCGTTGTGTTCTATTGCTGGTGCGGTTAAAGTTTTAGGATTTGCCGGAAATGTTGCAAGACTAACTGTAGCAGAAGGCAATGGGTTTGATGCAATGTCTGTGGCACTTTTAGCAAATAGCCATCCTATTGGTTCTATATTCTCCGGATTTTTCTTTAGTGTAATAAAAAGAGGTGGATTTAGAGTTCAACAATTATTAGGAGTTCCATATGAAATAGTTCAAATTATAATAGGTATTATTGTATTATTTATTTCAATGCCTTTAGTTATAAAAATTATTTCAAGTAAATTTAAAAGAGTTGGAGGTAAAAAATAATGAATTTTTCAACAATAGCTTTATTTATTTCTGATACATTATTATTTGCAACTCCGTTATTATTTACTGCTTTAGGTGGAATGTTTACTGAAAAAGCAGGTGTTACAAATATTGGTTTGGAAGGAATGATGACAATAGGAGCATTTGCTGGAGCCACTGTAGGATATTTTACAAAGAGTGCTTTATTAGGCTTTATAGCAGGTGGTATTGCTGCTGCTTTAGTTGCACTTATTCATGCAATTGTATGTATTACTTTTGGTGCAGATCAAGTAGTTTCAGGAATCGCTATAAATTTTATTGGACCAGGGGTATCATTGTTTATTTGTTCACTTTTATTTGAAGGAGCTAAACAAACAATACCTGTTGCTGATGGTGAAGGTAAAATGATAAAAATATTTGATAACCTTACTGGTATACAATTTATAGACAAAATCTTAGGTCAATATATAACTACTTATATAGCACTAGGATTGGTTGTTTTAATTTCAATTTATTTATATAAAACAAAATTTGGATTAAGATTAATAGCTGTAGGAGAACATCCAAAAGCAGCAGAAACATTAAATGTTAATGTTTATTTATACAGATATTTTGCTGTTGTAATTTCTGGGTTACTAGCTGGTTTTGGTGGTGCTACTATGAGTTTAGCAACTGTTTCTAACTTTTCACAATCCTTAATTTCAGGTCATGGGTTTATTGCATTAGTAGCGGTAATTTTTGGTAAATGGAAACCTTATGGTGTATTAGGAGCGTGCTTATTTTTTGGTGCAGCTCAAGAATTAGCAATTCTATTACCTGGATTAAATATTAATATTCCTGAATCAATTTTACCAATGGTTCCATATATAAGTACGTTGTTAGTACTAATATTCTTTGTAGGAAAGTCTAAAGGACCATCTTCTGCAGGAGTACCATATATAAAATTGGAAGATTAATATATAAAGGCATACTTATTAGTATGTCTTTTTGTTGTGAAAATTTTAAATGTATTTTTAAATATATAAAATGGAGGATAATTATGATTACAATAAAAAGCAAACAAGAGATTGAAGGGATGAAAAAATCTGGTGAAATTATTTCAAAAATCCATATTGGGCTAAGAGATTTTATTAAACCAGGAATTACTACTTTAGATATTGATAAATTTTGTCATGATTTTATGCTTAAAAATGGAGCAAAACCAAAACAAATTGGTTATCATGGATATCCATATGCAACTTGTACTTCAGTTAATGATGTAATTTGTCATGGACTTCCAAGTAAGCAAATATTAAAATCTGGAGATTTAGTAACTGTTGATATGGTTGTAGATTTAAATGGATACTTATCTGATAGTGCATGGAGCTATGCAGTTGGAGAAGTATCTGACGAAGTAAAAAATCTTATGGATGTTACTAAGGAATCTATGTATAAAGGAATAGAAGCTGCAGTTATTGGAAATAGAATAGTAGATATTGGAAAAGCTATACAAAGTTTTGTTGAACCAAAAGGTTATTCTATCGTTAGAGATTTTTGCGGACATGGTATAGGTGTAGAAATGCATGAAGATCCACAAGTTCCTCATTATATTACATCTACTAGAGGAGTTAGACTTGTAGAGGGTATGGTAATAACAGTAGAACCAATGATTAATACTGGAGATTGGAGATGTACTATTGACGATGATGGTTGGACAGCTAGAACTATAGATGGTGGACTTTCTTGTCAATATGAGCATACATTTGTAATTACAAAAGATGGACCATTGATATTAACAGATCAATCACTTTATGAATAATTATTTGAATATTATTTATTGATTTTTTTATAAAATAGGAGTATAATTTAATCGTAGATATTGTAAAAATTAATAAAATATTTTAAGTAGGGACAAGATTGGTGTAATGGGACAAAAATGAACGAAATTGAATATTTAAAAAAATTTGCTCCTGATTTGATTGAAAAATTACTATTTAGATTCAAAATTTTAGAATATATCTCTATAAATGCTCCAGTTGGTAGAAGAAATATTGCATCATATTTAGGAGTAGGGGAAAGAATAGTTAGAAATGAATTAGAATTTTTTATAGTTGAAAAATTTATTGAAGTTATAAAATCAGGAACTTTTATTACTGAACTTGGAGAATCTATGCTCAAAGAACTCAGAAGTTTAGTTAATTATTTAAATGAAAATAATATAATTGCTGAAGAATTACAAAATAAACTCAGAATAAAAAAAGTAATAGTGTGTGACTCGTATAAAGATGAGATTCTTGGTAAAGAACAACTTGCTAAGGTAGCTTCTGAATATTTTTTAAATAATATATCTGAAAAAGATGTTATTGCTATTTCAGGAGGTACAACTGTTAAATCTTTTGTTGATACTATGAGTGTAAAGAAATATTTTAATGAAATATCAGTCATTCCAGCAAGAGGTAGTTTGGGAAATGGATTAGAGTGCCAATCAAATGTTGTTGCAAATAATTTATCGAAAAAATTAAAGGCAAAGTTTTTTGGAACTTTTTTACCTGACTATTTAGATGAATTAACATATGACAGATTAAAGGATTTAGAAGAAGTAAAGATACTAATTGAATATTTAAAAAAGATAAATGTTTTAATTTTTGGTATTGGAAGAGCAGATGCAATGGCAAAAAGACGTTCTTTAAAATCAACTGAAATTAATTTACTTAATGAAAAGGCTGCTGTTAGTGAAGCATTTGGAAACTATTTTGATATTAATGGAAATATTGTTTACAGTTCAAATACAATAGGGTTAGATATGGAACAATATTTAAGAATTAATGAGGTTATTGCAATAGCTGGATACGGAGAAAAGTATAAGGCAATTATTTCTATCTGTAATATTAGAAAAGATATGACTCTTATAACAGATAAAGAAACAGCAAAACAAATTTTAGCTATATTATAAGCGAAAGCTTTTATAAAATTATAAGGAGGAATCGAAATGAAAGTTGCGATTAATGGATTTGGTAGAATTGGTAGATTAGCATTTAGATTAATGCATGATTTAGAAGGAGTAGATGTTGTTGCTATTAATGATTTGACAGACGCAAATATGTTAGCACATTTACTTAAATATGATTCAACTCAAGGACGTTTTGAAAAAGAAGTAATAGTAAAAGAAGGATGTTTTTCTATCGATGGAAAAGAAATCAAAGTCTTTTCTGATGCAGATCCTAAAAATTTACCTTGGAAAGAATTGGATATTGATGTTGTATTAGAATGTACAGGATTCTTTGTTGCAAAAGAAAAAGCTCAATTACACATTGATGCTGGTGCAAAAAGGGTAATAATTTCTGCTCCTGGAAAAGGTGATATGAAAACTGTAGTTTATGGAGTAAATCATGATATACTTGATGGAAGTGAACAAATTTTATCTGGAGCTTCTTGTACAACAAATTGTTTGGCTCCTATGGCAAAAGTCTTACAAGATAAATTTGGTATTGTTCAAGGTATAATGACAACTATACATGCTTATACTGGGGATCAAAACACATTAGATGCTCCACATAGAAAAGGTGATATGAGAAGAGCTAGATCAGCTGCGATAAATATTGTTCCAAATACTACAGGAGCAGCAAAAGCTATTGGCTTAGTTATACCTGAATTAAAAGGAAAATTAGATGGCTCTGCTCAAAGAGTGCCTGTTGCAACAGGTTCATTAACTGAATTAGTAACTGTTTTAGAAAAAACTGTTACTGTTGAAGAAATTAATAATGCAATGAAAGAAGCTTCAAGTGAATCATTTGGATATACTGAAGATCCAATTGTTTCAACTGACGTAATTGGAATAAAATATGGTTCTTTATTTGATGCAACACAAACTAGAATAGTTGAAGTTGATGGTAAACAACTAGTTAAAACAGTTGCTTGGTACGATAATGAAATGTCATATACTGCAAATTTAATTCGTACATTCCAATATTTAGTAAATCTTTCTAAATAATTAATAGATAAGAATTTCAAAAAATAAATTATAAGTAATTTAAGATAAGTATTGAAATCTTATTGTCATATAATAATATGAGGTGAAGATTTTCACCTCATATTGTATAGTAAGGAGAATTTATGAATAAAAATGTTATTACAGATTTAGATGTTACCTCAAAAAGAGTTATTGTAAGAGTTGACTTTAATGTTCCAATGTCAAAGTCTGAAGTTGGTAAAATTACTGATAATGCTAGAATCTTAGCTGCTTTACCAACTATAAATTATTTAATTGAAAACAAAGCTAAAGTTATTTTATTATCTCATCTTGGAAGACCAAAAGGAGAAGCTAAAAAAGAGTTTTCTTTAGAACCAGTTGCTAAGGAATTGTCTAGGCTTTTAAATAAAGAAGTAAAATTTTTACAAAGTGATTTAGTTGTTGATGATAATGTAAAAAATAAAGTATTTAATTTACAAGATGGAGAAGTTGCATTACTAGAAAATACTAGATTTAGACCAGAGGAAACTAAAAATATAGATAATTTTTCAAAAGAATTATCTTCTCTTGGAGATATTTATATAAATGACGCTTTTGGGACTAGTCATAGAGCTCATTGTTCAAATGTTGGACTATGTAAATTTTTACCATCTGCAGTTGGATTTTTGGTTGAAAAAGAGATTTCTATTATGGGAAAAGCTCTTTCTAATCCGGAAAGACCTTTTGTAGCAATTTTAGGTGGTGCAAAAGTATCTGATAAAATTACTGTAATTGAAAACTTAATTGAAAAAGTAGACAGTATTATAATCGGAGGAGGAATGGCATTTACATTCTTAAAATCCTTAGGATACTCAGTTGGTAAAAGCTTATTAGAAGAAGATAAAATTGATTTAGCAAAAGATTTATATGAAAAAGCAAAAAGTAAAAATGTTAATATGTTATTGCCAGTAGATGTAGTTGTAAGTAAAGAATTTTCAAATGATTCTGATTTCAAAACTGTTACTATAGATTCAATTGAAGATGATTATATGGGTCTTGATATAGGATATAAAACTGTTGAGCTATTCTCAGATGAAATTAAAAAAGCAAAAACAGTGGTTTGGAATGGTCCAATGGGAGTATTTGAAATGCCAAATTTTGCAAAAGGTACATTTGAGATTGCAAAGGCAATAGCTGAAACTGATTCTATAAGTATAATTGGCGGAGGAGATAGTGCATCTGCTGCTGAAAAATCAGGTTTTAAAGATAAAATAACACACATTTCAACTGGCGGAGGTGCATCATTAGAATTTCTAGAAGGAAAAATTTTACCAGGAATTGATGCAATAGATAATAAATAATTGGAGGTAGTATGAGAAAACCTGTTATTATCGGAAATTGGAAGATGAATAAAACATTGGATGAAGCGAAAATATTAATTAGTGAGATTTTATCACAAGAACTAGATAATAGTGTTGAAAAAGTTGTTTGTGTACCTTATATATATGTTACTGAAATTAAAAAATTAATAGATGGAACTGGTATAGGGTTAGGTGTACAAAATATGTTTTACGAAAATAGTGGAGCATATACTGGTGAAATTTCTCCTACTATGCTTAAAAGTTGTGGTGTATCTTATGTGATTTTAGGTCAT
The DNA here is from genome assembly GCF_021300775.1 of Parvimonas micra. GTDB lineage: Bacteria > Bacillota > Clostridia > Tissierellales > Peptoniphilaceae > Parvimonas. Next base: position 365,457 of record NZ_JAJTJP010000001.1, read on the forward strand.
TCAGAAAGAAGAACTATTTTTAATGAAACTGATGATTTAATTAATAAAAAAGTAAAAGCAGCATTACAAAATAATATAATTCCAATATTATGCTGTGGCGAATCTCTTGACGAAAGAAATTCTGGTGCTGAAAAAGATATTGTAAAAAGACAAATAAGTAATTCATTGTTTGGAATTAGTAAAAGTGAAATTGAAAAAGTAATAATTGCTTATGAACCTATTTGGGCAATCGGTACTGGTTTAACAGCGTCTTCTGAAGATGCAGAAGATATGATAAAATTTATAAGAGAAATATTGAAAGATATTTATGGTGAAATATCTTTTAAAGTAAGAATTCAATATGGCGGAAGTGTTAAACCAAATAATATAAAAGACCTAATGCAAAAAGAAAATATTGATGGAGCGTTAGTTGGTGGTGCTTGTTTAGAAAGCATAAGTTTTTGTGAATTAATAAATTATAAAATATAAGGAGAATATTATGAGCTTAATAGTTGAAATTTACGCAAGAGAAGTTTTAGACTCAAGAGGAAATCCTACTGTTGAGGTTGAAGTAACAACTGAAAATGGAATAGTTGGAACTGCTATAGTTCCTTCTGGTGCATCTACAGGTGTCCATGAAGCTGTTGAATTAAGAGATGGTGATAAAGCAAGATATTTAGGAAAAGGAACACTTAATGCAGTTAATAATGTAAATGAAAAAATAGCAGATGAATTGATAGGTTTCGATGTGTTTGACCAAGTTGGAATAGACAGAGCTTTAATTCAAATAGATGGAACAGATAATAAGTCAAATTTAGGTGCAAATGCAATTTTGGGTGTTTCTATGGCTGTTGCTAGAGCCGCATCGATTGAATCTGACACTCCACTTTACGAATATATTGGTGGTGTAAATGCTAAAACTTTACCAGTTCCAATGATGAATATTTTAAATGGTGGAGAACATGCAGATAATAATGTAGATATTCAAGAATTTATGGTTATGCCAGCAGGTGCTGTTTCTTTTAAAGAAGCACTTAGAATGGGTACGGAAGTTTTTCATAATTTAAAAACTGTATTAAAATCTAGAGGATATAATACTGCTGTTGGTGATGAAGGAGGATTTGCTCCAAATTTAAATTCTAATGAAGAAGCTTTACAAACTATCATGGAAGCAATTGAAAAAGCTGGATATGCTCCAGGTAAAGATATATTTTTAGCTTTAGATGTAGCATCAAGTGAAATGTATGAAAATGGAAAATATAATTTTAAGGGAGAAGGAAAAGTATATACTTCAGAAGAATTAGTAAATTATTATTCTAATTTAGTTAACAAATATCCAATAATATCAATTGAAGACGGATTATCAGAAGATGATTGGGATGGTTGGAAACTTTTAACTGAAAAACTAGGTAATAAAGTTCAACTAGTAGGAGATGATTTATTTGTTACTAATTATTCCAGACTAAATTTGGGAATTAATAAAGGAATTGCTAATTCAATCTTAATTAAATTAAATCAAATTGGAACAATTACTGAAACATTAGATGCGATAGAATTAGCTAAAACTAATGGATATACTTGTGTTATATCACATAGATCAGGAGAAACTGAAGATACAACAATTGCCGATTTAGCTGTTGCAGTAAATTCCGGACAAATTAAAACTGGTTCTGCCTCAAGAACAGATAGAATCTGCAAGTATAATCAATTATTAAGAATTGAAGATAGATTAGGAGAAAATTCTAAATTTTTAGGTTTATCAGCTTTCTATAATATTAATAAAAAATAGTATAATTATAATAGCTCATTATTTTCATATAAGAAAATTATAATATAGTGTAAAATAAATAAATTTTTTAATGTATTTTATGATATACTATTAGTTAGATATTTATATAGAATATATGAGCTAATATTTTGATTACGTATAATGATTTTGGAGGAAGTATGTCTATTTTTATTTCTGTTTTAGGTGGATTAGGATTATTTCTTTATGGAATGAACCTAATGGGAGCTGGATTACAAAAATCCTGTGGTGAAAAATTGAAAGGAATAATTGCCGCTGTAACAAAGAATAAAATTTATGCTGTATTAGTTGGTATTTTTGTTACTATGATTATTCAATCTAGTTCAGCGACTACAATAATGACAATAGGTTTTGTAAATGCTGGATTTATGACTTTAGCACAATCTGTTGGAATAATCATTGGAGCTAATGTTGGTACAACAATAACTGCTCAAATTATAGCTTTTGATATTTCAAAATATGCCCCTTTAGTTATTGCTATTGGAGTGTTTATGTGGATGAAGGCCAAAAGTGACAGAAAAAAAGATATTGCAGAGATTCTTATAGGATTTGGTATTTTATTTTTAGGAATGTCTATAATGACTAATGGATTAGCTCCGTTAGCTCAAGAAGAATGGTTTAAAAATATACTAGTCAAATTAAACAATCCATTTATTGGTGTATTAGCTGGTCTATTGTTAACAACTGTTTTACAATCTTCTTCAGCATCAATTGGTTTATTAGAAGCATTAGGAATGCAAGGAGCTATTAATATAAACCAAGCATTTGGAATATTATTTGGAGATAATATTGGTACAACAACTACTGCTATGATTTCGAGTGTTGGAGCTAGTAAAAATGCTAAAAGAGCTGCATTTATTCACTTTCTATTTAATTTGATTGGAACTATCATATTTATGACAATACTTCGAGTTCCAGTTCAATATTTGGTAGAATACATTTCACCTGGAAATGTTCAAAGGCAAATTGCGAATGCACATACACTTTTCAACATAATAAATGTTTTTATTCAATTACCATTTTCTAATTTATTAGTAAAAATATCTCAATGGGTTATTAAAGGCGATGATATAGTTGAAGAACGTTACTCAGAACATTTGGATAAAAGAATTTTTGAAACACCAAGTATAGCCATCATTCAAGCACAAAAAGAAGTAGCTAGAATGGGTGAAATAGTAATTGAATCATTAGAAAAAACTATTGAGTCTTTTAAAACAAAAAGCAGTAAAAACATAGAATTTGTACTTGAAAGGGAAAAAGTAATAAATGGTTTAGAAAAGGAAATTATTGACTATTTAGTACCATTATCTGATAAAAATTTGTCTGATGATGAACAACATAAAGTTTTTGTTATGATGTATGCAATAAATGATTATGAGAGAATTGGAGATCACTGTGAGAATATAATAGAGTTGATACAAGAAATAAAAGAAGAAAACTCAGTATTTAGTAAAACTGCCTTTGATGAATATGAAAAAATATCATCAGATGTTATGAAAATTATTGTAGATACAACAAATGCATATAAGGATAATAATCTTGAATTAGCTAAAAAGTGTATTCCTATAGAAGAAGAAGTAGATATTTTAGAAGAAACTTATAGAAGAAATCATATGGATAGAATTAACAAGGGTATATGTGATACAAATGCAGGCGTTAAATTTTTAGATATATTATCTAATTTTGAGAGAATCGCTGACCATTGTTTAAACATTGCAAATTACACATTAGGAAAAGAATTGTAAAAGATTGTTATTTTTGTATACAAATACTTAAAGTTATAAAAAAGTTTTATTATGATTTTGACAAAAAATGCTTTACAATTGGGTAAACATAATATATAATAATAAACGGATGTGATTTCATTGCAGTTTGTTATTTTTATACTGTAAATGGAGGTAAGCTATGTACGATTGTATTATAATTGGCGCTGGTCCTGCTGGAATTAGTGCAGGTATCTATGCAGCTAGAGCTAGTATGAAGACAATAATAATAGAAAGAGGAACACCAGGTGGTTTAATAGCAAAGACAGATGAGATTGCTAACTATCCAGGTGCTGAAGATGTTCCAACTGGTCCAGAATTAATTGAAAGAATGGTAAAACAGGCTAAATCATTTGGAGCTGAATTTATAACAGATACTGTAGTAAATGTAGATTTTTCTGGAACAACTAAGATTGTTTACGGTGAAAATACTACTTATGAAGCAAAATCAGTTATTATAGCCACTGGATCTAATCCGAGATTATTAGAAGTACCAGGAGAAAAAGAATTTACTGGTAAAGGAATTGCTTATTGTGCTACATGTGATGCACCATTTTTTCAAGATTTAGACATATATGTTGTTGGATCTGGGGAAGCTGCTGTTGAAGAAGCTATGTATCTAACTAAATTTGGTAGAACTGTTACTTTATTAGTTAGAAAAGATAAGTTATCTGTAGCAAAATCAATAGAAGAAAAAGCAATGAAATGTGAAAAATTAAAAATTATGTGGAATGTAGAAGTTGAAAGTTTTGAAGGAGCAGGTTTATTAAGTGCTATGAATATTGTAAATAATAAAACTGGAGAAAAAACTAAAATTGTTCCAAGAGAGGGAGATATGATATTTGGAGTATTTATCTTCGTTGGATATATTCCTGAAAGCACAATATTTAATGGTATAATTGGTACTGATAGAAACTATATAGTATCAGATGAAACAATGAAAACTAGTGTTGAAGGTGTTTTTGTTGCCGGAGATGTTAGAGTTAAAGAGCTAAGACAAGTTGTTACGGCAGTTAATGATGGTGCGATTGCTGCAATAAATGCAAGAAAATATGTTGAAAGCTTAAGTTAATTGAATTTAATTCCGAAAGGATTAAATATATAAATTTTAAGGAGGTGAGTATATGCGTCTAGAATTAGGAAAAATCTTAATTAACGATGTTAAATTTTGTTCAGAAACAAAAGTTGACAAAGGTGTTTTATACATTAATAAAGAAGAGCTAATTGCTCATTTAATGGATGATGAACACTTAAAATCAGTAGACGTAGATCTTGCAAAACCAGGTGAAAGTGTAAGAATTACTCCAATTAAGGATGTTGTAGAACCAAGAGTAAAGGTTAACGGAGCAGGCGGAGTATTCCCTGGAATGATTTCAAAAGTTGATGTAGTTGGTTCAGGAAGAACTCATGTTCTTAAGGGAGCAGCAGTAATGACAGTTGGTAAAATAGTAGGTTTCCAAGAAGGTATTGTTGATATGCAAGGACCTGGAGCTGAATATACACCATTTTCAAAAACTAATAATATAGTTTTAATAGTGGAACCAGCTGAAGGAGTTGCTACTCATGCTTATGAAAAAGCTGTTAGAATGGCAGGATTAAAAGCTGCTACTTATCTTGGATTAGCTGGTAAAGAAGTTGAACCAGATGAAGTAGAAGTATTTGAAACTAAACCATTATTTGAACAAGCTGAAGAATTAAAACATTTACCAAAAGTAGCTTATGTACAAATGTTACAATCTCAAGGATTATTACATGATACATATGTTTATGGTGTAGATGCAAAACAAATAGTTCCTACTTTATTATATCCAACTGAATTGATGGATGGAGCTATCTTAAGTGGTAACTGTGTATCTTCATGTGATAAGAATACAACATATCATCACTTAAATAACCCTGTTGTTAGAGCAATGTATGAACAACACGGAAAAGAAATTAACTTCGTTGGTGTTATTATCACTAATGAAAATGTATATTTAGCAGATAAAGAAAGATCATCAAACTGGACTGCTAAATTATGTGAATTTTTAAATCTTGATGGAGCTATCGTATCACAAGAAGGATTCGGTAACCCAGATACAGACTTAATTATGAACTGTAAGAAAATCGAAGGTAAAGGTGTTAAGACTGTTATAATCACTGACGAATATGCAGGTAGAGATGGTGCCAGCCAATCATTAGCTGACGCTGACGTAGCTGCAAACGCAGTAGTAACTGGTGGTAACGCTAACGAAACTATCGTATTACCTAAGATGGATAAAGTTATTGGAACTTTAGATTATGTTGACATTATTGCTGGTGGATTTGATGGATCATTAAGAGAAGATGGCTCAATCATGGTAGAATTACAAGCAATTACTGGAGCAACTAACGAATTAGGATTTAATAGATTATCAGCTACTGGCTATTAAAATCTATTATAAAAACGGAATATTATATAAAATTAATCGAAAATAAAAATTAAGAAAGGATGTGTAAGCGATATGGCACTTTTTACAGAAAACACAAAAGTAATCATAATCGGCGATAGAGATGGTATACCAGGACCAGCTATAGAAGAATGTGTCGCTACAACTCCTGCAGAAATAGTATTTTCAGCAACTGAATGTTTTGTCTGAACTGCAGCAGGAGCAATGGACTTAGAAAATCAAAGAAGAGTAAAAGAATTAGCAGAAAAATACGGAGTAGAAAACTGTGTAGTTCTTTTAGGAGCATCTGAAGCAGAATCAGCAGCATTAGCAGCTGAAACTGTTACAACAGGTGACCCAACTTTCGCAGGTCCATTAGCAGGAGTTCAGTTAGGACTTAAAGTATATCACGCAGTTGAACCTGAATTTAAAGCAGAAGTTGATGAATCAGTTTATGATGACCAAATTGGTATGATGGAAATGGTTCTTGACTGTGATGCTATAATTGAAGCTGTAAGTGAAATTAGAAATTCATTATAATTTGTAATTAAGATAAAATCATATATAAATATATGATAGAGAGGTGATTAGTGTGGAAAAATTAAGAGTAGTTCACTATATAAACCAATTCTTTGCTGGAATAGGTGGAGAAGAAAAGGCAGATTATAAACCAGAAGTTAGAGAAGAAAAAATCGGACCTGGTTTAGCATTAAATGCTGGTTTTAACGGTGAAGCTGAAATAGTTGCTACTATTATTTGTGGTGATAGCTATTTTGGTGAAAATATGGACCAAGCTAAAGCAGAAGTTTTAGAAATGGTTAAGAAATACAATCCAGATTTATTCATAGCTGGTCCTGCATTCAATGCTGGTCGTTATGGAGTTGCTGCTGGTACAATTACTGAAGCAGTTCAAAATGAACTAGGAATTCCAGCTTTAACTGGTATGTATATTGAAAACCCAGGTGCAGATATGTTTAAGAAGAGCATATATGTAGTTTCAACTAAAAATAGTGCTGCAGGTATGAAAGATGCTGTAAGCAAAATGGTTCCACTTGCAATGAAACTTGTTAGAGGAGAAAAAATTGGTTCTCCAGCTGAAGAAGGATACATTGAAAGAGGAATTAGAAAGAATATTTTCAGAGAAGAATTCGGTGGTAAGAGAGCTGTTAATATGATGATCAAAAAGTTAAAGGGAGAAGAATTCGAAACTGAATTCCCAATGCCAAACTTTGACAGAGTAGATCCAAATCCAGCTGTTAAAGATATTAGAAAAGCTAAAATTGCTTTAGTAACATCTGGTGGTATAGTTCCTCATGGAAATCCTGACCATATTGAATCTTCATCTGCTTCAAAATATGGAAAATATGATATTGAAGGTGTTATGGATCTTAAAGAAGGTGAATGGGAAACTGCACACGGTGGTTATGACCCTGTTTATGCTAACCAAGATTCAGATAGAGTTTTACCAGTTGACGTTTTAAGAGAACTTGAAAAGAATGGTGAAATTGGAAGTCTTCATAGATATTTCTATACAACAGTAGGAAATGGTACAGCAGTAGCTTCTTCTAAAGCATTTGCAGAAGAGTTTAGTAAAGAATTAGTTGCTGATGGAGTAGATGCAGTTATATTAACATCTACTTGAGGTACTTGTACTCGTTGCGGTGCAACGATGGTAAAAGAAGTTGAGAGAGCTGGAATTCCAGTAGTACACGTTTGTACAGTAACTCCAATTTCATTAACAGTAGGAGCTAACAGAATCGTTCCTGCTGTAGCAATTCCTCACCCATTAGGTAATCCTAAATTATCTGCTGAAGAAGAATATGCATTAAGAATGGGTATTGTTAAAAAAGCATTAAATGCTTTATCAACTGAAGTTGAAGGACAAACAATATTTGAATAATTTTTTAATAAAAAAGGTGTCAAGTATTGACACCTTTTTAATTTAATGGTATGCTATTACTAAGGGTAGTTGGCTTATATAGAATACATACTATGCTATCTGTTTTTTATATTAAAGGAGGTAATTAAGATGAATTTTCCTGTATTAAAAGGAACTTCTTACGTATTAGTTCATGCACCAGACATGATAATCCAAAATGGAACAACTCAAACTACTGAAAAGGCTTTAAATCCTGATTCAGACTATTTAAAGGAAATACCAAATCATATTAGAAAATATGAAGAAGTATTAAACTATTTACCAAACCAAGTTTATATTGGTAACAAAAGACCTGAAGATTTAAAGGCAGTACCACAACCATGGTCAGATCCTGAAAAATATTTAGTAGGTGCTCCAAGAGATGGTAAATATGGTGAAATAATGCCAGAACATGAATTTATAGGTCTTATGAAGATTTGTGATGCTTTTGATTTAGTTTTACTTAATAAAGAATTTACTGAATTAGTAAAAGCAGATTTAGAAAAACACCCATTAATTAATGAAGGTTTACTTGCTAGATTAAAGGAAGGTGTTGAACAATCAGTTCTTGAAGGACATATGGATAATCATGCTGAAGGATTATTTTTTGAAGATAAATTAGTAGGTGTTGTTACTAGAGCTCATGATGTAGATGTTAACTTATCTGCTCATGTTATGCTTGAAAACTTAGTAACAAAAGCATCTGGATTATTAGCAGCTTTACATTTAGTAGCAAAGAATAATTTAGATCCTAACGAAGTAGAATATGTAATTGAATGTTCAGAAGAAGCATGTGGTGATATGAACCAAAGAGGTGGTGGTAACTTCGCAAAATCTATAGCTGAATTAGCTGGATTTGATAATGCTTCAGGATCTGACTTAAGAGGATTTTGCGCTGCTCCTACTCATACATTAATTACAGCTTCATCACATGTACATGCTGGAACATTTAAAAATGTTGTTATAGTAGCAGGTGGATGTACTGCTAAATTAGGTATGAATGGTAAAGATCACATTAAAAAAGGTTTACCAATATTAGAAGACTGTATTGGTGGATTTGCTGCATTAATTTCTGAAAATGATGGAGTAAACCCAATTTTAAGAACAGATATAGTTGGAAGACATACTGTGGGAACAGGTTCTTCACCACAAGCTGTAATGTCATCATTAGTTACTGCTCCATTAGAAAAAGCTAATTTAACAGTTAAAGATGTTGATAAATATTCAGCTGAAATGCAAAACCCAGATATTACAAAACCAGCAGGAGCTGGAGATGTTCCAAATGCTAACTTTAAGATGATTGGAGCATTAGGAGTAATGAAAAAACAATTAGAAAAAACTGAAATAAATGATTTTATAGAAAATCATGGTATGGAAGGATGGGCTCCAACTCAAGGACATATACCTTCAGGAGTTCCTTATTTAGGATTCTGCCGTGAAGATTTAACTTCAGGTGATTTAAATAGAGCTATGATTATAGGTAAAGGATCATTATTCTTAGGAAGAATGACTAACTTATTTGATGGTGTTTCAATTGTTTTAGAAAGAAATTCAGGTGAATTAGAAGATAACTCTGGAGTTTCTAAAGAAGAAGTTAAGAAATTAGTTGCTGAAGCAATGAGAAATTTTGCATCTTCTTTAATTGAAGAATAGAGGTGATTTAATGTCTGATATAAAAAAAGTAATTGGTAATGTCTTTGAAGAAATTGCTACTGGTTTAGAAACTGGTGCTTTTACATCAAGACCAAGAATTGCTGTTACAACTTTAGGCAGTGAACACGGATTGGAAAATGTTGTTAAGGGTGCTGAATTAGCTCAATCTAGAGATAAAAGTGTTGAATATTGTATAATAGGACCAGAAGTAGAAACTTCATTAAAACAATATGTTGTTGCTAATGAAGAAGAAGGTTATAAAGTAATGGAATCACTTTTAGATAGTGGAGAAATTGATGGTTGTGTAACTATGCATTATAGTTTCCCAATCGGTGTATCTACTGTTGGTAGAGTTGTAACACCTGCTGCTGCTAAAGAAATGATTATTGCAACAACAACAGGAACATCTTCTGCACATAGAGTAGAAGGAATGGTAAAAAATGGTATCTATGGTATCATTGTTGCGAAAGCTTTAGGTATTGAAAATCCTACAGTTGGCATTTTAAATTTAGATAATGCAGTTTCTGTAGAAAGAGCATTTAAAGAATTAAAAGAAAATGGATATGATATAAACTTTGCTGAATCAAATAGAGCTGACGGTGGAGTATTAATGAGAGGAAATGACTTATTACAAGGCGTTCCAGATGTTATGGTTAACGACACATTAACTGGTAACCTATTAATGAAAGTATTCTCTTCATATACTACTGGTGGAGGCTTTGAAGCTATGGGTTATGGTTACGGTCCTGGAATTGGTGAAGGATATGATAGATTAGTATTAATTATATCTAGAGCATCTGGATTCCCTGTAATTGCTAATGCTATGAGCTATGCAGGCCAATTAGTAAAAGGAAATATCAAAGAAGTTTCTAAAAAAGAATTTGAAAAAGCAAATAAAGCTGGTCTTAAAGCTATTTTAGAAAAAATTACTTCAGCTGGAGCTAAAAAAGCAGAACCAGAAGAAGATGTTAAATGTCCAGCAGAAGAGCAAGCTACTGCTACAATTAGTGGTATTGATATTCTTGAACTTGAAGATGCTAAGGTTGCTTTATGGAAAAATAATATTTTTGCAAAAACTGGAATGGGATGTACTGGACCAGTTGTCATGGTAAATGATGCAAATCTTGAAAAATCTAAAGAAATCTTAACAAAAGAAGGATATATTTCTTAATATTAAATTTAAAGAGAGCTTTTAGCTCTCTTTTTGTTTGAAAACATAGAAAAGTGGTATAATTATATTGTCTTAGTAAAAAGGCAAAAATAGGAGGTATTAATATGAGTTTAATCGGAAAAAAAATTGAAGAATTTGATGTTCCAGCATATTATGATGGAGATCTAATAAGAGTATCAAACAAAGATTTAGAAGGAAAATGGAGTGTATTCTTCTTCTACCCAGGAGATTTTACATTTGTATGTCCAACAGAATTAGAAGACTTAGCTTTAAGTTATGATAAATTTAAAGCAATTGGTTGTGAAATTTATTCAGTATCTACTGATTCTGAATTCGTTCATAAGGCTTGGTGGGATGCTTCTGAAACAATTAGAAAAATTCAGTATCCAATGATTTCAGATAGAGCTTTAGCTCTTTCAGAACAATTTGGTGTTTTAATTGAAGGAGAAGGTCAAGCATTAAGAGGTACATTCGTTGTTAACCCTCAAGGTGAAATTGTTCTTTATGAAGTAAATGCTAATGGAATTGGAAGAAATGCTAAAGAATTATTAAGAAAAGTTCAAGCAGCTCAATTCGTAGCTAAACATGGTGACAAAGTTTGTCCTGCAAGATGGGAACCAGGTGATGAAACTTTAACACCAGGATTAGACTTAGTTGGTAAAATCTAATAAAAATTTATTTAGACCAGAATATTTTCTGGTCTTTTTTGTTGAAATTTAATTGTTTTCATGATATAATATATCTAATATTTTTTATACTAAAACAATTGAATATGAGCAGATAAAAGAGGAGTAGTTTAAAAGAAATTTTTAGAGAGAATTTGTTTGGTGAAAAAATTCAGTTTATTTTTTATGAAGGTAGCTTTTTAGCTTTGAAAGACGGGTAATTACGTTATAAATTAAGAGAGTCATTTTATGAAAATTAGGTGGTACCGCGATAACTTCGTCCTATAATTAGGATGAAGTTTTTTTATTTAGTACACTATTTTTTAAAAATGTATTCATATAAAACAAATATTAATATTATTATTTATAGGAGGTACTATGAAAAATTTAGAAAAAACTTATAATCCAAAAGATTTTGAAAAGAAAATTTATAATAGTTGGCTAGAAGATAAAGATTTTGTAGCTGAAGTTAATCCAAATAAGACGCCATATACTATTGTTATGCCGCCTCCAAATGTAACAGGTAATTTACATTTAGGTCATGCATTAAATAATACTATCCAAGATATTTTAATTCGTTGGAAGAGAATGAGTGGCTATGAAGCACTTTGGGTTCCTGGTACTGATCATGCATCCATTTCAACAGAAGCTAAAGTTGTCGAAAAAATAAAAAATGATGGAAATTCCAAAGAAAAACTAGGTAGAGATGGCTTTTTAAAAGAAGCTTGGGATTGGACTGAAAAATATGGTGGAAACATAAAAAATCAACTTAAAACATTAGGGGTTTCTTGCGATTGGTCTAGAGATGCATTTACATTAGATGAAAATTTATCAAAAGCAGTTGAAGAAGTATTTATAAAAATGTATAATGATGGTTTAATTTATAGAGGAGATAGAATTGTTAATTGGTGTTGTAATTGCGGTACTGCAATTTCAGATGCAGAAGTAGAACATATGGAGGAAGAAGGAAATTTTTATCATATAAAATACTTTTTTAAAGATAGTGATGAATATTTAACAATAGCAACAACAAGACCTGAAACAATGTTAGGAGATTTAGCTGTTGCAGTACACCCAGATGATGATAGATATAAAGATAAAGTTGGCAAGACTTTAATTTTACCAATTTTAAATAAGGAAATACCATTAATTGCAGATGACTATGTGGATATGGAATTTGGTACAGGTTGTGTTAAAATAACTCCTTCACATGACCCAAATGACTTTGAAGTTGGAAAAAGACATAATTTAGGACAAAAATTAATGATGGATTATGATGGAAAAATAGCTGAAGGATTTAGCAAATTTTCTGGTCTGGAGAGAAATGAAGCTAGAAAAGAAATTGTAAAAGAATTAGAATCTCAAGGTTATTTAATAAAAATAGAACCACATAATCATGCAGTCGGACATTGTGAAAGATGCAAAACTACTATAGAACCAATTATTTCAAAACAATGGTTTGTAAAAATGGAAGAATTAGCAAAACCAGCAAAAAAAGCATATTTAGATGGGAAATTAAATATTATTCCTGAAAGATTTGGGAAAGTTTATATTAATTGGTTAGATAATATTAAAGATTGGTGTATTTCTCGTCAATTGTGGTGGGGTCATAGACTTCCTGTATATTATTGCAAGGAAAGTGGAGATGTTGTAGTAAGTAGAACTGAACCAAAAGAAGATGGAAAAACTTTTGTTAGAGATGAAGATACACTAGATACTTGGTTTTCTTCTGCATTATGGCCATTTTCAACTCTTGGATGGCCTAATGAAACATCTGACTTAGAATACTTTTTTCCAACAGAAACATTAGTTACGGGTTATGACATTCTATTTTTCTGGGTAATTAGAATGGTGTTTTCTAGTTTATATAATCTAAAAGAAGTACCTTTTAAAAATGTATATTTTACAGGGCTAATTAGAGATGAACTTGGTAGAAAAATGAGTAAGTCATTGGGTAATGGTATTGATCCGCTAGAAATTATAGATAAATATGGTGCGGATGCTTTAAGATTTACATTAGTTGGAGGAAACACTCCAGGTAATGATATGAGATTCTATGAAAAGAGAGTAGAATCAAATAGAAATTTTGCAAATAAACTTTGGAATGCTTCAAGATTTGTCCTAATGAATTTAAATGAAGATGAAATTTATGATATAGACTTTAATAAAATTGAAGTTGAAGATAAATGGATTTTAACAAGATTAAATAGAACAATTGAAGAATTATCTTTAAATTTATCTAAATTTGAATTTGGCTTAGCTTCAGCAAAAATTTATGATTTTATCTGGAATGAATTTTGTGATTGGTATATTGAATTTTCTAAAACCAGATTATATGGTGATAATTTAGAAAATAAACTTGTTGCAAAGTCAGTATTAGTTTATGTGTTGAATAATATTCTAAAATTATTACATCCTTTCATGCCTTTTATTACTGAAGAAATATATTCTTTCTTACCAAATGTAAAAGAAAAACTAATTAATGCGGAATTTCCTATTTATGATAGAAAATGTATATTTATTGAAGAAGAATTAGAAGTCGAAAATTTAATAGAAACTATAACTGCTATAAGAAATAAAAGAAGCGAAAAAAATATTCCTCCTTCAAAAAAATCAGATTTATTTTTTATTTCAAATAATGAAGTAACAAAAAAATATACTGTAGAATTAGAACATCTATATAGATTTTTAGCTTCTTGTTCTGAAGTAATTGTGATGGATAAAGATGAAGAAATTGATAATTCAATGGTTGTAATAAGTAATAATCAGAAAATTTATATTCCATTAGATGGGTTAGTAGACTATGAAAAAGAACTAGAAAAATTGAATCAAGATTTACAAAAATATGAATCAGAAATTAAGAGGGCATCCTCAAAACTTTCTAATGAAAAATTTGTAAATAATGCTCCTGAAAAAGTTGTTAACGAGGAGAAAGAAAAATTAGAAAAATATAAAAATATTTATAATGAAATTTTATCAAGTATTGAAAAAATTAAAAATAACTAATAGGTGATACTATGAATGTTGATTTTAATGTTATATTTATGACTTTTTTAATTGTAATACTAGTTAGTATTCAATATACTTTAAATAAAATATTGATTATTTTAAAAGAAATTAAAGATTCAGAGAAAAAGAAGTTAGACTTTGAAAAAAACAAAAAAATTGCAAAGGAGGATTATTTTGATGAACAAAAGAGAGGTTATTAGATTTACAAGAGAAGAAATTTCTAATAGGATAAAAGAACTTGGTAAACAAATTTCAAAAGACTATTCTGGTAAAGAATTAGTTGCAATAGGTCTTTTAAGAGGAAGTTTCGTGTTTCTTGCTGATTTAGTTAGAGAAATTGATACTCCTATTGTAGTTGATTTTATAACAACTTCTTCTTATGAAGATGCTGAAATATCTTCTGGAAAAGTTAATATTATTTCTGATTTAAGAGAAAATGTAGAAGGAAAAGATGTTCTTATAGTTGATGATATTATGGACTCTGGAAATACTTTAAAGAATATTAAAGAATATATTCAAAGTAAAAATCCTAGAAGTATAAAGACATGTGTTATGCTAGATAAGCCTAGTAGAAGACAAGTAGATATTACTCCTGATTATTTTGGTTATGAAATTGAAGACTGGTTTATAGTTGGATATGGATTAAATTATGGAAGTAAATATAGAAATATTCCATATATATTTTCATATGAGGATTAATCATGTACAATAGATTTTCTTATATTTATGATGATCTTATGAAAAGGCAAGTAGACTACGAACTACTTGCCTCTAATCTTATAAAAATTTGTCAACAATATCAAATAGATGTAAAAAATGTATTAGAGTGTGGTATGGGAAGTGGAAACTTAACAGAAACTCTATTAAAAAGAGGATTTAATGTTGATGGTTTTGATATTTCTGATGAAATGTTATCTATAGCATATAATAAATTAATAGATTATAAGAATGTAAATATTTTAAAAGGTGATATTAGAACTTTTATGTCTAGTAAAAAATATGATTTAATATGTTGTTTTTTTGATGTTTTAAATTATATAAAAACAATAGATGAAATTGATCTTTTTTTAAAAAATGCAAAAAAACAGATGAATGAAAATTCTATTTTAATGTTTGATATTAATACAGAATATAAACTTAAAGAATACTTAGGGAATAATACTTTTGTATACGAAGAAGAAGATTTTTTTTATGTTTGGAGAAACTATATCAAAAAAAATTACATTGATTTTGAAATTGATTTTTTTATAAAAAATAAAAATAATACTTATGAAAAAATTAAAGAATTTCAGAGACAATATATACACTCAGAAAATGATATAATCCAATTATTTGAAAAAAACGAATTGAAAATTATGGATATTAAGGATTTTGAAACTTTCCAAAATAAAGAAAAAACAACATATAGAACATTATTTATATTAAAAATTTAATTTGACAAAATTATATAGTAAGTATATAATTAAAAAGGATGTGAAAAGCATTCCATATATTTTTAAGGAGGTTTATATATGTTTTTTTTAACAGAAGAAGTGGCAAAACAACAATATTGGTCACTTATTAAAATTGATAATACATTAGTGCTTTTAGCTATACTTTGTGCAATAGCCGCATTTAGTATTTATCTAGAACAAACATACAGCTGGGCTGGTAAAGTAACTGGATGTATTTTAGCATTAGCTTTTACAATGTTTTTATCAAATGTGAAAATTATTCCTGCTGAAGACACTAAAGCCTATGATATTGTCTGGGGTTGGGTAGTACCGCTTGCAATTCCTATGCTTCTATTTAAAGCAGATTTAAAGAAGGTTTGGAAAGAATCAGGTAGAATAATTGGTATCTATTTACTTAGCGGTTTAGGTACTATTTTAGGAGCTTTTGTAGCCTTTTTCTTATTAAGAAGTTTTATTCCAGAGCTTTATAAGTTAAGCGCAATGATGGTAGGAACTTATACAGGTGGTAGTATGAACTTAACTGCTATGTCAGACGCATTTCCTTTAAATGATAAAGGTTTACTTGGATCTGCAGTTGTAGCTGATAACTTATTTATGGGAATATATTTTGTTAGTTTAACAATAATACCTACAATGAAGTTCTTTAGAAAACATTATACTCATCCTTATGAAGATGAAATGGAAAAATTAGGGAATGTTGGTGAAAATAAATCTGCTCAATTTTGGGCAAAAAAAGATATTTCTTTATTAGATGTTGCAAAAGTTATTTCTATATCATTTGCAATAGTTGCAATTTCTACAGAATTAGGTGGATTTATTTCTGGATTTAAACCAGATACTACTTCAATGGGAACTGGCTTAAAATTCTTAGTCGATTTATTATTTGGATTAGTAGGTAGTAAATATCTATTAATGACTACTATTACTGTAATTTTAGCAACTTATACAAAGATTTTATCTAAAATTTCTGGTGCTGATGAAATTGGAACTTATTTGATTCACATATTCTTTGGTGCTATTGGTGCCCCAGCTTCTATAGAAATAATTCTTAAGAAAGCACCATGGTTATTAGTATTTTGTATAATTATTGTAGTTATTAATATGATTGTTTCTTTCATTTTTGGTAAAATTTTCAAATATTCAGTTGAAGAAATTTGTATAGCATCAAATGCTAATATTGGTGGACCTACAACTGCGGCAGCACTAGCTATTGCAAGAGGATGGAATCAATTAGTTGTACCAGGAATGTTAGTTGGTATCCTAGGATATGTTATCGGTAATTATTATGGTGTATTTATTGGTAATATATTAAAATTGTTTTAATTATGATTTGTGCAATTAAATTAGAAAAAAATGGAGAAATGGTATTAACTAGTAATGGTCAAAAAATTATTACTGATAGTGTAAAATGTAAAGAATTAAATTCTGGTTTTATGACTCCAGGAGCAATGTTTATGGGAGCACTAGCTGGTTGTAAGGTTTTAACTTTTATTAAAGCATCAAAGTATTATAATATTAATTTTGAAGATTTAAGTATAGAAATTGAAGCTGATGTAGTAAATACTGATTACATTGATGATACTCCATTTAGAAATCAAGAATATTCAGAAATTAGAACGAAGTACACTTTAAAAACAGATGTTAATATAAGTGAAATTGAAAAAATAATTAATCTTGCAAGTAAATTTTGTACAGTAAATTTAGCTATTGATAAAGATATTAAACAAGAACACTATATTGAAATTATATAAAAATAAAAATCACGGATTTCATATTCGTGATTTTTTTGTTTTATTTATTATCTTTACAATAACTGCTATAAATGGTATAATTACACATATTAGTAGTTGGAGGAGAATATGAAAAAAAGATTTTTAATTGCATTAATGTCCTGCTGTTTATTATTCAATAATATAAATGTAACTAAAGCTGAAGATAATAATTTAAATGATAATTATAGAATTTATGAGCTATTTAATATATCAGATACAAAAAATATAGAATTAACTGGAGAGTCAACAATTGACTTTTCAAATACTGATAAAAATGAAAACAAATTAGAAGGAATATATAAAGCAGATTATACATTAAGAAGTACTAATAACGGAAATTCTACTTTAAAAATGGGAATAACTTTTAATAGTAGTATCGAAAATTTAAGTAAATTTTCACTTAAGATGGATGGTGCTGAAATTCCATACTCATTTAAATTTCTTAATGATAAATTCAAGTCTCCTACTGGTACTGAATTTTATAAAGAAATAATAGGAAATATAGATTCTCAAATTTATGAACCTGTAAATTTCAAAAAAGAAGATGTAGGAGTTCTAAGAAAGTTTAACTTAGAATCAAGTAACACTGAAAATTTAAAATATAAAATTACTATAAAGTATTCTACTGATAAAACAAAGTTATTTTTATCAGGTGGAGAAGATTTAAAGGTAGAGGAAAATAAGAGTAATAAAACTTTAATATTAACTCATGAATTTAGTGGTAAGAGTAAAACACCTATTTTATATACAATTGGAAGTGATGTAAATATAACAACAAAAGTATACTCAGGGGATAAGGAAATTAATTCTGGATATAAAGAAAATATAGATAAAACGTCAGTAAATGTCGAAAATTTCTTAAAAAATTTATTCTTAGGGGAAATTCCTGAGAATGTTAGACAAAGATTTTCTGAAGACAATTTATATGAAATTTTTGTTGAAAATTTTGATAAAATAATAGGTGGTAGTGGCTATGATAGTTTGGGAGTTTTAAAAGCTACAGCAGACAAGCAAATTGTGGTTACTTTTGAAACTACTATAGAACCAAAAGTTGAAAAAAAACTAAGTGTCGAATATCCAATATCATCTACACTAACTACTATAAATAATATAAATGTTATGAAATTAAATATAGAAAGCTCACCATTTTCTACATTTGATAATTTTAAAAGTTTTAAGTATACTTTTAAAGGAAATGAAGATTATAAATATATTATTAATTCTAACACAAAATATACAAATACAAAAAATGGTTCTGAAATAACTTTATCTAAAGCTCCTATTGAGTTAATTACAAATTTAGTATATAAAGAAAGATATGTAAAAGGAATTAGTGAAAAGGAATCAAAATCTTATACTAAGTTAGCGATTATTATCCTTGGAATTTCTGAGGTTGCAGGGGTATTATATTTGAAGAATGTTTATTTTAAGGATAAAAAATCTAATAAAAGAAAAAGATAAAATCGAAAATCATTTTCGATTTTTTTTTTTTATTGCATTTGCAACATAAATTAATTATAAAATATAGTAATATAGATATATTATAAGGAGGTAAATATGAGTAAAATAAATTTTGATGATAAATTATATAATATTTTAAATGGTAATGAAAAACTTTTACAGTTTTTTATTAATAATGGTTTTGACCAATTAAAGAACGAAAAAATGTTACAAACAATGGGAAAAATGGTTTCTTTAAATATGGCTTTAAAAGTTAGAGGAATAAACAAAGAAGCTTTTGAAGAAAAATTAAATATGTTTTTAAATGATGAACATAGTGCTGTTGATAAATCATTAGTCGAAGAGAAAGAACTAAAAGGAGATGTAATAGTTAAAGGAGTATTACCATGTCCATTAAAAATTCCTATTCTAGAGGCATTTGATAAATTTATTGAAGATCAAAAGAATAATGGGTTAGATATTGGTTATGAATTAAAATCAGCAAACTTAGGAATTGATTGGATTGAATCAGATATAAATTCTAAAGATATTGATAAAGTAGCTGATATTATGATTTCAGCTGGTTTTGAACTATTTTTTGATAAAGAAAAATTTTAAGAGTTCTTTAAAAATGATAGTTTTTATGTTGAACCAAGAGAATTTAATAAAGATTTTGATAATGAAAAAATTTGTTTAAAAGATCCAAAGAATATATATGATATTATAGCTGTAGTTCCATGTGTATTTTTAGTAAACGAAAATAATCTTAATGGAAAAAAAATACCAACTTCATGGGAAGAATTATTATTTAGTGGAAACTATAATGATAGTGTAGCTATACCATTATCAGATTTAGATATGTTTAATGCATTAGTTGTAACTATTTTCTCAAAATGGGGAATAGAAGGAATCAAAGCATTAGCAAAAGTATATAAAAAGAGCTTACATCCTGCTGAGATGGTAAAGAAAAAAGGAGATTCGAAAAATAATCCTATAGTTAGTATTACACCGTATTTCTTTACACAAATGGTTTCTAGAAGCTCAGCATTAAAGGTTGTTTGGCCTAAAGATGGAGCTATAGTAAGTCCTGTATTTATAATGACAAAAAAAGATAATGAAAAAGCTAAAACTGTAGTAGAATTCTTTAAAAATAGTAGTGTTGGTAAAATACTTTCATCAAATGGTAAATTTCCAACTACTGTTAAAGGTGTAGATAATTTATTAGAAGATAATAATGGATTTTTATTCTGTGGATGGGATTATATTCATAACAATGATATAGTAAAAATTATGAAAGAATCTGAAAAATTATTTAATGAAGAAATTTTAAAATAGAGGTTAATATGAATTTAGTAGTAGTATCTGGTCCTCCTTCATCAGGAAAGACTAGTGTTATAGTAAAAACAATCGAAAATCTAAAAAATAGAGGAATTAAAGCGGGTGTAGTAAAATTTGACTGTTTGTATACAGATGATGATTTAATCTACGAAAAAAATAACATATTAGTTAGAAAAGGGCTTTCAGGTGCTTTATGTCCAGATCATTTTTTTGTATCCAATATAGAAGAAGTTGTACAATGGGGAATTAGTAATGATTTAGACATTTTAATTACTGAATCTGCTGGACTTTGTAATAGATGTTCCCCTTATATAAAAAATATTAAAGCTGTTTGTGTTATTGATAATCTTTCAGGAATTAATACACCTAAAAAAATTGGTCCAATGCTAAAAAGTGCAGATTATGTAGTTATAACGAAAGGTGATATAGTATCACAAGCTGAAAGAGAAGTATTTTCTTCAAGGGTAGCTTCTGTAAATCCAAGTGCAATTGTTATGAATATTAATGGGCTTACTGGTCAAGGAACATATGAATTAAGTACTTTATTATTTGATGAAGATAATTCAATTAGTACAGTAAATGGAATGGAATTAAAATTTGCAATGCCAACTGCTTTATGTTCTTACTGTTTAGGAGAAAAGAAAATAGGTGCAAAATATCAAATGGGAAATATTAAAAAAATGAAATTGGAGGATAGAAATGCATAATTTAAAAATTAAAGAATTAATAGAAAAATATCCTTTTGTTGAAGTTTTCTTTGAAGAAAATAATTTTGATATTTCAAATAGTAAACATTTGTCATTTGCAGAATATTTACATTCTTATTCAGAAGATGATAAAGAAGAGTTAGCAATTGATGAAAATTTACTTTGTGAATCACTTAATATCTATATAAATCAGATGAAAAGTTTTTTAGGATTAGAAGATAATGAAGTAAACTCCATTACTTTACTTGCTGGAACAGATAAATTTGGTAATAAGGAAAATTACGATGAATTTATAGTAAATAAATCAGAAATAATTTCAATAGTTGGTCCAACAGGAAGTGGAAAGTCAAGACTATTAGGAGATATTGAATGGGTAGCAGATAGAGATACTCCTACTAATAGAAAAATTTTAATAAATGGGAAAGATGCTGATAAAAAATGGAGATTAAGTGCTAATAATAAATTAGTTTCCCAACTTTCTCAAAATATGAATTTTGTTATGGACTTAACAGCATATGAGTTTATAGAACTTCATGCAAAAAGTAGAATGGTTGAAAATGAAGAAGAAATAATTAATAAAATAATTGCTGAAGCAAATAAACTTGCTGGAGAAAAATTCGACTTAAATACACCAATAACTTCATTGAGTGGAGGCCAGTCAAGAGCATTAATGATTGCTGATACAGCAATTTTAAGTTCATCACCGATTGTTTTAATTGATGAAATTGAAAATGCAGGAATTGATAGAAAAAAAGCGTTAGATTTATTAGTAAGTGAAAATAAAATAGTTTTAATGGCAACGCATGATCCAATATTAGCTTTAATCGCTGATAAAAGAATTGTAATAAATAATGGAGCTATAGTTGCAATACATGAAACTACTAATGAGGAAAAGAAATTACTTTTAGATCTTGAGAAAATGGATAATGTTATTCAAGATTTAAGAAAAGAATTAAGATATGGCAATTCACTTTCCAATTTTGAAATAACATTATAAAACTATTGAATTTTTTAAAAGGAGAAATTTTAATTTCTCCTTTTATATTGCAAAAAATGTGGTATAATAAACATGTCTTTACACATTTTATAAAGATATAATTTTTATTGAGAGGAATTTTATGTTTGAACTTTTATCTCCGGCAGGTTCTATGGAATCCTTGAAAGCCGGAATTCAAAATGGAGCAGATGCCATTTATTTAGGTGGTAGCAGTTTTGGAGCAAGAGCCGCTGCAACAAACTTTGACAATGATGAGCTTATAGAAGCTGTAAAATATGCAAAACTTAGGAATGTAAATATATTTGTTACGGTTAATACATCTATTAAAGAAACTGAAATTGAAGAATTGATTTCTTATACGGATTTTTTATATAAAATTGGTGTGGATGCAATTATTTTGTCAGATATTGGAATTGCAGAAGTTTTAAGAAAAAGATATCCAAATATGGAACTTCATGCATCAACTCAAATATCTGCACATTCTTTAAATGATGTTTTAGAATTAAAACAAGTTGGATTTGATAGAGTGGTTATTGCAAGGGAGCTTAGTATAGAAGAAATTAAGGAAATTTGTGATAATGTTGATATAGACATTGAGGTATTTATTCATGGAGCTATTTGTGTAAGTTATTCAGGTCAATGTCTTATGAGTTCAATGCTTGGAGACCGTTCTGGAAATAGAGGTCGTTGTGCTCAACCTTGTAGGCAAAGTTACAAATTAATAAATAAAACAACTGGGAAAATTATTAATGTAAATGGAAATTATTTGCTAAGTCCAAAAGATTTATGTAGTATAGAAAATATTGAAAAAATATTGGATACAGGTATAAAATCCTTAAAAATTGAAGGAAGAATGAAAAGACCTGAATATGTTGCAGTTGTTACATCAAGATATAGAAAAGCTATAGATAATTATATAAATAATAAAATTACAACTGATAAAAAGACATTAAAAGAAGATTTAGAAGCAATTTTTAATAGAAAATTTACTTCAGGATATCTAATGAGCAAAAATGGTTCTGATATTATCAATTTGGATAAGCCAAATAATGTTGGAGTTAAAGTAGGTGAAGTTTTAAGTTTTAATCCCAAAAAGAACAAATTGAAAATAAAATTATCCGGCAAACTTTCAAAAGGAGACGGGATTAATTTAGGTGGAGGAAATATTGGCAGAATCATTAAAGACGGAGAAATTTTCGACTGTGGAGTAGCAGGAGACATTGTTGAAATAGATTTTATCAAGAATATAAAACCTAAAACACCGGTTTACAAAACATCAGATAAACAATTGGTTGATAATGCTAATAAATCATTTAAAGAAGGGATTGAAAATATAAAGATAAATTTAAAATGTGAAATTTTTATTAAAGTAGGTTATAAAGTAAAATTTAATTTGGAAGATATTGAAATTTTTTCTGATGAAATAATAGAAAAAGCAAATAACAAGGAAGCTGAAATAGATAAAATTATTGAAAAATTATCTAAAACCGGTGGAACACCTTATAATTTTGTTTTTAATAATATTTTTGTTGATAAAAATGCATTTATACCAGTTTCGGTATTAAATAATCTTAGAAGAAAAGCAATAGAAAAATATGAAGAGTATAGATTGGATTTATCAGTAAAAAGAATTATTTATCCTTATGAGGATTATAGCTATCTAAAAGGAGAAAAAGTCTTTAATGGAAAAATTACATTAAAAGTACATAATAATTCTCAATTGGATAAAATTTTAGAAAATCCAAATATATCAGAGTTTGTAAAAGAAATTTATACCGAAGATTTTACTTTACTTGAAAAATATTATAGTAAATTTAAAACTCTTGGGATAAATATAATTTACAGTTCTTTGGGTGTTATAAGAAATGAAGAGTATTATGTGTTAGAAAAATATTTATCCAAAATAAATAGCGATATTTTTAATAAAGTTCAAATATCAACCTGGGGTTCAAAAAACTTTTTTAAATCAAAATTTGGCACAAAAAAATTCAATATAGATACATATTTTAATATCTATAATTCATATTCGTTGAAATTCTTTGAAAAATATTTTGACGCAGAAGATATAACAATTTCACAGGAAATAAATAAATTTGAAATAAAAAATCTATTGGATAAATCAAAAGAAAGAAATTCAAATGTTGATATGATAATTTATGGCCACACAAGATCAATGCTTACAGAATACTGTGCAATGGGAGTTTTAACAAAGGATTGTCACAAAGATAGACGTTGTTCAGAATGTGCAAGAAGCGATTATATATTAAAAGATAATGAAAATAGAGAATTTAGATTATTTCAAGATATATTTTGTAGAACAGAAATTAGAAATCATTTAACTCTAGATTTAAGAGAAAATATAAAAGAAATATTTGAATTAGGAATTGATAGAGTAAGACTAGATTTTACCTATGAAAATTCAGATATGGTTTATAGTATTTTGAAAGAGTGTATTAATTTTTTAAAATATCAAAAAATAATAAAAAATAGTAGTGCATTTAAAGGTCATTATGTAAATTCGGTTAATTAGTAAAAAGTAGTATTATTATATACTACTTTTTTATTAAAAATATACTTATAATTTAAAAAATTATTAAAAACATTGAAAAACAGATAGATATTTGATAAAATAAAGGTTAAGATGAAATTATACATTTTAAAATTAATTAATTTATATATGTATTAATAGCTTTAATGTTTTGTTAATAAATAGGGAAGTGTATATGAAAAAAGGAGATATTATTGTTATATTTTGTTTAGTTGTTATTTTTTCTTTTTCGTTAGTTTTAATAAATAAGAGTTTTATAACAACTACAGATAAATATATAAGTGTACAAGTAAATGGTGAAGAAATTAAGCAAATAACATTCAGTAAAGAAAAGAAAGTTTATCCTATAAGAACTACATTTGGTATTAATATTTTAGAGGTTAATGAAGATGGTATAAGAGTAATTGAGGCAAATTGTCCGGATAAACTAGATGTAAAATTTGGAAGAATAGACAAAGTTGGACAAGCTATTATTTGTATTCCAAATAGATTAGTTATACAAATAAAATCAAGACAAAATAATGATTTGGATGTGGTAAATTAATGAATACAAAAAAAATTAATTTAATTTCACTATTCGTTTCAGTTGCTTTAATTGTATCATTACTAGAAACCTATATTCCTATACCAATTCCAAATGTTAGATTAGGATTATCAAATATAATTATAATAAATTCTATACTATTATTTGGTTTTAAAGAAACATTTTTTATTTCATTTTTAAAAGCAGTTTTACTAGTACTAATTCTAGGGAATCCTATAAGTTTTATTTATAATTTTTCTGCAGGATTTTCAAGTATGGTTGTTATGTATTTAGTAAACAAGTTTTTTAATAAATACTTAAGTTTAATAGGAATTAGTGTCTTAGGATCTATTACTTATATTATCATTCAAATTTTAGTTTCTATGGTACTTTTAAATTCTATAACTTTAATAAATTTTATTCCATTACTAGGTATAATCGGAATATGTACAGGTATTTTAGTTGGAATTATTTCTAATTATATGTATAAGATTTTAAGAGGTAATTATGTTAAACTATAATTATGATGAGTTTTTGAAAGATTTAGACAAATTTTTAAATGAA
Source organism: Parvimonas micra (assembly GCF_021300775.1). Taxonomy (GTDB): domain Bacteria; phylum Bacillota; class Clostridia; order Tissierellales; family Peptoniphilaceae; genus Parvimonas. The sequence continues at coordinate 391,173 of NZ_JAJTJP010000001.1, forward strand.
GAAAAACAAAAGAAAATAAATAATGAGATTAGAGAAGAAAGTCATTCTTATAATGAGAAAATTATTGGTGAAGTTAGTAGTGTAAAAAATATAAAATATGATGATATAGACTCTTTTACAATATCTATAAGAGATTTAGAAGAAACTGAAAAGCCGAGAGAAAAACTTTATAAATTTGGCCCTGAAACTTTGACTGAATATGAACTTTTGGCAATATTATTGGGGAGTGGTTCAAAAAAAGAAGATGTTCTGAATCTTTCAAAAAAATTATGGATTTTCATGAAAAAATTTCATAGAATAAGTGAAATAACGATTAATGATTTAATGAAAATAGATGGTATAGGATTATCTAAAGCTTGTACTATAATTTCAGCATTGGAGTTTTTTAAAAGAATAAATTTAAAAGAGTGTGTTGATAATTTTTCCATTGGATCTCCAAAAAGCGTTGCTGATATTTTTATGAATATTTTAAAAGATGAAATGAAAGAACATTTTTATGTTCTTGTACTAGATACAAAAAATAAGATTTTTTCTTGGGATGAGATATCTCGAGGAGATTTAAATTCATCAATTGTACATCCTAGAGAAGTATTTAAGTATGCTTTAAGCAAAGGAGCAAATAGTATAATATGTTTACATAATCACCCAAGTGGTGATCCAACACCTAGTACACAAGATTTAGAAATAACAAAAAGATTAGAAGATGTTGGGGATTTAGTCGGAATAAAATTATTAGATCATATTATAATAGGATATAATAAATATATAAGTTTAAAAGAAAAAGGATTAATGATATAAGAGAGGTAGAAAAATGAGTTTTTCGTGGATTTTAGGGGAAGATTTAACTTTAGATTTAGGAACATCCAATACACTTATATACTCTAAAAGAAAAGACGGTAAAATTATTGAGCCTTCTGTGGTAGCTGTGGATTTAAATAATTATGAAATTGTTGCAGTTGGTGAAAAAGCGAAGAGTATGGAAGGTAAAACTCCAGATAATATAATAACATTAGCACCAATTAAAGGTGGGAAAATTATAAATTTTGAGATTGCTCAAGTAATGTTAACAAATTTACTTAAAAAAGCAAAATCAAGTTTTTCTGTTTTTCATCCTAAAGTATACATTGCTATATCAAGTGGAATTTCAGAAGTAGACAGAAGAGCAATTGAAGATTGTGTTATATATTCTGGAGCTAGAAGCGTAGAATTCATTCCTAGTGCAGTAGCTTCTGCTATTGGAATGGGTCTTCCTGCATTAGAACCATCAGGTAGTATTGTAGCTAATGTTGGTGGAGGTACAGTAGATGTTTCTTTAGTAAGTTTAGGTGGGGTTGTAGCATCAAAATTTGTTGATATTGGTGGAGATTCAATAGATTTTGATATTATTAATATAGTAAAAAATAAGTATGAACTAATGATAGACAAAGAAACTGCAGAATTTATAAAAATTAATCTAGCATCATTCATAACTAGTAATATTACAAATAATCTTTCTATATTTGGAAGAGATATAAATACTGGAATGCCGAGGAATGCTGTTATATATGGTAAAGATATAACTTCATCTTTATTTCCTTTATTTAATGCTGTTGCGGATGCTATTAAGGTTATACTAGAGAGAACGCCACCTTCAATGACAGGAAATGTTTTAAGAAATGGAATCTACTTAACAGGTGGTTGTTCTAAAATAAATGGTTGTGTAGAATATTTACAGAATGAATTAAGAGTAGCAATAAATGTAACAGAAAACCCATTAACTTGTACATGTTCAGGAGCAAGAATACTAGCTAATAGTATTAAAGCTAAAAATAATAGGAGAAAAAATAATGAATAGATTTAGAAATATTAAATCACGTAAAAAGAAGATTTCTTTTTTTACAACTATAATAATTTTAAGTTCTATAATTTTTTTTAGTAGTAATTCTTCTATTATGAATATAGGAGAAAATGCAATAGGAACTGTAACAAGTTCAATTACAAGAATTGTTTATTCTTCAATCGCAAGTTCAAAAGAAGTATTTACAAAAATTTTTGGTTCTAAATCTATAAGAGAAGAGAATGAAAAGTTAAAAATTGAAAACGCAGAGCTTAAAGAAAAAAATGTTAATATGGAAAATATTATTGCTAAAGAAGATTTTTTAAAAAATGAATACAATCTCTACTTAAAAAATAAAGAGAGTCTTTTAAGTGCAAATGTTATAGCATTAGATTCTAATAGTTTATTGATTAGATTTAATATCAATAAAGGAAGTAAAGATGGAGTAAAAGTTGGAGACATTATTGTTCAAGGGACTGTAGGAGAAGATGAAAATACTTATATTAAAGCAGTTGTCGGAAAAGTTATTGAAGTTGGCTATAATTGGAGTAAAGTATCAAGTTTAGTTGACTCTTCAAGTAATGTATCTTTTAATGTTGTTAGAACTCAATCCTATGGTGCAATAAATGGTCAAGAAAATAATCTATTATCTGGATTTATGTATAAATCAGATGCAGATATAATTGTAGGAGATAAATTAGTTACATCTGGAAGAGGAGGAATTTTTCCTTCTGACCTTTATATAGGTGAAGTAACTGAAGTTAAATCTTCCGAAAATAATTTAGAGAAAAAAATAAGTGTAAAGTCACCAGTAGATTTTACAACATTATTTAGAGTCTTTGTAATTAGAGGAAATGGTGATGGCAATGAATAGATTAAAAGTAGTATTAATGTTTTTTGCAAGTATTATGATACAAACTGCTATTTTACCAAACTTTAGTATTTTTAACTCTAAAGCAAATCTCAGTTTAGCTCTTGTTGTTGCAATTGGAATGAATTATGGCTCTTATATTTCAGGTTATTCTGGAATTATTCTAGGTTTTTTTGAAGATATTTTATTTTCGAAATTAATTGGTATAAGAGCATTAATATATTATATGATAGGTTTTATAGTTGGATATAATGAAGATTCTCTTAATAAAGGTGATATTCGTTCAGGTTCAATAATTACAGTTGTAGCAACGTTGTTTTATTGGATAATGAATACTATAATTTACATGTTTTTTGAAAATTATTCTTCAACTGTACTTATAAATTATATTAAAGGCCCTATATTTTTAGAGTTAATTTTTAATGTATTGTTGTATTTAATCTGTAATTATATTTTACGAAAAGTATTTAAAAAGAAAAAATTCAGATTTTAGATAGTAGGTAATAATATGAAAATTTTTGATAAGAATAAATTAGAAGAAATTAATGATAGACAATTAAGATATAGAATTGTTTATTCTATTTTCTTTATATTGATGTCTTTACTTGTTTTAAAGTTATTTCATTTGACTATTATAAATGGAGATGATTATAGAAATAAAGCTGATAATAATAGGCTTAAAGATGTAAAAATAACAGCTCCTAGAGGTAATATTTACGATAAAAATGGAAAATTATTAGCCGGTGTAAAAACTAGCCCAGCAGTACAAATCTTAAAAGATGAATACAGCAGATTAAGTAAAGATGAAAAAATTAGTAAAATTGAAGAATTAATAACAATATTGAATAAAGATGGTGCGAGTTGGGATACTGATGATTATTTTTTAGGTATCAACTATTTCGTATATACTTCGGATACAGATTATTTTACAGAATTAAAATCACCAAAAGAGAAAGTTTTAGATATTATTTTGGAAAATAATCTTGTAGAAGATATTTTGAGACTAAAAATAGAAAAAAATTCATCATCTAAATTTTCATTCTATATAATAAAAAAAGTAATAAGAGATTTACAACTTAAAGGTATCTATGTTCCAACAGATTTTTTTGATGTTGATACTGGTGAAATTTCTTTTTCAAAAGGAACAAACTACGATGAATATGCTAAAGATAAGGATTTATCAAAAGGTATTTATTCACATGTTGCTAGTTTGGTTAAAGATGATAAATCAATTATAAGAAAGATATTAGACCAACCATTAGCTAGAAAATTAGTATTTGATGAATTGAAAAGTAGAAATTTACTATCAAATATAGAATTAAATTCATTGATTGACTTAAATAAGTATAATCTTTTATTAATCAAATCTGAGTTAAATAAACAGAATTCAAAAGTAACCTTAGATACTAGTGCAAAAGATGATTTTTATAATATGGTTAGGAAATTTAGCATAGATAAATTATTGAGTTTTGTTAAAGTTGATAAAAATGGAAAAAAGATTATTCCAGCTCAAATTTTATTAAAAATTTTAGAAGATAAAAATATAGAATCTAATGTAGAATATACTATAGTTAAAGATGAAAAAGATAAAGAAACATTACAATTCAATTATAAGGATAATAGTGATAAAAAGGAAGTTGAACCTTTAACATATTTAATTTCAATTGCAGAAGAAAATGATTTACTTTATGACTTTGTATTATCTGATGATATAAAATTAATTGCTCAAGAAGTTAATACTGAAAATAATATTATTCTAAGAATTTCTATTACAAATAAGTCATTTGATTATGTTTATAATATTAATAGGACTGAGATTAAAAATAGATATAAGATTAAAGATGATTATACTGCAGAAAGTCTATTTGAAACTTTAAAGAAAACATATAATATTGAAAATTTAGATGATTATCTAACTTATAGTTTTCTTGTAATCAATAGAAAAGTTGAATTGCAAGGGGATAAAGCTTATATTCCTATTACATTAACTTATGGTATTTCTGAGCCATGTATTTCAAATATTAAGGAAAAATTTGAAAATAATAATGGATTTACTGTTTCAATGGAGCCTATTCGATATTATCCTAATGGTGAATTAGCAGCACATATTTTGGGATATATTGGAAAAATATCACAACAAGATGAGATAGAAAAATATAGTAAAGAAAAAGGATATTCTTCTGATAGTTTTATTGGTAAAACAGGAGTAGAGGAAAGTCAAGAAGTTTCACTTAAAGGACAAGATGGATTCAAAAAAGTAATGGTAGACAACAGAGGAAATAGAACTGAAACTATTTCTGAAACAGAAGCTATACCTGGTAAAAATGTATACTTATCAATAGATGTAAATCTCCAGAAGATAGCAGAAGAATCTTTAAAGAGAACATTAGAGTCTATAAGAAACGCAAGCGAGTATAAAAGTAAATGGGGTAGTTATACACCACATGAAAGTCATCCAAATGCAACAAGTGGAGCAGTAGTAGTTATAGATGTTAAAACGGGAAAAGTATTAGCTCTTGCTAGTTATCCATCTTATGATCCAAATCTTTTTGTAACAGGAATTTCAAATAGTGATTGGATTAGTTTATTTCCTGAAGATCCAAGAGACTTTTTAGCTCCAAGACCTTTATATAATATTGCAACGCAAAGTATTTCACAACCAGGATCTACGTTTAAACTTGCTACAGCTTTATCTGCACTAGAAAAGGGTCTAGATCCTAATGAGATTATAAACTGTCAAGGAGTAATGGATGTTGGAGACACAAAATTTGGATGTTGGATTTGGAATCAGTATAAAAAGACGCATGGATATGAAAATTTAAGAACAGCACTTAGAGATAGTTGTAACTACTATTTTTATGCATTAGCATTAGGAGAAAATCCAAAATCGAATCAGAAAACAGGAATAAAGTTAACAATTGAAGATCTCTCTAAGACAGTTAAAGAATTAGGACTTGGAGAAAGAACTGGTATTGAAATTAATATTCCAAAAGAAAGTAAAGGTGTTGTTCCCGATTCAACTACTAAAAAGTCTTTAACTAAAGTTATGCTAAAGTTAAGATTGGAAAAAGAAATAGACAAATATATTCAAGATGGTAAATCAAAAGAAGATTATGATTTTACTAAAATAATAGATACTATTGTTAATTGGACTGAAGAAGAAACTGTTTTATCAAGAACAGAAGTTATAAAAAGATTAGAGGATATGCAATTAAAAGCTACTGAAATTATAGGAAATTCTAAATCTACTTTAGCTGATATGATAAAATTTGACTACTTAAATCAAGCTTCTTGGTCAAATGCAGACTCATTAAATACAGTAATTGGTCAAGGACAAAATGCGTATACGCCAATACAAATGGCTAGACTAATGGCTATGATTGCAAATGGTGGACAAAAAATCAAAACTTCGGTTATCGAAAAAATTGTAAGTTATGATAACAAAACAGTTTCTTTTCAAAATAATCCTGAAACTGAGAAAACAACCTTTAATCCGCAAAATTTAAAGTATATTTTAGAAGGTATGAATATGGCTTCTAAAACATCTGAAAATAATAAAATATTTAAAAATTTACCAGTAGAAATAGGGACAAAAACAGGTACTGCTCAAAAAAGTGGAACAAATCCAGTTACAGGGCAAGCATACGATAATTATGCATGGACTGTTTCTTTTGCGCCATATAATAACCCTGAAATTGCTATAGCTACAGTAATTTTTCAAGGTGGTGCTGGTGCATATTGTGGACCTATAGTCAGAGATATTATAGGTCAATATTTGGATAATAAAACAGAATCAGGAGAGAATGTTCAGTCAGACAAACAAAATGACAATAATTCAGAAAATAATGATAATTTAGTTGGAGATTAGTCTAAAAAGTATTGTAATTTTAGTTATTATGATATATAATGTACTAGACTAAATAATTTAGGAGGGTTTTATATGAAACTTAAAAAGACTTTCGCTGCTCTTTTAGTAGGCGCGATGATTTTAACAGGTTGTTCTTCTTCACCTAAGGAAACAAAAGAAACAAAAACAGAAGAAAAAAAAGAAAGTACTAAAAAACCAATCAAGTACGCAATGGTTACTGATACTGGTGGTGTAAATGACCAATCATTTAACCAATCTGCCTTTGAAGGATTAAAAGATTTGGAAAAAGAAGGTATAATCGAAAAAGCAAGTTATGTTGAAAGCAAGCAAGCTTCAGATTACAAAACAAACTTAGAAACATTGTTAGATACTAAGTATGACTTAATTGCTGGTATAGGATTTGCATTAGCAAAAGACATTGAAGCTGCTGCAAAAGCAAATCCAGATCAAAAATATGTAATCATTGACTCTGCTTTTGAAAATACTCCAAAAAACTTAATTGGAACAATTTTTGCAGACAATGAAAATTCATTCTTAGTTGGATATTTAGCTGGAACATTAACTACTTCAAATAAAGTAGGATTTATTGGAGGTATTACATCTCCATTAATTAAAAAATTTGAAGCAGGATTTAGAGCAGGTGTTGAATTAGCAGCTAAAGATAATAATAAAACTGTAGAGGTAGTTGCTCAATATGCTGAAAGTTTTGGAGACGCTACTAAAGGTAAAGCAATAGCTAATAGTATGTACTCATCAGGAGTTGATATGATTTTCCATGCTTCAGGTGGAACAGGAAATGGAGTTATTGAATCTGCAAAGGAAAATAATAAATTTGTTTTTGGGGTAGATAGAGACCAATCATACTTAGCACCTGAAAATGTAGTAGCTTCTACAATTAAAAAAGTAAACGAAGCTATTAAGAGTGTTGGTAAAGATTTATATGAAGGAAAATTCAGAGGTGGAGAAACAATTGAATTTTCACTAAAAACTAATGGTGTTGATATTGCTTATGGAAAAGAAGATCAATTAAAGATTAAAATCCCTAATGAATTAAAGCAAAAAATTGAAGAGTTAAAGAAAAGTATAGCTGATGGTAAAATTACTGTACCAACAGAAGTTAAATAGTTTTTATTAAAAGGAAGCAAAAGCTTCCTTTTTTTATTTAAATTAAATTTTTTATATTTACCTTTTGTTCCTAATATTATATAATATTAATATTAAATAATATTAAGGAGAGTATCATATGAAAAATGAACTAATACTTGTTGTTGATTTTGGAGGACAATATAATCAATTAATTGCTAGAAGAGTTAGAGATCTTAATGTATATTGTGAAGTAATTCCTTATAATAGAGCACTTATTGAAGTAAAAATAAAAAAACCAATTGGAATAATTTTTACTGGTGGGCCAAATAGTGTTTACGATGAAAATGCGCCAAAAATTGAAAAAGAAATTTTTGAGTTAGATATTCCTATTTTAGGTTTATGCTATGGTATGCAATTAATTTCTAAAACATTTGGTGGAGTTGTTGAAAAAGCTGACAAAAAGGAATTTGGAAAAACTTTGTGCATCAAAGATAAAAATTCAAAACTTATTTCAAATATGAAATCTGAAACAACTGTTTGGATGAGTCATCAAGATCAAGTTGTAAAACTTCCCGAAGGATTTGACTGTATTCAACATACTGATACATGTCCTTATGCTGGAATAGAAAATGAAGAAAAGAAAATTTATGCAGTTCAATATCATCCTGAAGTTAATCATTCAGAAGAAGGTAAGGAACTAATAAAGTCATTCCTTTATGATATTTGTAATGCAAGTGGTGATTGGACAATGCATAATTTTATGAATGAACAAATTAAAAAAATTAAAGATACCGTTGGAGATAAAAAAGTACTTTTAGCTCTTTCTGGCGGTGTTGATTCTTCTGTTTGTGCATCATTATTATCTAAATCAATCGGGAATCAATTAACTTGTGTATTTGTTGATACTGGTCTTATGAGGAAAAATGAAGGTGATGAAGTAGAAGAAGCTTTTAAAAATGATGAATTAAATTTTGTAAGAGTAAATGCAAAAGACAGATTTTTAGAAAAGCTAAAAGGAGTAACTGATCCTGAACAAAAAAGAAAAATAATTGGAGAAGAATTTATTAGAGTCTTCGAAGATGAGGCTAAAAAAATTGGTCAAGTAGATTATTTAGCACAAGGAACAATATATCCAGATGTTATTGAATCTGGACTTGGAGATGCAAAAGTTATAAAATCACATCACAATGTAGGTGGACTTCCAGATGTTGTAGATTTTAAAGACTTAATAGAACCTTTAAGAGACTTATTTAAAGATGAAGTAAGAAGATTAGGTTTAGAACTTAAAATGCCTGAATACTTAGTTTTCAGACAACCATTCCCAGGACCAGGTTTAGGAATAAGAGTAATGGGAGAAGTAACAGAAGAAAAATTGGAAATCTTAAGAAATGCCGACGCAATATTTAGAGAAGAAATTGCAAAGGCTGGAGAAGATAAAAATATAAGTCAATATTTTGCAGTTATAACAAATAACAAAACAGTTGGAGTAATGGGAGACTTTAGAACATATGACTACACTCTAGCGTTAAGAGGAGTTACAACAACAGACTTTATGACAGCTGATTGGGCAAGAATTCCATATGAAGTATTGGACAGAGTTTCCGTAAGAATAGTAAATGAAGTAGAAAATATAAATAGAATTGTCTATGACATAACAAGCAAACCACCAGCAACAATCGAGTGGGAATAATATAAAAAAATTTTTTGAGAAAAATTAATGGATATTAGTAAAGATAGAATTCGTATTAGAAATTCTGTTATAACAGATTGTGGGCAACTTGCTGAATGGTGGAATGATGGTAAAGTTATGGCTCATGCTGGATTTCCAAATGGATTAGGTATAACTTTAGATAAAATCAAGAGACAAATTTTACAAGAAAGTGATGAGAATGGACGCACACTTATAATTGAATATGATAATATGCCAATAGGAGAAATGAATTACCGAAATATACAAGATTACAAAGTAGAAATTGGCATTAAAATATGTAATCCTAACTATCATGAAAAAGGACTAGGGAGAGTGATTTTAAGTCTTTTTATAAAAGAGCTGTTTACTATGGGTTTTAAAGTGATTATTTTAGATACTAATGTTAAGAATAAAAGGGCTCAGCATATTTACGAACTATTAGGATTTAAAAAAATAAGAATTAATTCTGATTCCTGGAAAGATCAATTAGGAAATTTACAGTCATCTATTGATTATAAATTAATAGAAGATAATTTTAATGATTATTCTTAAAGTATAAAAATTAAATTGTATTAATAGAAATAATATAGAGAAAATTAATAAAATTTTCTCTTTTATTCATTTTTCGCTTGACTAATTAATATTTTGAAGAAACAAAAAGGCGGTGATAGAATGAGAATACTTTTAGCTGAGGATGAAAAAAGGATGGCAAGGGCACTTGTAGAATTGTTGAAGCAAGAGAAATATGATGTAGATCATATGGAGGATGGAGATTCTGCACTTATGGCTCTAGAAAGTGGAATCTATGATGTTGCCGTACTTGATGTTATGATGCCGGAAATAAATGGATTTGAAGTTGCAAGAAGAGCGAGAAAAAATGGGATTAAGACTCCAATTCTTATGTTAACAGCAAAGAGTCAATTAGATGATAAAGTTGAAGGGCTTGATAGTGGTGCTGATGATTATTTAACAAAACCATTTCAAACTAAAGAACTATTAGCTAGGATTCGTGCATTGGGAAGACGTTCTTCTTCATTTCAAAAAGATATTTTGAATTATGGAGATCTTACTATAGATAAAGCAACAGCAATGTTAAATTGTGCTACTACAGGTCAAAATGTTAGATTAAGCGAAAAAGAGTTGAGAATTTTAGAGTTTATGTTTAATAATAATGGACAAATTATGACTAGAGAACAACTAGCAGTAAAGATATGGGGATTTGAAAGTGAGGCTGAATATAATAATGTGGAAGTATACATGTCATTTACAAGAAAGAAACTTGCATTTGTTGGCTCAAAAGTTGAAATTAAAGCAGTTCGTGGACTTGGATATGAATTGAGGGAAAAAGATGTTTAGTAAATCAAGGAAAAAGATAATATTATCAATTATGAGTTCAATTATTATCTTATTTTCTTTAACTTTGTCTGTTATTTTGTTTGCTAGTTTTAGAGAGATTAGACAAAAAAACTTAGATATGTTAGAACGATATGTTGAGGATTATTCCGTAGATAATAAAGAACAAAATAGAAATAATAAAGATTTTGAATTAAAAAAAAATCCAAATAAAAATTCAGATTATCAATTGTCAACTTTTTATTTGGTTGCTATTTCAAACAATGGTTCAATACTTGCTGTAGATAATGGAAATAAAGAGTTGTATAACAATGATGAACTTACACAGATTGCAAAGAGAGTTTTGGAAGAGAAAAAACATTCAGGAAGAAATAGTAATTTATCTTATGTTGTAAAAGATAAGGATGGATATACTCTTGTTGCATTTATGGATAATACTGTTTCTGAAGCTGGATTAAGAACTATGCTTCGATATGTTTTGATTGTAGGATTTACTTCAATTATAGGAATATTTTTAATATCATTACCATTATCAAAACGTATTATAAAACCACTAGAAGAAAATAATCGAAAACATAAACAATTTATATCAGATGCTGGTCATGAATTAAAAACTCCAGTTGCAATTATAGGAACAAACACAGAATTACTTTGTCGAGAAATCGGTAATAATGAATGGCTTGAAAATATAAAATATGAAAATGGGCGAATGGGTATTCTTATAAAACAACTTTTAGATTTATCACACGCAGAAGATGTGATTGTTTCTATGGAAAATATAAATTTTTCTAGGATTATTATAGGAGAAATACTAGCTTTTGAAAGCTATTCTTTTGAGAAGGGAAAAGAATTTATAATAGATATTGATGAAGAAGTGCATTTAATAGGAAATCAAACACAACTTAAACAACTTATATCTATCTTGTTAGATAATGCTATAAACTATTCTTCAGGAAAAGATATTAATATCAATTTTAAAAGAAAGAATAACACTATTGAATTAAATGTAATAAATGATAGTTATGAAATTCCACAAGAAAAACTTAATCATATTTTTGATCGATTCTATAGAGTTGATGAAGTTAGAAATAGTGAAGATTTACATTATGGGATAGGTCTATCTATCGCAAAAGCTATTATCGAAAAACATGGTGGAAATATAGAGGTTTTAACAAAAAATGGGAAATTTAAACTTATTATTAAATTTTTTATAAAAAATTAAAAATTTCAATCTTATTTCAATAAAACTGATTTATAATAAGCTCATAAAAGATAAGGAGGTAAATATTATGAAAAAGTTTAGAAATAAGAAATTAATAAGTTTGGTTGCGATTTTATTAGCAACAGCTTGTAGCTTTGGGTTATATACCTATAATATATAAACATCAACAAACAACACTGAAGAGAAAGTAAAAAATAAAAATGGTACTCCACCTGATGGTGGTGGAGGTCCAGGAGGTGGTCCTCCAGGACAAAGTAGTTCAGATATTACTTATACTGGAGCAGTAGAGATTTCTTCTAGTGAAACTCAAACAGATAAAACTTACTCAAGTACAAGTAGTGATGAGAATGCTCTGCTTATAAAAACATCAGAAGAAGTTACAATCAATAATCCAACAGTTACAAAATCTGGAGATTCTGATGGTGGAGATAATAGTAATTTCTATGGATTGAATGCAGGTATTTTAGTTAAAGATGGGTCTAAGACAACTATAACAGGTGGTACTATTAATACTAGTGCAAATGGTGCTAACGGAGTTTTCAGTTATGGAGGAAATGGTGGAAATAATGATGCTGAAGGTGATGGAACTACAGTAACTATTCGTAATACCAAGATAGTAACAACAGGTGGAGGATCAGGTGGTATTATGACTACGGGTGGTGGTACAACTTATGCTTATGACTTAGATATTACTACTAGTGGTCAATCATCAGCTGCAATAAGAACTGACAGAGGTGGTGGAACAGTAGTTGTTGATGGAGGAACATATACTTCTAATGGTTTAGGTTCTCCTGCAATTTATTCTACTGCTGATATTACAGTATCAAATTCAACATTAACTTCAAATCTTTCAGAAGGAGTTTGTATTGAAGGGTTAAATTCAATTACTTTGAATAATTCTAATTTAACTGCAAATAACACAAAAAGAAATGGAAATGCAAAGTTTTTAGATAGTATAATGATTTACCAATCAATGTCTGGTGATGCTGCAAGTGGTACAAGCAAATTTACTATGAATGGTGGAAGTCTAACTAGTAAAAGTGGACATGTATTTCATGTAACTAATACTAATTCAATTATTACATTAAAAGATGTAAAAATTGATAATCAAGATTCAGAAAATATTTTGTTAACTGTATGTGCTGATGGATGGAGTGGAGGAAGTAATATTGCAACATTAAAAGCCTCCTCACAAAAACTTACAGGAGCAATTAAGGTTGGTAGCGATTCAAGTCTTACACTAGAAATATCTGATAATTCTACTTTTGATGGTTATATAGATGGAAAAATAACAAATGCAGAAGGTAGTTCTGTATCAACAGATGTAGGAAAAGTATTTGTAACACTTGATAGTTCTAGTACATGGACATTAACTGGAGATAGTTATGTTTCAGAATTTAATGGAAATCCTGAAAATGTAATAAGTAATGGATATACTTTATATGTTAATGGAGTTGCATTAACTGGTGTTAAATAAAATACTAGTTTAGTACTAAGGTTAGGGAGTAAAGTTTAATAGTACTCCTTAACTTTTTTATTGCATTTTTTATTTTTTACTTTCTAATCTTAGTTACTAAACTCAAAAAAGTAAGAGAATCATCGTTAAGATTAAAGATAGACAAACCATTTTTTTCGTGTTTTTGACATAAATTCTCAATTTTTTTAGTGATACAACTACAATAAAAATGGTCTTAATATTTTAAAAATTTTAGTAAAATAAGTTGAAATTTAAAGGTAGATATGATAACATATAAATCAGGATGGATTAAAAATATCTGTCCTAAAAAATATTTATAAGTAATATATTTTATATAGATTAAGAGAATCCATACACAAAATTATTCACTCATTTTAGGAGAATGAGCAGTATGATGCTTTATTGATTTTGTTAAAATTATAGTTTAATTTTTTACATTTTTTAATGTTATTTATTAGCTTAATTTTAACATTATATAGTAATTCTTTAATTTTAAAAGATAACAAGAGTTACTTCAAAAGTCTACTGTATCACTCTTTTTAGCAATATGTTTTAAATACAACTAGGAGGATATTATGAAAGAATTCTGGTCTTATGATTTGGATGATATATTAAAACGATTAAAAACTAATAAATTCGGATTATCAAGTAAAGAAGCAGAAGAAAGAATTGATAAATATGGACAAAATATTTTTGAAGAAAAGAACTCATCTTCAAATTTAAGCATATTCATAAATCAATTCAAAAATCCTATAATTATGATATTAATTTTTGCAGCAATATTATCTATTTTTTTAAAAGATTATTCTGATGGTATTATCATACTAATCATTATTATAATTTCTGCATTTTTGAGTTATAGTCATGAAAGTAAAGCTAATAATGCAGTAAAAAAACTCCTTTCTTCTGTAAGCGTAAAATCTTCTGTTTTGAGAGATGGAAAATTTGAAGAAATAGACAATGCGATGTTGGCAATAGGGGATATAATAAATATAAAAACTGGTGATATGATTCCAGCTGACTGTCTACTTATAGAAGAAAATTCACTTTCAATGGATGAATCAAGTTTAACTGGCGAAACTTTTCCCGTTGAAAAAATTATACAAAAGTTACCTTGCAATACGGGACTTTCTGATAGGAAAAATTCACTTTGGATGGGGACTCATGTCATAAGTGGATCAGGTATGGCAGTAATAGTAAATCTAGCTAAAGATTCAGAGTTTGGAAAAATTACTTTATCTTTGAATAAAAAAGATTCTGATACAGACTTTGAAAAAGGCATAAGAGATTTTGGTAACTTGATACTTCATGTTACAACTTTATTAATTGGTATTATATTCTTATTTAATATAATTCTGAATAAATCTTTTTTAGAATCTTTTATGTTTGCATTAGCTCTTTCAGTAGGATTAACTCCTCAAATGCTACCTGCTATTATAAGCGTAAACTTATCACATGGTGCCAAGAGAATGTCAGAACAAGGTGTTATAGTAAAGAAATTAAATGCCATTGAAAACTTCGGTTCAATGACTGTAATGTGTTCTGATAAAACAGGAACTATCACTCAAGGAAGAGTAAAGCTTGATTCTGCTTTAGATTGTAATGGTGAAAAATCAGATAATGTAAGCAAATTAGCATCCATAAATTCATATTTTCAAGAAGGATATACGAATCCTATTGACCAATCTATTTTAGAAGCAAATAAAAATGATTTTTCTAAATATGAAAAAATATTTGAAATACCTTACTCTTTTGAAAGTAAGCTTTTAAGTATAGCTGTAAAAACTGAGCTAGATTTTGATGGTAGAAATATAATGGTTACAAAAGGAGCATTAACAAGCATACTGAATATATGCAAAACTTATGAAAAATCAGATAAGAGTAGTGGAGATATTGAAGAAGTTAGGACACATATATTAGATTTATTTGATAAATATTCAAGTCAAGGTTATAGAATTTTAGGACTTGCCTATAAATTTATAGAAGATGATATAGAAACTAAAAATCAAAGAGCTGAAGATATGGTATTTGTAGGTCTATTACTATTTATGGATCCATTAAAAGACGATATAAAAGATGTTGTTGCCGAAATGAATAGATTGGGAGTTTCTCTAAAAATGATTACAGGAGATAACAGTCTTATAGCTAAAAATATAGGTAGTCAAATTGGACTTAATCCTGAAAAGATTTTATTAGGAGAAGAACTGGATTCATATTCTATAAGTCAGCTTAACAAGAAAGTTTTAGATATAGATATTTTTGCTGAAATAAGTCCTAATCAAAAAGAAAAAATAATTATGGCATATAAACAGGCAGGAGAAATAGTAGGATATATGGGAGATGGTATTAATGATTCTCCTGCCATAAAGCAAGCAGACGTTGGAGTATCTGTAAATACCGCTGCTGATACAGCTAAAGATGCAGCTTCTATAGTACTATTACAAAATAGTTTAAAGGTGTTGGTATCAGGCATAAGTGAAGGTAGAAGGACATTTATTAATACTTTAAAATATATATTTGTAGCCACAAGTGCAAATTTTGGTAATATGTTTTCAATGGCAGGAGCAAGTTTGTTTTTGAGTTTTTTACCTTTATTGCCTAAGCAAATTCTTTTAACAAATCTACTAACAGATTTTCCTTCACTACAAATTGCTTCAGATTCTGTTGATGAAGATTGGTTAAAGAGTCCTGTTAAATGGGATACAAAGTTTATAAAGAAGTTTATGATTCTTTTTGGAATTATTTCTTCAGTGTTTGACTATATAACTTTTGCACTATTACTCTTTACTTTTAAGGCCGATGAAAGATTATTTCATACTGGATGGTTATTAGAGTCTATTATTTCTGCTATGGTGGTAATGCTTATTGTTAGAACAGCAAGGCCGGTTTTTGCTAGTAAACCAAGCAATAAATTGTTGATTGCTATAAGTGGAGTAGCTGTGGTTTTGTTTGTGATTGTATATAGCCCAATAAGTTCATATTTAGGATTAATAGCTCTACCTATTAAGGTATTGATATCTTTGCTTGGCGTTTCATTACTATACGCATTAACAGCTGAGATATTAAAAAAATTTTTCTATAAATATAATTCATTTTCTAGAAAATAATGTAGTAAAAATAGTGGAGAGTTTTTCTCCATTATTTTTTTGATTAAGTAATATTAATTTTGTGATATAATAGTATTAAACTATTTTAGATATAAAGTCAGTAGTTAAAAATTGTACAGAGAGTGAAGTGATGGAAACTAAATGTATAAAAGATAATTTTGTTCCTATTTTTATAGAGCTTTTATTTGTAGTGTCGTGTTTTATTGTAGAAAAACAATTTTATATTTATACAAGTAATTTTAACAGTAGTATTTATTTCTATTGCATTTTACTTTACTATTATTTTAGAAAATATATTTCCTAATCTTAGTAAGTAATGATTTTATTGAAAGCTTATAATTTGCTAAAACTTATTTTATTTCTATTTTCAGGAATTATTTTTTCACCTATTGTTGAGAAAACCTTTTTAGACAGAATTTTATTTCTTATAAAAATAATAAGATTCTAATATTTACCCCGTTCTTATCAAAGATTTTAATTGCTTTAGAACATTCGTTGAAATTGTGGGGTATTTTTTTATGTATGATTTGGGCTTTGCCTTTTAGTGTTTCTTATATAAAAATAAGAAATATTTATGTGCCTATGACCGCTCATTTAATATGTAATATAATAATAAATGGATTCTAATTATAGATTTAATAAAATATATTTTTAATTAAAAATATAGATTGTTTTGTTAAGGTTTGCATTTTTAATAAAATAGTGTATAATTAAATTATAGTATAAGTCAAGGAGAAGGTTATGGAATTTAAAGAAAAATTAAAGAAATATGCTGAAACTATAATAAAAGTTG
Organism: Parvimonas micra; assembly: GCF_021300775.1. Taxonomy (GTDB): domain Bacteria; phylum Bacillota; class Clostridia; order Tissierellales; family Peptoniphilaceae; genus Parvimonas. The sequence continues at coordinate 408,456 of NZ_JAJTJP010000001.1, forward strand.
GAGCAAATGTTCAAAAGGATCAATTAGTAGTTATAAGAGCTAATATTGAAGCAAAAGATTTAGTTAGAGAATTATCTGAAGAAGCTTATAAAGTTGGAGCTGGAAATGTTAATGTTGTTTGGAGAGATGATATAATAACAAGACAAAAATTTGAATATGCTAGTATAGAAACTCTTTCTGATGTTAAACAATGGACAGTTGATCAATTTACTGATTATATTGATAGTAATGCAGTATTTATTTCAGTTATTGGAGATGATCCAAATAATTTAGATGGTTTAGATATAAATAAAATTAAAGCTAGTAGTATTGCTAATTCAAAAGCTATGAAATATTTTTCATCCTCACTAATGGCAGATAAAAATTCATGGTGTGTTGTTGGTGCACCTACAGTAGCATGGGCAAAAGTAGTATTTCCACTTTTATCAGAAACAGAAGCCGTTAATAAGTTATGGGAATTAATTTTTTATACTTCTAGAATAGGTGAAGGTGACTCTGTTAAAGGTTGGGAAGAACATATTAATGAACTTAGTTGCAGGGCAAAATATTTAAATGAAAAACAATTTAAATATCTAAAATATACAAGTGACAAGGGAACTAACTTAAGAATTGAATTACCACAAAATCATGTATGGAATGCTGCTGGAAGTGGTTTTAATTCAAAAGGTGTTAGTTTTACAGCCAATATGCCAACAGAAGAAGTTTTTACCCTTCCACATAAAGATGGTATTAATGGTATTGTATATAGTACAAAGGCTTTAAATTACAATGGAAATATTATAGATGAATTTAAGTTAGAATTTAAAAACGGAAAAGTTGTTAGTTATAATGCAGAAAAAGGTTATGATGTATTGAAATCTCTATTAGAAACTGATGAAGGTGCTTTGTCTTTAGGTGAAGTTGCTTTAGTACCATTTGATTCTCCGATTTCAAATACAAACACAATGTTTTTTGAAACTCTTTACGATGAAAATGCATCATGCCATTTAGCTTTAGGTAAAGCATATCCAACTTGTTTAAAGGATGGTGAAAAAATGACAGAAGAAGAGCTTAAAGATAAAGGTGCTAATGATAGTTTAGTTCATGTTGACTTTATGGTTGGAGATGAAACTTTAAATATTGTTGGAATAACTGACTCTGGAAATGAGATTCCTGTATTTACTAACGGTAATTGGTCAAATTAAAATTAATGCAGGAATTTTCCTGCATTTTTTTATTAATTAGAATAAATAAGTTTATATTAAATATAAACTATTTTAAAAATTTTTAGGAGGATTTTGATTATGAGTAAAGCAAAGAAAAAAGCATTTACATTAATTGAACTATTGGTTGTTATTGCTATACTTGCTATATTAATATTAATAGCAGTTCCTAGGTATAACAATTCTAGGGTAAAAGCAGATAAAACTGCGCATGCAGCTAATGTAAAAGTATTGGAAGTAGCAGGACTTAGATACTTAACAGAAGAAAAAGTTGAATCTGATAAGGATATAACTGATGATTTAGTTGCTAAAAAATATGTTAAAGAAATTCCAAAATTACCTAAGTCAATTAAAGGAACAGCTTATAAAGTAGAGATCAAAAATGGTGATATTATAGTAACACCATCAGTTGAAAAAGATGATTAAGAGAAAATCATTTACTCTTATTGAATTAATCGTCTGTTTAGCAATTATTTCTGTTATGATTTTAGTTATTAGAGTAAACTTTATTAATAATAAAAAAACAATGGCTTTAGAGGAACTAAAAATTATAGCAGAAAGTATAGAAAATGCAAAAGTCTTTTCCATAGAAAATAAGAAGATAGTAGTTATTAAAACAAATTCGCATGATAATACTTTTGATATAAAATCTGAAGGTTATTTTTTTAAAAAAATTTATTGTAAAAATTTAAATATTTTAAATAGTATTCAATTAGATTTTAATAACAGAGGTATTCCAAGTGAGGGAAAGACTTTTAAATTTTATTATGATAAAGAATTTTATGAAATAAGAGTAAGACCAGTAACCGGATTTATAAATGTGATAATAAATGAAAAATAGAAATTATAAAATGAAGTCATTTACAATGATAGAATGTATTTTTGCGATTTTTATACTGTCAATAATTAGTATTTATATAATTTCTGGTATTAATAATTTTTTACATATACAAAAGGAAAATGCAAAAAATATTAACAAATTAACAGATTTAGAAAATACAGTAGTTATTATAAAAAATAATATAAAAAGAAATTTCGAAATATTAAATGATGTAGATTTAAATAAATTTGAAATTAAAATTTTTGATTTAGGCGAATTATATAATATAAAAATTAATTACATAGAAGACATGGAGAAAATATATGAAATATATATATCAAAATAAAACTAAGTCTTTTACATTATTAGAGCTTTTAATAACAATTGCAGTTTCTAGTATTATTATATTGTGTTGTATATATATTTTTTTTGGAATATATTTTGCTAATTTAAATCAACGAAAAAATTTTTCAAAATTAGAGCAGATTCACTACTCAATGGAATATATGGAAAATGAGATTACTGATTCAGTTTTAACAAAAATTTCTTCAGATGGTATTAAAATAAAAAAATATAGATATAGTTCTTATTTAAGCGAAAAATCATCAAATACTATTACAAAAGTAAATGATATTGAATATAAAAAAATAAAAGTTGGAAATAAATATGAAATAAGAAGAATATCTAAAGATACTTTAAATTCTACTAATTATGGTAATAATTTATTGATTAATGATTTAGATTTTTTTGACGTGGAATATTTTGAGGATTACTTGGTTTTAAGATATTCGTTTAATAACAAAGAATATTTTAAGTATATTTTACTAAAAAATATAAAATATGATTATATAAATGGAGAAGATTAATATGAAATTTAAATCTTATATTATGCCTATAGTGTTATTGGTTTTTTCATTGGTAATGATATTCTTTTTATCGATATATCATAGAACAATTAGTTCATATAACAAAAATAATTCAAAAGAAAAATTAGTTATTAATAAGTTTAAAAATTTAAGTATGGAAGATATTTTAAGTACTAAAGCAACTTTAAATTTTATAAATAATAAAATTAACAATAGAGAAAATTTTAGTATTAATATTAAGCTAGATGAACTCTTAAAAGTAAACAATATAAATGATATAGATAATTTTTTTGAGAATTATCATATAACTTTAAATAGTAATAAGATAAAGAAAAAGTTAAACTTTTATGATAATCAAAAAACATCACATCCATATTATCTTCGTCAATATGAAATTTTTTTTGAAGTAAGATTTGATAATCAATTAGTAGAATATAGAATAGTAGATTTAAATAGAATTGAAAATTATTTATTTGATATACAAATTAAAAACTATATTGAAGGACGAAAGAAAAATCTTAATGATAACTATTATATTGCATTAAATAGTAATACATCTAAGTTATACGAACGAATTTTTTCTAACGAAATTCAATATAACTTTATTAAAGATTTACGTATTTACAATTATAATGATAAAATTTATATAATATATGAGGAACAATATAAAAAATTGTTGAATAGTTATTTTAGTAGTAAAGGATTTGAAATGATAAATTTGGATATTAATTTATCCGATATTGAAGATTTTATTAAAAATAATAACTTAAAGAATTGCTCAAAAAATAATTTTATTGAATCATATCTTTTAGAAAATTCAGAATATATTAAAAATTCTATTAATATTGATATTAAAAATAAATTATATTTAGATTTTGACAAAAATATTGAAATATATTGTAATATAAAATTAGATCAAAATGATGAAATAGTTGTAACTAATAAAGTTCCAAAAGTATATGGTATATTAGTAAATAATACTAAAATAAACGATATTAAAATAGATTTTGAAGGTGTTTTATTCTCTAAAAATAAGTTAAATAGTAAATACAAATTTTCTCCAGAAATTTTGGATATTACAGCTAGATTTATTAAAATTAGTAATAATTTTTATTTAGAAAAAATAGATAACAATGATGTAAAGTAGTTTGATTAAAATTAATAAATTTGATATACTATATCTGTTAAAATGAATTTTTTGGAGGGAATTTAATTGGAAATTAAAATAATAAATAGAAGTAAAAATGAAAACCCATCTTATGCAACAGAAGGAGCTTCTGGGTTTGATTTAAGAGCAAATTTAGTTGAAGATTTAATAGTTAAACCTTTAGAAAGAGTAGCCGTTCCAACGGGATTGTTCCTTGAAATACCAGTTGGTTATGAAGGACAAATTAGGGCTAGAAGTGGAATGAGTTTAAAACATGGTATAACTATGGCTAATGGTGTTGGTACTATAGATAGTGACTATAGAGGAGAAATCAAGGTTTTAATTGTAAATATTTCAGATAAAGAATATACTATTAAAAATAATGATAGAATTGCTCAAATGATTATTGCAAAATATGAGAGAGCTGACTTTAAACTTGTAGAAGAATTATCTGATACATCTAGAGATAAAGGTGGATTTGGACATACAGGATACTAAAAGGGGAGTAAATGAATAATAAAAGAAAAACAAGATCAAAAACAAAAAAAACAAATCTAAATAAAGATAAAGTATTATATAGAAATACGATTTTAGGATTGCTTTTATTAAATACTTTTTTTATTATATTTTCTATTTTTTCTAATACCGGTTTCTTAGGTAACATTATTAAAAATGTATTTCAAAAACTTTTTGGAGGTACATATATCATATTTCTAATAATTATGGAAATAATTTATACAGTTGTTATTCTTGGTAAATTAAATAAAAAAAATAAGAACCGTAGTATAATGGGATTACTTGTCTTTTTTAATTATATGGGTATAGTTGACTTATCTAATAACACTTCAAATAATTTATCGATTAAATTTTCTATTGCTCAAAGTACTGCTCCAAAAGGTAGTGGTTATTTAGGGGCTATTTTAGGATATTTTTATAATATAATGATTGGAACAATAGGATTATACGTATTTACATTTATAATAGCATTATTCTTAATATTATCATTTTTAGATATAACTTTTATAGATTTTTTGAAAATTTTAAAAATTAATATTATAAAATTATATAATACAATACATGAAAGATATTTAAGTTATAAAGAAAGAAAAGCTCAAAATAATAATTTAAATGAATTAAAAAATGAGGGAAATGTGGTAATCGTCGATAGTGTAAATGATATGGAACAAAGTAATGATGTCATTTATGATGAAGAAATAATTGTGTCAGATCATAATAATGGACTATCGAACGAAAATGACGTTGAAATTGAAGAACTTGAAAAAGATAATTTACTAGATAGTTTTAATTTATTTCCTGATGATAATGAATTAAATAAAGAAAGAAAAGACAAAGAAAATAAAATAAATACAGAAACAATAGATATAAAAATGGATACTTCTGAAGGTAAAAAAATAGAATATAAAATTCCATCTTTAAATTTACTAAAAGGCAGTAAAAATAAAGAAACAGAATCTGAATCAACTTTAAAGGATAGAGCTAGAAAGATAGAAACAACATTAAAAAGTTTTGGTGTTGGAGCCAAAGTTGTAAGAATTAATAAGGGGCCAACTGTAACATGTTTTGAATTACAACCAGATATGGGAGTTAAGGTTAATAAAATTGTTAATTTGGCAGATGATTTATCATTAGCCTTAGCATCTTCAGATATAAGAATAGAAGCTCCGATTCCAGGTAAATCTGCTATAGGAATAGAAGTAGCAAATACATTAAAAGAAAATGTATCTTTAAAGGAAATTTTATCATCTAAAGAGTATCAAAATTCTACTTCTAAGATGCCAATGGCTTTAGGTAAGACAATTTCCGGTGATATTATAGTTTCATCTATTGATAAAATGCCACATATGTTAATTGCTGGAGCAACAGGTTCAGGAAAATCAGTTTGTATAAATACATTGATAATGAGCATATTATATAAATCATCTCCTGAAGATGTAAAAATGATACTAATCGATCCTAAAGTTGTTGAACTAAAAATATATAATAACATTCCACATCTTGCTATACCAGTTGTTACTGATTCTAAAAAAGCGAGTGCAGCATTAAATTGGGCTGTTAGAGAAATGGAAAGACGATATTCACTATTCTCTGATAATCAAGTTAGAGACATCAAAGGATATAATGAAAAACAAAAAATAGATGAATTGGAAAAATTACCATACTTAGTTATAATTATAGATGAATTATCAGATTTAATGATGGTAAGTGCTAATGAAGTTGAATCATATATATGCAGGCTAGCTCAAATGGCAAGAGCTTGTGGTATCCATTTAATCGTAGCAACTCAAAGACCATCTGTAGATGTTATAACAGGAACAATTAAAGCTAATATACCATCAAGAATTTCTTTCCAAGTTTCTTCTCAAATTGACTCAAGAACAATATTAGATGCATCTGGTGCTGAAACATTACTTGGTAGAGGAGATATGCTATTTAATCCATCAGGAGTTTCAAAACCTATTAGAATTCAAGGATGTTTTGTTTCTGATAGTGAGGTTGAAGCAGTAGTAAATAATATTAAAGAACAAAGTAATGATGTCATTTATGATGAGGAAATAATTAGAAATATTGAATCTGAAGTATCTAATTTAGATAATTCTGAAGATGATGATGTAGATGATTTATTTTATGATGCGGTAAAAATTGTTTTAGAGGAAAATTCAGCTTCAATATCCCTACTTCAACGTAAGATGAAAATTGGATATGCTAGAGCGGGTAGAATAATTGATGAGATGGAAAGTAGAATGATAGTAGGTAAGCAGGAAGGTAGTAAACCTAGAAAAATATTAGTTGGGTATGATTACTTAGAAATGAAGAAAGGGGATACTAATGAATATAGCAAATAAATTAACTTTGTTTAGAATTTTTTTAGTACCAATTTTTATTATGAGTTTACTGATTTTAGGAATTGATAATATATTAGGTTTTTTAATTTTTATTATAGCATCAATAACAGATATGTTGGATGGATATTTAGCTAGAAGTAGAAATTTGGTTACAACATTTGGAAAATTTATGGATCCGCTTGCAGACAAAATTCTTGCTTGCTCAGCATTAGTAATGCTTGTTCAGTTCGGGAAAGTTGAAGCTTGGATGGTTTGTATTGTTTTAGCTAGAGAATTTATAATATCAGGTTTTAGATTAATTGCAGCAACTAATGGAATTGTAATATCGGCTAGTATTTATGGAAAAATAAAAACTATAACTCAACTTTTTGCAATTAGTTTTATACTTCTAAACTCAACGAATTTTATTAAGATTCCAATGAATATTGATAGGATATTGTGGTATATATCAGTTGTATTCACAGTTATGTCAGCGATAGATTACATTTGGAAAAATTTGAAAGTTTTAGATTTAAAAAATATATAATTTAGGAGGAAATAATGGCTATAAAGAAAACAGATAAATTCGAAAGAATAGAAGATAAAGATGAAAGAAAAAAAGCTTTATCAATAGCACTTGAAAAAATTGAAAAAGATTTTGGTAAAGGAATAATTATGAGAATGGGTGATGCGCCAAAATTAAATGTTGAATCAATTAGTACAGGTGCTATGAATTTAGATATTGCATTAGGGATTGGAGGAATTCCTAAAGGAAGAATTGTAGAAATATATGGACCAGAATCATCTGGTAAGACAACTTTAACATTACATATAATTGCTGAAGCACAAAAATCAGGTGGAGTTGCAGCATTTATTGATGCTGAACACGCTCTAGATCCAGAATATGCAAGAAAATTGGGTGTAGATGTTGATAATTTACTTATTTCTCAACCTGATACAGGAGAACAAGCCTTAGCTATAGTAGAAGCATTAGTTAGAAGTTCTGGAATTGATTTAGTAATCGTTGACTCTGTAGCTGCACTTGTTCCTAGAGCAGAAATAGAAGGTAATATGGGAGATTCTCATATGGGTTTACATGCCAGACTAATGAGTCAAGCATTAAGAAAATTAGCTGGTATTATTTCAAAATCAAATACTACAGTTGTATTTATAAACCAATTAAGATCAAATATATCTACTAATCCTTATGCTGGTGGTGGTCCTGCTGAAACTACAACTGGTGGTAGAGCTTTAAAATTCTATGCAAGTGTTAGAATTGATATAAGACGTGCTGAACAATTAAAACAAGGTGATGGAGAACCTTATGGTGCAAAAACAAAAGTAAAAGTAGTTAAAAATAAAATGGCACCACCATTTAAAACATGTGAATTTGATATAATATTTGGAGAAGGTATCTCTAAATTAGGAATTATAGTAGATATGGCATCAGATAAAAATATAATTAAAAAATCTGGTGCATGGTATAGTTGTGGAGATCTTAAATTAGGTCAAGGAAAAGAAAAAGCTAAAGTTTATTTAGAAGAACATCCAGCTTTTCTTGAAGAAATCAAAGAAAAAATTTATGCTGCATATGCTATAGATTATGAAAAGAAAGATGTTCCTGATGAAGTAGAAGTTTCTTCATTTGAAGAAGATATAGAAAATTCAGAAGAATTACTATTAGATGATTTAATAATAGAATAATATTATTTAAAAGATGAGTAACAAACTCATCTTTTTCATTGTATATTAAGATGATTTTTATTTCTTATTATGATATAATAAATATAGTTTTGTACTTAGTAAATAATTATTAAATAGAATTACTGAGGAGGTTTTATGAAGATTAAATTATTAAAGGATAGTTTTATCAATATTTCTAATAATATATATGACTCAGATTTTATTAGTATGACAAAAATTAAGGAAGATAAAATAAGCTTTGATGAGAGTACTTTGTTTTTATCAAAAAGAAGTAAAGATAAACTGAATTCTCAACCAATAGAAAGAAATAATGAGTGTATATATATTTTTAAATATTTTAATTCATATGGAATTTTGGCTGATTTACCAATTGAAGAATACACTTCTGAAAAAATCAAATGTCATGAACTAGTATTACCTGATATTATTCAAGGAATGATTGCAAATTATCATGAATATAATTCAGAAACAGCTCCTGTTTTTATTGTTCATAAAGAAGAAATTGACTATAAAAAAATACTAAATAATAAAAAATATAAAAGAGAGTATCATTTTGAAAATATTGATTTATACGCTTATTATAATGATGAAGCTAGAGAGATATTAGATAAATTTTCAAAAATAGATCAGATGTACGTTGCAGATGGACATCATAGATTATATGCCTCATCTATGCTAAAAGATAAGGCCAGTGTTTTATCATGTTTTTTAGGGTTTTCACAAGTTAAAATTTCTCCTATCCATAGAATGATCAAAAATATGGACGCTACTTCTTTTGAAAAAGCAAAACAATTTATGGGTACATTTTTAGAAGTTCATGATGATGAAGAATTAAAAAAAGGATTCGTTAAGATATCCTATCAAAGAGATTCTTTTTTAGTAAAGTTAAAAGATACAGAAAATGATTTATTCTGGAATAATGATGTCTATAGAATGAATACACAAATAATATCAACAGCATTTAGAATTCTTAATTTTTCAAACGTTGAATATATAGGTGATGATGATTTAAAATTTGTTAAAAAAAACTTAACTAATAGTGAAGTGCTTATAGAGTTATGTCCTATGGATGCTGATGAGTTTATGAAGCTTGCCGATGAAGTATGCATACTACCGCCAAAATCTACATTTTTTATTCCAAAATTTCCTTCATTTTTAGTTTTTAAGAAATATAAATAAGCGAGGTGTATAAATGCAAGCAGTTATTTTAGCAGCAGGTCTAGGAAGCAGACTGAAAAAATTAACGGAAAACCACACAAAATCCATGGTTGAAGTAAATGGTGTTTCACTAATTGAAAGAATGCTTAGAATTTTGGATAAAAAAAATCTTACAAAAATTGTAATTGTTACAGGATACAAAAGTGATTTTTTTGTAAATTATATAAAATCTTTGAAGTTAAATACAAAGTTAACTTTTATAAATAATGAAATATACAATAAAACAAATAATATTTATTCAATGTACCTAGCAAAAGAAGAAATGGTTAATGATGATAGTATTTTACTTGAATCAGATTTAATATTTGAAGAGCAGATTATCAATGATATACTAAATGATCCTCGTGAAAATTTAGCACTAGTGGATAAGTACGAAAGATGGATGGATGGTACATGTATAAAAATTAATGAGAAAGAAGAAATTACTGATTTTGTTCCTGGAAAATTATTTGATTTTAATGATGCAGATAATTATTATAAAACAATTAATATTTATAAGTTTTCTAAAACTTTTTCAAAAGATATTTATTTTCCATTTCTAGAAGCTTTCATGAGTGCAAATGGAAGAAATGATTATTATGAAACTGTATTAAAAATAATAATAGATTTAGGAAAAAATCATATACTTGCAAAAGTAATTTCAGATGGTGTTAAATGGTATGAGATAGATGATGAACAAGATTTAGATATAGCATCTTCTATATTTTCTGGTAGTTATGAAAAACTAGAAAAATATCAAAAGAGATTTGGGGGCTACTGGAGATATCCAAAATTACTAGATTTTTGTTATTTAGTTAATCCTTACTTTCCACCAAAAAAATTAGTTGATGAACTAAAATATAATTTTAAAGTTTTACTTGAACAGTACCCATCAGGTCTAAATGTAAATTCATCGTTAGTTTCTAAAATTTTTGATATAAAAAAAGATAATATTATAGTTGGTAATGGTGCTGCTGAGCTAATTAAATCAATTATTGAAAAAATTGAGGGAAATATAGGTATTATTAGACCTACTTTTGAAGAATATCCAAATCGTCATGATTCCAACAAAATAATAGTATTTAATCCAAAAAACAATTATTTATCTTATACTGCTAGTGATTTAATAAATTATTTTTCAGACAAAGATATTGATGCGTTAATTTTGATTAATCCAGATAATCCAACAGGAAATTATATATGTAAAAAAGATATTTTTACGTTAATTGAATGGGCAAAGTCTAAAAAAATAAAATTTATTTTAGATGAAAGTTTTGTTGATTTTGCTGAAGAAAAAGATTCAACGTTTTTATATGATGATATTTTGAATATTTATAATGACTTTATTGTTGTAAAAAGTATTTCTAAATCATATGGGGTTCCAGGACTTCGTTTAGGAATTTTAGCAACGTCAAATACATCAACAATAAAAATGATAAAGAAAGATGTGTCTATTTGGAATATTAATTCTTTTGGAGAATATTACCTACAAATATATGATAAGTATAAGAAAGAGTATCAAAAAGCTTTATTAGAAATAAAAAATTCTAGACAAGTATTTTTTAATGATTTAAATTGTATTAAAGAATTAAAGGTTATTCCTTCTGAAGCAAATTATTTTACAGTAGAATTAACAAAAGGAACATCATTAGATTTATGCTCAAAAATGCTTGAAGATTATAATATTTTAATTAAAGATTTGACTCCTAAGTTATCTAATGGTAAAGAATATATAAGAGTAGCTGTGAGAAATATTGAAGATAATAAAAGATTAGTTTTAGCTTTTAAGAAATATTTTAGCAGTATATAATTTAATATTACTAATGAAACAGTATTATATTAATAATTAATTGAAAATACTGTTTTTTCATTTTATATATATAAAAAAATAAAAAATTAAAATATTTCTAGATAATTGTATAATACTTATAAATATGATATACTAAAGTGTATTAGTATTGGAGGTAATTATGAAAATTATAGTAGATTTATTAGGATCTGATAAAGGACCTGAAACAATTTTCAAAGGAGTAATAGAAACTAGTAAATTACACAAAGACTTGTCTTTTGTAGTTATTGGGCCACAGGAAATATTAAAAAAAATAGAAATTGATAATGATTTAAGAGATAGATTAGAGATAATTGACACACATGAATATATTTTGAATAACGAAGAACCAACTTTTGCTGTAAGAAAAAAGAAAGATTCTTCTATTGTATTAGGAATGAAATATTTAGATAAGGGAAATGCAGATGGTTTAATATCTTTTGGAAGTACGGGAGCTGTATTAGTTTCGGGACTTCTTATAGCAAAGAGAATGGAAAATGTAGAAAGACCTGCTTTAACTATTACTTTGCCTACTAATAAGGATAGAATGATTTTGTTAGATTTAGGCGCTAATATTGATTGTACTGTTGAGATTTTAAAACAATTTGCGATAATGGGAAATATTTATGCTAGAGAAACTTTAAATAAATTAAGCCCTAAAGTAGCTTTATTAAATATTGGAAGTGAGAATGGAAAAGGAACAAAAGTTTTAAAAGAAACATACGCCGCTTTAGAAAAAGAAAACATGAATTTTGTAGGAAATATTGAATCTAGAGATATTTTTAACGGAGATGTTGATGTAGTTGTTTGTGATGGATTTCATGGAAATATACTACTTAAAACAATTGAGGGTTCAGCAAAATTCATTTTAGAAAATATGAAAAAAACTTTAATGTCATCATTTATTGGTAAAATTGGAGGACTATTAATAAAATCCCCAATGAAAAAATTAAAAAAAACATTAGACTATAAAGAATATGGAGCATGTCCAATGTTAGGATTAAAAAAAGTAGTTTTTAAAGGACATGGAAGTAGTGATGAAAAAGCTGTTGTTTCAGGTATAGGTTCAATGGTTGATTTTATAAAAAAAGATATTAATTCAAAAATTGCAAAAGAAATTGAGAGAGGAGAATAATAATGATTTTTGAAAAAGTTAAGGAGTTTCTGCAAAATTCATTTAAAGGAAAAGAAATTAATTTAGATACTAAATTTAGAGAAGATTTACAAGCTGATTCTATAAAAGTATTAAGTGTTATTATGGATATTGAAGATGAATATAACTTAGAATTAGATGAAGAAACTATTCGTTCAATTGTAACTGTTAGAGACTTGGTAGATTATATAGAAAAAAATATCTAAGAGGGATTTCAATGATTACTAAAGAAAGAATAAAATTACTAGAAGAGTTAATGGGAGTGCTCGGATATCAATTTAAGGATTTAGAATTATTGAATTTGGCATTTGTTCATAGATCTTATTTAAATGAATATAAGGACGTTAAAATCTCAAATGAGAGGCTTGAATTTTTAGGAGACGTAGTTTTGGGATTTGTTGTTAGTGTAGAATTATACAGTCAATTTCCTGATTCGGATGAGGGGTATTTAACAAAAATAAGAAGTAAAATTGTATGTGAAGAATCTTTTTCATATGCCGCTAGGATTTTCAATTTAGGAAAATATCTTCTGCTAGGTAAAGGTGAAGATAGTTTTGGTGGAAGAGATAGAAATAGTATATTAGCAGATACATTTGAAGCACTTTTTGGTGCATTATATCTTGACGGAGGTATGGAAATTGTAACTGAAATTGCAAATAAATTTTTCTTTGACACTGTAGTTTATAGAATCAACAAAAATATTTTTATAAAAGATTATAAAAGTTATTTACAAGAATATTTTCACAAAGGGTCTTCAACTAAAATATTATATACATTAATCGCTGAAAGAGGACCAGATCATGATAAAGAATTTGATATGTGTGTAAGTATTGATGATATTATATCCGGATATGGAACTGGAAAAAATAAAAAGCAGGCAGAACAACAGGCTGCTAGAGATGCTTTATTAAAAGCAGGAGCCATAAGTGAATAAATGTAACATTATACCAATTTTTGTTCCACATATGGGATGTCCTCATGACTGTATTTTTTGTAATCAAAGAAAAATAACGGATTTTGTTGATGTTCTTGATGAAAAAGAAATGAGAAAAAATATAGAAAAATATATCCAATATTTTAAAAATAAGTCAATTCCAATAGAAATTGCTTTTTATGGAGGAAGTTTTACTGGAATACATAAAAACTTGATGATTCGATATTTAGAAATAGCTAAATATTATATAGATAGAGGAATAATTAATTCAATCAGAATATCTACTAGACCTGATTATATAAATAAAGAAATTCTAGAAGTTTTAAAACAATACAATGTTAACACGATTGAATTAGGTGTTCAATCTATGACTAAGTGTACTTTAGATTTAAATAATAGAGGTCATAATGTAGACTGTGTATATGAATCATCTTCATTAATAAAGAAATATGATATTAAATTAGGTTTACAAATGATGGTAGGTCTTTATGGAGATACATTTGAAACAGTGCTTAATACCGCATTTAAGTTGTGTAAAATTAAACCTAATTTTGTAAGAATTTATCCTACACTTACCATTAAAGATACAGAATTGGAAAGACTTTATTATTTAAAAAAATATAAACCAATGAGTCTTGAAGATTCTATTTATTTGTGTAAATATGTTTATATTGTATTTGAATATTATAAAATACCAATTATAAGACTTGGATTACAAAGTAGTGATAATATTTCAGAAGATGGTGATATAGTTGCGGGACCATACCATCCAGCGTTTCGTGAATTAGTTGAATCATCAATTTATAAAGATATAATAGAAAAATTTATTTGTTTATATAACATAAAAAATACATGTAAAATTGAGTGTTATAATAGTGAAATTTCTAAAATTACTGGAAATAAAAAATCAAATGTAAAATATTTTAAAGAAAAGTATAATATTAATATAGATATAAAAACACATAATTTAGATAAGAAGATTTTAAAAATGAATGATAACATAGTAAATATTAATGATTATATAGATTATTTTTTTAATAATATTATTTTAAGGAGAATTAATGAGACTTAAAAGTATTGAAATAAATGGTTTTAAATCATTTGCTGATAAGATTAAACTTGATTTTGAGACAAATATTACTGCTATTATTGGACCAAATGGAAGCGGAAAAAGTAATGTTGCTGATGCTGTTAGATGGGTTTTAGGTGAACAAAGCGCTAAGACTTTAAGGGGAAGTAAAATGGAAGATGTTATTTTTTCCGGAACAGATCATAAAATCAAAAAAAATTACTCCACTGTTAGTATAACTTTTGATAACTCTGATAATATTATTCCAATAGATTTTAAAGAGGTAACAATAGCTAGAAAATTATATAGATCTGGAGAAAGTGATTATTTTATAAACAAATCTAATGTTAGATTAAAAGAAGTTCGAGAATTATTCTTAGATACTGGAATTGGTAGAGAAGGCTATTCTATTATAGGTCAAGGGCGTATAGAAGAAATTATCAATGGGAAATCAGAAGATAGACGTGAAATTTTTGAAGAAGCTTCTGGTATATCTAAGATTAAATATCAGAAAAATGAGTCTCAAAAAAAATTATTCAAAGCTAAGGATAATTTAACAAGACTTAGAGATATAATAATTCAAAATGAAAATAGATACACTTTTTTAAAGGGGCAATCAATAAAAGCAAAAACTGGTATATCTTTATTACAAAATATTGAAAAGGCTGAATTTTCTATATCATATAAAGAATATAATTATTTAAATAGTAATTTTAATAAATTCACAGAAACTTTAAAAATTAGTAAAGAGGAATTTTCTGATATTAGTAAAGAATTAGATGATGTAAAAATAAAAATAGCTCCTCTTAAAGAAGAACTTAATAATATAACTAGTTTAGTAGAAAAAGATATAAAAGAGTTAAATAAAATTACTAGTCTAAAGAATGATATTGTAAATAAAAAAAATGTTTTAAACGAAAGAAATAAGTTTATAAAGTTAAATAATGAACAATCTTTAGACATAAAAGAAGAGTATAAATCTAATTTAGAAAAAATTAATTCAGAAATTGCTGAAATAGATACTCAAATTTATGAAAAATCAAAAAAATTAAATATTCTTTCTAAAGATAAGAATAATTTAAAAGATATGTTATCTAATAAAATAGAAGAACTAGAGTTTAAGACAAATATTTTTGAAAATTTACTCATAGAAAAAGAAAATATTGAAAATAGTATAAACGACTTGGAAACTGAAAAAAAAGCCAGTGAGTTAATATCTTATTCAATAAAAAAGAAAATAGAAGAAAATATTGAGGAAACAAAAAAATTAAATATTGAAAAGCTAGAACTTGAAAACTTAGTATATAAAAATAAGGTACTTTTAGATTCATATTTGAAAGAACAAGATAATAAAAATTTAAAGATAAACAAATATACTATAAGTATAAATGAATTAGAAGAAGAAATTAAGAAACTTAAAAGTAAAAATTCTATTATTAGCAATGAAATTACATTAAAAAATAAAGAAATTTTAATGTTAAAACATTACATCAGAAATTATGATGGGTATAGTAAATCAATACAAGATTTATTTAAACTTTGTGAAAAAGAGAAAGACATAAAAAAAATGATATGTGGAACCCTTGGTGACTTAATATCTGTAGAAGATAAATATAAAAAGGCAATAGACACTGTTCTTTCTTCAAATTTACAAGGAGTTGTGGTTCATAATGATTTAGAAGCTAAAAAAATTATTGAAAAAATAAAAGAAAATAAAATAGGAAGAATTAATCTTTTTCCAATCTCAAAAATTTTATTTAAAAAAGAGCTTAATAATCTTAAAGATAATGATATACTATCATTTGCAAATACTGTAATTACTAGTAATGACGATATTAGAAATATAATTAATTATTTTTTAGCAAATACTATAATATGTGAAAATTTAGATATTGCCATTAAGTTGTCAACAAAATATAAGAATAAATATAGAATTGTAACGTTAGATGGTGATGTTATTAATAGTTGGGGTTCTATTTCTGGTGGATATAAATCAAATAAAAATTCTTTTTCATTAATAGGGAGAAAACAACAATTAGATGATGCTCAATATGAAATAAATAGTTTAGAAATTTCATTAAAAGAAAATACTAAAATAATAGATACTTTGGTTAATAACTTAGAAAAAACTAGAGAAAAATTATTATTAATAAATTCCGATAAAGAAAGTAATAATTTGAAAATAGATGATGTTCAAAAAGTAATATATAAAAACGAAATTTATATTTCAAATATTTTAAAAAGAATTGAAGAGATCAATGGTTATAATGAAAATCATCAAGTTTTTAACTCTGAAAAAGAAAATAAATTACAATTATTGACTAATAATTCTATAATTATAAATGATAATATAAATTTAGTAAATTTAGAAATTAGTGATATAAAAAATAAAATTTCTGAGTTAGAAAAGAATGAAATTTTTATTTTAAATAATCTTGATACTGTGGAAAGAGATTTAAATATATTAAATAATTCAAAAAGTATTTTATTAGAAAATAAAGTTTCAATAGAGAGAAAATTAAATTTAAAAGAAAATGAATTAGAATCTTCTAAAAGCCAATTAATTACTAATTTATCTGAAATTGAACTAATAGAAAGTTTGATAATTGAATTTGATAGTAAAATAAATGAACTAACAAATTCTATTAATTATAATACTAATTTAAAGAAAAAATTAGTACTTAAAAACGAGGATATTTCAAATAAATACACAGAGTTAAATGAGAAATATATAATTTTAGAAAAAGATATAGAGAAATATGAACTAAGACTTTCAAATTTAAAAGATCAATTTACCAATTTAATAAATAGGCTCTGTGAGGAGTACTCATTAAATTATGAAAGTTGCGAAAAAAAAATGGAGTTATATAAAAATGAAAGCTTCTCTAAGGATGAACTAAAACAATTAAAGGAAGATTTAAGAGAATTAGGATCTTTCAGTTATGATTCTATTGAGGAATTTGAAAAAGTTAAAAATGAATTAGAATTTCAAAAAAATCAAGAAATAGATTTACAAAATTCTATTGAAGATATAAATAAAATTATCTTAAAACTTGAAAATACAATGAAGAAAACTTTTATTACTGAATTTAAGAATATTAATGAGAATTTCTCAAGTATTTTTAAAATTTTATTTAATGGTGGAGAAGCAAGACTTGAACTTGATAGTGATGATATATTAAATTGCGGAATAGATATAGTTGCAAAACCTGTTGGCAAAAAAATGCAGACTTTATCATTAATGTCTGGTGGAGAGAAAGCATTAACTGCCGTAGCATTACTTTTTGCAATATTTGAAACACGACCATCTCCATTTTGTATTCTTGATGAGGTTGATGCAGCCTTGGATGATTCTAATATTCTTAGATATGTAGAATATTTAAAAAATTATCTTACACAAACTCAATTTATTATGATAACTCATAGAAAGCCAACAATGGAAATGGCTGATATGATTTATGGTGTAACTATGGAACAAAAAGGAGTTAGTAAAATAGTTTCTATGACTTTTAATAAGGAGAAAAAATAATATGTTTAATTTTTTTGGAAAGAAAAATGAAGAAACACAAACTGAAGAAACAATAGAAAAAAAACAGAGCTTTTTTGAAAGATTAAAGTCTGGATTAGCAAATACTAGAAATAATTTATCAAGTAAGATTGATAATTTACTTTCTATGTCTTCAAAAATTGATGAGGAGTTATTTGAGGAATTAGAATATATTTTAGTTTCAGCTGATATAGGAGCCACAGTTACAATGGAACTAATTGATGATTTAAAAGATATTGTAAAAAAAGAAAAAATTAAAGAACCTTCATTAATAAAAGACAAATTAATAGAGCTAATGAATTTTAAATTGAAAGAAAAAGAATTAAATCATAATTTTAATATTACTGATGGTATCCCAACTATTATACTAGTTGTTGGAGTAAATGGAGTTGGAAAAACAACTTCTATCGGTAAATTAGCAAATAAATTTAAGTCACAAGGTAAAAATGTAATGTTAGTTGCTGCTGATACATTTAGAGCCGCTGCAACAGAACAACTTATGGAATGGGCTAATAGATCTAATGTTCCAATTATTACAAATGAAGAAGGTGCAGATCCCGCATCTGTAGTTTATGATGGAATTCAAAGCGCTAAGAGTAAAAATATTGACGTTTTAATATGTGATACTGCTGGTAGACTTCATAACAAAAAGAATTTAATGAATGAATTAAATAAAATTACTAGAATAATTGATAGAGAATTTCCTGAAGCAAATAAAGAAATAACCTTAGTTTTAGATGCTACTACAGGTCAAAATGCAATTGTACAAGCAAAAGAATTTAGAGATACTGCAAATATAGATAGTGTAATTTTAACAAAGTTGGATGGTACTGCAAAGGGTGGAGTAGTATTTACAATACAATTGGAAATGGGAATACCTGTTAAACAAATTGGTATAGGAGAAAGAATAGATGACTTACAAGATTATAATGATCAAGATTTTGTAAATGCGATTTTTAGATAATTTAAAAATTAACGTTTCTTTAAACGTTAATTTTTTTTGAAAAAATAAAAAAAACTATTGACAAATCTTTATTTAATGGTATAATATTATGGTCAAGAAAAAAACTTGACCCATTTAAGAGGTGATTATGGAAAAAATAGTTGAAATTGCCGTTCTATTTGATTATTATGGTAAACTACTTAGCGACAAACAGTATAATGTTGTCGATCAGCACTGTAATGAAGATTTATCACTTAGAGAAATTGCTGAAATAAATGGAATTTCTAAACAAGGTATATCAGATATTTTAAGTAGAGCAGAAAAAAAATTGAGATTCTATGAAGAAGAATTAAAATTGATTTCTAAATTTGAAAAAATTAATAAAAATTTAAAAGAAATTAATCAATTAATTGAAAATTCAAATAAAGATAATTCTACTTTAATTAATATTCTAGATATTATTCAAAATAAAAATAAAGAAATAATTGAAAATGACTTATAGGAAGTGGTAGGAATGATATTTGAGAATTTATCTGAAAAGCTTCAAGGAGCATTAAGTAAACTAAGAGGTAAGGGTAAACTTTCTGAAAAAGATGTTGATCTTGCTATGAGAGAGGTTAAACTTGCACTTTTAGAATCTGATGTAAATTTCAAAGTAGTTAAACAATTTATAAGTAATGTAAAAGAACGTTCAATTGGTAAAGAAGTTATGGAGAGTTTAACTCCAGCGCAACAAGTTATAAAAATTGTTAATGAAGAACTTACGGCACTTATGGGAAAAAAGGAAGAGAAGATTCAAATAGATTCTAATCCTCCAACTGTTATTATGCTTTGTGGTTTACAGGGGGCCGGAAAAACGACTCATGCAGGAAAACTTGCAAGACATTTTTTAAAACAAAATAAAAAGCCTCTTCTTGTTGCATGTGATGTATACAGACCTGCAGCAATAAAACAATTACAAGTTGTAGGAAAATCAGTAGATGTTCCTGTTTTTACAATAGAAGATTGTAAAGATGTTACAAAAATAGCAAATGAATCAATAAAATTTGCAAATTCAAATTCTAAAGATATAGTTATATTAGATACTGCTGGTAGATTACACATTGATGATGTATTAATGGATGAATTAAAATCCATTAAATCATCTGTTAAACCAATTGAAATTCTATTAGTAGTAGATTCTATGACAGGTCAGGATGCTGTTAATGTAGCAGAAAGTTTTAATAATGAACTAGACATTACTGGCGTTATAATGACAAAATTAGATGGTGATGCGAGAGGTGGAGCTGCATTATCCATTAAAGCAATAACCGGTAAGCCAATTAAATTTATAGGTGTAGGTGAAAAGCTTGATGATTTAGAGCAATTTTATCCAGATAGAATGGCATCAAGAATTTTAGGAATGGGAGATATTTTATCTGTCATTGATAAAGTTCAAAAACAATTTGATTTAAAACAAACTAAAGAACTTGAAGAAAAAATAAGAAAACAAAGTTTTACTTTAGATGATTTTTTGAATCAGATGCAACAAGTTAGAAATATGGGTCCATTACAAGACTTGTTATCTATGATGCCAGGTGTTAATTCAAAAATGCTAAAAGATATTAATATCGACGAGAAAGAACTTGATAAAATAGAAGCTATGATTTTATCAATGACTAAAAAAGAAAGAGAAAATCCAGATATAATTGATAACTCTAGAAAACAAAGAATTATAAAAGGTTCTGGAACGAGTATTACAAATCTTAATAAGTTGTTAAAACAATTTAAAGATAGTAAAAAAATGATGAAAAAAATGCAAGAAATGACTAAAGGAGCTAAGAAAAAAGGAAAATTCGGTTTACCTTTTTTTAAATAAATTTTAAGGAGGACAATATGGCAGTTAAAATCAGATTAAAAAGAATGGGTTCAAAGAAAAAACCATTTTATAGAATAGTTGTTGCTGATTCAAGAGCACCTAGAGATGGTAAATTTATCGAGGAAATTGGATACTATAATCCATTAACAGAATCTAAAGAAATTAAAGTTGACGCTGAAAAAGTTAATACTTGGATTAAGAATGGTGCTAAACCTACTGATACTGTAAATAGATTATTTAAAAATAATAATATATATTCTGAAAATAAATAAGGAAAGTATATATGAAAGAATTAGTTGAATTTATGGTAAAGTCTTTAGTAGATAATCCAGATAATTTAGTTATAACAACTGAAGAATATGGAGATTTAGTAAAGATTTTTATTAAGGCAGATGAAAATGATATTGGAAAGATTATAGGCAAACAAGGAAAAATTGCTAAAGCTATAAGAACCATTGTTAGATCTTCTGCAATGAAGTTAGGTAAAAAGGTAATAGTAGAAATTAATTAGTATTATGGAATTTATTGAAGTTGCAAAAATCATAAATGTTCATGGAATAAAAGGAACTGTAAAAATTTATTCATTAACATCTGATATTAATAGATTTAATGCTAACTGTAAGTTTTATATAGATAAAAATATTGAAGTTACTATTAAGTCAGTTCGGAAATTAACTTCTGAATTAGCTTTGTTAACATTTAACGAATATGATAATATAAACCAAGTACTAGAATTTAAAAATAAAGGACTTTTTATTGAGGAATCCGATTTGTTAGAGCTTCCAGATGATGAGTTTTATATTTATAAATTAATTGGAATAAATGTTTTTGATCAAAATGGAAAGTTTATAGGTCAAATTAAAGATGTATTAACAACTTTAGCAAATGATGTTTATGATATTGAGTACAAAGGTAAAAGCATATATATTCCAGCAGTTAAAGAGTTTGTAAAAGAAGTTGATTTAGATAAATCTATAATGAAGGTAAATATAATAGATGGTATATTAAATGACTAAAATTACAATTTTAACATTATTCCCAGATTTTATTAATTCAATAAAAAATTATGGAGTTTTAGGAAAAGCTATAGAAAAAGGTATTTTTGAACTAGAAGTTTTAAATATTAGAGATTTTTCTAAAGACAAACATAATAAAGTTGATGATGAAATCTATGGTGGTGGAGCTGGTATGTTGATGGCTGTTCAACCTGTTTTTGATGCTATAAATTTTAGTAAAACTGATACTTCAAAAGTTATATTTCTTTCTCCACAAGGAGAAGTTTTAACTCAAAAAAAATGTAAAGAATTATCCAATATTGAACACTTAATACTTTTATGTGGACATTATGAAGGTATTGATTCAAGAGTTATAAATAATTATGTTGATGAAGAAATTTCTGTCGGCGATTATGTTGTTACAGGAGGAGAAATTCCTGCATTACTACTAATGGATGCCGTTTGTAGAATGATAGATGGTGTATTAGGAAATTCAGAGAGTGCAATAACAGATTCACATTATAATAATTTATTACAGTATGATGTTTTTACAAGGCCTAGAAATTTTAACGGTTTAGAAGTTCCAGATGTTTTACTTAGTGGTAATCATAAAGAAATTGAAAAGTGGAGAATAGAGTCTTCAATTAAGAATACAAAAGAAAAAAGACCTGACTTATATGAAAAGTATATTTTAAAAAATAAATAGGATGTTCCTCTGGTTTATAGAAATAAATTAAGAACATTGATACTAGGAGGAATTGTTGTGGATATAATAAAACAAATTGAAAATGAACAATTAAGACAAGAAAAATTTGATTTTAATGTTGGAGATACTGTTGTTATCGGATATAAAATCAAAGAAGGAAATAGAGAAAGAGTTCAAGCTTTTGAAGGAACTGTAATTAAAATTCAAGGAAAAGGATCAAGAGCTACTTTTACAGTAAGAAGAGTATTACAAGGAGTTGGAGTTGAAAGAACATTCCCAATTCACTCTCCAAGAATTGAAAGCTTAAAAGTAATTAGACGTGGTAAAGTTAGACGTGCTAAATTATTCTACTTAAGAGATAGAGTTGGTAAAGCTTCAAAAGTAAAAGAATTAAAGAAATATTAAAAAATTTAGTACCTCGTTTTTCGAGGTACTAATTTTATAGAAAAGAGGAAAATATGGATTTATTCAAAGTAAATTACAATTTATTTTCTAAGTTGTCAAAACCATTAGCTGAGAGAATGAGACCTAAAGACTTAAATTTTTTTGTAGGTCAAGATAATATAATTAAAAATAATTCTGTTCTAAAAAACATGATAAAAAATAATAAATACTCATCTATGATATTATATGGACCACCAGGTTCTGGTAAAACTTCTCTTGCCAATATAATATCAAGTAATAGTGATAATTTTTTTGTTAAAAATTCTGCTGTAACATCAGGTACAAAAGAAATTAAAGAAATTGTAGAACTTGCAAAAGATAACTTATCAATGTATAATAAAAGAACTATATTATTTATAGATGAAATTCATAGATTTAATAAACTACAACAGGATTTTTTACTTGAATATGTTGAAAATGGCGATATAATATTTATTGGTGCTACAACTGAAAATCCTGCATACGAAGTAAATAGTGCTTTGTTATCAAGAATAGTTGTTTTTGAACTTCAATCTTTAAGTTTTGAAAATTTAAAAAATATAATTGATAATGCTATTTTAAATGATGAAATAATTAAAACTAAAAAAATAAGTTATACTGAAGATGGTATACAATACTTGATAAAATTATCAAATGGAGACGCAAGATCAGCTTTAAATTATCTAGAACTAATAGTAGATAATATAGAATCAGATGAAAAAATTATTTCAGAAAATCTAATAAAAACAATTTTTGATAAAGTAAAAATATACTATGATAAAAATTCAGATAAACATTATAACTTTATTTCTGCTTTTATAAAGTCTATGAGAATTGGAGATCCAGATGCTGTAATATATTATTTAGCATCAATGTTAATATCTGGTGAAGATATTAACTTTATAGCAAGACGAATGATTATTTTTGCGTCTGAGGATATTGGAAATGCAAATCCAAATGCATTAGTTTTAGCAAATTCATGTGCTGAGTCTGTTAGAAAAATAGGTATGCCTGAAGCTAGAATTATTTTATCACAATGTGCTATCTATTTAGCTTGTAGTGATAAAAGTAATACTTCATATTTAGCTATAAATAGAGCAATGAAATTTGTTAAAGAAAACGGATTGGAAGAAGTCCCTGATTTTTTAAAAAGCTCAATAACTATTTCAAAACTGAAAGAGGAATACAAATACCCTCACGATTTTGAAGATATGATTACAGGTCAAGAGTACTTGCCAGAAAAAATTAAGAATTTAAAATTTTATAATCCTAAAAATATTGGATATGAAAAGAATTTTTATGATAAATTGGAGGATAAATAATATGTTTCTATTAAAAGATATTTTTATAAACGAAGAAAATTTTATTGATACAGAAGTAGAAGTTGCAGGTTGGATAAAAAATAGTCGTTTTAACAATAATATAGGTTTTATTGAACTAAATGATGGTACTACATTTAAAAGTATACAAATTGTAGTAGAGTCAAAATTAGATAATTTTCAAGCTGTTTCAAAGTTATTATTACCATCTGCTATAATTGTTAAAGGTAAAGTAGTTAAAAGTTTAGGTGGTAAGCAAAATATTGAAATTAATGCCTCAGAAATTATTATTGAAGGGGAGTCTACAGATAAATATCCACTTCAAAAGAAAAGGCATACATTTGAATTTTTAAGAACAATTCAACATTTAAGACCTAGAACAAATACATTTAATGCAGTTTATAGAGTAAGATCAATTTTAAGTTATGCTATTCATAAATTCTTCTTTGAAAAAGGTTTTGTATATACTCACACACCAATTATTACTTCAAGTGATGCTGAAGGAGCTGGAGAAATGTTTAGGGTAACAAGTTTAGATATTAATAATTTACCTAGAACTAAAAGTGGAGAAGTAGATTTTACACAAGATTTTTTCTCAAAATCAACTAATTTAACTGTAAGTGGACAATTAGAGGGTGAAGCTTTTGCTATGGCATTTAGAAATATATATACTTTTGGTCCAACATTTAGAGCAGAAAATTCTAATACAACAAGACATGCAGCCGAGTTTTGGATGATTGAACCAGAAATAGCATTTGCAGATTTAACAGATGTAATTAATTTATCGGAAGAAATGGTAAAATATATAATAAAATTTGTTTTAGAAAATGCTGCTGATGAAATGAAATTCTTTAATGATTTTATAGATAATGAATTGATTGAAAGATTAAATTCAGTCGTAAACTCAAAATTTAAAGTTATGACTTATACTGAAGCGATTAACATATTACAATCTTCAAAAGAAAATTTCAAATATCCTGTTGAATGGGGAGTAGATTTGAAAACAGAACATGAAAGATATATTTGTGAAAAAGTTGTAAAAGGGCCTGTTTTTTTAACTGATTATCCTAAAGAAATTAAAGCTTTTTATATGAGACTTAATGATGATAATAAGACTGTTGCAGCAACAGACATGTTAGTTCCAGGTATAGGCGAACTAATTGGTGGAAGCCAAAGAGAAGAAAGATTGGAAGTATTAGAACAAAAAATGATAGATTCAAATATGAGTATTGAAGATTATTCTTGGTATTTAGATTTAAGAAGATTCGGCGGTACTAAGCATGGTGGTTATGGATTAGGATTTGAAAGAATGCTTATGTATTTAACAGGAATGCAAAATATTAGAGATGTATTACCTTTCCCAAGAACTGTTGGGTTATGTGAGTTTTAAATTACCAAATTATTTAATGAGATGTATTTTACATCTCATTTTTTATATATTAAATTATTTTAATATATTTAGTTTATTCCTATAATATTAGATTTTTTTGTAATAATATGATATAATTAAACTGTATCTTTATTTCGTAAATGCAATAATTGAGGTGTATTATTATGAAGAATAAAAAAGACATAATTTTGATTGTTAGTTTGTTTTTGGGATTATCAGTACTTGGATTTGGTTATAAATTTTTTGCTTCAAAAAATTATAATAAAGAAGATATACAATCAACTAAATTTGAGAATAAAACTAAAAATGATGATGAGCCTAGTGATAAAAGTAATACGAGTTCAGAAATTTTTATACATATTGATGGAGAAGTGAATAATCCAGGATTATATAAAATGTTTAACGGGGATAGAATTGATGATGCAATTCGTGCAGCTGGTGGATTAACTGTCGATGCAGATAAATCAAAAATTAATTTAGCTATTAAATTAACAGATGAAATGAAAATACATATCTATAAAAAAGGTGAATCACATTCTGAATCTATTAATAGTTTAAATAATTCTAATTCTAATAATAAGTTAGTAAATATTAATACAGCAAGTAAAGAAGAACTTTGCAAATTACCAGGAATAGGCGAAAATAAGGCAAAACTTATAATTGAATATAGGGAAAAACATAAATTTACAAAAATTGAAGATATTACAAAAGTTTCTGGAATAGGAAAAAAAACTTTTGAAAAAATAAAAAATGACATTACAGTAGAATAGGAGATTATATGAAAAATATTGATTTAAAAGATATAAAATTAACATCATATGCAAAAACGTCTGGATGAGCTGCTAAAGTAGGTCCAGATATTCTGGACGAGGTTTTATCTGGTTTAGATAATAGAACTTCTAGAAGTGAAGATTTACTAGTTGGAATTGAAACTTCTGATGATGCTGCAGTATATAGAATCAATGATGAACTAGCTTTAATTGAAACGTTAGACTTTTTTACTCCAATAGTAGATGATCCTTTTACCTTTGGAAAAATAGCTGCTACTAATTCTCTATCAGATGTTTATGCTATGGGAGGAGAACCAACTATGGCTATGAATATAGTATGTTTTCCAAATTGTTTACCGCCAAAAGTATTAACTGAAATACTTAGAGGTGGACTAGAAAAAATGAAAGAAGCAGAATGTTTACTTATAGGTGGACATACTGTGCAAGATGATGAACCAAAATATGGATTAAGTGTTTCCGGTTTTGTTCATCCTAAAAAGGTTTGGAAAAATTCATCTGCTAGAGTAGGTGATGTTCTAATTATAACTAAACCTATTGGACTTGGTGTTATAAATACAGCTATAAAGGGTGGAATAGCAACAAGCGAAGAAATAGCAGATGCAACTCATACAATGGAAACACTAAATAAATATGCAAAAAGAGCAGTAGAAAATAATACAATAAATTCATGTACAGATATAACAGGATTTGGTTTAATGGGACACTGTTACGAAATGGCAAAGGGATCAAATACTACATTTGAACTAGATAGTTCTAATATGCCTATTTTAAATGGCGCCTTAGATTATGCAAATATGGGATTAATTCCTAAAGGATGCTATGATAATAAAAAATTTGTTGGAAATAACTATATTTTAGAAAATGAAATCGATGAATCTTTACTAAATGTAATGTTTAATCCAGAAACTTCAGGTGGATTACTTATAACTGTTCCTGAAAATGAAGTAGAAGATATATTAGAAAAATTGAAGGAAATACCTACTAGATTTGCTGTAATAGGAAGAGTAGTAGAAAAATCTGAAAAATATTTGACTATTAAATAATGGAGATATTTATGAATTTGTACAAAATGATACCTAAAGTTGATCAACTTTTAGAAAATGATGTAATTAATAAACTATTAAAAAGTAATTCTAAAAATTTAGTTATGGAGTCGATCCATGAAGAGCTAGATAATATTAGAAATAAAATTTCAAGTGGTTATGACGAAAATTCAATAACTAATTATATTAAAAATTTAGTAAGTAGTATTGAGAAAAATGTATATAATAAAAATATATTAAATTTAAGAAAAGTAATTAATGCTTCTGGTGTAGTTATTCATACGAATCTAGGAAGATCTGTATTAAATGAGGAAATATTCGAAAATATTAAGAATGTATCAATCGGATACTCCAATCTTGAATATGATTTAGAAAAAGGTGAAAGAGGCTCTAGATATTCTCATTTAACAAATATTATTAAGAAAATTACTGGAGCAGAAGACTGCATTGTTGTAAATAATAATGCTGCGGCTGTAATGTTAATTTTATCTACAATGGCAAAAGGAAAGAATGTAATTACTAGTAGAAGTGAATTAGTTGAAATAGGTGGATCATTTAGAATACCTGATGTATGTAGAGAAAGTGGAGCTGAACTTAAAGAGATTGGAACTACAAATAAAACACATCTTAGTGATTATGAAAATGCAATAGATGAAAATACATCAGCATTCTTTAAAGTTCATCAAAGCAATTTTAAAATCTTAGGCTTTACTGAATCGGTATCTTCTTTTGAGTTAAATGAATTGAAAGAAAAATATAATATTCCAATAATAGAAGATTTAGGTTCAGGAGTTTTAATAGATTTATCTAAATATGGGTTATGTCATGAACCTACAGTTCAAGAATGCATCAAAAATGGGGTAGATATTGTAAGTTTTAGTGGTGATAAACTTCTAGGTGGAGTACAGGCTGGTATTATTGTTGGAAAAAAAGAATATATTCAAAAAATGAAAAAGAACCAGTTAACAAGAGCATTAAGAGTAGATAAATTTACTCTTTCTGCACTAGAATCTGTGTTTTCTTACTATATTGATGAAGAAGTTGCGGTATCAAAGATACCCACTTTAAATATGCTAACTATAAGTATAGAAAAACTTAATGAAAAAGCAGAAAAACTAATTGAATATATTAGTAAAAGTTCAGAATTTGAATTTGAAATTATTAATATTAATTCAGAAGTTGGTGCAGGTTCACTACCAACTCAAAAATTACCTTCAAAAGCAATAAAAATAATATCTAAATCTTATACAGAAAATGAATTGGAACAAAAACTAAGAGGTTATAGAATTCCAATTATTGCTAGAATTTATAAAGGTAACTTAATTTTAGATGTTAGAACAATTTTTGAGAATGAATTTTATATAATTAAAGAAGCAATTGAATCTTTAATAGGAGAATAGTATGGATAATAAAAAAAATATTATCGTTGGAACTGCCGGTCATATTGATCATGGAAAAACAACATTAATTAAAGCAATAACTGGCAGAAATACTGATAGACTAAAAGAAGAACAAAGTAGGGGAATATCAATCGAGCTAGGTTTTACTCATTTTGACTTAAATGATGATTTGAGGGTTGGTATTATTGATGTTCCTGGACATGAAAAATTTATAAAAAATATGCTTTCTGGTGTTTGTGGTATGGATATTATCATATTAGTAGTAGCTGCTGATGAAGGAATCATGGCACAAACAAAAGAACATTTAGATATTTTAAATTTAATCGGAATAAAAAATGGTATAATCGCGTTAACAAAGTGTGATTTAGTAGATAAAGATTGGATTGAACTTGTTAAATTGGATATTTCTGACGAAGTTAAAGGAACTTTCTTAGAAGATGCAAGAATAATTGAAATATCCTCAATTGAAAAAACAGGTATTGATATTTTAAAAAACGAAATAATTAGAATTGTTGATACTTTACCCGAAAAAGATTTAAATTCAAATCCAAGACTATATGTAGATAGATCTTTTTCAATTACTGGATTTGGTACTGTAGTTACAGGAACCTTAATTTCAGGAACTTTAAAAATAGATGATGAACTTTTAATTTATCCTGAAAACAAATTAACAAAAGTTAGAAATTTACAAGTTCATGATAGTAATGTTAATGCAGCTTTTGCAGGACAACGTGTTGCTATAAATTTAGCAAATGTAAAAAAAGAAGACGTCCCAAAAGGCTCTGTATTGGTTCCAAATAATACTTTTACTGAAAGTAGTATTATAGATATTAAATTGAAAACTGTAAATTTGCCTTTTGCAATAACTAATAGAACTAGATTTCATCTATATATAGGATCAAATGAGGTTTTATGTAGAGCAATTTTATTAGAAGACGAGGAATTAGAATCTAATAAAGAATATATAATTCAATTAAGATTAGAAGAGCCAATAATCAGTAAAAGAAATGATAAGTTCATCCTTAGACTTTTTTCTCCTCTATATACTATAGGTGGAGGGTATATTATTGACTCTAACGCTACTAAGAAAAAAAGATATAATTCTAATGATATTGATAAAATTAAACAACTTGATAATTGTACCTTTAAGGAGTATATTTATAATTATATAGATAGATTTAGTAATAATTTTTACTCCGAAAAAAATTATTATAGTTTATTTTCTGATTCTTCTGAAAATATCACAAATCTTATTAATGATTTAATTTCAGAAAAAGAAATTATTTCTTTTGGAAATGGTCCGGATAGATTAATTATTTCTAAAAATTTTATGAATAATTTAATTAATAAAATTACTTTATTTATTGGAGAATTTCACAAGAAATTTCCAAAGAGAATAGGTGTATCTAAAGAAACTTTGAAATCTAAGTTTTTTGATACACTAAATGGTAAAATAAAAAATGAATTTATAAACTATTTAATATCTGATAAATTTAATGTATCCGATGAATATGTTTCTTTATTAGATTTTAAAATTTCACTTGATGACTTAGATTATAAAAGAATTGAATCTATAAAGAATACATTCAATTCTGATAAGTTTTCTATAATCAATTTTGAAGATTTTAAAATTGATATATCTATAGAACACTTTAAAGAACTAATTTTATATTTAATAAGTAATAAAGAGGTAATAAAATTAGACTCTGGTTATATGCTAAAAACAAACTATGATTTAGCTGTAAATAAGATAAAAGAATTTATTGTAAATAATGGATCGATTTCCGTTTCAGATGCTAGAGATTTACTTAATTCAAACAGAAAATCAACAATGGAATTACTTGAATTCTTAGATAAAGAAAAAATAACTTTAAGAAAAGATAACGAGAGAATATTAGTAAAATAGGAGTTGTTTTATGAAATTAAAAATATTAATGGCTTTACCTATTGATTCACAAATTAATGACTTGATGTACTCAATGTTAGAAGATGAAAATTATGAAATTACAACAGCCAATAATATTGAAGATACTATAATTTTGGCTGATCAGAAAAATTTTGACATTATAATCATGGATATGAATTTTAAAGATGGTACTGGGTTAGATTTGAAAAGAAAATTAAATGAATTTTGTGATGTACCAACAATCATAACAACAACATTAAAAGATGATATGCAAAAAATTTTAATTTTTGAGTATGGTGCTGATGATTACTTAATTTATCCATTTAATATTCTTGAATTAAAAGCAAGGATTCGTGCAATAATGAGAAGATTTGGTCAAAGGAGAACAGATATAGATAATTTAATATTTGCTGATGATTTAGAGTTTAATATTGTTGGAAGGACAGTAAAGCTAAAAGGTGAAGAAGTAGATTTAACTGGAAAAGAGTTCGATATTTTGTATATAATGGCTATTAACCCAGAAAAAATATTTAGTAGAGAAGATATAGCAAAAATAGTATGGAAAGAAGAACATGTTAGCGACTATAGAAAAATAGATGTACATATCCGAAGATTACGTGAAAAAATTAATAAAGGTGATGTAACATATATTCAAACTAAGTGGGGAGAAGGCTACTATTATAAAAAAATATAATCTTAAATAGGAGAAAGACATGAGAGAATTAATTAGTAATTTAAAAGAAAAAATTTTAAGTGAAATAAAAGATTCTGATAAAAATACATTAGAAGAAATTAGAATAAAATATTTGGGTAAAAAAGGTGAATTTACAAGTATTTTAAGAAATATGGCAAATGTTTCAAAAGAAGAAAGACCAAAAATTGGGGAACTTATTAATCAAACTAAAACAGAAATTGAAAATAAGATTAATGATAAAATAGAATTTTTCAATAAAAAAGAACTTGAAAAAAGAATTAAACAAGAAACTATAGATGTGACAATCAACAAAAAATTTATAGATATGGGTCATAGACATCCTCTTAACCAAACAATGGAAGAGCTTGAAAACTTTTTTATTTCTATGGGTTTTTCTATTATTGATGGACCAGAAATCGAAACGGTAGAAAATAATTTTGACAAATTAAACTCTCCAATGGATCATCCTTCAAGAGAGATGTCAGATACATTTTATATTGATAAAGATTTATTATTAAGAACTCACACTTCCCCTGTTCAAATTAGAACTATGTTATCAACAAAACCACCTATTAAAATGGTTTCTGCCGGAAGAACATTTAGATTTGATGAGGTAGATGATACTCATTCTCCGATGTTTCATCAAATTGAAGGACTTGTAGTAGATGAAAATATAAATATGAGTAATTTAATTGAAACACTTAATACTTTTATTAAAGAATTTTTTGGGGAAGATATGCAAACTAGATATAGACCGCATTATTTTCCATTTACTGAACCTAGCGCAGAAGTAGATGTATCATGCTTTAATTGTAAAGGTAAAGGATGTAAAGTATGTAATGGAACTGGTTGGAGTATGGAATTACTAGGATGTGGAATGGTTCACCCTAATGTATTAGAAGCATGTGGAATTGATTCTAAAAAATATTCTGGATTTGCTTTTGGCATGGGAATTGATAGAATTACAATGGTTAAACATAAAATTAATAATATTAGACTTTTATATGATAATGATAAAAGATTTTTAGAACAATTTTAAGGGGGCTTATATGTTATTACCAATTAACTGGGCAAAAGAATATATTGATATAGATAATGATATTATGGATATATGTGATAAAGTTACTTTAACAGGATCTCATGTTGAATCTATTGCAAAACTAGGTACAAATATAAGTAATATTGTTGTAGGTAGAATTATAGATATTTATAGACATGAAAACTCTAATAAACTATGGATTACGAAAGTTGATATTGGAGATGAAATTGTACAAATTGTAACTGCTGCTCAAAATTTAAAACAATTTGATTATGTTCCTGTTGCAAAGGTAAACTCAACACTAGCAGATAATACAAAAATTAAAGAAGCAAAATTAGTAGGAGAACTTTCTCAAGGAATGTTCTGTAGCTATAAAGAATTAGGTTATCCTGACTCAGTAATCCCTAAAGAATATAAAGATGGAGTATTAAGAATTTTTGATGATAATTTAATTTTAGGCTCTGATATTAGAGAAGTTTTAGACTTAAATGATACTGTTGTTGAATTTGAAATTACGCCTAATAGACCCGATTGCTTATCTATTGTTGGTATGGCAAGAGAAATAGCTGCTAGTTTTAATAAGAAATTAAATAAAATCAACTTTAAAAATTTAACAGATCTTATTAATAATAAACTTAGTATTAATATAAATAGCGAAAATTGTCAAAGATATTCAGCTAGTATAATAAGAAATGTAATAATTGAAGAATCAAATAGAAAGATTCAAAATTATTTATTAAACTCAGGTATTAGACCAATTAATAATATAGTAGATTTAACAAATTTTGTAATGCTTGAATTAGGTCAACCGCTTCATGCATTTGATTTAGATAAATTAGAAGGAAATATTACAATAAGAAATGCTTTTGAAGGAGAAAAAGTTGTTACTTTAGATGACGTTGAAAGAGTACTATCCTGTGATGATATGCTCATTTGTGATGATGTTAAACCTATTGCAATAGCTGGTGTAATGGGGCTAAAAAATTCTGAAATAGATTCTAATACAAAAAACATACTAATTGAGTCTGCTTATTTTACAAAAAAATCAATCAAATCTACTTCAAAAAAATTAGGTTTAAAATCTGAAGCTTCAATTAGATATGAAAAAGGTTTAACATCTGAACATACTTTGAATGTACTATCTAGATTTTTATATTTACTTGAAAAATATGTTAAATGCGAAATTCAATCTGTATCTGATGTAAAAAACGGATTAAACAATGAAACAATTATTGAATTTGATCCGATTTTAGTAAAGAGATTATTAGGAGTCGAAATAGATAATTCAGAGATTATTAATTACTTAAATTTATTAGAAATTAAAACTGAAGAAAAGAATAATATCATTATTTGTTATATACCTTATTTTAGAATAGATTTGTCAATTAAAGAAGATATTGTTGAAGAAATAGGTAGACTATATGGCTATTCTAATCTTAATCCTACGCCTATTTTAGGGCCAAATACAATAGGTAGAAAAAGCAAGAAGAGAGTTTTTGAAGATAAAGTAAAAAGTATTTTATTAAATTTAGGATTATATGAAATTACTACTTATTCATTTATTGGTGGAAATATAATTTCTAAGTCAAAAATGGATACTAATAATACAGTTAAAATTTTAAACCCATTAGGTGAAGAATTTAGCATAATGAGAAAGTCTTTACTACCAAATATTTTTGACGTTTTATCAAAAAATTTAAATTATAAAAATGAAGATTTGCTAATTTATGAATTAGGTAATACTTTCCACGCTATTAACGGTGAAAAAGTTCCATTAGAAATGAAAAAAATTGTTATAGGTTCTTACGGAAAATATGATTTTTACTATATTAAAGATATTATATTTAATTTATTCAATAGTTTAAATATAAAAAACTTTGAATTTGTAAAGAATAGTGCAATAGAATATTTTCACCCTGGAGTTTGTGCAGATATATTAGTAGATGGTGAAAAACTTGGAGAAATAGGTCAAGTATCATATGAAGTTTGTAAAAATTTTTCAATTAAAAAAAATATTTTTGCTTGCGAAATTGATATAGAAAAGCTAAGAGAAAAATCAAGTTTAATAAAAATTTATGAACCTTTAATCAAATATCCTGCAGTTAAAAGAGATTTGGCTATAATAGTTGATAAAACAACTGATAGTGGTACTGTTGAGAAAATAATAAGAAATAATTCAAATGATTTATTAAAAAATGTTGAACTATTTGATATCTATACTGGAAATCAAATTGATGAAGGAAAAAAATCAATGGCATATAAATTAACTTTCCAATCTAAGGATAAAACTTTAGTTGATGAAGATATAAATAGTATAATTGACTGTATACTTAAAGATTTAAAAGACAAATTAGGTGCTTATTTAAGATTTTAATTAGGAGAATATTATGGATACTAACAAGATTAAAGTTAATATCGCGGGGACTGTTTATACAATTATTGGTGAAAAAACTAGAGCTGAAGTAGAAGAGATTGCAAATTTTGTTGATGAGGAAATAAAAAAAATTACATCTCACAACTACTTATTAAATTCTACTATGGCTGCTACTTTAGTTGCTTTAAACATCTCAAGTGATTATTTTGATTTAAAGAAAGAGATTAACTTATTAAGTGAAGATAGTGAATTTCCTATAAAAAAACAAGAAGAATTCTTAAAGAATAATCAAAAAATAGAAAAAGAAAATGAAGAATTAAAAGAAACAATTAATGAATTAAATGATAAAAATAATATATTAACGAAAACAATAAGTTCCGTTGAAAAAAGATATGAAAATTTAGAAAAATTATCTTACGAACATTTTTATCAATTAAAACAAAAAAATGAAATAATAATAGAATTACAAAATGAAATTCTAAAATTAAAGAATGAATATATTAACAAAATAAAAAAAATGGAGATAATGAATAATAATGAATAATAAAGTACTTAAAACTTTAGAATTTTATAAAATTATAAATATGTTATTAGATCGTTCTCAAAGTATAATAGGAAAAAATGTTATAAAAAATTCGCATATTTCTAAAGAATTATCAGAAGTTCAAAAATTATTAGATGAAACTGATGAAGCTTATAGATTTATTATAAAACATAGGTTACCAGGTATTTCTAATATAGATAACTTAGATGAAGACTTTAAACTTATTGAGCTAGGTCACTTTTTATTACCAAAAAAACTTCTAGAAGTTTGGAAACTTCTTAATACATCAAAGTCTTTAAAGAATATAATTACAGAAGAAGAATCAATAGAGTATAATAATATTTATTCCTTGTTAAATTCATTAAATATTTATGCTCAATTAGAAAGAGATTTAGAAGTTTCTATAATTTCAGCTGAAGAAATTTCAGATGAAGCAAGTCATGAATTAAAAAGAATTAGAAGGATGATTAAGTCCAAAAATGACTTAATTAGAGATAGATTAAATCAACTAATTTCAACATCAGATAAATTAATGGATAATATATATACATTAAGAGATGGTAGATATGTAGTACCAGTTAGAAGTGAATTTAAAAATTCTTTTAAAGGTATTGTTCATGATCAATCTTCATCAGGTCAAACAGTCTTCATAGAACCAATGTTTGTAATTGACTTAAATAATGATTTAAAAAAATTAGAAATAGAAGAAGAAAAAGAAATCGAAAGAATTTTAAGAGAATTTTCAAAGAGAATTTATGAAATTCTACCACAATTAATTACTAATTTATCAATTATTTCAAGCATTGATTTTATTTTTGCTAGAGGTAAATTAGCATATGATATGGAAGCTATAAAGCCGATTATTAATGATAATGGTATTATTTCTTTAAAGTCAGCAAAACATCCTCTTATCGATAAAGATAAGGTTGTTCCTATTGATATATCTCTTGGAAATAGTTTCAACACTTTAGTAATTACTGGACCTAATACCGGTGGAAAAACTGTTACTTTAAAAACTGTTGGTATTTTAACATTAATGACACAATTTGGCTTAATGATTCCTTGTTTTGATAATTCTGAAGTAGCTATTTTTGATGAGATATTTGCAGATATAGGAGATGAACAAAGTATTGAACAATCTTTAAGTACTTTCTCTTCCCATATGAAAAATATAATAGATATAATAAATAACGCTAAGACTAATTCTCTAATTCTTTTTGATGAACTAGGATCAGGAACAGATCCAGAGGAAGGATCAGGTCTATCTATTTCTATATTAAATTATTTCTTAGAAAAAAATATCAGGACAATAGCAACAACACATTATAGTCAATTAAAAATGTATGCTATGTCAACTGAAAATGTTCAAAATGGAGCAATGGAATTTAATGTAGAAAAATTAGAGCCTACTTATAAATTAATAATTGGAATTTCTGGAAAATCAAATGCATTTGAAATTTCAAAAAAATTAGGGCTTGATGATAGCTTTATAATTAATGCAAAAAAATTTATTTCTAATAATGATTTATCTTTTGATAAATTAGTTAGTAATGTTGATAATAGACGTAAAGAATATGAAGAGCTTATTATAGAACAAAGAGAATTATTAAATTTTAATAAAAAAATTAAGCAAGAATACGAAAACAAACTTGAAAAATTTAATAGTCAAAAAGAAAAAAGAATAAAAAAATTAGAAGAATATATTGAAAATTCTATTAATGAAACTGATAAATTCTGTAGAGAAACTATTAATCATATAAATAAAGCTAGATCAAAAGAACAATCTCACAAATTAAAGAAAATTTCAGAAGAAATATTGGAGAAAATTGAAAAAATAAATCATAATAAATCTATTAAAAATGATATTAATTCTAATATATCTAATGAACCTTTAATGTTAGGAGAAGAAGTTAAAGTTCTAAGTTTAAATGAAAATGGTTTTATTCAAACTTTACCTGATAAAAACGGAAATGTTCAGGTTAAAATAGGAATTTTAAAAGTAAACGCTAGTATAAATGATATTATAAGAATAGAAAATATTATTGATAAATCTAAAGAGAAAACTTCTTATTCAAAATCTACATTTATAAAAAGTGATAAATTGTATAGTAACAAGATTGATGTTAGAGGTTATAATACAGAAGATGCAATCTATGAAATTGATAAATTTTTAGATGATTCTTTCATTGCAAATTTAAATGAGGTAACAATAGTTCATGGAAAAGGAACTGGTATTTTAAGAAATAACATAACAGATTTCTTAAAAAAACATAAATTAGTTAAATCATTTAGCTTTGGAAAGTTAAATGAAGGTGGCGATGGTGCTACAGTTGTAAAATTAAAATAGGAGTAAATTATGATAAAATTTAAAGATATAGTAGTAGATACTATTTTTAACTTAGATATAAATTTAAGTAAAGATGAAATTAAAGAATTAATAGAAACTCCCCCAAATCCAGAAATGGGAGACTATTCTTTTCCTTGTTTTAAATTATCAAAAGAGCTAAGAAAGGCACCAAATATTATAGCACAAGAATTAGTTAATAGAATCAATATTGAAGATAGTGTTTTCTTTAAAATAAGCAATGTTGGACCATATATTAATTTTTTTATAAAACCAACAGAATACTTTAGTAACGTTATTTCTGAAATGATTTTAAGGAAATATGATTATGGTTCTTCAAAAAATAATTTAGACAAAACTATTGTCATTGACTATTCATCAACTAATATAGCTAAGCCATTTCATATTGGTCATATTAGAAGTACCCTAATAGGAAATGTTATAAAGAATATTTATAAATTTTTAGGCTATAATACAATTGGAGTAAACCATCTTGGAGATTATGGAACTCAATTTGGTAAAATAATTGCAGCATATAAGTTATGGGGAAATGATGATCAAATTAATGCAGATCCTATTAATCAATTACTAAAATTATACGTTGACTTCAATAATCTATGCAAGACAGATGAAAATATGTTAGAAACTGCTAGAAATTATTTTAATAGACTAGAAAATGGTGATGAAGAATCTGTCAAGCTTTGGAATTGGTTTAAAGATATAAGTTTATTGGAATTTCAAAAAGTATATGATAAATTAAAAGTTGAATTTGATTCCTATAGAGGTGAGGCATATCACTCTCAATTTATTAATGATGTTGTTAAAGAACTTGAAGAGAAAAACTTATTAACTGAAAGTGATGGATGTAAAATAGTAAATCTAGATAAATATAACCTACCACCAGCTTTAATTTTAAAGAGTAATTCTTCAAGTACATATATCACAAGAGATATAGCAACCGCTTTAACAAGAAAAAAAGATTATAATTTTAGTAAAAATATTTATGTTGTTGCAACTCAACAAAAATTACATTTTGAACAATTAATCGCTGTTCTTAAAGAAATGGGATATGAATGGGCTAATGATTGTATACATGTATCCTTTGGAATGGTAAGTGTAAAAGATGATTTTTTAGGAACTTCTGCAAAACTTAGTACAAGGGAAGGTAATGTAATATTCTTAAATGACGTACTAGAAAAGAGTGTAGAAAAAACATTAGAAATTATAAACGAAAGAAATAATACATTAGAAAATAAAGAAATTGTTGCTAAAGAAGTTGGTATTGGAGCTGTAATATTCCAAGAATTATTTAATACAAGAATTAAAGATTATTCTTTTGACTGGAATAATGTTCTTAATTTTGAAGGAGAAACTGGCCCGTATGTTCAATATTCAGCTGCAAGAGCCTATAGTATTTTAGAAAAAAATGATTTTTACTCAAAAATTAATAATATTGATATTTCGAAATTTTCTAATTACGAAATGAATGTGGATGAATTAGCTTTGGTAAAGTCTATATATAAATTTGAAGATATATTATTAGATTCTGCAAAAAAATATGAGCCTTCTATACTTGCTAGGTATATAACTGAAGTAGCAAAGTTGTTTAATAAGTTTTATAATTCTTGTCCTATAAATAATCAAGAAGAGAATATTAAAGAGTTTCGTTTAGTACTTACTTATTGTTCAAGGATATTAATAGAAATAGGTTTAGGTCTTCTAGGTATGGATACACCCAAAAAAATGTAGGTGACTATGGATAATTTATACAATTATTTTATTAAATTTTCTGAGAGAATATATTTTCTAACAGTAAAAAAAATAGATATTAACGGTAAAATATATGAAAATATTGATATTCCAATTAACTCTAATGTTTTAATAGACAATATTAAGAATAATAATTTTAATGAAAATATTAATTTAGAATATTTTTTTGAAGGGATTTTATTATTAAATGGTATTGATTCTAAATTTAGTAATATAACAGTACTTAATAATTTTATCAAATCAAAAAACATTAACTTATTAGAATTTGTTAAATCTAAAATTGGATTTAATAGCAATAATTTGGATAGTATTATATACAACTTATTAATTATAAGAGGACTGCTAAATTTAGAGATATATGATGATTTTATAAGAAAAATTTATGTTAGATTCTTATTATCAATAATAGATTATGATAATACTTATCAAAATATGTTTTTAAACGAAATAAAAATATTATTATCAGATTTAAGTAGAAATATTGAAAATGATTCATTAATTAATATGTTATATGGTGATTTATACGTTAAGGAAAAATTTTATATAAAAGCAAGTTTATATTATAAGAAATCTATTACTAACACTAATTTCAAAATTGATAATATTATCAATAACAAAATTGAAGAAATTAGTAATAAAATCAAAATTGAAGAATTATTACAACTAGTTGATAGATTTAAGTATAATGATTGTTATAAAATTTTAGATTCCATAGATAAATTAAATCTTGATAAGGAAGATCTCTATTGGATTGGATATATTTATAATAAATTAAATGAAATTGATAAATCTATTTACTATTATGAAAAAGCATTGGATTTAAATGCCGATTTTTTAAATATTTTTTTAGAATTAGGGTTATTATATTACAAGTCGAATAAAATTGAAAAATCGCTTAAAATTTTCGAAAAAGGACTATCTGTATATATTGATGATGAAAAATTGCTCTTTAATAAGATAGTAATAGAGTTAAAATTAAAAAAATTTAAAAATGCAAAGGATGACATAGATAAGTTACTGTTGTATGAAGATATAGATAACTCTATAATGAATGATGTATTTTATTTGAAAGAACTGTATAAGGAAGAGTTAGATTTTTAGTTAAAAAATCTTGACTAATAATTAAAAATATAATATAATCTATATATAAATAGAGTAGAGGTTAAATAACAATCTCTTCTTTATTTTAGCTTTTT
Source organism: Parvimonas micra (assembly GCF_021300775.1). GTDB lineage: Bacteria > Bacillota > Clostridia > Tissierellales > Peptoniphilaceae > Parvimonas. The sequence continues at coordinate 449,501 of NZ_JAJTJP010000001.1, forward strand.
TTATTTTCGCAAAATTATAGTTTTGCGAAAAAAATATTGTAAAAATATTTAGGAGGATTTAATGATTCATTTTGATGATTGCCCAGTAATTTTAGATGATTATTTAAATTATTTACTAACAATTAAAGGTCGTTCTAATTTAACTGTTAAAGAATATTATTATGACTTAAAAAGGTTTTTAAAATTCATAATTATGCGAAAAAAATTATTTGGTTATAATTTAAATTCTGATATAAATGAAGTTTCAATATTATCAATTAATAAACGAGATATTTTAGATATAGATATTACAGATTTACACGCATACATATCCTATTGTGATTCTTATTATAACGATTCGACAAAAACAAAAGCAAGAAAAATTTCTGCAATTAAGTCTTGGTTTAAATATCTTCATAATACTGTTGAATTAATTGATAAAAACCCTTCCGAAAAGTTAGAATTACCTAAATTACAAAAAAGAAATCCTGTTTATTTAACCTTATCAGAATCAGAAAAAGTAATAAATGCAATAAAGTTAGAAGAAAACGAATTTAATAGAGCTAGAGATTTATGTATTATATTAATTTTTTTAACATGTGGTTTAAGAATATCTGAACTAACAGGTATTAATATTGAGTCTATTAAAGATGATAAATTAAATGTTATAGGAAAAGGAAATAAAGAACGTACTGTTTTTTTAAACGAAAACTGTCTTTATGCTATTAAATGCTATTTAAAATTAAGACCTATAACTCCAGATACAACTGCACTATTTATTAGTTCACATAAGAAAAGAATTTCAAATAGATCAATTCAAATAAGGTTAAAAAAATATATACAATTAGCAGGGTTAGATCCTAACATCTATACACCGCACAAACTTAGGCATACTGCTGCTACCTTAATGTATAAATACGGAGACGTAGATATAAGAACAATTCAAAGTATTTTAGGTCATACAAGTGTTGCTACCACGCAAATATACACTCATTTAGATGATGATGACATTAAGAAAGGAATTTCTAAAAATCCTATTTCAAAACTAAAAATATAAATTTTAATAAAAAAAGACAAGTTTTATAACTTGTCTTTTTTCTATTAAACTCTTGATAAATATTCATTAGTTCTAGTATCAATTTTAATTTTATCTCCATTATTAATGAATAACGGAACAGTAACAACAGCACCAGTTTCTACCTTAGCCGGTTTGTTAGCTCCAGTTGCTGAATCACCTTTAACACCAGGTTCAGTTTCAACAACTTCTAATTCTACGAAGTTTGGAGCATTAACTTGAAATGCCTTTCCATCATGAAATCTTATAGTCGCATTATCATTCTCTCTTAAATATAAAAGCGCGTCTTCAACAACATCAAAATTTAATGGTAACTGTTCATAAGTTTCTGTATCCATAAAGTAATATAGTTCACCATCAGAATATAAATATTGCATTTCTTTAGTTTCAATCTTAGCAATTTCATATTTATCATTTGGATTAAAAGTCATTTCTCTTGAACCGCCATTTTTTACTGACTTAATTTTTGTCCTAACAAACGCAGCACCTTTTCCAGGTTTTACATGTTGAAAATCTATAATTTGGTAAACATCTCCATCCATTTCAAATGTTGTGCCTTTTCTAAAATCTCCAGCTGATATCATTAATTTTCCTCCTAAATTTATAAATAATTCAAAAGATATTATAACATATTATATTAAAAATATCTATATATTAATCATTTTTATTACCTTTATCTTTATCTTTTTCCTTATCCTTATCTTTTTCATTTTTTGCTGGTTCTTCAGTAGTTGCCTTTTTTGTACCAACTTTTACTATTTGTTTTTTTGGCTGATAATAGTCACTATTTAATAAGACAGGACTTTCACCATCTTTTTGCTTGTATGAGGAACCTCTATATCCTGGGAATCCTTTTTCAACTACAACTTTTTTCCCTTCAGGTAAAGTTGGATCTGGTATTTCTTCTACTGGCATTCTAATTGTAGAAACGTCAGTTGTAAATAATTTAATGTTATAATTTTTCTTATCTGTATCTCCTAAAATTTTAAAAGTTAATTCCCCATTTGATACATAACTTGTTATAACTACAGGAAAATCAAAAGTATTTTGAAATTTTAAATCACTTTGACCTTCATAAAACATAGCGTCTAATCCTATAGTACAGTATGGAACTCTCATAGAATGTTGATTTCTTTCAACAATTTTCAAATCCGCTTTTACTAAAGCTTGATATAATGTAGATGTAACTTGACAAATTCCACCACCAATTGAATCAACAATTTTATTATTAAGAAATGTTCCAGCTGGTTTGTAACCTGCACTTTTAGTTACTTCTCCAATAACTTTTGAAAAAGAAAAAGTTTCACCAGGATTTACAACATATTCATTTACTTTATCAGCAGAAATTTTTATATTTGTATTTCTATTAGGCTGATTATCGAATTTAGTAGTTGACTCTCCTATAACTCCTTTTATTGATGATAACAAATTTTTATCTATTCTTTTATAATCTGATGAAATTATTGGAATTTCAATGTTAGAACTTGATGGTACATTTTTAAAAATATCTAGTATTTTATCTTCATCAACCTTAATTCCAGTTTTTCCATCAATAACAGATATTTTTTCTGATGCAAAGCCAAATTTCTCGTCTACAGGATCGGAGTTTAATTTTTCTGAGATTTCTTTTATTATTTCATTTAATTTAGTAGCATCAAAAGTAGTTTTGAGTTCAAATTTTCTAGGATTTTTCAATAATTCTTTTAATGTATTTATCCTTTCATCATCTGTCCCTTGTCTTCCAATATTAAATGCTTCATTAATGACATCTTCATAATTATATGAAAAATTTATATCTTTAAGTGCTATTTTTTTTGTATAATCATTAAAGCTTAGTATAATATCGTCACCTATATTTATACTATCCTTTACTTTTTTTATAGCTTCTTCTTTTGTTAAATCTTTTAAGTCAATTCCATTAATATATATTCCTTCAAAAAATTTATCATATGCCAAAAGTTCTTCTTTATTCAAATTTTTAGTCTCACCAGATGCACTACTTAATGGTTTTCTGAAAAATAGAAAATAACCACTAATACAACAAATAATTACTACTGCTAGTACTGCTGTAACAATACCAGATACTTTTAGATATTTTCTCATTAATCCTCCTATAAATTTTTATAATATAAACATTCAGTGTTAATAATACACTTTTCACAACATGGTTTTCTTGATTTACATAATCTTCTACCATGAAAAATAAATAAATGATGCGCTTTATTCCACGAACTTTTTTTTAACTTTTTCATTAATGAAAATTCTGAGTCTAACACATTATCCTCTTGAATTATTCCAATTCTATTAGTAACTCTAAATACATGAGTATCTACAGCTAAAGATGGAATATTAAAAGCACAAGACCTCACAACATTTGCAGTTTTTCTTCCAACTCCTGGTAATTTTGTTAAAGAATCCATATCATATGGAACTTTAGACTCATATTTATCAACTAAAATTTTACATGTTTCTAATATATTCTTACTTTTTGAGTTATAAAAACCACAACTATGTATATATTTAGATAAATCATCAATTGTTAGACTCAAAAAGTCCTCAGGAGTTTTAAAATCTTTAAATAACTCTTTAGTAACTTTATTAACTCTAACATCCGTGCATTGTGCAGACAAAATAGTCGCTATTAATAGTTCAAAACTATTAGAAAAATTTAACTCTGGTTTTGCATCAGGATATAAATTTTCTAATTTTTCCATTACAATGTTTATTTTTTCTTTGGATAAACATTTCAAATTCTTCACTCCAATCAATTACAAGACTGTTTATTTAGTTAAAAATTATAAATTAAGTAAAATACTATATAATACTAAATTTATTTCTTATTCCGTAAAGCATAAAACTATAAATATTATACCACATTTTTTAATAATATAACTAAATATATCTAATTATTTATATATTAAATAGATATATATTTTTTTCTATTAAAAGTATTTAAAACATTAATTAATGCAATTTTTGCCTGATAATAATTAAGTCCACCTTGATAGTATACATTAAATGGTTCTCTTAAAGGACCATCAGCACTTAGTTCAATACTTGACCCATCTATAAAACTACCAGATGCCATTATTATTTTATCTGAATATCCCGGCATATCCCACGGATATGGCGTTACATGGCTATCTACACAACAATATTCTTGGATTGATCTGCAAAAATCTATAACTTTATTTTCATCTTTTAAAGTTATTACTTGTATAATATCACTTCTATTATCGTTATATTTAGGAATTGTTTCATATCCTAATTTTTCAAATGCATAAGAAAATAGTTTTGCACTTTTAATCGCTTCATTTACAACATGTGGTGCAAAATATAAACCTTGAACAATAGCTCTCGTTGTGCCAAAACTAACTCCTACATGTTTACCAAGACCAGGAGAAGTTAACCTATTCGATATTGACTCAATTAATTTTGTAGATTTAGAAACTATGTATCCCCCATTTAAAGTTATACCTGCACCTAAATTTTTTAACAGTGATCCTACTACAATATCAGCACCAACTTCTATTGGTTCCTTAGTTTCTACGAACTCGCAGTAACAATTATCAACCATAATAATTAAATTTGGATACTTTTCTTTAATTCGTTTAATAGCTGTTTCTAATTCAGATGTGGAAAGACATTGTCTACTACTATACCCAGGAGATCTCTGAATTGCTAAAAGTTTAGTTTTTGAATTTATTTTTTCTAACACTTTTTCAATATTTATTTTATTATTTATTAAATCAACTTTACCATACTTTATTCCGTAGTCAGATAAAGTTCCTTTTTCATTGCCACTTAGACCTATAACTTTTAAAAGAGTATCATATGGTGTTCCTGTTATATATATAAATTCATCTCCAGGATATAGTGTTCCTTGTAAAGCTAATGAAATTGCATGAGTCCCACAAGTTATTTCTTGTCTGACAATTGCATCATTAGCTTTAAAAATATCACAGTATATTCTTTCTAATTTTTCTCTTCCAAAATCTCCATACCCATATCCTGTAGTCCACGAAAAATCTGTTGCTGATAATTTTTGTTTTTTAAATGCATTTAAAACTTTTAATTGATTATATTCTTCAACTATTTTTAAGTTTTCAAAATCTTTTTCTATTTCTTCACTGCATTTATTTACAAATTCTATTATTTTAGATTCAAATCTAAAATCAGTATCCAAGTAATTATCCAATTTATATATCTCCTTTATTTAAAAACTCTTTTATTAATTGTATTGATTTAATTAAAACATTATCATATCCAATTTCTACATCAATCCATTCAATATTCTTATTTTTATTGAACCATGTAAATTGTCTTTTAGCATATTTTCTTGAATTTTGTTTTATATTTTTAATACACTCTTCAATAGTTATTTCGTTGTAAAAATATGGAATAAATTCTTTATATCCTATAGCAGTAAATGGTTGCGAAAATTCACCATATTTATAATATAATCTAGTTACTTCTTCAACTAATCCATTATTTATCATCATATCAACTCTAGTATTAATTCTATCATACAATTTTTTTCTATCTAAAGTTAATCCTACTATTAAATAATCATACTTTGCATTATTAAAATAGTCATTACATTGTTTAGAAAATTCTTTTTTTGTACTTAAGCATACTTCGATTGCTCTAATTACTCTTTTTACATTATTTTTATGAATTTTTTCTTTACTTGAGTAATCTAAGTACAATAACAAATCATAAAGTATGTCTAAACCATTTTCTTCGTAAAATTTTATTATTTTATTCCTTAAATCTTCTGATTGTGTTGCTTCTGTAAATTTAAAATCATAAACTAATGAATTTACATAGAGTCCTGTCCCTCCAACAAAAATAGGTATTTTATTATTACTAGAAATATAATCTATGTATTTTTCTGCCATATTTTTATAATCTGATACATTAAAAGTTTCATCACCATCTAGAATATCAATCATATAATGATTAATTCCACAGGATTCTTCAGAAGTAACCTTAGCTGTACCTATATTAAATTCTTTGTAAATCTGCATAGAATCACATGAAATAATTTCTCCAGAAAATTCTTTCGAAATATCTATACCTAATTTTGTTTTACCAACTGATGTCGGTCCAACAATAAAAATTATTTTTTTCTTCATATTTAATCCTTAAAAAATATTTTTTCAAAGTCTAACTTAGAAACTTTTCTTAAGATTTTTTTATCATAAAAATTTATATCTATGTTTATTTTAGATAAATTCATCAATAATTCTTTAACTTCAAAATCTGTTAGATTAGTATTAATTTTTTTCTTACAAACAATTTTATATAATGACTCATCAAACACTCTATTATCTTTCAATAATAATTCATCAAACATAGCTCTTATATCTTCTTTATCTATATTATCATTTAATTCCGTTGGCATTGTTCTTATAGCTATTGAATATTCATCAAACATATCAGCTTCGATACCTAAATTATCTAGTTTATCTTTAATATTTTCAAATATAGTCATTTTATACTCATTTAATTCTAAAATAATTGGAAATAAAAGAAGTTGTTTAGTTATAGTTTTCTTATAATAATTATTTAATAAATTTTCATATAACAATCTATATTTTGCATTTAAAATGTCTATAATTATAAATTCATCATAATCTGATAACAATATATATTTTTCAAATATTTTTCCCAATATTTTATAATCTATTATATTCTTAATATCATTTTCATTATTATTTGTTAATTTTATTTGTTCTTTAATAGGAGTTTGTTCAATTGTATTATTATCAATGATGTAACTCTCTGTATCATCTTGTTCATTTATTATTTTTATATCATCATTTTGCACTTTGAATAAATCTTCATAAGAAAATTTATTTATTATGTTTTGATCATTATAGTCTTCATCATAAACAATAGTTTCAACTATATCATTTTCTTCAGGTTGTTTTTTGATATTATCATTGATATATAAAATTTTATCATTTTGTTCCGTTTTTAATGATATAAAATCACTAGTTGTATTTTTTAATACAATATCAGTAATATTGTTATTCAAAAGATTTAATAATTTATCTTCAAAAATAAATTTAATTTTTCTTTTATTAGGGTGTACATTAATATCTATTAAACTCGGATTTACTTCAATAAATATTACAAAAGAAGGAAATTTTCCTTTTGGTATTAAAGTAGATATTGATTTTTCAATTATATTTCGAATCTTTTCATCAAAAATATATCTTCCATTAACAAATAAATACTGACAATTCCTACTCCCTTTATAAAAATGATTATTTGAAATGTAACCATATATTTTATAGTCAGAATCGTTTATATCAACTGCCATTAAATTTTTATAAAAATCATCTTTAAATATATATTTTATATTATCTTTAAGTTGATTTTTTCCTGTAGTTTCAAATACTACTTTAGAATCTTTAATATATTTAAAAGATATATTAGGATTCGATAGAGCAAACGAATTCATTAAAGTAGTAATAATTGAACTTTCATAAGCATCTGATTTTAAAAATTTTTTTCTAATAGGTACATTATAAAATAAATCTCTTATATATATAGTTGTTCCAAAATTCATACCTATCTTATTTTTTCTTTTAATTTTAGTATTTTCTATAAAACAATGAATACCAAACTCACTATTTTTTGTTCTAGTATTTATGTCTACCTTTGAGATTGATGAAATACTAGCTAATGCCTCTCCTCTAAAACCAAAAGATAGAATTGAATAAATATCTTCAAAATTATTTAATTTTGATGTTGCATGTTTTGTAAAAGCTAGTTCAATTTCATTTTCTTCAATTCCGCAACCATTATCTGAAATCATTATTTCTTTTTTTCCAGCATTTTTAATTTCAACTTTAATTGTAGTCGCTCCTGAATCAATTGAATTTTCAACTAGTTCTTTTATTACAGAGTATGGATTTTCTATAACCTCTCCAGCAGCAATTTTTTGAATTGTATCCTCTGATAGTAGTTTAATAGACATAAATTTCTCCTAATTAATTATTTTCATTTTTTGAAATATTTATTAAATCATTTAATATTGCAAAAGCTTCCATCGGACTAATTTTTTCTATATTAATATTATTTAAATTAGTTATTATTTTATTACTATTTATTGAATTATCTATATTTGTATTTTTGGAAATATCTTTTTCAATCTCTATCTCTTTTCTTTCAATACTATCTAAGATAATTTTTGATCGGTTAATTACTTCAATTGGAATACCTGCTAATTTTGCAACAGCAATTCCATAACTTTTATTCGCACCACCATCCATTATTTTTCTCAGAAATACAATTTCATCATTTTCATTATCCTCTATAACTTGGATGTGTTTGTTTTTTACACAATTAAACACATGCTCTAAATCTATGAGTTCATGATAATGAGTAGCAAATAATGTTTTTGAATGAATTTTATTTATAATATATTCTAAAATTGCCCATGCAAGACTAAGCCCATCAAATGTTGAAGTTCCTCTACCTACTTCATCTAATATTATCAAACTGTCTTTTGTTGCATGTCTTAATATATTATTAACCTCTTTCATCTCAACCATAAATGTACTTTCACCTTTATATAGATTATCAGAAGCTCCTATTCGTGTAAAGATTTTATCAACAATAGAAATATTGGCACTTTCTGCTGGAACAAATGAACCAATTTGAGCTAAAATAATAATTAAGGCTAATTGCCTAATATAAGTTGACTTACCACTCATATTTGGTCCAGTAATAATTTGTACTAAATTATTTTTTTGTCCTATAATTAAATCATTTGGAATAAATTCGTTTGATGAATTTAAAAAATTTTCAATAACTGGATGTCTACCATTTGTTATCTCAATTATTCCATCTTTATTAATATTTGGTTTACAGTAATTATACTTAAATGCAACAACTGAAAGTGAAAATATTGAATCAATAAAAGAAATAATATCTGATAATTCTTGTAATATTTTTATATTCATCTTTATTGTATTTCTTATTGATATAAATATTTCATATTCTTTTTCAATAATAACACTCTCAGACCCAAAAATCATATTTTCAATATTAGTTAACTCATCTGTTTTGTATCTATTTGCATTTGTAAGAGTTTGCTTTAATTCAAAATACTCAGGAACTAAGCTTTGATATGACTTTGTTACTTCAAAAAAATAGCCTGTTTTTTTATTATATATTAATCTTAAATTTTTTATTCCAGTATTTATTTTTTGTTCAACCTCATATTTAATTAATTTTTCTTTTCCTTGTATTTTACTATTTCTAATTTTATCTAATTCTTCATCGTATCCTATTTTTATTAGATTACCTTCTTTTAGTAGTATACCAACATCTTCTTGTATTGATGAATCAATTAAATTATATATATAAGTAGTGTCAGGTATTTTTAAAGCTAAACTTGAAAATAAAGAGTTACCATTTAAAAATAGAGTTTTAATCTTTGGAGCTGCAGATAAAGAATTTTTTAAATGAATTAAATCCCTAGCATTACAATTTCCAAAAGATATTTTAGAATTTATTCTTTCGATATCAGAAATATTGCTTAATTCTTCTTCTAAATCATTTCTTAATTGTGGATTAAAAATTAAAGTCTCAACTAAATCTTGCCTAATTTTTATCTTTTCAATTTCAACAAGTGGTTGATCTAACCATTTACTTAGTAATCTAAATCCCATTGGAGTTTTAGTAAAATTTATTACTGATAGTAATGATCCATTAATATCGTTACTAAAATTATTTTTTTTAAGTTCTAAATTAATTCTTGAATTTGCATCAATTCTAAGATAGTCTGTTAATTTATATATATTAATATTCTTAAAGTCATTTAATTTAACATTAAATCTACATACATAACTATAAAAATTATCCACTGAGAAAAGTAAAATTTTATTATTAAGATTATCTTTATAAAATTCCTTATTATTATCAATTAAAGATTTAAAATTTAAATCAATATCAACTTTAGTATTCATAATTCTGAGATTTTTAAATAATTTATTTATACTCTTTTCAAGAGATTTTAATATATTTGAGTTAATAATAACTTCCGATGGGTTTATTCGAATTACTTCTTCTTCAAGAACTGTTATTAAATTATCTCTATTCATTTCAAATATACTTGTACAAAATATTTCACTAGTAGAAATGTCAGAATAAGTAATACTTAAATTAGTTGAATCCATATAAATACTCATTATATAGTTATTCTTATTACCAGATATTTCATCAAATTCATCAATTGTACCTGGTGTAACAAGTTTAATAACTTCTCTCTTAACAATACCTTTTGCAATTTTTGGATCTTGAACTTGTTCGCATATAGCTACCTTAAATCCTTCAGATACTAACTTATATAAGTAAGGTTTAACAACATGATGAGGAATTCCACACATTGGCGCAGTTTTTCCGCCGCCGCAATCTCTTTTTGTTAAAGCTAAATCTAATATTTTTGAAACTACTTTTGCATCTTCAAAAAACATTTCATAAAAGTCACCAAGCCTATAAAAAATAATACAATCATTATAATTAGACTTAACTTCTAGATATTGTTTCATCATTGGTGTAAAATCACTCATAATTACTCCTTCTAAACTAATTCTCCTTCAAGTGCAAATGAATTATGTCCAGTTATTTTTACATTGACTAACTGTCCAATATTTCTCTTTCCACCTTTAAAATGTACTAATTTATATCCTCTTGTTCTTCCAGTAAGAATTTCTGAATTATTCTTACTTATACCTTCAACTAACACTTCATATGTTTTACCAACACACTCTTTATTTTTTTTGTAAAATATATCGTACATGGTATCAATAAGTCGTTGAAATCTTTCTTGCTTAATATCATGAGGTATTTGTTCATTCATTTCAGCAGCTTTTGTACCTTTTCTTATAGAATATAAAAAGGTAAACCCTTGGTCATATTCAACATTTTCAACTAAACTTAAAGTATCATTAAAGTCTTCTTCAGTTTCACCAGGAAAACCTACTATTATATCTGTTGAAAGTGTAATATTAGGTACCTTTTTCTTTAATTTTCTAATTAAATCTAAATAATGTTCTCTAGTATAAACTCTATGCATATCTTTTAATATTCTATTACTTCCTGATTGAAAAGGTAAGTGTATATTTTCACAAACTTTATCTAGATTAGCAATTGCTTCTATTAACTCATCTGAACAATCTTTTGGATGACTTGTTAAAAATCTTATTCTTTCAATACCTTCAACTTCATTTACCATTTTTAACAATTCAGGAAATGAAACTTTTGGTCTTAATGTTTTTCCATATGAATTAACATTTTGTCCTAATAATGTTATTTCTTTATATCCTTTATTAGCTAATTCTTTTATTTCAGTAATAATACTTTCAGGGGTTCTACTAATTTCTTTTCCTCTTGCATATGGAACTATACAAAAAGTACAATAATTATTACATCCTGTCATTATATTAACATATGCAATAAATGGGTGTTCTCTATTTATTGGAGTATCATCATCCAATATATCTTCTTCTTCAATATCTACAATTACCTCTCCCGTACTTCTATGTCTAGATATTAGAGAAGGCAATCTTGAAATATTTTTTGTTCCAAAAATTATATCAACATGTTTATATTTAGAAATTATTGTTGCTCTAGCATCTCCCGTTTGCATCATACAACCACAAACAGCAATTATCATCTCAGGCTTTTTTCTTTTTAAATTTTTTAGTGCACCTAATTGTCCATAAACTTTTAATTCTGCATTTTCCCTTACTAAACATGTATTATAAATAATAAAATCAGATTTTTCTATATCATTTTCTTTTTCATAACCTAAATTCTCAAGTAAGTAAGATATTTTTTCTGAATCATGATGATTCATTTGACATCCATAAGTTATAATTGTATATTTTTTATTCAAAAAATTCACCTCTATTTATATTTGTTTTTTAACGCATATTGAATATTTCTTTCGTGTTCTTTTTCAAGCATACTATCTCTCTTATCATAATTTTTCTTACCACGAGCAAGTGCAATATCTAGTTTTATCCAACCATTTTTAATATGAACATTTAATGGTATTAATGAATATCCTTTTTCCTTAGTTTGACCAATAAGTTTATTTATTTCTCGTTTATTTAATAGTAATTTTCTTTCTCTAGTAGGTTCTAAATTAAAAATATTACCATGGTCATAAGGTGTTATATTCATTCCATAAATATATACTTCTGCTTTTTTTATTAAACAGTAACTTTCCTTAATAGAAACTTTTCCTTGTCTAATACTTTTAACCTCTGTACCGGCTAAAGAAATTCCTGCTTCTATAATATTTTCTATAAAGTAATCATGTCTTGCTTTTTTATTGTTAGCAATTGTCTTTATAGTAGTTCTATCTCTCATTTTATCACCTATTTAAATAAAAATATATTTCATTGCTAATTTCATTAACTTTCGCTACAATTATTTCAATTTCCATACCAATATCAAATACATTTCTACTTCTCTTTCCAACAGCAGTCAAAGTTTGTTCATTAAATTCATAATAATCATCTGCAATATCTTCATATTTAACAAGACCTTCAACTGTATTATCTAATTGTACAAAAATTCCAAATGATGTTACCGAAACAATAATTCCATTAAAAACTTGTCCAATCTTATTTTTCATAAATTCAACTTTTTTGATATCCTCTAATTTCCTTTCAGCATCTATAGCAATTATCTCTGTATCATTGATATGATTAGAAGTTATATCTAAATAATCTAAATAATTTTTAGTTGTCTCATTATTAGCATGTAAATAATTTTTTAATGTTCTATGAACAGTTAAGTCGGCATATCTTCTAATAGGAGAAGTAAAATGACAATATAAAAAAGTTGCTAACCCAAAATGAATATCAATATTTGAAGAATATTGTGCTTTTGACATTGATCGTAAGATAGTATAGTTTACAAAACTTGATTTATTAGAGTCCTTAAACTTTTCAATTATATTACTTAAAAATTTTGGTGTAATTTGATCAATAGATTGGATATTTATATTTAAATGTCTTAAATAATTTTTTAAAATTTCTAGCTTTTCTTCAGTTGGTTTTGGATGAAGTCTATATATTATTGGAATATCTTCATTTCCAAAATGTTTGCCAACAACTTCATTTGCACAAACCATAAAAGATTCTATTATTCTATTAGCTACACCATTTGTTTTTTTAGATATATTTTCAACTTCACCATATTTATTAAACGATATATCAATCTCTGGTAATTCAAAGTCTATTGTACCTCTATTTTTTCTTTTAATAGTAAGTATTTCATCTAATTCTTTCATTAAATGCAGTTTTTCTTTTAAAACATCATCTTTATAAATATTACTATTATTAGCATTAGTATCTAAAAACATTGATACATCATCATATACTAATCTATAATCACTATTTATAACTGACTCGTAGAATTTATAATCTTTTACAATTCCAGAATTACTTATTGTCATTTTAACAGTAATAGCCAGTTTATCAGTATTTGGATTTAAAGAACAAAGCTGATTAGATAATAGTTCAGGTAACATAGGTACAACATAATCAAATAAATATACACTATTACCTCTTTTGTAGGCTTCTCTATCTAATTTGCTATCTTTTTTTACAAAATGAGATACATCTGCAATATGAACATAAAGTATATAATTATTATCTTTTTTTTCAATTGAAATTGCATCATCAAAATCTTTCGAGTCTTTACCGTCAATTGTAACAGTAAATAACTTTCTAAAATCTACTCTATTTTTTATTTCTTTTTTTATATCAAAAACTTCTAATTCTTCTAATTCTTTATATAATTTATTAGGAAACTTATATGGAATTCCCATTTCTTCTAAAATAGAAAGTATCTGAACATTTTTATTATTTTTATTTCCTAAAACTTCAATTATTACACCTTCTGGATTTTTCTTTTTGTCAGGATACTCAGTAATTTTACATATTACTTTGTCATCTGTTTTAGCGCCATTTTTATCACCTTTTTTGATAAAAATATCATAGTTATATTTAAGGTCATCTGGAACTACAAATCCAAAATTTTTGTTTTCAGTGAAAGTTCCTATAATTATATTATTATTCCTATTTAGAACTTTTACTACCCTGCCTTCTGCTTTTCTATTTATTTCTTTATCCTTTGTTATTTCTATCTCTACATCATCACAATGATTTGCGTTATTTAGCTCATTTTTGGGAATAAAAATATCATCAATTTCATCATCAGATACAAAAAAAGCATTTCCTTTTGGTGTAAAAATAATTTTACCTTTTAATAATTTCTTTTTTTCATAAATACTATATTTATAATCATTACATGATATTTTTTTACTCTTAATTAGAGAATCTAATATATTAAAAAAATGTTTTAAATTAGCAAAATTGATATCTAATGCAACTGCAAGTTCTTCCTTAGTTAGCGGAAAATAATTCTTTTTTTTCATAAAATTTAATATTTGTTTTTCTAAATCCATTAAACTCTCCTTTTATAAAAGTAAAAAAATATAAGGTAATACCTTATATTAAATTATGTATATTAAGCAAAACTATAAGCCGTGTTCTGTATTTGACAATCATCTATCTAGACAAATTGTTACCAATTTGTTCAAGCAATCTACCTATGAACGTAGCGAGCAACTACAAAAGTTCAATCTTGATCTTGCACCGAATGGGGTTTACATAGCCATATAGTCTCCTATATGCTGGTAAGCTCTTACCTCACCTTTCCACCCTTACCATAAATGGCGGTATATCTCTGTTGCACTAGCCTTAGGGTCGCCCCCACTGGACGTTATCCAGCATTCTGCTCTATGGTGCACGGACTTTCCTCGTGAATAATCACGCGATTGTCTGTCTTACTTAATATTTTTAAAATATATTTCTTTTAAAAATGTTATTATTGTAAATTGAAATCTTTAAATTAATATTTTTACTTTTTAGAAATTCTAGTAAAGATTCTAATACAATGACTTCTGATTCATAATGACCTAAGTCAATTATATTAATATTATTTTCTAATGCGTATTGAACATCATGGTACTTAAAATCAGAACTAATTAGTATATCTACATTTTTACTTATTGCATGATTTATAGAAAATGCTCCAGAACCTCCAAGTACTGCAATCTTATAAATATTCTTTTCGATGTCTCCATAAAACACTATAGGTTGTATAAAATTTTCTTTTATTTTTTCTATATAATCTTTACAACTTATTAAATCAATATTAGCAAAAATTCCATAGCCTAGTCCATTTTTATATTCAACAAAAACTTGTCTTTCATTTTGTAAAAAACATTTATCAGCTAATACTTTATTAACACCATTTGAATGTAAATCTAGTGGTGTATGAATAGAAATTACATTAATTTTATTTTTTATTAACAATTCAATTTTTCTATAACTATCTGATTTTGAGTCTAAAAATTTAATCTTTTCAAAGAATAAAGGATGATGAGTTATAATACAATTTAATTTATTTTCTATAGCAAATTTAATTGCGTCGATAGTAATATCAAGTGATAATAAAATTCCTTTTACAGGGTCATCATAATTACCAAATTGAAATCCAGTATTATCCCAATCTTCTTGTAAAAAAAATGAATACTCTTTATCCAATATTCTTAAAAGATCTCCAACTTTAAAAACCATTCAAGATTCCTCTTATACTTTCAACTAATTTATTTATTTCAATAATTCTACTATTAGTAGTACTCTCAGTTTTTATTTTTTCAATGATAATACTATATTTTTTTAATTCACTCTCTAAATAATTTTTTAAATTTTCAGATTTGTTTTTTATAAGTTCTTTACCATATAAAAATTCAAGGTCACTCTTATAAAAGTCTTTTCCTCTTTTAACTTTTATAATTTGATAGTATTTTTTATTTTCAATAGCATCAGATTCCTTATCAATAACAAAATTATTTTCAAATAAAAATTTCCTTAAAATATCTAGCGAATTATTTGGTGATAGAATTAAATAATTTGCAGTCTTTGCTATATGAAGATTTTTTTCTAGTATTTCTTTTATGAGTATACCACCCATTCCAGATATTATTATAGTGTCAACTTCAAATTCTTCTAAACAATCTAATCCATCAGATACTCTAGTATCAATATTTGTAATATTATTATTGTACAAAAGTTTTTGTTCTAACTTTTCTAAAGAATTCTTACTTATATCAGTAGCAATTATTTTTTTTGAAATAGATTTTTTTGATAATTCAATTGGAATTATACCATGATCTGTTCCTATATCAGCAACAATTGAATTATAATCAACTAAATCACAAATTATTTTTAACCTTAAACTACTCATAATTTTATTCCAAGAAATCTTTTAGTTTTTGGCTTCTACTAGGATGTTTTAGCTTTCTAAGAGCTTTTGCTTCTATCTGTCTTATTCTTTCTCTTGTAACTTCAAATTCTTTTCCAACTTCTTCCAATGTTCTTGGAGTACCATCATTTAAACCAAATCTTAGTTCTAAAACTTTTTTTTCTCTATCTGACAGAGTACTTAAAACTTGATTTAACTGTTCTTTTAGCATTGAAAAATTAGCTGCTTCATCAGGAGCAATAGCTGTTTCATCTTCAATAAAATCTCCTAAATGACTATCATCCTCTTCTCCAATTGGAGTTTCCAAACTTACAGGTTCTTGCGCAATTTTTCTAATTTCATTAACTTTATCAACTTCAATGCCCATATGCTCTGATATTTCTTCATTTGTAGGTTCTCTACCAAGCTCTTGAACTAATTGTCTTTCAATTCTTACTAGTTTATTTATAGTTTCAACCATATGAACTGGTATTCTTATAGTTCTTGCTTGGTCTGCTATTGATCTAGTTATTGCTTGCCTAATCCACCAAGTTGCGTAAGTACTGAATTTGAATCCCCTTCTAAAATCAAACTTTTCAACGGCTTTCATTAAACCCATATTTCCTTCTTGTATTAAATCTAAAAATTGCATTCCCCTACCAACGTATCTTTTTGCAATACTAACTACAAGTCTTAGATTGGTTTCAGCCAATTTCTTTTTAGCCTCTATATCTCCAGCTTCCATATTTTCAGCCAATATTCTCTCTTCATCTGCACTAAGTAATGGGATTTTTCCAATTTCTTTTAAGTACATTTTTACTGGGTCATCAATGTTAAAACCTTTTAAATCTGAAAAATCTTCCAATTTTATTTCTTCATCTTCAACGTCGTCTTTTTCATCATCTAAGTCGATTAAATCATCACTAATCTCAATATCTTCTAAATTTTCGCTTTCATCAATAAATTCAACTTGATTTTCAGCTAATTTAGTTTTTATTTCTTCTATATCATCAATATCAATAAAATTAAACAAATCTAAAGATTCAAGGTACTTATTGTTAACAAATCCGTTATGTTCATTAGCATACTTTGTTAGCTCCTCAATTATTAAAATTTTTACTTCATCATATTCAATATCATTTAATTTATTACTCATGATGAACCCCTTTCTCAATATTTTTAAGTTTTTTATTTAACTCCATCAACTTTTTAACATTAAAATTTAGATTAGAAATTACATCTTCATTATTTCTATCCATATTTCTTAATGTTTCTATGTTTTTAGTTGTTTTTCTAATTTCAAAATTTAAAACTGTAATATCTAATAATTTGATATAATCTAAAATTGATAGTTCAACTTTTTCATCATAACATTTTACAATATATTCCACAATTTTTAAATCTTCACCACTATTTGAAAATTTATCAATTAATTTAGATGGAACAGTTATCGTATTATTCTCTGCATTATTTTTAACATAGCAAAAAACATTATATAAACTTGTACCTTTTATTAACTGTTCAAGTTTATAACTAATTTTTAATACTTTACTTTCACATCTCATTAGTAATATAATACCCATTATTAATACTTTTTTGTCAGAATTTAATAATAAACTTCCTACTTTATCTCTTTCATCGGATATTTCAGTATTTTGAATTCTTTCGCTATCTTTTTGATAAAAATTCTTGTAGTCTTCCTTCAATGATTCTTTATCTAACCCAAACTCATTAGATATCTTATTGATATATAAATCTCTTAGTATATTAGTATCAATTTTTGATAAAAACAATAAAATATTCTCATAAAAAATCGAATTTTCAGTTATAGAATTCGAATTTTTTTTGTTTTTTTTCAAAATTTCATAATTAAATCCATTAATATCATATGGATTGTCAATCAACTTATTAAATTCACTTATGCCAAATTTTTTAATATAATCATCAGGATCTAGTTTATCTGGAAGAAGAATAATATTTGGTTTAATAGATATTTCATTAAATATCTGGTTAGTCTTATTAGCAGCACTTATACCAGCATTATCCCCATCGTAACACAAATATATATTATTTCTGAAGTACCTTTTAATTAATTTAGATTGAGTCTCTGTAAAAGCAGTTCCTAAACCAGCAACAGCATTTGTTATACCTCTTTGATATAATGAAATAACATCCATATAGCCCTCTACAATTAGAACTTTATCTCTAATATTATTTTCTATTATTTTGTCAAGTCCATAAATATTTTCTCCTTTTTTAAATATAATACTTTCAGGAGAATTTAAGTATTTAGCGTTATCATTAACAATTGTTCTTCCACCAAATCCTATTATCTTTTTTTTCACATTTAAAATAGGAAATATTATTCTATTTCTAAATCTATCAATATAATCTCCATTTTTTGTTTTAATAATAAGACCTAATTCTTCAGCAATATCTATATTTAAGTTTTTTAATTTTAAATCGTTATATAATGATTTCCAATTATCATCAGCATAGCCAATAAAAAATAAGTTAATTGATTTCTGATTTATACCTCTATTAAGTAAATACTGTTTAGGTGTAGAATTTTCCATCATATTTTTATAATAAAATCTAGCAGCAAATTCATTTATTTTATAATAATCTTCATAATTTTTATTTTCAGAAAAATTATTTGAACTATCATATTCGATTTGAATACCAAATTTATCTGCTAATTTTTTTATTGTACTAACATAGTCCATTGAATCAATTTCCATTACAAAAGATATGCTATCACCGTGCTTTCCACAACCAAAACAATGAAAACTATTAGTTTCGGGATAAATAAAAAAAGAAGGTGTTTTTTCATTATGAAAAGGACAATTTCCCGTGTAATATCTTCCACTCTTTTTTATAGATAAATAATCACTAACTACAGAAACAATATCTGCTTTTTCTTTAATTTCTTCGATTTTTTCTTTTTTTATATAAGACATCATATCACCTTAAATTATAACTATTCAATCTATATACATTAAAATTAAGACATAATGCATTTACTAAAAGTCCAAGAATTCTTTCCTTATTTACTTTAAAGTCTATAGTTTCAATGTTTCTAGTACTGTCTAAATGATAAAGCAAATAAATATAGTCATATTCAAAATTATTAAGAAGATAATTATATTTTGTATGCATTTTTAAATTTGAATTTATTAGTAACTCAGAAATATCAAAATTATAATAATCTAAGTATTTATTGTTTTCAAATATTATATGGTATCCATTATAAAGTAAATATTTTAAAATAAAATAAGTTAATAACATATTATAATCTAAATCTTTTGTCTGTAATATCTCATCGATTAAGTTATATACTTCTATATTCTTTAACTCTTGAACATTAGTTTTTAAAATAATTTCAGAAATTATATTTAAAAAAAGTATCTGTTCTTTAGATTTAAATTTATAAAAATCTATTAATTCATATTCGTTACAATAAAAAAATTCATTTTTATACATTAGTTTAAAATTATAGTTAGAGTACAAAGATAAAAACATCTCTGTATTTTTAGTGAAAATAGATATAAATCCAAATTCATCTGTATAAACTTTATAAATTTTTCCTTTATTTATATATGTATTTTCCGAAATAACAAATCCATTTACACTATTATAAATATTATTTTCTGAAATATCCAAATTCTTTCACCTTAAATGATTTACTTCTCCAATCATCATCTATTTTAACAAATAATTTCAAATTTACTTTTGAGTCTAAAAATTTTTCTATATCTAATCTTGCAAATTTTCCTATTTTTAAAATCATACTTCCGTTTTTACCAATAACCATTCCCTTATGAGATTTTTTTTCAACACAAATTACTGCATCAATGTCAATTATTGGTTTATATTTTCTTAAAGAAAATTTTTCAATTAAAATATTGATACCATGAGGAATTTCGTCTCTTAATAGATTAAGTGTTTTTTCTCTTATTATTTCTGCAACTATATCTCTTTCTGTTAAATCTGTAATCATATCATCAGAATAATATCTTGGCCCAAATGGTAAAAATGATTTTATACTATCAATTAGATTATATACATTAGTTCCTTCTGATGCAGATATTGGTATAATTTTGTCAAATAAGTTTATATCTTCATATTTTAATATAATTTTAGATAAATCTTCAGAATTTAAAGTATCAATTTTATTTATTACACAAATTTTTGGAAGATTGATTTTTTCAAGAATATCAATTATTTTATTATCTAGTTCACCAATTTCTAGATTACTATCAACCATATACAAAATTAAATCGACATCTTTTAAAGAATTTTTTGACTCTTTGAGCATAAATTCTCCTAATTTATTTTTAGGATTTTGTACACCTGGAGTATCAACAAATATTATTTGAGAATCAAGTGAATTGTATATTAACTTTAAATTAAATCTTGTTGTTTGAGGTTTGTTAGATATTATGGAAATTTTTTCTCCAATAATTCTATTCAATAACGTTGATTTTCCAACATTAGATCTCCCAACAATACTAACAAATCCTGATTTTAAATTATTCATACTATAAATCCTCTGGTCCAAAACTATAAGGTAATAAATCTAAAAAATTAATTATCTTATATTCATTTTCACTTTTTACTATTATAATTTCACAGTCTTCTGTACAAAATTCTCTAATAACTTGTCTACAAACTCCGCAAGGATATGTAAAAGAATTTTTCTTTCCAACAACTGCAATTTTTTTGATTTTCATTTCTCCATCAAAAATAGCTTTAAATATAGCCACTCTTTCCGCACACACTGTTGGAGTATATGAAGCATTCTCTATATTACAACCACCATAAATCTTTCCAGATTCTGTAAGTACTGCAGCTCCAACTTTAAATTGTGAGTATGGAGTATATGCTTTATTTTGACTATTTAAAGCACAATCTATCAAATCTTTATAAACATTTAAATTCATTTAATCACCAATAAAAACTATTATTTTAGGAATAAAAATTAATAGCCCAACAATTATTGCAATAAAAGCTGATACTAAAACTGCTCCTGCTGCCATATCTTTTATTATTTTTACATTCAAATTATAATCTTTACATAAAAAATCCATAATATTTTCAGTGATAGTATTAATAATTTCAAGTACTAAAACAATAGCTATCATAATAAATATTATAGATAATTCAAGAAAAGATATTTTAAGAATTAAAGATAATGTTATAGCTAGCACAGAAAAAAAAATATGAACTCTAAAATTTCTCTCTGCATTAATAACATGTATTATTCCTTTAAATGCACAAATTAAGCTCTGTATAAAATTAGAATTCTTTTTCATTTTTAAAAATTCCCATAATTTTCATAGTTTCTTTTTCCTTATTTCTCATAATCATTTTATCTGATTCATCAATATGATCATATCCTAACAAATGAAACACCGAATGACAAACTAAATATAAAATTTCTCTATCGATACTGTGTCTAAAATCTTTTGCTTGTTCAATTGATCTTTCTGTAGAAATTATAATATCACCTAACATATACGGCATATTTTCTTCATAAAATTCAAAATCCATTGGAAATGATAAAACATCTGTCTCTTTATCTATACCTCTAAATTCTGAGTTTATATGTTTGATTTCTTCACTTGTTACAAAAGAAACTGAAACTTCAATATTATTCCTATATTTATTCTCAACTTTTAATGCTGTTTCTATACATTCTATTATTTTTTTTTTAAGAATATCAGATATTATAAAATAATCTTGCCTATCATCAAATAAAACATTCATTATTTTTTCTCCACTATATTATCTTCATATCTAGTATATGCTTCTATTATTTTCATGACAATACTGTGTCTTACAACATCTGAACTATCAAAATAATTAAAATTAATCCCTTTAATATTATTTAAAATTTTACTTACTGAAACAAGTCCAGAATTTTTTCTTCTACCTAAATCAATTTGAGTAATATCTCCAGTAATTACTGCTTTAGATTCAAATCCAATTCTTGTTAAAAACATCTTCATTTGTTCATTTGTAGCATTTTGGGCTTCATCAAGAATTATAAACGCATCATCTAAAGTTCTACCTCTCATATAGGCCAAAGGTGCAACTTCAATAATACCTTTTTCTTTTAGCTTAAGGAAATTATCGTATCCTAATATGCTATATAATGAATCATAAAGCGGTCTTAAATAAGGATCTATTTTTTCTTGTAAATCTCCTGGTAAAAAACCTAAATTTTCACCCGCTTCAACTGCAGGTCTTGTTAAAACAATTTTAGATACTGAATTATTTTTTAAAGCTTTTGCAGCCATCGCTATAGCCAAAAAAGTTTTTCCTGTACCAGCTGGTCCTATACCAAAAGTTATTATATTTTCTTCAATTGCTGAAATATACTTTTTTTGACCTAATGTTTTTGGCTTAATAGGTTTAAGTTTTGAATTTAAACATATAACATAATCTAGCCAATCATTTAATATTTCTTTGTTTTCAGATTTTACTTTTTCTATAATATAAGATACTTTTTGCCTATCTAAATTTTCAGAAGGATTATCTTTAAGAAGAAATTCGATTGTTTTTTTACATAACAATACCATTTTTTCATCTCCAATAATAGATAAACCTTCTTCATTATTTTTTATTGATACATCAAATTTTTTAGAAATAAAATCTATATTAGAATCTAGATGTCCAAATAGATTTCTAATATCATCAATATCTAAAATTAAATTTTCAGTAACTCTATTCATCTGTTCTCCAATTATTTTCTTAACTCACTTCTGTTATTATCTAAAACAGTAATTAAATCTCTTAATTTTTCTTGAGTTTTAGATAAAACATCATCAACATAAGTATTAGTTTGCATTTTAATAGTTTTTGCATTTTGTTCTGCTTTTAATAATATTTCATTTGCCTTACTTTCGGCAGCAACAACTACATCATTTTCGTTTATCATTTTTTCATATCTTGCTTCAGCATCAGCTTTAATTTGGGACGCTTCTTTATTTGCTTGTTCTATAATTTGATTAGCATCTTTAGTTGCGTCATTTAAAATTCTATCTTTTTCTTCATGAATCCATTCAGCTTGTTTAATTTCTTCAGGAATGCTTTCTCTCATTTCTTTTAAAATGAAAAATAATGCTTCAGAATCTACCATTACTTTCTTAGAAAACGGTAAACTTGAGCTTTCTTCTACTAAATCTTCAATACGATCAATTAATTCTAAAATTTCCATAACTATTTCCTCCTAAATTTTTCACTTAATATATCTAAAACAATTTTATCTACATATCTAGCTATACTACCACCATTAAAATAAATATCTTTAACTACTGTAGAGCTTATATGTTCATCTGAGCTATCAGAAAAGAATAAAACTGTTTCTACACCACAAAGTTCTTTATTTACTTTAGCATTAATCTTTTCAGATTCAAAGTCTAAAGTATTTCTAACTCCTCTAACAATAATATTAACATCATTATTTTCAATATATTCACTTAATAATCCTGAATATAATTCAACACTAACGTTATTATAATCTCTAAATATATTTGAAATAATATCTTTTCTTTCTTCTAGTGTAAAAAGTGATTTTTTATTTATATTATTTAAAATTAAAATATTAACGGATTCAAAAATTCTTAAAGCCTTTAAAATAACTTTTTTATGTCCATTCGTTAAAGGATCAAAACTTCCAGGAAAAACTATCTTCATTATTATCTTTTCCTTTCTAAAAATAAGACTCTAATTTTAGAGTATTTTTTTTCTTTTATAATACTAAAGTTTTCTATAGAAATATCTTTATCCGTTTCTATAATTATAATTCCGTCAGTATTCAAAATATTCTTATTATAAATAAATTTTAATGTTTCTTCTATATATTCAAACTTATATGGAGGGTCTAAAAAAATATAGTCAAATTTTAAATCATTATTATAAAAATAATTTAAACAATCAATAAAGTCCTTGTTAATAATTATATAATTATCATTAAATTCACAATTCTGAAGATTTTTCTTTGTAATATTTACGCTTTGTTCTGAAATGTCACAAAAATAAACCATTTTAGCTCCTCTGCTTAAAAACTCAATTCCAATAGCACCGCTTCCACAAAATAAATCTAAAACTAATGAATTATCATCAATATCAAATAATATATTAAAAATAGACTCTTTAATTTTATCCGTAGTTGGTCTTACTTTATTATCTAATGGAGATAATAACTTTAATCCTTTTTTCTTCCCAGATATAACTCTCATTTTTTAACCCTGATTTTATAAATTTTTATAAATAGTATACATAAAATAAAAAATATCATTTACATAAATATATACATGTTGAATTATATCATAAAAATATTAATTTTTCAACATTTAATTATTAATTTTTACACTTTTTTTCTAATTTATTTTTTTGTTATTTATTTAGTTTTTTAAGAAAAATGTATTTTATTAAATATAAAATATGTTATAATATAAGATAAGGGAATTATATTATAGAAAAAGGAGGATATATATGAACTTAAAAGAGAATTCTTTGGAAAAAAGCAAAATGATAGCTAATGAGATAAAAAATTCTTTAGAAGAAAAAAATATTTTTCATTTAAGAGATATTATTTATGATACAAATGAAGTTACTCTTGCAAATATTTTTGAACAATATTTTGATATTAAAGAAATTTTATTTATGTTCAAAGTTATAAAAAAAGAAAAATCTTCAGAGATTTTTGCTTATCTTCCTCAAAATATGAAACAACAAGTAATAAACGGATTACAAGATCATGAAATCAAAGTAATGCTTGATTATATGTTCACTGATGATATTAGTGAATTTTTAGAAGAATTACCTGCTAACATTGTTAAAAGAGTTTTAAATTCTGCTTCTAATCAAAGAAGAAGTGAAATTAATATGATATTAAATTTTAAAGAAAATAGTGCTGGTTCTGTAATGAGTACCGATTATGTGGAACTTGATCCTGAAATCACAGCTGACGAAGCTTTAAAAATGATAAAAGATAAAGAAAGACTTGCCGAAACTATCTCTTACTGCTATATAACCAACAATCAACATATACTTTTAGGATTTGTTTCAATGAGGAGTATATTATTAGCTTCCTCAAATACATTGATTTCTGATATAATGGAAACTGACGTAATTTCTGTAGAGTGTGATGAAGATCAAGAACAAGTAGCTAAAATATTTTCAAAATATGACTTATTAGTTTTACCAGTTGTAAATGATCAACATAGACTTATTGGAATTATAACAATTGATGATGTTTATGACATTATTCAAGATGAAGTTACAGAGGACTTGCAAAAAATGGGTGGTATCACTCCTATTGAAGGTTCCTATGTTAATATGCCAATATTAGAAATGGTAAAAAGTAGAATTACATGGTTATTAATCCTTATGATTTCAGCTACAATTTCTGGTCATATTTTATCAATAAACAGTGATTTAACTTTAAAATTTCCGTCATTAATAATTTTTATACCTATGTTAATGGATACTGCTGGAAATGCTGGTAGTCAATCAAGTGCAATGGTAGTAAGAGGAATTGCTATTGATAATTTAAATATTTCTGATTTTAAGTATGTAATTAAAACAGAATTTCTAAATTCTTTGATATTAGGTGCAATATTATTTACTGTAAACATTCTTAGAATTTTATTATTTATGCCAAATATTTCACTTTCAATTGCAATTTTAATATCTGCTACTATTTATATAATTATAACAATCGCTAATTTAATTGGTGGAATTTTACCATTATTAGCTAGTACTATAAAACAAGATCCTGCATCAATGAGTGGACCAATATTGACAACCGTATGTGATGCAATTTCTCTTACAATATATTTTTCATTAGCATCTATGTTTTTAGGAGGTGTAATATATGGAATATAATTTTTTAGAATATAGTAAAGAGCAATTATCTTCCCTACTTCCTGAACTTATAAGGCAAAAGAAAGTTCTATTAATTAGAGAAATTTTTGATGAGTATAATATTGTTGACTTAAGTGAAATATTTAGTGAATTAGAACTTGATGAAGCAATGTTTGTTTTTAAAATTTTACCAAAAGATATTTCAGCTGATTTATTTACTTATTTAGATTCAGAACATCAAGAAAGATTAATTTCAGCATTATCATCTATTGAACTTCAAAGCATGTTAGATAATATGTTTAGTGATGATATTTTAGATTTCTTAGAAGAAATGCCAGCAAATGTAATTAAGTACATTCTAGAAAATGTACCAGCTGACCATAGAAAAGAAATTAATACATTATTAAGTTATGGAGAAAATACCGCTGGATCAGTAATGAGTACTGACTTTGTAGAACTTAGAGAAGAGGATACTGTTGAAGAGGCTATTGTTAAAATAAAAAAACAAGCATCTATAGCAGAAACAATTAATGTTTGTTTTGTAATAAATAAAAGAAGAGTATTAGTCGGTATTGTAAACTTAAGAGATATAATAATAGCAAAAAATGATAAATTAATATCCGAAATAATGGATAAGAATATTCATTATGTTTATACAAATACAGATCAAGAAGAGGTTGCTAGTTTACTAAGCAAATACGATTTAACTACAATATGTGTTCTCAATGATCAACACTGCTTAATAGGAATTGTAACAGCAGATGATGTTTTAGATATTTTGACAGAAGAAGCAACAGAAGATATTCATAAAATGAGTGGTATTAGTCCCACAGATGGATCATACTTAAAAACAAGTATAAAAGAAATGGTTAAGTCAAGAATATCTTGGCTATTAATTCTTATGATTTCTGCTACTTTTACAGGATATATATTACAATTTTTTGAAGATAAACTTAGTGCAGTAGCGATGCTCTCAGCATCAATACCAATAATAATGTCAACAGCAGGAAATGCAGGTACTCAGAGTTCAACTATGGTAATTAGAGGTATTGCTGTTGATGATTTAAATATAAAAGATATTTTTATAGTTTTTAGAAAAGAGTTATTTGTTAGTTTACTTTGTGGTGCAATTTTATTTGTAACAAATTTTATAAGACTATATATATTTGGGTCAAAAAACACTACATTTTCAATTAGTTTTGTTGTTAGCCTTACAATAACCATATCCCTTATTTCAGCTAATATAGCAGGAGGTATTCTCCCGTTAATAGCTAAAAAGTTAAAGATGGATCCTGCTAGTGTTGCGGCTCCATTAATTACAACAATTGTAGATGCTACTAGTTTAATAATTTATTTTATGTTAGCTATAGTAATCTTGAAAATCTAGATATTATGTTATATTATAAATAAAAAAAGTGTAGATAAAAATCTACACTTTTTTTATAAAAAATAATTATAAATTTACACAGTACATAACAACTTTACCTAATATACTAAACTCATCATCTTTAGAAAATTTAAAATCTGTAAAGGAATGATAAGTAGAAGCTGGCCTAAAAATAATATCTTCACCATCTCTAAAAAATAATTTTAAACTATACTCACCATTATTTGAAAATACAACAATATCTTCATCTTCTAAATTATATATTGGATAGTTCATTTTAACTGCAATATAGCTTCCATTAGGAATTATTTTATTCATACTTTCTCCATTAACATGCATTATTAAAATATCATCATCATTTGCATATGGCCCCATTACAGAATCACTAATCTCTATTTTTTCTAAATCTACTTCATAGTTCGGTCCATCTGGGATTCCTGCTGAAACACCATATGGTAAGTAATTATATACTGAAGCTTTGGTTGAATTTGGATTATTAGAATAATGCTCCCAACCTAAAATTTCAATTGGACTTGTATTATATATTTCTGCTAATTTAACAAGTCTATCAATCGGAATATTAGTAATTATGTCGTTCTCATATTTAAATAAATTTTGCTTACTAGTTCCTATTAATTCACCAGCATCTTGTAATGTAAGATTAGCTTTTTGCCTAAGTTCTTTTAATCTATCCCCTGTAGTCATATTATCACCCCTATTATTCTATACTAATTATACACTAAAATAACTTAAAAAGCAATTTATTTTAAAATTTTTTCATTTTTTTTAAAAAAGTAGCTTGACAAGTTATTTTTTTAAGTGTATAATATAAGTAACTTAAAAAGTGATTTATTGATTGGAGGAAATTATAATGCAAAAAAGAAAAACTAGAAATTCAGATATCAATACTTTAGAAATGTTTAAATTACTACTTACATTTACAACTTTTACTTTATCATGTTTTTTTATGATAATGTATGGAGTAACTGGAAAGTTGATTTAATAAAAAATAAATTATTATGAAATAATTTTATTTATAATAACATGTTGAGCAATACTGGATTTTAGAAGCATCTTAATTATTTTATATATTGAGATGCTTCTTTATTTTTGATATAATTTATATAATAAAAATTAAGGAGACTTTTATGGAAGACTACGATATTATACTTGCAAGTAATTCTAAACAAAGAAAGGATTTACTAAAATATATTTTTAATGAATTTAAAATAATTCCAGCAAAAATTGATGAAAGAAAGTTAGAAAAAGATTTTTTAGATTCTAATTTTAAGGATAATATGTCAAGATTTAGTGAATTATGTGAAAAATTATCTTATGAAAAATGTAAATATGTAAGTAAAAAATATAATAATTCTCTTATTATTTCTGCTGATACTATCGTTTTTGATAATAATGTTATATTTGGAAAGCCAAAAAATATTTTAGAAGCAAGAAATATGTTAGAATATTTATCTGGCAAGGAGCATATAGTTCAAACATCTGTTACAATATTTTTTAAAAATATTTATCATACATTTTCAGTAAAAAGTTATGTAACTTTTTACGATTTAGATTCATTACAAAAAAGAACAATAGAAAGCTATATAAACACTGATTTACCATATGATAAAGCTGGAGGTTACGGAATACAAGATAATGGTAATTTTTTAATTAGGAGTACTAAAGGTGATTTTTACAATATTGTAGGCTTACCCATTTCAAAATTGTATAGAAAAATAATGAAAATAACAAATTTAAAATAAAAAAATCTAATGATCAAGTCATTAGATTTTTTTCATTAATATACATCTTTAATTTTTGATAGTTAATTTAATAATTATTCTAAAAATTAAACATTATTTTTATAAAATATATTTAACATCTTTAAAATTTTCCTATCTTGTTCAGGAACTAATTCACCAATTCCAATAAAAACATTATCACAATATATTTTGAATATTCCACTTTTGTCAATATAAAATGATTTTCTTAATCCATTAGAAATATGCTTAAAATATTTTTTTTCAAAATCAATTTTGTCATATTCTATTACATCTTCTATCTTTATTAAAGATTCTTTTAATTTTATATTATCAAGTCTTTTAAGTCTTTCAATTGAAATAGAATTTTCAATTTTAAAAATTCCATATTTATTCCTACATAGAGAACTCATATACGAAAAATTATTTGTATCAAATCCTATATCATTAAATAAACTTCTTATATATGTTCCTTTAGAACAGTTAACCTCAAATCTTATCTTATTATCATAGAAATTTAGGATTAAAAGTGAATAGATATCAACTTCTCTTTTTTCTCTTTCAATTTCTATTCCATTTCTAGCTAACTCATATAATCTTTTTCCATCTTTTTTTAAAGCCGAAAACATCGGAGGCATTTGCATTATTTTTTTATTATCATAATTTTGTATAACATCAAAAAAAATATTTTTATTATAATTAATAACCTTTGAATCTATACTTTTTCCCCAAATATCTAAAGTATCTGTTTCTATACCTAAAGTCATTTCTCCTATATATGATTTTCCCATTGTTTGAATATAGTCTACAATTTTTGTAGCATTTCCAATAGCAATCGGTAAAACACCAGTAGCATTAGGGTCAAGAGTTCCAGCATGTCCAACTTTTTTTGTATTATATATTTTTCTAACGATATTTACTATATCTCTACTAGTAAATCCTTTTGGTTTATAAACATTCAATATTCCGTTAAAACTCATCTGGATACTCACTTTTTAGTTTTTCTAAAAATAAATTAACAACTGTTTTAAAATCCCCCTCTATAACGCAACCTGCAGATCTTGTGTGTCCACCACCATTGAAATAAGAACAAACTTTTGAAACATCAACAAATTCTTTACTTCTTATACTACCTTTAAATATATTATGGTTAATTTCTTTAAATAGAATAGATACTTCAAATCCGTTTATGTCTCTATAATAATTTACTATATCATCTACCATATCCATAGTTAAATTGGTACCTTCAAAATCAGATTCAAACATACCAATTACAGCAACTCTATTATTAAAATATAAGTCAGCTCTAGCTATCAATCTATTCTTTATCATTTCAACTTCAAAACAATTATTTTGATATAGTTTTTTATAAATATAGTCTTTATTCGCTCCTAAATCATAAAGATTAGCACATGCTCTTAAAGTAGAAGATGTGGAGGATTCGTATAAAAATCTATACGTATCAGTATTAATCCCTATTAACAGTGCATTTGCAACATCTTTTGAAATATTAAAATTAAATTCTTTAAATAAATTAAATATTATTTCACAAGTTGAACTCATGTTAGGAAATACATAATTTAAATCTCCAAAAAAATTATTAGTCTTATGATGATCTATATTAATTATTTTTTTAGCTCTTTTTCTAAAAAGTTCACCAATATCTCCAGGTCTATCTATTTCTCCACAGTCAACATATATTAACAAATCTAAATCCTGTTCTGAAACTTCTTTTATATTTACAAGAGTATCTAAAAAAAGTATATTTTTTGGAAATTCATCAACTTTTATTCCAAATATTGATTTATCTAAATTTTCCCTTATACCAAGTATCATAGAAATTGTAGATCCTATATTGTCTCCATCAGGATTTTTATGTGAGATTACTCCAATTTTACTTGAAGATTTTATCAATCCTAATATTTCTTCAGGACTATTATTCATCTTCATCATTACCATATATTCCTCTCTTTTCTCTATCTTCTTTTGATACTTTTATTATTAACTCATTCATTAATGCAGCTTTTTCAAAAGATTCATCAAGTTTAAAAACTAATTTAGGAGTATGTCTTAAATCTAAGGTTTCTGAAATTCTCTTTTTCATATAACCTGTGGCACTTTCTAGTCCTTTTATAGTTTTATCCTTAGTTTTTTCATCTCCAAAAATACCAATGCTAACGTAACAAATTCCTAAATCATTTGTTACGCTAACTTTAGTAATATTTGTAATAGATGGATCTATTCTATTATCTTTAATACCATTATAAATAGCATCTGATAAAACTCTATTAATTTCAGATTCTATTCTTCCAAGTCTTTTTGTATTCATAAAAACCTCTATCTTTCAACTTCCTTATCAATATAAGCCTCAATTATATCAGTTTCTTTTAAATCATTATAATTGGAAATTCCTAATCCACCTTCATATCCAGTTAAAAGTTCTTTAGCATCATCTTTAAATCTCTTCAACGAACTTATTTCTCCTTCATGAAGAATAATTCCATCTCTAAGAAGTCTTACTTTTGCATTTCTAGTTACCTTTCCATTTAAAACGTAAACTCCTGCTACAGTACCAATTCCTGGAACTTTAAAAGTAGCTCTAACTTCAGCTCTACCAATTACTTCTTCAACATAAGTAGGGGCTAACATTCCTTTTACTGCTAATTTAATATCTTCTATTGCATCATATATAACTCTATATGTTCTTACATCAACATTTTCATGTCTTGATAAGTCTATGGCACCTTGTGAAGGTCTTACATTAAATCCAATAATAATAGCATTACTTGCTGCTGCAAGCATTACATCAGATTCATTTATACTACCAACAGCTCCATGTATTATATTAACTTTCACTTCTTCATTACTTAGTTTTTCTAATGAATTTTTAACGGCATCAACTGTTCCTTTAACATCTGTCTTAATTATTATTTTTATTTCTTTTAAATTTCCATCTTGTATCTTATCAAACAAATCATCTAATGATACTTTATTTCCAGAAGCTATCATATTTTCTTTTTGAACGTTAATAATCCTTTGAGCATAACCTCTTGCTGTTTTTTCATCTTTTACAGCATAAATAAAGCTTCCTGCTTCAGGTACTTCTGAAAGCCCTAAAATAACAGCTGGTGTTGATGGAGTTGCTTTTTTAATTTTCTTTCCTTTATCATCAAACATCGCTCTTATTCTACCAGTAGAAGTCCCTGAAATTACCATATCACCAGAATTAAGAGTTCCTTTTTGAACTAAAATTGTAGCAACGGGACCTCTTCCTTTATCAAGCTGAGCTTCAATTACTGTACCTATAGCCATTCTATTTGGATTTGCTTTTAATTCTTCAACTTCTGCAACCATAAGAACCATTTCTAGTAATTCATCAATGCCTTGTCCTGTTTTTGCAGATACTGGCATTGTTATTACATCTCCACCCCAATCTTCAGGTAACAAACCGTTATCTGCTAATTCAGTTTTTACTCTTTCAGGATTTGCTCCATCTTTATCAATTTTATTTATAGCAACAATTATTGGAACTCCTGCAGCTTTTGAATGGTTTATTGCTTCTATAGTTTGAGGCATAACACCATCATCAGCTGCTACTACTAAAATAGAAATATCAGTTACTTTTGCACCTCTTGATCTCATAGCTGTAAAAGCTTCATGACCTGGAGTATCTAAAAATACAATTTTACTATTATTTACATTTACTGTATATGCACCGATATGTTGTGTAATTCCACCAGCTTCTTGAGTTGTTACTTTAGATTTTCTAATATAATCTAATAAAGATGTTTTTCCATGATCAACATGACCCATTACTGTTACAACTGGTGGTCTTGTTACTAAATCTTCTTTTTTATCTTCATAATCTAGAGAAATAATTTCATTCTCTTCAGTTATTTCTGGAGTTTCTAAGACGGTAACTTTACCAAATTCTTCTGCTATTAAGCTTGCACAATCAAAATCAATTTCTTGATTTATTCCTGCCATTATACCAAGTGATATTAATTTTGAAATAACTTGTGAACTATTAACTCCTAATGCTTCAGAAAATTCTTTAACTGTTATACTTTCAGGAATTCTAATTTCTCCAGTATTTTCTACTTTATTTTCAAATTCTAAATCACTATCACTTTTAGTTTTATGATTAGCTTTATTCTTCTTTTTTGCTGGTTTTAAAATAACATTTGGATTTCTATCTTCCCTCTTCTTATGTTCGTTTATAGACTTATTTTTTTTGTTCTTTTCTTGACCTTGTAAATGAGTTTTTCTTGCATCTCTTTTTTCAATAGCTGGATCAACAACTTCTACCACATCATCTAAAAATTCTCTTTTTCTATCATCAAATTTCTTTCCAAAATCTTTTTTATCTTTATTATATGGTCTACTGTCTTTGTTAAAACCTTCTTTTTTATCTTTATTATATGGTCTACTATCTTTATTGAAGCCTTCTTTTTTGTCTTTATTGTATGGTCTACTATCTTTGTTAAAACCTTCTTTTTTGTCTTTATTATATGGTCTACTATCTTTGTTGAAGCCTTCTTTTTTGTCTTTATTATATGGTCTACTATCTTTGTTAAAGCCTTCTTTTTTGTCTTTATTATATGGTCTACTATCTTTGTTGAAGCCTTCTTTTTTGTCTTTATTATATGGTCTACTATCTTTGTTGAAGCCTTCTTTTTTGTCTTTATTATATGGTCTATTATCTTTATTAAAATCTTCTTTTAAATTTTTATTATCTTTATTCAAATTTTCTTTTCTATCCTTATTAAAACTATTTTTTTTATCTTCAGTTTTAACTTCCTTTTTTTCTTCTTTTTTTGATTTTTCAGATTCAAGTTTTCTAAAATGTCCTATTACAATTTCTAAATCTTTACCTTCAAGAATTGACATATGACTTTTTACATCAACTCCTAAACCAGTAATTATATTAATTAATTCCTTGCTTTGTAAATTTAAACCTTTTGCAAGTTCATGTACTCTAACTTTACTCATACTAGCACCCCTTTGCTATTCAATAGAATCTACATATCTTTTCAGTTCGTCATAAAATTCACTATTTATCTCTGATTCTAATGCAACATTTAGTCTCTTATTTTTCTTCGCCTTATCTATACATTTACTAGAATTACAAATATAAGCACCTCTTCCGTTCTTTTTACCTGAAACATCTAGTAAAATACCTTCTTCTTTATTATTTACAATTCTTAATAATTCTTTCTTTTCTTTTTGTTCACCGCAGGAAACACATTTTCTCATAGGAATTTTTTTTGCTTTCATATAATCACCTATAATTCAAATCCATTGTCTATAAATTCTTGTTCTCCATCAAAACCTACTTCAATATTTCCGTTGATTAGATCTTCTTTATACTTTTCTAATCCTTTAATATCTATTCTCCAATTAGTTAGTTTAGCTGCTAATCTAGCGTTTTGTCCTTCTTTTCCTATTGCTAATGATAATTGAGAATCTGGAACAATAATTCTTGCTCTATTTTCACTTTCATTTGTAAAAACAGCTATAACTTCTGAAGGACTAAGAGAGTTAGATAAATATTCTTTTACATCTTTACTAAAAACAATAATATCTATTTTTTCTCCTTTTAATTCATTTATAATTGAACTTACTCTTGATCTCTTATATCCTACGCATGCACCTACAGGATCTACATCATCATTTTTAGAAAAAACAGAAATTTTTGTTCTACTACCTGGTTCTCTAGCAATTGATTGTATTTCTACAGTTCCATCTAATATTTCAGGAACTTCTAATTCAAATAATCTTAAAACAAAATTAACATCTGATCTAGAAAGCAAAACTTGTGCGCCTTTTGTTGTATTTTTTACTTCCTTAACATAAAATTTCAATCTTTCACCTACACGATAAACTTCATTTTTAATTTGCTCCGGTGGTGTTACAATTGCTTCAAGTTTTCCAAGATTTACAAATAAATTGTTTCTATCAATTCGTTGAATTTGTCCAGAGATAAGTTCTCTTTCTTTATCTTGAAAATCATTGTATATTACTTCTCTCTCTGCATCTTTAATTTTTTGTATTACTATATTTCGTGCAGTTTGGGCAGCAACTCTTCCAAAGTCCATAGTTTTAAGTTTAATTGAAACTTCATCACCAAGAGAGTACTTTGAACTAATTGCTTTAGCATCTTCCAAAGATATCTCCGTTATATTATCTTCAACAACTTCAACTACAGTTTTTAGTGAAAATAATTCGACTTTTCCATTTGTTCTATTAATATTTATTTTTACATTTTCATACTCGCCAAAGTTTTTTTCATAACTTTTTAAAAGTGCTTTTTCTAAAGAATCAAAAATTATTTCTTTTGATACACCTTTATCACGTTCTATTTCGTCTAATGCTCTTAAAAAATCTGTTGTTCCTTTCATAATTATCTCCTTAAATTTCTATTTGTGATTTTATTATTGCTATATCTTTTCTATAAAAAATAACTTCTGATTGCCCTACATATAAAGTTAAATTTTCTTTATCAAAAGATTTTAAATATCCAATAAACTCTTTTTCATTATTTATCTTTTTATAACACTTTACTAATATCTTTTTATCAATATATGTCAATAGTTGTTCATCGCTTTTTATTTCTCTCTCAGCACCAGGAGATGAAACTTCTAAGAAATATGAATCATCTATTGGATCTATTTCATCAAGCCAATCGCTAACAAGATTACTAGCCATCTCACAAGAATCCAAATCAACACCATCATCTTTATCAATAAATATCCTTAGTACATTTCCCTTAGGTTCCTTTACATACTCTGCATCTACAAAATAAATACCTTTTTCAAGAAATAACTTAGTAAAAGTATCCTCAATAGTTTTTAATAATTCATTTTCTTTTTTCAAAATTATCTCCTTTCAAACATAATTTAAACTAAAACGAAAGAGTGGGCTTACCCACTCTTCTCATAATAAGAATATTTTTTTATTATTATAACACAAATCATATACAAAATCAAGCAATACTATAAGAAATTACATATCTCTTGTTGCTATAATATCAGCACCTGTATTTAATATATTTTTTAATACTACATCACCAACTTTAATTGGAGATGAAACTTCTAATTTATTTAATTCTCTCATAATATCAAAAATCATATTTTTAGGAATTTCTGTAGAAGTTTTTACAGGTAATCTATTATGAATTGCGTTTTTTATCTTAACAGTTGAAGTGATTGTTCTAGTTGGAAAAGTTAACTCTTTTTTTCCATAAGTAGCTCCTTTTGGGCACTTATTTCCAATTACTGAATAATCATTTTCTTCATCTACAGAGATTCTACACCCAACTGGACAAACAATACAAACCATATCTTTCATTGTTATTCTCCCTTTTTCATTGAAATGAATACCTTATTAGTTGATACTGCCTCAAATTGTTTTTTTGTTAATGCTATTTTCTCCATTTCAGCAGGTGCAACATGCGGTCTCTTAAATTCTTTTATTATTTTACCATCTTCATCAGAAATTGAAATAATTACATTTTTTTCAACACTTTTAACTCTAAAAAATATTTCTAGCTTACTATCCATATTTTCAATTCTAACTTTTTGAGGAACAGTATAAAAAATTCCTTCGCCATTTTTAATTTCAATAGTAGTTACATTAGAATTAGAAATATCGTTAATATACTTCGCAGCTGATCTTCCGGCTTTTTGACTTTCTCCAGTAACAAAATCAACTAAATCATGAACATGACATACATTTCCACACGCAAAAACTCCATCCATACTTGTTTCCATATTTTCAAATACAAATGCACCTTTTGTTCTCGTATCAATATTAATTCCTACTTCTCTAGTAATTTCATTTTCTGGAATTAGTCCAACAGATAATAAAAGTGTATCACATTCTAATTCTATTTCTGTACCTTTAATAGGCATTCTATTATCGTCAACTTTACTTATAACAACTTTTTCTAGTCTACCTTTACCTACTATATCAGTAACAGTATGAGACAATAGTAAAGGAATATTATAGTCATGTAAACATTGAACAATATTTCTTGCTAATCCATTAGAATATGGCATAAGTTCAACACAAGCAATAACTTCAGCTCCTTCTAAAGCTAATCTTCTTGCCATTATTAATCCAATATCACCAGATCCTAAAATAACTATTTTTTTTCCACACATAAGACCTTGCATATTTACATACATTTGTGCTGAACCAGCTGTTAATACTCCAGAAGGTCTATCACCTGGAATTGAAATAGCACCTCTCGTTCTTTCTCGACACCCCATTGCAAGTATGATAGCTTTAGCTTTAATAATTTGATAACCATAATCTTTGCTTACTGCCTGTATAATTTTTTCATTATTAAACTCTAATACCATTGTATTTAATCTAATTTCAACTTTGTACTCTTTAGCTAAATCTATAAATCTCTGTGCATATTCTGGTCCTGTAAGTTCCTCTTTGAAATAGTGAAGTCCAAAACCATTATGAATACACTGATTTAATATTCCACCAGCTTCTTTATCTCTTTCTAAAATTAAAACTTTATCTATTCCATTTTTCTTTGCTTCACAAGCAGCAGCAAGTCCTGCTGGACCTCCTCCTATTACAACCAAATCATAAAATTCCATATTAGCTAATTTACTCCTCTTCTTTTGTCTTTCCAGTTATAATATAACTACCAAAATTTGTATTATATACTTCTTCCGGAGGAATATTTAATTCTCTTGAAATTATTTCTAATACTTTAGGTCCACAAAAACCACCTAAGCAACGTCCCATTCCAGCTCCTGTTCTTTTCTTTACAGCTCCAAGTGTTCTTGGAGGTAGAGGCATCTTTAAAGAATCTATTATTTCTCCCTCAGAAACCGTAATACATCTGCATATTATATTACCATATAGTGGATTTTCTTTAATTTTTTCAGCTCTTTCTTCTGGTGACAAATGTTTAATTCTAATTACTTTTCTACTATCATTATAGCTATCTTTTTTAACAAAAGTAACTCCAATTTCTTTTAATATATCCAAACACATTAAACCGATGGCAGCGCATGAAGCCAATCCTGGAGATTTTATTCCCGCTAAATCAATAAAATTTTTACAATTTTTTGATTCTCTAATAATAAAATCCGACTCAGTACTATTAGCTCTTAAACCAGAAAAATTATTAATATTTTCCCAATATGGAACATTAGATATTGTTTTTGAAATTTTATCTTTTACTTCATTAAGACCTTCAAATGTTGTTGACTTATCATCAACTAGAGAATTACTTTCTGCATTTGGTCCAATAATAATATTATTATGTGCTGTAGGAGCAATTAATACACCTTTTCCTACTTTTGAAGGACATTGAAATAAAACATGTTTAACTAAATCTTTTTGACTTTTATCTAAAATGTAGTACTGTCCTTTTGAAGGGAGTATTTCAAATTCTTTTTCACAAACCATATTATGAACTTTATCCGAATTAACTCCAGCTGCATTAACAATATATTTTGATGAGTAAGAATTATCTTTAGTTTTTACAATAAAGTTATCACTTAACTTTTCTATACTAGTAACCTCACTCTCTAACTTAATTTCTACCCCATTAGAAACTGCAACTTGTGACATCGCTATACATAATTCCCAAGGATCAATAACTCCAGCTCCAGGTGAAAATAGCGCTTTAGTAACTGTTTTATTTATATTTGGTTCAATTCTTTCAACTTCTAATTTATCAATAATTTTTAAATTTTCTACACCATTTTTAATTCCGTTATCTAGTAATTTTTCCAAAGTTTTTTCATCTTCTTCATTAAATGCTAAGACTAAAGAACCACATTCATTATATTGAACATCCAATTTTTTTACTATATCTTTAATCCTTCTTGAACCTTCAACATTAAGTTTTGCCATTAATGTTCCTGGTTCCGGGTCATAACCTGAATGAAGTATACCACTATTTGCTTTTGTGGTTCCATCAGCAACATCTATTTCTTTCTCTAGTACTAAAACTTTTAGATGATACTTTGATAACTCATATGCAACATTACTTCCTATTACTCCACAACCAATTACTATAATATCATACATCTTTTGTATCTCCTATCAACCATTTAAATTCTTCATAAATGGATTATTGTTTTTTTCAAAACACAAATTACTTTCTGCTCCATGTCCTGGTAATACTCTGTAATCATTTTCTAGATTAAATAATTTTTTTACTGAATTTATTATTTCCTCAGTATTACCTGTTGGAAGATCACTTCTTCCAATACTCATTCTAAAAAGTGTATCTCCTGAAAAAATTATATCTCCCAAAAATGCACAGATGCTCCCCTCTGTATGACCAGGTGTTTCCATAATTACAATAGTATCACCATAAAAATCTATTTTCTCATTATCACAAAGCCATCTATCTGCTTCTAACTCAATCCCCTTAAATGGTGGAATAGACTTAGATAAATTTGTTATACAATTATTTAATAATGCTTTTTCCTTCATACTAGCATAAACTTGTAAATTATATTTTTCCTTTAATAAATTCACTGCTCCTATATGATCACCATGTCCATGAGTAAGGAGTATAAAATCTACGTTAATATTTTCTTGTTCTATAAAATTAATAATATCCTCACTATCTCCACCTGGATCAACTATAAATCCTTTTTTGTTATCATTATATACGATATAGCAATTTACAGCATAAACTCCAACAACTATTCTTTTAACATTCATAAATAACTCCTAGTAATTTTTTTTAGAATCTAATTGCATTGTAACAGGTCCATCATTTTCTAAAAGTACTTTCATATCAGCTTGAAATATTCCTGTTTTAACTGAAATATTATTCTCTTTAAATATCTCTAAAAATTCCTCATATTTTTCTCTAGCTTCAATACTAGATAAACTGTTATCAAAACTAGGCCTATTTCCTTTTCTACAATCACCATATAGAGTAAATTGCGATACAATTAAAATCTCATATGATTTATCAATAACTGATAAATTCATTTTAGAATTATTATCTTCAAATATTCTTAGATTTACAACTTTTCTAAAAATATAATTTAAATCTTCAATAGAATCATTTTTTCCAAATCCGACAAAAAGAAGAAGTCCCTTATTTATTCTGGACACTTCTTTTTTATCAACTTCCACACTAGCAAAATTAACTCTCTGTAATATGGCTCTCATTATGCACCTACTCTATAAACGTCGAGAATACCTTTTAAAGATTTTATTTTATTAATTAATCTATCAAGTTCATCAATATTCTTAATTTCTACAACAAAATTTGTTATAAAAGTTTTATCTTTACCTGTTTTTGCAGTAATTCCTACCAAGTTTAATTTTGATTCTGAAATGATATGAGCAACATCAGCCAATGCTCCAACTTGATCTAGAGATATAACAGCAACTTCAACTTTATAATATAAGTTTTTAGCATTTGTCCACTCTACAGAAATTAGTCTATCTCTATTTGAAACACTTTTTACATTTGGACAATTACAATTATGAACGGAAATTCCTCTTCCTTTTGTAATATACCCAACTATTTCATCCCCTGGAAGAGGATTACAGCATTTTGCAAAACTAACTTCTATATTGTCAATGCCTTTTACAATTACACCTTTTGAATTAAGTTGATTTCCTGATTTTTCACTCTTAACTCTATTAATAATATCATCAGCAGATTCCTGATAATATTCTGTATAAAAATCTTTTAATTTTGGAATAATTTGTTTAATGCTAATACTTCCAAATCCTATTCCTGCATACATTTCATCAATAGTATTAAAACTTAGTTTTTTTGCAATCTGTAATAACCACTCATCTTTTAAAATTTTACTATAAGTAAATCCTAGTCTTCTAACTTCTTTTTCAAGCATATCTCTACCTTGAACTATATTTAAAGCTCTATTTTCTTTTTTGAACCATTGTTTTATTTTAGTTCTTGCTTGAGAAGATTTTACTATTTTTAACCAATCTTTACTTGGACCTGATGAATTTGGATTTGTAAGTATTTCTACAATATTTCCATTTTTTAATTTATGATTTAATGGTACTATTCTTCCATCTACTTTTGCTCCTACACAGTTGTTACCAACAGCAGTATGAACTTTGTATGCAAAATCAATAGGTGTTGCACCAGCAACCAAGTTAATAACATCACCCTTTGGAGAAAAAACGAATACTTCATCAGAAATAAAATCCTCTTTAAATGATGTGATAAATTCTCTATTATCATTTACTTCTCTTTGCCAGTCCATAAGTTGTCTAAGCCAAGTTAATTTATCATCAAAACTGGTACTTCTATCTACTCCAGCTTTATATTTCCAATGAGCAGCAATTCCATATTCTGCAGTTTTATGCATTTCAAAAGTCCTAATTTGAACTTCAAAAACATCTCCTGAATTACTTATTAAAGTATTGTGTAATGATTGATATAAATTAGGTTTTGGTACAGCAATATAATCTTTAAATCTTGAAGGTATGGGTTTCCATTTTGAATGAACAATTCCCAAAACTGCATAACAATCACTAATAGTAGGAACAATTATTCTAACTGCTGTTAAATCGAAAATCTCATCAAAACTTTTATTTTGTTTATACATTTTTTTATAGATACTATATAAACTTTTTGGTCTTCCACTAATTTCACCTTGAATATTATGTTCTTTTAAACTAATAGTTATTTCATCAATAATATCATTAATTATTTTTTCTCTTTCACTTCTTTTTTTCTTAACTCTCTCAGCTAAATCATAATATATTTCTGGCTCAAGATATCTTAGAGATAAGTCTTCTAGTTCCCATTTAACATTACTCATACCTAATCGATAAGCTAAAGGTGCATAAATTTCTAAAGTTTCTTTTGCCTTTTCTAATTGCTTGGCTTTTTTCATATATTCTAAAGTTCTTATATTATGAAGTCTATCTGCTATCTTAATAATAATAACTCTAATATCTGAATTCATAGCTAATAACATTTTTCTTAAATTATCTGCTTGAGATTCTTGTTTACTTTGATACTTTATTTTCTTTAATTTAGTAACACCATTAACAAGATTAGCAATTTCCTCATCAAACATTTCTGCCATCTCTTTAAATGTTACTTCCGTATCTTCCAAAATATCATGCATAAGTCCTGCTATAATAGTAGCGTCATCCATATATAAATCAGCTAGAATATTAGCAACAGCAACAGGATGAATAAAATATGGCTCTCCTGAATTTCTAAATTGTCCTTCATGGCACTCCTTTGTAAAATTATATGCTTTTGAAATTTTTTCAAGATCAGAATTAGGGTTATAGCTTTTAATTTTTAATAATAATTCATCTAACATTACACTCACCTCCTACCTTAAATCTTTTATTAATAATTGAATAGACTTTGTATTCATATATTCATTAATTACAGGTGTATACAAAATATCTATAAATTTATTTTTTATATTATATTGTTCATTTACTATATCACTAGTTTCAAATTTCTTATTTAGATACAGAATATACTTATCAAAATTTGTAAAAATAATTCCACTATACTCATTTTCATCTTGACTTAAAACTAATTTAATAACATTTTTATTATTCCCGATAATAGATAAAGATTTTATTTCTACATTTCTAGTACCAAATAAAGGTTCAGGATTTGCTTTACCATATGGTTCTAGCAATTTTAACTCTTCTACTATATTAAAATTTAGTAATTTAAAATCTAATGAACAATCTATTTTAACCTTTTCTATAAAATCTTCTGAATTTAAACCAGAATTTTTATTTAGTTCAACTCTTAATACGTCTAAATTATTTATATTAATCGTAAAACCAGCAGCCATTGCATGTCCACCTAATTTTTCAAATAAATTTGGAAATTCTCTAAGCTTTGAAATAATATCATAATCTTCAATACTTCTTGCGCTTCCCTTTAACATACCTTCTTCTTTCGCATTAGTAAAAACTAAAGTTGGTTTATAATAAAAATCTTTAATTCTCCCAGCAACAATTCCAGCAATTGATTCATGAATAGATTCGTCATAAACTACTATAATATCATCTTCATAGTACATATTTTCTTTTATTTTTAAAATCACCCTTGAATATGCTTCAGTAGTTAAGCTTTTTCTTTTTTCGTTTAGGTCAACTAATTTTTTTGCATAATTTTCAGCAACTTCTTCATTAGTTTCTAGAAATAAATCTACTCCAATACTTGCTGATTCAAGTCTACCAGCAGCATTAATACATGGTCCTAATTTAAAACCTAAAGAAGTAGTAGTAACTTTAGTTACTCCATTTTCTACTTTTAATTTGTTTACTCCTATATTATCACTTGTATTTAATATTTCTAATCCTTTTTTTACGAAAAATCTATTTTCATCAACCAAATCAACAACATCACAAACGGTTCCCATAGAAACAAACTGTAACAAGTCAATTAAATAATTTTCATCTCCACCTAATTCATCAAATAATGCTTGCATCAATTTAAAAGCCACACCGGCACCACATAATTCTTTAAAAGGATACTCACAATCTACTCTATGAGGATTTATAACAGCTATAGCTTTAGGTAATATTTGATTTCCTTCATCGTCAAAACACAATTGATGATGAT
This sequence comes from Parvimonas micra, assembly GCF_021300775.1. GTDB lineage: Bacteria > Bacillota > Clostridia > Tissierellales > Peptoniphilaceae > Parvimonas. The sequence continues at coordinate 493,519 of NZ_JAJTJP010000001.1, forward strand.
CAGTTATAATCATTTGGATATTAAGTGAATTTGAATATTCAACAACATCAAAAGCTGAAATTCCATTATCGCAAGTTATGATTAAATCAACTCCATCTTCTTTTGCATTATCTACAATACCTTTTGAAATACCATATCCATCCTCAATTCTATGTGGAATAGCAAAGCTTATATTATCTGTGAAATAGCTAAGTCCTTTATATAAAACAACTGTTGCTGAATTCCCATCTTGATCATAATCACCAACAATTTGAATATGTAAATTGCTATCTATTGCTTCTACAAGTATTTCTATTGCTGTATCTAAATCTTTCATCAAAAAAGGATTATGAAGGTATTTATAATCTGGATATAAAAATTTTTTAACGTTATTGTAGTCTATTTTTCTATTTGCTAAAAGTTGACATGTAATATATGAAAATTCACTATTATTTAAGAAATTTTCCTTAGTTAATCCATTATCAGATTTTATAAACCATTTTTTCATAAATACCCCCAAATTATTGATATATTATTTATAAAGAAAAAATAGACGAAATCCGTCTATTTGTTTTAAATTAATTTTCTTCAGTATTATTATCTTCATCCTCATCTTCTAAAGATGTTTCTGATTCGTTAATTGTAGAATGAATAGCAGATTTTATAAATTCTAATTTAGTTCCATCATCAGATGTTTCAATTACAACATCAGTATCAGTTAGCTTTACAATTTTGCCTTTAATACCACCTATAGTTATAATACTATCTCCTATTTTCAAATTATTTCTCATTTCCATTATTTCTTTTTGTCTTTTCTTTTGTGGTTTTATCATAAAAACATATGCTAATAACATAAAGCCACCAATCAAAACAAATTGCATAGTTAATTGATCCATATTATTCCTCCTAAATTGAAATATATGTCTATATTTTAACATAAAATCAATTATAATTCAAATATTTCTAAGATAATTTATAAATAAAAAATTTTAAAAAAGCTAAGAATTTTCTTAGCTTTTTTTATTATTTATTAATATTTTTTATGAAATACAAATTTTTCCATCTAAATTTACAAATTTAATTGTAGAATTAGGTTGAATTTTACCTTCTATTATTTTTGTAGCTAATTCAGTTTCTATATGTTTTTGAATGTATCTTTTTATAATTCTAGCTCCATAATTATAAGAGTACGTTGAATCTAAAATTAACTTTTTACAGCTATCATCTAAAATTATTTTTAAACCAATATCTTTTAATCTATCCTCTATTTCTGAAATAGTCATATCAATAATCTTGTAAAGCTCTTCTTTTTGTAAAGGTTTAAATAATACTATATCATCAACCCTGTTTAAAAACTCAGGTCTAAAAGAATTTTTTAATTCATTCATAACTTTATCTTCAGCTTCTTTAATTATTTTACCATTTTCATCTATTCCATTTAGCAAGTAGTCAGAACCTATATTAGAAGTCATAATAATGATTGTATTTTTAAAATCTACAACTCGTCCTTGATTATCTGTTAGTCTTCCATCATCTAATACTTGTAATAGAATATTAAATACATCAGGATGTGCTTTTTCTATTTCATCAAATAAAATGACACAATATGGATTTCTTCTAACTCTTTCTGTAAGTTGTCCTCCTTCATCATAACCTACATATCCTGGAGGAGCTCCTATTAATCTTGATACAGAATGTTTTTCCATATATTCACTCATATCTATTCTAACTAAATTTTTCTCGTTATCAAACATACTTTCACATAATGTTTTTGCTAACTCTGTTTTACCAACACCCGTAGGGCCTAGGAAAATAAATGACCCAATAGGTTTAGTTTCATCTTTTAATCCACTTCTTGATCTTAATATGCATTCTTTTACTAAATTAATAGCTTCGTCTTGTCCAACTACTCTTTTGTGTAAAATTTCTCCAAGGTGTAATAATTTTTCTTTTTCACCTTCTACTAATTTCTTAATAGGTATATTTGTCCACTTAGAAATTACCTCTGCGATAGTTTCCTCGGTTACTTCTTCTTTTAAATAACTTTCTTTTTCTTTCTTTTTCTCATTAAGCTCAGCTAATTTTAATTCCAGATTTGCAAGCTTGCCATATCTCAATTCTGAAAGTTTTTCAAAGTCATATTCTCTTTCTGCTTTTTCAATATCAATTCTAACTGAATCAATTTCTGATTTTACAGTCTTAATTTCATTAATATCCTTTTTATCACTTTCCCATTTAGCAAGCTCAACATTATATAAATTTTTAACATTAGAAAGTTCAATTTCTAAGTCTTCTAATCTTTTTTTACTAATTTCATCAGTTTCTTTAATTAAACCAGCTTTTTCAATTTCTAATTGAAGAACTTTTCTTCTTAAATTATCAATTTCTTGAGGCATTGAATCTATTTCAGTTCTTATCATAGAAGAAGCTTCATCCATTAAGTCAATAGCTTTATCTGGCAAAAATCTATCTGTTATATATCTATCACTTAAAGTTACACAAGCAATTACAGCAGCATCTGTTATTTTAATTCCATGGTGAATTTCATATTTTTCTTTAATTCCTCTAAGTATTGAAATTGTATCTTCAACAGTAGGTTCTTTTACTAATACCTTTTGGAATCTTCTTTCTAACGCGCCATCTTTTTCTATATATTTTCTATATTCATCTAATGTTGTTGCTCCAATTGTATGCAATTCTCCTCTAGCAAGCATAGGTTTTAACATATTAGAAGCATCTAAAGCTCCATCAGTTTTTCCTGCACCAACAAGAGTATGAATTTCATCAATAAATAATATTATTTCCCCGTCTGAATTTTTTATTTCTTCTAGAACTACTTTTAGTCTTTCTTCAAATTCTCCTCTAAATTTTGCTCCAGCAATTAAACTTCCCATATCTAGTGAAAATATTATTTTATCTTTTAAACCATCCGGAACATCATTATTAACAATTCTTTGAGCTAAACCTTCAACAATTGCAGTTTTACCAACACCTGGCTCGCCAATTAATACGGGATTATTTTTTGTTCTTCTTGATAATATTCTAATTGAATTTCTAATTTCTTCATCTCTACCAATAACTGGATCTAATTTACCATTTTTAGCTTCTTCAGTTAAATTTCTTCCATATTTTAGTAATTCTTCACTAGTACTACCATCTTTACGATCATTTTTCATATTCTTAATTCCCATTAATGCATATTTGAACGAATTATAAGTGATATCATACTTTTTAAAAATATCTGATGATTTTATATTTTTTTCTTTTAGAAGAGAAAGATATATATGTTCAGGTAAAATTAAACTATCTCCAGTTCCATTTATCTCATCTTCAGAATTAAGTAGAATTCTTTGATAAACAGTATTTGGATAAATGTTAGTTGAGCCATATTGTGATGGTAAATTTTCCAGTGCTACCTTTACATCATTTCTATAATCTTCAATTTTTACATTCATAATATTTAAAATCTTAATAATAATATTGTCTTTATTAATTAATGCTATATGTAGATGTAAATCTGATATTTCTACATTCGCATGTTTAATTGCTATACTCTGTGATTCTTCAACTATATTCATTGCATCACTACTAAATTTTTCTAAATTCATCGTATTCCTCCTTCTATTTTGTTAATATTTTTTTATTAAACTTATAATAATTTTTTTAATATATATTATCACAAAAATAAATTATTTAATTTTAAAAATAAAAATTTTATTCTTTTCATATTAATTCTCCATTAATTTTTTATACAATTCTAATTTATCAGGTGATAAATTCTTAGGATTATTTATAACCATTTCAAGATATAAATCTCCAGTTCTTCCTTTTAAATCTGTATATCCTTTATTTGGAATTCTAATTTTTTTCATGCTTTCTATATTAGCAGGTATTTTTACTCTAACATTTCCATTTAAAGTTTTAATAACCTTTGTAACTCCAAAGTATGCTTCCCATGGATACAAACTAACAGTTTTTATTAAATCTAAATCTTCTAATCTATATTCATCATTTATAACATTAATTTTTACAAAAATATCTCCATCAAGTTTATATTTATCTCCATTAACTTTTACTTTTTTTCCTGATGTAATTCCTTTAGGAATTTTTACTGTTATTTTTTGAGGAGAATTATTTATATTTACATAAAGTTCCCTTTCAATACCAGAATATGCTTCTTTAACTGATAAGTTAATGCTTGTTTCATATTTTTGTCTTTGTGGTTGTCTTTCAAATCCTGAAAATGGTCTAGAATTAGTAAAACCATCAAAACTTGAAAATCCACTAAAACTAGAAGAATTTTCACTACCAAAAAACATATTAAAAAAATCAGAAAATTCTCCCATACTACTTGAGTTATAGGATGTTTTAAACCCATAATTTCTTGGGTCAAAATTATCTCCACCATTAAAATTATAATTAGAACCAAACATATCATACTGTTTTCTTTTTTCCTTATCTGATAATACTTCATAAGCTTCATTTATTTCTTTGAACTTATTACTGGCAGACTCATCATTTTGATTAACATCTGGATGATATTTTTTTGCTAATTTTCTATATTCTTTCTTAATTTCCGCATCAGTAGCTGTTTTATCAACACCTAATATTTTATAATAATCTTTGTATTCCATATATCCCTCCGTATTTGACTATCTTTGACCTTTAATTTTATTATACCCTATATAAAAATTTTAAACAAGATTTTAATATAAAATTTTTTCTATTTCACTTTCTAAATATTATAAATATGAAATCACTTGTATTAATATTACTTATATTGTATAATAACATTGTTAGATAATATTTTAGGAGGTAAAATATGAAAGAAATTAACGCAAAAGGTTTAGTGTGCCCTCAACCTTTGATTTTAACAAAAAAAGCTGTTGAAAGTTCAGATGAAAAAGATTTTTTAGTCATAGTTGATAATGATACTGCTGTAAAAAATCTAGAAAAATTTGCTAAAAGTAGTAATCTTGATTTTAAATTTGATAAAAAATCAGATCAAGAATTTAATGTTTATGTATCAAAAAGTAATAATACAGAAATAAAAGAACCTACTCAATTTTGCTCAGTTGACAATTCTGACAATACTGTTATTGCGATATCAAAAAACTTTATGGGAAATGGATCTGAAGAATTAGGTAAATTATTAATTAAAGGATTTATTTATACTTCAAGTGAATATGATAAATTACCAAAAACAATAGTATTTTTTAACTCTGGAGTTAAATTAACTACAGAAGGTTCTCCATGTTTAGATGATCTTAAAAAGCTACAAGACAATGGAGTTGAAATTATTTCCTGTGGTACTTGTCTAGATTATTATGGACTTAAAGAAAAACTTAAAGTTGGTGAAATAAGCAATATGTATACAATTTACGAAACTCTTTTCAATGCAGGAAAGGTTATTAATATATAAAAAAACCGGCTAAATTAAGCCGGTTTTTTATTATCTTATAGTTTATATGTTACTACTCCAATTACATTTTTATTGTAATTGTTAACATTTTGTAATAGTTTTTCAAAAGCTGAATATCTAGTAATTCCATATTCTTCAATAAATATAACATTTTTTAAATTTATAATATTATTTAGATTATTAGAACTAACAATATTTATATTCTCCATATTTAAATTATTTATTTTTTTAATAATATTAGAATTTGATGAAAGAATAGTTAATTCTTCTAAATTTTCTTCATTTTGTTTATATTTTAGAACTTCTAATAACTCATTATTGTTTTTTATTTCTTGAACAAATTTTATATTATATTTTCTATAATCACCTTCTCTATTCATAGTTGGATTAAATATATATATAATAAAATTCATTAATGCGACTAAAATTAATATAGCAATTTCTATTGCAACAACTTTTATTACTAGTTTTTTTAAACTATAACCTGAATTAACATTTTCTTTTGAGCTTAACTCTTTAGAATAATTTGATTCAAGTTTCTCTATAGTTACATCGCTATATACATTTTTATATTTATTTATTAATTCATCAAACTTTTTTTCAATTAAATCATTAACTAATTTACTAGGAGTTAATATTTTTGCAGAAACTCCTAAATTTGTTGAAATATAATTTATCACAACTTTTTTATCCCAATAATCAAAATTAGAATTTTTTAAAGTAGTAGCAGATGTATCTAATTCTTTAGCCATTTGATTTAAATCTTCATCACTAACATCATTAAATAAATACGCTCCATTTAGATTTAAAGTCAATAATTTTTCATAAAAATCAGCAAATCCTCTTCTACCATAAATCCAATTTATATTATCATTTTCAGGTGCTGTAATTTTATAAGAAACATAAGTAGAATATTTTACCCCTTCCTTAGTTACAGTTTTTTTATTTATTGTTTTCAAAACTAATGGACAAACCAAAGCAATACTCAAAACTATAAATGTAATAATATTCAACAATCTTTTTTTGTAAATATTGGAAAATAAATCTCCTATTGAATAATTTTCAAACATATCAAATCTCCTTAATTTTATAAATTGTATACGAATTATCCTTCGATATTAATTTTGCTACTACAAAGATCAAAACTATTAAAAACCAATATTGGAATGTTAATAGAATTGAAAAGCTTTCAGAAAAACTACTTCTAGGCATAAAGAATAAATTATTAAGTATAATTAATGAACAAATAAATGGTAAAGTTTTGTTATTATATGAAACATTTAACATTCTAATAAACAAAAATCCTAAAAACATACTAAATAAAAATACACCTATAAAACCATAGTCAGTATAATTTTCCATTATAAAACTACTTCCTAATCCATGTCCTTGTAAGTAATCATCTTTTATTGCAATATATGATATATTATGAGAGTAGCTATTACTTCTAATACCAAATTCTATACTATTTGTTGTTGCTGTATAAGGTGTTGTATTAAATAGTAACAAACCAAGGTTACCATGAGTAAAATATTCAATTATTGGTCCAAATGTAAAATTAGTAAAACTTCTTACTGCAATATTACTATTATATAGAAAACCTCTAGCTAATACTCCAAAACTTGTTCCTTGTTTGTATATAAAATCTACAAAAATGTCAAAAAATCTAAAAGTAGAAACAGATAAATTATCTCTAATATAATTTAAAAGTCCCATTCCAACAACTATTATTGGGATACTTGTATATATAACTAATCTCTCTTTTAAACCAATCCATTTGTTCCTAATATCTTCCTGTCCTCTTATAAAATAGTAAATAAATGAAAATATAAGAGTTAAAATAAATGGATTTCTTGTTCCAATTACTAAATAGATTGAATTCGCAAACAAATTACTTAATAATACTATGGTTGCATTTCTTTTATTCGGTTTAGATGCCAAGTAAATACACATTGAATATACAGTAAAAACTGATAGAATATATGTAAAATATGGCAAACTGCTTTTAAACTCCGCATAATAAGTGTAATAATCAGTATTTAGTTTAAATATTAACCTTTCTATTAATCTTATTACATAAAAAGGGTATGTTAACATATATACAGTAAGAGAAACTATCCTAACATTTTTTAACCATATAATTTTATCTTTTTTTTCAGTGATATTAAGATTATTACTCTTCTTTGTATCAATTAGCGATCTAGAAATTAATCCTCCTATAAATAAACCTAAAAGAGAAATCATCACAACTATAAACGAAAAAATATAAGCATCTTTCTGATAAGTGTTAAAACTGAATTCTCTTAAATAATCTATTGTTGGTCTAGAAACCAAAAAAATAAATATAGTAATATAGAAAAATACATGTATTATATAATATTTTATATCAGTAAAACAAAATATAATCAAACTTACAAAAAATGATAATAGTGTAAATAACAATACATCTAGTCTATCTGTATATAAATAACATATACCAAGCAATAATGTAAATATAAAAGATAATGCTGTAACTAAAGAATAAATTTTTTTAAAACTAATATTCATATAATTATCTCCACTAATCTAATAATTCATCTACATTTTTAATTTGTTCAGGAATAGTAAATTTAGATATATAACTTGACATTTCAGAATAATTAATCTCTTTTTTATTTTCGAAAAAATCAATTATATGATTGCAAGCATCATCTGTAGAATAAATTATTTTTCCAAATTTACCATTATTTGATAATTCTTTAATGCCACCAACATCTGTTGATATAAAAGGTACTCCTAAAGCCAAACCTTCAACGATTGCCCCCGAAAAACCTTCTTGTTTTGACATTGATAACATTAAATCCATTCTTTTTATATACTTATACGGATTTTTTTGATATCCTAAAAAATGTATATATTTATCTAAACCATCTTTAGCTGTCAACTCTTTTAAACGTGACTCTAAATCACCTGAACCTATAAAATATAAATGATATTTTTTATTTTTTTCAATGTGTAATCTTTTAATTGTTTCATAAACATCTAAAGAGCCTTTTAATTTCTCAATTCTTCCAATTACACAAATTGAATTATTTTCAATTTTAAAATCAATATCTTCTTTTGACTTATCCATTATACTTTCAAAATCATATCCATTATAAATTGTAATAACTTTATCTTTGTATTCAGGATATACTGAAATTATTGATTCTCTAGTTTTTTCAGATACCGAAATTATTTTATCAACATTTTTCAAGTGTTCTCTATGACTATTTCTTTTCTTACTATCATTGATAAAATCTTCAATACTACCATGGATCCATGCAATTTTTTTTACATTATCATCTTTTGAATATACAAAAGGGGGATTTATAATAGTAAATGAAATTTCAATATCATATTTATCTTTAACCATTAATTTTCTTACTAACCCAGGAAAGAACTTTCTTATTCTCCATAGAATAGCCCTTTTTAACTTTGATTGTCTATAATCTTGCCAAGGTTTCAATATTCTTATACTATTGTTAATAGGTTCATATCCTTTATCAAAATGTTCTATTTCAAGAATATCAATCTGATATTTTTCTGGATCCAGATTATTAACAATAGTTGATAATATTTTTTCTGCTCCTCCTCCTAAAGAAAAAGACCATAAAAAAAACAAAACTCTTTTTTTATTCATTTAATCACCTTATTTCCAAAGTTCTTTATAATTGATGTATCCATTATTTAAGTCTAAGAAAAGTAAATCATGATGAGGTAATTGCTTTTCTTTAGGTGGTAATGTCATATAATCCCCAAAAGCAGTTTTTAAATAACCATCATATCCTATTGGAATGGGCATTTTTGTATCTTCAAAATCAACATATATTTTATCAATAAACCATTCTTTTTTATATTTTTTTTTCATATAATATGGTCCCGAACATAATTCAGTTATATAATCTGAATCTTTAAATTTATACTTAGTCATTTTTTTCTCTGCTATTTTCCATATCTTATATCTTATTTTTTTTGATTTAAATATAGATAGTAAAATTTTGGATACCTTTTTCTTAAAACCACCATGCTTTTCAGGTAAAACTTGAGCGCAAAATAAAGAATAAATTAGCCCCCACATTAACTGAAATTTTCGTTGATAATCTCCAGAAGGACATCCATCAAGTGGTATTATATCCAACGCAACACCATGACTAATATCTAAACCTTTCTGATAAGGTTTAATTGCTGTAGTATCATTATCTCTAATAGTAATAAACAAATTATGATCAACTAAATTTTCATTTGCTTTAACAAGTGAATATTTTTTTGTATTTGCCTTTTCGTTCCATAGTAAGGCTAATTTTTCATAATCTTCTCTTGGCATAAAAAAATCTAAGTCGTCATCCCAAGGTATAAATCCAGAATGTCTTAAACTACCTATTGCTCCACCACCACATAGATAACAAAGCAACTTATTTTCTTCACAAAAAGAAACAAAATATTTACCCATTTCTAAACTTTTTAGTTGTAACTCTCTTAAATTTATTTCTTCCATATCTTTATAAATTATATTAAATTAAATATTCCATTTTGCAACAGTCTTGAAAGGTGTATTTAAGTCATTTTTGAAAAATCTATGAATATCATCAATATTCTTTATTTCATCATCTTCAAAAACAATAGTTTTAAATCTATTTTGTATTTTTTTATTTTCAAGCATTTTTACCGCTTCTATAAAATCCTTTCTTCCTGATCTAGAACATCCAATTAATGTTAATCCTTTCTCTAATATATCTCTAGTATTAATAGCTACTTTATTTTCACTAACACCCATAAGCATAACAGATCCTTGAGGTTTAATGTATTTAATTATACTATTTATTGCATCCTCACTACCTGGTCCACCAGCACACTCAAATGCATGATTTGTATAAAAATCTGTAGGGATATCATCACTAGAATAAACATGATCAACAAATGAAAACATCTTCAATTTTTCTAAATTTCTACCAACTACAACTATTTTACTATTAGGTAATTTATATTTAAGAACATTAGCCATTATAAATCCAAGACTTCCATTCCCAAATACTGTAATAGTCTCTTTATCATTACTACTATTTTTTTCGAATCTATCAAAAGCATGAAAACCAACTGAAATAAATTCTAAAATTGAAGCAACAGAAAGATCTATATCATTAAACTTAACTAGTCTATTTGGTGAAATTTTTACAAACTCTCTCATAAATCCATCATGACCACTTGAAAGAAAATATGATCCTTTTACATAATTTTCATAAAAACTTTCATCATAATCATCAGGAGGAGTATTGGGTATCATAGATACTTTATCTCCAACATTAAAAGTATTTGTAGGATCAAAAACTACTTCACCACATGCCTCGTGTATTGGGGCCATTGGTAATTTTTTTTCTAAAACTTTAGGATCTCTTTTTCCAAGATAATATCTTTGATCAGCATGACATAATGAAACATATAAAGGTTTAACAATTACTTTATCACCCAAAAAACTTTCATCAATATATTTTACAGAAATAAATCCTGGTTTTATTAATTGAAAAATTCTATTAATCATTTAAATTCTCCATAAGCATAGCTTTAGCAATCTTCAAATCTGTTACTGTTGTAATTTTTATATTTGAAAAGTCTCCATTAACAAGAAATACTTTTTCTCCATTTAAAACAAATATTTTGCATGCATCAGTTAAAATATTCTTTTCTTCATCTGTTAATTTACTATAATATTCCATAAATTTATTAATTTTAAATGTTTGAGGCGTTTGACCTTGAAACATTGTTTTTCTATCTGGAATTGATGAAATAAAATTACCATCTTCAGAAACTACAATAGTATCAAATGCTGGTACAACAGTATCAATAATATTATAAGATTTACAATTTTCTATATTTTCTTCTATCATTTTAATTGATACAAAAGGTCTAACTGCGTCATGTGTAATTAAAATATCATCGTCTGTTAAGCCATTATTTTTTTCAATGGCTGAAATAATATTAATAATTGTTGAATTTCTATCTTTTCCTCCATCCACAACTATTATTTTTTCTGATAAATAATTATAATCTTTTTCAATAATATCAACTAGATAGGAATTCCAATCAGGATTAACCCCAACATAAATTCTATCTATTTTATTAGATAATAAAAACTTTTCAATTGTATGAATTATAATAGGTTTATCTCCAATATTCAGAAATTGCTTTGGCATATTAGAAATATTCATTCTACTACCAATTCCTCCAGCAAGAATTCCTGCATAAATCATTTTTTAGTCCTCCTTATTATATGTTTTTAAAAATGATGGAATTTTTAAAAATCCTATCAATGTACCATATCCATAACTAATATGTAAAAGAAAAAAAACAATCGGCAGTAATAGATTGTATGGATTAAATTTTCCTTTAAATATTGAACTCAATGACATTAAAATATTAACTATAAGATATGAACCAAATACTAAAATAAATAAATATTTAGTATAAAACAATGCAATAGTTGAAATAAACAATGATACCAAAAAAGCAAATGGTATATAATGATATAAATTCAAACACTCAGGACAAACTGCAGTAGTAAGACCTATCCACATTCCATTAGCTTTTTTTTGTTTAATCATTTTAGAAAGAGAATTTCTAGTATGTTGATACGATACAATATCATCATCATAGCAAAGTTTATATCCTGCATTTCTAATCCTATAGTGAAATTCATTATCCTCAGTTCTTAATAGTTTTTCATTAAACAAACCAACTTTTTCTAATACTTCTCTTTTATACATAGCGTGAAACATTGATTTAACATATTTTTTTCCAGAAGTATTCCTAAATGGAGCAATACCACTTCCAAACATAGAAGACTCAGCTTCTAATAACATTCTTTTATATAGAGTATCCTCATCTATTATATTAGGTCTTTTTCCTCCAGAAACATATTCACCGGATTCAATATTTTTAACATTTTTTTCTATAAAATCTTTTGGAATGGATGAATGAGCATCAATTCTTACTAAAACATCTCCAGAAAAATTATTTATTACCAAATTCCAACCAGCAGATTGTATTTTTTTAGGATTATCTATAATTTTTATATCTACAAAATCATTATCATTTTTGAAGTCTTGCATAATTTTCTTTGTATTATCTGATGAAAGACCATCTATTAAAATAATTTCAATTTTATCATGAGGATAAGTCTGCAATTTAAAGTCCTCAAAAAGAGAAGGTAAGGTCTTTTCTTCATTTAAAGCAACTACACCAATACTAACCTTCATTATTTTTTCCTCCTAAAAATACCGAAAAAAATGTTTTAAACATTATTTTTATATCATATAAAAATGAAAATCTTTCAATATATTCAATATTGTATTTCATTTTATCAGGTAAAATATAATTTACATATATATCATCTATATTTTCATTATCTTTCAAATGTTCTGAAATAATTTCATCTTCATCTTTATAATTTATACTAGAATATGAAGTAAGTCCTGCAGGTAATAGCAAAGTTGCATACATATAATCTGAATATTTTTCGACATATTTTGTAACTTCTGGTCTTGTTCCAACAAAACTCATATCACCTATTAATATATTAAAAATTTGAGGAAATTCATCTAATCTATATTTTCTTAGAAATTTTCCAACCTTTGTAATACGAGCATCTGATTTTACTGTTACAAGAGTACCAATTTTATCTGCATTTGTAACCATAGTTCTAAACTTAAATATTCTAAATCTTTTGCCATATTGTGTTACTCTTACCTGTCTATAAAACACACTTCCATTCGAATCTAATTTAATTGCTATAGAAATTATAATTATTGGAATAAATAAAATCAATAAAATTAAAATAGAAAAAATTATATCAAATATTCTCTTAAACAATAAACTAATTTTCTTTCTAGAAACTATTTCATAATACTTTTTTACAGCATCATTTTGAAATTCTTTTGGTAAATCTTTATATTTTATCAAAATATTTTCTCCTTATTTAAACTATGTATTATAATATCACATATTTAAAATAAAGTAAAATTATAAAACTTTAACATCTCCATCATAAACTAATCCACCAACAGTATCAATTGTTACAATTTGGCCATCTTTTATTACATTATTAGCATTTTCTGCTCCTATTATTGTAGGAATATTAAAATGTAAAGCAATAATAGCTGCATGTGACGTTAGTCCACCTGTTTCAACAATTATTCCAGAAGCTCGATCTATATATTCTACATACTCTCTATCAGTAAATTTAGATACAATAATATCTCCATCTTTAAATTTATTACTTAAATCATCTATATTATTTATAATACAACATTTTCCAGTAATAGATTCTTTTCCAACTCCAAAACCTTTTATAAGTATTTTTCCAACTGTATGAACTTTAATTAAATTTGTTGTTCCTGCAACTCCTACTGGAATTCCAGCTGTTAAAACTACAGTATCCCCATCATTAATATAATTTGCATTTAGTGCAGTGGAAATTGAACGTTCAATAACCTCATCTGTATGCTCTGACTTTTGAGAAATTAGAGAAGTTACTCCCCAGTATACTTGCAATTTTCTTCTAACTTTTTCAGAATAAGTAACAGCTAAAATATCTACAAACGGTCTAAACTTTGAAATTGCAATTGGAGTAATACCAGAAGCGGTAGCACAAATTATAGCTTTTGCTTTTAAATTTTCAGCAATCTCTTTTGTAGATAAACTAATTGAATTCATTATATTCAAATTATCATGTCTGTTTTTATTTTTTATACTATTTTGAAAATCAAATGAATTTTCAGTTGTTATAGCAATATTATTCATAACTTTAACTGCGTCAATTGGATATTTACCTGCTGCTGTTTCACCAGATAACATAACACAGTCACTACCATCTATAATAGCATTTGCAACATCTGTTACTTCTGCTCTTGTAGGCCTTGGATTTCTAATCATTGAGTCTAACATTTGTGTAGCAGTTATTACTGGTTTTCCAATTAGATTGCATTTTCTAATAATTTCTTTTTGAATTTTAGGTATAAATTCTGTCTTGATTTCTACTCCTAAATCCCCTCTAGCAACCATTATTCCATCAGATGCTTCTATAATTTTATCAATATTTTCAACACCCTCTTGATTCTCAATTTTTGAAATTATTTTAATATCTGAATTTTTTTCATCTAAAATTTTTCTAATTTCAAAAACATCTTCAGGTTTCCTAACGAATGATGCTGCAATAAAATCTAAATCATTATCTATTGCAAATAGAATATCTGATTTATCCTTTTCAGTAATAGATGGTAAATGAATAATTTCATTAGGAATATTAACTCCTTTATTACTCTTTATTATTCCGTTATTCTTTACTAAACATTTTACTTCTTTATCAGTTTTTGAAATCACTTCCATTTCAACTAATCCATCATCAACTAATATTGTCCCACCTACTTTAACATCATTAGGCAATAATTTATATGAAACAGAACAAATTTCATGATTACCTAATACTTCATCAATTGTAAAAGTATATATATCACCAGTCTTTAATTCAACTTCATCAACACTAAATTTACCAAGTCTAATTTCTGGACCTTTAGTGTCTAACATTATTGCTATAGGAATATCTAATTCTTCTCTCGCTATTTTTATATTATCTATTCTTACTTTATGTTCTTCTTGACTTCCGTGTGAAAAATTTAATCTACAAATATTCATTCCACTAAGCATTAATTTTTTTAAATTTTCAACTGAATCAGATGCTGGTCCAATTGTACATATAATTTTTGTTTTTTTCATATTATTCTCCTAAATTGATAGTTCATCAACTATATCATACATACTTTTATTAAATATTTTTTTACTTGAAACAGCTTCTTCTATAGGTACATACTCAACTTGATTATTTTTAAAAGATAATGCTAAATCTGTTTTATCTTGTAATAACAATTTAACAGCAACACTTCCCATTTGACTAGCTATAATTCTATCAATTGAGCTTGGAGTCCCTCCTCTTTGAATGTGTCCTAAAACTGTAACTCTTGTATCAATTTTTGCTTTTTCTTGTATCTGTCTTTTTAGCTCATAAGGACTTAATATACCCTCAGTTAATACGATTATATGATGTAATTTTCCTCTTTTTCTTCCACATATAATCTTATTACATACTTTATTTATATCAAATTCTACTTCTGGAACTATAATACTTTCAGCTCCACCAGCTAAACCAGAATTTAGAGCAATATCTCCACATTTTCTTCCCATAACTTCTAAAATATTAGCTCTTCCATGAGAAGAAGATGTGTCACGAAGCTTCGAAATAGCTTCAATTACTGTATTAACAGATGTAAAAAATCCAATTGTGTAATCAGTATACCCCATATCATTATCTATAGTACAAGGTATTGCTATTGTCTTAATTCCACGTCTACTTAATACATTGGCACCTCTAAAAGTTCCATCTCCACCCAAAACAACAAGTCCTTCTATTTCAAAATCTTGTAAATTTTTAAGTGCTTTTTCTTGTCCTTCAATCGTTAAAAATTCTTTACTTCTAGCACTTCCTAAAATAGTTCCACCTTTTTGGATTATATCGGCAACACTAGATACATTCATTTCAAAAATGTCACCTTTAATTAGTCCATCATATCCAAATCTTATTCCATATATTCTAATTCCATGATATATACATGTTCTTACAACAGCTCTAATAACGGGATTCATTCCTGGGGAATCTCCTCCACTAGTTAGAATTGCAATTTTTTTCAAAATATCCCTCCATCAATTAATAAGAAATTTATCTTTCCCAAAAATATTCTCTAAGTCTTTTATTAAATCTTTATTAGATAAATCAAAATTATTTTCTAGCTTTAAAGTTTTATCTTCACTTAAAATATAGAGGATAACTTGATTATATCCTTTATATTTTTCTGATAAATCACCCAATATTTTTTTTGAATTTGTATCTAAAATATTCATTTTAATGTACAATTTTTTTGAGTATATTTCATTAATTTCATTAGCATCTATTATAGTGTAATTAGTATTTCCAAAGGAATTTACTGATATTTTTATAGAAATTTCATATATTTGTCCTTTATGAATATCTAAATCCTTTACATCTAACAATTCAGTGCTACTTGAAAAATCCTCTACATTAACAGTCTTTAACATAATATTCTTTTTATTTCTTCTTGTTTTAACAGAATTAACATAAACTATAGTCTTGTATATACCTTTATCTAAAACTTTTAAATCTAATAACTTCATACTATTGTTAGTTATTATATAATTTTTATAATCATCTAATGGATGAGAAGATATATAAAATCCTAATATTTCTTTTTCAAATCCTAATATTTCATCTTTTGAATATTTTTCTGTTTTTGAAAAATTTTCTTGCATAAAATCTGTACCTATTAAAGAAAGCTGTCCAGATAATTCATTTTTACTTTTTGATACTATCTGAGTATATAGATTTCCAAAACTATTTAATAGTTCTGATCTATCTTTATCAATTTCATCAAAAGCTCCAGATTTTATTAAATTTTCCACAGATTGCATACTAATGTTTTTAGAATTTTTAAGTCTTTCTAAAAATTCCTTAATACTTTTAAATAAACCATTTCTTCTTTCTTCAAGGATATCATTAGCTAGTAATCTATTAAATCCCTTGATTTGAGAAAAACCAATTCTCATACACTCATTCTCTGTGCTATTTTTATAAATACTAAAATTTACACTTGGTAGTAATACTTTTATACCCATTTTCTTTATTTCTTGGAAATATTGGAAAAATTGTCTTTCAAAGTTTATAACCGAATTTAAAAGACATACCATATATTCTAGAGGATAATAAAACTTTAAATACGCAGTTCTATACGCATTTAAGGTGTAACAAGCACTATGTGATTTGTTAAAAGCATAGTTTCCAAATTCAACTATTAAATCAAAAATATTACGTGCCAAGGCCTCATCTACGCCATTTCTAACACAGCCTTTAATTTTAATACTTCCATCTAAATCATCTAATCCGTAAATAAATATTTTTCTATTATATTCCATAATTTCCATATGTTTTTTTCCTATGGCTTTTCTTAAATTATCAGCTTGTCCCCAAGAATAACCCGCAAGTTCTCTAGCAATTTGCATAACTTGTTCTTGATAAACAATAATACCATAAGTAGATTTTAGATATTTTTCTAGACGTTTATCCAAATATCTTATTGCTTTTGGATTTTTTTTGTTTTTAATATAATTTGGTATTTGATTCATAGGACCTGGTCTAAATAAAGAGTTTGCAGCAACTAATTCATCAAAATTATCTGCCTTTAAATCCTTTAAAAATAACCTCATACCTGTGCTTTCAAACTGAAAAACTCCAATTGTGTCTGCGGTCTTAAATAAATTTAAAACATTCTTATCATCAAGTTGTATATTTTCAATATCTATAATTTGATTATAATTATTTTTTACTAATTTAATAGTATCATCGATAACAGTTAGAGTCCTTAAACCTAAAAAATCCATTTTTAATAATCCAAGCTCTTCTAATTCCACCATATTATATTGAGTTACTATATTTTCTCCACTTTTTGAAAGAGGAATATATTCTGTAAGTTCTTCTTTTGTTATTACTATTCCAGCTGCATGGATTGATATATGTCTATGAAATTTTTCAAATTTTTCAGAAGTATTTATTAATTTTTTTATATTTATATCTTCTTCATATAATCTTTTTAGCTCTGAACTATCCTCTAAAGCTTTCTTAAAAGTTATATCTAAACTACTTGGAATAAGTTTGGCTATTTTATCTACTATAGATAATTTATATCCTAATACTCTACCAATATCTCTTATTGCAGCTCTTGGTTTCATTGTTCCAAATGTTACAATTTGCGAAACATGATTTTTACCATATTTTTGAATAACATAATTTATAACTTCTTCACGTCTTTCGTTACAAAAATCTATATCAAAATCAGGCATAGAAATTCTTTCAGGATTTAAAAATCTTTCAAAAATTAATTCATATTTTATAGGATCAATATCTGTTATTTCTAGACAATAAGCAACAATAGAATTTGCTCCAGATCCCCTTCCTGGTCCTACTGGTATTTTATTATTTTTTGCAAAATTAACAAAATCCCAAACTATAAGAAAATAATCTGTAAATCCCATTTTATTAATAACTGAAAATTCATAATCTACTCTTTTTTTTATTTCGACAGTAATATTAGCATACCTTTTTTTCATACCTTCAATAATTAGACTATATAAATAATCCTCTTTTGTACTTATTCCATCAGGGACTATATATTCTGGTAAATGATAGGTTGAAAAATCAAATTCAACATTACACCTTTCAGAAATAATTCTTGTATTATCAACAGCATCCTTTAATGAAGAAAAGATTTTTAACATTTCATTTTCACTTTTTAGATAATATTCGGATTGTGTAAAATTCTCATCTTTTAGTTCTGACAGAAGAACTCCTTTTGATATACATCTAGCTATATTAAAAAGATTAAAATCAGTATTTTCTGTATAATGAACATCATTTGTTACAACTTTATTCAATGTATGTTCATTTGCAAATTCTATATACTTATTTATCATTAGTTCATCATTTTCTTCAAAATGAAAATTTAATTCTAAAAACAAATCATCATGGTGAAAAATACTTTTAAAATTGATTATTTCATTTTTTGCATTTAAATAATCACCGGATAATAAACATTTTCTAATATAACTTCTTCTTGAACCTATGATTAGAATTAAATTACTAGAAAATTTTTCAAGTTCATCTAATGTTATATATTCTCTATTTCTATTTTCAACTATATATAGATTAGAAACTAATTTACATAAATTTTTATAACCATGATTATTCTTAGCTAATAATATTATATTGTAAAATTCATTATTTGGGTATGATAAAGTAAGCTCACAACCTATTATTGGTTTTATTCCATTTTTTTTACATCTTTTGTAAAAATCTATAGCTCCATACATATTATTATAGTCTGTAATTGCCATAGCTTTAAATTCTAGTTCTTTTGCTTTATCTATTAATTTTCCAATAGGATTATAATTGTTCAACAAGCTATACTCAGTATGAACATTTAAATGTACAAAATTATTAGCCAAATTTATCACCTCTTTATTGATTTTACCATATTTTACATTTTTTTTAAATATATTTAACTTAATCACTTTATATTTTTATATTTTTATGTTACAATCTTATAGTATGAAGGGAGAAATGATATGAAATTTACATTAATTACAAATAA
Source organism: Parvimonas micra (assembly GCF_021300775.1). Lineage (GTDB taxonomy): Bacteria > Bacillota > Clostridia > Tissierellales > Peptoniphilaceae > Parvimonas. The sequence continues at coordinate 513,202 of NZ_JAJTJP010000001.1, forward strand.
TATTGATTTATATGAAAAAGTAAAAGAAAAAAATGATTTAGAAATAATTTTTGATGAAAAATATACATATGGAGACATTTTGGATATAGTTAAAAAGAAATTACAAAATGGTTATGAATTATCAACACATCCTCTTTGTGGTAGTATAAAACCAAATGAAACACCTTATAGATCTATTTTAATAACAAAAGCAAAAGAATTGGATGTCAATGGAATTATAATAATAGATGAAGCTATAGAGACATATAAGAAGTTTCAAAATAATATGAAAACACCACTTTGGATAGATAGAGTTTTAAGAGATTTTAGATATGTTGATTGTAATTTATTGTATCAAACAATTGAAAAATTAGGTATTGAATAAGAACCATACCCTTTCACGATACTTTGTGTCTGGTGGATTTCGGGGAACCTTGTTAATTCATAAGAAAAAAAAACCGCCATGAAATTAGCGGTTTTTATTTTTATTTAAACAAGTTTTCAAAATTTAAAAAATAATAACTTATTATAAGCTTATATTATTTTTCAGAATTTTTTTGATCATCTTCTTCAGTTTCTTCAACTTCAACTTTAGGAAGAATTATTCTAACTTTTTTTATTCTATGTTCATAAATTGAAAGTATATTATAAATAACACCATTATCCTCAACAGTCAACTTTTCTCCATCATTAGGTATATATCCTAAAAGATAAATCAACATACCTCCTAATGTGTCATAATCTTCAGAATTTTCATCAAGCTTTAAATTACAAGCATTATTCACATCTTCAATTTCACAAGATCCTGTTGCGATAAAATGTCTATCATCTATCTTTTTGATTGCAGGGTTAGTTTTCTTATCGTACTCATCATCGATTTCTCCCATTACTTCCTCAATCAAATCTTCCATTGTTACTATTCCAGTAAAACCACCATACTCATCAATTAGAACTGCCATCTGGTATCTTGAATTTTTTAGTTCTAAAAATAAGTCATTAATATTCTTTCTTTCAGGTATAAAGTAAGCAGGTCTTAAAATTGATCTTATATCAACTTTATCGAATCCAACTTTATAAGCTTCTAAGAAAAAATCTTTGATATATAATATACCAATTATATTATCAATATCACCTTCATACACCGGAACTCTAGAATATCTCATTTGCATTAAAGTTTCAAAATCTTCATCAGGTTCATCTACATCAATCATAAATACTTCAGTTCTAGGTGTCATTACTTCTTCTGCTAAAACATCATCAAATGAAATTACCCCATCTATCATCTCACGTTCAGTAGGATTAATTATACCTTGTTCCTGACCAACTTCTACTATAGACTTAATTTCCTCTAGTGTAACTTGTGCCTCAACTCCATTTGTTGGAACCGATAGTATTTTTAAAATAATATTTGTAGATATCGATAGCAAATATACAAAAGGACTCATAAATTTATATACAAAATTTATTGTTCCTACAGTAAATAAAGCAAATTTTTCTGCATTTTGTAAAGCTATTCTCTTAGGTACAAGTTCACCAAAAACTAAGCTAAAAAAAGCTAAAACTATTGTTATTAATACAAGAGAAACTCTATTAGCAAAAGGAATTGATAAACTTTGTAAAAAACTACCAAATTTATCAGATAATCCTATAGCTGCAGAAGCAGATGTGAAAAAACCAGCAAAAGTAATACCAACTTGAATTGTTGATAGAAATTTTGAAGGCTCTATTAAAAGCTTTTCAACCTTTATTGCCCTTTTATCTCCCTGTTCAGACAACGCTAATAACTTTTTCTTATCCATTGATACTATCGCCATTTCTGACGCTGCAAAAAAAGCATTAACTAAAGTTAATAAAATTAAAATAATAATCTGAAAATAGACCTCGGGTCCACTATCCATAATAACCTCCTAAAAATTTTTATTTAAAAAAATTATATCAAAAATTTTATTATTTTGCAAATTTTTAAATATCTTAGTAAATTCTATAAAATAAAAAAATAAAAAGTGTATTAAAATACACTTTTTATCAATAATCAGTTTAAATACTATTTAATTAACATTCCACCATAATTTAAAACAACTTGGGCAAATACTAATGCAACTACAGTCATTAATTTGATTAAAATGTTTAATGAAGGTCCTGATGTATCTTTAAAAGGATCACCTACTGTATCTCCAACAACAGCAGCTTTATGTGGTTCTGAACCTTTTCCACCATGATGTCCTTCTTCAATATACTTTTTAGCATTATCCCATGCACCACCTGCATTTGACATAAATATTGCCATTAAAACACCTGTTACTAATGATCCTGCTAATAATCCACCAAGAGCTTCAGCTCCTATTAAAAGTCCAACTAATACTGGAACAACAACAGCTAATAATCCAGGAATAATCATTTGTTTTAATGCTGCCATAGTTGAAATATCTACACATTTTCTATAATCTGGAGTTCCAGTTCCTTCCATAATTCCAGGAATTGTTTTGAATTGTCTTCTAACTTCTTGAATCATTTCATTAGCAGCATTTCCAACAGCTTCCATTGTTAGAGCTGAGAATAAGAATGGTAACATACCACCAATAAACATACCAGCAACTACTTGAGGTTTAGTAACATCAATAGATGTTAATTTTACTGCTTGAGTGTATGAAGCAAATAATGCTAAAGCTGTTAATGCAGCTGAACCAATTGCAAATCCCTTACCAATAGCTGCTGTAGTATTTCCAACAGCATCTAATTTATCGGTAATATTTCTAACTTCATGAGGTAATTCGCACATTTCTGCAATACCACCAGCATTATCAGCTATAGGACCATAAGCATCTACTGCAATTGTCATACCACAAGTTGAAAGCATACCAATAGCTGCTACTGAGATACCATATAATCCTTGTCCAGCATTTGAGAATCCGTTTGAAGCCATGTATGAAACTAAAATACCAATAGCAATAATTATAATTGGACCAGCAGTTGATTTCATACCAACAGCTAAACCAGAAATAATATTTGTTGAAGACCCAGTTTCTGATTCTTCAGCTATATGTTGAACAGGCTTTTTATCTCCAGAAGTATAGTATTCAGTAAATTGTGAAATAATTAAACCTACTAAAATACCAGCAACTGATGAAATAAATGCTGAATTATTTCCTAAAATTTTATTACTTAAAAAGTAAGTAGCTACAATAGTTAAAATTGAACTAACTATAGTTCCCATATTTAATGATTTTTGAGGGTCTTTATCTCCTCTAACACAGAACAAACCGATTAATGATGCTAAAATACCAACTGCAGCAAGTGCTAATGCAAAGATAATACCTTCTTTCCCAAAAGCAACTGAACCAAGTGTAATACCAGATAAAATTGAACCAACATATGATTCAAATAAGTCAGCTCCCATTCCAGCAACGTCCCCTACATTATCTCCTACGTTATCAGCAATAACTGCAGGGTTTCTAGGGTCATCTTCTGGAATTCCAGCTTCAACTTTACCTACAAGGTCAGCTCCAACGTCTGCAGCTTTAGTATAAATACCACCACCAACTCTTCCGAATAAAGCTATAGATGAAGCACCAAAACTAAATCCAGTTACAATATTAACATCTTCAACTAAGAAGTAACATACTGTCATACCTAAAATACCCAAACCAACTACAGAAAGACCCATTACAGCTCCTCCTGAAAATGCAGTTTGAAGTGCTTTTCCCATACCAAATTCTTTAGCAGCATTTGCTGTTCTAACATTTGCTTTTGTAGCGGCTTTCATGCCGAAAAATCCTGCTAAAATTGAACAAATTGAACCAGCTAAGAAACATACTGCTGTAAGTAAATCAATGGCTGCTCCTAAAATAATTGCAACAACAACAACGAATATAACTAAATATTTATATTCACGAACTAAGAAAGCCATCGCGCCTTCTTCAATGTAACCTGATATTTCCTTCATTCTTTCATTACCAGGTTCAATTTTTGTAATGCTTAAATATTTAATATAAGCAAATACTAACGCAACAACACCTACGGCAATTGCACAATAAAAAATTAAATTAGTATCCATTTTATCCTCCTAAATGATTTATTTAATCGCAGCCATAGCAATAGCTACTATAAAAAACACAACTGATGCTATAATAGTAATTTGACTCAAAATAGCGTCTTTAGATTTTTTTCCACCTTTTCCTGAAATATTAGTTTCAGCAGTTAAAGATGCAACTCCATCAGATTTTGATTCTTGCATAAGAACTGCAACAATTATTACAATACTTGCTAAGAATAAAATAATTTCCATTAAAACTTGCATAATACACCTCCGTACTTTTATAATTAACCTGCTACTTATAATAACATATTTACAAGCAAAAATCAACTTAAATTATTGATTTTTAAGTTGATTTTAAAAATAAATTATAATTAAATAACTACATAAAATAAATGGGACTAGTGGTATTTCTTGTTCTTTAAATGATTTTAAATCTCCTATAATCAAAAATTTTGTAAAATAAAAAATTCCTGCTATAACAAAAGTAAGAAGTCCTATATACAATACAGTATACCAGTCACTTGAAATTCCAATAAGTGATAACATGTATATATCCCCTATTCCAAAAGATTCCTTTCCATAAACAATTTTTGACACTCCGTAAATTAGTCCATAAAATATAATGCCAGATAAAAATCCAAGAATAGAAATCTCAAAATAATTAGCAAAAAAATTAAGTATAATTATTGGAATAAAGAAAACTATAACAATATTTAAAAATATATATTTAATAAAAATATCTGTAAATGAGCAAATGTATAAACACAAAAAGCATAATAAATTTATAAAATATAATATAGTATTTGTTGAAAAGATTATAATAAAATAAAAATTAGTTATGCTTATTATAATCAAATGTATTAAATTATAGTTTTTTTTTATATTTTTAAATGAAATCTTAATAGTTTCTGTATTTATTAGATAATCTAAATCAATTATTGATACAAGTAAATAAACTAGAAAACATATTATCCCACCTATTAGATACATATTAATAGTTTCTTTCTACCTTACTAGCTTTCATTAAAGAATCCATTTTTGAAACATATGCAATTTGTTCTTTGGCTTTAATAATACTTTTTTCTATTTCATCTTTAACTTCTTCTAAACTTAATTGTTCAGGAGCAACTTTAGATTCTAATTTTATTAAATGATAACCAAACTGTGTTTTTACTGGTTCACTAACTTTTCCAACTTCTGAGTCTATACAAGCATTTTCAAATTCTAATACCATTTGACCTTGAGTAAATTCACCTAAGTCTCCTCCAACTTCTTTGGACGGACACATAGAACATTCCATAGCTAATTCTTCAAAAGATTCTCCATTTTCAGCACGTTTTTTTAATTCTTTAGCTTTTTCTTCACTTTCAACTAATATATGTTTAGCCTTAAAAACATATTTACTCATAAATAAATTTTTATTTTCTTCATAATATTCTTTAATTTCTTCATCAGAAACTTTAATATCACTAAATAATTCATTTAAGAAATGTTTTGCTAAAATTGAACGCTTAATTTCAGTGATTTCTTTAACAAAAGCCTCACTTTCATCTAATTTGGTATTATAACAATCTTGAATAATAAGTTCTTGTTTTATAAGTTCTTCACATAATTGTTTTTTTCCTTCTGGATTCTTATATGGTAAAGCTCTATTTCCCATTAAGTCAATAAATCTATCAACATCACTTTCTAAAATTTCTACTCCATTTACAACTGCCATTACATTCTTTTCCATTATAATTGTCTCCTTTATATTAATTTTATACCATTTCCTTCAAAAATAATCTTTTTTGTTTTTAAAAGTCTTCCTACAGCTTTTTTAAATGATGATTTACTCATACCGCAAATATCCTTAATTTTATCTGGATTACTTTTATCATTTAATTCCAAAAATCCATTTCTTTCTTTTAAAATTTTAAAAAGAATATCTGCATTGTCATTAATTTCTGCATGAGAAAAGTTTTTTAGTACTAAATTTAGACGACCATCTTTTTTCACTTTTGAAATCCTAAAATTTATAGGCTCACCAATTTCTAAAACACCTACAATATCTTTGTTCTCTATCATTGCATCATATTTCTTTTCAACTGCAACAAATGCACCATAATCTTTATGAATAGAATATATTATTCCATCAACCCATTCACCCTCTTTATATGGTGAATCTGATGTTAAGTAATCCCTAATTTTCATTGTTGCACAAAGTCTTTCAGACTTATCAATATATAACGCTACTAAATATTTTCTACCTTTTTCTAATTTCATAGTTTGTTCTTTAAAAGGTAAAAATAATTCTTTTTCTAACCCCCAGTCTAAAAAAGCACCAATTTTTGAAATATCCATAACTTCTAAAGTTTCTAATTTGCCCATAGAAATTTTTGGAATTCGTCTAGTTGCAACATATCTTGCTTGATTATCTTTATAAATAAAAACCTCTATTTCATCACCTAAGCTATCTTTTTCAAGGACTTCTTTTTTTGGTAAAAGTATATCCATTTTTTCATTCTTAATATCTTTTAGACCAATATATGCACCATTATTTTTAAAACGTTTAATTGTAAGTTTTTGAAACTCTCCTAAATTATACATAAATTCTCCTCTGTTTTTAAATTAAAAATATAAATAATTATATAATTAAAATTAATTTTTGAAATAAAATATTAATTATAATCCGATTATTATATTGTTTTTTAAAACTATAAATATTATATCATAATAGTTCAATTAATGTAACCTTAACTAATTAAAATTGTTAATTAAATTTGAAATCTATTTAAAATGTAGTATAATAATTATATACTATTATTATTTTAGGAGTATTATTATGTTTAATCTTAGAAAAAAAATTATTTTTTTATTTTTTTGTTTCTTTGTGCTTACTTCATGTAGTAAAACTGGAACAAAAAATGTAGATAAATTAAATAATGAAATTAAAAATTCTTCAACACAATTTTCACTTACAACTGAAGAAATTAATGTATTAAAAAAATCATACAGTGAATTTACTGATAGTGATAAAGAATTGTTTAATAAAATATTAGAAAAATATAACAAATTTAAAAATGAGTCTTCTAATGATAATGCTTTTGAAGCAAAAATTTTAGAAAAACTTCAGGAAATTGAAAATTTTTATGAAAAAAAATATATTAATTTTAAAAATGAATCATCAATTGATGTAAAAGTTGAGGAAAAATTATTAGATCAAAACAAAAAAATAGCACTAAACAAAATGGATCTTACAAATGAAAATTATTTAATTAAGTTAACTGAAAAAGGTAAGTTTATTTATAGTGTTGATAATAAAATTATTTTAGAAGAAGTTATGAAAGAAAATGATAAACCTAGATATGTAAGAATTAAAATTTTAGATAATTCAAATGTTGAATTTAATGGGGATATAATTGGAATTATTTTTAAAGACAATATTAAATATAATACTTTTAAAAATTTACCAAGTGGAATTTATGATATTGATAAAGATATAAATGGTGGAACATATAGAATATCCAATACAACAAAAGATACAAAGATAAAGATAATGAATAAAAATAACGAAATAACTGTTCTTAAACTAGAGGACTATAATGAAGTTAAATTAGATTCTGGAATGAAACTTATAATTTCTGGTGTTGATTATATAACGTTAGAAAAAATTGACTAAAAAAGGAGACTACATAGTCTCCTTTTTAAATTAACATTTTAATAATAATTTTTCTATTGAACAAAGATTGAAAAATTATTTTAATGATTTAGGTTTCCCAATTATTTCAGAGTATATAATAGCTTTTGAAAGACTTTCTTTCCCCTTCATAGCAAATTTTTTTGTTTTTCTTTCTATTAATTCATCTAAAGTTAAAAGATCTTTTCTCATTGATACTCTTTCAGTCTTTTTAGAATTGTACATTTGACTTTTTCCTTCAATAGAAGAATTCATAATACTTTGACCTTCCAAAGAAGTTGTCATTGCAGTTTTTCCTTCGTAAGAATAATTCTCTTGACTATTACCTTCTATGCTAGTAGTCATTACACTTGTACCTTCTGGACTTTCAAAATCATCATATGATTTTGAATATTTGTTGCTCTTATTCTTAGATTTTGACTTTGTTTTAGATTTTTTTGAACTATTTATATAATCTCTATTATAATCATCGGTACTCACTTCATTAATTTGACTTTTTATATTATTAATCTCAGATTTTAAATCTTCAATAAAAGATAAAAAGCTAGTTTCTTTTTTCATAGAAATTCACCTCTATTCTGAAAGTGATTCTCTCATTTTAGTATCAGATTTTAAATTCTTTAACTTTTCATATTCATACACAGAAATATTTCCTTCTTCAAAAGCTTTTGCAATAGCAAGAGGAATTCTACTTTCTGATTCAACAACTTTAGCTTTCATTTCTTCAATCTTAGCTTTATTTTCTTGTTCAACTGCAACTGCCATTGCACGTCTTTCTTCTGCTTTGGCTTGAGCTATTTTTTTGTCAGCTTCTGCTTGATCAGCTTGTAATTGAGCTCCAATATTTCTACCTATATCTACATCTGCAATATCAATAGATAAGATTTCGAATGCTGTTCCCAAGTCAAGACCTTTTTTAAGAACTGTTTCTGAAATTGCATCAGGATTTTCAAGAACTAAGCTATGTCTTTCAGCGCTACCTACAGTAGTAACTATACCTTCTCCAACTCTAGCTATGATTGTTTCTTCTCCTGCACCACCTATAAGTCTTGATATATCAGCTCTAACTGTAACTTTAGCAATAACTATAACTTCTATACCATTCATTGCAACTGCTGCAATTTTTGGTGTATTGATAACTTTAGGATTTACACTAACTTGAACAGCTTCCAAAACATCACGTCCGGCAAGGTCAATAGCTGTTGCCATTTCAAAAGTCAATTCAATATTTGCCTTTTGAGCAGCAATCAAAGCATCAACAACATTATTTACATTTCCACCAGCCAAATAATGCGCTTCTAATTCTGAAATGTTAATTCTAACATTAGCTTTTGTCGCTTTAATCAATGGATAAATAATCTTTGACGCTCTAACCCTTCTTAATTTCATCCCTATAAGATTTGATATCTTAACTTTAACTCCACTAAATAAAGCTGTAATCCAAAGACCTACAGGTACAAAATAAAAGAATCCAAACACCAAAACCACAACTAAAATAACAATAGTACTATTAGTATTTGGTAACAATTTCATAACTGTTTGCGGTAAAATTCTCATAATTAAACCCTCCAAAATATATTTACACCTTCGTGTATAATTTAATTATATCACTTTTTATAAAAATTTCAATAAAAAAAGAAATCAATTTTTTACTGATTTCTATATATCACTTGTTTCACATTTAATCTTAGCTCTTATTTCATTATTATTGATTTCAAGTTCATCTACTAGATGTTCAACTATTCTAAGTCCTCTACCTGAAGTAGTCATATTTATATCCCTATTTTCATTAAAGATATAATTAATACCATCACCTTCATCTTTTACATTTATATGAATACAGTCCATGTTTACACAAACTTTTAAATTAATTCCCTTTTCTCTATTACATTTATTTCCATGTTCATAACTATTAATTACAATTTCATTAATAACAATTCGGATATTAAACATTATTTCTTCATTTCTAATAACACTTGATAGTTTTTCTAAAACATAAGATACTGCTTTATCTATATCATCCAAATCGCTCTTAATAACCTTTATATATTCAAAGTCCATTTTTTTCTCCTAATTCTTAATAACTGATATATACCCAACCAAAAATAATTTTTAACATTTTTTCATTATTATTTGCATATTTAAATGATTTTTAATATAATATATACATTATGAGGTGATGAAGATGTTTTTTAAAAATAAAAATATATATAAAATTGATTTATTTATTCTTGTTTCTTTAGTTTTAATTATTTTAATAGGTTTACTTAATTTATATAGTGCTACAATTAGTTTAAAAAGAAATTTTATGTTATCACAAATAATTGCAACACTTTTAGGGTTCATACTAATGTTTGTGCTTATTGCAGTTAATATACAATTCTTAAAGAGGTTATATTTACCTATTTATATAATCTCTATAGGATTACTAGTTTTAGTACTTATAATTGGAACAGGAGATTCAGTTGGAGCTAGAAGTTGGATAAAATTTGGACCTATATCTTTTCAGCCATCAGAATTTGTTAAATTAGCAATGATAATTTGTTTAGCCACAGTTATTGAAAAAAATAGTTCCAAATTAAATGAGCCAAAAACATTAATAAAGGTTTTAGCTTTTGCATTTTTACCAGTTGGATTAGTCCTTATGCAACCAGATTTTGGTACTGCATTTGTATTCATTTTAGTTATTGGAACTATGTTATTTGTAGCAGGAATTAGCTTGCGACTAGTTGTGTATACATTACTAGCTGCTATAGCAAGTTTGCCTATTTTTTATTTTAGTTTATCTCCTTACCAAAAAAATAGAATTCTAAACTTTTTACATCCAGAAAGAGATATATCCAATACTGGGTATCAAGCTGTTCAGGGAAAAATCGCTGCTGGCTCTGGTAAATTTATCGGAAGAGGTCTCTTTAAAGGACCTCAAAATCAATTTAATTTTATACCTGAAAAGCAAACAGATTACATTTTCCCTGTTTTTGTTGAAGAAATGGGATTCGTTGGAGGAACTATACTAATAAGCTTATACACTATTATGTTATATAGATTTATTAAACTTTCAAAAAAAACAATTAACAAGTTCAATCAAATGTTAATTATTGGAATATTTGCAATGTTTTTAGCCCACATATTTGAAAATATTGGAATGACAATAGGTCTAATGCCTATAACAGGAATTCCATTGCCATTTTTGAGCTATGGTGGTACTTTTCAACTTGTAAATTTAATAGCTATGGGAATAGTATTGTCAATATCATGTGAAAAAACTCCGCTTGATTTTATGTAAAATATTATTACTATTAATAATAATTTATTTAACAATTAAAAAACTCGGTATATACCGAGTTTTTTTATAATTCATAATAATTTTTTTCAGTGGAAAGATAATCAACAACCCTTACAACTTTATCCCCCTCTAAATACACCCTAGGAATTCTCATATTTATTCTACAAATTAAATCATATACATTTGTATTTGCAATCTTAGCTATCTCAAAAATATCAAGTTTCATATCTTTATATTCTCCATACAGCAAGACTGTATCACCAATTTTTACGTCATCAATATCAGATACATCTATCATTGTTTGATCCATACAAACTCTTCCTAATATTTTAGCTTTTTTATTATTAATTATAACATATCCTTTATTACTTAATTCATATGGATATCCATCTGCATAACCTACAGAAATTGTTGCTACTTTTATTGTTTTATCAGCACAAAAGGCTCTACCATATCCTACTGTATCACCTTTATGAATATATTTTATATTACTTACAGTACTTACAAAGCTTACAACAGTATCCATTTTAATTTTAGAATTATCTTTTACATACTCTGAAGGATAATGTCCATAAATACCAATTCCAACTCTTACCATATCATAATAATAACTATGAAGAAGCGAACCTCCGTCATTAGCAATATGTAACATAGGAACTTTAAGTTTTTCATTTACTAAAATATGTTTAACTTTTTCAAATCTTTCTACTTGTAATTTAGTAAAAGAATAATCTTCAATATCAGAAACACATAAGTGAGTAAACATTCCTTTAACTATAATATTTTTCATAGAATAAATTTCTTTTAAATAATCTTTAAGTTTCTCGTCAATTAAAAAACCAAGTCTATTCATTCCTGTATCAATTTTTATGTGAATCTTACATTTTTTTCTACATTTAGCAGATATTTCGTTTAGTTCTCTTATCATTCCTATATTATAAACAGTTAATTCAACATTATTTTTAATTAACTTTTCAAATAGAGCATTTGGAACATAACCTAAAATTAAAATTGGCAATTTAATTTTCTTTTTTCTAAGCTCCATAGCCTCTGAAAAATTTGCTACACAAAAATAGTCAGCACCTTGTTTTTGTAAGAATTCTGCAACGGTACAAGCACCAAGACCATACGCATTTGCTTTTAAAACAATGCCAACTTTAGCACCATTACATTTCTCTTTAATTTTTAAAAAATTGTCCTTTAATTTATCTAAATCCACAAAAATTAATGATTGATTTTCATACATAATATCACTTCCTAATAAATTTAATTGCCTTTGGTAAATACTTGATTATATCTGATGCCACTAAAGAGTCTTCTCCTATTTCTTCTTCAGCAAAATCTCCAGATAAGCCATGTAAAAATACACCCAGTTTAGCTGACGCAAACGTATCTAATCCTTGACCTAAGAAAGATAAAATAATTCCCGTCAAACAATCTCCGCTACCTGCAGTTGCCATTCCAGAATTACCAGTTTGATTAATAAACATTTCTTCACTTGATTTAACAATTGTATTCTTACCTTTTAAAACTAGAGTAAAATTTGTATTATTCTTATAAAACTTATTAACACAATCTTCTCTATTTACTTTAATTTCATTTAAATCGTATGAGGAGAACCTTGAAAACTCAGCTTCATGAGGAGTTATAATAATATTATTTCTATTTATAATATCAAAATCTATATCTTTTAAAAAAAATATTGCATCAGCATCTATTACGATTGGTTTTTTATATGTTTTAAAAATGATTTCTAATAATTGTAAATTTTCTTTATTTCTACCCAATCCACAACCTATTGCTATTGCATCTAAATTACTAATTTTATAAAGTATTTCGTCAATATATTTTAAAGTAAAACATCCTTTATTATCATCAGAAATTGGTAATATAATATTTTCAATTGCTTTTACTTCTAAAATATCTGAAATAGATTTAGGACAAATATTATAAACAAGCCCACTTCCAGTTCTAAGAGAAGATTTGGCGCACAAGTCAACACTTCCGCTCATTCCAATACTTCCACCAATAATTCCAACTTTCCCAAAGTCACCTTTATGTCCATCTTTATTTCTACTTGGCATGAGTTTCTTTATTTCATAAACATCTATATTTTCATATTTAACATTTAAAAGTTTTACTTCTACAACTGCAATAGCATAATCTCCATCATGAGAAACTGAACATGAAATACCTTCAATTTTTTTAACTATTTCATTGTGAATAATTAAATCAGGTTTTCCGGAAAAATTATGTATAATTTCAACATCTATAGGGCTAACACTTCCAAAGCCAGTTCCAATAGCCTTAACAAATGCTTCTTTTAAAGAAAATATTCCAGCAATAGTCTCATCCCTACTTCCAGTATTTAATATATAATTAGTTTCATCATAAGTAAAATATCTATCTAAAAACTTGTCTATATTTTTCATATTTGAAAATCTAGAAATATTACAAATATCTATACCTATCATTATTCGAAATCATCCACTTCTTTTTTTACAAAATTATTTTCTAAAGAATTATATAAATCTTCATAATTTAAAGCTAATATTTCTTCAGGTTGATCTACATTTTTTAAGAAATATCTTATTTTATTCTCAATTTCTTTCATACTTTTAAAAGTAATTAAGTTTGGAGAATAGGAATTACAAATAAACTCCATTACTACATAAGAAATATCCCATTTTAATTTACTCTTATCTTCATTTGATATAGTTAAATCATCTACAGCTCTTTTTACTCTCTTTACAACTGCATAAACTATAAATTCAGAAAACAATACAAATTCTTCGGAAAAATCATTCTCTTCAATATCTCGAATTACTGAGAAAATTAAATTCCATTTAAAATCTTTATTAACTAGATCTAAAAGACCTAATCCAAATTTTTCACATAAATCATTTTTAAATTCAATAGTATTAACAATTTCAAAAGTTTCTCCAATTATAATTGTCCTAGAATTTGCACCATTCAATCTATTTAAAAATTTAACAAAATAATCTTCGTATTTCATTGAATTATAATACTTGTTCTTAGAAAATATATAATCAACAATGATATCAGCACAGTCTTTAAAGTCTACAACAAATCCTGTACTTTCCTTTATTTTAACAGAATATAAATCATGTAACATCTTCGATACAATTGTTTTTAATTGAATTTTTGAAGAATCATAGTTACTCTTATCTTCAACATTTTTTAAATGATTGTATACACTTTGAAGTTGATTGTCTATCATCGACAAATTTGCCTTAATAGAAAACATAATAGAACGAATAAAATCTTCTGTAATCATATAATTAAAATTCTTATATAATACTCTGTGATCTATCTCTCCCCAAAATATATTTACTAAAGATTTTATTTGAAGTTCAAAATTTACAAAATAGTCACCTTCAACAACGTAACGGCCATCTATTTTATAAATCTCAAAGCCATTTTTTTGAAATGTTGGCTGTTTTTCACTTAAATTCAATTCTATATTAGAATTTAATTCACTCCTAAAATAACCATCTTCTAATTGAATAGTAAAATTTTTAGAAATTTCATCATAAATTTTCTGTTCATCATCAATAAATCTACATTCAACTCTAATTCCTATTAAATCAGGTAGATTTTCAATTGCAACTTTATGATTTGGATATTTGTAATAATAATTATTTCTTAATAATTTTTCCCTAATACTATCTTCACTCTTAATTCTAGCGGTTGTATTTATAAAAAAATCGCAATTCAAAAAAATATCATTAAAAAATTTTTTTAATGCATCTGAAGAAGTGGTTATAAATTCAATATTATTATCCATATGTTCTATTGATTTTTCTAAAAATTGAAATATTTCAAGCTTCAAAAAAACACCTCCAATCACAAAAATATTTTACCATAGATTATTAATATTTACAATGATATACCTTAAAAAAAAGACTGCATAAGCAGTCTTAATTTTATAAAGTATCTACAACTTTTTTTAACCTATTTAATCCATCAATTAACATTTCTTTATTACATGCTATATTCATTCTAAAGAAAAGTCTTGCATTTTCTCCATAGTTTATTCCGGAGTTAAGTAATAATTTACCTTCATTTATTAGTTTTTGATGTAATTCGTCATGATCAACATCAAACTCTCTAAGGTCTAACCACAATAAGAAACTAGCTTGAGGTCTTTTTACTTTAACTTTTGGAATTTCTCTTTTAATAAAATCAATTGCAAAATCAATATTATCCTCAATATAACTAATACATTCTTCAAACCATTGTTTTCCATAAGTATATGCTGCAACAAAACCTACCGCTGAAAAACTTGCCATATGAAAAATTCCATACCCTACAAGACCTTCAATAAAACTATTTCTTAACTCTTCATTAGGTATAATTGCAACAGATTGAGAAAGTCCAGCAATATTAAAAGTTTTACTAGGTGCTGTTAAAGTAACAGTATTATTTAGAAAATCTTCATTAATGGAAGCTATTGGAATATGCTTATAGTCTTTAAGGATTAAATCGCCATGGATTTCATCTGAAACCATTAATACATTATGTTTTCTACAAATTCTTCCATATTCTTCTAACTCTTCTTTAGTCCATACCCTTCCTACTGGATTATGAGGACTACATAATATACTTAACTTAACGTTATTTTCTATTATTTTCTTTTCAAAATTTTCAAAGTCTATTACATATTTATCTTCTAATTCAACTAGTTTATTTTCAACAACAATTCTTTTATTTAATTCAATTACATTAAAGAAAGGAGGATATACCGGGGTATTAATAATAATTGCATCTCCTTCTTTTGTATTTTTTAAAATTGTATTTGCTATCCCTGGAACTACTCCGGGAACAGGAACTATCCATTCTTTTTTTATATCCCAGTTATTTTTTTCTTTTTGCCAATCTATAAATGATGTAAAAAATTTTTCACAAGGACAATCATATCCTATTACACCATTTGAAATTGGTTTTTTTAAAGCATCTAAAATTTCATTACAACATTTAAACTCCATATCTGCAATAGACATAGATAAAATTGAATGATCATTTTTTGGAGCTCCTGCTGCTATCATATTATTCCATTTTTCAGCATGTGAATTTTTTCTATCTACATATTCGTCAAAATCATAACATTTGCTCATAATATCATCTCCTGTAATAAATATGCTTAACTATATCAATTTTTTAATTTCTTCTATCTTATCTAATCTTTCCCAAGGTAAATCTAAATCAATTCTTCCAAAATGACCATAAGCTGCAATTTGACGATAAATAGGTCTTCTTAAATCTAAAATATCAATAATTGCTGCAGGTCTTAAGTCAAATACTTTCTTTACAATTTCTATAATCTCATCATCAGAAATTTTTCCAGTTCCAAATGTATCTACATAAATAGAAAGTGGTTTAGCAACACCAATAGCATATGAAATTCCAATTTCTAATTTTTCACAAATTCCACTAGCTACAATATTTTTAGCAATATACCTAGCCATATATGCACCAGATCTATCTACTTTTGTTGGATCCTTTCCTGAGAAAGCACCACCACCATGTCTTCCAAATCCACCATAAGTATCAACAATTATTTTTCTACCAGTTAATCCAGCATCTCCCATAGGACCACCAATTTCAAAACGACCAGTAGGATTCACATAAATTTTTGTATTTTTATCTATTAAATTAGACGGAATAACTTCATTAATCACTACTTCTTTAATATCTTTTTCTATTTGTTCTGTTTTAACAGATGGGCTATGTTGAGTTGAAACAACTATTGCTTCTATTTTATTTGGAATTCCATCAATATACTCAACTGTTACTTGACTCTTACCATCTGGTCTTAGATATGGTAAAATATCATTTTTTCTAACATATGATAATCTTTTTGATAGATTATGCGCTAATGTTATAGGTAATGGCATAAACTCTTCAGTTTCAGTACATGCATATCCAAACATCATTCCTTGATCTCCTGCACCAACTGAATTATATTTATCTTCATTTCCTTTTTTGTATTCTAATGCACTATCTACTCCTAATGCAATATCTCTTGACTGCTCATTAATACTTGTAACTACAGAACAAGTTGAAGCATCGAATCCATATTTAGCTCTTGTGTATCCAATATCTTTTAAAACATTTCTAACTATACTTTGTATATCAACATATTCAGAAGTTGTTATTTCACCAACAACCATTACAATTCCAGTTGTGGTTAAAGTTTCACAGGCAACTCTTGCTACTGGATCTACTTTTAAAATTTCATCTAATACTGCATCAGAAATTTGATCACAGATTTTATCAGGATGACCTTCAGTTACAGACTCTGATGTAAATAAAACTTTTTTCATCTTTACCTCCTTAAATTTTTTCTAATAAAACTACTGCATGAGAAGAAATTCCTTCTTCTCTACCTTCAAATCCTAAATGTTCAGTTGTAGTAGCTTTAATACTTATATTTTCAATATCAGTTTCTAAAACCTTCGAAATATTATTTCTCATTTCTAATATAAAACCAGCAAGTTTTGGCTTTTGAGCACAAATTACACTGTCAACATTACCAATTTTATATCCTTTTTCTTTCATCAATCTAACAACTTCTTTAGTCATTATCAATGAGCTTATATCTTTATACTTAGGATCATTATCAGGAAATAATTTTCCTATATCCCCTAAACATAATGCACCAATTATTGCATCATTAATAGCATGAACTAAAACATCTGCATCACTATGTCCTAAAAGACCTTTATCATGTTCTATTTTAACTCCACCTATTATTAACTCGCGGCCAACAACCAATTCATGAACATCAAATCCAAGTCCTATTCTCATAATTAAATACCTCTTTCTAATAATACTCTAGCATAAAAAATATCTTCTTTAGTTGTAATTTTTATATTTGAATATTCTCCTTCGACAAGTTTAATTTTAACATTTAAATTTTCAACAATTGAAGAATCATCTGTTGCAAAACTATTATCTTTAAAAAATTTCTTGTATCCTTCTAAAATAACTTCCTTACTAAAAGCCTGAGGAGTTTGAATATTATATAAAGATCTTCTATCAGGAGTAGAAATTACCTCAAACTCATTAGAAACAACTTTAATTGTATCTTTTGATTTAACTCCTGTTATTACAGCTTTATAATTATCTAGTTCATTTATTACATTTAAAATAGTTTTTTTACTGATTAGAGGCCTTGCACCATCATGACATAATACAAAATCTGAATTATTAGATACTTCTAAAAGACCATTAAAAGTAGACTCCTCCCTAGAAGAGCCTCCCTCAACTAATTTTATGCTTAAATAGAATTTTTTTAGTATATTTTTGAAATCTTCAAAAAACTCTTTTCTGGTTACTAAAATTATTTCATTAATCTCAGGTATATCTATAAAAGCGCTAATAGTTCTTTCAATAACTGTTTTTCCGCACAAATCTAAAAATATTTTATTTGTATCTAAACCCATTCTATTTGAGGAACCCGCAGCAACAATTATAGCAGAAATTTTTTTTGTCATAATTCCACCTCGACCTATATTGTATCATATTTTAAGTTTCTTTTCTATATTTAAAAGCAAATTTTCAAAAAGTAATATTAAATAAATTTAGAAAGATTTACTAAGTAAAAAATATAAAATATAAAAAAGCGATGAATAATCACCGCCTTTTAAAATTATTTTACAAGTTCATATTGATATTGTTTAACACCTTGTGCATTAAATACATTAGTATAACCTAATTTTTTTAATTTTTCTAAAGCTTTACCACTTTTATTTCCAGTGTTGCAATAAAGAATAATTTTTGTGTCTTTTTTAGGGAATTTAGCTTCAATTTCCTTTTCAATTACATCCTCTGGAATGCTAAGAGCATCTTTAATATGTCCTTCACTGTATTGTGCAGTAGGTCTAACATCAATTACTGTAGCACCTTTTTTTTGTTCTTCTAAAAGAGTTTCTCCTTTCATAACTTCTGTTTTACTTTCAGCTTTATTGTCAGCTGTTTTGTTATCACTCTTTGCTCCACAACCAACTAAAGTAGTTGCTGTAACTAATGATAAAAGTAACATTTTAGATAATTTTTTCATAATTTTCCTCCTAAAATTTATTCATATAGATAATAACATATAATAAGTTATAAGTAAAATAGTATTTTCTTATAATCTACAAAATTTTTATTAAAAAAACTTATTCAACTATATTTATTATGTCATTACATATATTTTTCCAGCTATATTTGATTATTTTTGCTGTAAAATCTTTTTCATATTGGTAATTATACAAATTATTTATCTGTTTTTCTAAACCTAAACTTAGCCTATTAATATAATCTTCAACTTCAGTTTCTAATATTTTATCTGTATCATAAAGAACTGGCATTTTTACAAAAACTATGTTATTTGATTCTGTAATTTCCTTTCCAACAAAATCAATGAAATTCTCTAGTTCATTCATTACTACCTTCAAACCACATGCTAAAGCTTCTATTGTTACAAGTGAAAGTCCTTCATAAAATGAAGGCATAACAAAAATGTCACAATCTCTAAACAAATCGGAAATCTCTCCTTTGCTCATATATCCATAAAGTTTGACCTTGTCTTTTAACTTATTTGAATAATCTATGATTTCTTCAAATTCATTACCTGTTCCACTTCCTGCTAGTATTAATTCTATGTTATATTTATCTTTAATCTTTTCAAAAGCTTTTAGTAGATATATTATTCCTTTTGATCTACTAAATTTACCAGCATATATAAGTTTAATTTTAGAATTTTTATTATATATCTTATCTTTTCCTTTATAGCAGAAATCTATATCATAACCTCCACCTATAACATGAATTTTATCTGGACTGTAATTAAAAACATTTATAATCTCAATTTTTTGTTTTTCAGATAAGCAAAAAATTCCATCTAGTTTTGGTAAATTATTGTATATAAATTCTTTATGAATATCATTTTTATATAACTGTCTTAAATCAGTACCATGACAAAATCCATAAACTTTACATTTTAGTTCTAAACTAGCTACAATTGATGACATTATGTACAAATGATTTGTAAAAATAATATCAGGATTAAAACTTTCAATCACATCCTTAATTCTATTTGTAAAAACATCTATATATTTTTCCAAACTTTCACCTATTAGATTAGAAAATAAATACGACTCATATGGCATTACATCGCTCATTCCCACAACAGGAAATGGTAAATCATTAGTCTTAAATTTTATAATCTCATAATCATCAAAATTAGTCTCAATAATATCATCATCGTTCATACAACATACTACTTTTTGAATAAAATTCATTTTTTTTAAGTTTTTATAAACTTCAGTTAAATATATTCCACTTCCAGTTTTTGAAGGATATTGACTAATCAAATGTAAAACTTTCAATATAATAATTCTCCTTACACCACAACAATTTTATTTAATTTAAAAATAAATATCAACTTATCTCTTACTTGCTAATTATAACACATAAAATAATAAAAAAAAAGCAAAAAAAAAGCTCCAAACGGAGCAAATATAATGTGTTGGATCCATACACACTATATTTACGCTTGTGTTGAAGCATCATGTAATTTTTTACTTAATTTGCTTACCTTTTTAGATGCGGCATTTTTATGAAAAACACTGTTTAAAGTAGCTTGTTTAAGTCTCTTATCAATCTTTCTTAATAACTCATTGGCAACTTCTAAATTATTTTCTTCTAAAGCTAATTCGAATTTTTTAATATAAGTTTTTATTTCAGATTTTCTACTTTTATTTTTAAGAGTTTCTTTTTTAGTAACATCTATTCTCTTAATTGCTGATTTTATATTTGCCATTTATTTCACCTCCTCAAAAATAACAGTAATATTATACTATAATAAGATATTTTTTTCAAGTCTTTTTTGTAAAATATTTTATTCAGTTACTATAAAAATAAAGAACTGTGAAAATGAATTCACAGTTCTTTCATTACATTAAGTCAAATAAACTAACTTGATTAGTTTGCTGTAAATCATTTAAAACTCCATGTTCTTTTAAAGATTCTAAAGCATTTTTATTAATTTTTGTTCTTTCTTGAAAATCTTCTATTGAAATAAAAGGTAATTTCCTAACTTCATCATATATTGAACTTGAGTTTACATCACTAACAAAATCTAATGCTCTAAACGGCGGCAAAATTTTCCCTTTACCATCTATTAAAAATCTAGAAAAATGAGATTTTTCTAAGTCTACTTTACTTGCAACTATTCCTCTAAGATACATTTCTTCAGCAACTTCAAGAATATCATAAACATCTTGATCTTTTTTTGAAGCTGACTTTCCTAATTCTAAAATTTCTTTCATTTTTGATTGAATCGCATTAAGTCCTTTATATATAAGATTTCCCGGATAGTTATCTATTTTTGTTGTAAAATAAGTAGCATAAAAAGCTTCAGGAAAATGTACTTTAAAATAAGCAATTCTATAGCTCATCATTACATAAGCAACAGCATGAGCTTTTGGGAATAGATATTTTATCTTTTTACAAGAATCAATATACCATTCAGGTATCCCATTTTGTCTCATATATACTTCAGTTTCTTCATCAAGACTTTTTCCTTTTCTAACAGTTTCCATTATTTTAAATGAACGTTTATTATCTAAACCGTTAAAAATTAAATATGTCATTATATCATCTCTAGTACATATTGTTTCATTAAGTGGTATCCCTTTTCTTATAAGTTCTTGAGCATTACCTAACCATACATCTGTACCATGAGAAAGTCCAGAAATTCTTATAAGTTCAGTCAAAGTTTTTGGTCTAGTATCAAGCAACATTTGTCTTACAAAATTAGTACCATATTCTGGAATTCCAAGAGTTCCAACCCCATCTTTGTTTTTATCATCTACAAACTTTAAACTTTCTGTTGAGTAAAAAATATTTAAAGTTTCTTTATCATCCATAGGAATATTTAATGGGTCTACACCTGTCAAATCTCCTAGATGTTTAATTATTGTAGGAACATCATGACCCAACAAGTCAAGTTTTAATATTCTACCACTTATAGATTTATAACTAAAATGTGTAGTCATAGTTTGAGAAGTGGGATCATCAGCAGGATACTGAATTGGAGTAAAATCATAAATCTCTTTATCGTGAGGAACTATCATTACTCCGCCAGGATGTTGACCACTCGTTCTTTTAACCCCTACAATTTTTCTTGCAAATCTTCTTATATTACCAGCAGTCATATTTAATTCTTTTTCTTCTACAAATTTTTTAACATAACCAAATGCTGTTTTATCTGAAATTGTACCAATAGTTCCAGCTCTATAAACTTTGTCAGCACCAAATAATTTTTCGGTATACTTATGACAAGTTGATTGGTATTCTCCTGCAAAGTTTAAATCTATATCAGGTTCTTTATCTCCATCAAATCCTAAAAATACCTCAAATGGGATATCATGTCCTTCCTTAATCATATTCGTTTTACAATGCGGGCATTCTTTATCAGGCATATCTACACCGGATTGTCCACTATATTCTTCATGAAATTCTGAGAATTTACATTTTGGACATATATAATGTGGAATTAAAGGATTAACTTCAGTAATACCTGCCATTGTTGCAGCAAATGATGACCCAACAGATCCTCTAGAACCTACTAAATATCCATCATCATTAGATCTCCAAACCAACTTTTGAGCGATTATATATAATACTGCATATCCATTCTTAATTATTGAACTTAATTCTCTTTCTAATCTATCATTAACAATTTTTGGTAAATTATCTCCATATATTGACTTAGCTTTATCATAACAAATTTTTCTTAATTCATCATCTGAACCTTCAATAAATGGTGGAAAAGTTCCATTTGGAATTGGTAAAATGTTCTCTAACATATCCTTAAATACATTTGTATTTTTAACAACAACTTCGTATGCTTCATCTTTTCCTAAATAAGAAAATTCTTCAAGCATTTCTGTGGTTGTTCTAAAATAGTAGGAACCTTCCTTTTCTAAGTTTCTATTACCTTGTCCATATAAAATTACATTTCTAAAAATATAATCATTCTTATCGAGATATTTAACATTTCCAGTAGCAACTACTAACTTATTCAGTTTTTTCCCTAACTTGAAAATTCTGTTATTTATTTCCTTTAAATCGTCAAGTTCTAATACTTTTCCTCTATAATATAGATGTTTTAAATTTGAAATTGGTTGAATTTCAAGAAAATCATAAAATTCAGCAATATTTAAAATTTCTTCCTCACTTTTTTCATCAACGAAAGCTCTAAATAGTTCTCCATCCCAATTTCCTGAACCTATCAAAAGTCCATCTCTATATTCTTTTAATCTAGACTTAGGAAATCCACCAACTTTTCTAAAATATTTCATCAAACCTTCAGAAATCATTTTATAAAAACCACTTAATGCTTTCATTTCCTTTACATATATTATTGAATTAAAAGAAATATTCCTTGATACAGGCCAACTTGTTTCAATACTGTTTATATTCTTATCAAATATTTTACCATCTTTTTCAATTATTTTAATTAACTCTAACAAAATTCCAGAGCAAGCTTCAGCATCGGAATCTGCTCTGTGATGATTTAATAATTTAACTCCCAACTCTTTAGATAATGTATTAAGTTTATGATTTTTTAGATGTGGTAATACTGCTCTAGCAAAACCCATTGTATCTATGAATGTAGGATTAAATTCAATATTTAATCTTTTACAATTTGTTCTTATAAAAGAAATGTCAAATTCAGCATTATGTGCTACAAAAACTGCATCTTCAGCAAATTCAATAAATTTAGGTAAAATTTCACTGATTAAAGGTTTATCTGCAACCATTTCATTTGTTATACCTGTTAATTCTATAATTTCATCTGAAATTTCTTGTTCAGGATTTATTAATTCATTAAATCTACGTATAAGTTTTCCATCTTCAATTAGAACCGCTCCAATTTCTGTTATATTATTCTTTAAGTGAGAAAGGCCTGTTGTTTCGATGTCAAAAACTACAAATTTATTAAATTTTGTTCCTTCCTTGTAATTATACAAAATTCTTGGATTATCTTCTAATAAATTTAATTCAATTCCATATAGCGGTTTAATTTCTCCATTTCCAAATAAATCCATAATTTGTGGATATGCTTGAACAACACCAATATCTGTTACTCCAATTGCTGTATGACCCATATCTTGTAATCGAGTTTTTAATAATTCTAGATTTACACATCCATCAAGACCGCTCATCTGAGAATTTAAATGCAGTTCAACTCTCTTTTCAGTTGAATTATCACTATAAACAATTTTAGGTGCTTTTTCAATTCCATCAATCATCATAGCAATACATTTTGAATATTGATCGTATTCAACTCTACCTGTGACAGTTATATTAATTCCATTTTCTATGGACTTTGAATTTATATGTTCATTAAAAACAGAAAATTTTTTATCATCTAAGAAACACTTACAACTCATGGCAGAAGTCTCATCTTCTAAATCAAATAAAGCTAATTTTTTTCCATTCTTTAAATCTCTTATTTCTAAATCATATACTCTTCCTTGAATTTTACAATAACCACTGTTTTGATCTAATTCAGAGATATTCAAAAGAGGTTCTTTATCTGATATTTTTTTTCCTATTTTAAAAATATCAGCATCTTTAGTATTATCTTTAATAACTTTAACTTTATCTACTTTTACTTCATTTACTTTTATAATTTCTTTTCTTTTATCTTCAAGTTTGTTTTCAAGCTTTTCAATACTCTTTTCATCTTTTGTAAGTAAACTATTTAACATAAGTACTTCTACTTCATCATTAAATTTTTGTGAAATAAATTCTTTTATATCATTTAAAAACGAATTAGAAAGTAGTTTGAATCTACAAATAGAATTTGATATATAAATCTCTATATAATCTTCTAAAAAATTTATTCTATCATTGTTAGTAAGAGAAAAACCGTGATTTTTCAATAGTTTTTGAACTTCATTAATAAATTCATCATATTTTATATAATAGAAATATCTTTTTGGATAATTCGAATCTATAATATTTTGAACCGAAAAATTTACTTCTCGTCCATTAAATATTTCATGAAGTTCTTTATCTAAAACGATAAGCTCATCTATTCCTATATCATTAGAGTCAGTAAGTAATTTAAAATCTATTTTATCATCACCAAAAATAAACTCATCTATAATAAAATCTTCTGACAAGCTATAATTTTTACGTTGTGAAAAATAAAAACTTTTTAAACTCCTATACATACTATTCCTCCAATTTATTTATTTCATTAATTAGCTCTTTTAATAAGTCTTTCTCATCGACTTTCTTAATAATTTGTCCTTTTTTAAAAATAAGTCCTTTACCATTACCTCCTGCAATTCCTAAATCTGCCTCTTTTGCTTCTCCAGGTCCATTTACAGGACAACCCATAATAGCTATTTTTAAATTTTTCTTTACATGTTTTAATTCTTTTTCAGCTTGCTCAACTATATTAATTAAATCAATCTTTGTTCTAGAACAAGTTGGACAAGAGATTAAATCAATTCCATCCTTAAGAATACCTAAAGAACGTAAAATTTCTTTTCCTACTTTAACTTCTTCTACAGGGTCTCCTGTCAAGGATACTCTGATAGTATCTCCAATACCTTTTGCCAATATAATACCAAGTCCAACAGAAGACTTAATTGTACCTCTAAAGCTAGGACCAGCTTCAGTAATTCCTAAATGCAAAGGATAATCACATAAACTACTTAAAAGTTCATATGATTCAACACAAATTGGTACATTACTTGATTTTATTGATATTTTAATTTGATCAAAATTTAGTGATTCTAAAAATTCAACTTGATCTAATGCACTATAAACAATTGATTCCTTATTAACACCTTTATATTTATCTATAAACTTTTGATTTACAGAACCCGAATTAACCCCTACTCTTATTGGAATGTTATGATATTTACAACATTCTACTACCTCTTTTACCTTTTTTCTTCCTCCAATATTTCCTGGATTAATTCTTAAACAATCAGCTCCATTTTCTGCAGCCATTATCGCTAGTTTATAATCATATTGAATATCTGCAATAAAAGGTATTGTAGTTAATAACTTTATTTTCTTTATAGCTAAAGCGTCATCTAAATCATTTACCGCAGAGCGGCTAATATTACATCCTTCTCTAGCAAATTGATTAATTTGATTAACCGTTGAAATTACATCTTTTGTAATTGTATTTGTCATTGATTGTATAGAAATAGGAGAACCACCTCCAATAGGTACGTTCCCCACATAAATTTTCTTAGTTATTTTTCTTTCCATTAATTTGCTCCAAATATTCCTAATCTTATTACATCTTTAAAGGAAACAAATAAAATAAGTCCCATTAAAAATATAAATCCTATCGTATGAATTAGACCTTCTTTTGATCTTGAAATTGGTCTTCCTAAAATTAATTCTATAAATAGGAATACTAGTCTACCTCCATCTAAAGCTGGTATAGGTAATAAATTAATAAAACCTAAATTTACACTTAAAAATGCTGTTATATATAGTAAAGAATACAAACCATTACTAGCAGCATTACTTATTGCACCAACTACTCCTATTGGACCAGATAATTGTCCAACCCCTACTTTACCTGTAAATAATTGTCTTAATATATCAAACATTGAACTTATAAAATAAAAAAATGTATTTATACTTTCTCTAAGAGAAACAATTATATTTCTCTCCAGTTTTGAAGTTACTCCTAACACTTTTTCTTTTGAATCCTCAAATTTAACTTTGATTTCCTTTTCTTGTCCATTTCTTAAAACCTTGACTACTGTATCTTCTTTATCTAATTTTGATAATGAAGTTTGTACATCTTTCCAAGATTCAATTTTATAATTGCCTATATTTACAATAACATCTCCTGATTCAATTCCATATTTTTGAGCGATTGAATCTTCTTTAACACTTCCAATTGTAGTTGTTTGATGTCCTCTAATTCCAAATAATGCAAATAGAATCACAAAAGCTAATATAAAATTGAATAAAGGTCCAGCAAAAATAGTTAAAATTCTACCTCCTATTGATGCACCATTAAAATGTCCTCTTTTTGAAAAGTCTAATTCTTCATCATTTTCTCCTTCAGATTCATCTTCACCTTCCATGGCACAAAAACCACCTAGTGGTAATGCTCTGATTGAATACAAGGTATCTCCTTTTTGCTTTCCAATTATTTTTGGACCCATACCTACTGCAAATTCATTTACTTTTATTTTAGCTCTTTTAGCGAATATAAAGTGCCCAAATTCATGGACTACAACAACAACCATAAACACTAAAAGTGCAACTATTATTTTTAAAATCATTAAATACTACCTCCAAATATACTAAAAAGAATATATACTAAAGGAGTTACAAAAATAATACTATCAAATCTATCTAAAAATCCACCATGTCCTTTTATAATGTTACTAAAATCTTTTATGCCTATTTCTCTTTTAATTTTAGATGCAAACAAATCACCTATTTGTGCAACAATTGAAAGTAATATTCCAGAAACTATTATAAAAGTAAAATTATATTTTAAAACAAAAATATTAAATAAAATTAAAAGTAACAGAGAACCAATTATTCCTCCTATTGAACCTTCAACTGTTTTTTTAGGGCTAATACTTGGATACAATTTATGTTTCCCAAATATCATGCCAAATAAATAAGCAAATGTATCTGTACCCCAAGAAATAAAGAAAACAACCCATAGTAGATATGTTTCTCCTAGTCTTAAAAAAACACCCATAGGTACAGTAATATAGATAAATGAAAATATTAATTTCCCTAAATTTACAATATTAATTTTATTAAAAAACAAATAATAAATTGATACTACAAGAAAATATAATGAAAATGAAGTTAATACTAAATTTTTGTTTGAAGTTCCTATAAAATATAACACAACAATGGAAAATAAAATGCTAGTACATTCAATTAATATGTCGTTTAATTTAAATGTTTTAAACAACTCAACTAAACATAATAATGCTATTGCTATACTATAAGCAATAAGTGCAGAACCTTTAATATAGATACAAATAAAAGATATTACTAACATCAAAGCTCCACTTATAGTTCTGTTAATAAAACTATTCATTATATTCCCCCAAATCTTCTATTTCTATTTTGAAAATCATAAATAGCATCATATAAATCATCAGCATAAAATTCCGGCCACAAAACATCTGTAAAATAGAATTCAGAATATGCTAATTGATAAATTAAAAAATTACTAATTCTTTTTTCATTTCCTGTTCTTATCATTAAGTCAACATCTGAATTTTCTTTAGTATACAAATAATTTTTGAAACTTTCTTCATTTAATTCATCTAAAGAGAATTTTCCTTTTTCAATATCTTTATATAAATTTTTTATAGATGAAATAATCTCTGCTCTTCCACCATAATTAAGTGCAATGTTTAATACCATTCCATTATTATCTTTAGATTTATCAATACTATTATCAAGTAGCTTAACAATAGAACTAGGTAACTTGCTATAATCACCAATAACTCTAAAAATTATATTATTTTCTAAAATACGTTTCAATTGAGAATTTATATAAATAACTAAAATATTCATAAGACCATTTACTTCTTCCTCTGGTCTTTTCCAATTTTCAGTTGAAAACGCATATAAAGTTAAAGTTCTAACTCCAATTTTACAACATTCTTCAACAATATCAACTACTCTATTCATTCCTTCTTTATGTCCAGCAATTCTAGGCAAAAATCTATTTTTTGCCCATCTTCCATTACCATCCATGATTATACCTATATGTTTAGGTATATTTGTAAAATCTATAACTCTCATTAAATTTCCATTAATTCTTTTTCTTTAGACTTTGTAATATCATCTACTTCTTTGATAAATTTATCTGTAACTTTTTGAACTTCTTCTTCAGCTTGTCTTAATTCATCTTCACTAACTTCTTTATCTTTTTCTAATTTTTTTAACTTATCTATAGCATCACGTCTTAAGTTTCTAACAGCTATTTTTGCATTTTCAGCATAGCCTTTAACAACTTTAACTAACTCTTTTCTTCTATCTTCAGTTAATGCTGGGAATGGTAATCTTATAACTTTTCCATCATTAGAAGGTGTAATTCCTAAATTTGATGCTAAAATAACTTTTTCTATTGGAGTTATTAATGATGCATCCCACGGTTGAATAACAAGTAATCTAGCTTCAGGAACTGAAATTGAAGCAACTTGTTTAATAGGTGTATCAGTTCCATAATAATCTACACTAAACTGATCTAGAATTGCTGGATTTGCTCTACCAGCTCTAACAGTTGTTAATTCCGTTTCATAAGCTTCTATAGATTTTGACATTTTTCTTTCTAATTCTTTTATAATTTCTTTATGCATTATTATTTCCCCCTAACTATTGTTCCTACTTTTTCACCTTTTGCAACTGCAACTAAATTTTCTGGATCATCAATTCCAAAAACTATTAATGGAATATCATTATCCATACAAAGTGAAGTAGCAGTAGCATCCATTATTCCTAAACCTCTATTTAAAATTTCTATATATGATAATTCTTCAAATTTTTTCGCGTCTTCAAATTTATTTGGATCTTTATCATATATACCATCTGTTCCTGTTTTACCAAGTAAAATTACGTCTGCATGCATTTCAGCAGCTCTTAAGGCAGCTGTGGTATCTGTAGAAAAATATGGCATTCCTGTACCCGCACCAAAAATTACGATTCTGCCTTTTTCAAGATGACGTTCAGCCTTTCTTTTTATGAAAGGTTCTGCAACTTCATGAACATTTATTGCTGTCTGCACTCTAGTTGGCACACCCATATTTTCTAGTGTAGCTTGTAACCTTAATGAATTTATTATTGTAGCAAGCATACCCATGTGATCTGAAGTTGATCTCTCAATTTTTTCACTAGAACGTCCTCTCCAGAAGTTACCACCGCCAACTACTATACATATTTGAATTCCTAAATCATATACATCCTTTACTGATTTACATATTTTTTCTATAGTTTCATCATTAAGGCCATGTCCGATTCCTCCTGATAAAGCTTCTCCACTAAGTTTAATAACTACCCTTTTAAAATCTAAATCCATAAGACAGTCTTTCTCCTTTAATTTTATACAATAAGTGTATCATTTTTTCGAAAATTTTTCAATATTTTAAATTTATTTATAAATATATAAACTTCAAAAAATATATTAAAATTAAATTTTGTATTTAAGAATTTAAAAAAAGATTGAAATATAATTCCAATCTTATCTTATTTTTTATCAGTAAAATATTTTATTTTTTATCGTTTTTCATTTCTCGTTCTATTTCATCTTTAACTTTTGGAGAAAGTTCATCTTTATTATTCTCCATACCTTTAACTGTATTTTTATATTGATCAACTAAATCCTTAGCTTCTTTATAAGCGTTTATATATTCGTTGCCATCACTCTCTATTCCATATTTACTCAAATTATCAACATATTCTATCCCCAAAAGTGTATCTAAAATCGTAAATTCATCTTTGATTTCAAATCTATAATTTGGATAAAACTTACTATCAGAATTTATATATTTTTTCCCGTTCCTTACTTCTATTTTTAGGTTAAAGGCTTCAAAGAAGGCTTCTTCTCTGTTTGGTTTTTTAAAAACTTCTCCATTCTTATCAACTATAACACCTGAATTTTTGTTCCAACAATAGTCAGGATATTTTATATTAACTTTATCCATATGAAATACAATACGTCCATTGTCATTTGCTAAAAATACTTTATTTCTAAATTTATCTATACTAACTTTAGAACTTTTACAAGAAGAAAAAAGAATTAAAAAGCAAAAATTAAAAATTAAAATTTTAAAAAATCTTTTCATCATTTTTTATATCTCCATAATTTTCTCTTTTGTTATATCACATTAAATTAACGAATTCAATAATCATTACTATAAATTATATAAAAAAAGACAAACAATAATATTTATCTTAATTCATAATTATATTTTCACTTAGATTTTGGATAAACTCGTCAACATTTCTTTTTACAACTTGATTTTCTTCTTTTTCAAAATTAAAATCATCCTTCAAAAGCTTATCAACATATTTTATAGCAGATTTTAAAAGGTCATAATCTTTTTGGATATTTAAAATTTTAAATCTTGCTTCACCTGATTGACGATATCCAAGTATATCACCATATCCTCTTAGTAAAAAATCTTGTTCTGAAATATAAAACCCATCATTTGATGAACACATTATATCCATTCTCTTTTTTACACTTGTACTTTTATTATTGCTAACTAAAATGCAAAAGCTATCGTAATTTCCTCTTCCAATTCTTCCTCTAAGTTGATGTAACTGACTCAGTCCAAATCTTTCAGCATTATAAATTACCATTATATTAGAATTAGGAACATTAATACCTACTTCTATTACAGTTGTAGCAACTAGAACTTTTATTTTTCCGTTTTCAAAATTTTTCATTATCCTATCTTTGTCAACAGGTTTTATCTTTCCATGTATAAACTCAATTTCAATGTCTTGAAAATATCTTTCTTTTAAACGTTCATATAAATTTATAACTGACTGTAACTCCAATGTATCACTTTCATCTACAAGTGGACAAACTATATAAGCTTGACGTCCTTCTGATATATGTTTTTTTATAAAATTCATGTATCTATCTTCATAATTTTCATCCACAAAATAAGTATTTACCTTTCCTCTTCCGCTAGGTAACTCATCAATAGTAGAAATATCTAAATCACAAAACATTACAAGTCCTACTGTTCTAGGTATAGGTGTTGCACTCATAACTAATATATCTGGATTTTTTGATTTTTTAGAAAGTAAAAGTCTTTGTTTAACTCCAAATCTATGTTGTTCATCTGTAATAACAAATCCTAAATTCTTATATACGACTTTTTCTTGAAATACAGCATGTGTCCCAATTATGATATCAACTTGTCCATTTTCTATTTTTTCTCTTATAGTTTTCTTTTCTGATTCTTTCAAACTTCCTACTAGTAATTCAACTTTAATATTATGTTTTTCAAAAAGTTCTATAGCATTTTCAAAATGTTGTCTTGCTAATATTTCAGTAGGAGCCATTAAAACAGATTGAAATCCATTTTTAACAACATTAAACATTGCTATAAATGAAACTATCGTTTTACCACAACCAACATCCCCTTGAATTAATCTGTTCATTTGTCTATCAGAAGACATATCATTAAAAATATCCTCTAAAACTTTGTTTTGTGAATTTGTCAATTTAAAACTTAAAGAATTTATAAATTCTAATGTTTCATCTTTTATTTGAAAACTAATAGCATCATCATTTTTCTTTTTAAATTTTTTCATAGATAGTTGAAAATAAAAAATTTCATCAAAGGCTAATCTTCTTTTTGCTCTAATAAAACTTTCATTATCTTTTGGAAAATGAATGTTCCTAATTGCATTGTCATAGCTTTCTAAGTTTAATTCATTTAGAATATTACTAGGTAGTTTTTCTTCAAAATATGAATTCTTTTTTAATAAATTTTGAATAATCTTAACTAAGTCTAAATTTGAAATCCCTTTGCATAAATGATATTGTGGAATTACACTACCAATTATATTTACTTTGTTTTGCATAGTTGGAGATTGTATTTCAACATTTTTTCCAAGCAGTTTAGCTCTTCCATACATTTCATATACATTGTTAATCTTTAAATTTTTTGAAATAAAAATATTATTAAAATATACTATTGTACAATAATTCATTTCTTCATCCATTGCCAAAAATTTTGTAACTCTAATATTCTTTTTCTTTCTATTTTCCATTAAAGAAATTATCTTTAATCTATATGAATAACTTCCTTCTTCAGTTATTTCAGAAATTTTTTTGAATTTTGTAGTATCTATATAAGAATATGGAAAATACTCTAATAAATTATTAACTGTAAAAATTCCAAGTTTATTTAAAAGAGCTAATTTTTTCTCTCCTATTCCTTTAATATCTTTTAATTCCATAATTATCCTTACAAAAAAAGTCCTTTCGGACTTTTTAATTTTTTAAAATAAAAGTAAAATAATAAATTATTATATACTATTAAGCTTATTATTCTACTGAGATTAAATAATAATATAGTGGTTGGCCACCATATACTAATTCTACTTCAATATCTTCATATTTTTTTTCAACTAATTTTGCTAATTTACTAGCTTCTTCTTCTTTAACATCTTCTCCGTAATATATACTTACTATAGAAGAATCTGCATCAACTAGTTGATCTATAAGTTTTTCAAATGTATCTTCAATTTTCTTTTCTGAAATTGTAATCTTGTTTTCATTTAAACCCATAAAGTCGTCTTTTTCTATTTTTACACCTTCAATTTCAGTATCTCTAAGTGCATATGTGATTTGTCCAACTTTTACATTTGAAATCGCTTCAGTCATAAGCTCAACATTTTCTTCTACAGATAAAGATTCATCGAAATTAAATAAACAACTAAAAGCTTGCGGTATTTGTTTAGTCTTAATAACATGAAGTCTTTTTTCTGAAATTTTTGCAGCTTGTTCTGAAACAAGTATTATATTACTATTGTTTGGAAAAACAAAAATATCGTCAGCGTTAATCTTTTCAACTGCTTTTAAAATATCTTCAGTTGAAGGATTCATTGTTTGTCCGCCAGTTATAATTTCATCTATTCCCATACTTTTAAAAATCTCATCTATACCTTCTCCAGTTGATATAGAAATAAAACCATATTTTTTATTTTCTTTTGCTTCTTCAGAACTTTTAGCTTCTTCAACTTCTTTATCAGTATGATGTAAATGATTATGTTGTCTTCTCATATTATCAATTTTTAAGTCATGTAATGGTCCAAATTCTAATGCCCATTCAATTGCTTGTCCTGGGTGGTTAGTATGAACATGTACTTTTATAATATTATCTCCTTTAACAACAATTAAAGAATCTCCAATACTTGCAAGCTTATCTCTTAAAACACCATATTCTTCTGAATCACTAGTAACCATAAACTCAGTACAGTATCCAAATTTAATATCTTCATCTTGTTGTGCTGCTAAATGTTCAATTCTTGCTGGTTTATTAAATTCATATGTGTTTTTAATTTCTACAATTTCATCTCCTAATGCACCTTCTAAAAGATACATTAATCCACGTCCACCAGCATCAACTACTTCAGCTTCTTTTAAAATAGGTAGAATTTCAGGAGTTTTTTCCAAACTTCTAAAGCCTTCCTTTAAAATTTCTTTACAGAACTCAACTTCATCATCAAATCTAGTATAATTAGCTTCGGCATATTCTCCCATTTCTCTAATTACTGTAAGAATTGTGCCTTCTGTAGGTTTAATTACTGATTTATAAGCTACTTTATAAGCATTTACAAAACACTCTTTAATTGTTTCAACATCAAGAGTTACACTTTCTTTACTTCCCAAATAAAATCCTCTTAAAATTTGAGATAAAATAACTCCCGAATTTCCTCTTGCACCCATCAAAGCACCATCACTTATTGCTTTTGTTACGTCAGCACAAGTATTTATTTTTGAATTTTCTAAATTTTTTATTGCAGACTTCATAGTCAATGACATATTAGTACCAGTATCTCCATCTGGAACTGGAAATACATTTAAGCTGTTAACTATCTCTTTATTGGATTCAAGATAATTACGAGCCCTTACAAATGCCATTTGCAATTGTTCACTATTTATCATAAGTTCCTCCTAATTATCTTCTAATTTAATTCCATGAACATTAACATTAACCTTTTTAACAGTTAATCCTGTTAAGTTTTCAACATTATATTTTACATTTTCTATGATATTTTCACAAACAGTTGATATTTTTATTCCATATTGAATAACTATATGCAAATCTATAAAAATACTATTTTCTTTAAGTACAACATGAACACCTTTACTAGAATTATCCCAACCTAAAAGTTGATAAATTCCATCTTTAGGAGAAACATTAGCTAATCCGCAAACTCCATAACTTTCTCTTAAAACATTAGCTACGATTGTTTTAACCACAACAGGATTAATAGAAACTTTACCTAATTCATTATTAAATTCCATATAAATACCTCCTAATTTATACATAAGTATATAGATTACTATATCAAATTTTAGAAAAAAAATCAATATATTTTACAAATCTTTAATTGCTGATTCCCATTTTACTCTTAATACAAAAAAGAAAAATATAAATGCTGCCATACAATTAGAAAATAAATTACCCCAAAAAATAGAATACACTCCTAAGTACTTTTCTGTAAAAATTATAAAAATATATCTTAGAAGCCAAACTCTCATTATACCTGTTAATAATGGCATTTTTGTTCGTCCAAGTCCTATAAATACTCCTTGTTCAACAGTAAATATTCCAAAACCAATAACCGAATACATATATATTGTAAGAGCTTTATTTGTTATTTTAGTAATCTCTGGATTCTTTTGAAATAAATCTACAATATATGGGTTTAATGGTGTAAAAATAATTATGATTGAAAAGACAATCAATAATGAAAACAATATTCCATAATAAAAAATCTTTTTTGCATTTTTAGAATTGCCATTCCCTATGTTCATACTTATCATTGTAGTAACAGTTGTTCCTACACTGGTTGGTAAAACAAAATAAATAGAATTTATATTTGATGCAATTGTAGAAGCATTTAAAGCAATTGAACCATATTTAACTACTTCTTTATTAATTAAAAAGAATCCAATATATACTAAAATATATGATATTACACTAGGAATAGCTAACTCCATTGTTTTTTTTATAAATTCTAAATCAAATTTAAATTTACGTAAAGATAATTGCATATCAGATTTCTTTAAAAAAAGATCATAATACATCCAAATCCCTATTAAAAGATATGACATAAATGATGCTGATACTGCACCAATAACTCCTAGATTTAGTATAGAAAGAAATATAGTGTTAAAAATTACTTTTAAAACTAATAATATGATCATTCTTAAGAATGGTGCTTCAGGATGTCCCGTACCATTTTTTATAGAATTAAATATAGCAGCCATAAATAAAAATGGTAATACAAAAGAATATAATCCCAAGTATTGAAATACATGGGTTGAAAGCTCTTCATTTACACCTCTCGAAATTATATACGAAAGAATCAAGCAAATTGGAGAAAGTAATAATCCAATTATAAAAGATAAAACTAAAATTTGAACCGAAGCTTGTTTAGTTTTTTCAATATCTCCTTTTCCATATAGTTGTCCTATTATTGCAGAAGCTGCAACACTGAGTCCTTGAGAAAAAGCATTTAAAATATTTATAACTGATTGTGAAAACCCAATAGCCCCAGCTATGACATAACCAGCTTTATTATTTAAGAATAAGCCATCAGAAATAGGAATTAAAGATTGAACAATACCCATCATAAATACTGGTATAGTTAATAAGAAAATAGTCTTCATTACATTTTCACTTAAAATCATTTCTCTTCTTTCTTCAGAACTCTTGTTAAAAATTTTTGTATTCATAAAATCACTCCAATTAAATTATATACCTTAATAAAAATAATTTCAAATAAGAACCCTACACTTCCAAGATGCTTCGCATCGGATTGGTTTTCGGGAACCTTGTTGTTTCACAATAATAAAAAAGCTATCGATTTAACGATAGCTTTTAAAATATTTTAAATTTTTATAATTCTATATCAAGCAATGCTCCAATTGAATTGTCTAATTCTTGATTTTCAAATTTTGCTTGTTCTTGTTCTTCTTCTATAACAACTTCTTCTTGTTCTTCTTCTACAACTTCTACTACTGGTTTTTCAAGAAGCTCTTTAATAGATAAAGAAATTTTTTGATTTTCTTCATCAATATTAATTATTTTAACTTCAACTTCATCTCCAATATTTAAAACATCAGCTGCTTTTTCAATATGATCATGAGAAATTTGAGAAATATGAACTAATCCTTCAACATTTTCTTTTAATTTAACAAATGCACCAAAATCAACTAAATTAATTACTGTTCCTGATACAACATCACCAACTGCATTATTTTCTAAAAATAATTCAAAAGGTTTCTTTGTCAATTGTTTTAATCCTAAAGAAATTCTATTTCTTTCTCTATTTAATTTTAATACAACTACTTCTACTTCATCTCCTACAGATAAAATATCAGAAGGTTTCTTAATTCTATTCCAAGATATATCTGATACATGAATTAATCCATCAACATCTCCTAAGTTAACAAATGCACCAAAGTCAGTTAATTTTCTAACTGTTCCAGTTAAAACATCATCAACAGATAATTTGCTCCAAGCTAAATCTAATTTTTCATTAAGTTCTTTTTGTTCAACTTCTCTTCTTGAAAGAACAACTTTTTTCTTTCTTTCATCTAAACTGATTATTTCACATTCAATTTTCTTTCCAATATATGGTGTAAAATCTTTTACGAAGCTAGTTGTAATATGACTTGCAGGAATAAAAGCATTAATACCATCAACAGTAGCTAATAGGCCTCCTTTAACTTCTTTTACTACTTCAGCTTCTACCAACTCTTTATTATTGAATTTTTCAACAAGATTTTGCCAATCTTTTAGAGATTCAACTCTTTTAGTTGATAAAACAACATTACCTTCTCCGTCATCAAGTTTAATTACATAAACATCAATTTCTTGACCTTCATGGAATAAGTCCTTAGGTTTTTTAGTAATGTCAGAAGATAACTCATCAAGTTTAATAATCCCATCACTTCTATAACCTATATTTACCATAACTTCAGTTTCAGTAACATAAATTATAGTACCTTTCACTATGTCTCTTGGATAAATTTTCTTAATACTCCCTTCTATTTGTTCCATAAATTCATCCTTGCTTAAAATTTCCATACCTTCAACTACCTCCTCTATTAACCAATCCGGAGTTGAAGCGCCGGCGGTTAATCCTATTTTCTTATATTTTACCATATCTTTCAATGGTAAATCTAAAAATGTCTCAATTCTATATACATTTTTACAATGCTTTTTAGCTACATCATAAAGCTTATTTGTATTTGAGCTACTGTATCCCCCAATAACTATCATACAATCTACTTTTTTAGAAATTTCTTCGCAAGAATTTTGTCTTTTTGAAGTTGCATCACAAATTGTATTTTCAATTATAACATTTTCATTTCTATCTTTTATTATATCAGAAAATTGAAAAAATTTCTCTACTAAATTTGTCGTTTGTGAAATAATATATAAATTTTTTTTATTTTTTATCATTTCAGCTTCTTCTTTGGTATTAATTACACAATATTTATCACCACAATAGCCAACCATTGCTTTTATTTCTGGATGATTTTCATCTCCAATAATAATAATTTCATAACCATCTTTTACTTTTTTTTCAATTTTTCTGTATATATTTAATAAAACTGGACATGTACAGTCAATACATTTATGCCCTAAGTTTATCATTTTTTCCTTAATACTTGGATGTATTCCATGAGAACGTAAAACTATAGTTCCTTTATCCTCTTTTTCATAGTCATTAATAATCTTAAGTCCTTTTTTATCAAATTTTTGAACAACTTGAGGATTATGAATTAACTCACCATAAGAATACACCTTTTCATTATTTTTATTTTCATTTAAAGTTTTTTCAGCTAATTTTACAGCTCTTTTAACTCCAAAACAAAAACC
Source organism: Parvimonas micra (assembly GCF_021300775.1). GTDB lineage: Bacteria > Bacillota > Clostridia > Tissierellales > Peptoniphilaceae > Parvimonas. The sequence goes on from NZ_JAJTJP010000001.1 coordinate 551,877, forward strand.
AGCATTATTAGCTATTAGTATTTCCATATTTTACTTGATAAATTTGATTGAATAATTCTTCTGTTAATTTATCAATTGCCTCCGAATCTTCCATATTTTCAAAATTATTAATTTCAATCATAGGATATATATCAACAGTTATTTTAGAGAAAATTCTATAGGTACCTTCTATATGAATCGGTAAAATATTAACTTTATTTTTTAAAGCAATAAGCGCTACTCCCTTTTTCATATTATTTATATCAATTGTTTTAACTCTAGTTCCTTCTGGAAATATACCAAGAATATTTCCATCTCTAATGACTCTAAAACAAGATTTTATAGCTTTTATATCAGTATTATCTCTATCTATAGGAATTACTCCCAACTTCCCAAAAAACTTAGCAAATAATTTTTTTTCAAAAAGTTCTTTTTTTGAAAGAAAAAATATTTGTCTCTTAGTTAATGTTGCTAGGATAACCGGATCAAAAATATGAATATGATTTGCACTAATTATAAAAGGTTGATCATCTTTTAAATTTTCAATTCCATTAATTTTAACCCTATAAATAAGATTAACTAAAACGGAAACTATTGAAACTAAAAACCTATACATTATTTTCGCCTCTTATATATGATAAAAATTCTAAAATAGTTTCTTTTAAAGTCTTATTTGTAGAATCTATTTCAATTGCATCTTTTGCCTTTTTTAAAGGAGAAGCAGATCTATTCATATCATCAAAATCTCTTTTTTCAATACTTTCTCTGACTTGCTCTAAATTAAGACCTTTTTTTCTTTCACTTTGTAAAAATCTTCTTTTTGCTCTCTCTTTTGAAGATGCAGTTAAATAAAATTTAAAATCTGCATTAGGAAAAATTACTGTACCAACATCTCTACCATCTAATACACAGCTTCCTTCCATACCAATTTTTCTTTGAAGTGAAACTAAATGATTTCTTACATAATCATAACTTGAAACAACTGATGCTCCCTTAGAAATTTCATCAGTTCTAATTTCTTTACCAAGCTTTACTCCATCTACATAAAGATAATTAGATTTATAAGTAAAATCTGTATCTTCAAGTATCTTCTTAATCTTATCATGATCATCTAAAGAAATATTATTAGAAATAACCTTGTATGCAATAGCTCTATACATAGCTCCAGTATCAATATAATTAATTTTTAATATCTTAGAAAGTTTTTTTGCTATTGTACTCTTTCCAACACCTGATGGTCCATCTATTGCTATAATATAATCCATATTTACTCTCCTTCTATACAAGAAACTCCTGCTAAATGTCCAGTTGAAAAAGCAATTGTTAGGTTGTACCCACCAGTATTTGCATCAACATCTAAAAGTTCCCCTACAATATATAAATTTTTAATTAGTTTGCTCTCCATAGTTGAAGAGTTGACTTCTTTAACTGAAACTCCCCCAATTGTTATTATAGCTTCACTTAAAGGTCTTAAACTATTAAAATTAAATTCTAAATTTTTAATTGTTTCTACTAATTTCTTTCTATCATCTTTGCTTAGTTGATTTACACTAATTTCACCATTAACAGCAGATTTTTCTAGTACTAGCTCAACCATTGCACCAATTAATACATTAGATAATACATTTTTTAAACACTTATTCTTATTTTGATCAAATTCTCTAAGTAATCTTTGATCTAAAGTATGATGATTAATCTTAGGTTTTAAATCAATAGAAACAATAGAATCTTTTGAATTATCAAAATACTTACTTGACTTTAAAACAATTGGTCCACTAAATCCAGTATGTGTAAAAAGCAATTCACCAAATTCCGAATGAATTAGTTTATGATTTGTATTATATATCTTAAAATCTACAAATTTTAAACTAACACCTGAATATTTTCTAACTTTTTCTTTTACATCTATACCTACTAGTCCTGCTTTTAAATCAGTTATCGTATGACCTAATCTTTTTAAAATCTCATGACCTTTACCTCTAGAACCAGTAAATGGATAAGATTTTCCACCAGTTGCAAATACAACTTTATCGAAAAGGCCATAATCTTTATTACAAACTAATTTAAATTTTTCTCCTACAAGTTTTACATCCTCAATTTCAGTATTTAAAATTATATTTACACCTTTTGAGTTTAACGCTTTTTCTAAGGCTTTATTTACATCGCTAGATTTATCAGAAAGTGGAAAAACTCTTCCTCCTCTTTCAACCTTTGTTTCTAAGCCATTATCGTTAAAAAATTTTAGTATATCTTCATTAGTATATGAATATAAACTACTATATAAAAAATTTTTATTACTATTAATTTCATCAAAAAACTCATAAATCTCTTTTGAGTTTGTTATATTACATCTTCCCTTACCGGAAATATATATTTTCTTTCCAATTTTTTCATTTCCATCAAATAAGAATACATCGTTATTCTCATTCTTCGAAAATATCGCACTCATAATACCTGATGCACCTGCACCAATAACTGCTATTTTTATAAAATCACTACCTTGAACTTAATAATTTAACTCATATAAGTATAAAATATTTTTTGCAATTAGTCAAATTTTTTTGTTATTTAATTTTTGAATTTTTACATTTAATATATTTTTAGTAAAATGTAAAAATATGTTATATATTATCATATAAAATTTCTCTTGTAAAAATTTTTTATATTTATAACTAAACAAAAAAATAGGAAGATAAATATCTTCCTAAAAATTTTATAAATAATTATTCAGCTGAAGTAAATGAAGGTCTTTCAACAAAACCACTCTTCAAACATGTAGTACAAACATTAATTCTCTTTACAGAACCGTCAACAACAACTCTAACTTTTCTGATGTTTGCTCCCCATGATCTACTGCTCTTTCTATGTGAGAAAGTTACTTTATTTCCAAATAATTTTGTTTTATCGCAAATTGCACATCTTTTTGACATTTTCATACCTCCTTTTACATACTCATATTTAACATTAGTATTATACCATAGATGACTTGCATTTGCAAGTCTTAAAAAAATTATTTAGTCATAATATTTATTTTCAATATACAAATTATTATCTTTATAAACAAGTTCTATTGGCTCATTATACATTTTTGCTATTTTTCTAAGTCTATCTGAAAAAACTTCTATTCCACTAAACCTATTTACATTTATAAAATTATCAACCATATATTGTACTTTTTTATCATCTGATATATTAAAAAAATCTATCGAACTGTTAATTTTTTTACTAAATTCATTGAAAATTTCCGAAACTTTTTTACCTATATAGTTATCTTTATCAATAATATTCTTTACATCATCATAATGTTCACCATATATATTTTTATATTCTCTAGATTCAAATTCTATATTTTTAATATGTTCATTAAAATATTCTAAATTAACATTTTCAATAAATAAAATTTTTAAAAATAAAGAAAAAGAATAATTATATAGTGCTAACCTGTATGCTCCAAAAATTCTATTAATTTCAAAAATTTTTTCATTAAGACTCATTTTTTTCTTATTTGCAAAAAAATCTTTTATTTTCCATTTATAAAATGAAATATCTTTACTTGAATTTCTATAAATATCATTAATCATAATAATTTCAGAATTTTTAAATATTTCTTTATCATAATTATAATAAAAATCTTTTAAACTTTTTAATAGAATATCTGAATCTGCTTTAAGTTGTGATATCTTATCCTGTTCTAAAAAATTTAATATTTCTTTTTGAGTTCTTTGGATAGTATCCAATTTTTTATCAATACACTTTAAAACAATTGCAACAAATATAATTGTATAATTTATATTTGATGGAATTAATCTAGCCTGTTCTACAATTTTACCATCCTTTAAAACAGACCCATAAAATCCGCCTTCTTTTGCTTTCATCAATTCTCCACCAGATTTCATAGTAACTCTAAATAGTCCTTTTTCTCTTATTGAAGAAGCAATAATACCGGCTATTGATATATCACTTAGAGAAATCTTTGAGTATTTCCCAACATCAAAATATTTATTTTCTTCTTCTGAAAACTTTTTAATATCTAGCAAAACTTTTGTAATTTCGTTTTTGTTATTTTCATCCATAATAACCCTCCCTATTTTTATCTTATCTTCTCCAAAAATATTTCAAGTTCATCTTCTGATATTATATTTATTCCAAGTTCTTGTGCCTTCTTTAATTTTGAACCCGCTTTTTCACCAACAACTAAAAAATCTGTGGACTTTGCGACAGCAGATTGCACTATAAGTCCATTTTTTGAAAAGACATCTTCTAAATCTTTCCTCTTATAATTTTCAAAAGTACCAGTGATTACAATTTTTTTATCTGTAAATTCTGTTTTTGAAACTTCTTCATACAGAATTACTTCTATTCCTTTATCAAGTAATTTATTCAAGGCATCTTTGCTATATTCATCATTAAAAAATTCAAAAATAGAATTGGCTACAACGTCTCCGATATCATTAATTTGTAAAAGTTCTTCAACAGTTGTTTCCCTTAAGTTATCTAAATTTATAAATTTTTTAGCTAAATCTTTTGCAGTTTTTATTCCAACATTTTTAATTCCAAGCGCATAGATAAAGTTCTCAAAATTTACATTTTTACTCTCTTCTATTGAGTTTAATAAATTATTAACTTTCTTATCCTTAAATTTTTCTAGAGTGATAAGTTCACCATATTTTAAATCATATATTTTATACACTTTATCCACTCCCAATTTATCGTATAGTAGTTCAATAGTCTTTTCGCTCAGTCCTTCGATATTCATTGCATTTTTGCTTGAAAAATGAACAAGCGAAGAAGTTAATTGTGGGGTGCATGCAAGAGTATTTGTACAGAAGAAATGCACTCCATCTCTAATTAATTCACTATTACAAAACGGACAATGTGTAGGCATTTTAATTTCTCTCTCATTTCCATTATCTTCATCCATTGTTCCAAGAATTTCTGGAATCACATCATTTGAACGTCTAATTAATACTCTAGAATTTATTTTTATTTTCTTTCTTAAAATATCATCATAATTATTTAACGTTGCTCTTTGAACAGTTACATCACCAATTTCAACTGGCTCTAAGATTGCCGTTGGAGTAACTTTCCCAGTTCTACCAACATTCCATACTACTTCTTTTAATATTGTTGTATATTCTTCTGCTTCAAATTTATATGCTATTGCAAATCTAGGAAATTTATTTGTATATCCAAAAAAGTCTCTAAGCTCAAAATCATTAACTTTAATTACAACACCGTCAGTTAAGTAATCAACTTTTTTTCTTAAAACTTCTATCTCATTTATTTTATCTTTAATTTCATTTATATTTAGACATTTTTTTTCATATCCATTTACTTTGAATTTATTTTCTTTTAAAAATGAAATCATCTCTTCTTGAGTTTTGAATTGTTCATCGGACTTAAAGCCAACATTGTAAATAAAAGCATCTAAATTTCTACTTGCAGTTTTTTTTGAATCAAGATTTCTAATTGCACCTGCAGCAGCATTTCTGGCATTTTTTAAAGGAACGTCAGCGGTTTCATTATATTTAGAAAGTGCTGAAAGAGGCATAATAGCTTCTCCTTGAATTTCAACTAAGCCCTTGTACTCAATTTCAAGAGGAATGCTCTTTATAGTTTTTACTTGTTCTAAAACTTCTTCTCCATATACGCCATTACCCCTAGTTGATGCGGAAACTAAAACACCATTATTATATGTTAAATTAATTGTTAGCCCATCAAATTTAAACTCAACAAAATACTCTAAAGTTTTGTTAGTATTATTTATAGAATTATATTCGTTTAATAGTTTAGTACATCTATTATGAAACTCCTCAAGTTCTTCAAAACTTTGAGCCTTTTGTAAACTATATAATTCTTTTAAATGTGTATGTTTTTCAAATTTTTCCAATACTTCACCACCAACTCTTTGTGTAGGCGAATTTGGTAAAATTATACCTGTTTCTTTTTCCAATTTTAGAAGTTCATCATATAATTTATCATATTCTGCATCACTAACGGTAGGCTCATCCAATGTATAATACTGATAAGCCCACAGATTTAACTTTTCAACAATATTTTTCATTTTATCCATATTTAAACCCTCTTTATACGTTTATCTTTTTTTAGGTCAAATAGTTTTATTCCTTCACCATCAAATGCAACCATAAGCATTACTTTTGATCCAGCTTTGTCACATTTAATTACAGTTCCTAAACCATATTTTTCATGCATGATTTTTTCTCCAACTTTATATAAATCCTTAGAAGCGGTCTTATTAGTTTTTTCATAGTGATTTAAAGGTTTATCTAATTTTGTTCTTCCTATATCTGAGTTTGATATATATGTTCTAGAGTAATCCGTATAAGCATCATTTCTTATTCTAGAAGTAGAAATCCTATCTTCATCATAATTATTATCTAGGTTAATTGTTTTATCATCTACAAAATTTATAATTTCATCAACAAAACTTGAAACTCTATAAAGATTTAATTTTCCATACATAGTCATGCTTTTTGTTGATGATATAAATAATTTTTCTTTAGCTCTAGTAATAGCAACATAAAAAAGTCTTCTTTCCTCTTCAAGTCCATCATCTCTTTCCTTTATTGATCTTTCACTAGGAAATATTCCCTCATTCATTCCTATTATAAAAACTACCCTATATTCTAGCCCTTTCGCAGAGTGAATAGTTGTTAATGTTACTGTTTCATTCAAATCTTCAGTCTTATCAATATCAGATAAAAGGCTATTTGTTTCAAGATATTCCAATAGTTTAACTGCTTTATAATTATTTGATATTTCTTCTAAAAATAAGGCAATATTTTCAGCTTTTTTTTCATATTCTTTACTTTCATTTTCTCTTAAATACTCAAAAAAATTAATAGAATCTAAAAGTTCCTTAACTAAAATTTCAATATCTGTATCATTAACACAAGTAATAAATCCAAAAATTAAATCTCTAAAATTTTCAAATTCTGTTCTTAATTTATTACTTATAGATTCTAGAAATTCATTTCTAAAAAGTCCATCAAAAAGACTTATATTTTCTGAATAGCAAAAATCTTCAAGTTTTTGTAAACTAACATTACCTATAGAACGTTTTGGATAGTTAATTATCCTTCTAAAAGCATTATCATCTTTAGGATTAGCTATTAACTTAAGATAAGCTAGTATATCTTTAATTTCTTTTCTATCGTAAAATTTAAGTCCACCAACCATTTTATAGGCAATAGAATTTTTCCTTAAAGCATTTTCAATAGCAAAAGATTGAAAATTTGCACGATACAGAATAGCAATATCAGATAAATTATAACCTTCGAATATTAACTTAGATATATTTTGGGCAACTTCAATAGCTTCATAGTTTTCATTTTGGTAACTTTTATAAACTATCTCGTCACCACCCTCTTTTTTTGTCCAAAGATTTTTATCTTTTCTATTTATATTATTTTTTATAAGCTCATTTGCACAATCTAATATTTTCTGTGTTGAACGATAATTTTCTTCAAGTAATATTATTTTTGAGTTTGGAAAGTCATTTTCAAAATTTAATATATTTGAAATATTTGCACCTCTCCATCCATATATTGATTGATCTATATCTCCCACTGCACAAACATTTTTATACTTTGAAGCTAAAAGTTTTATTATTTCGTATTGAGCATCATTAGTATCTTGATACTCGTCAACATATATATATTTAAATTTTTCTGAGTAATATTCTAATACTTCTGGAGATTTTTTGAATAGCTCAATAGTTTTAAAAATTAGATCATCAAAATCTAATGCATTATTTTTAGTCAAAATTTCTTCATATTTCTTATAAATTTTTTCTACCACATCAGTATTGTTTCCAAAAGAAAAATATTTTGAAAACTCATTAGGATTAATATTTTTAGCTTTAGCATCACTAATTATTCCTATAACGGCATTTTTATATTCTCCTAGTACAGTTTCCCACGTTGGATTTTGTTTAAAAATTTCTTTTAAAACTAATTTTTGATCATCTCTATCATAAATTGTAAAGTTATTTGAATATCCTATTTTTTCTATATTAAATCTTAAAATTTTAGAACAAATTGAGTGAAATGTTCCAATCCACATATTAGAAATATCTCTGTTAAAAATATTTTCTATTCTTTCTTTCATTTCTTTTCCAGCTTTATTTGTAAATGTTATAGCTAAGATTTCATATTCACTAACATTTTTTTCTAAAACTGCATAAGCAATTTTTGTTGTTAGTACTTTTGTTTTTCCACTTCCAGCACCAGCTAAAACTAATAACGGAGAACCAAAATGTTCAACTGCCTCCAATTGCTTGTTATTTAAACCTTTTAATAAATTCATATATACCCTCATTAACATCTATAAAAAAGCAATGGAATTACCATTGCTTAATTAAAATTATTTTCCAACAGCTTGAACAATATCATTTGAAATTCTTACAATTTCAATATTATCTATATTCTTAGCTTTAATCTGAACATTTTTACCAATATCTTCTTTTTTTACAGAAACATAAAGTTCTAGATTATCTGATCCAAAATTAGCTAAATCAGACTCATATCCTTTAACTGTAACTTTGACTTTGCCTACCAAACCTCTTAAAATAATATCTCTGCCAGATTCATTTTCAATTGCTAATTTTGATGTATCGACTTCCAATACTTTTTCAATCTTTTTATCAACATCAATATTAACAACTATCTTTAAATCATTGTTAACTAATGCTATATCAGTAGGTAATTCTAATCCAACACTAAACGATCCTGATTCTTTTATTTGAGATAGATCAAACGGCTTAGTCTGAATTTCAGAAATTTGTTCTAAACTAGATAAATTTCCAACAATAGAAACAGTGTTCGGCACAATATTTTTCTTCGTAATTCTTACATCACTATGAGGAGAATTAATCTCTATTAATTTAAGTGGAACTTCTTTAAAGTTTCTAAATCCTATGGAAACATTCGTATCTGTCTTACTAATACTAACTTTTTTTACTTCTTGATTAGTTTCATCAACAGGAATAATTTTTGTTAATACAACTTCATCACTATCCTTATTCGTTACATCTACAACTCCAAGAACTTTCTTTACTTTATTTACATAAGATACAGGTCCACTAACAACAACTTCAGTATCAGCTGGTTCCTTCTTTGAGATAACCTGATTTTTATTTTTAATCTGGCCAACCGTCTCAACTTCTACTTTAAATGTCTTACTTATTTCCTCATCCAAAGTTACTAATAATTCACTTTCAGATGACGATTTAAATTGTACATTATATGGAACTTTAAAATTTATAGAAATTCTATGAGCTCCAGATGTTGTTGCATTTTGTAAATTAACTTCAGCAACAATATCACTTTTATTTACAGAATAAACATCACTTCTTTTTCCTGTAATAGTAACTGTTACCGTTGGATTTTCAGGACTAATTCTTATAAGTTTTTTTGACTCTAAAACCGATTGATTCTTAAAACTAATAGGAACATCATAAAAGTGTCTTGTTACCACAGGATTTACTCCTCCAATCACAAGAAACCACATCACAACTCCAACAGCCAATGAAATTAATTTTAATTTAAAATCTTTTTTAATTGATTCTACTATTTTTTTTAAATTTATATTATTTAACAACTTTATCACCTTGATTTTCAACTATTTCATTAACTTCTTCTTTTATATCTTCCATTATTTCTTTCTTAACTTCTTGTTTTAATTCTTCTTTATTTACAATTTCTTTAGTCTCAAATAAACTTTGAATCATTTCTTTAAATGAATTAGTTGATTTTTCTTCAACTACAAAATTTTCAACTAAATAATTTAATAAGAATTCTTTTGAAACATTTCTATTTATTGATGATTTTTCACAGATAGAAACATGACCAGTTTCTTCACTAACAACAATAACAATTGCATCAGATTTTTCTGATATCCCTATCCCAGCTCTATGCCTTGTTCCAAGTTCCATTGAAATTTCCTTACTATCAGTTAGTGGTAAAAAACAAGATGCTGCAATAATATGATCATGACTTATAACAACAGCTCCATCATGTAAAGGAGTATTTGGAATAAATATATTCATTAATAATTCGTAAGATATATCAGAATTTAACAAAATACCTGTTTCAATTATATCTCTAAGACCTGTCTTTCTTTCTAAAACCATTAAAGCACCAATTTTTTTATCTGCTAAGGAATAAGTTGCTTTTACAAGTTCTTCTATTCCTTTTGCATTTCCTGTTGCTACCTCAAAATTAACTGGCTTTAAAAGCTTATTATTACCAATATGTTCCAAAATTCTTCTAAGTTCTGGTTGAAATACTATTAATATAGCTATAAACCCTACAGTAACAGCATTATTTAAAATCCAGCTTATAGTATAAAGCTTAAAAAATTCACTTAGTTTAGAAGCGATAAAAATAAATAATATACCTTTTATAAGTTGTGTTGCTCTAGTTCCTCTAATTAAAACAAATAACTTATAAAACATAAAACTAACTATAAATATATCTAAAATATCTGATATCCTAATTGTAGATAACAGAAAAAATAATTTATCAAACCACATAAAATCACATCTTCCTAATTTTAATATTATACATAATAATTATAATATAATATCAACTAAAATTCAACATTTGATTATTATTAAGATTCAATAAAAAAACTTTCAATTAATTTGAAAGTTTTTGTAATTCATATTCAATGTAAACATTGTCTCCAATATTTTTTTCTTTACCTGTATTTAACTCAATAACTTTTAAAATATTGGATTTGTTATTTAATTTTAGTTGATATTCAATAAAAGATCCTCTAAATTGTTTAGAAATAATTTCTGCAAAATTATCTGTTTTATAATCAACTATTTTTATTTTTTCTGGCCTTATAAAATTATCATTATCTAGTTTATTTGAGTTACCAATAAAAGATAGAGAAAATTCACTATTAGGAGAATTGTATAATTCTGTAACAGTAGAATTTTGAATAATTTTTCCTTCATTCATCAAAATAACTCTATCAGCCATAGTAAAAGCATCTTCTTGATCATGTGTAACAAGTATTGTAGTCATTTTAAAATATTTTACTAATTTTTTAATTTCATTTCTCATTGTAATTCTTAAATTTTTATCAAGATTTGAAAATGGTTCATCGAGTAAAATAAGTCGTGGACTTATAACTAAACTTCTAGCTAATGCAACTCTTTGCCTTTGCCCTCCAGAGAGTTCATGAACTTTTCTATATTCATAACCTTCTAGACCAACAATCTTAAGAATTTCTAGTGATTTATTGATTCTATCTTGTTTTTTTACACTTCTAAATTTTAAACCATAAGCAACATTTTCTAAGACATTTTTATTTGTAAATAATCCATAAGATTGAAAAACTGTAGATATATTTCTATCTTCTGGATTTAAAGAGCTTATATCTTCTCCATTTAAAAAAATTTTCCCAGAATTATTTTTAATAAAACCTCCAATGGAATTTAAAATAGTTGTTTTTCCACAACCTGATGGTCCTAATATACATAGAATATTTCCTTCATCTAAAGAGAAATTAACATCTTTTAGCACTTCTTTTTCACCATAAATTTTATTTAAATTTTTTACTTCTAAAAACATAAAAATCTCCTAATTTATCTAAAATATAATTTATAAACATAAATAGCAAACTAAAAATTAAACAAATAAGTATAATAATAATTGCTAAAACTGATGCTGTATTATATTTTCCACTGTTTATAACGTCAAACATAACTAAAGTCAGAACTTTCTGTGCAGGATATACAATAAAAATAATTGAACCTACTGTTGTCATAGTACTATTAAATCCATTTATCATACTTATAACAAAATTACTTCTAGTATGTGATAATATTACATCTTTAAAAATAAAGAATTCATTAGCACCTAAATCTTTTGCACTTAAAATCTGATTCTTATCTATAGTTTCTAAACTTGAACTAAAAACTTTTGTTGAAAAAGGTAACTGTTTAAAAGTAACATTTAAAATTACAATCAGTGCAGTACCTGTAATATAAATTGGATATTCATTAAAAGCTAATATATAACCTATTCCAAAAAATGTACCTGGTAACATATATGGCATTGTGGCTATAAAGTCAAATAACCTTAAAAATTTAACTTTTCTTATATGAATATAGTATTGAAGTAACAAACCAATTAAGCTTCCAAAAAAAGCAGAAATAAGCGAATAATAAATACTTCTAAAAACTGTCTTATCTATATGATCCCTAATATCAGCAAAATGTTCAAAAGTAAAATATAATTTACCCTTTGAATAATCAGTAAATGCAGAAATAATAATTGAACTATATTGTAAAACTAATAAAATTAGGAAAATTGAAGATAGAAAAACAGCTAAATAAAAAACTGTTCCCTTTTTTTCAATTCCAACCTCTGAAAGATTTGATCCAAAGTTTGTATTCGAAACAATTTTTGAATTTTTTATATAAAAAATAAATGTAAAAATAACAGGAATACAAAGTACTATATTCATCGCACCCGCTTGAACTATATTTCCATCAGAAATAAATACATTGTAAGATCTTGAAGCTAATGTTTCAAAAGATCCACCTATAATTAATGGTGTTGAAAAGTCAGCTATACTTCTTATAAAACTTAATATTGCAACAACCTTAATACTTGGTAATAATTGAGGTAACATTATATCTAATATTATATTATTAGTTTTAGCCCCTAGAGATCTAGCACTATTAATTTGTTCCTTATCTATACTATCTAGAGTTGAAATAATCATAAGAGCACTAAGTGAAATTAATCCAATACTTTGCATTAATATAATTCCAAAAGAACCATATGCATTTAATGATAAATTAAAAATATCATGTGTAATAAATCCCCTACGTCCAAAAAGTTTTATATACGCTAGGGAAGAAACAAACGGTGGTGAAATCATCGTAATCATTAATACAAATGAAATTAATCTCTTTATACTATTCTTAATGCTAAAACAAAAAATACCTATAGAAACAGAAACAATAGTTGTAATAATAGTAGCAAAAAAAGCTACAAATATAGAATTATATAATAATTTACTTTGTGTTTTTAAAAAAGAAAATCCTTCTAAAGTAAATTTACCATCATAAAAAAATGTCGAAACGAAAACCTTTAAAAAAGGATATAAAATAAAAGTAAATAAACAAAAAACTAAAGTAAAAATTATAAGTCTATCTATAAATTTAAAATATTTTTTCATAACTTATATTAATTAAAAAGGGAGATTACTCTCCCATTTTTTTATTTTCCTTGTGTTAATTCTGCCCATCTTTTAAGGATAGCATCTCTTTGTTTTCCAAAACTTTCAATATCTTCTTTAATGAATTTATCTTTTGGTAATCCTAATTCAAAACCTTTAGTACCATCAATAACCATTTGAGCTCCATCTTTTCCATCAAGTTCAGCAATTAATTGTTGATTTTCTGGTCTTAAGATAAAATCTTCAAAAGCTTTTGCAAGTTCAAGGTTTGGAGTATTTTTAAAAATAGCAACACCTTCTGGTACCCAACATAATCCATCTTCTGGATAAATTGCTGTTAAATTATTTTTTTCAGCAACATCAAAAGCAGATTTATCAATTGGAATAATACCAATTCCAAATTCTCCAGCTACAGTTTTTTCTTGAGGATCTTTTCCTCTTTTACCATAGAATTTAACATTATCATTTAATTTTTTGAAATATTCCCATGCTTTTTCTTCGCCATATAAGTCAATAAGACCTTTAACATTTGCATAACTTGTTCCTGATACAGCAGGATTTGCCATGATTATTTCATCTTTATATTTTGGATCTGCAATTTCTGCCCAAGTTTTAGGAATTTCAAGTCCTTTTTCTTGTAAAATTTTATTATTTACTAAAAATCCTACAACAGTTACACCTTTAGAAATCCAATATCCTTCATTATCTTTGAATCCTTCTTTAATTTTATCGAATCCTTCTGGTTTATACATTTCTAAAAGACCATCTTCTTTTGCTTTCATAAAAGCATCAATTCCACCACCGAACCATACGTCAGCACTTGGTTTTCCACCTTCTGCTTTAATCTTAGCAATAACTTCCCCACTTGACATTGAAAGAAACTCAACTTTAGCTTTAGTTTCTTCAGCAAACTTATCAAAAAGTTTTTTGTATTTTTCTGATGTTGCAACAACATTTAATGTTTTACCTTCGAAAGTTTTAGTAGCTTCTACTTTCTTTTCTTCTTTCTTTTCTTCAGCTTTTTTTGGTTGACAACCAACTAACATTAAACCAGCTAGTGCCAAAGATAAAAATCTTGATTTTTTCATAATTCCCTCCTTAATTTTTTTCATAACTATCTTTACTATGAAAAATAAGCTGTAAAAAAACAACCAATAATATTATATCATAAATTTAATATTTATCAATATTTTTTTATGCTTAAAAATATAAATATGATATAATATAAATATATATTTTAATAAAGTTGTTTTATTATATATTTTTTGTGGAATATAATAAAGGAATATTTTTTAGGGAGGAATTATATGAAAAAAGAACGTAGTGAAATGATCTTACACGGAAATATCTACAAAATAATTGCAATAATATCCATTCCTATTATATTAAATAATTTTATCCAACAATTATACTCATTGGCTGATGCTTTTTGGCTTGGAAAATTGGGTACAGCAGAATTTGCATCGACTAGTTTTACATGGCCAGTTGTATTTTTATTTAATTCAATAGGTATTGGGCTTTCAATTGCTGCTATATCTTTGATTTCACAATTACTTGGAAGAAAAGATTATACTAATGCACAAAAATATGCAGATACATTAATAAATATTTCATTAATATTTTCTATTATGTTTATGATATTAGGATTTGTAAGTGCAGAACTTATTGTTAATTTAATGGGTGCAACTGGAGACCTTGCTAAATATAGTATTATTTACTTACAATATAGTTATTTAGGAATTCCATTTATATTTTTATATTACATATATTCTTCAGTATTGTCTGCTCAAGGAAAAAATGCAATTCCAACAATGATAAGTGCAATATGTGTAATATTGAATATGATTTTAAATCCAATTTTTATATTTGATGTAATTCCATTCACTTCAATACCAGGTTTAGGTCTTGGAGTAAAAGGTGCTGCATTAGCAACTGTTTTAACTCAAGGTATTATGTTTGTAGTTGGATTTATTCACTTAAGATTTAATAAAGATTTAATTAAATTAAATCTTAACAGTCTTCTATACATAAAATGGGAAAGATCAATATTAAAAAGAATTTATAGAATTACTCTACCTTCTGTTTTGGGACAAGTTGGAAGTTCAATAGGATTTATAATAATGAACTCATTCATTCAAAGCTATGGAACTGAAACTGTTGCAGCATATGGAATGGTTAATAGAATAAGTGGTCTATTAAATATACCACCTGGCGGAATAGGTTCAGCAATAACTTCAATAATTGGTCAAAATATTGGAAACCACAATATTGAAAGAGTTAAAGAAACATTTAAAAAGGCATCAATTATAGTTATTATTATGTCTATAATAATTGCATTTATAAGCTTTATATTTAGATTCGAAATTTTATCATTCTTCATAAGCGCACCAAAAGACTCTGTCCTTATGAAACAAGCAGATAGTTATATGTTCTACACCTTAATAACTCTAGTAATGTTAAATATGTTTTTTGTTTATCAAGGACTATTCCAAGGATCTGGAAATAGTAAATATTCAATGCTTATTGACATGATAAGACTTTGGATAATAAGATTACCATTAATTTTAATTTTTAAAAATTTCACTGGATATGGAGCAACTGGCATATGGCTTGCAATGGCAATTTCAAATGTTTTAGTATCAATAATTGCTCATTTCATATACTTACAAGGTGGATGGCAAGAAGGTTCATTTTATAGATAAATATAAAAAAAGGTTAGGAATATTGAAGTGAATCCAAAAATACGGATAGTTAAATAAATTATTCAAAGGAATGTAATCTATAATTAATAGGATACATTCCTTTTAAATTCTCCTTAATTCTTTTCGTATTATACCATTTAATATACTTTTTTATATCTTCTATTTATTTTTCATACGAAGAATAATTTTCTCCATAAAACATTTTTATCCAATTTGAAATAGTTGTTTGTGGTATCTTATATTTTTTTGGTAATACAGATTGGCTAATATTTTTTTATATTCTTTAATTACTTTTATTTTTATACTTGTATCATATTTTGACATTCAAAAAATCCCAAATCCTTTGTCCGGATTTAGGGGTTCATATCATATTCATAACCTTTTAATTTTTATACAGTATAATAAAAAAAGGCAGTGATTTTCCACTGCCTTTAAAAGATATTATAATCCCATTTGTTTAGCAACTTCTTCAGCAAAGTTTTCTTCTTTCTTTTCTAGTCCTTCACCTACTTCGAATCTAGTGTATTCTACTATTTCAATATTTCCACCTAGTTCTTTAGCTTTATCATTAACAGCGTCTAAAACTGTTTTGCTATCATCTAAAACATATTGTTGGCTGAATAAAGCATATTGTTGGTCAATTAAAGTATTGTCTTGGATAAATCTTTCGATTTGTCCTGGTAAAATTTTATCCCAAATTTTTTCTGGTTTTCCTTGTCTCTTTAATTCTTCTTTTAATTCTTCTTCTTCAGCTTTTAAAACTTCATCAGTAATTTGAGACATTGAAGCATATTTTGGAATTCTCTTTAATTGTTTTCCTAGTCTTACTAATTCTTCATTTTCTTTTTCAATTGAACCTTTTAGAGCTAAATATTCTTTTTCAACGAAATCAGCATCTAAATCTTTATAGCTTAAATATTGTGGTTTCATTGCTGAAATATGCATACAAATATTTTGTAATAATTCTTTTGCACCTTTCTTTGTAGCTTCGCTATCACAATTAGCTTTAAGAATAACACCAACTTTTTTATTAAAGTGAACATATCCACATACAATACTATTTTCACAACAAGCTTTAGCAAATGCTAATCTTCTAACTACAATATTTTCTCCAATTGATGATATTTGTAATTTTAAGAATTCTTCAAAATTAGTTCCATCTATATTTGATGCATTTAATTCATCTATGTTCTTTAATTCATTATCAAAAACATGTTCTGTTACTTTTTTTGTTAATGCTACAAAGTTTTCATTCTTTGCAACGAAATCTGTTTGAGAATTTACTTCAGTAAGAGCAGCTTTAGTGTTGTTTTCATCAATAACTAAAGTTATTAAACCTTCAGCAGCAACTTTGCTTGCTTTTTTTGCAGCTTTAGCTAATCCTTTTTCTCTTAAAAATTCAATAGCTTTTTCCATATCTCCACTAACTTCTTGTAGTGCCTTTTTACATTCCATCATTCCAGCACCAGTAGTTTCTCTTAAATCTTTTACCAATTTTGCAGTAATTTCCATAAAACCCTCCTATAATATTATATAAAAATAAGGTAAGGATAAATATTAAAAATTTGAATCCTTACCCTTTAAAATTCTAATTACTAATTATTCAGCTACTTCTTCAAAAACTTCTTCAACTTCTACAGTTTCTTCAACTACAGCTTCTGATTCTTCAACTTCTACTTGTTCACCTTGTTTAGCTTCAACAATAGCATTTGCAATTGTACCAGTTAATAATTTAACAGCTCTGATAGCGTCATCATTTCCTGGAATAGCAATATCAACTTCATCAGGATCACAGTTAGTATCTACAACACCAACAACTGGAATACCTAATATTTTTGCTTCATTAACAGCAATTTTTTCATTCTTTGGATCTATTACGAAAAGTACATCTGGAAGTTTTTCCATTTCTTTAATTCCGCCTAAGAATTTTTCTAGTTTTTCAGTTTCTCTTCTTAATTTAATAACTTCTTTCTTAGGTAATCTTTGGAAAGTTCCATCTTCTTCCATAAGTTCTAATCTTTTTAATCTTTCAATTCTTTTTTTGATAGTTTTGTAGTTTGTTAACATACCACCTAACCATCTATGACTAACATAGAATTGTCCACTTCTTTTTGCTTCTGTTTCAACAGCTTCTTGAGCTTGTTTTTTAGTTCCTACAAAAAGAACTCTACCACCATCAGCAACGATATCTCTTACAAAATCATATGCTTGTTCAATTTGTTTTACAGTTTTTTGTAAATCTATAATATAGATTCCATTTCTTTCTGTAAAAATAAATCTTGACATTTTTGGATTCCATCTTCTAGTTTGATGTCCAAAATGCACTCCTGCTTCTAATAAATTTTTCATTAAAATTACTTGTGACATTTTCTTACCTCCTGTTTTTCGCCACCCATATTCATCATCTTGACAAGAACCTCTTTGGGCAACACTTGTTCAATCAGAATATGTGATTATTCACCTGAATATTATAACATAACAGAATATTTTTTTCAATATATAATTTTTATTTTTTACAAAAAAAATCAGACCATAGGTCTGACTTTTTATTAGTAATCAAAAATTATTTGTTTACAATTTCTTTTAATGATTTTCCAGCTTTGAAAACTGGTGCTTTTGATGCTGGAATCTTGATAACTTCTTTAGGGTTTCTTGGGTTTCTTCCGCTTCTTGCTTTTCTTTCTCTAGCTTCGAAAGTTCCAAATCCAACTAATTGAACTTTTTCCCCTTTAACTAAAGTTTCTTCAACAGTTTGAATGAAAGCATTTAATGCTCTTTCAGCATCAACTTTAGTAATTTTTCCTTTTTCAGCCATACTAGCTAATAATTCAGATTTGTTCATTAAAATTTCCTCCTAAATACACTACTATATTTAATAATTGCCTATATAAATGGTCACTTAACCATTCTGCATTATTATTATATATTAATTTTCAAAAATAATCAAGCTATTTAGCTAATTTATTTGAAATTTTTAATTGGATAGTATCCAATTTCTTCTTGAATCTTTTTAAACTCCGTTTTAAACTTTTCAGCCATTATAGTTCTTTTTAAACTTTGTTTAATATTTTCTTTACTTTCATCAGAAAATTGTGCATAATCGTCAACAATTTTATTTACTTTTATTATATGGTAACCAAATTTAGTTTGTACTGGTTCACTTATTTCTCCTTCTTTTAATTTAGAAGCAGCATTATAAAACTCTTCAACCATAACACCTTTAGTAAATGTACCTAATTCACCTTTATTAGTTTTAGCAGATGGATCTTTAGAAACTTCAACAGCTACATCTTCAAATTTTTCTCCAGCATCTAAACGACTTTTAACATTTTTTGCTTCTTCTTCTGTTTCAACTAATATATGGCTTGCATTAATTTCAGGTCCATCAAATTCACTGCCTTTAAACTTATTAGCGATTTCTTCATCTGTAGGTGAAAAGTTATCTGAGAACCAAACTTGAAATTTTTGTGAATATAAATTATCTTTAATCTTTTCTTTTAATTCTTCTTCTGTTAGTTTTGATTTTTCAAGTTCTTCATTGAATTTATCGCCTAATTGCTCTTTAATCTTTTCAATTTGTTCACTAACTTCTTTATCCGTTACAGTAACTTTTGAAATTTCTTCTTCTGATTTTCCTGCATCCTTATATTCTTTCTCTAATTTAGCAAATTTTTGCTTAACAACTTCTATATCAGAAAATGCCTCTAATATATTTTGTTTTAAATTAAGAGAAGCCATTTTTCCTTCATCAGTTGATTCATCATATTTTGCTTTTTGCTCATCTGAATAAGAAGACATTATTTTATCATATTCTTTTTTAACTTGTTCTTCAGTAATATATTTATCACCAATTTTTACTAAAGCATCTTTAGGAGCTTTAGCACAAGCTGTAAAAAGTATTGCAGATAGTGCAATTGCACTTGCAAATTTTACAAATCTATTATTCATATTGCTCTCCTTTTTTGATTAATATTTCAATCTTTTGATATTATACATTATTTTTTTAGTAATGTCAAAGCTTTTTTAACTTTTTTGCTTTAAATATTGTAAATTTTCAACAAATTCTATACTTTCAGTTAATTTATTCTTCTCATAATTAAAAATTAACTCTGCATTTTCATTCATATTGAAGGCAATCCTCTTGAAAAATTTATCCGATATTCTGCCAATTAACTCTAATATATCTCTATTTGTCTGTTCAAACTTAAATACTACTGACTTATCTCTATCTATTATTTTAATAAAACTCAAATTAGTAGAAATTGATTTCAAATATGAAACATTCATGACATTTAATACTGTTGTAGGAACATCTCCAAATCTATCAGTTAATTCATCATATATTTCATTAAAATCTTCTCTAGAAGAAATTTCTGCTATTTTTCTATACATATCAATTTTTTGATTACTATCTCCTATATAGCTTGATGGTATATATGCATCTACTGATAACTCAATTGTTGTTTGATTTTTAATCTGTAAAGTTTCTCCTTTTACTGTTCTTATACTTTCTTCCAACATTCTTACATACATTTCATAACCAATTGTCTCTATATGGCCAGATTGACTTTCACCAAGAATATTACCAGCTCCTCTTAGTTCTAAATCTCTCATAGCTATTTTAAACCCTGACCCAAACTCAGAGAAATCTCTAATAGCCATTAATCTTTTTTCAGATATTTCAGTAAGAACCTTATCTTTTTCATAAGTAAAATATGCATACGCTCTTCTAGTTGATCGTCCAATTCTACCTTTTAATTGATAAAGTTGAGATAATCCCATTTTATCTGCATCATATATAATCATGGTATTACAATTTTTTATATCCATTCCAGTTTCTATGATTGTTGTGCAAAGTAATATATCATATTCTCCTTCTTGAAAATCATACATGATATTTTCTAATTCTTTATTAGTTAATTTGCTATGAGCCATTGCAATTCTTGCATCTGGGACAAGTTTTGATAGTTCAACATACATTTTATCCATATCTTTAATTCTATTATAAACAAAATAAACTTGACCACCTCTATTTAATTCTTTATAAATAGCTTCCCTAATCACAGAATCATTATATTCTAATACGAATGTAGCGATAGTTACTCTTTCTTCAGGAGCATCATCTAAAATACTCATATCTCGAATTCCTACTAAACTCATTTGCATAGTTCTAGGAATAGGAGTAGCAGATAAAGATAAAACATCAATATTCTCTTTAATCTTTTTTAAAGCTTCTTTATGTTTAACACCAAATCTTTGCTCTTCATCAATAATCAAAAGTCCCAAATCTTTAAATTCCAATTTGTTTGATAGTAGCTTATGTGTTCCAATCAGTAAATTTACCTTCCCATTTTTTACATTTTTTAAAATTTCTTTTTGTTTTAAAGGACTCCTAAACCTACTAATCATTTCTACTTCAAGAGGAAAATCTCCAATTCTTTCACGAGCAGTATTGTAATGCTGTTGAGCTAGAATTGTTGTTGGAACTAGAAAAGCAACTTGCTTATCATCCATCATAGCTTTAAATGCAGCTCTTAAAGCAACTTCAGTTTTTCCGTATCCGACATCACCACAAAGCAATCTATCCATTGGCTTAAATTGCTCCATATCTCTTTTTATTTCATTAATAGCTCTTAACTGTGAATATGTTTCTTCATAAATAAAACTGTCTTCAAATTCTTTTTGCCAAGATGTATCTTCAGAGAATGCAAATCCTCTTATCTTATCTCTTTTCGCATATAATTGAACTAAATCTAAAGCAATCTCATCTAAAACTTTTTTAGCACGAGTTTTTGTTTTAACCCATTCACCAGATCCTAATTTATTTAATTTAGGTCTATATCCATCTTTTCCAATATATTTTTGAATCAAATTCATTTGATCTGTAGGAATATATAACTTATCATTTCCTTTATATAGTATCAAAATATGATCTTTAACTATTCCATCAACATCAATTTGTTCAATTCCTCTATATTCACCTATACCATGATTTTCATGTACAACAAAATCTCCCACATTTAAATCAGTATAGTCTAATAAATTTTCTTTACTTTTTTTCTTTGATTTTTTAGAAGTCTTTTTAACTGTTCCATAAATTTCTTTATGAGTTAAAAATAAAATTTTTTGAATAGGATATTCAAATCCAGACTCTAAATTAAGAGTTGAAATTCCAAGAATGGAACTTTTTAACTCAAATTCTAAATCCTCAAAAATATTACAATTAATATTTTCAGAATTTAAAATTTCTTTTAAATTATTTGCCTTTTCGAGTGAGCCAGCAAAAATAATTATTTTATAACCTCTTTGAAGTTTATATTTTAAGCTTTGAAACAGCATATCAAATTTTCTATTAAAAACCTCTGTTTCAATAGTTTTTAAATTTACAATACTTTTTGGATTAATAATCTTTGTTCTCTTTAAAAGTTGTGTAAAATTAACAATGCTAAATTCTTTTATTCTATTTAATATTTTTTCAAAAGGAATTAATATATCTTTATGTGAATCTAATATTTCAGCATTTTCAATTGAAAAAAGTACATTTTCATGAAATAAATTTTCTATTTCTAAATTTCTATCATATATTTTTAATATATCTTCAGTACATACTATAGAATCTTGACTCAAATAATCTAAAAGAGTGGAAAAACTTCCTTTTTTTATATAAGGTGATATTAAGTCCATATTTGAAATATGATAATTCATCTTTAAATCATCATATATCTTATAAAATTTTTCAGTTGACTTTTCTATATCTTTACCAAATAATTTCAACTTCTGTAATTTTTCTATATCTTTTTTTAGCCCAGTTAGTATATTATCAACATCTGTTTTTGACAATACCATTTCCTTTGCAGGTATTAATTCAACACTTTGTAATTTTTCAACAGATCTTTGACTATTAATATCAAAACTACGAATAGAATCAACATCATCTCCAAATAACTCTATTCTAACAGGATTTTTAAAATTTACAGGGTATATATCAAAAATTGAACCTCTTATTGAAAACTGACCTTTTGCTTCAACAAAATCCACCCTATCATAATGCATCTTTATTAATCTTTCAGTTAATTCATTAAGATTAACTTCAGAATTTTCGTCAATATAAATATAATGTGATTTAAAGAATTTTGGGGTGCTAAGTTTTTTCGACAAAGCACTAGCAGTTGTAATTATTATGAATTTTTCATTAGAAATAAGCCTATTCATTATCTCTATTCTATGATTTTCGAGATTAGTTTCCAAACTATTAATATTGTGAAATCTAATTTCAAAATTTGGATAAACAGCTACTTTATCTCCAATCAAGTTTTTTAATTCATCACAAAGTTCATTAGCTCTAGCTTCACTTTCAACTAATAAAACTAGATTTTTATTAGGAATCTCATTAAATATAGAATATATTAAATGGAATAAACTTTCTTTTATAAGTCCATTACAATAAATAGGAACATTATTTGATTTTAAATTTGAAATCATATCTAAATATGATTCATTATTTTTTAAAAAATCAATTAAAAAATTCATAACTAACTCCTTGTTTGTAAAAAATATAGAGGAATATTATTCCTCTATATTAATTCCATTAAATTTACACATTGTTTTATCAATATCACTTTTAATAATTTCTTCAACAGCATCTGCAGAAATTTCTAATTCTTTCTTCAAAATTTTCTCTTCAGAAGATGAAAACTTACTTAAAACAAAATCTCTTAAGTCCATATAAGAAGGACATTTTCCAACGCTTACTCTAATTCTAGGAAAATTTTCTGTTTCTAGATGGTAAATTATAGATTTTAGACCATTATGTGTTCCTGCACTTCCTTTTTTCTTAATTCTAACAGTTCCAAAAGGAATGTCTATATCATCTACTATAACAATAATATTCTCAGGTTTTATTTTAAAATAATTAACTGCATCAATTACAGCCTCTCCTGATAGATTCATATAAGTAAGTGGTTTTAAAAATATGCATTTTTTCCCGAACATATTTATTTGACCGTAATAAGATTTGAATTTTTCTTTGTTCATGTTGATATTATATTTATCTGCTAAAATGTCAACAACACCATATCCTACATTATGTCTTGTTCCAACATAATTTTTACCAGGATTACCAAGGCCAACAATTAAATAAATATTATCTTCCATCAAACAGCATACTCACTGGTCTATTATTATTTATTCTATCAATAGCTTTTGCAAAATATTGAGCAACTGAAACAACTTCAATTTTTCCACCTAAGTTCTTATCTTGAGGAATTGTATCAGTTACAACACATTTTTCAACTTTAGAATTAGTAATATTATCCAAAGCCTTTCCTGAAAATACTCCATGACTTGCAGTAATATAAACTTTTTTTGCTCCCTTAGCAATTAAAGCATTAGCAGCATTAGTTATTGTTCCTGCTGTATCTATAATATCATCAACAATAATACAAGTTTTTCCTTCAATATCACCAATAACATTCATTACTTCTGAAACATTTGGACGAGGTCTTCTCTTTTCTAAAATAGCTATTGGTAAATCTAAATAATTTGAGAATTTTCTAGCCCTTGTAACTCCACCCAAATCAGGAGATACTACAACCATATCATTTTTATCTTCATCCTTTAACTCTTCTTTGAAGAAATCAGCAAGTGGCTTTATAGCTGAAAGATGATCTACAGGAATATCAAAATATCCTTGAATTTGTCCTGCATGTAAATCCATTGTTATAACTCTATCAGCACCTGATTTTTCAATCAAATTAGCAACCAATTTTGCTGTTATTGGTTCTCTAGCTTTTGTCTTTCTGTCTTGTCTTGCATATCCATAATATGGAATTACAACATTAATTCTACCAGCTGAAGCTCTTTTAAATGCATCAACCATAATTAATACTTCCATAAGATTGTCATTAGTTGGATTACAAGTAGGTTGTATAATATAAACATCATATCCTCTAACTGTTTCTTCAACTGAAAGATTAATTTCACCATCGCTAAATTTACCGATATGTATTTCCCCTAATGGCATATCAAGACATTTACAAATATCTTCTGCAAACTTTTTATTTGCAGTTCCTGAAAAAATTTTCATAGGTCCAGTATAAGCTAACATAATTCCTCCTAAAATATTACTTTTTTATTTTTAAATTTTTTTTATAAACCCAATCTTCTTTTTCGAAAACTTCACTTCGTCCTATTATTAACGAACCTTCATTTTCTACATTTGATACCACAGTTGTTCCAGCAGCGATAAATGTATCATTTGCAATTTTTACTGGAGAAACTATATTTGAATTACTACCTACAAAACAACCATCTCCAATTTCAGAAACATGTTTGTTTTTACCATCATAATTAACTAAAATAGTCCCACAACCCATATTAACTTCTTTTCCTACAATAGCATCACCAATGTAGGATAAATGTCCCGCTTTTGTATGTTCACCAATTGTTGTATTTTTAACTTCAACAAAATTTCCTATATGAACGTCATTTTTTAGAATACTCTTTGGTCTAAGGTGAGCAAAAGGTCCCATAGTAACATCATCTCCAATGGTACTATACTCTATATATGAGCTTTTAATTATAACACCATTTCCTATTGTAGAATTTTCTATAAAAGTATCTCCTGTTATATAAACATTTTCTCCAATAGAAGTATTACCAATTATTCTAGCTCCACTTCCTATAAAAGTATCTATTCCTATACTTACTCCCTTTTCAATAACAGTATTTTCTGGATTTTCCATAATAACACCATTTTTCATATATTCTGCATTTATTCTATAACGCATAATTTTTTCAGCTTCAAATAATTGAAGTTTAGAATTTATACCATAAATTTCTTCAATATCATCTAATTTATATGTAGAAACAAGTTCTCCATCTTGAACTAAAACTTTAATGGCATCAGTAAGATATAATTCATTTTGAACATTATTTCTATCAATTTTTGTTATAGAATTCTTTAAAGCCTTACCATTAAATACATAAATTCCAGAATTTATTTCTTTAACTCTTTTTTCTTCTATACTTGCGTCTTTATCTTCAACTATTTTTAAAAACTTTCCATTATTATCTTTTATTATATGACCATATCCTGTTGTATCATCAATAAAAGCAGTAAGAACAGTTGCTTTAGAATTCATCGCAATATGTTCTTCTAATAATTTTTGTAGTGTTTCTCCTTTGATTAATGGTGTATCTCCACTAAGTATTAAAACATTATCATAATCACTAATTTCATCTACAGTAAGCTGAACAGCATAACCAGTTCCATATGGATACTCTTTACCAATTTTTTGTTCTTTATATAATACTTTATCTCCAAACTTATCTTGAACTTCTAATTTATTTTTACCTACAATAATAATAGTTTTATCACTACCTGCATTACAACTAGCATCATAAACATAATCAATAAGTGTTCTATTAACAATTTTATGTAAAACTTTTGATTTTTTACTTTTCATTCTAGTTCCTTCACCAGCTGCTAATATGATTGTAATATTCATACACTAACTCCTAACTGTAAAATGTTATTAATTTAAAAATCTACTATAAATACCTATTTTAAGGTAATTAAGATGATTATAATTTAGTTCTATCTAAAGGCATAAAACTATATTAATTATATCATATATACTAAAAAAAAACAAAAAGAGATATAAATAAATATATCTCTAAAAAACTTAATTTTTATTATTCTTAAATTTTTTTAAAGTGTTTTTTCAAAATTATATTTCCAATTACAACACCTAATCCACCTAATATAAAAACAATCAAAAGGCTAATTAATCCATATGTTCCCGTTGAAAACTTAATCATTTCATTTAATGCGCTTTCAGTTACTCCACCTTTACCTAACCATGTGTTTTTAAATGATTCTAAGAAAAAGTTAACTGGAATAATTTGACCACACGCACTTCCTACTTGAATCAATCCAAAAGCAATAAATTGTGCAGTTTTATTTTTATATCCCATAAAAACAAGAAGTATTTCTCCGATTATAAAAGCAACACTATATGAAATTATCCAAGGAAGATAGAACCCACTAGCTGCCATTGCTATTAAATATACTGATGAAAATAGTAAAAAGCTTCCTTTTTTCCCAACTTTATTACACAAAAAAACAAATATAACACCAGTGAACAAACCTGCAACTCCAGGACTAATACAATGCGCATATGCTCCCAATGGAAATAATGCAAATGTTACAATCATTGATACAACTAAATTTAAAGCTCCTAAAATAGCAACTAAAACTAAATCTTTAACTTTCATTTTATTTTCCTCCTTTAATTTTTTGAAAGATACTTATTAGTTGATTTTTTTCTTTTAAAATAAAATCTTCTTTTATACTACCATCTTCTAAAAATATAATTCTATCTACAACTCTTGATAATAACTCATAATCGTGAGAAATTAATATTATTGCTTTTTCTTTTGCTAAATTTTTAATAATTTCTGAAATAATAATCATATTATTAAAATCTAAACCACTTGTTGGCTCATCCAAAATAAGAATATCAGAATTACTTTTTGCACAAATTCCCATTAATAACCTTTGTTTTTCCCCTCCAGAAAGAGAAAATGGATGACTATTCTTTTTGTCGTAAAGGTTAATAACTTTTAACATTTCTAAAATTTCATCTTCATTTAAATCTTTATTTGATAATAAAAACTCTGAAAATACACTTTCTGAAAATAGTTGATAATCTACATCTTGCATTAAGACAAAAGGCTTGCCTTCAATCGATATTTTTCCTGATGTTTTTTTATAGATTCCTGAAATCAGTTTTGATATTGTTGATTTACCAACACCATTTTTTCCTACAAGTCCAACTATTTCACCTCTGTACAAATTAAAAGAAACATCTTTAATTATATTTTTAAAGAAAAGATTATTAATTTCTAATAATTTTTCTTTTCTAGTAAATGAATCTAAAACTTTTAGTTCCCTATCAAAAGGATTTAGACTTCTTAAATCTTCGGCTGTGTAATTTAAAGCTTCTTTTCTTTCCAAATTTACAATTAGCCTTCCATTTTTTATATGAATCATCCTATCAAAAATTTCTTTCAAATAAAATATTCTATGTTCAACAACTATAATTGTATATCCGCTTTCTTTTAGTTTTGAAAAAATTTCTTTTAAAAGTTCTATTCCATAATAATCTAAATTAGCAGAAGGCTCATCAAATACTAAAGTCTTTGCATCTAAAATTGAAACACATGCTATTGATATTTTCTGTTTTTCTCCTCCAGAAATCTCTAAGATATTTTTATTTAAAATATTTGAAATCCCAAAAAAGCTAGATATATTTTCTATTTTTTCTAAAATTTCTTCAACTTTATATCCTAAATTTTCTAAAGTAAATGCAAGTTCTGAGGTAGTATTATCTGTGAAAAATTGTCCCCTAGGATTTTGCGAAACTGAACCTATCATTTTACATAATTCATAATTCTTACAATCTTTTGTATTTATATCATCAATAAAAATATCTCCTAAAAGATCACCTTCATAAATATGTGGAATTAGACCATTTATACATTTATATATCGTTGATTTACCAGATCCAGAAGCTCCTGTTATTAAAACTAATTCTCCATCATTTATTTCAAAATTTATATTATCAAGAGCCTTTTTATCAGAATTTTCATAAGTAAAACTAACATTTTTAAATTTTATCAATAAAACCGCCTCCCCATAAAATAACAAAAACAAATAAAACTATAATAAGTATGAAATCTTCTAAATTGAATTTTTTATAGTATATTGAATTCATACTATCAGTGCACATTGCACATCTTGTATAAGCTGATTCTGTCATTTCAACTGCGATATTAGAAGCTCTAAATAGAGTTGGAACTATATAATATTCAAATCTTTTAATAGGATTAAAAAATGAAATTTCTATCCCTCGAAGTTTTAATGAATTTTTTATAATTCTTTTTTCTGCAAAATATATTGGAATAAACTTTAAAGTAATTGTACAAGCAAATCTTACTTTTTTACTAAATCCTAATTTACCAAGAACATATATTAATTCACTTGTTCTTATATCTAATACAATAAAACTCGCAATCATATATATTGGACACATTTTAATATTTGAATAACTTATGAATCCTATAAATGAAAAAAATGAATTGTCTGGTAACTTTATAAAAAAAACTATATACAAACATACAATATAAAATATAAAAAATTTGATTAATCTTTTTATTTTCCCACTATAAATTAATACTATCGAACAAATACAAAAATAAATTATATCTAAAATAAAATTATCCCACAGTAAAGTAAATGTTCCAAATATTAAATTCATAAATATTAAAACAAATAAATTAATTCTACGATTATCTACCAAATCAATCCCCCCTATATATTAAAAATCTATAGATCACTTAATATTTAAGATACTGTTAATAACTATAATTTTCGGCTAAATTAGATTTTGATACCATAGTTTTATATACTTTAGATTTTTCTAAAAGCTCTATATGGCTTCCTTGAGATTCTATTTTTCCATTTTCCATTACTATTATTTTATTTACATTTTCTATAGACTTCATTCTATGGGAAACTACTAGTACAGTTTTATTTTTAATAAGTTTATTTAAACTTTCTTGTATTTTCATTTCATTTTCTACATCAAGACTTGCACTAATTTCATCAAGTAAAATTATTGGTGCATTCTTTAAAAATGCACGTGCAATTGAAATTCTCTGTCTTTCTCCTCCTGATAACTTACTTCCATTTTCTCCTATTAAAGTATCATATTTCTCAGGTAATTTTTCAATAAATTCTTCACAATTAGCAAGTCTTGCTGCTTCTTTAACTTGTTCATCAGTTGCATTTTTATCTCCAAATCTAATATTTTCTAAAATTGATGTATTAAATAATGTAACTTCTTGAAAAACAATTGAAATATTTTCAAATAAACTTTCGGTATCTATTTCTTTAATATCATTATCGTCAATAATAATTTTTCCTTTGTCATAATCATACAATCTTGACATTAATCTCAAAACTGTAGTTTTTCCACAACCAGAAGGACCAACTATAGCTGTTACTTCTCCTTGTTTAGCAATAAATGAAATATTATCTATTACCTTATTTTCTCCATATCCAAATTCAACATTTTTAAATTCTATGTCAAATTTTTTTAATTTTTTTTCTTCACCAGATTGAATTTCAGTACTTCTTAACTCTTTAATTCTTTGTAAATTTCCATCTAAATACATTAATTCTGCAAAATTTGAAAGCAAAGAATTCACTGCGTCTATAATCTTTGAAGCACACATTATATAACCTATTAGATAAAGTAATGATGCCTCTCCTTTTAGATATATAGATGTTCCAAATAAAATCGTCGCCCCTAGAGTTAAATTTTGTATATTTGTAGATATACTTAGAGGTAATACCATGCCTAATTCACTTTTAATATGAACTTTTTCTGAGTAGTTAATATCATCTATTATTTTTTTTGAAAATTTTTCTATTTGATTATAACTTTTTATTTCTTGCTGTAATTCAATTGACTCTTGAAAATCTTCAGATATTTCTCTCATAACATTATAGTATTTTTTATTTCCATTTACTTGTGACTTCTTTGATATAAAAATACAAACTATAGATAAAATTATAGGAATTAGAATACATAAAGCAAGTTTAAAATTAAAAATCAATAGCATTATTACAATTAAAAATAAATACACTATTAAACCTAAAGCTTTTGGAATAGCATGACTTATAGCATGTTCGATAGTGGAAACATCTTTCATAATTGTTTGGGATAAATCAGAAACATCATGTTTTGAAAAGAATGAAAGAGGTAATTTTTTTAGTATTTCTGCTATTTCAATTCTAATATTTGCACTCTCTTTATATGTTTCATTATATAAACAATTATATTCTATTGACATGATGATATACATTATAAAAACCATAATAATATTACCTACTATAAAAAAGCTAATATTATTTTCCTTTAACTCTAAGATGTTTTGAATAAAAACCATGAGTAATGTCATTGGAATCATTAAACTACAGTATACAAAAAATGATGCGATTGAAGCTTTAACTATTCCTAAAGTTCCCATGTCTGTTAACTGAAACATTCTTTTAAGCATTTTCATAATTATATCCTCCATTCATTTGCTTGGGAGAATAAATCTTGTAAGAATTTATATCTTCCGTTATTTTTTAATAATTCTGTATCAGTTCCTCTTTCAACTATTTGGCCTTTATCAACTACTAAAATCTCATCCACATTTTTAATTGAACTCAATCTATGAGCAATAATTATAACTGTCTTTTCTTTTATTAAATTTGAAAATGCCAATTGTATTTCATGTTCATTTTCAGGATCCGATGCAGCTGATGCCTCGTCAAGAATAATTATTTTTGCATCTTTTAATATTGCTCTTGCAATAGCAATTCTCTGAATTTCACCCCCAGAAAGATAAACACCTTTTGAGCCTATTATAGTATTTTCTCTAGTTTTAAATTTATCTAAAATATCATCACATCTAGCCATTTTTAAAGCTTTCATAACTTCTTCGTAACTAGCATTTTCATTTCCAATCTTTACATTTTCAAAAATTGTTGTCTTAAATAATTTTGAATTTTGAAAAACAAATGATATATTATTCATTAAAGACTCTCTTGAATAATTTGTTATATTTTTATCTCCTATTAAAATTTCACCCTCATCAATTTTATAAAAACCTGAAATTAACTTTGCTATTGTTGATTTTCCGCCCCCTGAAGATCCAACTAAAGCATAAGTTTTATTTTCATTAAGTTTAAAACTTAAATTTTCTAAGATAAATTTATCATCATACTTAAAACTAACATTTTTAAATTCTATATTATAATCTTTAAAATATGTATCTGTCCCATATTTAATTCCATTTTCTTCCATTTCACCAAAAAGAGTCTCTAACTTATCTACTGCCTGTGATGCCATATATTGGTGCATTCCAAGGTACATTATTCTCATATAACAACTAAATAATGTGCCTATAAAACAAGTAAAGAAAATTAGCTTAATCATAACTTCAAGATTATTTTGAGTTCCTTTTGAAATCATAATTGCAAATGGAATAATATAAGCACCCGCAC
The DNA here is from genome assembly GCF_021300775.1 of Parvimonas micra. Classification (GTDB taxonomy): domain Bacteria; phylum Bacillota; class Clostridia; order Tissierellales; family Peptoniphilaceae; genus Parvimonas. Next base: position 583,905 of record NZ_JAJTJP010000001.1, read on the forward strand.
CTAATAATATAATTTGAAAAATAACAAAAGGATTTTTACAACTCTTACTATATTCATATGCTGATTTAGAATAATCAATGATGGAATCATAAAATGACTTAAAAGAGAAAATTGAAGCTTTAAAGATTTTTAAAACTTGCATACCTCTAACATATTCAACTGACTCGCTATTAACTCTTTCAAGAGATTTGTTATATTTATCCATAAACTTAATATCACCATACATGAGTACAGTAAATATAGCAGATAGTATAGTTAAGATTACAGTAGCAATTCCTAAATAAATATCAACTGAAAACATTATAACAAATAAAAGTATTGGAGTTATCAATGCAAGAGTAATATCAGGAATTAAATGTGCAACTATCATATGTGTATCTGTTGCATTATCATCTATAATTTTTCTAATTCTACCTGACTGATTAACATCAAAAAAATAAAACGATGCATTCATTAGATGCTCTATTCCTTTTTTTCTAAGATTACTTTCTAAGCGAAAAGCAAATAAATGAGTTAACCATGCTGCAAAAAAATAAATAAGTGACTGTAATACCATTATAATAAAAATTATAAATGCATAGTATTGAGCTTTTTCAAAATTTTTCATCAATATAAATTCATTTAGAAATTTATACAAAAACCAATATGGTAAAATTGAAAGTGCAGATGAAATCATGCTCATAAATATTCCACTATAAATAAGATACTTTTTATCAGGCACATACTTAAATAATTTCTTATAAATATCCATTTAATCCTCCTAAGTTTATACTATTTTTATTTTTCAACCAAATAAAAATTTTTATTAACATTCTTATTTTCAAATTTATTATAGCACTGTTGATAATATTTTTCAATAATTTTGATAATAATTTTTAATATAAATTAAAAAATAATCTAATAGTATTAGATTATTTTTACACAAAAAAAGACACCTTTAGGTGTCTTAAATTTATAATTATTCTCCTAATTTTGTAGAAGCTAATTTAATTCCAGGTCCCATTGTTGTAGCAATAGAAACTGATCTTAAATATTTACCTTTAGCTGCAGCTGGTTTAGCTTTAATAATAGCAGAAATTAATGTTCTTAAGTTTTCTTCTATTTTTTCAGCACCAAATGAAACTTTTCCTACTGGACAGTGAACGATATTAGCTTTATCTACTCTGTATTCAACTTTACCAGCTTTGATTTCTTTAATAGCATTAGCTATATCAAATGTAACAGTTCCTGATTTAGGGTTTGGCATTAAACCTTTAGGTCCTAAAACTTTACCGATTCTACCAACAACACCCATCATATCTGGAGTTGCAACTATTACATCAAATTCAAACCAGTTTTCATTTTGAATTTTTTGAATAAGATCATCTGCTCCAACATAATCAGCACCAGCTTCTTGAGCTTCTTGAACTTTATTTTCTTTACATAAAACTAAAACTCTTAAAGTCTTACCAGTTCCATGAGGTAATACTACTGTACCTCTAACTTGTTGGTCAGCATGTCTTGAGTCAACACCTAACTTAGCGTGTAATTCAACAGTTTCATCAAATTTTGCAGTTGAAGTCTTAACAGCTAATTCACATGCTTCTTTTAAATCATATAAATTTGTTTTATCTATTAATTTTAAACTTTCTAAATATTTTTTACCTTTTTTCATTTATATCCTCCTTGTGGTGTTCGCATTATTGCTCCCACTTTATATTACTCTTCTACAGTTACTCCCATACTTCTAGCAGTACCTTTAACCATGCTTATAGCAGCTTCAATACTTGCAGCATTTAAGTCTGGCATTTTTAATTCAGCAATTTCTCTAACTTGATCTTTTGTTAAATTACCTACTTTTGTCTTATTTGGTACTTTTGATCCTGATTCGATACCTAATTTTTTCTTAATTAATACTGGTACCGGTGGAGTCTTAGTAATGAATGTAAATGATCTATCTTGGTATACAGTCAATACAACCGGAATGATTAAACCAGCTTGATCAGCTGTTTTTGCGTTAAATTCTTTTGTAAATTGCATTATATTTACACCATGAGGTCCTAATGCAGTACCTACTGGTGGAGCAGGAGTTGCCTTTCCTGCTGGAATTTGTAATTTTACTAATGCTTGTACTTTTTTAGCCATTTTATAGTTCCTCCTTAAAAACTAATGTGGTTTTCGGGTGCTAAACCCCTCCCACTCTCGTATATCTCTGTTTTGAATATTTTTTCAAATTATTTTCAAATTTAATTTTTTATTACGTCACTAAAATCTAATTCAGCAAGCGTATCTCTTCCAAATAAAGAAACGAAAGCTTTTAATTTACCATTTTCTTGAGATACTTCTATTACTTTTGCGGTTAAATCTTTAAATGCACCATCTATTATTGTAATAGAATCTCCTTCGTTAATTTCCACATCATTATATGGTTTTGTTGAAACTCCTAATGCTTCAACTTCTTTTTCTGATAGTGGTACAGGTTTATTACCTGACCCTACAAATCCAGTTACTCCTCTAGTATTTCTTACTAAATACCATGAAATATCTGTGATTATCATTTTAACTAAAACATATCCAGGAAATAATTGTTTTTCTTTAATTTTTCCAGTTTCAGTTTCTTCTTTAACCGTTGGAACAACGACTTCAAATATATCTATGTCATTCCCACGATTCACAACTAACTTTTCAATATTAGCCTTAACTTTGTTTTCATGCCCTGAATATGTATGTACTACATACCATTTGGCTTCTTTTTCTTTAATATCCTTTAATTCTTCTGTTGTCATATAAACGGACTAAAGTCCTTCCCTCCTTAGTAATTAATGGATTATGAAACCTAATAATTTTTTTAATACAGTATCCAATCCCCAAATCATTGCTGAACTAATTATAGAAATTGTAACTACTGCAAGGCTATAATAAAAAACACTTTTTTTTGAAGGCCAGATTATCTTCTTGAATTCAGAACGTACTCCACGCATAAAGCTAGTTTTCTTTTGTTTTTGATCAGTAGTTTTTGTTGCCATACTACTCTCCTCCAATCTCTAACTATTTTGTTTCTCTGTGAAGAGTGTGTTTTTTACAAAACTTACAATACTTGTTTAATTCAATTCTGTTAGTTGTAACTTTTTTGTTCTTCTTTGTATTGTAATTTCTGTTTTTACATTCTGTACATGCCAACACAACTTTATCTCTCATAGAAACACCTCCTTGATAGCTAAATTTGAACATAACTATACATTATATTACTCATAAAATAATATCATAAAGAAATACAATTGTCAAGCTATTTTAAACATATATTTAAACTTTATTTTTTAATTAATATGAATTTTATTAGTCTTAAAATTTTATAATTCTTATCTATTTTCTCTATCTTTTTTTATAATATTTTTAAGAGCAACAATAGCTGTTTTTATAGCTCTATCTGTATCTTCTACAATATTATTTGATAAGTTTTGTTTTACTCTTTCTTGATTATTTACAACTAAAAATATTGATCCAGCTCTAGTATTTAAATAACTCGAAACGACAAATATAGCTGCAGATTCCATTTCACTTGCCTTTGTATGAAGCCTTTTCCACGCTTCCCATTTATTCATCAAGTCATAACTAACAGGCTTATTTTCAGGTTGATGTTGGCCATAAAAAGCGTCTTTACATTGAACAACCCCAACATGATATTTTTGATTTGTTTCAACACATGCGTTTACAAGTTCATTCGTTATATTAAAATCAGCAACTGCAGGAAACTCAATTGGTGCATATTCTTTCGTAGTCCCTTCCATTCTTATTGCACCTGTAGCAACAACTAAATCTCCAGCCTCTACTTCTATATCTATTCCACCACAAGTTCCAACTCTTATAAAAGTATCTGCACCTATTTTATGTAGTTCTTCTACAGCAATGGATGCACTTGCACCACCGATACCTGTACTTGTAACAGAAACTTTTTCTCCTTCTAAATAACCAGTATATGTTACATATTCTCTATTATCAGCAACTAAAACTGCATCATCAAAATATTTTGCAATTAATTTACATCTTTTAGGATCTCCTGGTAAAATTACATATCTACCTACGTCTCCTTCTTTCATATCAATATGATATTGTTTTTCCTTTAATAATTGTTCTGACATTTAATTTGCCTCCTTATTTTCAAAATTCAACACTAATTCATATGCTTCATTTTTAGAAATATTAAAATTATCTTTTAATATTTTTACTATATCCTTATTACTGTACCCTTCTTTTTTAAATTTTAAAATTTCATTTGCTACATCAAAAGCTTCTTTTTTATCTACTATTTTTTCTATTACAAGAACAATTTCACCTTTTACACCTTTTTCTTCATAATAAGAGATAATTTCATCAATACAACCTCTCTTATACTCTTCAAATAATTTTGTAAGTTCTCTACAAACACAAACATTTATATTTCCAAATTGAGCGTACAATGATTTCAAAGTTTTTAAAAGTCTGTGTGGACTTTCGTAAAAAATTCCTGTTACACTCATATCTTTAAAATTTTTAAAAAATTTTTCTCGTTCAGATTCTGTCTTTGGTACAAATCCCATATAAACAAAATTTGTAGCATCAAAACCACTTCCGCAAATTCCATTAATTAATGCGCATGCACCTGGTAAAATTTCATAAGATATGCCTTTTTTAATAACTTCTTGTAAAATAACAAATCCTGGATCATTTATTATTGGCATTCCTGCATCTGATATTACAGAAACAGTTTTTCCACTTTCAATATTACTAATAATTTCTTCAACTCTTTCACTTTCATTAAATTTATGATATGAAATTAATTTAGTATTAATATTATGAAATTTTAGTAAATTTTGACTATTTCTAGTGTCTTCACAATAAATAATATCGCTATTTTCTAAAACCTCTAAAGCTCTAAGTGTAATATCTTTCATATTACCAATAGGAGTTGGAACAAAATAGATGTTAGATACTCTTTCCATAATATATCTCCTTAATTTTATTTGTATATTCTCCATTTTTATCATAGATATATATATTTTCTTCAACAAACAAATTACTATTTCCATTTTTTACTAATTCAGCCATAAATAAATGAGGTTTTGAATCAACATTAGTAGAAATAAATTGTATTCTTTTTGGTTCTAATTTGTATTTTCTTGATTCACTTAAAACATCTATCAAACGTTCTATACTGTAAATCAAGAAAACTTTTCCACCTGACTTCAACTTTTTATAAGAAAATTTTAAAATATCTTCAAGTTTAAGGGAATATTCATATCTTGAAATCAGAAAATTTTCATCTTCATTTAGTATTCCTGTATTCATTTTTTTGTATGGAGGATTTGACACAATATAATCAACTGAGGAATTTGCAAAATCATCAAAACATAAATTTAAATCTTTATTTAAAAGTATAACATTGCTTAACTTATTCTCTTCAATACTTTTTTTTATAAGTTCAGAATTTTCATTTTGTATTTCTATAAGATAAACATATTTTAAATTATTTAAAAAATTGATTCTAAAACCTATAATTCCAGTTCCAGCACCTATATCAATTAAAATTTTATCTTTTTTTACTTTAGAAAAATGTGAAAGCAAAATAGAATCAATACCAAAAGAAAATTTTTTCTTATTTGCAAATATAACACCTTCAGTGTTAGGAATAAAATGTTTTTCCATGTAATAACCTCCGACTTATATTTTACCATAAATGCGCTTTAAAAGGAATTATTTTTATGTTAGAATATATTTAGGTGGTTATATGAAATTTACAAATCAACAAATTGATGCTATTAACCATTTTAAAGGTCCAGCATTAATTTTAGCGGTTCCAGGTTCTGGTAAAACAACTGTTTTATTGCATAGAATATTAAATTTAATAAAAAATCATAGTATTGATCCTAGTGAAATTATTTCAATTACTTTTAGTAAATCACAAGGCATTGATATGGAAAGAAGATTTTTAATTCAAAATCCTGAATTTAAAGGAAAAATTACTTTTAAAACAATTCACGCTTTCTGTTATGAAATTGTTAGAAATTATATGAAATTAAAAAACATAAAAAAAACTTTAATTGAAGGTAATAATGAATTTAATAGAATACTTATTTTAAAAAGAGCCTATTATCAAAAATATTATAAAAAATTATCTGATGATGAAATAAATGATTTTTTCTCTATATATGACTTTACAAAAAATAAAATGTTTGATTTTGAAGAATATCTTAAAAAAAATCATTTCATTTCAAATAGAACTTTAATGTTAAAGTTATATGTTTTATACGACGAGATAAAGTTTAATAACAATTTTATGGATTTTAATGATTTATTAATTTTAGCTAATGAATACATTTCAACAGATAAGAAACTTTTAAGAGCTTTAAAAAACAGATATAAGTTCTTTCAAATAGATGAAGGGCAAGATACTTCTACTTTACAATTTGAAATTATTAGAAAAATTGTATTTCCAGAAAATAATGTATTTATCGTTGCAGATGATGATCAATCAATTTATAGTTTTAGGGGTGCAAGTCCTGAAAATTTGTTAAATTTCAAAAGTATCTATCCTGACTCCAAAATATTTTTTATGGATAAAAATTTTAGATCCACAAAAAACATTATAAGTGTAAGCAATAAGATAATTCAAGGAAACAAAATAAGATATGAAAAATTCTCAAAATATACTACTGAAGAAAGTTCACAAATAATGCTTTTTAAAGTTAAAAATTCAATGATACAATCAAGAGAAATAATAAAAAAAATTTGTGAGATTAATCCAAACGAAACAATCGGAATTTTATATAGAAATAACATTTCTTCTTTGTATCTTGCAGAAGTTTTCAAAAATAATAATATAGACTTTTTTATAAAAGAAAATAAATTTGATTTTTATTCTAATCGAATACTTAATGATATTAAAAATATTATATTATTTTCTGAAGACACATCTGATTTAGATGTATTTAAAAGAATTTATTTTAAACTTAATGCATATATAAAAAAAGATTTTATTTCAAAATTAGAATACAAATCTTACAATCAATGTGTTTTCGAGAGTCTATTGGATTTAGATGAATTAAATGATTTTTATATAAATAAGTTTACATCTTTAAGAAATGATTTTAAAAGATTAAAGAGAATGAAAATGGAAGATAAAATTGACTGCATTCTTTATGAAATTGGTTATGGAGATTATCTAGATAATTTTAATGATTTTTCAAATCTTAACTATAATCTAATTTTTGATTTAATAAAATACTTATCAAAAAATATAAAAACTTTTGATGAATTTATAGAAAAATTAGAAATTTTAAAAGAAATACTGAAAAAAGCTTCTAATTCTAAATCTAATATATCAATTTCAACTATTCATTCATCAAAAGGACTAGAATACGATAATGTATTTATAATTGATTTAGTTGATGGTGAATTTCCACAAAAAAGTGTCTTAACCTCTTTTGATGAAAAACTATTAGAAGAAGAAAGAAGATTATTCTATGTCGCCATGACAAGGGCTAAAAAGAGACTATTCTTATTTACCATTAAAGAAAGAAATAATCTTCCAGTTGATACTTCAATTTTCTATAATGAATTAAAAAAGAAGAACACCACCCTTCCTTGATGCTTCTCATCAGGTGAGTACCAAGTAACATTAATGTTTCACAATAAAAATAAAAAGGAGCTAAGCTCCTTTTATTTGTTTTTTGCAGCATTAATACCAGCAATAATACCAAAAACAGTTATATCTGTAATTGAAACTGACCCTAATCTATTATTTCCATGTATTCCACCTGTAGTTTCACCAGCTGCATATAGTCCTTTAATTATGTTTCCATTTTTGTCTAAAACATTAGCATCTTTATTTATTCTAAGCCCACCCATAGTATGATGTACTGCAGGAACAGCTTTTAAACAATAAAAAGGTGCTTTTTCAATCTTAAATCCTAATCTTCTAAGATTAAATAATGTATCTTTTCCATTCTCTGAATCCTCATTAAACTTTTTAATTGTCTCTTTCAGATTGTTTTTATCTATTCCAAAAAATTCAGCCATTTCATCTATAGAATTAACCTTACAAAGCTTTTTACCCTCTATTAAATTATTATATTCTATTTCATGAGTTGGTAAAATTTTTGATTTTTGCATAGAATCTTCATCCCAAATTTGATATGCAATGCTATCAGTTTGAGACTTTATTCCTAAAGAAATTTCTCGTCTAGTTCCTAACTCTTCAACAAACCTATTACCCTCTTTATTAACAAGTATAGCTCCACCTACAAGTCTAGTATCTCCAGTATACAAAAGTTTACCAGTCTCAACATCACAAACAGGATACAATTGTATTTTATCTAAATCAACTACATCTGCTCCAATTTTTTGGGCCATTTTTATTCCATCTCCTGTAGATCCAGGAGAGTTTGTAGAAAGAATTTTATCATCAATTTCTTTATCATTATCATTGAGCATTTTTTTATTAGCACCAAAACCTCCAGTAGTTAAAATTACGGATTTAGCATTAACAATCAATTCTCCATTCTTAGTTTTGGCTTTTACACCTGTAACTACATTATCCTTTACAATAAGCTCATATGCATTTGTCTCAGTTAAAATTTCTATGCCTAATTCTTCAGTTTTTGCATGTAATTTATTAATTAATTCTTTACCTGATTGTCCTTTTGGAATTAAAGATCTTTTAACAGAATGACCTCCGAAAAACATAAGTTCATCCGTCCACTCAACCTTAATATCATCTTTTAACCATTTTGCACCATCAAGAGCATTTTTAGCTAAAACATCTATAAGCTCTTTATCTCCACCAGCTTTTTCAACATCTTTTTTAAATAATTCAATACTGTCACTTATATTTTCTTTTTCTTGCAACCAATTCATTGGAGCAGCATATTCAGCTCCTGAAATTAAAGTATTACCCCCAATTAAAGGTAATTTTTCTAGCACAACAACATTAGCTCCTGCCTCTTTAGCTTTTATTGCTGAAATTAAACCAGCACCACCAGATCCAACAACAACGACATCAACATTTATTTCTTTAACTTCATACTTTTCATTTAATTTAAGATTATTATTTAAAATTTTTTTATAATCTAAACCTGCTTTTTGGATGGCATCTGCAAGTGCATTTATGAAAGCCTTAGAAGAGTAAGTGGCTCCAGTGATTTCATCTAAATTATAATTACAAGAGTTAACTTTTTCAAGCAATTTTTCAATAGCGATCTTACCTACATCATCAGTTTCAACACTCTCCTTTAATGTAACTTTTTTAATTTTACTATTCTCAAAACTTACATCTAATACTACTTCTCCATTATGTCCCCTTGCTTTACCTTCAAAAGTACCATTTACAGCTGACTTACAAGAAGCTAATAATAGTACAAAAACAAGCAAAAATGACAGAACTCTAAATTTTTTTTTCATAATTTCCTCCCAATTACAAAAAGTAAAAGACTAAGTACTAATTTTAATATTTTCTATTTTAATTAAATTAGTTATAAGTATTTTTATATTCATTTAATACTTCAAATATTTCATTAATGTTAGTTAAAGTATTTATATTATTTTTTACCTTATTTGAATCTTTAAAGCCTTTTAAATACCATAAAATATTTTTTCTCATCTCTCTTATAGCAATTCTTTCAGGCTTAAATTCTAATTCTAATTCATAATGTCTTTTTATTGTTTCTATAACTTCTTCTAAAGTTGGATTAGAATATTTTTTTGTTAAATTGAAATCTTTTATTTGTTTAAAAATAAATGGATTCCCAAGAGCATGTCTTCCGATTGCAACTGCATCAACTCCAGTTTCTTCTTTCATTCTAACATAATCTTCAACACTACACACATCACCATTGCCTACGACTTTTATAGGAACATGATTCTTTAAAGCCCTAATAGCCGTCCAATCGGCTTTCCCAGAATAAAACATCTCTCTTGTTCTAGCATGTAATGTAATCATATACGCTCCAGCTTCTACAATTGCATCTGCAACTTCTAAAAAGTTCTTATTACTATCATCAAAACCTAATCTTATTTTAACACTAACTGGAACTTTTGAAGTTTTAACCATTGACTCAACAATGCTTTTTACCTTTTTAGGATCCTTCATTAAATAGCTACCTTCATGATTTTTTACAATTTTAGGTGCAGGACATCCTAAATTTAAATCTAGTTGATATATATCATCTCTATTATTGAATCTATTTTGTATAACATCAGCCATGATATTCTCATCACTACCGAAAACTTGTAATCCAACAGGACCTTCTCTTTTATCTATATATGTGATAATAGATGTATTATCATTTTCATAATACATTCCTTTTATAGAAACCATTTCTGTAAAAGTCATACTAGCTCCCATTTCACTTGCTAATATTCTAAAAGCAACATCGCTTACACCTGCAAGTGGTGCTAGAAAAACATCACCATTAAGCATATTATAACCCCTTTTTCATTTTATAGATTTCTAACATTCCGTCTAGGGTAAGCTTTTTATCTATAATATCTATTTTATTTATATCCTTTGAAATTAGACTTGAATAACCTCCAGTAGCAACAACCTTCAATTTGGAACCATCAAATTTCATTTCTTTTACAATTTCATCAATTAATTTTTCTATTAGTCCAATATATCCTATAACCATACCAACTCTAATATTATCCATTGTGTTTTTAGCAACAATTTTTTCAGGTTTATAAAGTTCAACCCTTGGTAATTTTGCAGTTTTTAAAAACAATGCTTCTGATGAAATTCCTATTCCAGGAATTATAGCTCCGCCTTGATATACTGAATTTTCATCAATTACATCAAAAGTAATAGCTGTTCCTATATCAATAATTATCAATGGAACACCATATTTTTTTATTCCTGCAACAGAGTTAACTATCCTATCTGCCCCAATTGTCTTAGGGTTATCATGATTAATTTTTATTCCTAAATCACAATTATCATCAATAATAATCGGCTTTAAGTTAAAATATTTTTTTATAGCATTTTCAATTGAATGCATAACATCTGGAACTACTGAAGCCACAATAACATCTTCAATTTCTGTTTTTTTTATATCGTTAGCATTTAGTATTTCTGTTATTGACATTGCATACTCATCACTTGTTTTATTTTTTATCGTATTAAGTCTAAAATCACATATTAATGAATATCCTTTATAAACACCCAATACAATATTTGTATTTCCAACATCTATTACTAATAACATATATTACTCCCAAAATTAATAAATTTTCTCAATTACTATATTTATAATTAATTTTACCATTTTTTATATTTTATTACAATTATTCTTACCATACATTTCAATCAGTAATTGCAAAAAAAACGATTAAGAATAAATCTTAATCGTCAAAATCTTATATAAAAAATATTAGATTACAATCCACGTTTGAAAAATTTACGGAATTCTGATACCTCTGCTCCGGTTTGTGTAATTGCAACTGAGTACTTCGCACCTTTTACAATTCCCGGTTCATATGTTATAGGTACAAATTGATAATGTACATTTTCTTTATCAGCAACACAGTATCCTATAGCTGTTTTTATAGTTGCACCATTTTCTTTATTAAAGAATTCCGGTTCTCCATATTCAGTTAATGTAGCATTAACATTAATTATAACAACTTCACCCTCTTTATATCCAACAATAAAATTGCTATGTTTTGTAATCTCTACGATAACTGCATTAGTATAATTTTCCATGTGACAATATATTAATTTATATTCATCACCATTTGGAACACAAGAGTTGAAAATTTCACGCATTCTTGCCTTGTTTTTTCTGTTATCTTCATCACTTGCTCCAGTTAGAGCTTTTTTTACAACATCAAATAATCCCATTATTTTCTCCATCCTTTATTAATATTATTATTAAAAATTTTTCACTAAAATTATATCATTTTATAAAACACATGTCTATATTAGCATATAAAAAAGTAAGGAACAAATTATATGTTCCTTACCTACTTCAAACTAAAATTATTTATTTTTATTTTTTATAGATGCCTTTATAAATCCATCAAATAATGGATGTACTTTATTTGGTCTAGATTTAAATTCAGGATGGAATTGACAAGCTACAAAATAATCACTTCCATTAAATTCAATAATTTCAACTAAATCGAGTTCAGGATTTATACCAGAAAATACAACTCCTGCTTTTTCAAGTTCTTTTCTATACTTATTATTAAATTCATATCTATGTCTATGTCTTTCTTGAATTACTTCAGAATTATATAATTCTCTAGCTTTTGAATTTTCTAGAAGTTTACAGTCATAATTTCCAAGTCTTAATGTACCACCAATATTTTCAACATCAAATTGATTTTCCATCAAATCAATTACAGGATGTTTAGCATTTTCATCTTTTTCAGTAGAATCAGCACCATTTAGATTTGCAATATTTCTTGCAATGTCGATAATAGCAATTTGCATACCAAGACAAATACCGAAATAAGGAATATTATTATCTCTTGCATATTTACTTGTAGCAATCATTCCTTCTATACCTCTGCCACCAAATCCACCTGGAACAATTATTCCATCAAGTCCATTAAATAATTCTTTTGTATTTTCCTCAGTAACATATTCTGAATTGATCCAACGAATATTAATCTTATGAGCATTTTTATATCCTGCATCTATTAAGGCTTGTGACACTGAAAGATAAGCGTCATGAAGTTGAACATATTTACCTACAAGTCCAATTTCTAATTCATCTTTTACATTTCTATAAGAATCAATCATTTCCTTCCAAGCATTCTTAACAATTGGTTTTCCTTCAAGAGAAAGTTTATGTAAGACATACTCATCTAATCCTTGTTCTTGTAATTTAACTGGTACTTCATATATAAAGTCAACATTTTCAGACTGAACTATAGCACTCTTTGGAACATCACAGAAAAGACTAATTTTATTTTTAATTTCATCAGAAATTTGTTCTGGACTTCTAACAACAATAATATTTGCCTTTATTCCTTGACTCATAAGTTCTTTAAAAGAATGTTGAGTTGGTTTTGTTTTTAATTCATTAGAACCAGGTATTGTTGGAACTAATGTAATATGAATAAATAAAACATCTTCTTTTTTATTTTCAGCATGAATTTGTCTAATAGCTTCAATAAAAGGTAATGATTCAATATCACCTACAGTTCCGCCTATTTCAGTAATAATAATATCAGCTTTACTTTCTTCAGCAGCTTTATATACATAACCCTTTATTCTATCAGTAATATGAGGAATAACTTGAACAGTAGAACCATTATAATCTCCTCTACGTTCTTTTTGGATTACTTCACTATAAATTCTTCCTGTTGTAACATTACTTCTTTGAGTTAGTTCTTCATCAATAAATCTTTCATAATGTCCTAAGTCTAAGTCAGTTTCAGCACCATCTTTAGTTACAAAAACTTCTCCATGTTGATATGGACTCATTGTACCAGGGTCTACATTTATATATGGATCAAATTTTTGCATAAAAACACTAAATCCTCTATCCTTTAAAAGTCTACCTAAACTTGCTCCACATATTCCTTTACCTATTCCAGAAACTACTCCTCCTGTAATAAAAATAAATTTGCTCATAATATCCTCCTAAAAAAAATTGGTCTTTTTTTATCTCTAAATAGAGAAAAAAAAAACCAATTTACAAATTTTTTATTTATTCACTTATGTTTTTGTTTCACTTATATTAATATGATAAAATATTTTTTTCATTATGTCAAGTAGTAAAACACTAATAATTCAAAAATTAAATTCTAGATCTTAATTTTAATATTTTATATAGTCTTAATACTGAATAAATATAAGAAGCAAGTCTCATTGTTACATCATACTCTTGTTGAATTTTTAATATTTCATTATATGCAAATAACATTTTATACTCAACTTTATTTAAAACATCATCTTCTGTCATATCAATAGCTGAAATGTTTTGTACCCATTCAAAGTAAGATGCAATAACTCCTCCTGAATTAGCTAAAATATCTGGTATAACAATAATATTTCTATCTTTTAAAATAGAATCTGCATAATAATTAACAGGACCATTAGCTCCTTCAACTATTAATTTTGCTCTAATTTTATTTGCTTCTTCTTCTCCGATAGAATTTTCTAATGCACATGGTATAATAACATCAACATCTAATGAATAGAATTGATCAATTGAAATATGTTTTACATCTTTATAATCATATAAAGTATTATTTTTTTCAAAATGTTCAATTAAATCAGCAATATCAAAACCATCTTCATTATAAATTGTATAAACACCTTTTTCTTTATCATATTCAGAAATTGATACTATATTTCCGCCCATTCTTTCTAAGTGTTTTGCTGTATTTGAACCTACATTACCAAAACCTTGAATAGCAATTTTTGATTCTCTAATATTAATACCTAGTTTTTTTAATGATTCTCTAGTAATTACTGCAACACCAACTCCTGTTGCTTCTTTTCTACCATAAGATCCACCAAATCCTAATGCTTTTCCCGTAAAAGTGGCTAATGTATTATTTCCTGTCAATTTTATATATTCATCTAACATCCATGCCATTATCTTTTCATTTGTATTTACATCTGGTGCTGGAATATCATATCTATCTCCGATATATTTATAAAGTTCTTTAACATATCCTCTTGAAAGTCTTTCAAGCTCATTATCAGATAACTCATTTACATCTACTATAATTCCACCTTTTCCGCCACCAAAAGGAAGATGAGTAGCTGAACATTTTAAACTCATCCAAGCAGATAATGCTTTTACTTCATCACCATTGACAGTTGGATGAAATCTAATGCCGCCTTTATAAGGACCCATTACATCACAATGTTGTGAACGAAAGCCTTTAAAAATTCTAAATTTTCCATTATCCATTTTAACTGGAATATTTATTTCTATTGTTCTTTCAGGCTCTTTTAATAAATCATAAACACTCTCATCTAAATTTAAAATTTCACAAGATTTTTTTAAAATCTTTTGTACATTTTCTAACGGATTAAAACTATTCATACACTTCTCCTACAAGTAATTTTCCCACTCTAAATATAAACTTTCCTTTTCTTTTATTAAGTTTGATAAATCTTCACTAATCTTTAAAAATCTATCTTTATCATTAAAAACTTCTGGATCTTGAATATCTAAATTACATTTCTCAATTTTATCTTCAATTTCAAAAATCTGATTTTCAATCTCTTTCAATTTTTGTTTCTTAGCTCTTTCTTGTTTTTCTAATTCTCTTTTTTTCTTTTTCTCTTTCTCAATTTCTGTTTTTGAAATAACTTTTTCTTCAACCTTATCTTTTTCATTTAATTTTTCTAAGAAGTAATCGTAATTTCCATAATATTCTGTTATTTTACCGTCTTCTAAATACCAAATCTTATTAACAACTTTATTTAAAAAATATCTATCATGAGAAATAGTTAGCACAATTCCAGAATAATCTACAACTGCATTTTCTAAAACCTCTTTACTTTCAATATCCAAATGGTTAGTCGGCTCATCAAGTAATAAGAAATTTGATTTTGATAACATAAGTTTTAAAAGTTCAAGTCTGGCTCTTTCTCCACCACTTAATTCTCCAACACTCTTAAATAAATCTTCATCAAAGAAATTAAACTTAGCTAAATGACTTCTAACTTCAAAATTATTCATTTTTGGATAAGCATCCCAAAACTCTTCCATTACAGAATTTTGATTATTTAAAGTTTTTTGCTCTTGATCATAATATCCCAATGAAACTCTAGCACCTAAATCACAGCTTCCACTTAAAGGCGATAATTTATTACAAATTATCTTGAATAATGTTGTTTTACCAACACCATTTTTTCCAACTAAACCAATCTTATCTCCCTTATAGACATTTAGATTTATAGAATTTAATAAGATTTTATCACTAAAGCCCATTGTTAAATCAGAAATAGACAAAACATCTTTGCCTGATTCAACCTCAGGCACAAGTTTTAACTTCATTGAATTTTTATAAATTTCAGGATTTTCAACTAAGTCAATTTTCTCAAGCATTTTTCTTCTCGAACTAGCTTGTTTTATAAACCTATTATTTCCATAATTTTCAAATCTCTGAATTATTTCTTTCTGTCTGGAAATCTCTTTTTGTTGTTTTTCATAAAGATGTCTATTAATTTCAAATTCTTTTTCACGTCTAGTTACAAAATCATCATATCCACAATTATAAGTTTTTAATTTTTTATTTTCAATTGAAAATATTCTATTACAAACAGAATTTAAAAAATATCTATCGTGTGAAATTATAATACAACTTCCTTTATAATCTCTTAAAAAAGCTTCTAAAAACTGAATTGAATCTATGTCTAGGTGATTTGTTGGTTCATCTAGTAAAATTAAATTTGACGGCTCAAGTAAGATTTTTGCTAAATGTAATCTACTCTTTTGTCCACCACTTAAATTATTAACCGATTTTGAAAAATCATCTTCTGAAAAACCAAGTCCAAATAAAACTCCTCTAACTTTTGAATTATATGAATATCCACTATTTTCTTCAAAATAATGCCTCTTATTCTCATAAATATCAAAAAGTTTATGAATTTCTTCTTCACTTAAATTTTTATTCCCCATTTCAATTTCTAATTCTCTAAGTTCTTTTTCTAGTAAAATAATTTCTTCAAAAACATCTAGACATTCATCATAAACTGTTTTTTCACTAGTATAAGATATATTTTGTCTTAAAATTGATAATTTTACATTTTTTGCAAAATTTATTTCTCCACTATCAGAAGATAATTCATTTGTTAGGAGATTAAATAGAGTAGTCTTTCCACTTCCGTTATCTCCAACAACTCCTACCTTATCTCTATCAGAAATTGAAAAAGTTAAATTTTCTAATATATTTTCATTCAAAAACGACTTTGTTAAGCCATTTACACTCAAAATTATCATAATACACCCTTTTAGAAAATAAACTTGGATTCGAAAGTACTAACTTTTCCAACAGCAAGTAATACACTAAAATATATATATGCTGTTTGATGCCAAAGTATTGTAACATCTAACATACCATGTAAAATAACAACAACAGTTAAGGCAATAATAAGTCTAAATAAATTTCTTTTCCTAATATCGTAAACTTGCTTACATAATCCAATAAAAAGTGGTGCTATTACAAGATTTCCAATAATACCAAAATTTATTAATACATCAAGTAAAATGTTATGTGCATGATTTGCAGGATGTGTTACCCATGAAGCATTTTGATATGCCATTGGTCCACTTCCAAATAAGTAAGTTTGTTTAAATAATTCAATTGCATTTTTCCAAATCTCTTTTCTAGTTCCTAAAGAATTTCCAATAAATTCATATCTAGGAAAAATTTTATTTGAAAAGAACATCAAAACTACAATTACTATTGTAAATGCACCCAGAAATGCAAATACTTTTTTGCTATTTTTCGTCAAAGAAAGTACCAATGTAGCGATTAAAATGGTTGGTAGTGCTGTTCTGTTTTCTGTTAAAAACAGTACAATAAACGCAAGTGTACTTACACACAAAAAGTACAATCTACTCTTTTTATTTTTATTAGATAAAAAGTAATACATTGCAATTATTATTATAAATTCACAGATTGTTGCATAATAATTTGTATTAAAAAACGATGAAATAGGTCTATGCAATGACATATACTCAATAAATTCATAAAATTTTAAATTCATACTGAATTTTTTATATAACACTGTAAGTATAGTTAAAATAAAACAAAAAATTGAAACAATCATATATAAATTTATTATCTTTGAAAATAACTTCCTATTTATGATTGTTCTATAGTACATAAAAAATACAAAAAATTCAAAAATAATAATTGAAACTCCTATACCATATAAATTTTGCTTTATTACTGATACACTAAATATAAGAGCCGTAAATGCTAAAATATTTTTAACAAAAGGAGTTTCTTTAAATACTGGAATAATTTTTCCACTAACTAATAAATAAAAAAATAGAGCATTAAAAGAAAATACTAAAAAATAAAAAGGTAAAAACACCGTAAATGATACTACTAAAATTAATAGTTCATCAATATTAAGCTCATATTTTTTCAATATACCATTAATATATTTCATATATCTAAAGCCTTTCATAAGCCATTCTATTCTAATTAGAAAATTGTAAAATCATTTAAAATATTTTTATAAAAAACAATCTAAAAAAATATACAATTTTTAAATAAAACTTATCCCAATTATAGCATAAAACATAAAAAAATAAAACTCTTAAAAAAGAGTTTTATCAAATAATTCCATAATATAAAGCTTCATAAATATTAATATAATTTGTCCCTATTATATTTTTATCTTACACCAGGATAATCTTTTAAACTATTCATATAGTACGTAAGTGTTAATAAACTTCCATCCAAATGTACATTTTCAAGAACAACACTTCTAGGTAATTTTAAATCAATTGGTGCAAAGTTCCAAATTCCCTTTATTCCACAAGCAACTAATTTGTCAGTGATTTCTTGAGCAGGTCTAGCAGGAATAGCTAAAATTGCGATATCAACTTTTTCTCTTGTAACAACTTCTTCTAATTCAGAAATATCTTTTACAACTACTTCATTTTGTTTACTTCCAACAATATCAGGTGAATTATCAAAAATTCCAACTACTTTGAAACCTTTTTTTCTAAATCCACTATAATTTAATAATGCACTTCCTATATTGCCAAACCCAATAATAACTACATTATAAGGTTTATCAACACCCATGATCTTTTCAAGTTCAATTTTAAGTTCTTCAACATTGTAACCATAACCTTGTTGGCCAAAAGCTCCAAAATGATTTAAATCTTGTCTAATTTGTGAAGCAGTCAAACCTGTAATTTTACTAAGTTCTTGAGAAGATACTCTTATTATTCCCTTATCTCCAATTAGTTCAAGGTATCTATAGTATTTAGGTAAACGTTTTATAACCGCAACAGAAATTTTCTCGTCTAACATAATAACCTCCTACCACATTTGCTTTTCAATCAAATTTTAATTAACTAAAATTTTAAAACAGAATATCGTTTTAAGTATTATAACACCTATTCAAAATTATTGCAATATTTTTTTACAATGTTTTTTACAATGTATAACTAATTTCTTCAAACTTTGTCACTTTTTTAATACTATAATAAATATTTTTAAATTTTTTTTATACAAAATACCTTGAAAAATGTAAGAAAAAGTTCTAAAATATAATTAATAAATTTTAGGAGGCCGACTTGAATAATTTTGAAATAATTAAAGCGTGTCCGATATTTAAGGACTTCACAATAGATGAAATTATTGAAGTTTTTTCAGTAATATCCTATTATGAAAAAGAATATAAAAAAAATGATATTATTATAGCTGAAAATACAAAAATAGAATATTTTGGAATTATAACTGATGGTAGAATTACAGTATCAAACTTTGATTACTTTGGAAATAGAAATATATTAAATGTTTTTGAAAAAGGAGATTCATTTGCAGAAGCATTAGTTTCTTTGGAAATTCAAATACCACATGAAATTGTCTCACTTTCAAATTCATCAATAATTTGGATTGAATATAAAAGTCTTTCAAAATCTCAATATTACCAAAAAATTCTAAATAGTTTTTTGACTATAATTTCTACAAAAAATTTGATTTTAAATAAAAAATTGCATATTTTATCAAAGAGAACAACAAGAGAAAAAATACTAGAATATCTTTCTAATCAAAAAAAGCTACTATCATTAGACAGTAACTTTGAAATAAATCTAAATAGAAATGAAATGGCTGATTACCTTGCACTTGATAGAAGTAATCTCTCAAGAGAGCTTGGAAAATTAAAAAAAGAAGGCATAATAGACTTTGAAAAAAATAAATTTAAACTACTATAAAAGACCTGTGTATACAGGTCTTTTAATTCTTTAATTAAAACAATATTTTTTTATTTGTTTAATAGGAACACTAAATATCAAACCTTGAGATAAAATAACACTAATTAAAACACCTATTAAAAGAAATAATATTTTTCCATATACTCCTATATAAAATAATCTTGAAACAACAAATATTTCTTCTAATAACATATAAAATTTCCAATGCCAAAAATAAACATATATTGAATTTTCCCCCATCTTACTTATAAATTTAATTTTTTTACTAGGAATTAATATTATAAAAGCAAAAAGTAATAGCAAAGAAATTATGTATGAACATAATCTAGCTAATGCTCCATATTTTAATATAGGCTCATAAAAAGCATTTCTACCTGTAAATAAATATCTTAATATATAGAACTTATCAATTTTATAAAAACATAAAAATCCCCAGATTAAAAATATTAGTAAAGAAAATATATATATAATTTTATTTTTACTTTTTATTTTAACTATATCTTCACTTTTCATCATTGTGCCTAATAAATAAAAAGGGAAAAATACAATAGATCTAGATAGATATAAGAAATCTCCTATTGATTTATCATAACCAACAAAACAAGACAAAATTATTGAAGCTACTAATATATATTGCTTATTTTCATTTCTTAGCAAATATGTTATAACTGTATAAATTGCTAATACAAACATAAACCAAGATACCCCACCATCTGATAAAAGAGAAAAAGTGACATTAATATTTCCACTTAATCTATCTATAACCAAACTAATTATTTTATATAAGAAACCAATGCTACTATAAAAAATACATTTTTTCAAAATATTTTTTTCATTATGGAATAGTCCAGATATAAATATAAATGCAGGCATATGAAATGAATATATAAATAAAAATATACTTTTGTAAGCATTTGAATTAATTGTGAATTCATCAGCAAGATGACCGATTACTACCAGTGTAATTAATATAAATTTTATATTATCCCATAGTACTATACGCTCTTTCATAATTCCTCCCAAAAAACAAACAATTTAATTGTTCCAATCTCCATTAATAATTTTTCTATAATTTTCCGGATCAGTATCTCCTTCTGTATTAATCAAAAGAATAACAGAATTTTCATCTATTTTCATTTTTTTCTTCATCTCTTCTTCTGTCAAAACTCCTAGTAATGCACCCATTGTTGAAGCTCCTGATTCTCCTGAAACAATTTTTAAATCTTTTCCTCCACTAAAAGCATAGGCTCTAATTCCATCAACAGCCATATCATCAGAACCTGAAATATAAAAGTCAGTATAATTCCAAATAATTGGCCAGATAAGACTACAAGTTGTACCACAATTTAATCCTGCCATAATAGTCGTTGGGGCTCCGCCTACAGAATAAGATTTTCCATCACCTATCTCAGCTGAACGATAAATACAATCGGCAACATTTGACTCCACAATAGTAAATATAGGTTTATTATTCTTATAATGTTCTACAAAATATGCAATCATTCCTCCAGCCATTGAGCCAACTCCTGCCTGTAAAAAAATATGTGTAGGAATTACATTTAAATTTTCTAATTCTTCGGTAATTTCATAAGCCATTGTAAGATACCCTTGAATAATCCATGTTGGAATTTTCTCATATCCATCCCAAGAAGTATCTTGAATTAATATCCAACCATATTTTTTACTCATTTCTAAAGCATATTTAACAGTATCATCATAACTTAAATCTGTAATCTCTACTTTTGCAGGACCAACTTTACGAATTGCTTCTGCTCGAACTTCTGCTGTTCCATAAGGCATATAGACATGAGCTTTACATCCAAATAATCCTGATGCCCAAGATACCCCTCTACCATGATTGCCGTCAGTACATGTTACAAACTCAATATCTTCCAGTCTTTTTCTATATTTATCAGATAACAAATCATTTAAACTTGTAGTATCCGGATTAAGATTTAATTCATCACATAAAATTCTAAACATCGCATAGCTTCCACCAAGTCCTTTAAATGAATTTAGTAAAAAACGCTTTGACTCATCTTTTACATAAATGGCACCAACATTCAACTTTGAAGCCAAATTAGGAAGACAAATAAGTGGAGTTTTCTTGTATTCCTCAATCTGTTTATGAAATTTCAATACAGCATTCGCCTGTTCATCATCATATAATTTTATATTCAATTCTTTTTTTGTATTTGAACTCTCAAGAACTTTTATCTTTTTAAATTTACTATTCATTTTAAAATCTCCTTTCAAATTGACCATAAAATTATAAAACATAAAATTTAATATTCATCATATATTTCATCTAATTCATCCTCAGTACATTTTCTTAAAATATGTTTTACTTTATTAAGTGGATAAGGAACATATTTTTCCTTATAATATTCTACACTTTTAACTTCCACTATTTCCACTCTATTTTTATCTCCTGCAGGAACTAAAACATAATCTCCCTCACTGATGGAATCATCTGTAGTTATATAATAATAGTATTTATATGAATTTCTAAATTCAACTTTGCAATAAATAAATTCTCCATACTCACGTCTTGGCTTATCATAAAAATCTTTACTTAAAACTTCAATTTTATAAAAATATATCATAAAACTCTTAATTTCTTCAATTATATCTTTCCATTCATAAGGAAGTCCTACTTTATCATAAGATCCCTTAAGAACTTTTCTAGGAGATTTTTTAAAATCTACAATCATCTCATAATCTCTTTTTTCGTTAGGAATTTCAACAAAATTATCATTTTTTTCTCTAGTCTCAAGCATATTTGGATCATATAAAGACTCTAACAAATCTTTAAAATGTTTATTTACATTTAATTTCATATAATAATATACATCATCACTTATCTGAGTATGTTCAATAGAATTGCTATCCCTATCTAAAATAAGTTTTTCAGTATATACAAAATCCTTATTATTTACATTTTTAACATTATTATAATCTAACTGAATTCGATTAATTTTATCATACTCACAATTATCAAATAAAATTAAATTATCATAATTCAATATTTCTCTAATTCTTTCAGAAAGACTTTCACCATCAACTCTTATATTATATCTTAAATTACCTTCATATCTATAACTTTCATAATCTGAATCTGTAAGTTCCATTTCCCAATATCTAATTTCTATTGAATGTTCTAAACTGTAATAAACATAATTATCTTCTAAAAATTTAGAAATCAGCTTAAAAATTTTCTTAACTTTTTTAGCATCAATTTTAAAATTCTTTATACTTGTACTTTCATTTTGCTTTTTCCAATAATAATAATTTGAAACACAGACATCTCCATTAATATTTATAAAAATATTCTGTTCAATCTCCTTAAGTTCATCATTAGGAAATCTATAACCTACATTATTTGAAGTTATTTTTATTTCATTTATTTTCTTCCCAATTGAAAAAGGATTCATCTTTAAAACATTAAGAATATGAGTAAAAATACAATCAATACATAAGCGATATTCTTTTATATCTCTACAATATTTAAAACCTTTAAATTTAATTAGTAAAATTGATGTAAGAGCAGCTAAATTTAAATAATGCTCTATAACATATTTTAATTTAATATGAGATTTAATTTTTCTAAAGAAATTCTTTGAAAAACGCAAACCAGAATTTTCAAAAATATCTAATTTTCGATATTCCTCAAACATCTTATTAAAATTTTTCTTAAATTCATTATCACTTACATTACTAACATAATCATTCCACTTATTTAAAAACTTATAAAGACCTAAATTATCCATAATTACTCCATTAAAATATTAATTTTTTTAGTTTTTAATTATACATATTAATATTTAGTTATCTATTTTTTATATTATAGTATTTTCAATCTCCACAACAACTTCACAATGTGCTGTTTTACTAAACATATCGCATAGTTTAACTTTCTTTAATTCAAATCCACCTTCCATAAAAAGTTTTAAATCTCTTGTTAATGTTGCTCCGTTACAACTTATATAGACAACTTTTTTGATATTACTTTTAATAATTGTATCTACAACCTTTTTATCAAGTCCTTTTCGTGGAGGATCTACGGAAATTATATCAATATTATTGTTTTTTAATATTTCTTCGATTTTTTCTTCACTTTTGCCATATTGAAACTCGACATTTTTTACATCATTTAGTTTTAAATTTTCTTTAGCGTCTTTTACTGCATCTTTTACAACTTCTACACCGATTACCTCTTTAAAATTTTCTGAAAAATATATACTTGTTGTTCCTATTCCAGAATATAAATCCAATAAATTTTTATCTTTGTTTTCTCCTAAAAAATCTTTAGCTATCTTATATAAATTTTCAGTTTGAAATCTATTTACCTGAAAAAAGCTCTTTGGAGAAATATTAAATTCATATTTTCCGATTTTATCTGTAAAATTCTTCTTTGAAAATATTAATTTACTTTCTTGTCCCATAATTATACTTGATTTTTTAGGATTTATATTTATATATCCACTTACTAAATTTTCATATTCACTTAAACTTTTTATAAAATTTTGAGCTTCTTTTATATCTTTTTTAACAACAACTGTAATCATAATTTCAGATTTGAAATTTGACCTTATGCTGATATTTTTTAAAATTCCATCATCTGTATTTACATCATAGGATTTAATTTTAAATTCTTTTAATTTTGCTTGTAAAAACGGAAGAAATTTATTTATACTCTCATCACTTAACGGACAATGTTCAAGCTTTATTTTGCTTTCTCCATTATCTACACAGTAGCAAAGTTCAAAATTTTCATTTGTCTTTAATTCAATTTTATTTCTATAATTTAAGTTGTTTTTATTTACTAAAATGTCAATATCTTCTAATTCTATACCTGTATTTTTTCTAAGGCTATCTAAAAACATCTTTTTCTTTAATTCAAGCTCTTTTTCATATTTCAAATTTATAAAATGATAGATATCTGTTAGTTTTTCATCGTATAGATTTTCTCTGTATTCACTATATTTCAAATATTTTTTTACATATCCGTTAGAAAAATTTTTCTTTTTTTGAGTTATTTCAACATTGACAATATCTCCTACAAGTCCACCTTTTACAAAAACTATTCCCTCTTCACTTTTTGCAACTCCTAGTCCCTCATTGGTATTATCAATTATTTCTAAATTTTTTAATTCCATTATTTTCCTCTTTGTCTTGTAATTTCATAGAGTCCAAGTTTAGTAAACCCATGAAAATTCCAAATTTTATTATCAGTAATTTCTAATTTTTTTATATTTTCTTCCAAAATTTCTTTTTCTTTTGTTTTCATATTTATAAAATCTACAATTATTATTCCCGAAATATCCCTAAAAGAAATCTGTCTAATAATTTCCTCAATTGCAATTAGATTTACAGATAATGCATTTTTACTTTTATTTGTTTCATTTGTTTTTTTCTTTGAATTTACATCTATGACTGTAAGAGCTTCTGTTCCTTCTATAACTATATTTATATCTTCAATTTCAACTGTTTTTTTATTTAGTCCCTCAAGATATACTCCGATATTATAATCATATTTTGGAGAATAGTCTTCATCATATTTTAATTCATTTTCCAAAAATTTATTATTTTTAAAACTCTTATATATCTCTTTATCATTTAATATACAGCAATATTTTTCATTTTCAAATAAAAAGTCCTCTAAAAAATTCTCCTTTTTGTAGATTAATTTCGGAACAGGTAAATTATTCAAATAATCAACTATTTCTTGCATTTTTTCTACATTTTTTCTTATATCTTGCAATAAAGTATCTTCATCACAATCGACACTTTTTGTTCTCAACTTTACTGAAAAATTTGATTTTATATTTTTTATCTTCTCCAAATTAAAATTATGTTCTTTTAATTTTTTTGAAATCAAAATATCTTCTCTATTTTTGTAAGATATAACTGAAAACATTGAAGAAATAGAAAAATTCATTGAAACATTAGGTGCTTTATCTCCTGCATTTATTTTATATATTTCAACAAAAATCACATCTCCAACTTTTACTTCTCCAATAGTATCTTTAAAATCTAAAAATCCATTTTTTCCATTTTTAAGTTCTACAAAAAAGCATTGTAATGCATCAACTTTTTTTACAACTCTAGTTCTATAAATATCTCCAATTTCAAAATCGGAAAATTTTTTAACGAAATAGGAGCTTAATTTTGAATTTAAGACTTTCCCATATTCAATTTTATCTTCATCTTTATAAATAAACAAATAATTATTCAAAACAAACTCCTATTCAATATATTCAAATTTATTCTTTTTTAACAGAATTTTTTTTACAATACCAGAAAAATATATACAAAGAATATAATTAAGACGTGAAAGATTATAATTATATTCTAAAATTAAATTTCTATCCTCTTTAATTTTTTCATCTGCAAGTAAAAATGTAATTCTACTTAAAATTTTATTATATTTGTATAAATAAAAACTTTGATGTGTTACTAAAATTACCATACAAATCACAAGAATAATATTAAAAAACAATCTCATAGTAAAAACTCCATAAAAAAAGAACTTGGATTATCTCCAAGTTCTATTTTACCATAAATTTAATTATAAGTTAACTATTTTCTACATATATCCCATTCCAGGATTCATTCCACCAGGCATTTGTCCCATTGGTTCATCTTTTGTTACATCAGCCACTGCAGCTTCTGTTGTTAGAACCATTGAAGCAACACTTGATGCGTTTTGAAGTGCTGATCTTGTAACTTTTGTAGGATCAACAATACCACTTTCAAGCATATTTACATATTTTTCATTTAAAGCATCAAATCCTACACCCACTTCTGCGTTCTTAACATTTTCAACTATTACTGAACCTTCTAAACCAGCATTAATTGCAATTTGTCTTACAGGTTCTTCAAGAGCTTTAACAATTATATTAACACCTGTTTTTTCATCTCCATTTATTTCTTCAAGAAGAGCTTTAACTTTAGGAATAACATTTAATAATACTGTTCCACCACCAGGAACAATTCCTTCTTCAACTGCTGCCCTTGTTGCTGCAAGTGCATCTTCTATTCTTAATTTTCTTTCTTTAAGTTCTGTTTCAGTTGCAGCTCCAACTTGAATTACAGCTACTCCACCAGCAAGTTTTGCAAGTCTTTCTTGTAATTTATCTCTATCATATTCAGAATCACTAATTTCAATTTGACTTTTAATCAAGGCTACTCTTTCTTCAATTGCAGATTGTTCACCTGCACCATTTACTATAACAGTAAGCTCTTTTCCAACTGTAACTCTTCTTGCTTTACCTAACATTTCAATAGAAGTTTCTTTTAATTCATATCCTAAGTCTTCTGAAATAACTGTACCACCTGTTAAAATTGCAATATCTTGTAATAAGTCTTTTCTTCTATCTCCAAATGCAGGTGCTTTTACTGCTACACAATTAAATGTTCCTCTTAATTTATTTACAACAAGAGTTGCCATTGCTTCACCTTCAACATCATCAGCAATAATTAATAATGGTTTTCCTTGTTGAACAATTTGTTCTAAAACAGGTAAAACTTCCTGAATATTAGTAATTTTTTTATCAGTAATTAAAATATATGGATCTTCCAGTTCTGCTTCCATTTTTTCAGTATTTGTTACCATATATGGAGAAACATATCCTCTATCAAATTGCATACCTTCAACAACTTCTAAAGTAGTTCCCATACTTCTAGATTCTTCAACTGTTATAACTCCATCTTTACCTACTTTTTCCATTGCATCTGAAATTAATTTTCCAACTTCTTCATCTGCTGCAGAAATTGATGCAACTTGTGCAATACTTTCTTTTGTTTCAACTGGTTTAGAAAATTCTTTAATACCCTCAACTGCTTTTTCAACTGCTTTTTTAATTCCCTTTTGAATAATCATTGGGTTTGCTCCAGCTGCAACATTTTTTAATCCTTCTCTAATAATAGCTTGAGCTAATAGAGTTGCAGTGGTTGTACCATCTCCAGCAACATCATTTGTCTTTGTAGCAACTTCTTTAACAAGTTGAGCTCCCATATTTTCATATGGATCTTCTAATTCAATTTCTCTAGCAATAGTAACACCATCATTTGTTATAAGTGGTGCACCAAATTTTTTATCTAATACAACATTTCTTCCTTTTGGTCCAAGTGTAACTTTTACAGTATTTGAAAGTTTATTGATACCAGCTTCCATACCTTTTCTAGCATCTTCATAAAATTTAATTTCTTTAGCCATTTAAAAACCTCCTAATCTTCAACAACTGCTAAAACATCAGCAATTTTTACTACAATGTATTCTTTTTTATCAAGTTTAACTTCTGTTCCTGCATATTTTGAGAAAATTATTCTATCTCCAACTTTAATTAAATCTTTCTTATCATCATCTTTTAAAATTTCATCACCAATCGCTAAAACTTTTGCAACACTTGGTGATTCTTTTGCGGAAGTAGGAAGAACTATCCCAGAACTAGTCTTTTCTTCTACCTCAACCATTTCTATAACTAATTTATCTCCTATTGGTTTTAATTTCATAATATCCCTCCTAATTAAAAGTTATTAGCAGTCTAGTAACTTGACTGCTAATCAGTTACAATTATATTATACCACATAAAATATATTTTAAAAACATTTTTAAGAAAAAAGTTTATAAAAATTTTAATTAGTTATGTAAAAATAAAAATCACTCAACTATTTCATTATTTAGTGAGTGATTTTTATGAATTATTTTAGGAAAATTAAATTATTGTTCTACTTTATCTTCATTCTTATTATCTACTTTATCTTTATCTTTTTCTTTATCTTCATTCTTATTATCTATTTTATCTTTATCTTTAATTTCCTCAACTTTTTTATCTTCAGTCTTTAAAGAATTCTCCTTATTATTTTCTTCAATTTTTTCTTCTTTATTTGAAGTCTCTTTTATATTATCTTTTTCTTCTTTATAATCTGAATAATCATTTCTATTTTCTTCTTCAACTTCTTCATCAGTTGGTTCAGGTTTAGCTGGTGCTTCAGGTAATTGTTTTTTATATCTAATTTTTCCATCAACTTTTTCAAAGTCAGTTAGACTAAATGTGAATGTCTCTTCATTAATATAAACATAAACCATATTTCCTATATTATAAGCATCCGCGTCATCTTCTAAATTATAATATGATCTTAGATATTTTAAAACTTCATCAGTATCTACTGTTATCTTAGATTCAATATCTGCATTCGGATTTTGAATAATATATTTTATTGCTGCTACAATATCTTTAGCTGTACAATCTCCGTATTGTCCAGATTTTGCATTTTGAATAATTTGTTTAATAGTTATTGCATGATAGTGATTTCCATGTAACCAATAGAAAATTCCTTTTGTTTCTCCATTTGAACCATAAACTGATAAAGTAGTATTTAAATCTCCATAAGCTCTCATTGCCTTAAGATTATTATCAAGATAAGGAATTACATAATCTTTTAGTTCAGCTTTTACACTTTCATAAGTAAATAATTCATTTTCATCAACAGTGACATCTGCATGGTCATTTGTTTCTTTAATATATTCTGCATCAGGATAATGATCTTTTGGATTTTCATGAACAACTCCAATTTCTTTATCATCAATATATAAATGCCAATGATCTCCATGGTCTACTATTTTTGTTACACCTTTTGGCCATTCAAATGGTTTTTCATTATCGTCGCCATGATTACCTACATACTCTCCAAATTCAGCGTTAGGATAAAGTTCTGATGGATTTGTGTAAGTAATACCTTCATTTCCTTTTGAGTCATATATATGATAGTGATCTTCATGTTTTAAAATCTTTACAATATCATATCTATCTACAGGATTTTTACCAAGAACAGTTACTATATTTAGATTCTTAATTGCTTCTTGTAATTTATCAGTAGCGCTAGGTACATCAGGTTTTACACTATTTGAATTATCTTGTGAAGCGTCATTTGAACTTCCATGATTTCCAACATATTCTCCTACTTCTGCATCAGGATATTTTGAGCTTGGATCAGAATAACTTATATACTCTTGTCCACTTGAAGTATAAATATGCCAATGATCCCCATGTCTTAAAATCTTTATAACTCTATCTTTTTTATCTTCGATAATGTTAGCATGAGAATAATTATTTGAGTTTCTTTTATTATTAGACCCATGAGAACCAACATATGTTCCTATAGCTATTCCCGGAAACATTCCTGATGGATCTTCATATGTTAAAAATTCATTTCCATCAGCGGTATAAACATGCCAGTGATCTCCGTGTTTTAAAATAGATTTAACATTTAATCCACTTAATTTACTTTTTGATACGACACTTACAAAAGATAATGAATTACCATCTGTTATCTTTGAAGGATCTGAATAAGTTATATGTTCTTTCCCGTCCTTAGTAAAAACATGCCAATGATCTCCATGTTTATAAACTCTTACAATATCATCTTTTTTTATTTCAGCATCAATCAAAACTTCAGTAGTTTCGTCTTTTTGATATTTTGTTTCTTTTTCAACAAATTCAACTTTTTTTGTATTATTTTGTTCTTTTTCTTCTACTTTTTTTGCACAGCTTGTAAGTACAATTGCACTACAAACAATGATCAAATTCATTCTTGTAATTTTATTTTTTAATTTATTACTCATAATTTCTCCTTAATCATTAAAAGATTTAACTAAAGCTTCTAGATTTAATTCCATCAATTTTAAATATCCCATATTAATTTCTTCATCAGTTAAGTTTTCCATAGTAAACATTGTTGATGTCTTTGTATTGGTATTTTTTGCAAGAGTTTCTGCAACTTTAGGAGTAGCTTTACCTTCAAAGAAAATTGTATTAATATTATGTTTTTTTACGAACTCAGCTATCTTTTGTAGTTGTTTTGCAGATGGTTCATCTTCTGGTGAAATTCCAGTTACAGCTACTTGCTTTAACCCGTAATCATGTGCTAAATAATTAAAAGCAGCGTGGCTTACAACAAAATATTTTTCCTTGCTTTTTACTTTTGAAAGTTCTGTTTCAAATTTCTTATCTAAAGCTTTAAACTCTTCTTGAGCTTTTTGTAAATTTTCTTTATAGTATGGTTCATTATTTGGATCTATAGATGAAATTTTCTTATAAATTGTATCTAATTGAATAATAGCATTTTTCACACTTAACCAAGTATGTGGATTGATTTTATCATGTCCATGCTCATCTTTATTTTTTTCGTCCTCATGCTCATGTTCTTCTTCTAAACCATCTCCACTTTCTAAAAGAGTTAAGCCTTGAGAAAGATTTAAGAATTTATTTTTATCTTTAACAGATTCTTCAATAGCTGGTATAAATGATTCCATATTAGCACCATTATAAATAACCAAATCTGCTTCTATTATTTCTTGCATATCTCCAGCTTTAAGCTCAAAAGAATGAGGTTCTTGATTTCCTTTAATGATAGTTTTTACTTCCATTTTATCTCCAACAATTCTTTTAGTAAGATCTGTTACTGGAAAAAATGTTGTATATATTACTTTCTTTTTATCCTTTTGTTCAGTAGATTTTTGGTTATTATTTTTTTCATTATTGCTAGAATTACAACCAACTAAAAAAACACAGCAAATTATAATTGCTGAAATAATTCTTTTAAATTTTATATTCATAAAATCCTCCTATAATATCTTTAATGCAAATAATTCTTATTTGTATTTATATTATACTATTTATAATTTTATTTTTCAATAGATAAATTAAAAAATTTACAAAAAAAACTACTAATTTGAATAATCAAATAGTAGTTTAATTTTTATTCTATAAATCATCTAAATCGTCATCTATTACACTTGATTTTGAATAAGCTGAAGGTTTTGCTTCGAAGAAATCTGTTTTAATGGCATTTGGATCTGAGTATTCACTTACCCATTTCATACTTTCAGGTTCTTCATCATAACCATCATAAAGTTTTCCAAAATTTAAAGCTGTACTTCTAAGATTTCCAAGATATTTAATATAATCTTCTATCATTTCCATTGTAAGTCCTGGAATATTTTCACCTAAAACATATTTTCCCCATGCAATTTCTTGTTCAACACCTGTTTTAATCATGTCTTTATAAACAGCAACTTTTTCTTCAGTAAATAAATCTGGTTCTTCATTTTGTAATTCAAGAAGCATTTTTTTGAATAACCATAGATGAGTATTTTCATCTCTATTTATATATCTAATTTCTTGAACTGAACCAGGCATTTTTCCATTTCTTCCTAAATTATAGAAGAACATAAATCCTGAATAGAAGTAAACACCTTCAAGAATATAATTTGCAACCATTGTTTTTACTAAACTATATGGATCTTTATTTTCTTGGAATTCATTATATAAATCACCAATAAATTTATTTCTTGCTAATAAATGTTCGTCGTCTCTCCATTGATATAGTATATTTGTTCTTTCTTCTGGTGAACATATACTATCTAACATATATCCATAGCTTTGTGAGTGAATAGCTTCTTGATATGCTTGAATTGTTAAACATAGATTAATTTCATTTGCTGTAATATATTCCCCAATATATGGTAAATTTGCAGTTTGGATACTATCTAAAAATATTAAAAAACTTAAAACTTTATCAAAAGCAGTTTTTTCATATTGATCTAAAATTTTATAATCTTTTAAATCTTGAAATAGATTAATTTCTTCAGGAATCCAAAAATTATTCATGGCATTACGATACCACTCAGTAGTCCATGTATATTTAACATTATTAAAATCATTTAAATTTGTTGTATTACCATTTATCATCTTTCTTTTTGATAATTCAATGTCTCCATTTTCATTAAATAGAGCTTTCTTATTTAATTCCATAAAATCTCCTTTCTATGCTGAACAACTATCGCATTCATCAATATCTAAACTTTTACTTCTTATATAGTAAATACTCTTTAGTCCTACTTCACAAGATAAAATTAAAAGATTCAAAATTTGACTCATCTTATAATCTGTTGTGATATAAAGGTTTAAACTTTGCCCTTGATCAATATGTCTTTGTCTTATTCCTCCAGCTTTTATAGACCATGTTTGATCAACTTCATGAGCATTTTCATATAACCAGAAAGTCTCTGGCGTTAAATCTGGAGCAACTCTTGGAATAATTGAACCTTTCTTTTCTTCAAGGAAATATCTCATCATTACCGGATCAACACCTGCTGTTGTTCCAGCAATTATTGAAGTAGAACCTGTTGGAGCAACAGCTAAAAGATATGCATTTCTTATACCATTTTTAGCAACTTGTTCCTTAAGTTCAATCCATTCTTTAGAATTATATTCTCTTTTTTCAAAGTACTTACCAGTTTGCCATTCAGAACCTTCAAAGTATTTATAGCTTCCTTTTTCTTCAGCAATTTTTGAACTTTCTTTTATTGCATAATAGTTTATCTTTTCATAAACTTTATCCATAAATTCTAAATGTTCTTCAGTTTGCCACATTATTTTATTCTTAACAAGAGCATGGTGATATCCACTTGTACCAAGTCCAATTGCTCTATATTTTGCATTTGTTATTTTAGCAAAAGGTGTTGGATAGTAGTTCAAATCAATTACATTATCTAAAGCTCTAATCATTGTCGAAACTACAAATTCCATTTCTTCATCATTTTGTAAATCTATATTTCCAAGTACTAAACTTGCAAGATTACAAACAACAAAATCTCCAGCCTTTACATCAGTAACAACATGGTCTTCTCCGTCTATTTGTAAAATCTTTTCATCAGTATCTAAGATTTCTTTCATATTTTGCATAATCTCTGTACAAAGATTTGATGAATAAATCATTCCTTTATGAGAGTTTGGATTTGTATTATTTGCATTATCTCTATTAAATATAAATGGTGTTCCAGTTTCAACTTGACTCTTTAGAATTAATTTAACTAAGTCTTTAATAGTTAATACTCTCTTATCAAGTCTAGGTTCTTTAACACAAAGTTTATATTTTTCTTCCCACTCTTCACCATAATAGTCTTCTAAGCAGAATCCCATTACTTCTTTAACTTCATGAGGACAGAATAAATACCAATTAGAATTAATATTTTCTTTTGCTAATCTCCAAAATAGATTTGGGAAACAAATTGCTGGGAAAACATCATGGGCCTTCATTCTATCATCCCCATTATTTGTTCTAAGATTTAAAAACTCTGGAATATCTCTATGCCATACATCTAAATAAACTGCACAAGATCCTTGTCTTACTCCAAGTTGATCAACTGCAACTGCAGTATCATTAGCAAGCTTAATCCATCTTATAACTCCACCTGCAACACCTTTAAATCCACGAATATCTGACCCACTTGCACGAACTTTCCCAAAATATAATCCCATTCCACCACCATGTTTTGAAACTTGTGCGAAATTATCTATACTTCTATAAATTCCTTTTAATGTATCAGGTACAGTATCAATAAAGCAAGAAGAAAGTTGATGGAATGGCTTTCTTGCATTTGACATTGTTGGAGTTGCGACAGTTGCTTTTAAGTTACTTAAAACATCATATACTTTTTTAGCAAAAGAAACTCTATCCTTTTCTGGAATGGCTAAATGCATAGCAATACCCATAAACATTTCTTGCATTGTTTCAATTACTTTTTTGTGAGAATCACAAATTAAATATCTCTTATATACTAAGTCTAAAGATGAATATGTAAACAATTCATCTCTTGAATCATCTATATATTTTTCAAGTTCATCAATATCATCACTTGAATAATTTTCTAAAATATATTCTCCATATAAATTAGCTTTTGTTAAAACTTCTATCTTTGATTTAAAATCAACAATATGCCATTCTTTTTCATAATGAGAAATTTCTCTATGAATTTTATAAGCGTAAATTCTTGCAGAAATATATTCCCAATTTGGATTTTCCTTAGAAGTTAATTCTGATGAAGCCTTTATTAAAAGTTCTATTTTTTCGTTTAATGCTGAACTTGGCTTAACAAAAGATAAAAACTTTCTATATAATCTATCAAGTTCATAACCTTCTGTTGTAAAATCTTTTTGAATTTTAGCAAGTACTTCAATCAAGCCTTCATCTTCAATGTACTCTCTAAAATAATTCAATTCTTTTCTAAGTGCATTTCTCTTTTCTCTATATAAAATATAACTTTTTAAAGTTTCATAATGATTATTTTTAGTTAAAGTCTTTTCAACATAATCTTGAATCTCTTCTACAGTTATATTAGAACTTTCATCTTTATCTTTCAAAATAATTTCTAAAACTTCTTCAGCTAATTTTTTTGAAAGTACTCTCTTATCTTCATCTCCTACACTTATAAATGCTTTGTAAATTGCATTTTCAATTTTCGAAATATCAAATGATACTTCTGATAAATCTCTCTTTATAATCCTCAAATAAATCACCTCTGCTCTAATATACCCATTATAAAACAAAATATATATAGAATGCAAATTTTATTTTTAACTATATATAGTATGTTTTAATGTTTTTTTAAAAATTGTTTGCTGGATAAAAAAATATTACTATTAGTAGTGTAAAAATATTTTTATTTTTTTATCAAAAAAATTATTTTTTATAAATTAAATATATTACAAAAATATGATATAATATTTAGGATATAAAATATTTTTATGAAAGGAAAATTCATGAGACTTAGAAAAAAATGGTGGGCAGTACCTGAAATGAAAGAAAATGCTCAAGTAATATTTAACGCAGAAAATCTAAAAGGAAAATGGAATGAAGAATTTAAAAATATTAACCCTATAAATCTTGAACTAGGTTGTGGAAAAGGAAAATTCATTAGTGAAATAGCTGAAAAAAATAAAGATATTAATTACTGCATCTTAGACTTAGATACAAATGCAATAGTATATGCAACTAGAAAAATTAGAGATTTAGAATTGTCCAATGTTAGAGCTATTCCAACAAATATAGAAAAAATTGATGAGTTCTTTAATGAAAATTCAATAAGCAGAATATACATTAATTTCTGCAATCCTTGGCCTAAAAAAAGACATCATAAAAGAAGATTAACACATCCAAATTTCTTAAAAAAATATAGTAAGCTACTTGTAGATGAAGGAGAGATTCATTTTAAAACAGATGATGACGATCTTTTTGAAGCAAGTTTAGAATATTTTAACGAAAATGGCTTTGAAGTAATACTAATTACATATGATTTAGCAAATTTTGATTATCCAAAAAATATAGAAACTGAATACGAAAATAAATTCAAATCATTAGGAATAAAAATAAAATTCTTAATAGCAAAAAAGAAATAGTTAATAAAAAAAGACAACAATAATAATTGTTGTCTTTTTAATTATATTTATCCTATAAAGATTTTAATTTTTCTATTAAATCTTTAAAACTTCCTCTTTCACAATTAATTTCATATTCTGGAGCTGGATTTAAATTATCTGTAACTAAATAACAGTTCATTCCAACACTACTTGCTGCATGAATATCTTCTCTTTCATCATTACCTATCATTAAACAGTCCTTAGGTTCAACCCCAAATTTTTCACATAAATGTAGATAATATTTTGGATTAGGTTTTGAAAAAGAACTATTACTATAATGAGTAATATAGTCGAAGTCATCTACATCTAAACCTGTCCATTTTAATCTAACTAAAGCATTTTCAGGAAAAACAGGATTAGTTGCTAGAACAACCTTTCTTCCATCCTTCTTTGCAATCTCAACTGCTAGCTTTGCAAGATTATTTTCAGTTGAAGCTTCTTTTACTAAAGTAAAAAATTCATTAGCATAAAACTTTTCAAGAACATCTTTAACATCAGATAAATCTGTATCCACTTCACTCTTAAACTTTTCCCAAAAAATTTCCTCATTTGTTCTCCTACCATCATTTTTAATCATCTCATGAGTAGCAGCCCAAATAGTTTCAACAAGTTTTTTTGGATCAATATTATATTCTAAAAATACCTTAGACAATTCTCTAAAATAAATATCAACAAACAATTTTTCATCTAATGGAAACAAAGTTCCATCTAAATCAAATAATATTACTTTCATTTTTCCTCCTTATTTACATTAGTTTTTACTAATTTAATAATAACTATATTATAACCTATTTTAAAAAATTTTAACATTATTTTGAATAACTTATTCTTTTGGTTCATAAATTTTGTAATATTTTCCTTTGTATTTTATAAAGTTTTTTTACTTTTTTAATTAGTTTTCTATACAAAATTTACATTACAGTATGTTTCTATTTAAACTTGAATAGACATAATAGTATTAGATTGATTAACATCTTGATTTACATTACAGTATGTTTCTATTTAAACGAAGAAAATTACAAATACTTTAGATGATGCTAAAACATTTACATTACAGTATGTTTCTATTTAAACTTGTGTCTTGTTTTGTTAGTTCATAATTAGATACAATATTTACATTACAGTATGTTTCTATTTAAACAAAGCTAGGTTTTACAGCTACACCAATTAGACTAAAATTTACATTACAGTATGTTTCTATTTAAACCTTCATCTGTCATATATGCTCCGTGTTTTCTAATGCTATTTACATTACAGTATGTTTCTATTTAAACGAAGAAAAGAAAACGGATGATTTTAGTTTGCTTTTATTTACATTACAGTATGTTTCTATTTAAACTTAGTCTTCAAGCTTTTCACTTCCTGAAATTATTGTATTTACATTACAGTATGTTTCTATTTAAACTTATTGAAGATGTCAGCACCTGCTTTATTATTTACATTTACATTACAGTATGTTTCTATTTAAACTTGCCAATTTTCGCAACGTCTTTTATCTCTAAATTAATTTACATTACAGTATGTTTCTATTTAAACGACATTGTAAAATCAATATCCATTTTTACATTACGTATTTACATTACAGTATGTTTCTATTTAAACTTACATAGTTACACTC
This sequence comes from Parvimonas micra, assembly GCF_021300775.1. Lineage (GTDB taxonomy): Bacteria > Bacillota > Clostridia > Tissierellales > Peptoniphilaceae > Parvimonas. Next base: position 621,677 of record NZ_JAJTJP010000001.1, read on the forward strand.
AACCATTAATACATCTACATTATTTACATTACAGTATGTTTCTATTTAAACACTAATGCAAGAAATGAGATACGAACTTAATAAAGAGGATTTACATTACAGTATGTTTCTATTTAAACTGCGATAATTGGAGTTATCACAGACCCTACTACAAAATTTAAATTACAGTATGTTTCTATTTGAACAGGTTAGACTATACATATTAAAAATAACAAAATTAATAAGTCAATTCTGTCTATCTGTAAAATTTTTTTAAATTTTTTCACTAAATTATTTTATTGAAGTATAATTATTTGAAATTTAAACATTTTTTTATCTATCAACCCATCAGAGTATTCTATATATCTATGATTGACATATTTATCTAAAATAATTATTTTAAATAAAATTATCAGTATCTTCGTTGTCTATGCCTAGGATTTCTTTTTCGAGACATTTTTCGTCTCTACTATTAAATATTATTAGTGAATCTCTATCCATAAAATCACCTATATAAAACTGTCGTATTCATATTCATAGTCTATTTTATCGACATCAATTATTTTTTCAAATCCTGTACTGTCTAACAACTTTCCTTCTTCAGAAGTCAATCTGATAAATCCTTTTTCGTCATATTTACAATATACTTTGTATAAGTTTATATTTTTTGATATTTCAATTTTTTCTTTTAAATATCTAGTATCATATAAACCAACAGATACAGTATATTTCATAAGTTCATCTAACTTTTTGGTAAATTTTAACTTTAAATCTATTTTTTCATCTTCAGATTCACTGCAAAATAATTTGCTCTTTATATCTTTAAGTTCATTTAATACTGAATTTATCTCATTTTCATTTAAAAGTCCTCTTTCAACATCTACAGGAAAAACATTAAATGATATAATATCTCTAAATGTCTGTTTAGTTTCAGCCTCTATTCCCAAATCTCTTAATGATATATTAATATAATTATATCTGTCCCTATATTCTTCCAAAAATGCAGACTTCTTTATTTTTTCTAATGTGAAAAATTCTTTTATTAAATTCTGTTTGTCCTTTTCAGTTAAAATTCCATCACCTTTTTGTTTAATTGCCTCTTTACTTAAATCATAAATTTCTTTATAAATAAATCCTTTTTTTGAATCTTTATTATCTTTTAATAAATTTTTATTTATTTCTGTAAAAACATAGCAGTTGTAATCATTAACTTCTTTTTCACCTTTCCTATTAACTCTACCAAGCCTTTGAAATAAACCATTTAAATCTGAAAGTTCGGTAAATAAGAAATCAAAATCTATATCTAAACTTGCCTCTACTATTTGCGTTGATATCCAAATTTCATTTTCTATATTTTCAGTTTTTCCAACTTCTATTATCTTATTTTCTTTTTCATTTCTCTCTTTTTTTATAAATTTACTGTGTAAAATATTTACATTTTCTAATCCCTTTTGTTTTAAATCTGCAAAAACTTCTTGAGATTTTTTTATTGTATTACAAACAACTAAATATTTTTTGTTTTTTGAATCGTTTTTTACATAATGATTATAGATATATTCTGAATTAAGTTCTTCATCCAATATTTTTACATTATGTCTTTTTATATCATTTGTAAATTCTTTAGTAATAAATTTATATTTTTGCTTCTGTTCGTTCAAATAATCTAAATTTTCCGTAAGTAACAAGTCTTTTATGAAAGGTGGAAAAGTTGCTGTAAATATGGAAACTTTCCCACCTATTTCAATTATATCCTGTATTCCACGAATTAGAGTTGCAAGAAGCTCAGGACTATATGCCTGTATTTCATCTATAACAACTTTTGAATAACTCATCATGGCATTTTTAAATTCAAATCCTTTACTTCTAAAAACAAAATCAAAAATCTGATCAGGTGTTGTTATATTTAAAGGAATAGAAAACTTTTTACTATTTTCGTAATAGGATAAAATTTTATCATTATCTTCACCATCAAAATTCTCAAGATATATACTCAAAGTATCACTATGCAATAATGCAATCTTTTCTTCGATTTCTTCACCATTACAAATATTATTTCTAATCCTTTTATAAATAGAATTTATAGCTGTTTTTAAAGGCAACACAAAAAATCCTTTGGTATCACCAATCCAATGTAATCCTGCTTCAGTCTTTCCCATTCCAGTCTGTGCAATTACTATTAAATTTTCTTTTTTATTTTCCTTACAAAAATTTTGTAATTCATTCCAATTAGCTTTGTCATTTTTTCTTTTCCAACAGTTCAGCAAATTATCCAATCCATTTTCCAAAAAATTAGGATAAAATTCAATAGGAATATGAGCACTTGCAGAATAATCACATTTATTGAGCAATCCTAAAATTTTTATAAAGTCAATTTGATTTTCTTTATAAGAATCTTTAATTTTTTTTAAATTTCTATCTAATTTTTCTTTTCGATTCTTGTCTAAATCAGGATAAATATTTAAAAGTCTCTCTAATATCAACTTTCTATTGTCTTCACAAGTTATATATTTAAAATTATCGATATAATGATGATGATTAAAAATTGCATAAGAAGCCAAATTATTCTCATCAAAAAAACTTTTAGAAAATTTATTTAATTCAATATACATCATATAATATGACAATATATTATGAGGAACCTCTTTAAACTTATCAAATTTAGTATTATTTTTAAGCCTTTCAGTAAATAAAGAATTTGCCTTACCTACGTCATGGTATATAATTGCTCTTTCTAAAATTTTACTATCTTCAGTATCTACATAATCCAAACTTATAAGTAATTCTAAACATTTTAATAAGTTTTCTGTGTGCTCCTCAATAGTTTCATCTGGTTTTGCAAGCGACTTTGCTATAGTTCTATTTTTGAAAATTTCCATTTAATCCCCTAAACTAAACTAACAATATAACCATCATCATCCAAATAAATATTTTTATCTGTAGATATATTATATTCTTTTAATTCATCAAAATCTATTTCATATTCAGATAAATAACCAACTCTGTACTTTTTAAATTTTCTTTTTCCATCTTGTATTTCGTAATTTTTATTAATATAATAATTAGTCCCTCTTGCTTCTAGTCTTTCAGTTATCTCTTTAAAAATATCTTTTAAAAAAACTACTTCTTTTTCAATTGCATCTGTTGGAACAAATCCACTATTATATATAAATTCAATATCATTAGGATTATCTTCATAAATATTTACAAATTTAACTTCTTTTATCTCAACAAAATCTTCACTTCTTCCTAGTGATGTAAAATTTATTATATTTTTTTCAACGGTATCCAAAACTTCTTTAGAACCCCTAACATGAACTACCAAATCTACATCATAAAGAACTTCATAATATTTAATAGAAGTAGTTAATGAAGCATAATAAGAATACGGAATTGCAAATTTGCTATTTTTCTCTTCATCAAATTGTAATTTTTCAAGCTTTATTTTTGAATTTAAATCATTAATTTCAGACAAAAGATTTTTATATTCCTCTGATTTCTTATCAAATTGTTTTTGTCTCATTTTAAGTTTAGAAATTTCATCTTTTATACTTTTTTCAAAAATTTTAAAATCATCTGACTTATTTTGATAAAATTCTCTTAGATTACATATTCTGATGTATTCTTTCAATTCTTCTTCATCATATATATCTATAGTTGTCCGATTCTTAAAACTATTTCCCTTAGGTTTTAAGGCTTTAGCAATAATTTTATATCCTTCATTAAAAGTATCAGGATTTTTTAATTTAACTAAAATTCCTCTATCATCCATAACATTATTTAAAAATGCTTGATCCTTATACATTTCTTTCCCTAAGGATTGAAATCTACCTTGAATACTTATATCCATATCTTTGTATTCTTTATAGTTACAAGCATTATGAATTGCACCGATTATGGTTGAATAAGGTGGAAGTGGATAAGTCATTTTATTTTCTGAAGTTTCCTCTTTTTTATAATTTGCTTTATTTTGATGTAACTTTATCCTTAAAAGTTTATCCTTCATAATATTTTTTTACATCCCCTTTTAACTTTTTAAAAAATTCAATAACACTTATAGGATTTAACTTTTCTTTTATTTCCTTTTCATTTACAAAGTTTCCACCTTCAATAAATGCTATTTTATAATCTTCTTTCTTTAGCCTTTCAATCAATTCATCAGTTATTTTTAGTGTGCTTTTTGTAACATTCACGACATTATCAAAATAGTGAGTTTTACAACTTCCAATTCCTCCAAATATTAGTAAAGGCTCAGAATTATCAAGATTTCCTTTAACAACTAATGATAAATTTTCTATTGTTTCCAATATTAAATTTACTCTTTCAATTTTTTCTGAAACTTCTGCCTCTGCATCAAAATTTTCATCAACACCCACTTTGTCTAAATCAAATGTTATACTGTATTTTTTTAATGATTTATCAAACTCATATTGATATGGCATAAGTCCAGATTCTCCGGCTTTTTCTTGTAAATTTATTCCATTATCTCTGGCATAAGTTGATGCTAAACATAAATTATTGTGAAATCTTGTTTCATTAACAAATTCATCACATGCAACCGCATCTGTTAAATAAAATGAACTTTTTCTTATAACTGTTAAATTATTAGTATTCATATATCCGCCTTCAAGCGCTCTGCAATTTGATGCATTCAATTTTTCAGTAACTTCTTTTTGAGTTACTTTTTTATCAACTACAACCTTTAAATCATCATACATTCCACTTTGAGTCATAATTGCATTTTTCATACTTTCTCTACTTCTTGTAGCATAAATTTTACCATTTTTAAAAACTTTTTGTACAGATGATGCATTCCCCAAAGTTTCTCCATAATTTGATGTAATATTACATACTACAGTAAGTGTTAATCCTAAATTTTTCTTTTCTTTATTTTCCATTTTTTAAATCCTCCTACTTATTTTCATTATTTACATTTCTATTATTATCTTCTTTAACACGTAGTGCATTTACAAATGTATATGCTACATTTTTATTTTTTTCAAAATCTTTAAACAAATAATATGCAAAATCAAATGTTACAGAGCTATAAGATGAAAGTTGAAGTAATGTTACTGAAAACTTTTCATAATCTTTAAAAGTCAAACAGGAAATTAATTTATTCCTATATGCATCGATTTTTCTAGGTGTATCTTTTAATTTAAAAACGACTTTTTCTGCACTTTCTCTGGCATTAAACAAATTAAAATTCATTTGTTTCTCTTCCTTTTCCAATTGCTCTTTTTCTTTTTTGTTATTTACCATAATATCAACTCCTTCATATATTTTTTGGTTTATTCTAATTAATTGACTTATTAAAAAACTATGGTTATCTATTTTGTTTTCTTTGTTATCTTTATTTTTTGGCTTACTGCCATCTCTAAGGAGCTTATCAATTAGATAATCCAAATACTTAGTATATAGGATACAATCAATAACTTCATCTAAAATTGGTTCATATTCATCAGTTCTCAATTTACAAGGATAGTTTATTGCTTTAAAAATATTATCATCTTTTATATCTGAAATTTTTTCAAAAATTTTAATAGCTGAATTTCTTAAAAACATAGTTTCAAAATATTCCTTATTTTCCTTTTTACCATTTTTAATCTGCATATTTTTAGATATTATTTCAACTTCATAATCTAAAAATCTTGAGACATTTTTTGTGGTAAAAAATAAATTCAACTTAAAGTTTTCGAATATTCCAACTGAATTTTTCTTATCTAAATCCAAATTTTTATCTGTTAAATAATCATTTGATTTTAATAACATATCGGTTGAAAAATTATTATTAATAAAAAACGAACTATCTCCTTTTGAGAAAGCAAATGGAATATAATCAAATTCGCAATAATCTTCAAATACATAGGTATTATAGTCCCAATTAAATGATAAAGATTTTGTCTTTCTACCTTGATCAACATAGTATCCCAATAATCTACATATTTTTTGTTTCTCTTTTCCCATACAACTCGGATTACAAAATTTTGAATACATTGATTTTGCCCCTTCAAATGTCTTTTTTATTAATTCAAGCTTATTATCAGATATTTTCAATAAAATATTATCCTTGTTTTTTATAGAAATTTCATCATTTTTAAATATACTCTTCATTATTGTATTACAAAAACTTTTTAAATTTTTAACTTTTTCCTCATCAAAATCTTCAGAATTTAAAAGATTTTCCAATCTTTTATGATGCATTTTATCTTCATAATATTCTTCTGCAAATTCATAATATTTTTCTTCATTTTTTGATATATCTATATCATCAAAATTATATAAAAGCACATCTTTTCTTCCATTATATTCTGTTGAATAATTGAGATTATGATACCTTAGATACCTTATAATTCCAACTGCAGCAGCTGAAAATCTCCAATCGGAAAAATCTAATTTTCTATCATATCCGTTAAAAATTCCTTTTTCTTCTATCATTAAATCATCTCCCAAGATTCTATATGCTGTAATAGTCCAAAACCGGATGCATTTTTACTTCCAACAGACGAAATCAGCATTTCATTTAATAAGCTATTATCTGCTTTAATTACAATTACTCCTAAACTAACATCTATATATAATCCATAAAAAAGTACAACTGCCTTCTTCATTTCAGAAATATCAATCTTCATATTATCTATAGAGTTTGAATAACTTGGAAAATGGATTTTTAAATTTTCTTTAAATTTATCAAAGAAATCCTCATCTTCAACAGTTATATGTCTGTCTGTATTATCTTCTCTATTATGTTCACGAATGACAAGAGGAGAACAAAATTTAAATCTTGCACAATTTCTCACAATATTTTTTTCATTGACAATTTTAGCATCTGTTAAAACTATAAAATTATTTTCAGAAATTTTAAATTCCTTGTCTTTATATTCTAAAAACGAATTGAAAAAGATAATTCCAACATCTGTTTTTGGAGATTTAAAAGTAATCTCAAAATTATTTTCTCCAACTTCAATTCTGTTAGAAAAAAATTTGGGTTTAAAAAATTTAACTGCCCATGAATATTTTTTTTCATCACTTTTGATATAATCATCCCCAAAAAACTTTTCAAAAAATTCACCATTAGAATAATTTGATACTGCTGTTTTAAAAAATTTAATACAGAAACGATGATAATCTTTAGGTATGAAATTATTATCTGTTTTAAATTTTAAAACGATTTTCATAACGAACACCTCTCTTTATATTAATTTATTATTATCTTATTTTAATTTTAAATTTTAATATTTTAATCAAATTTCTTAGGTTCATAAATTTTATAATATTTTCCTTTGTATTTTATTATATTATCCTGCTTTTTATATTCATTTGTGGCTGAAATTTTAACCTCTGCTTCGTATAAGTCGGATTTTATTAATAGTTTTCCTTTTTGGTCGTATAATTCAATTTTTTTATCTTTCATTTTAGTTATATTTTTTATTTCACTCTTAAAAATTTCTTCAAGAATAGATTTTTCTTTTAGTTCTTTAAAATCACTTACTCCGTTTTCAATAACTATTGTGTATGAAATGCTATAGATATTTTTTGTAGTTTCATATTCATCAAGACTTTTTATTTCAAAAAGTAATATTATAATAATAAAAACTACACTTATTATATGTTTTATTTTTTCAGATTTCTTTGATATTATGATGAAAAAGATGTCTTCTAACAAACCCAAAACCCATACAAATAATCCTATAACTACCAAATCTACAATAAAAAAGAGTATAATTACTAAAGCAGCAATAACAAAATGAAATAATCCATAAAACTTTAAAATCTTTTCAGGATTTTTCATTTTAGGATTTCTCATTAAAATATTATATACTTCAGAAACATACTCTTTATTTCTAATCTTATAGAACATAAGTCCTATATATACATATCTAGTCAAAATTAAAACCATTAAACCATAAAAAAATAAGTATCTCATTGTTATCCTCCTAGTAATCTTAACAAGTTACAACTTAAGATGATTATAACAAATTAAACTAATATATTCAGCAATTTAATGAAAATATTTTCATAAAAATTAATAACAAAAAATAGCGAAGTTTCCTTCGCTATTCTTTACAAATTTTTATTAATTAGAATAGTTCTTTTTTGATTTTGTCATAAACTGCATCAACTGTAAATCCAAATTTTTCAAATAATAGATTTGCAGGAGCTGATGCTCCAAATGTATCCAGACCTATTGAAATTCCATCTAAGCCAACATATTTGCCCCAACCAAATGTTGATAGTGCTTCAATGCTAACTCTCTTTCTGATGTTATTTGGTAATACTTTTTCTTTATATTCTTTACTTTGTTTTTCAAATTCTTCCATACATGGCATTGATACAAGTCTTGTTGAAATGTTTTCTTCTAAAAGTTTTTCACAAACTTTGTAAGCCAATCCAACTTCTGAACCTGATGCCATTATAATCATTTCAAAATCTTTTCCAAAGTCTTTTAGTACATATCCACCTTTTAAAGCTTCAGATGAAGTTTCTTCTAAATTAGTTAATTTTTGTCTTGTTAGCGCTAGACAGCTTGGTGTTTTTCTATTCTTTAATGCAGAAATCCAAGCATAAGCTGTTTCTTTTGCATCACAAGGTCTATACATTGAAACATTTGGTGTTGATCTAAACATTGCTAAATGTTCAATAGGTTCATGTGTAGGTCCGTCTTCCCCAACTCCAATGCTATCGTGAGTTAAAACATATATAACTCCTTGATTCATAAGTGCAGAAAGTCTTACAGCAGGTTTTAAATAGTCACTAAATACAAAGAATGTCGCACAATATGGTAAAAGACCTCCATGTAATGAAATACCATTACAAATAGCAGCCATTGCATGTTCTCTTACTCCAAAATGAATGTTCTTTCCACTTCTATTTTCTGGTGAATAAAATTCATATTCACTCATTGTAGATTTGTTTGAAGGTCCTAAATCAGCTGAACCACCAAAAAGATTTGGAAGTAATTTAGAAAATCTATTAAGAACAATACCACTAGATTCTCTTGAAGCCATATCTTTTTCAAATTCAACAATTGATGGATTATTTAAAATTTCTACATCAATCTCATCTTTAATAAATTTTTGGAATAAATCATATTTTTCAGGATATTTTACCTTATATTCTTCTAATAATTTTTCCCATTCATCAACTGAAGTATTCTTTCTATCAACAACTTCTTTCATGTATTTTTTAACTTCTTCAGGAACATAAAAACTTTCTTCATATTCCCAACCAATATTCTTTTTAAATGTTGGAATATTGTCTTCTCCTAATGGTTCACCATGTGCAGATGCGCTTCCTTCTTTTGTAGAACCATATCCAATTTTTGTCTTTATTTCAATTAATGAAGGTTTATCAGTTAACTTCGCTCTTTCAATTGCTTCTTTAATTTCATTTATATTATTTCCATCAGCAACAAAATAAGTTTCCCAACCAAGAGCTTCATATCTTGCTCTTACATTTTCGCCAAAAGCAGTTGAAGTATCTCCTTCAATAGTTATATTATTGCTATCGTATAAAACTATAAGTTTTCCTAATTTTAATGTACCTGCTAATGAAGATGCTTCATTGCTGATACCTTCCATTAGACATCCATCACCAACTATTGAGTATGTATAATGATCTACAAGCTTACAATCATCAGTATTAAAAATAGAAGCTAAATGACTTTCAGCTAATGCCATACCAACAGCCATAGAAATACCTTGTCCAAGTGGACCAGTAGTTGCATCTATTCCTGCAGTATGTCCATATTCAGGATGTCCTGGTGTTAAACTGTCAATTTGTCTAAAATTCTTTATATCATCAATGCTAACACCGTAGTCAAATAAATGAAGTAATGAATATAAGAGCATAGAACCATGTCCTGCTGATAAAATAAATCTATCTCTATCAAACCAATTTGGATTTTTGGGAGAAATCTTCATACAATCATTAAATAAAGTAAATGCCATAGGTGATGCTCCTAGCGGAAGTCCAGGATGTCCTGACTTTGCTTTTTGAATAGCATCAGCACTTAATGTTCTCATAGTATTAATACATAAATTCTTAATTTCCATATCATTCCCTCACTTAAATATATTAGTTATAAAATAAACTTAACAAATTTATTATAACAATAATTAGAAATTTTTTCAATTATAATATAAAAAAAGGTAGCAATTTAATTACTACCTTTTAGAATTTTTTCTATTTATTTTCGTCTTCGTCAACTACTTCATAATCAGCGTCAACTACATCATCTTTCTTTTGTTCTGCTCCTTGTCCTTGTGGATTAGCATTTTGATATAATTTTTCTGAAAGTTTATAGAATTCTTGAGTTAAAGCATCATTTTTTGCTTTAATATCTTCTGTATTATCAGTTGTTAAAGCTGTTTTTAATTCTTCTAATTTAGTATTAACTGCAGATTTTTCATCTTCAGATAATTTACCTTCTAAATCTTTTAAAGTTTTTTCTGTTTGGTAAACTAATGATTCAGCATTGTTCTTAATTTCTACAGCTTCTTTTTTCTTTTTATCTTCTTGAGCAAATTGTTCTGCTTCTCTTACTTTCTTATTAATTTCTTCTTCAGATAATTTTGTTGAAGCAGTAATTGTAATTTTTTGTTCATTTCCTGATCCTAAATCTTTAGCATGAACATTTACAATTCCGTTAGCATCTATATCAAAAGTAACTTCGATTTGAGGAACTCCTCTTGGAGCAGCAGGAATACCTGTTAATTGGAATCTTCCTAATGTTGTATTATCGTGAGCGAATTCTCTTTCACCTTGTAAAACATGGATATCTACTGCTGTTTGACCATCTGCTGCTGTTGAGAAAATTTGGCTCTTCTTAGCAGGAATAGTTGTATTTCTTTCGATTAATCTTGTCATAACTCCACCCATAGTTTCAATACCTAATGATAATGGAGTAACATCTAATAATAATAAATCTTTAACTTCTCCAGTTAAAACACCACCTTGAATTGCAGCTCCGATAGCAACACATTCATCAGGGTTAATATCCTTTTGAGGTTCCTTACCGATTAATTTCTTAACTGCTTCTTGTACAGCTGGAATTCTTGTTGAACCACCAACTAAAAGAACTTTATCAATTTCTGATGCAGTAAGACCAGCATCATTTAAAGCTTCTCTAACTGGAACTAATGTTTTATCAACTAAGTCTGAAGCTAATTCTTCAAATTTTGCTCTCTTAATATCCATATTTAAGTGAACTGGTGCTCCATCAACTGCAGTGATAAATGGTAAGTTTACATTTGTAGTCATTGTAGTTGAAAGTTCTTTCTTAGCTTTTTCAGCAGCATCTTTCAATCTTTGCATTGCTGTTACGTCTTTACTTAAATCAATTCCATTTTCTTTCTTAAATTCAGAAATCATGTAATTCATTAAAACTTCGTCGAAATCATCTCCACCAAGTCTATTATTTCCTCTTGTAGATAATACTTCGAAAACTCCATCTCCAATTTCTAATATAGAAACGTCAAATGTACCACCACCAAGGTCGAATACCATTATTTTATGTTGTTCAGTGTCTTTGTCCATTCCATAAGCAAGAGCTGCTGCAGTTGGTTCGTTAATAATTCTCTTAACATCTAAACCAGCAATCTTTCCAGCGTCTTTTGTAGCTTGTCTTTGGCTATCTGTAAAGTAAGCAGGAACTGTTATTACAGCTTCTGAGACAGTTTCTCCTAAATAACTTTCAACATCTGATTTAATTTTTTGTAAAATCATTGCTGAAATTTCTTCTGGGCTATATTCTTTATCATCTATTTTTACTTTGTAATCTGTTCCCATTTCTCTTTTAATTGATGTTATTGTTCTTGCTGCATTTGTTATTGCTTGTCTTTTAGCTGTTTCTCCAACTAATCTTTCTCCATTTTTTGTAAAAGCAACTACTGAAGGAGTTGTTCTATTTCCTTCTACGTTTGCTATAATTGTTGGTTCTCCACCTTCCATAACAGCTACTGCTGAGTTTGTTGTACCTAAATCAATACCTATAATTTTTGACATAATTTTTTCCCTCCTAATTATTCACTAACTTTAACCATACTTGGTCTAATTACTTTATCTTTAATTTTATATCCTTTTTCAAAAGTTTCTATTACTATACCACTTTCTACTCCTTCTTTACTTTCAGTCATAACTGCATTATGTAAATTCGGATCAAAAGTAGCTCCATCACTTTCAATTTCCTCAACCATTTCGGATTTTAAAATTGATTCAAATTGATCTTTAATCATTACAAAGCCTTTAACAGCATCATCTTCTAAATTCACATGAGCAAAAGCTCTATTAAAATTATCTAATACTGGTAATAGCTTTAAAATCAATCCTTCATTTGCAAGTATAATAGAATTTGATTTTTCTCTTTCTGTTCTGTTTTTATAATTTACAAAATCAGCTTGAAGTCTTAAAAGTTGATTTTTTAATTCTTCAATTTCAGAATTAACTTTATTTTCAACTTCTTCAGAAGAGTTTTGATCGGATTCTTTTTTTTCTACTTCTTCAGTAGTCTCTTCTTTAATTTCTTTTTCTAATTCTTTATTTTCTTCTTTCAACTATTTTGCCTCCCGTCATTTTAAAATATCTCTAAATCTATCATTTAAACTTATTAAAGTAGATATTATCTTTTCATAATCCATTCTAGTAGGACCTATTACCGCAATCTTACCTTTGCTACCATCTCCAAGATCATATGACGTTGCAACAATTGTATTTTCATTTAAAAAGTCTTTATTATTTTCACGTCCTATACTTACATATATTTCATCTCCATTATAACTTAAAAACAAATCTTCTAACTCATTTTTATTCTCTAAGAAATGAATTAATTCCTTAGCCTTATTTAAGTCTCTATATTCTGGAAAATTAAATATATTTGAAATACCTTCAAGTTCTATGTTAGATTTTTCAGTTTTTGAAATTTCATTTCCTATCAAATTCGTAATATCTGTTATAAATGGAATCTTTGATACAAAAGTTAATTTCAAATACTCTAATCTATCATTTAAATCAGTTACTTTTACATTAATTAAATATTTTTTTAAGTAAAATATCAAATCTTGTAAAAGTTCATCGCTAAGTTCAGTTTTTGAATCAAATACTGTATTAATTACCTTACCATTATCAAAAACAAAAACTAGTACATAAGAATTTCCGCTTATTTTTATAACATCAATACTCTTAACAGAACAATCCATATAATCTGTAATCATTGTAGCAGTAATACATTCTGTTACTTCAGAAATTATCTTTGCAGACTCTTTGAAAATTTTACTTTTCTCTTTAATATGTCTTGATAAAATGTCAACTCCATAAGTGTTTTTAGAAATCTCATCAAAATGAGAGGACAATAGATAATTAACATAATGTCTATATGCCTTGTCTGATGGAATTCTCCCAGAAGATGAATAAGCTTTATTTAGAAAACCTAATTCTTCTAAATCACTCATCTCATTTCTAACCGTTGCTGAACTAACTCCCATATCATATTGTTTTGAGATTGTTCTAGAGCCAATCGGTTCAGATGTGCTAATATAACTATCTATTATGGCATATAAAATTTTCAATTTTCTATCATCAAGCATTTTATCACCTCTTTTTTAGCACTCAATCTATTAGACTGCTAACAATATTATATTATTATTATTCCCCTATGTCAAGTTTTAAAACATTTTTTTAAAAAAATTTTTAAAATTAAGTAATTATCACTAGTTTTTAATAGTAATAAATATATCTTATTTAATAATAATGTATTTTTATATATTTTTTTTAAAATAAATTTTAAATAGTTGACAAATTTTTATAATATTGTTATTATTATCTTGTAAAAATTATAACTTAAACTTATTTAGTTTTTAGGTTTAATTATAATTTAATATTGTATTACATATTAATACAATAAATTTTTACTTTGTTAGTTAAAATTTAAGGAGGACTTTTAAATGAAAGTAGCAGTTGTATATTGGTCAGGTACAGGAAATACAGAAAAAATGGCTGATTGTATCGCAGAAGGTATTGAAAATGTAGGTTCTGAAGTAGAAGTAATCTTCTCTGATGATTTTGGCGCTGATATGTTAAACGATTATGATTTAATCGCTTTTGGTTGTCCAGCAATGGGAGATGAAGTTCTTGAAGAAACAAGCTTTGAACCAATGTTTGAAGAAGTTGAAGAAGAACTTAACGGAAGAAAAATTGCTTTATTCGGTTCATATGAATGGAACGAAGGACAAAAATGGATGAAAGACTGGAAAGTTAGATGTGAAGGAGTTGGAGCTGTATTAGTAGCTGAACCACTTTGCGTATATGATTGTCCAACACCAGAAGATGAAGATGAATGTGTAGCATTCGGAGAAAAAATTGGTAAATAATTAATAATAAAATAAAAAGTAGCTAAAAAATTAGCTACTTTTTTATTTCAAACATTTATAAAATTAAAGAGTTATTACATCTGCTTTTAATTTATATATTACATCTTTTCTTTCAACTATTATATTAACTTTTTCTGAAAGCTCTTCATCACATCTTATTTTTTCTAATAGTCTTTTTGATGGATTAATAGTATATGCATTACCAAATCTTCTAAGCATTGATAAATCTCCGGTAGTATCTCCATATGCATATGATTTTTCAGTATCTATATTATATTTTTCAATTAACTCATTACATACTTTATCTTTACCTTCACTATGCCACATAGGATCTATCTCACCAGTAAATTTTCCATTATTATCATACAAATATTTTGTCGCTCTATATTCTGTAACATCATATTTCTTTGCCATCTCTTCAACTAAAAAGTCTGGACTTCCTGAAACAAAAAATATTAAATGGCCATTAGCTTTATGAAATTCTAGCTGATTTCTAGAAAAAACATAGACTCTTTCAAAAACTTTTTTTATTGATTGTTCTGCTATGAACTTATTATAGTTTATATCAAAGCCTTTTAAATCACTTCTATATTTTTCAGAAAGAGCTTCAATATATGCATCATATGCTCCATATCTATTAACATATTCCATATATAATTGTTTTACGTCATTTACCCAAACACTCTCATCCAATATTTCGTATTTAATAAGTCTTTTAAAATGTTCAATCATTAGTGATTCTCTTGCTATAGTCCCATCTATATCAAAAAAAGCAGCAATATTTCCCATATAAACACCTACTTTCTTTTAAAATTCATAAGTAATAAGGCATAAAATAGTGAAACAACTCCACTTGTTCCAATAATCATTGCATAGTATAACGAATTGATACCCCTAGATGTTAAAATATTTGTCCATCCATCTGCTAAAAAAACAGTACCAACTATAATTAAAACAAATGCTGGAATAAATTTTATAAATCTATTTTTAAATCTACCAAGTAAATATGTTACAAGCATTCCAACAAATATCGCAAGTAATACTGCAATAACTGACAATCTTTTTGCAACTAAAATTCCTAATAACTCTTTCATACTAACCTCTACTCTCTAATTCTTCTTTAAGCTCAGGCAATGATTTTAAACAAATCTTGTCTTCGCTTATATTAAGTAATTTCAAAACTTCACACAAATCTTCGTAATTCGATACCTCAATTTCTATATAAGGATCAGGATATACTTCTTTATCCCAAATATCAATATCTATATGAGCATTTTTTAACTTATATGATGTCCTAAATTTTTTCTCTATATCAAGTTTATCATATCCTATAAGAGACATTATTTTCAACATTTCTTCACTATTTTCTAAAGAAACATTATATTCATTAAACTCTTTCAAAAATTCATTTTTCTTATGTTCCTTATAAGTTAATTCTGAATTAATTTCTTTTCCACTATCATCTAAAAATTTTCTAATTCTTAAAAAACTTCCCTTTGGAATATATTCAAACTTTGAAGAAGATAATCTAATATTTTCTTGATTTTCATAGCCAAGAAATTTCGCTCCTAAATCTTTCAACTTATTTTTTATATCTTCAACATCAATATTTAAAATTTTAACTTCTAATTCTTTTTCCATTTTATCTCCTAATAAGTCTTGGGATAAATTGCAAGTAATCCGCAGAAATACAGTGAAATTCAATTCCTTCAACAACTTCATCAACCACATTATTTAAAGAATATGCATGAAGATGGCCATATACTGCAACTTTTATATTATGTTTCTTTAAAAATAATCCAAAATCATTTAAAGTTCTATCTTTTTCAACTGGCGGATAATGAAAAAGGCAAATAATATCTTTTTCTTTATTTTTAACAGAATCCAAACTAAGTTTTAATCTTGTAAGTTCTCTGTTATAAATCTTTCTATCAGTATCTTCAGAAAATTCAGAAGACTTTGGAGAAAGCCAACCTCTCGTCCCAATAAAAACATAGTCTTCCGTTTCAATACTATTATTTTGTAAAAAAAACATATTTTTTAAATTGAGTTCTTTTATTTTAGTTAAACTACTCCACCATAAATCGTGATTGCCCTTTAAAAAAATTTTCTTTCCCGGAAGACTTTCAATTCTCTTTAAATCATTATATGCTTCATCAATTCTTAAAGCCCAAGATATATCTCCTGGAACAACAATATAATCATCTTCTTTTACAATATCTTTCCAAGCCTCAAACATTCTCTGTTCATAATTTTCCCATGCTGAGCCGAAAACTTCCATAGACTTATCTCCAGTATAATCTAAATGTAAATCAGATAAACCGTAAATCATTCTAACTCCTAAACAAAATTTTTAACTTTATCTATACTTTGACTTGCAAGTAAATATCCTTCCTTATATAAATCAATAACATCTTGCATATTAGTTGTAAAAGACTTAAATTTTAAAGGATTTACAGGTGCAAATACCAGTGCTTTATTGTCCCCTTCTAACTTATCAACTAAATCCATTGTTTCATTATATTTATATTTTTCATTTTCCATAGCCTCTATGAACTTTGGATAATTTTTATAAGCAAGTCTTACTCTATCACTAACTTCTGATTTTACTCTTCTATATCCTCTATTTTTTGCTAGTAAGATTATAAATTTTTCATAGCCTTTTTCTATCGCTCTTTCAAGAGGATTTGTATTATACATTCCACCATCAAAATATGGAATGCCATCAATTATAACATATTTTGCCATATCTGGTAGAGAAGATGAAGCTATTATTTTATCAACCATATCAGAAGTATTTTTTGCGTCTTTTGATGAAAAGAATTTATAACTACCATCAATCAAAGAAGTTACTCCCGCTTCGAATTCACCTTCTAAATTTTTGTCAAATTCAGGAAAATCAAAAATTCTATTAACCATTGATACTAAATCAATAGGTTCTGAAGAATTTTTTAATATTTCCATATTTTTTAAAAATTCATTAAACAATTTATTTACATCGAATTCTATTCCAGTAAGGAATTCAAATCCTGTAATTGCTCCTGCAGATACACCAACAATATAAGGAAATTTAATTTTATTTTCTTTAAAGCAATCTAGGACTCCTTTTAAAAAAGCTCCTCTCATCGCTCCACCTTCAATTACTAATGCAACTTTATCATCCATAAATTACCTCACATTTACTAAGTTATATTTATTATTTTACCATAAAATAAAAAAATATACAAAAAAGCAAGTCAATATGACCTGCTTTTTTGTTTTATTTTTTAATTTAAAATTCTATTTAACAACTATATTACAAATTTTACCAGGAACAAAAATTTCTTTTACGATAGTTTTTCCTTCTACAAACTTTTTAACACTTTCATTATTATATAGTTCTTCTTTAAAATCTTCAAATTTAGCATCTTTTGGAATCATCAAAGTAGCTCTAACTTTACCATTAATTTGAATTGGCATTTCAACTTCGTCATCTATTGTTTTTGCTTCATCATATTTTGGCCAAGTTTGTTCAAAGATATATCCTCCAAAATTCATTTCTTGCCATATTTCTTCTGTTATATGTGGAGAAACAGGATTTAATAAAATTAAGAATACTCTTAAATCTTCTCTAGAAATTTCTTTTGCTGAATAAAATTCATTAATCAAAGTCATAAGAGCTGCTATTGCAGTATTGAATTTTAATGATTCAAAATCTTCTGAAACTTTTTTAATTGTCTTATGAATTGATTTTTCTAAAGATTTGGACATTTCTTCGGATGAATTTGTAATTTCTTGTAATTTCCAAACTCTATCTAAAAATTTTCTACAACCGTTAATTCCACCGTCAGACCAAGACGCACTTCTTTCAAAATCTCCTAAGAACATTTCATAACATCTCAACGCATCTGCCCCATATTTTTCAATCATTTCATCAGGATTTACAACATTCCCTCTTGATTTAGACATTTTTTCTCCATTTTCTCCAAGAATCATTCCATGTGATGTTCTCTTTAAATATGGTTCTTTAGTATTTACTACACCTATATCATAAAGGAATTTATGCCAAAATCTTGAATACAACAAGTGCAATGTAGTATGTTCCATACCACCATTATACCAGTCAACTTGATTGAAATATTTTAAAGCATCCTTTCCAACAAGATTTTCTTTATTATGTGGATCCATATATCTTAAATAATACCATGATGACCCTGCCCATTGTGGCATTGTATCAGTTTCTCTCTTTGCCTTTCCTCCACATTTAGGACAAGTACAATTTACGAATTCATCAATTTTTGAAAGTGGAGATTCTCCTGTTTCTGTAGGTTCAAATGATTCCAGTTCAGGAAGTCTTAAAGGAAGTTCTTCTTCAGGAATTGCAACCCAACCACATTTTTCACAATTTACTAGAGGTATAGGTTCTCCCCAATATCTTTGTCTAGAGAATACCCAATCACGAAGTTTAAAGTTCGTCTTTTTATTTCCAATACCAAGTTTTGATAGATATTCAAAAATCTTTTCTTTTGCTTCTTTAACTGAAAGCCCATTTAGAAAATCTGAATTAACCATAATGCCACTATCAGTATCAGTATATGCTTTTTCTTGAACATTTTCTCCACCACTAACAACTTCAATTATTTCTAATCCAAATTTCTTGGCAAAATCAAAATCTCTAGTATCATGAGCAGGTACTGCCATAATTGCTCCACTACCATAAGTCATTAGAACATAATCAGAAATAAACACAGGTATTTCTTTTTTTGTACAAGGATTAATTGCAGTTATTCCGTCAATCTTAACTCCTGTCTTATCTTTATTCATTTCAGTTCTTTCAAATTCTGATTTCTTTTGAACTTCTAAAATGTAGTTTTCTATTTCTTCCTTATTTTTTATTCTATCTTCATATTTTTTAAGTAATGGATGCTCACATGATATAACCATATAAGTAGCACCAAAAATTGTATCTGGTCTTGTAGTATATACTAAAATAGAATCATCAACATCTTTTATTGGGAATTTAATTTCCATACCATAACTTCTACCAATCCAATTGATTTGTTGTGTCTTAACTCTATCAATAAAATCAACTTCCTCAAGATCATCAATAAGTCTATCAGCATATTCAGTTATTTTAAGCATCCATTGGTTTTTAACTTTATGAATAACTTCACTACCACATCTTTCACAACATCCACCAACAACTTCTTCATTTGATAAACCAACTTTACAAGAAGGACAGAAGTTTATTGGCATTTCCATTTTGTATGCTAGCCCTTTTTCAAACATCTTCATAAAAATCCATTGAGTCCATTTGTAATACTCTGGATCTGTTGTGTTTATTTCTCTATCCCAATCAAAAGAAAATCCAATACTCTTTAATTGTTTTTTAAAGTTAGCAATATTATTTTTTGTTACAACTTCTGGATGAATTTTATTTTTCATCGCATAATTTTCAGTAGGCAAGCCAAAAGCATCCCAACCCATTGTAAACAATACATTTTGTCCTTCAAGTCTTCTTTTTCTACTTACAACATCCATTGCAGTATATGGTCTTGGATGTCCTACATGAAGTCCTTGACCAGAAGGATATGGAAATTCAATTAAAGGATAAAATTTCTCTTTATCATTAATTTCACATTTAAAAGGCTTCTTTTCATCCCAAATATCTTGCCATTTTTTTTCGATATTTTTTGGATCATAATTTTTCATAACATTCCTCCATTCCATAAAAAAACTTCCGCCTCACAAAGAGACGAAAGTTGAAATTTCCGTGGTACCACTCTAATTAGTATTAAACTCACTCTATGATTATAACGTAATCAACGGCATTTGCATTTTATGAACAAGTTCAATACTTCAAAATATTATTTTCCACCAAACAATAACTCTCTAAAAATTTGAATATATTTACTACTTTCAATCAAAAATTTTCTAAATCTATAGTATAAATATTCTATCATATCTTTTATTTTTTTTCAATACATCAAAGTTTAAAATCAAAGTTTTCCCTTATAAATTTTTTGAAGAAAACATAATTTAAAAATCCCTTTACGAATGTACAAAAAGATATTACAACCCATATATATGTTATATCTAATTTTAAATATAAAACTAAATAAGCTAGCGGAATTCTCAGAGCATTTGAAAAAGTACTTATTATAGTAGGTGTTTTCGTGTTTTTTAGTCCATTAAACATACCAGAAAGTCCTATTTCAAGAGCTAAGAATATTTCTGAAAAAGCTAAAACTTTTAAATAGCTAACTCCCATTCTAATTGTTTCTAAATCGTCTTTAATAAATAATCTAATTATAAAATCTGAAGAAACAAATAAAAAGACTGAACAAAAAACTCCAATCCATAAAATTATTTTAAGTCCTTTTTTATAACCAGATTGAATATTTTCAAAATTTTTTGCCCCATAATTTTGAGCGATTAAAGCACATAAGGCAATGGAAAATCCTTCAACTGTCATCCAATTTATTGCTTCAATTTGTACAGCTACATTTTCTGCTGCAACAGCATTTTCTCCCCAGTTTGCAATAATTCTAAGTAATATAGTAGAAATGAAAGCAAATATACAAGATTTAAAAGCAGTTGGTACCCCAAGTCTTATAACCTCTTTAAATATTGCTTTACTAAAATTCTTAACTAAATTAAAGCCTTTTACTATCTTACCATCAAAAAAAGAAAATACTATAAAAATTATTGTAACTATCATTTGAGATAGAGTTGTTGCAATAGCAGCTCCACTTACACCGTATTTTGGTAATCCAAAATATCCATAAATTAATATTGGATCTAATACTATATTTATAATAAGCCCTGCTGAGTTTGCTATAAAAGGCACTTTACTATTTCCTGAACCATTAAACACTCCAGAAAATAATGGATTTAAAAATGTAAAAGGCAGTCCCAATATTACAATATTTAAATAACTACTCGCTAGAGAATTTACCGTTTCACTTTTTATATTAAAAAATCTAATTATATCAACTCCGAAAATATATAATAATATCCCAAAAGTTATTGACATAAATAGATTAATTACAACTGATGTATCAATATATTTTCTAAATTGTTTATCATCTCTTGAACCTATACTATATGCTACACCTATTTCAATACCTGTTTTTGAAACTAGGACTAATGAATTAGCAAACCACATAATAAACGAAACTATTCCAACACCTGCAATAGCTTCTGTTCCAAGCTTTCCAACCCAAAATGTATCCATCAAACTATAAGACATCTGAATAAAAGAAGTTGTCATTATTGGAAGTGAAAGCAATATTAAATTTCTATAGATCCTGTTATCTAATAAATTAATTTTTTTCATTGTTTGTTCCTACAGTTTATTTAATAAATTTTTAATATGTTCAACACTTCTCTTGTACTTCTTATCACAGAAATTACAAGAAATTTCAATTTCTTTACCTTCTTCTATTATATCATTAAGCTCTTTCTTACCTAACCCTAATAACATATTATCAATCTTTTCATTACTACAATTACATTTATAATGAATAATTTTTTCTTCAATAATTCTAATATTAAATATTTTTAAAATAGAACAGATATACTCATAAAAACTCATATCATCAGTATTTGAAGATAAATAATTTTCTAATTCAACTTTAAACATATCTGAATATATTTTAAATTGAGATAAATCTTTTTCTGTATAATTAGGTAAAAGTTCCATCATAAAACCAAATGAAAAATACTTATCTTCAACTTTTTTTACCTGTAAATCAATTGATGTTACAGTTTGGTTTGAAGCACTGAAATAATTACTAAAATTTTCACTAATATCAGAAGAAATTATACTTGTTTGTCCAATATATGGTGCTTTAAGACCTAAATCTTTAATTAAAACAAGTATTCCGTTATCCCCTATAAAATCTTTTGAAGATTTTCCCTTTTCATATATTTTATCGTATTTACTTATATTTTTATTTTCTAAATATCCTGTTATAAATGAGTTATTATATAATTTTGAAATTATAAGACCGCATTCTCCATTTGTCTTTAACTTCAAGTCAATAGAATCAGTATAATTTTTCAAGTCGGAATAAAGTAACGTATTCATCGTTAAAACTTTTCCCATTTCAATATTTGCACTAACAGAACTATTTTGTAATTTTTCAAAGTCTTCAACTAAATCATCAGTAAAAGCAAAGAAAAATCTCATTGAATTATGTTCGTCAATACATCTCAATATTTTAGCCATAAAATCTCCTTAATATCAATTTCATATAAAAATTATATACTAAAACTTTAAAGAAATCAATTGAAAAATTAATATATTTTCCCGTATTTTTTCTTCGCAATTTCAGTATATTTTTTAATGAATTCTCCTTTTGATTCTGTATAAGCATCTCGATTATGTTCAAATTTTTCCCATAGAGATAATTTAAGTTTTTCATACTCTTTTGCAATTTCAGAATTCTCAAATAAATAATCTCTAAAATACAATTCATCATTGTCTCCGACTAATCTTATATGTAAATGAAATACTTTTTTAGCAAATCCTTTTTCAGTATATCCTTTATTCATAGAAATTCTCTTTTCATCTTCACTCATACAAAGCCAATTATTTTTTAATAATATATCCTTTACAAATTGAAAATCTTCATTATTCTTAATCTCTAAAAGAATATCCACAATATTCTTTGCCCATATTGTAGGAATATATGTACTTCCTATATGTGAAATTCTGTAAATTTTTTCATTTGGAATTAATAATAAAATATTTGCTTTTTCATCTTTATACCAAGTTTTCCATTCATCATTATGTTCAACTAGAAATATTGGAAAAATTTCCCACAATTCCTCTAAACTCATCTCATATAATTTTTTACTCATAAAATATCCTTTTAAATAAATTTAAAAAATCTCCTAAATAGGAGATTTTACTTCTTGATTAATATTAATATCACAACATACTTGTATGCTGAAATAGATTTTTTATTAAAAAAACAATCTTATAACTTAACAACACCAGAAGCTTGAGGACCTTTAGCGCCTTCTACTATTTCAAATTCGACAGCTTGTCCTTCTTCTAAAGTTCTAAATTCACCAGTTTCTTCTAATGCTGAAAAATGTACGAATACATCTTCTCCATTTTCAGTTGAAATAAATCCAAATCCTTTAGCCGCATTGAACCATTTTACAGTTCCTTTCATATCCTTTAAATCCTCCATTACTATAGGAAATTGTAGCAAAAAATTACTACCTTCATACTATAACACAATTAAACGAATAAATCAAGTATTTTTATTCATCTTCTAACATGCTTAACTGATTTTCCATTTGTTTTCTGATTTTTTCTTTTTCATAATAGCATTTTCTGCACAGAGGTTCATAGCTTTCAGCAGCTCCAAGTTTTATTCTCTCATCGTCATGAGTTTTTCTGTAACTAACCCATGCATCAACTCCACAATTAGCGCATACAGCATGATGTTTATATAGATAATCTGCTCTTGGCATTAATTCCTTTACTAATTCAAAAGGATCTGCTTTAAAGTCCATATCTAATCCAGCAAGTACAACTGTAAACTCATTTTCTAAGAATAAATTTAAAGTTTCAACAATTTTGCTTATATCGCCTTTTATAAATTGTACTTCATCTATTCCTATTATACTTGCTGTACTAGTTTTCATATATTCAATTATATCATCAATACTTTCAACTGGAATTGCTCTCATTTTATTATTATCATGAGTAACTATCTCTTTTTCTGCATATCTATTATCAAATTTAGGTTTGAAAACAACTGTTTCATATTTTGCAATTTCAAATCTATTTAAGTCCTTCCACAAACTTGAAGTCTTTCCAGAGAACATACTCCCAGTATGTAAAATTAATTTGCCTTTATATTGATGCATGATTAACCCTCAAATACTTTTTCTTCAATTGATAAAATTACCTTATCTTCTATTGGTTTATCATCTTTTGAACAATAAGTATTTGCTATTTCATCAACTACTTCCATTCCTTTAAACACTTGTCCAAAAACTGAATGTTTAAAATCTAACCAGAAAGCTCCTCCAAGTTTTTCGTAAGTATCAACAACTTCATCAGGATATATTTTTTTATCTGAATTTTTTAAGTGATTAATATGGTCATCAGAAACTTTACTATTTTGTACAATAAAAAATTGACTACCATTTGTATTAGGACCAGAATTTGCCATTGATAATGCACCTCTGTAATGTCTAAAATCACCATCAAATTCATCTTCAAATTCTTTTCCCCAGATACTTTCTCCTCCCATACCTGTTCCTTCTGGATCTCCACCTTGAATCATAAAATCTTTTATTACTCTGTGGAAAGTAACTCCATTATAATATCCTTTTTTAGCTAAAGTTATAAAATTTTCACAAGTTTTTGGAGCAATTTCATTAAATAATCTTAAATAAATATCTCCTACATTTGTTTTCATTATATAAACTTTTTCACCAACTTTAGGCATTTCTAATTGTTTCATATTCTTTTTCTCCTTTTAAATAATTTTTTCTTAAAATTGCTCTATATACTAAGGTTATATATCTTCCTTTTAAAAATTCTACATCTTCAAAGATACCCTCTATTTCAAGTCCACATTTTTCCATAACTTTTCCTGAAGCTAAATTTTCTCTAATATGTGTTGCGCTTACTCTATTAACTTTTAAGGTATTAAAAGCATAACCAAGCATAAAATTTAAAGTTTCCGTCATATAACCTTTGTTCCAAAATTTTTTATTTAAAACATATCCAAAAGATAAGGCATTGTTTTTTATATCCGCTTTAAATTCAAAAGAACCGATACATTTATTTGAAATTTTTTCAACTATTGCAAAACAATATTTATTTTTCATAAAATAATCTGTAATTACTTTTTCAGTTTCCAAAATATTTTTGTGTTTATCCCAAGTAACGAATTTACAAGTTTCATCATCACTTCCAAACTCAAAAACATCATCTATATCATCTAAACTGAATTTTCTAAAAATTAATCTTTCGCTTTGCATAATAACTCCTTGTTAAATTCCAATCCTGTTTTATTTAAAATACTAAAAAAATATTCATCCGGTAAAACAGTAAAACTTAAGTTTTCCTTTGTAATTGGATGTGAAAACTCAAGATAATATGAGTGTAACATCTGTCCATTAGCTTTTATCTTTTCGTTTTTATTACCATATGTGTCATCACCTACAATAGGATGATTTAGACTACTAAAATGAACTCTTATTTGATGAGTTCTACCTGTATGAAGAGTTACATCAACTAATGAATACTTTAAATTTGAAGTTAAAATATTATATTCTGTAAGTGCTTCTTTTCCGGACTTACTTTTAACACTCATTTTTTTTCTGTCTTTTTCATCCCTACCAATAGGCTTATCTATGAAACCAGATTCTTTCGAAAAACTTCCATTACAAATTGCTAAATATTTTTTACTTATATCTCTTTTAGAAAACATATCAACTAATTTTAAATGTGTTTCATCATCCTTTGCACAAATAATAAGGCCTGTTGTATCTTTATCAAGTCTGTGAACAATCCCGGGTCTTTCGGAGTTGATCATTGATAATTTACAATGGTTTAAAAGTGCATTTACTAAAGTATGATCTTCATTTCCTACAGCAGGATGCACAACCATATTTCTAGGCTTATTTATAATTATAATATAATCATCTTCATATACAATATCCAAGTCTATTTCTTCAGCAACTAATTTAATTTCTTTTTTTTCAGGAATTGAGACTGAAATTTCATCCCCTATATCCAAAATAATATTAGGCTTTATATTCTTTCCATTTACAAAAACAAATTTCTCTTTTATCAATTTTTGAATTGAAGTTCTAGATAAATTAGAAATTTTTTCCGATAAAAAAATATCACATCTGACTTTCTTATCACAAATATAATTCAATTCTGTCAAAAACTACACTCTCCAATCTATTGGTTTAACTCCTCTACTAATCAAAAAATTATTCGCTTTAGAAAATGGCTTACTTCCAAAAAATCCTCGATGAGCAGAAAAAGGAGACGGATGCGGACTTGTAATAATAAAGTTATTTTCATTACTTTTTATTAAACTGCTTTTTGATATAGCAAAACTTCCCCATAATATAAAAACTTTTGGATAATCAAAATTTGAAATTATCTCAATAACTCTATCGGTAAAAATTTGCCAACCAATATCCTTATGAGAATTAGGCTTTGCTTGTTCTACAGTGAGTGTAGCATTTAAAAGAAAAACGCCTTGTTCTACCCAAGCAGTTAAATCTCCATGCTTTGCTGGAATAATACCTAAATCTGAATTTAATTCAATGTAAATATTCCTAAGTGAAGGTGGAATTTTTTCTCCTTTATTTACAGAAAAACTCATTCCATTTGCTTGATTTACACCATGATATGGATCTTGTCCTAAAATAATAACTTTAACATCTTTAGGTGCTATTTTATCAAAAATTTTAAAAACAGCTTCATTAGGTGGAAAAATAGTTTTATGTTTATATTCTTCATCTAAAAATTTTTTCATTCTAATGAAATAATCTTTATTAAATTCATCTTTTAAATATTCGTTCCAAGCAGTATAATTTGACATTTTTAGTTCTCCTTCTTAGTAAACGAAACTACTATTAGTAGAAAACAAGCTACACATATATAAATATCTGCAAAATTAAAAACTGGAAAATCATATAGTCCACCGAATTTTGTGTGTATAAAATCTACAACAAATGAATATCTAATTCTATCAATACAATTTCCTAATGCACCACAAGCTATTAAAGTATATAATATTTGCTCTACTTTTGAGATTTTATCCTTATTTTTATAAATATAAAGTAAAATTCCAAAAAATGCTACTAAAGAAATTATAATAAATAAGAATTTATATCCTCTAAAACTACCAAAAGCTACTCCAGTATTCTCTACATAAGTAAATTCTAACCAATCCTTAATTATTACTACTGAATCTACACCTTTTAATTTTGTTATTGTAATGTATTTTGTAAACTGATCTAAAACTAGACCAATAACTAAAATTGCATAAATCATATAGAATACCTCTTAATGTTGACCACATATTTATTCTTTTTTGTTAAACCACCAAGACTATCAACTTTAAACTTACCTTCTTTTCTGATAGAAATAATATCATTCTCATTTATCTTCTTATCAAAGTCTTTACATTCATCGTAATTCAAATTAACATTTCCAGACTTTATAAATTTTTGAGCAATTTCTCTTGAAGTTCTTGCAAGTTCTTTTACAAAACAATCTAATCTTAAACTAGAAACAATTATTCTTTCATCTTCAAATTTTCTAAAATTTGAAGGAATAAAATTCACATTTAAAATCTCTAATTTTAAATCTTGTCCTGCAAATCTTAAGCCATTAGAAAACAAAAAGGTTCCTATTGGTTTTAAACAGTAAATATACCAATAGTCGTTAACTTTTATAATTTCTCCTACTTTTTCACGATTTATCCCCAAGTGTGTAATACTTCCTAAGATATTTCTATGTTCAATACCAGAAATATCTTTAAATCTTAAAGTTTCTAAATACTCACTTAAAGAATAATTATCTCTATAAAAAATCAAAAACTTTCTCTCATAATCATCATCAGAAAATATTATATCAAAATCTAAATCAATATTTGCCAAAATTCTCTTAACATATTTAAACTCCAAAGGAGTAAAAAAATTAGAGACAAAAATATCTTTATAATTTTTTTCCATAGAAACAAGACCATCTAAAAATTTATTGATGGTCTTTTTTACTTCTATATTATTAATATTATCTAAGATTTTTAATTTATCAAATGACTTCATTTAATTATAATTGATAAAATCCATTATTTTCAATTTGATCTTTAACTTTTCCGTCAATATCAATTCCCTTAGGAGCTAAGATGAAAATATCTTTAGTAACCTTTTGGATTTTTCCGGATAGAGAATAAATACCTCCACTAACGAAATCAAAAATTTGTCTTTTCTTATCAACTTCTAACATTTCTAAATTAAGAACTACAACCTTACCTTTTAAAACATCATCTAAAACTTGAGTTCCATCATCAAAAGTAATAGGTTCTCTAATAGAAATTAAAAATCTACTAATATTTGGCATTGTAACAATATTTGATTTTTCCTTTTCTAAAGCTATTTTACTTCCAGCGCTTCTTGCATAACTTTCTCCTACTGATTTAGGTTGTTTTTCTACAATAGCCTCTTCTTCATAATCATCATATTCATCATCCAAGTCATCGCTTCCAACAAATTTTTTAATTTTGTCCATAAACCCTGCCATAATATTCCTCCTCATATTTTTATTATTTTTTATAACAAATGAAAATTCAAAAATTTTCTAATTATAATCCTTTTATATACTTTCATAGTTATGAAAGTACTCTATAATCTCTTTTTCCAAATATTGAAGTTCCAATTCTAATTAGATTTGCACCTTCTTCTATAGCAACGATAAAATCATTACTCATTCCCATAGATAATATTTTCATATCGATATTTTTTAATCCAAGACTTGAAATCTCATCAAATAAAGATTTCATCTTTTTAAAATAAATTCTAGTATCTTCAACATTTTCTCTATATGGAGCAACTGTCATAAGACCTTCGATTAAAACATTATCTCTTTTTGAAACTTCTTTAATAAAATCTATTACTTCTTCCTCAAAAAGTCCAGATTTACTATCTTCTTTCCCAATATTCACTTCAACTAAACATCTAACTTTAATTTTTTTATTTTTAGCTTCAGTTTCTAGCTTATCTAAAAGTGATATTCTATCTAAAGAATGTATTAATTCAACTTTATCAATAATTGATTTTACCTTATTTGTTTGAAGATGCCCAATCATATGAAATTTTACTTTTCCTTCAAAAAAATCATATTTTTTTAAAATCTCTTGAACTTTATTTTCTCCAAACGTATTAAATCCTAATTCTATTGCCTCTTGAATTTTTTCTACATCTACCGTCTTAGAAACAGGTAACAAAAATATTTCATCTCTATCTCTATTTGAATTATTACAAGCTAGATCTATATTATTTTTTATTAAATCAATATTTTCTTTCATTACTTTGAAATTGCACCTTCTTTAACTTTACTAGCATCTTTTAAAATGTTAGAAAAAATTCCTACAGAACTATTTCTAGAATCTATATACACTTTAGAATTAATCTTATCAATAAAATTAACTTTAACTTTTGCTCTACTAATATTGTCAAAAGAATCTACTACTAAAACATAATCTTCACCATCTACTGTAGATAATGCTGTTAAAGGTAATTCAAAAGAGTTAGAGACCGTCTGAATAATATTTAAATCAATAAATCTTTTATCTGCAATTTCATTAAAAGCAGAAGAAAATTGACCAACAATTAAATCATATTCTGAACCTTTTTTGAATTTTTTAACTATACCCGTAGCTACTGAATCTCCAATTTTAACTTTAATACTCTTATTTTCTTCTAAATTTTCAAAAGCACCAGCTTTAACTCTTATACACAAATAATATTTTAAATTATCAACAATTTTAACACCATCAATACTAGAGATATTATTTGAACTATCAAAGTTAAAATCTTTTTCATCTATAGAATCAATAACAGAAAAGTCATATACATTCTCAAGACCATCAATTTTATTTAATACAACTCCAGAGTTCTTTGAAATAATTTTACCAGAGTTTATTGTATCGTTTAATAATGAATATCTGAAAAGTTTATCTGAGCTATATTTTTTACCAAAAGCATTTTTGTTCTGATCACTTGATAAAATTTCAAAAGTTTTGGAAAAGTTCTTTTCTCTCACAAAGTTTAAAATATTTTCTATATCAATGCCTTCAACTTTGGAATCTTTATTCTCTTCTTGTGCTTTTAAAACTTCAACTTTGGAATCTTTATTCTCTTCTTGTGCTTTTAAAACTTCAACCTTTTCTGCTAAATAATCTTTTAAATTTTGGTCAATTTGATTTACGTCAACTTCACCAATTTCTTTATCTACTGCAACTTTTGAATTATCAGTTTCAATATTGCTTTTTCCAATAAAATATAGGTACTCATCTTTTATAACTAATGCTTTAGAAGATAAGTTTATGTCGTAACTTTTTGGATTTTCTAAAGCTATGATATCTTTATTTAAGTTTTTACTAAAAAATACATTTTTAATTAAAAATAAACTTACAAATAAAAATAAAATTACTAAACCTATATTTTCTCTAGCATTAGGTAACAATTTTTTACGTTTTTTCATATAATACCCATTAGTCTTAATTTAAATTAAAGACTGCTATTCTTATAAATTATATCTTCTCTTTTTGGACCATTAGAAATCATTTTAATAGGAACTTCCAATTCTTTTTCGATAAATTCTATATATTCTCTACATTCAACTGGTAGTTCATCATAATTTTTAATTCCTCTTATATCCCTATTCCATCCCTTTAAGACTTTCCAAACTGGTTTAGCCTTTTCAAGCTTATCAGATGTTGGAAAATCTCTAGTTACTTCACCATCAATTTCATATCCGATACATACAGGAATTTCTTCTAAATATCCTAAAGCGTCAATAACTGTTAATACAGCTTCTGTACTTCCTTGTACTCTACAACCATATCTTGAAGCAACTGCATCAAAATATCCAACACGTCTTGGTCTTCCAGTTGTAGCACCATATTCACCTTTATCTCCACCACGTTTTCTTAATTCTTCTGCTTCTTCTCCGAAAATTTCACTTACAAATGCACCAGCACCAACTGCACTTGAATATGCCTTAACAACAGTAACAATATCAGTAATTTCATAAGGTGGAATTCCAGCTCCAATAGATCCATATCCAGCTAATGTTGATGAAGAAGTAACCATTGGATAAATACCATGATCAGTATCCTTTAAAGATCCAAGTTGTCCTTCAAGCAAAATTTTCTTGCCATCTTTAATGGCATCATTTAAGAATTTTGATACATCACAAACATATGGTTTAATTGCATCTCTCCATACTAACATATGGTCATACAATTCTTTTGCATCAATTTTTTCTTTTTTATATAAATTTTCTAAAATTACATTTTTTAGTTCAACAACTCTTTGAACTTTTTCAAATAAATTATCATCAAAAAGTTCATTTACTTGAAAACCAATTTTAGCATATTTATCTGAATAACATGGTGCAATTCCTGATTTAGTTGAACCAAAAGAATTTTTACCAAGTCTTTCTTCTTCATATGCATCAAAATCAATATGATAAGGCATTACAAGTTGCGCTCTATCTGATACTAAAATATTAAGATCTGGAACATTTTTTTCCTTTAAATACTCAATTTCTTTAAGTAAATAAGGAATATTTAATGCTACACCATTTCCTATTACAGATGTTGTATGTTTATAAAAAACACCTGATGGTAATAAATGTAGGGCGAATCTTCCATACTCATTAATAATAGTATGTCCCGCATTGGAACCACCTTGGAATCTAACAATAATATCAGCATTTTCTGCTAACATATCTGTTATTTTTCCTTTTCCTTCATCTCCCCAGTTTGCTCCTACTACTGCTTTAACCATAATTCCTCCTCATATTAAAACAAAAATTTATAATAAAAACCAATATTATACAAATAAATAGTCCAGCTAAAAAATACAAGACCTAATAAGGAACCAAATATAACATCTGAAAACCAATGAACTCCTACAACAATTCTACTTATTGCAATACTAAGTCCAAACAAAATACCTAAAGACATCCAAATTGGAAAAGAACTATGACCATTAAATAATACATACATAACAGTCGGATAAAAACTTAAACCAATACAAGAGTGTCCACTTGGGAAACTATATCCCCAGTATTTAATATCAGAATGTGATACTGGACGTTCTCTCCTAAATAAAAATTTAAAAGAGTTTAAAAATATCATATTAAATAGTGATGAATTTAAAATAGCACTAGCTAACACATAGTTTTTTTCTGAAACAGAATAAAAGAAGATTGGAAAAATAATAATCAATGACGTAACAACATCCCCCATTAAAGTTATATGTTTCATTGAAGATTTCAAAAATCTTAAATTATTATTTTGAAAAAAGTTTTTTAACTTTAAGTCTACTAAAAAGTTCTGTTTCTTTAATTTATTTCCTACTATTGAAGTAAAAATAAATACTACAACAGTAAAGATAATTAAATATACCATTAATCCCTCCAAAAATTAAGATATATCTCTCTAGATAATCTATAAGATAAATATCCCAATGTAAGTCCTACAATAACATCAGTTGGCCAATGAACACCTAAAATAACTCTACTTAAAGCGATCATTATTATTAGAACATATATAAATATATCTAAATACCTGTTCTTTTTCTTTCGATTTAATAAAAATCTAAAAGTTAAATAAAAAGCTGATATATTCATTGAATGTCCACTTGGATAACTATATCCTGTAACATTAATTATAAAAAACTCAATAGGTCTTTTTCTTAAAACTATATGCTTAATCAATTCATTTAAAATATAAGTTATTAATAATGAACAGACTAAAAATATAAAGTCTTTCTTTAAATCATTAAAATAAAAATATATTCCCATTGGAATTAATAATATAAAGCAACCTATCCCATTTCCCAATGATGTTATAAACTTTATAAAATTTAGGAGAATAGTATTATTAGTAAAAATATTATTACTTTGAACAAAACTCATTAGTTTATAATCAAAACTATCAGTAAGTTTTACACTTTTTAAATAAAAACCAAATAAAATGCTACAAAGTACAACTATAGAAAATAAAATAATCAATTGTCTTAATTTTAATTTTTCCATTTTTCCTCCTAAACAACAATTATTATACCATAAATTGAGTTATTAATCAAAGAAATAACATAGTTTTTAACAAAAAAACTACCATTAAATTACAAAAATTTAACAGTAGTTTAAAATTATTATTAACAATATTATTTAATATCTATAAATGCTAAAAAAAGTAAATATTATTTATTTTTTTATAGTTAATCATAAAAAAAGGCTCAGTAAAAACTGAACCTCTTATTTATTATACTAATATTATAATCCTAATACTTTTGATAATTCTGCTTTGTCAAAACCAACCATTTCAAAATCATCAACACAGATTACAGGAACACCCATATGTCCTTTTGCCATTAATTCTTTTCTAGCTTCTAAATCAGTTGAAACATTTTTTTCAACGAATTCAACATTATTTGCCTTTAAGAATTCTTTTGCTTGTTTACAATATGTACAAGACTCACTTGAATATACTACTACTTTTGCCATTTTAGTTTCCCCCTAAAAAATTTTTTTTTGTAATTTTAAATATTTTCAATATTTATTTCAATAAATTTATACCCTATGATTTTTTATTTAAACAAAGCATAAATTTTTTTTATACAAATTAAGTATAAATTTATCTTATTTAATTACATATTTTCATATTCTTTTGCAATATTTTTAAAATCTTCGAGCGATAGTTTTTCAGCTCTTGTTCTAGTATCAATGTTTAATTTATCTAATACTTCAATAATCTTATCTTTTTCAATTCCAGATTTACAAAAAGAATTTAAAATTGTTTTTCTCCTATTTTCAAATCCATTTTTTATAAGTTTAAACATTGTTTTTTCATACTCAAATCTATCTTTTTTTAATTTCAAATTTACAACAGCACTATCAACATTAGGTGCTGGAACAAATACATTTCTTGAAACATTAAATGCTATATTTGCATCTGAATAATATTTCACAAACAAACTAATGCTGGAATTATCTTTGCTTGTTTCATCAGCAACAAGTCTTTGAGCAACTTCTTTTTGAACCATAATAGTTATAGATTCTAAGTCTAAATTACTTTCAAGAAGCTTTGTTATAATAGGTGTAGTTATATAATAAGGTAAATTCGCTACAACTACAATTTTCTTTTGAGTAAATTTTTCTTCGATAAGTTTTTTAAAATCAATTTTTAGAGCATCTGATTGAACAAATTCAAAATTATCATAACCACTAAGTGTATAATCTAAAACTTCTTTTAATCTTGTATCAATTTCAATTGATACAACTTTTCCAGCTTTTTCAAGCAAAAACTTAGTAAGAACACCAAATCCAGGTCCAATTTCTATTACACCATAGTCCTTATCAATAGCTGAAACTTCTACAATCTTTTCCAAGATATTTCTATCTGTCAAAAAGTTCTGTCCAAAATTTTTAGAAAAAGAAAATCCAAATTTATCACAAATTTCTTTTATTACTGATAATTTATATAAATCCATATTAAACTTCCTTTCCTAAAATATTCTCAACAGCTAAAATTAACTCCTCTTCAGTAATTCCAAAACTATTCAATCTATTTACAAATTGTTTTGAGTTACAATATCCTATTTTAAAATACTCACAAAGTTGTTCTCTAAGTTCTTTGCTATTACTCATACCACTAATTCCTAAGGATGTTAAAAGACTTAAATCTATTTCATCTTTTCTATCTAAAACGGTTACTTTAGCATTCTCAATAGCTTCTATAATATCTTCAACTTTAGCATTTTCTACTCCAATATTATCTCCCTTTAAAGCAAGCCTTCTACTCAAAAATGCATTTTTACAATTAGGAACAACCTTGTTTATATTTTTTCTAATCTTTTCTCCTGCGTAGTCAGGGTCAGTAAAAACTATTACTCCACATTTTTCATTTGCCTCTTTAATTTTTTTTAGCAAATTTTTTGAAAAATGCGTTCCATTTGTTGCAATAACATCACAATCAAATGCAGCTTTTACTTTTGAAATATCATCCTTTCCCTCAACTACTATTATTTCTTTAATTTTTTTCATACTAATCCTCTATTGAAAAAAGATTTCTAACATTGCTATTAGTATTGTAAATTAAATCATTTAATTCCATTTCTTTTAGTTCAGCAACTTTTTCAGCTGTAAACTTTACATATTTAGGTTCATTTCTTTTTCCACGATGTGGTTCTGGAGTCAGATATGGACTATCTGTTTCTACAAGCAAATTATCTAACGGAATAGTTTTTACCATTTCTCTAACATTAACTGCATTTTTAAATGTTACAGCTCCAGAAATTGATATATAATAGCCCAATTCCATAAATCTTTTAGCCATCTCACTAGAACCAGTATAGCAGTGCATTACTCCTATTACTTTACCTTTAAATTCAGATAAAATATCATAAGTATCTCCCGTCGCATCTCTTGTATGAATTATAACTGGAAGTTTTCTCTTTTCAGCAATTTCAAGTTGTTTTCTAAAAACTTCTTTTTGTTTTTCTCTAGGAGAATTATCATAATAATAATCTAGTCCAATTTCTCCAATAGCAACTATTTTATCACTAAAAGACATCTGATAAACTTTTTCTAAATCTTCATCAGTAATTCCTTCAACTTCATGTGGATGAATACCAACTGCACCATAAACTTTATCATATTTTTTTACTATTTCAATAATTTTTTCGCTTGATGCAATATCTGAGGCTGGATCAACTATAAAATCAATTCCATCATTTTCAAAGTTAGAAATAACCTCTTCTCTATCATAGTCGAATTTTTCATCATCAATATGACAGTGACTATCTACTATTCTCATTATGATACCTTTGATCCTTCTTTAATATCATTTAAAACTGTTAATACACTTAAGTTTTCTTCATCAGAAGCAGCAAGTATCATACCATTACTTTCAACACCTCTTAGATTAACTGGTTTTAAATTTGTAACAACAATAACTTTTTTACCTATAAGGTCTTTTTCGTTATAGAATTTTCTAATTCCTGAAACGATAGTTCTTACTTCATCCCCAATATCTATTTTAGAAACTAAAAGTCTATCAGCTTTAGGATGTGGTTGACAATCTATAATTTTCCCAACTTTAAGTTCTACTTTTGCAAAGTCATCTATTGTAATTAATTCTCTTTCTTCATCAACTACTTCTTTTTCTTCGTTAAATCCTGAATTTTTCTTCTTTCTAAATTCAATTAATTCAGAATTCTTTTCTACAATTATTTCTAATTCCTTATCTACATCAAGTCTATCAAATAAATTTTTACCTTTACATACTTTTGTTCCAACTTTAAGTAGTCCAAATTTAGTTAAGTCTTCATAAGAATAATCTGAATATCCTATTTGTTCATTAATCTTAGATGAAGTTTCTTTCATGAAAGGTTTAATTAATCCAGAAATAATTCTTATGCTTTCAAGTAAATTATAAATAACTGTTTTAAGTCTATCTTCTTGTCCTTCTTTAATCAAAGTCCAAGGAGTTGTTTCGTCAATATACTTATTTGTTCTTCTTACTAACTTCCAAATTTCTTCAAGTGCCATTGAGAAGTTAAGTTTATCCATTAATTCAGCGACTCTATCTCTAGTTGTAACAGCTGTTTCAATTAAATCATTATCAATATCTGTTAATTCAGTTTGTGCAGGTACTATTCCACCGAAATACTTTTCGCACATTGCAACAGTTCTTGAAACTAAATTTCCTAAGTCATTTACAAGATCTGAGTTTATTCTATTTAACATTTTTGTATAAGTAAAATTACCGTCTTGCCCAAAAGTAAATTCTCTAAGCATGAAATATCTTAATGCATCCATACCATATCTTTCTATAATTGGTTCCGCATAAACAATATTTCCTTTACTTTTACTCATCTTATCATCATCAAATAAAATCCAACCATGACCAAAAATTTTCTTTGGAAGTGATAAATCTAAAGCCATTAGAATTGAAGGCCAAATAATTGCATGGAAACGCATAATTTCTTTTCCTATTAAATGAACATCACAAGGCCAGTATTTATTAAATTTTTCTTCATCTGTTCCATATCCAACTCCAGTTAAATAACAACTTAAAGCATCTATCCAAACATATACAATATGCTTTTCATCAAATGGTACTCTAACACCCCAGTCAAAACTTGAACGTGTAACTGATAAGTCTGTTAAACCCTCATTAATGAAGCTAATCATTTCATTTTTTCTTGATTCTGGTTGAATAAAATCAGGATTTTCTTCATATAATTTTAAAAGTTTATCTTGATATTTTGAAAGTCTAAAGAAATATGTTTCTTCTTCACTCTCAGAAACTTCCCTACCACAGTCTGGACATTTATTTCCTTCTACTAATTGACTCTCAGTCCAAAAAGCTTCGCAAGGAACACAATACATTCCTTTGTAACTTCCTTTGTATATTTCTCCCTTTTCATATAACTTTGTAAAAATATCACTTACATTTTTTTCGTGAATTTTATCTGTACTTCTAACAAAAGCATCAAAATCAATATCTAAAGTCTTCCACAACTCTTTTGCACTATCAAC
The DNA here is from genome assembly GCF_021300775.1 of Parvimonas micra. Classification (GTDB taxonomy): domain Bacteria; phylum Bacillota; class Clostridia; order Tissierellales; family Peptoniphilaceae; genus Parvimonas. The sequence continues at coordinate 659,339 of NZ_JAJTJP010000001.1, forward strand.
AATTGGATCAATATATTCTAAAGGTTCTTTCCCAGCTTTTATTGCTGATTCTTGTAATTTTTGACCATGTTCGTCAGTTCCAGTTGTTAAAAATACATCATAACCTTGAGCTTGCTTGTATTTTTTTAATACATCTGCAACTATTGTAGTGTAAGTATGACCCAAATGTAAATTACTATTTGGATAATAAATAGGTGTTGTTAAATAAAAGTTTTTCTTTTCCAAAATAATCCTCCTAAAATTTATATCTTTATTTTACTTGCCAATCCAAAAATTTCTTCCCCTTCAACAGAAACTCCATTACAATAGACAACTTTATTTTTCATGTTTTCATTATAAGGGGCCGAAAATCTTATATAATTTCTTGTATATCCTACAAGTCTATTTCCATTAACATTTTCTTCAAATAAAACCTCATGTTTTTCTGAAAGTTGTTTTTTCAAAAATTCCGTTGTCATTTCCTTAGCTAATAATATTAATTCATTGCTTCTTAACTTCTTAATATTTCCATCAACTTGTTCTTTAAAATCATAAGCAGGAGTTCCTTTTCTCTTAGAATATTTAAAAACATGAATTTTAGAAAAACCAATTTCTTTTACAAAATTTACTGTTTCCTTAAAATCTTCATCATTTTCTCCTGGAAATCCTACGATTATATCAGTTGTAAGAGCAACATTTGGAAAAATCTCCTTAATCATAGTAACTTTTTTTCTATACATATCAGTTGTATATCTTCTATTCATAAGTTTTAAAATTTTATCGCATCCACTTTGTAAAGACAAATGGAAATGCTCACAAACTTTTTTACAATTTTTTAATCTAACCAAGAAATCTTTAGAAATTATTCCAGCTTCAATTGAGCTAAGTCTAATTCTATCCAGGTTTTCTATTGTAGATAATTTTTCTATAACATCAATAAGTCTAATATTATTATCTAAATCCAATCCATACGAACCAACATGAATACCTGTAATAATTACTTCTTTATATCCATTATTCGCAAGTTTAACAGCTTCATCATAAATATCATCAATTGGTCTTGATTTAATAGGACCTCTTGCATAAGGTATAATACAATATGTACAAAACATATTACAACCTTCTTGTATTTTTAAATATGCTCTAGTTTTACTTTCCTGATTTTCAATTGATAATACATCGAACCCACAATCCTTTGTAAGTTCTGAAACTATATTAAACTTCAAATTAGATTTCTTTGATTCTTCGCACAATTCAACTATTCTAGCTCTATTTTTTGTTCCAATAATAACATCAACATCTTCAATGGCTGATATTTCATCTGGAGCAACTTGCGAATAACAACCTACAACCGCTAAAATAGCTTCTTCATTTAATTTTTTTGCTCTAGAAATAAATTGTCTTGACTTTCTATCGCTTAAATTCGTAACAGTACAAGTATTTATAACATATACATCACATATATCTTCTTCATTACAAATCTCATACCCTCGTTTCTTAAATAACTCTTGCATAGCCTCAGTTTCATACTGATTTACTTTACATCCCAGAGTTAAAAAACTAACTTTGTTCATAAACCTCCTACATAAATTCATATTGTAGAATTGAAAGCAAATTAATTCCAGCAGTTTCCGTTCTTAATATTCTTGCACCAAGTCCAATACTATATGCACCATTATTCTTTAAGAAATCTACTTCTTCTCTTTCAAATCCACCTTCTGAACCTATTAATATATAAATATCTTTGTAGGAATTATCTTTTTTTATTTTACTAATTACATCTCTTAATGAAATATTTTTATCTTCTTCATAAGCTACGAGTAAATAGTTATCTCCTACAATATTTATAATATCCTTAAATTGTATTACTTCATTTATCTTTGGAACAATTAATCTCTTAGATTGCTTTGACGCTTCATAAGCAATTTTTTGCAATCTTTCAATTTTTTTATTCTCCTTTTTTTCATCAATCTTTACGATACATCTTTTTGAATTAACTAAAATTATATCGTATACTCCTAGTTCAACAGCTTTTTGAACTATTAAATCCATTTTTTCACCTTTTGCTAAACATTGCAATAGATGAATTCTAATATTTGATTCAGTATTTTCAGAAATTTTTTCTAAATTAATAACAGAAATATATTTGTCACAAATCTCTATATTCCCAATATAAAGCTCTCCTAAAACAACGACTTCAATTTTTTCGTCTTCTGTAATTCTAAGAACTTTTTTTATATGATTATAATCATCTCCGTATATTTTAACTTTTCCTTCTATGATTGACTCATCAGTAAAAAATCTATGCATTCTTTCTCCTTGCAATCACACAAACCCAATCTTTATTTCTATTTACTTCTAAAATTTCAAAATTATTTTTTAATAAAGCATTTTCGACATCAACATACTTTTCTTCAATTATTCCAGAGCCAATAAAAATTCCATCAGTTTTTATAAATTTACTTATATCATCTAATAATTTTACTAAAATATGCGCAAGAATATTAGCAACAATTACATCAGCTTTTGAAGTTAATTTTTCACACAAATCACCATGATGAACTATAATTCTATCTTCAACTTTATTTAATTTTGAATTATCTAATGTTGCTTCAACTCCTAAAATATCAATGTCAACAGCTTCAACTTGTTTTGCACCAAGCTTCAATGCACCAACAGATAAAATTCCACTACCTGAACCGATATCAAAAACTGTTTTATCTTTTAAATCAATTTTTTCTAAAGCTTCTAAACATAGAGCTGTAGTTTCATGAGTTCCAGTTCCAAAAGCCATTCCAGGATCTAACTCAATCATAACTTCATTTTCACTTAAATTATACTCTTCCCAAGTTGGTTTTATTATAAAATTTTTACCAACTTTTGTAGGCTTATAATATTTTTTCCACTCATTCGCCCAATCTTCAGTTTTTATTTTAGAGTCTATTTTTAAAATTACTTCTTCATTATATTCTTTTTCAAATTCTGAAATTCTATCTTGTAAAACTTTAAGATTATCTTCAAGCTCATCATCATTTTTCAAATAAGTTTTCACAGTAATATATTCACTTTTTTCAAAATCATCCTCATCTAAAACTACCCAATAAGGCTTATCTTTTGCAAACTCTTCATAGTCTCTTGAATCCTTTATATTTATCCCGTCTATGTCAAATAAATAAAGTATACCAACTATATTATCTTCAAATTGATTTTTTACTACAACCTCGATTTCAGTCCAATCCATTAGTCAAATAGCTCCTTTACTTTTTCAAAAAAGTTCTTTTTATGTTCTGTCAAATGCTCTTCTCTTTCATTAGAAAATTCTCTTAGTAATTCTTTTTGCTTATCAGTTAGATTTTTTGGAGTTATAATCTTTACTTTAAATTTTAAATTTCCTGTTCCGTAACCATTAACATCTGAAATACCTTTGCCTTTTAAAACAAACTCAGTTCCTGTTTCTGTTCCTTCTGGAATTGTATATTTTTCTTTTCCATCTAAAGTAGGAATTTCAACTTCAGCTCCTAAAGTAGCCTCTGTGAAAGAAATAGGCAATTCATAAGATACATCATTTCCATTTCTAACAAATAACTCATGAGATTTTACTTTGAAAATTACATAAACATCTCCATTAGGTCCACCATTTTCACCACAATTTCCTTGACCTTTCAATGTCATAATATTATTTGTATTTACCCCTTTAGGAGCTTTAATAGTAAATTTCTTTCTTACTAAAACATACTTTTTACCTTTACATTTTTCGCATTTTTCTTCTATCATTTCTCCAGAACCATTACATTCATCACATAATTCTTCAGAAACAACAGTTCCAAAAAAGCTTTGTCTTTGAACTCTAATACTTCCTCTACCATTACATTTTGAACATGTAACTTTCTTTGTACCTGGTTTTGCACCACTTCCAGAACAAGTATTACAAACTGTCTTTACATTTATAAAAATTTCTTTTTCAACTCCATTAACAGCTTCAAAGAAATCTAAATCTAAATAAACTTCAGTATCTTCTCCTTTTCTTGGACGATTTGAATTTCTATAATTAGATCCAAATCCGCCAAAGCCTCCAAAGTTACCAAAAATACTTTCGAAAATATCTTCCATATCAGAGAAGCCACCAAATCCACTACCTCCAGAAGCATTAGCATTAAAACTAGCCTCTCCATAAGTATCATATTTTTGTCTTCTATCTTCATCACTTAGTATTTCATAAGCGAAATTTACCTCTTTAAAATTTTCTTCTGCCTCTTTATTATCAGGATTAACATCAGGGTGATACTTTTTTGCTAATTTTCTATAAGCAGATTTTAATTCTGACTTATTACAATTTTTATCTACCCCTAAAATTTCATATAAATCTCTCATACTCTCTCCTAAAAAATATATAATTACTCAATATATTATTTTACCACAAAAAGTAGTTTCTTTCCAGTATTTATAATTATTTTAAGCTCATAAATTCTATTTAAAACAGGCAACAAAAAAAGATTGGGAAATCCCCAATCTAAATGTTAAAAACATAATTATTATTTAAAAATTTTCTAAAATTAATCTTGCAAGTCTATCTTCGTTATGTCTTGAATATCCAGAGGACTTACTAATCAAGTTGTCTTCTAAAACTCTTATATTTAACTTTTTTAAAGTTTTTCTCTCTTCATCACTTAATAATAGTTGACTTGCACTTTTTCTTTTATATTTCAAATCTACTTCTTCCGGAATTATTTCATTATTTACTATAATTGTATCAATTTTAATTCCTTCACAATGCTTATAAATTGCATTTAAATGATCAGTAACCTTATAATCAAAGGTTTCTGTTGATTGATTAACAACATTTAAAATAAAGCAAATTTTTGCTTTAGTATTAGTTAATGCTTCACTTATTTCAGAAATTAATAGATTTGGAATTACAGAAGTATATAAACTTCCCGGACCTATAAAAATTACATCAGAATTGTAGATTTCGTGAACAACTTCATTAAGTGGTTTTGCATATTTTGGAGAAATAAAAACTCTATTTATTCTACTACTATTTTCATCTTCTAAATTCAAAGCAGTAATATTACTTTCTCCCTCAATTATTTCACCATTCTCAAGTTCTGCAAATAATTTTATATTATCCAAAGTAACAGGTAATACTTTTCCAGTTATTGCTAAGATATTAGAAGTTTCTTGTATTCCCAAAACAAAGTCTTTATAAATATCAGCCATTGCAACTAAAAATAAATTTCCAAAACTTTGACCTTTTAAATTTCCCTCTTTAAATCTATATTTCATCAATTTTTCCATTGACTTTTCTGTATTTGCAAGAGAAATTAAACAAGCTCTAATATCTCCAGGTGGTATAACTCCTAAATCATCTCTAAGCATTCCAGAACTTCCACCATCATCAGCAACAGTTACAATTGCAGTAATATCTTTAAAATATTTTTTTAATCCTTTTAGAAGAGTAGAACTACCTGTTCCTCCTCCAATCGTCACAACTTTTAAATCCTCTACCATAATCTATCGTCTCTATGAGCAATATTAACATTAGAATGTCTTTTTTTAAGTTCAGCAAATAATTCTTCAGCTAGGCAAACTGAACGGTGCTTTCCTCCGGTACATCCTACACCTATTGTCAACATAGTTTTCCCTTCAGTTTTATACTTTGGAATTAAAAATTCCAACAAATCTACAATTTTATTTAAAAATATTTTTGAGTCTTCAAAACTCATTACAAAATTCTTTATTTCTTCATTTGTTCCATTAAAATCTTTAAGATCTTCAAGGTAATATGGATTAGGTAAAAATCTTACATCAAAAACTAAATCAGCTTCAACAAGTATGCCATTTTTGAATCCAAAAGATTCTATATTTATAACTAAATCTTTTTTGTTCCCATTAAAAAATAGAGTATTTAATTTGTTTCTAAAACTACTAGCGGTTAATCTTGTTGTATCAATAATTATATCTGACTTATCTTTTATATCACTTAACATTTCTCTTTCTAATTGTATAGACTCAGAAAGAGTTCCCTTTGGATTTACCGGATGTGGTCGTCTTAATTCTTTATATCTGTTAATAAGAGTTCTATCACTAGAATCTAAAAATAGAACTTTTAACTCACAATCCATTTTCTTTAAGTTTTGAATTGTTTCTGATAAATCTTCAAAAAATCTAGCTCTTACATCAACAACTATTGCTAAATTTTCAATTCCTTTTGTAGAATTATTTATAAGTTCTACAAAATCTACAATAAATTTTGGAGGAAGATTTTCCATACAATAATATCCCATGTCTTCAAAATGGTTTAATGCTAATGTCTTTCCTGCTCCACTCATTCCTGTAATAATAACTGCTTCCATAATCTAATCCTTTAATATTCTTACCTCAGTCTCCAATTTGACTTCAAATTTTTCAAAAACAACTTTTTGAACATACTCAATAAGTTCCATAACTTCTTTATAACTCGCATTGCCTTTATTTACAATGAATCCGGAATGTTTTTCAGAAACCCATGCATCATTTATATGATATCCTTTAAGTCCTGCATCTTCAATCAATTTTGAAGCAAAATGTCCCTCAGGTCTTTTAAAAGTACTTCCTGCAGAACCAAAGTTTAAAGGTTGTTTTGAATTTCTTCTTTCCCTTAAATCTTCATAAACAGCTTTTATTTCTTCTTTATTTCCTTTTTTTAATTTTAATTTTATAGTTAATACTATATAATTTTTTCTTTGAATTATACTTTTTCTATAAGAGAAATCTAATTCTTCATTTTTTAATTCTTTTACTTCATAATTATCAAGATCTAGCACTTCAACAGATTCTACTATATCTTTCATTTCTCCACCATAGGCTCCAGCATTCATAAAAATCGCTCCACCTATTGTTCCTGGAATCCCAGAAGCAAATTCAAATCCAGTTAAAGAGTTTTCATATGCAACTGTGTAAACTTCTGATAATTTTGCTCCAGAATGAGCAATTAAACATTCCCATTCAACTTGTATATTTGAAAATTCACTTTTTATTTTTATTATAACTCCGTTATAGCCATCATCTGGAACTAATAAATTAGATCCATTACCTATAACGAAAAATTTTAGATTATTTTCTCTACAAATTTTTATTGCTTTAATTATATCTTCTACCTTTTTTGGTTCGATAAGAGCAATACATTTACCACCAATTTGAAATGTTGTATGATTTTTTAATGGCTCATCATATTTTACAACACAATTCAATTTACTAAATAACATAATTACCACCTAATTCGATTTATTATTAATTTCTTCCATTATTCTTTTAGTTAGTTCCTCAGCAGCATTATAACCATACATCTTTTGGCGTATATTTCTTGCTGCAACCTCTACTATTAAGGCTATATTTCTACCTGGTTTAACTGGAATAACAATATGAGGAATTTCTATTCCTAATATATTTTTATATTTATCATCAAGACCTAATCTATCATATTCTTTATCTTCAACCCAGTTTTCGAGTTCAATAACAAAATCAATATCAGTAGATCTTTTTATCGCTCCTGAACCGTATAATCTTTCAATATCTAATATTCCTAGACCTCTAATTTCTAAAAAATGTCGAATGTTTTCAGGAGACTGTCCATATAGTTTATTGTCAATTTTTTTTATATCAACAGCATCATCTGCTACTAATCTATGACCACGAGCAATAAGTTCTAATGCAGTTTCACTCTTTCCAATACTACTTTTACCTATTATTAATATTCCCATACCAAAAACTTCTAGTAATCCACCATGAATTCTAATTTCTTCACTTAAAGCATATTCTAAAAAATCACTCATTTTAGAAATTAATTTTGTTGTTCCATAATCAACTCTTAAAATAGTTCTATTATGTTTTTTTGCTAATGAATAAACTTCATAAGGTACATTAATATTATAACTATAAATTAAAGCAGGTATTGGATAAGAAAAGTATTTATCAAAAACATTTCTTCTTTTATCAAACGGTAAATGTTTATCATAGTATTCATGTTCTGGTTGTCCAATTATTTGAATTCTTTGATATGGAAATGTATCAAAAAAGCCATTTAGTTGAAGACCAGGTCTATTAAATTCATTAAATTTTATTTCAATATTATCATAATCATCACTTTTATATACAATTTCAAGCTCTAGTTTTTCAACTAAATCTTTTAATAGAACACTTTTTTCCATACTATCCCTCATTATTAAAAAATTCAAATATATTTTTTGCCGTTCTTTTATCCATTTTATCAACAGTCATAAGTTCATCTATACTTGCCTTTTTAATCGCAGAAACATTTCCAAAATGAGATAAAAGTTTTATCTTCTTAATTTCTCCAACACCTTTAATTTCATCTAAAATTGAATTTTGTAATTTTTTATTCTGCAAACTTCTATGATAATTAATGGCAAATCTATGAACCTCTTCTTGAATATCAAATAAAAATCTATATATATTTGTATTTATATCTAGCTCAATATAATTATCTTCAAAAATTATTCCTTTTGTTCTATGCTTATCATTTTTAACAAGTCCTATAACAGGAACATTTAAGTTTTTCTCCAAAAGAACTTCTTTTGCTACATTAACATGCCCCTTACCACCATCCATTAAAATAAGATCTGGCATTTCAGAAAAACTACTTCCAATAGAATTTATTTTTTCATCTAAAAACCTGTTAAATCTTCTTGTAAGCATCTCTTTATGACTAGAATAGTCATCTTGACCTACAACAGTTTTTATTTTAAACTTTCTATAATCTTTTGAACTCTTAAATCCATTTTTATAAACTACCATACTTCCAACATTAAAATCACCAGAAATATTTGAAATATCGTAACATTCTATTCTGTTAAGAGTTTCAATATCTAAAATATTCTTTAAATAGTTAATTGCTTCTAAATATTTTATATTAATATTTTTACTATCAAAAATATGTTTAGTTAAAATTTCTTTTGCATTCTTTTGTAAAATCTTTATTTGTTCAAATTTTACACCTTTTTTAGGATTTTTAACCGAAATTGTATTTTCATCAAAAATTTTTGATAAAAATAAAGATATCTCATTTAAAAATCTATCATCTGAATAATCAATATATATTTCTTTAACCTTATTATGATGACTTATGTAAAATTGTCTAATTATATTTGAAAATAATTCTTCAAACTCCAAGTCTAGATTGTTTTCAACAATAAAATGCTTTCTATCTATTACAAGACCGTCATTTACAATAAAAATTGCAACTACCAATATATTTTCAACATATGCATACGAAATTAAATGATATTCTTTAAATTTCTTTATGTTAAATATTTGTTTTGTAAATAAATAATCTAATTCACTCAAAAAATCTCTGTATTTAATCGCAAGTTCATACTCTTCTTTTACAGAGGCTTCTTTCATCTTATTAAGCAAAATTTCTTTAATTTCAGAAGTATCTCCAGAAAGAAATTTAATAACTTTTTTTACATCATTATTGTAATTTTCTCTATCTATATTTTGAGTACATGGTGCTGAACATCTTCCCAAATAATAGCTCATACAAGGTCTTTGTAAAAACTTTCCCCTATCAAAATTTAATTTACAATCTCTAATATTATAAATTAATATAGATAATTCCATTAATTTTTCTAAGTCTGAAATTGAAGGAAAAGGCCCAAAATATTGAGCCTTATCATCCTTTACATCTCTAACTTTTAAAATTTTTGGAAATTTTTCATTTGTAATCTTTATATAAGGATACTGCTTATCGTCCTTTAAGTTAATATTATATTTTGGTCTATTTTTTTTAATCAAATTTGCTTCTAAAACTAAACTTTCAGTTTCATTATTAACAATTATATATTCAAATCTATGAATATGTTCTACCATAGCTTGAACTTTCTTATACTTATGATTAGTAGTAAAATATGACCTAACTCTATTTTTTAAAGAAACAGACTTGCCAACATATATAATATTGTCATCCTTATCATACATTATATAAACTCCAGGTAAATCTGGTAGTTTTTTTAATTCGTAATTTATATCAAATTCTCTTAAATTTCCTTGCATTGTTCTCTTAAGTATTCTAAATCATGTCCACTTAAATATGGAGATAATTTTTCATAACACATTTTATTATAATCATTTAACCAAGCAATTTCATCATCACTTAATAATGATTTATCAACTGGTCTTGTATCAATTGGAACAACTGTTAAATTATCAAATTTTAAGAATTGTCCAAATTCATTCATTTCATCTTCAACACAAACCATTATACTTTCAATTCTAATACCGTGGCTTCCACTAATGTAGATACCTGGTTCATCTGAAGTAACCATTCCAACTTCCATTGGATACTCATTTCCAGCAGTTGCTATTCTTTGTGGTCCTTCATGAACATTTAATACGTGACCAACACCATGTCCAGTACCATGATTGAAGTTAATTCTATTTTTCCATAAGCAATATCTAGTAAATGCATCTAAATATCCACCATTAGTTCCTTCTAAGAATTTAGCTTCCATTAAATTAATATGAGCTTTTAAAACAAGAGTATAGTGGTAAATTTCTTCTTCTTTTAATTTACCAACAGCAATTGTTCTTGTAATATCAGTTGTTCCATCTAAATAATGTCCACCACTATCAATTAAATATAATCCTCTTGGTTCAACCTTTACAGGATTTTCATGACTTGGTTTATAATGTGGCATTGAAGCATTTGCACCATAAGCAGAAATTGATTCAAAGCTATCTTCTATAAATAAGTCTTGTTGTTTTCTAAATTCTAATAATTTTTCAGAAGCTATCATTTCTGTTATAGTTCCTGTTGGAATTCCTGTTTCTAACCAATTTAAAAATCTTACTAAAGCAACACCATCTTTAATGTACGCATTTTTAGTATTCTTGATTTCTATTTCATTCTTATGACATTTCATTAATGAAGTAAGATTTGTTCCAGTAACAATATTAACACCTCTTGCAATTGATGAATAAACTGCTACATTTGTTTTTCTTGGTTCTAAGTATAATGTTTTTCTTGCTTCAATATCAGAAACATCTCTTCCTATAACTTCATATGGTTTAATGCAAACATTATTTTCTTTTAAGTAATTTGCAACTTCTTCAGATAATTTTGATTTATCAATATATAAATTACAAGCCTTATCAGAAACTAAAAGGTATGAAATAACAACTGGGTTACATTGAACATCATTCGCTCTAATATTTAAAACATATGCTATATCATCTAATGATCCGATGAAATGATAATCTATTCCTCTTTCTTTCATCATAGCTCTTAATCTAGCTAATCTATCAGAAGTTGACTCTCCAGCATATTTTTCATCAAAAATATATACTTTACTATCTGGACTTGCTGGACGACCTTCTTCATTCCAAATTTCTCCAACATAGTCAACATCAGTTATAAATTCAAAATTAGGTAATTTTTTAATTAAATTTTCATATTCAGCAACAGAAGTATTATTACCATCAAATGCAATTTTTCCTCTATTTGGAAATTCTTGTAATAAAAATTCTTCAATAGATATTGATTCTGGTAATCCTGTTTTATATAATTCAACTTCTCCAGCTGCTAATTCTTTTGCAGCTTGAATGAAATATCTTCCGTCAGTCCATAATCCTGATTTCTTTGTTGTAATAACAGCAGTACCAGCTGAACCTGTAAAGCCTGTTATAAATTCTCTTGTTTTGTAATAATCAGCTAAATATTCTGATTGATGAGGATCTGAGCTAGGTACAATATAGGCATCTATATTTCTTTTAGCCATCATTTTTCTCAACTTACTAATTCTTTCATTAATCATAATAATACCCCCTAAAATTTTTAAATTTTAACAATTATATTATATCATTGTAAACTTATTATTTCAATAATAAAAAACTTTTAAATAAAAAAGATACTATTTAAAATAGTATCTTACTTTAATTTTCTTAATTATTTTTTTCCCTTTAAATCTTTTGCAATTAAAGCATCAAGAACTAATTCATATCCTTCAGCGCCAAATTGTAAAGATCTATTTACTCTACTAATTGTAGCAGTTGATGCTCCAGTTTCAAGTTCTATTTCATTGTAAGTTTTTCTAATTTTTAAAAGTTTTGCAACTTCTAATCTTTGAGAAATAGAATTTAATTCACGTAAAGTACAAACATCTTCAAAGAATGCATAACAATCATCTTTGCTTTTTAACATAAGAATAGCTTCAAAAAATTCATCTAATTGTTTTGATTGTAATTTTTTTAAGTTTGACATAATAATACCTCCATTTATTTAATAATACCACGAGCTAATTATACTTCATTGTACAATAATAGTCAAGTGTTAAATCACATTTTATAAAAAAATTGGCGGGAATATGTGGGAATCGAACCCACCTAAGAAGCTACAAACTCCTTACGCTGGTTTTGAAGACCAGAGAGCACACCAGAACTCATCTACTCCCATAAAACAACATTAAGTATTATACATTATTTTGTTTAAAAAATCAACCATTTAAGAAATTAATTCATAAAAAAGTTGATTTTATACAAAATATTAATACTACTTCTCCGAAAATTCTCCAATTTTATCTGTAATCTCATTGATTTTATTAACTCTATCAAATTTAACTCTTTTAATTGATTTAGAAAAAACTGCAGATATTAAAACTCCGATCGCTATAGAGCATGCGTGAATAACAGTGCTTATGCCACTATTTAAAGCTAGTAGATACTCGCTTTTTGCAAAATATTCCATAGTATGATACATTCTATATCCTGGAACTAACATAACAATTCCTATATATAAAAATACTGTTGAAGGAAGTCTTAGTTTTACAGAAAAATATTCAGCAAATAGTCCTACAACTATAGAAGCTATTAAATTGCTAACTGCATTTCCAAAATGTTTACTACAAAAATAGTAAACAATCCAACTTATTGTACCTGTTATTGTACAATATACAATTGCTTTTTTGGGAACAATAAAAAATATTGAAAATGCTATACTTGAAACAATAGCACACATAACATTTAAAAATAAATCCATAAAAACTCCTATCCAAAAATTCTAAGCACTAAAACTACTCCAATAGCAATAGAAACCGCAGTAAATATTGCAGACATTATACCAATTATTCCCGATAAAATATCACCTGATAAGATATCTCTCATAGCATTTGTTATCTGAATTCCAGGAAATAATGGGACAATTGAAGCTATCATAATACTTGATAAATTTGCTATACTTACAATTTTCGACATAGTCATAACAAAAAGTGATACTCCACTTGCAGATAAAAATGTTGTTAAAAATGAAGGCAATCCAGATTTTTCTATATATACTAAGATTAACATTTCAACAAACATTGCTAAACAAGCTGGAATAAAATCACCTATTGTACCTCCAAAAATAAATGCCAAAAATGGAGCTGATAATGTTACTAATGAAATTTTAGTAAAATTACTATATGAACTCTTGTTTTTTATATTTTTTAATTCTTTAAATCCATCATCAAGATTTACTTTCCCAGAAACTATACTTCTAGAAAGATCATTTAACAAGGATATCTTCTCTAAATTTTTAGCAGTATCATTTATTCTTCTCATACTAGTATAATTCGTTTCATTATACACAAAAGAAATCATAACCATATTACTCAATGCAAAAGCATTAACTGCTTTAATGTTTTGAAAAGATTTACAAATTCTATTAATACTATCTTCAACTCTATAAACTTCAGCGCCATTATAAAGTAAAGAGTATGAGAATTTAATGCTAAAATTCAATAGCTTTTTAGCTTCTATATCACTATTTATTGTATTATTCTGATTCTTCATCATCGTATTCATCAAAATGATCTTCCATTTCTTTTTTAAATTTATTTCTTGAACGAACAACATATATTATCAACAAAAGCAATACTCCTGGAACAATTAACATAATAGGATTTTTTAAAAAACTTGTAATTTTTTCCATTCTTTTTTCATAATCTTTTTCAGATTTTTCATTAACTGCTTTAAGTCTTTCCTTTTTTTCTTCTTCAGTTAGTTCATCATAGTTTTTAGTAAAATCATCTTTAGGTTTTGTATATTTATTAGCTTCTAATCTTTTATTCTTTTCGATTTCATCAAGATTAGGAACATACTCTCCCTTATTTATCATATTTTGAAATAATTTAACTTCAGCATTATTAGGATCTTTATCATTTGCTAAATATAAAGTTTCATAATTAGCAGATGTAGCTTTAAAAATCCAAGTTAAATCTAATGTATTATCTTTCTTTAAGATCCCAACAAAATAATCTCCTTTTGCCGGAACTAATCTACTATAGCTATATTCATTAAATTTAGGAACTTCAATTTCATCAATATTTTCTCCAAGAAAAATTGTTGTCGCTTTAACTTTAAACTTTCCATCTGAGTCTTCTATAATATTTCCTATAAAGAAAGATTTATAGTCCATATCATAAATTCTATTTGCTCTATCAAAATTATCATCTGCAAAAGAAATTTTTGAAATAAAATTTAAACTTAAAATAGATATTAATAATATAACAACTATCCTCTCTACATAAGTCTTTATATTAATAAATTTATTTTTCATAAAATCACCTCTATTAATATTTTACCATAAAAAAACAATAAAAAATAGAGAAGAATTAAATTCTTCTCTACATTTATAAATATTAAATTATTTTTACTAAGCATTTTCTTTATTTAATAATTTCATTAAAAAATAAACAACTGCTCCTATAACCAATCCACCAAGACCAATTACAATTTTTTGCATATCTGAATTATATAATAACCAGAAACTGACAACTACAGCTAAAATTGGAATTACTGGTCCAAATGGAACTCTAAATGATGGTTTTAAATCTGGACGTTTCTTTCTTAAAACAATTACGGATAAGCAAGTTGGTACATATTGTACAAATCTTGATACAACGCTTATAGCAGCTAATATTGCAAATGAACCTATTAATGAACCATATAAGCCTAAAGCTAAAGTTAAAACACCAGTAATAATTATTGCAATATATGGAACATCCTTTGAGTTTTTCTTAGCAATAACTCTAGGAATTAAACCATCATCAGCAAGAGCTGAACCACTTCTTGGAGTCATTATAGATGCAGCTAAATTAATACCACCTATTGATACTAATGTACCAGCACCAACTAAGTATTTTCCAGTATTACCAATAATTCTTTGGAAAGCTTCTTGAATAGGAGCTTTTGCTGTAACTAAATCTGTTCCTAAAATTCCTATTGCTATTCCAATAATTAAAACATAAAAAATTGAACAAATAAATATAACCAATAGAATAGCTTTTGGTACATCTTTTTCTGGATTGTCCATATCTTCAGCAGCAACAGCTATACTTTCAAAGCCAGTAAATGCATAAAATATTGTTAATGCAGCTGCACCAATAGCAGCACCAGTTGACATAGCTTGTCCACTAGCATTTTTTCCAGGAACAAAGAAAGGAGTAAAGTTTGAGCCATTTATAAAGAACAAACCTACTGCAATAAAAATAATAAGTGGTAATAACTTTCCTGTTGTTACAATATTATTTAAAATCTTTGAAGTCTTAATACCTGATAAATTCACTAAAGTAAGTAAAACAACAATAATAGTAACTATAATAGCTTTTGCAATATTCTCATTAGCAAATGTTCCCTTAGGTAATAATCCCATTAAAGCTTCAGCAAAACCAACAGTCATTGTAGCCCAAGCAATAATAGCTATTGCCCATTTCATAAAACCTACTTCAAAACCAACAAACTCACCAAAGGCCTCCTTAGCATATACATAAGGGCCACCATTCTTTTTAAACATTCCACCAACTTCGGCAAAACATACTGCAATACTAATAACTAATAATGCATCAAATAATGTTACTAAAACGGCTGCAGGCCCAACTTGTGCCATAACCTTATTAGGTAACAAAAAAATACCTGAACCTATAATACCATTAAATCCTAAAAGAATAATACTAAATAAGCCCATCTTATTTTTATTAGTCATAAAAATATGCACCTCCTACTTCTTGTATTCTATGACTTTTTTTACAAATTCATCAAAAACTTTTTGAGAATCTTCATATTTTACTGACAACATTTCCGGATGCCATTGAACACCAACTACAAAACAATCTTCTGTAATTTTTTGAATAGATTCCACAACCCCATCTGGACTCTTAGCAACAACCTTAAATCCAGGTGCAACATCCTTTAATATTTGATGATGGAAACTATTAACTTTATTTTCTTCACCCAAAATTTCTCTTAAGAATGTTCCTTCTTCAAAATTAACAGAATGAGTTGCTTGACTTGGATTATCTTGTTGATCATGCTTTAATTTAACAAAATCAGCATAAGATAAATCTTGATATAAAGATCCTCCATTAACAACGTTAATAATTTGGAAACCTCTACAAATACCAAACACAGGCTTATTAAATTTAACAGCTGTTTTATAAATTTCCATATCAAAAACATCTCTTTCAGGGAAAACTTCCCCTATTTTTAATAATGGATCTTCTCCATAATTATATGGATTAACATCATGTCCACCTGATAAAATTACTCCATCTACATGTTCTACCATTTCTCTTATACTTTCTAAATCTTCATTAAATGGTATAATGAAAGGAATACCACCTGCTCTTAATACAGCTTCAACATAATCTTGATTGACATAAGATCTTCTATATCCAGAAAAAGTATTACCTTTATTAATTAAAATATTACCTGAAATTCCAATAACTGGTTTCATCTTTCTCGCCTCCTTAAATAGTATCTTAACAATTATATCAAAAAAGTGTAATAATTACAATATAAATAGACTAAAATACATAAAATATTATACTAAAAAAACATAAAAATAATCTTATTTAAATATTATATAAATAATATTATCAATATAATATATATTATTATCTAATTAAAGTAATTGTTTCACTTTCTAGTAAATAAAATAGCAATATTAATATACCCAAAATTAAAGATAAAAAAAGAGTCAACATAATATTTGACTCTTTTTTTATCTGGTAATTCATACTTGGCGTGCCATAGAGGATTCGAACCCCTGGCCTTTTGGTCCGTAGCCAAACGCTCTATCCAGCTGAGCTAATGGCACATATTAGAAAACTCAGAATAAATTCTGAGTTCTTGGAGCGGAAGACGAGATTCGAACTCGCGACCCTCGCCTTGGCAAGGCGATGCTCTACCACTGAGCCACTCCCGCAAATATGGAGCTGGTGGGAGGACTTGAACCCCTAACCTACTGATTACAAGTCAGTTGCTCTACCAATTGAGCTACACCAGCAAAAATTAATTGGCGACCTGGATGGGACTCGAACCCACGACCTCTAGCGTGACAGGCTAGCATTCTAACCAACTGAACTACCAGGCCTTATTTGGTGGGCACAATAGGGCTCGAACCTATGACCCCCTGCTTGTAAGGCAGATGCTCTCCCAACTGAGCTATGCGCCCAAATACAACCTAATAAAAAAATGGTAGCGGAGAAGGGATTTGAACCCCTGACACTGCGGGTATGAACCGCATGCTCTAGCCAACTGAGCTACTCCGCCACAAAAAACATAATGGTGACCCCACCGGGATTCGAACCCGGGTTACCGCCGTGAAAGGGCGATGTCTTAACCGCTTGACCATGGGGCCTAAATAACTGGTGCCGAGGACCGGAATCGAACCGGTACGATGAGTTAACATCGCAGGATTTTAAGTCCTGTGCGTCTGCCAGTTCCGCCACCCCGGCACATTGGCTCCCAGGGTGGGGCTCGAACCCACAACCTACCGGTTAACAGCCGGGTGCTCCACCATTGAGCTACCTAGGAGTTTGGCTGTTTTCTATTCTCCCAGTACGAGATGTACTAGTACCTTCGACGTTTAGGAGCTTAACTTCTGTGTTCGAGATGGGTACAGGTGTATCCTCCTAGCCATCACAGCCATACTGTAATTTAATTTTTGCTGTTAAGCTCCGAGCTTTCACTGTCGAAACTTTCCATTTGTTTCACAAATGGAGTTTCTTAGCATCTGACCTACGACGCAATCACAGATTGCTGTTAGGTCATGAACTTCTGTGTTCGAGATGGGTACAGGTGTATCCTCCTAGCCATCACAGCCATACTTAAAACTTTAAGTCATAAATAATTATAACATAAAATAAATAACATTAAATAAACAAAAAACCATTCTTACGAGTGGTTTGTTTGGCTGTTTTCTATTCTCCCAGTACGAGATGTACTAGTACCTTCGACGTTTAGGAGCTTAACTTCTGTGTTCGAGATGGGAACAGGTGTATCCTCCTAGCCATCACAGCCATACTTATTTATTTACTTTTCTTTGCCGTTAAGCTCCGAGCTTTCACTGTCGAAACTTACCATTTGTTTCACAAATGGAGTTTCTTAGTATCTGACCTACGACGCAATCATAGATTGCTGTTAGGTCATTAACTTCTATATTCGAGATAAAACAGTGTATTCTCTTAAGCTTTACAGCTATACTTATTTGTTTTTTTCTTTTTCAATATATTTCTGTTGAAATCCTCCAATTAAAGAGTATATATTTCTGGTCAAGCTTTCGATTTATTAGTATCAGTTAGCTTTGATGTTGCCACCTTTACACCTCTGACCTAT
>NZ_JAJTJP010000002.1:0-307186 GCF_021300775.1 Parvimonas micra
GCCAGGATCAAACTCTCTATTAAAAGTTCGTCTGCTCTCGCTGACTTTTTGTTACACCAAATTATTGTTTTTCTTTGTACTCTCAAAGTTTTTATCACTGTTTACTTTTCTTGGTTCATTGTCACACTTACTGCGACCTTAATATTATATCACTTGGATACTCCTTTGTCAACACTTTTTTTAAATTTTTTAAAAATATTTTTAAAGGATTAAATATTAGTTCGTTTACATGTGTTTATATATTATATCAAGCCAGTTTTATTAAGTCAATACTTATCTATAAATAAAAAAGGAATCCAAAATAGATTCCTTATTATATAGTAACTTTTATAAAATTGAATTTCCTGTTATATTCTTTCCTACCCATGATTTTAAAACATCTATACTTGGGAACATAACTTGACTTGCATAAGCGTCTCTCATTAATCTCTCGATATTTCCTTTTCTATTGTATGCTTGTCCACCACCAATTCTCATTGCAATGTTTGCATTTTCAATTGAATTTTCAGAAGCTATTATTCTAGCAGTCATTATT
Organism: Parvimonas micra; assembly: GCF_021300775.1. GTDB lineage: Bacteria > Bacillota > Clostridia > Tissierellales > Peptoniphilaceae > Parvimonas. The sequence goes on from NZ_JAJTJP010000002.1 coordinate 536, forward strand.
TTTCTAAATCCATCTTCTTCTAATTTTCCGAATGAATTAATAGCTGATTCTAAAGCTCCTTTTGCAGCTAGCACATTTGCATATAGTTTTGAAATATGAACTTGAATAGGTTCAATGTCTGCCAATGAACTTTCACCGTATTTTCTATTTTTTGCATGATTCAATGCTGATTCGTATAATGATTGACATACACCTGAATAAACTCCTGCAAGTCCAGTCATAAAGTATATTACATCTATATTCACTTCATAAGGTTGAGGACAAGTTTTTCTGCAAATTTTAATTCCATATTTATTGTCTAATTTTATATTTTCCATAATCATTGGACAGGAGTTATTGCCCTTCATTCCAATTCCTCTCCAATCACTTTCTTTAAATGATAACCCTTCTGATTCTCTTGGAATTAACCAGTTTTTCATTTCACCTTTAGAATTTTTAGGAACTGAAATTAAATAGTAATCAGCATAGTTAGCTGAAGTAATCATACTTTTAACGCCACTAATTACAGAATAGTCTTCAAATTCTTCTAATTGTGTTTGTGATTTGAATACATGAACACCACTTTCAAATTCACTTCTAGCTAGTGATAACATTTTATTGTTTTCGACAACTTCTTTAATAATGAATTTTTTGAAGTCTTCATCTGTAAATGTTAAAACAAATTTTAATGCAACATTATGCATTGTATATCCTAACCCAACTGTTGCAGCACCTTCAGCAAATGCTTGAGTAATAAAAGCTTGTGCCTCTGGACCTGCACCTTCTCCGCCGTATTCAGTAGGAACTAAAACTTTAAAAAATCCTTCTTCTTTAATTTTGTCAAATATTTCTTTTGGAAATTTTCCGTTTTCATCAATTTCTTCTGCCACTGGCTTTATATACTTATCTGAAAATTCTTTTGCCCATTTATAGTAATCTCTCATCTCTACCTCCTAAAATTTGATTATTAGAATTATACCCCTAGTTTGCGACATTAACATTAAAATTTTCTATGCTAATTTTCTGTTATAAGTAAAATTTATGGATAATTTTGCAAACAAAAAAGACTCAATTCAATTAAACTGAGTCTTTAAAATATATCTTATTCTTCATCTTTATCCCAATCAAAAGTTCTTTTTACTGCTTTTCTCCAACCCTTTAACTTTTTCTTTCTATCTTCATCGCTCAATAAAGGTTGAAATGTTTTATCTTTTTTCCAAATATTTTTAATTTCATCTGTACTTTTCCAAAAGCCCACAGCAAGCCCTGCTAGGAATGCGCAGCCCATTGCTGTTGTTTCAAGAATTTCCGGTCTTGTAACTTCTGTATTTAACATATCTGATTGAAATTGTAGTAAAAATCCATTGGCACTTGCTCCACCATCAACTTTTAAATTTTGTATTTTTATATTTGTGTCTTCTTCTATACAGTTAAAAACATCTACACATTGATATGCAATTGATTCAAGCATCGCACGAATTATATGTTCTCTTTTCGTTCCTCTTGTAAGTCCAAAAATTGCTCCTTTTGCATTCATATCCCAGTATGGAGCTCCAAGTCCTGTAAATGCCGGAACTATGTATACGCCATCAGTATCATCAACTAATTTTGCATATTGTTCAGATAAACTCGCATCATATAGTAGTCTAAGCTCATCTCTTAGCCATTGAATTCCCGCTCCTGCAATAAATATACTTCCTTCAAGAGCATATGTAACTTTGCCATTAATTCCCCAAGCTATAGTTGTCAGTAAACCATTTTTAGATTTTAGAACATCTTTTCCTATATTCATTAAAAGGAAGGCTCCTGTTCCATAAGTGATTTTAGCTTCAGCTTTTTCAAAACAAGTTTGTCCAAAAAGAGCTGATTGTTGATCACCTATAACTGCAGAAATAGGGATTTGTGCTCCACCAAATGTATATTCATCAGTATATCCATATATTTCACTTGAATCTTTAACTTCTGGTAACATTGACTTTGGTATATCCAAAATCTTTAAAATATCTTCGTCCCATTGTAGACTATTAATATTAAATAACATTGTTCTTGAAGCATTTGAATAATCAGTTATATGCACTTTTCCCCTTGTTAAGTTCCAAACTATCCAAGTGTCAACAGTGCCAAATAACAACTCTCCTCTTTTCGCTCTTTCTCTTGCTCCTTCAACATTATCTAGTATCCATTTTATTTTTGTGGCGGAAAAATAAGCATCAAGTTTTAAACCCGTCTTTTCAAAAATTAAATCCTCATATCCAGTTTTTCTTATTTCTTCACAAATCTCAGCAGTTCTTCTACATTGCCAAACTATTGCATTATATATTGGTTTTCCAGTTTCCTTTTCCCATATAATCGTAGTTTCTCTTTGATTTGTTATTCCAATCGCCTTTACTTCATTAGGTCTTACGAAGTTTCTTTCTAAAACTTCTCTACAAACTCCTGATTGTGTAGCCCAAATATCCATAGCATCATGTTCAACCCAACCAGCCTTAGGAAAAATTTGTTTGAATTCTTTTTGAGAAACTCCTTTTATTGTTCCATTGTGATCAAACAAAATAGCTCTTGAGCTCGTAGTTCCTTGATCTAAAGCCAATATATATCCGTCCATAAAAACCTCCTAAGCTCTTATATCAATATTTAATATCCACTTTCTATTATTACGTGCCAAGTAAAATTGTAACCCACAAAACAATACAGCAATAATTGCCAAGATTATAGTTGTATAATACTCTTGAACATTAGGATATACAATTCTATATATATAAGTTAAAAGTATAATCACAAATGAGTACATATATCTATAGAAAGTTTTATGTACTCCCTTCCCTTTTTTCATAGAAATATTTTTATAAAGTAATGATATAAAAGTTGCTAATTCAGCACTAACACATATTGATAAATAGATTACAACTAAACGAATAATAGTATCTAATTCCATAATATTTGAAAATAACTTTGCATAGAAAATTTCAAATAAAAATATCAATAAAAAGAAAGCTAAACTATAAATCGTACAACATAAAGTTTTTATATTTGCTATTTTCTTTCTACTACAACCATTTATAAACAATTGATTTATAATATTTTTTCCTGAGAAAATAAATGTTAAGAAAATCGCAACTAAAATGGACATAAATACTTCTGTATCAAGATAAATATCAAAATTCAATAGTTTTGCTATTGCTAAAAATACGAATTCACTTAAAACAGAAAATAAAATTCCAGTAAGAAAAGTATCAAACAATACTCTTAAAGAATAATTTAATCCCTTTTTCAACTTAACGACCTCCTTCTTCAGAAGCAGTAATAGCTTCATATAATTCTTTCAAGGAAACAGTTCTACTCGCATGAGCTCTAACTTCATCCTCATCATTAGCTAGAATATAAGCTATTTTCAGTTTAGAAAAGTTTTTAAGCGTTTTAATAGCTAATACATTTCTATCCTTAACAGCTGTACTAATAAGGTCAACAGAACCAGAAATAGAATAAACCATTTTTTTAAGTTTTTCTCTACTTTCAAAAAGTACAACTTTTTTATCTTTTATAATTATTATATAGTCAAGATAATCAAAAAAGTAATTTGCATTTTTACTATGAATAATCGGAGTATAGCCTCTTCTTCTATAATTTCCCATTAAAATATCACTTAATTTTCTAATATCTAGACTTGAAAGTCCAACTTCAGGTTTATTAAATAGAAGATATTTTTTATTCATACAAATTGTAACAATAGTTCTAAAAATAGTGCAATTTTGAACATTTTCCTCTGCTTTAAATTTGCTATCTAAATCCATTTTAAAGGATTCACAAAGCTCTAAGGCATAGTGTAAATCAAATTCAGAATTAAATTCAGAAATTGTCTTTAAAACCTGTCTTAAAGTATATCCATCATAAAATTCCATTTTTGGACACATATATATCAAATCTCTTGCATTTTCAGGAGCTTTTCCATCAATCAAAACAGTTCCATCATCTTTAAAAGTATAATTACATAGAATATTAAAAATAGTCGTCCCACCAGAATTAACTCTTCCTAAAATTCCATAAGTTTTTCCTTCTTCAATCTCTAAATTAAAATCATCAATTGCTACAAATTTCCCATAGTTTTTCTTTAAATTTTTAATTTCAATCATTTATATTTCCTCTATAATATCCAAAATAATACTCTTAACAACCTTTGCTGACTCTAATACAAAAGTTTCAAAATCACAGTCTGCTTCTTCATTTGCATTATCAGATATTGAACGTAAAGCTAAATATCCAACATTGTTTAAATGACAAGTATGCACGATAGAGCAACTTTCCATTTCACAACAAAGAGAGTCAAAATTTTCTTTAATCCTATCTTTAATTTCCTTTTTAGCTACAAAAATATCGCCAGTAGCTATAATTCCTTTAAAAATTCTATTTTCAGGAAGAACTTTTAAAGCCTTTTCATAAGAGATATCAACTAATTTTTTATCAGCAATAAATTTAACATCACGAAGTGCTGGTATTTGTCCCATTACATAACCAGCTTCTGTACAATCAAAATCATGATAGAAATATTCTGTTCCTATAACTAAATCACCAATTTTTACTTTATCATCAGTAGAACCAGCAACACCAATATTAATAATAACGCTCGGAGAGAAGTTGTCAATCATGCTTTGAGTGTAAATTGCAGAATTTACCTTTCCTACACCACAAATACCTAAAACAACTTCCTTATTAGAAATATTTGCAAGGTAAAAAGTAAAATAACCCTTTGTAACTTTTTTTGTTTCAATTTTATCTATAATTTCCATTAACTCTTCATCAAGAGCACTAATAATACCTATCATACAACCACCTCGTTATTATTTTTTTATTTTTCCAAATTTTTTATTTTTAAATTTAATTTAAGGTTAATATGGCAAAATGTACATATCTTAATTAAGATAAATAAAAATTTAAATTAGTATTACATAAAAATGTAAACTAATAAATCATACTTTAAAATAAATCCCCAAATACTAAAGTATGAAACCATAAAACCTTATACACCAAATCTTTTTTGATAATTTTTAAGATAGGTGTAGAATTATCTTACTCAATGTAAAAGTACTAAAATGAAAGTAAAATAATTGTGTCTTTATCATATTGTATAAAGGCACTTTTATTTTGCCTAAATACTATACCATAATTTCTTTTAATTATTTTTTATGGCAATCATGGTTCAATATTTATAGATTAAAACAAAGTTTTAATCTATAAATATTATATCATACACCCCAATTATAAAAAAGGGAATTTTCCCTATTTTTCAAAGTTTTTCAAAAAAAAAAAAAAACGCAAAGACAAAAATTATACTTTATCTTCGCTCTTAATGTATTGTAGATACATATTGAAATTATATTTTTTTATTTCTTTCAGAAATATTATTGTTTGTAAACAAACAATAATTGAGATCTCTCCGCTCCGTTACTCTCCGGTCGAGATGACGTGTTTGGGGTTCTTCTTTTTTAATTGTTATGACGTGAACTATTTTGTTTTATAGCCTATATTTTTAAATAAGTTTATATGATTTTTTACTATATTTTTTCTACTACATTTAAAAAGATATTTTGGAGTTTATTTACTCTTAACGTCTAGCTATTAAACAACGATTATTCCCTTATACGTCATCTTGAGCGAAACGTAGCATAGCGAACCGAAGTCAATCTAGCCCTAACTTTGTTTACTCGTAAACAAAAGTAGGTCTGACGCAAAGATTGTTCAAATCTTTGATTTGAGTACAATCGACTGTGAAGATCTCATACTTTTGCTTTAGCAAAAGTAAATGTATCGTAGATACATTGGGCGCCCGGGAACCTTGTTGTTTCACAATAAAAAAAGCGTGGAAATTTTCCACACTTTTTTTTAGTTATTTTTATTTATCAACTTCTGGTGCTTCTTTAGTTAATTCTAAATCAGAATTTCTAAATGGAGCTTGTCCTTCTTTAGGTAAAGAAATATCATATTTTTTAACTCTATTGTTAACAAATGATTTTGTAGTATGTGAGAAAGTTGGAATTACTATAGCTTCATCAACAACTAAGTATTTACTTAAATCTTTATAATGTTGTAATCTCACATTTGGATCAGTGTTATCAAGAGATACTATATTAGCTAATAATTTATCTAATTCTGGAGAAGCAAATCTTTGGAAGTTAAATACTTCATGTCTTCCGTAGAAACCAGTTGGGTCTGGGTTAGAACCTGTACTCCATCCACCCATGTAAACATCAATTTCTGGATCATCATTTTCTATTTTTTCATAGAATGAGTTGAATTCAATTAATCTTCCATTAATAAGTTGAACATCAAGACCAATTGCTTTCCATTGTTGAAGTAAGAATTGAACTGTTGGTTCTTGAGTTGATCCACCTTGCATTGCAGCAAAGTTAATCTTTAATGGTTGACCATTTTTATCTTCTCTTATTCCATCGCCATTAGTATCTTTGTATCCAGCTTCGTCAAGAACTTTTTTAGCTGATTCTAAATCAAATTTGATTCCTTCAAAGTCTTTATCATAAATTGTAGCAAAGAATGGTGGAATAATTTGATATAGAGGAATACTTAAGTTAGAAAGTAATTTATTATTAAGAGTATCTCTATCAACAGCCATTGCCATAGCTTTTCTTAAGTTCTTATCAGCCATTTTTGCATTAGGATCTGTAACAACTTCGTTCTTTTCTTTGTTCCATTTTCCTAATTTGAATGAAATATATCCATATCCACCATAGTAGTTACTTGCTATTTTACCATTCTTTAATGCTGCAAATTTTTCATATAAGTCAGATCCAAATGAATCAATAATATCATATTCACCTGATTTAGCAGCTGCTACTACTTGTGCAGATGGAACTGCTTTGATTTCCATTTTTGGAGTCTTTGGTTTACCAAATGCATAGTATGGGTTAGCTTCAGCTATAACTTGTTGTCCAGGTACTATTTCTTTGATTACATAAGGTCCAAATGATAATGGATGTTTTCTTGTAGCATCAGCTGTTGCTTGTTCTTTAACAGGAATGTCTTTGTAAATATGGTCTGGTACTGGATTGAAAGGAATTCCCTTACCCCAATATATAGAGTGGTCAAATTCTTTAAAGTTTATTTCTAAAGATTTATCAGAAAGTACTTTAACCCCTGATACATCTTTAGCTTTTCCATCATGATACTCTTGCATACCTACTACGTTCATGTAGTCAGTACCGAAACGAACTCCTTCATAATCTGGATGTCCGATGATTAAATAATATCTTAAAAAGTCTTTTGCAGTAACTGGAACTCCGTCACTCCAAGTTGCTTTTTCATGAATTGTAATAATTGCTTTCTTTTCTTCTTTGTTAAATTCGATTTTTCCTAATCCAGTATTACCAAGTTTGCCGTCAGGGTCTCCATCAAAGAAGCCTCCCATACCAACCCAGTTCATGATAGTCATATCGAAGTTGTCTCCAGCGAATGCTTCGTGGAATACGCCTTTGAATGGTGATTCAGAAATGATACCAATTTTTATAGTACCATTTTCGATTGGTGTTCCTTCATTTTCAACTACTGGATTTGGTTTAAATCCTGATTCTTCTTTCTTTCCACTGTCTTTGCTATCTTTTCCAGTTTTAGCTCCACAGCCTGAAAGTATCATCAAACTAGCTAATGCTAAAGCTGTTAATTTTGATGCTTTTTTCATCTTAAGTCTCCTCCTTGAGAAAAAAATAAATATTTTTCAAGATAATCGTTTTCTAATTTACATCACACAAAAAATTTAGTTCTACTGTGATTTTATATGAGTATAACTCAACACTTAAGAAACATATCTTATCTTTACAACTAGAATTATAGCATAACATTTCCTAAAACAAAAGTTTTTTTTTGTTAAATTAAAATTTAGACAAAGTTATTATCTATAATAATGTTTTAACACTGAACATATTCATTTAAGTTTTTATTTCAAGCAAAAAAATTTTTGTATATAAAATCCCTTATTTTCAATATTTTAATTATTTTTAATACTTTTAAAATTAAAAAAAATTTAAAATTTTCACTTTTCAAAAAAGTTACATTTTTTTAATATTTTCTTAATTTTGTAATTCAAATCACATTTTTAAAGTTTTTTCACAAAAAAATCACTCTCTATGTATCTGCGATACATTTACTTTTGCTAAAGCAAATAAACTTCGAAAACAATTAAAAAAATGTATAAAACAAAATAGTTCACGTCATAGAAACTTGCAAAGAAAAGCTCCCAACACGTCATCTTGATCGGAGCGTAGTGTAGTCAATCTAGCCCTAACTCTGCTTACTTGTAAGCAGAAGTAGGTCTGACGCAAAGATTGTTCAAATCTTTGATTTGAGTACAATCGACTGTAAAGATCTCAACTATTGCTTGTTTACAAGCAATAGTATTTCTGAAAGAAATAAAAAAAATACAATTTCTATATGTATCTTCGATACATTCTAGTTTTGCTTATTCATAAGCAAAACTATGAGATTTCTCCGCTACACTCTACTTCGCTACGCTTCGTTCCGTTACGGTCGAAATGACGTATAAGGAGAATAACTTTGTTTAAGAGCTAGACGTTAAAAGTAAATAAACTTCAAAAATAATTTTAAAAAAGAGATAAAAAATATATAATACAAAATACCTCACGTCAAAGTTATTTGCAAAGAGATGCCACTAACACGTCATTTCGACTGTAGCGTTAGCGAAATGGAGAAATCTCAATTATTGTTTGTTTACAAACAATAATATTTCTGAAAGAAATAAAAAATACATTTTCTATATGTATCTTCGATACATTTTAGTTTTGCTTATTCATAAGCAAAACTATGAGATCTCTCCACGTTGGTCGAGATGACGTATAAGGAAGTAGCTTCGTTTGGTAGCTAGACGTTAAAAGCAAATAAACTTCGAAAATAATTTTAAAAAAGAAATAAAAAATACAAAACAAAATAATTCACGTCAAGGGTGGGGTTCTTCTTAAATTATCTATCTACAGTCAAATTATTATAACACTTCCCCCTTTTTTCTCCACTAAAAAAGTGCCAATGATTGCTCATCGACACCTTTGTCATCAGTCTGAAGAAACCACTTTCGTGGTTTCTTATAAATAATTTACTTACTATTTAACTGGTTCTTCAGAAGTTAATTCAACATCATATAATCCAAAGTTAGAGCCTGGAGTTATATCCCATTTCTTAATTCTGTTGTTTACAGCAACTATAGTTTTTCTAAATAAAGTAGGTACAACTGGTGCATTTTCAAACATATAGTTTGCAAATTCTTTGTATGCTTTTGATCTAAAATCTTTATCTACTGCTTCAAAAGAGTTGATTTTAGCTAAGATAGTATCTAATTCTGGAGATGAAAATCTTGAGAAGTTAAATGCAGCTTTTTTTCCGTAAAGATTATTTGGGTTAGGGTTTGATCCTGTTCCCCAAGCTCCTTGGTAAACATCTATTTCTGGGTCATCATTTTGAATTTTTTCATAGAATGAGTTAAATTCAATTAATCTTCCAGTAGCAAGTTCAACATCTAATCCGATTGATCTCCATTGTTGGATATAGTAGTTAGCAATTGGTTCTTGAACAGCTCCACCTGACATTGAAGCGAATTTAATTTTGAATGGTTGTCCATTCTTATCTTCTCTTAATCCGTCTCCGTTAACATCTTTGTATCCAGCTTCATCAAGAAGTTGTTTTGCTTTTTCAACATCTAATGTATATCCTTTTAATGAATTATCATAGAATTCTTTAAATGCAGGAATCATTAATTGTGTTGCATTTCTTCTTAAACCTTGGAAGAATTTTGCTCCAACTGCATCATTATCAATTGCGTAAGCCATAGCTTGACGTAATTTAACATCTGCCATCTTTGCATTAGGGTCAGTTACTACTTCACCTTTTTCTTTATCCCATTTACCTAGTTTAAATCCTATATAAGTATAAGATAATTCATCTTTAATACCAAGTTTAATATTTTTTAAATCTTTAACTTTACTATAAAGATCTGAATTTAATCCAACAGTTACATCATATTCTCCAGCTTGTAATGCAGCAACGATTTGTGCTGATGGTACAATTTTCCAAATAACAGTTTTAACTTTTGGTTGTCCTTTATAGTAATATGGGTTAGCTTCAAAAATTACTTGTTGTCCAGGAACTATTTCTTTAATATAGTAAGGTCCTGGAGATAATGGGTTCTTTCTAGTTATGTCATGAGCTTCTTGTTCCTTAACAGGAATATCTTTTAACTTATGACTTGGAACTGGCTCAGAAGGAATTCCACCACCCCAAAGGATACTAGGAGTGAATTCTTTAAAATTAACTTCAAATTTCTTATCACTTAAAGTTTTGAAACCTGATATTTCTTTAGCTTTTCCATCATGATATTCTTCAATACCAACTACATTTCTTATTTCGCCAGTAAAACGAACACCTGTGTAGTCTTTATCAGCTATAATTTTATAGTATTCTAAGAAGTCTGCTGATGTAACAGGAGTTCCATCATTCCATGTATATTTTTCATTAATAGTTACAATTATTTTCTTTTCTTCTGGTTTAAATTCAACGTCAGCACCGCCGCCGTTTACAATTTTAAAGTTTTCATCAACTTTGAATGTTCCGCCAGCTGAATACTCTAAAATTTGCATATCTGGATCTGCTGTTGCGAATGCTAAATGGAAAATACCCGTAAATGGTGAGTCACTAATATAAGCAACTTTTAATGTAGCATTTTCTACTGGAGTTCCTTCGTTTTCAACAACTAAGTTATCTTGAACCCCAGCTTCTTTCTTTTCTTCTTGTTTAGTGCCGTTAGATTCTTTCTTTTCACTCTTACCACAAGCGGAGAATAAAAAAGATGTTGCTAGACACAATGCAACTAATTTTGATAATTTTTTCATATCTTTATCTCTCCCTTTTCTAATAAATTTACACGAATTACGGATCGCGCATAGATAGATTATAGACTTTAACAATAATCCTCTTTATTGTATTAAATAAAAACTTACAAAATAAAGAAGCCCCCAGTTTGCTTCCCTTTCCGTTACCTCTATTTAACTTTGAACTATTATACTATATAAAAATTATTTTTGCAATACTTTTTTGAAAAAAAATAAACTTTGTTTTTAAAATAACATAAAACTTAGGAAAATAACATTTTCCCGTTAAGTAAATAAGAACCCCACCCTTCCACGATGCTTCGCATCGGGTGGGTTCCCGGGAACCTTGTTGTTTCACAATAAAAAAGAAACCACTTTCGTGGTTTCTTATAAATAATTTACTTACTATTTAATTGGTTCTGGTGCTGTTAATTCAACATCCTTAACAGTAAATACAGATCCAGGAGTTATATCCCATTTCTTAACTCTGTTGTTAACTGCAACTATACTCTTTCTGAATAGAGTTGGTACAACAGGAACATTTTCAAACATGTAGTTTGCAAATTCTTTGTATGCTTTTGATCTATAGTCTTTATCTACTGCTTCTACAGAGTTTATCTTAGCTAAGATAGCATCTAATTCTGGAGTTGCATATCTTGGGAAGTTGAACGCTGCATTTCTTCCGTAGAAAGCTGTTGGGTTAGGGTTTGATCCTGTTCCCCAAGCTGCTTGGTAAACATCAATTTCAGGATCGTCTGCTTGAACTTTTTCATAGAAAGAGTTAATTTCTATAAGTCTTCCATTAGTAAGTTGAACATCTAATCCGATTGATTTCCATTGTTGCATATAGTATTGAGCTATTGGTTCAGCAGTAGCTCCACCTGACATTGAAGCGAAGTTAATCTTGAATGGTTGTCCATTTTTATCTTCTCTTATTCCGTCTCCATTAACATCTTTGTATCCAGCTTCGTCAAGAAGTTGTTTTGCTTTTTCTATATCTAATGTATATCCTTTTAATGATTCATCATAATATTCTTTAAATGCAGGAATCATTAATTGAGTTGCATTTCTTCTTAAACCTTCATAGAATTTAGTTCCTACTAAGTTATTATCAATTGCATAAGCCATAGCTTTACGTAATTTAACATCTGCCATCTTTGCATTAGGGTCAGTTACTACTTCACCTTTTTCTTTATCCCATTTACCAAGTTTAAATCCTATATAAGTATAAGATAAGTCATCTTGAACCCCTACTTTAATATTCTTTAAATCTTTAACTTTATTATAAAGGTCTGCATTTAAAGCAACAGTTATGTCATATTCTCCAGCTTGTAGCGCTGCAACGATTTGTGCTGATGGAACTACTTTCCAAACAACAGTTTTAACTTTTGGTTGTCCTTTGTAGTAATATGGGTTAGCTTCAAAAACTACTTGTTGTCCAGGAATTATTTCTTTAATATAGTAAGGTCCCGGAGATAATGGGTTCTTTCTAGTTATGTCATGAGCTTCTTGTTCTTTAACAGGAATATCTTTTAACTTATGACTTGGAACTGGTTCATAAGGAATTCCACCACCCCAAAGGATTCCTGGGTTAAAAGTTTTAAAATTAATTTCAAATTTCTTATCACTTAAAGTTTTAAAACCTGAAATGTCTTTAGTTTTTCCATTATGATATTCATCTATACCAACAACATTTCTAATATCATCATCAAAACGGATACCTGTATAGTCTTTATGAGCTACTATCTTATAGTATTCTAAGAAGTCAGCTGATGTAACAGGAGTTCCATCATTCCATGTATATTTTTCATTAATAGTTATAATTACTTTCTTTTCTTCTGGTTTGAATTCGAGATCAGCACCACCACCGTTAATCAACTTGAAGTTTTCATCAACTTTAAAAGTTCCACCTGCACAATAAGTCAAAATTTCTAAGTCTGAACTATTTGTTGCATAAGCATAGTGGAAAATACCTGTAAATGGAGAGTCACTTACATAAGCAATTTTTAATGTAGCATTTTCTACAGGAGTTCCTTCATTTTCAATAACCAAGTTATCTTGAACTCCAACTTCTTTCTTTTCTTCTTGGTTTGTTTTACTCTTGTTATTACTATTACCACAAGCAGTAAATAAAAACGATGTTGCTAAACACAACGCAACGATTTTTGATAATTTTTTCATATCTAAATCCCCCTTTATGTATTTGTACGAATTAAGTACCGCACACGAGCGACAAAGCACGTTAACAATCGCTCACTTTATTGTGTTATACAAAAAGTACAAATTTAAGAAGTGATAACAAACACTTCTTTTTTGTTACTTCTCTTCAACTTTACAATATTATACTATATAAAAAATCTTTTTGCAATAGTTTTCTGTAAATTTTTTATTGATTTTTCAAAACACTTAGGAAAATACTATAACATTTTCCTATTAAGATAACAAAAAAGAAACCACTTTCGTGGTTTCTAATAAATAATTTACTTATTATTTAATTGGTTCATCAGCTGTTAATTCAATATCGAATATAGTAAAGTTAGCGCCTGGAGTTATATCCCATTTCTTAACTCTGTTGTTAACTGCAACTATACCTTTTCTAAATAGAGTTGGTACAACTGGAACATTTTCGAACATATAGTTTGCAAATTCTTTGTATGCTTTTGATCTAAATTCTTTATCTACTGCTTCTACAGAATTGATTTTGTTTAGTATAGCATCCAATTCTGGAGTTGCAAATCTTGGGAAGTTAAATGATGCTTTTCTTCCGTAAAGACTAGTTGGATTAGGGTTTGATCCTGTTCCCCAAGCTGCTTGGTAGATATCTATTTCTGGATCGTCAGCTTGAACTTTTTCATAGAATGAGTTAAATTCTATAAGTCTTCCATTAGTAAGTTGAACATCTAATCCGATTAATTTCCATTGTTGGATATAGTAATTTGTAATTGGTTCTGCTATTGCACTACCTGACATTGAAGCGAAGTTAATTTTGAATGGTTGTCCATTCTTATCTTCTCTTATTCCATCGCCGTTAACATCTTTGTATCCAGCTTCATCAAGAAGTTGTTTTGCTTTTTCAAGATCTATTGTATATCCTTTAATTGAATCATCATAGAATTCTTTAAATGCAGGAATCATTAATTGTGTTGCATTTCTTCTTAAACCTTCATAGAATTTTGTTCCTACTAGGTCATTATCTATTGCATAAGCCATAGCTTGACGTAATTTAACATCTGCCATCTTTGCATTAGGATCAGGAATAGCTTCACCTTTTGCTTTATCCCATTTACCTAGTTTGAATCCTATATAACTGTAAGATAAATCATCTTGAACTCCTACTTTAATATTAGAAAGAGATTTTACTTTGCTATAAAGGTCTGCATTTAAACCAACAGTTAAGTCGTATTCTCCAGCTTGTAGTGCTGCAACGATTTGTGCTGATGGAACTATCTTCCAAACAACAGTCTTAACCTTAGGTTGACCTTTGTAGTAATATGGGTTAGCTTCAAAAATTACTTGTTGTCCAGGAACTATTTCTTTAATATAGTAAGGTCCTGGAGATAAAGGATTCTTTCTAGTAATATCGTGAGCTTCTTGTTCTTTAACAGGAATATCTTTTAGCTTATGACTTGGAACTGGTTCAAAAGGAATTCCACCTCCCCAAAGGATAGCCGGGCTAAATGCTTTAAAGTGAATTTCAAATTTCTTATCACTTAAAGTTTTAAAACCTGAAATATCTTTAGCTTTTCCATCATGATATTCATCTATACCAACAACATTTCTCATTTCATCATCAAAACGAACACCAGTGTAGTCTTTATGAGCTACTATCTTATAGTATTCTAAGAAGTCAGCTGATGTAACAGGAGTTCCATCATTCCATGTATATTTTTCATTAATAGTTATAGTTGCTTTCTTTTCATCTACATTAAATTCAATATCAGCTCCACCACCATTAGTTAACTTATAGTTTTCATCCATTTTGAATGTTCCATTTGTACTATAAGCCAAAATTTCCATATCTGGATTTCCAGTTGCAAAAGCTTGATGGAAAATGCCTGTAAATGGAGAGTCGCTTACATAAGCAATTTTTAATGTAGCATTTTCTACAGGAGTTCCTTCATTTTCAATAACTAAATTATCTTGAACTCCAGAATCTTTTTTCTTTTCTTCTTGTTTAGTTCCGTTAGATTCTTTCTTTTCTGTCTTACCGCAAGCAGTAAATAAAAACGATGTTGCTAAACACAACGCCACGATTTTTGATAATTTTTTCATATCTAAATCCTCCTTTATGTATATGTACGAATTAAGTATCGTACTTCGAGTAATTAGGTACGTTACCAGTTACTCACTGTATTGTGTTATAAAAAAGTCCAAAATTAAGAAGTGACCAGGACACCTCTATCTCATTACTTCTCTTTAACTTTATCATATTATACTATATAAAAAATCTTTTTGCAATACCTTCTTAAACTTTTTTGTAATTTTTATATAATTTATATTTTATTTATTAAATTAATTAGTGTGAGTTTATGATGAAGTGGCTATTCTCTCGCTTCTTTCAAAAATTTTATATTATATAATTATAGTTCGAAAAAGTGGCTTTAAAATAATTCTTTAATAAATTTTTTCTATTTAAAAAAATTCATATATCTCCTATCTTTTATATATAAAAATAGCAGACAATTAATTGTCTGCTTTTTTATTGTGAAACAACAAGGTTCCCGGGAACCCACCCGATGCGAAGCATCGTGGAAGGGTGGGGTTCTTATTTTATTTAATTTCTTTTAAATCTACAATTTTATCTAATTGACTTTTAATAAGCGAACTATCCATTGCTGTTCTAAAAATTTTCTCACTATCAATATATATGGTCTTTCTTGTACTATTTTTATTTTCACTTGATTTATTAATTGTAAAACTCTTTTCCTCATCATTTACTTTATATTTTACAACTATCTCTCCTGACATTGGCATTCCTTCAAGAATTACCTTCTTTGCTCCAGTAATATTTAGATCAGTAGTTAAGGAATTCAGATCAACTTCAACAAAGTCTTTTACATTTTTTGTATCTACATTGACTTCTGGCAAATCATCATATTCCTCTTCATATGAACTCTTATCTCCTGATATAAGTAATTTTTCAATATTTGTAGTAGAATAATTTAATTTTTTTAATTTTATTTTTGGAATTTCGATTATTTCATCATTTACATCTTTAATTGTAAACTCATTAAATTGATTTAAAATATTTCTTATAGTTCTATCAAAAAATAAATCTCTATCATAAACACCATAAGTCAACTCTTTTTTTAGTAAATCATTATTTTTATTGTCTTTTGATATTCCCATAATTTCAATAGGATTTTTAACTTCAATTATAATTTTAGTCTTATCTTCAATATTATCCATATTTGAGAACGTAGATGAAAATTTATTGTACATTACTGAATTTTCTATTATTTTACCAATAAAATTAAATCTTGAAAATTCTTCCTTTTTAATAGTTTTTGTTACTACATCAATTTTATTTTCATTTTTTTTATCAAAAACTACTTCATTATCAAAATATTTATCCTTATAAATTACAGTTATATGATTATAATCATCCTGACTTTTCTTAATTTCTACATTATCTCCATTATATTTGATTAAATCTACATATTTTATATCCTTGTCAGTTTTCAAAATCTCTTTTGTAGTATAAGTCAATTTTTTCTCAATTTCTTCATCAACTCTTTTTTGAACTTCACAAAACATTTTGTAAGAACCAGTAAATCCAACAGTAATTAAACAAAATGAAACAATCGCTAATACTTTTAATTTAAAATATTTTCCTTTCATATTAGTCCTCCTTTGTTTTTTGCAAATAAACTCTTGAGTACATAAATTTTATTTTTATCCAATCATTATATTTTAAAACTACTCTATATATAAATATTGAATAATATTTTATTAATATGCACATTGCAATAAAAAGTCCTATCGCAAGCATTATTGGAAAAACTATCCATAATGAATTAAGAGATAATGTTGATAAAGCTGTTAACACAACTGGAGTTAAGAAAGTTACAAGTCCAACTCCAAAAATAGTCAATCCTACGAATAAAAACCAAATTCCACCTAAAACTATAAAAATTACAGCACATATTAGCGAAATTATTACAAGAAAAAATATTCCCTTTGAAAAGATGAATATTAATATTAAATTTACAATGGACATTATAAATGCTAAATCAAATCCTACTGTTAGAAAATTACCAGTTCCTCTAAATGCAAATAGCCCTAACAATAAAACAAAAATTATATTTACAAATGTTAGTAATTTTCCTTCTTTCGTTTGTATACCTTTATTTGTTCTAACTAAAAAAGACATTGAAACTACATATATTCCTAGCATTTCTGTTATACCTATTAGAGAGTGTAAACCTAAAAACATCTCTACAATTGAAAAAATTGCTAGAAACATAAAAGTGAAAATTCCATATTTTTCAAATAATTTATCACATTTATTTTCTATTATTTCAATTTCACCACTTTTATGTTTATCTGAAAGTCCTTTTTCAAACCAGCCGTCAAATTTTTTACTTAAATTATAAAAAGAGTTTTTTTGATTTGACAAATTATTTTCTTCTTCCCTTATCTCTTGAACAATTTTCTTAGGAGAACCAAGCTCTAAAATTATTTCTTCTTCTGTTTTTCCATCAAGTTTTCCATTTAAAAAATATTCTTCATAATCTCTAAGAATATCTAAACTTTCCTCTTCTGAGTAAAATTTTAAGAGATAATCCTTTAAAACATCTAAATAATCAACTTTATTTATCATTATTTTCACCTCTCTTTAAAATACTATCCATTCCATTTTTTAATTTTTCCCAAGAATTTAATTGTTTTTTATAAAATTCAATTCCTAAAGCTGTAATTCTATAATACTTTCTTGCAGGACCTTCATTAGACTCAACAATATATGTTTCAAAATAACCTTCTTTACTAAGGCGTCTTAGAATAGGATAAATAGTTCCTTCACTTACTTCTATTGATTTAGAAATACTTTGAACAATTTCATATCCATACATATCTTTGTCGATTAAAAAACTTAAAACACAGAGATCTAATAGACCTTTTTTTATTTGTGTATCCAATTTTACCTCCTTTTTAGTTTATTATTGTTTACAGAGTTTTAATTTATAAATTTTTTTATATAACTTTAAATATATTCTATCATACTACTATACATTACACAATACCTTTTATTGTATTTTATTAAATTTTTTTAACTATATTAAATTTTTTCAATTAATTACTTAACTTATGTTGATTTTATTTCAAAACAGTGATAGAATTAAATTGATAAAACAGTTAAGTTAATATGCTAATTTTTAATTTTACCCTATATAACATAAAATGCTGAAAAATCGATTTCTTTTGTGATTTTTTTGATATTATCGTTATAAATGGGTATTTTATAAATGCATTTAAGATTTGTTAGAATTATAAATCATTATGGGAGGTGTTATAATGAAAATTTTATTCGAATATCCAAATTGTACAACTTGTAAAAGAGCAAAAAGATTCCTAAAAGAACATGATATTGAATTTGAAGAGATAAGCCTTAAGGAGAAAACTCCAACAAAATCTCAAATAAAGGCAGTTCAAGGAAGCATGGGACTTAAAAGACTTTTCAACACTAGTGGTAAAACATATAGAGATTTAAATCTAAAAGAAAATTTTGAAAATCTATCTACAGAAGAAGCTATTAAGTTATTAGTTAAAGACGGTTCTCTTATTAAAAGACCTGTATTAATTGATGAAGAAAACAAAGTTTTTCTAATTGGATTCAAAGAAAAGGATTGGAATGTTTTACTTAAAAAATAATTTATTAAGGAGAGAGAGAAAATATGGAGCAACAGTATTCATTAGTTGAAATTTATCCTTCTTATGAAAGCGCTGAATTTCAAAACGATTTTAAAAGAATAGACAGTTTGTTTGCTGAATTCGACAAAATTAAATTAGAGGATAACATTGATTGTGTAAAATCAGTTATTAAAAAACTAGAAGAAATTAACACAACAATTTTTAGACTTTTTACTTATATCGAACTTAATCAAGCAATAAACACAACTGATGAAAAGACAACTTATTATAGCAATAATTTGAGCGCTAAACTTTCAGATTATGCTAAAACATTTACAATAATAGATAAATTCTTAGGTTCTATCACTTGTGATATTACTCAAGATGAATATTTAAAACAATATGAATTCTTCTTTAAAAACAAAAAAGAAGCTTTAAAACATGTATTACCAGAAGATATTGAAGAAGTTATCGCAAAAATGAAACTTTCAAGCTCAAACGCTTGGGAATTTATGTTCAACTTCTTAACTTCTAAAGCATCAATAGAATTTAGAGGCGAAGAAAAAACTCTAAGTGAAATCAGAAACTTAGCTTATTCTGAAGATGCACAAACAAGAAAAGAAGCATTTTATAGTGAATTGAAACTTTACGATAGCATAAAGGATTCAATAGCTTTCTCATTAAATAATATTAAACAAGAGGTTAATACAACTTCAAAAATGAGAGGTTTTGAATCAGCTCTTGCTGAATCTTTAGAAAACTCAAGATTAAAAAGAGAAACATTAGATGCTCTTTGGTCAAGTATTGATGATTACCTACCTCATTTTAGAAAATACTTTAAACATAAAGCAAAACTTTTAGGTTATGAAGGTGGATTAAAATTCTATGATCTTTTCGCAAGTATTGGAGAAAGTAATAGAACATTTACAGTTGAAGAAGCACAAGAATTTTTATTAAAACATTTTGCAACTTTCTCAGATGATATGGTACAAATGGTTAAAGGTGATTTTGATAATAACTACGTTGACTACTTCCCTAGAAAAGGAAAAGTTGGCGGAGCATTCTGTAGCAACCTTCCTTATATAAAACAATCAAGAGTAATGATGAACTTTGACGGAAGTCTTTCTTCAGTATTAACTCTTGCACATGAATTAGGTCATGCTTATCATGGACTTCATGTTGAAAATCATTTACCTTTAAACTGGGATTATCCAATGCCAGTTGCTGAAACAGCATCAATTTTCAATGAAAACTTAATAATGTCTGCAGCGTTAAATGAAGCATCCGAAGAAGAAAAGATTACATTAATGGAATCACAAATTTCAGACTGTGCTCAAATCACTGTTGATATATATTCAAGATTTTTATTTGAAAAAGAAGTTTTTGATAGAAAACTTGACCACTTTATGATGAGTGAAGAACTTGAAGAAATTATGAGAAATGCTCAAGAAAAAACTTATGGAGACGGACTTGATCCTGAAACTTATCACCCATTTATGTGGGCTTGTAAACCTCATTACTATTCAGCAAGTTTCTCATTCTATAACTATCCATATTCATTTGGTGGACTTTTCTCAAGAGGCCTTTATGCAATATACAAAGAAAATCCTGAAGGCTTCGTAGAAAAATATCAAGAACTTTTACATGCAACAACAATTAACACTTGTGAAGATGTTGCAAAAGTTATGAATATTGATTTAACTAAAAAAGATTTCTGGTTAAAATCTCTTGAAAGCATAAAAGAAGAAATTGACGAATTCATAGAATTGACAAGTAAATAATTATTAAAAATGGCGATAGCAAATCGCCATTTTTTATGTCTAAAAATATAATAAATATATTTTCACTTTTTTTGTTTAAAGTGTTGACTTTATTAATTTATTATGTTATTATGATTGTAGGGTGATATTAGTAGGAGGGCTTATGAACAAAAAAACAATAAAAGGGCTTCTTTTAGTATGGTTATTATTGATACCGTATATAACAAATATTTTGATGTATATCCCATTTTGTGGACATTATTTAGATTTTGAATATACATTTTTAATATATCTTTCAATGTTAATTACGATATTAATCTTATACTATGAAGTATCTAAGGAAAAGTAAAAACTTAAAAATAAATAAAAATTTAATATTAAAACTATCACTCAAAAGTAAAAAAACAAAGGACATTCAAGCGAATGCCCTTTTAATATATTATTTTCTTTTTGCAATTCCCGGTGTAGTCATTGAGAATACATCTAAGATATTATCAATTTCTTCTTCAGTCATAATTTTTTCAGCTATTAAAACTGCCTTTACAGGTAAGTTTTGTTCAATAGCTTTGTGAATAACTTCAACTGATTTTTCGTATCCAATATGTGGAGCGAAAGCTGTTACTATTCCATAGCTGTTGTGAACCATATTTTTAGTTCTTTCTGCATTTGCAGTAATTCCTAAAATACAGTTATGAACAAATGTATTTGCTGCTTTTCCAATAGTTTCAACTGATTCAAATAAGTTGTAGAAAATTACTGGTTCAAAAGCATTAAGTTCTAATTGTCCTGCTTCTGCTGCCATTGTAACTGCAAAGTCATTTCCTGCACAGTTAAAAGCAACTTGTGAAACAACTTCTGGAATTACAGGGTTAACTTTTCCTGGCATGATTGAGCTTCCTGCTTGTCTTGCAGGTAAGTTGATTTCTGCAAAACCACAAGTTGGACCTGAAGACATAAGTCTTAAGTCATTAGCTATTTTAGACATACTGATTGCACAGCTCTTTACAAGACCTGAAACGTGAACGAAAACGTCAATGTTTTGTGTTCCGTCAATTAAGTCTTCAGCTTGTACTAATTCCATATCAGTAACTTGTGCAAGATTTTTTACAATCTTGTCCATATAGCTTACATCTGCATTAAGTCCAGTACCAATTGCAGTTGCACCCATGTTTACAGTTTTTAAAACTGTACATGCAGTTTTGAATAATTTAATATTTCTAGCAATCACTGTTGCATAAGCTTTGAATTCTTGTCCAAGTCTAATAGGAATAGCATCTTGCATTTGAGTTCTACCCATTTTAATTACATCATCAAATTCTTCTGATTTTTGTAATAAAGCACTTTCTAATTCTTTTAAGCTTTCAATAGTATCACCTAAAAGTCTAATAAGAGCAATTTTACCACTTGTTGGATAAACGTCATTTGTAGATTGTCCCATATTTACATCATCATTTGGATGTACTATTGAATAATCTCCAAGTTTTCCACCTAAATGTTCAATAGCAATATTTGCAATTACTTCATTTGCATTCATGTTATGGCTTGTTCCAGCTCCACCTTGAATTGGGTCAACAATAAATTGATCTAAGTATCTTCCCCAGATAATTTCATCACAGGCAAAAACTATTGCATCTTTTTTCTTTTCACTTAAAACTCCTGCTTCAAAGTTTGTAATAGCACAAGCTTTTTTAATTTCTGCAACTGATTTAATCATTTCAGGATTTGTTGTTTTTCTAGTAATATTGAAATTTTCAGTTGCTCTTTGAGTATGAATACCATAATAAGCATTTTCAGGAATTAAACATTCTCCTATACAATCATGTTCAACTCTGTATCCTTGTTTTGCTTCCATTTCTAATAATTCTCCTTTATATAAACTATATTTAAACCATTTTTTTAGGATCTACAATTCGATCAAATTCTTCTTCAGTTAAATAACCAAAATGTAGTACCGCTTCTTTTAAAGTTGTATTTTCTTTGAATGCATATTTTGCACATTGACTTGCCTTATCATATCCAATATATGGATTAAGTGAAGTTACAAGCATTAAAGATTCATTCAAGTATTTTTCTACAACTTCTCTATTTACCTTAATTCCTCTTACACAGTTTTTAACGAAAGATTCTATCGCATCTGAAAGCAAGTTTACAGATTCTACAAAACTGTAAATAATAACAGGCATATAAACATTAAGTTCAAAATTTCCTTGAGATGCTGAAAAACTAATTGTAGTATCATTTCCTAAAACTCTTGCACAAACCATAGTCAATGCTTCTATTTGTGTAGGATTAACTTTTCCTGGCATAATTGAACTTCCAGGTTCATTTGCAGGAATTTCAATTTCTGAAAAGCCACAACGTGGTCCACAAGCTAAAAATCTTATATCATTTCCAATCTTTAATAAATCCATTGCAAGAGCTTTTATTGCTCCGTGAGAAACAACAACTGCATCTTTCATTGTTAATGAATGGAAGAAGTTTTCAGCAGGTTTGAATTCTTTTCCAGTAATCTTTGAAACATATTTTGCAACAATGTTTTTAAAGTTTTCTTTTGTATTAATTCCTGTTCCAACCGCAGTTGCTCCAAGTGAAATTTCTAAAAGACCTTTTCTTGTATATTCTATATATTCCAAACATTTTTCGATAGAATTTCTATAACCACTAAACTCTTGTGAAATCTTAATCGGTACAGCATCTTGTAAATGTGTTCTACCAATTTTTACAACATCACTATTAGCTTCTTCAAAAGCCTTGAAAGCTGAAATTAAAGTTTTCATTGACGGAATAAGTTTTCTGTCAATAACATCTAAACAAGCTATATGCAAAGCTGTTGGAAAAGTATCATTTGAACTTTGAGATTTATTAACATCATCATTTGGATGAATTAAAGTTTTACCCACTTTTTGATTTGCATAATTTGCAATAACTTCGTTCAAGTTCATATTTGTTTGTGTACCACTACCAGTTTGATAAACAACAAGTGGGAAATGTTCATCAAGATTTCCACTAAAAATTTCTTGAACAGCATTTTCAATAGCTGTAAATTTTTCCTTGTTTATATCACCAAGCTCGTAATTTGCCATAGCACAAGCATATTTTACTGTTGCCATAGCTCTGATAACTTCAGTTGGCATCTTATAGTCCCCAATTTTGAAGTTTTCAAAACTTCTTTGAGTAGTTGCTCCCCAAAGTTTATCGCTTTCTACCTTAATTTCTCCGATAGAGTCTTTATAAACCTTATAACTCATCAAGAACCTCCTATAAAAATAATTCTATATAAATAAATTGAAATAATATATCAAATTTGTGTCCAATAATAGGATACCACATTTTACCTAATACAAACAATTAGTTTTTCCATAATTCCTTTTTGATTATTTTTTATTGTAATTATAGTGAAATTAATATATAGTAATATCTTCTTCATTCAATTATATCGTGTTACCTTTTTGATTATTTTTTATTGTAAACACGATGAAATTATTAATTATATCATAATCTCCTTTTTTAATACTTTCTTTATTGTAGATTATGATGAAATTAATATAGTTTTATCACAAGTCATAAAACTATATTAATTATATCACAAAATGTCTCAATTTGTTCATTTTTTTGTTAATAATTATTTTAATAACGATTTATTCTTATAGTTTATAACTTTTTCATATTTTTGTTAAATAATTTTATTGTATTTTACTACAAAAAAAGTGTCGATTAATTATCGACACTTTTTTTATTATTTTCTTTTTTTCTTAACGTAAATTCCAAGTCCCATTCCAGAAGCAGTCATAAGTCCTAATGACATAATGATATTAGCATCAATTCCTGTTTTTGGGATTTTTGATCCTGGTTTTGGTTTTGGATTAGGAATTGGATTTTCCCTATTTGTAATTACAATACCTTTTCTTATATCATTTTCATCATTTTGTTTTATTTCAGTTTCATAACCTTCAATACTAGTTTCTTTTATATAGTATTTATATTTACTTGAACTAATTTTATCGGCATAAAATTCTTCTAAATCTTTAAAAGTATATTTCCAGTTATTAGCTTTATTTAATTTTATAGTTGTAACAAGGTCAGTCTTTGGTGTAACTATTTCTTCTCCTGTTTCTAAATTGTATTCTTTTACATCATAATCTCTATATAACGAAATTTCAACCTCGTCTTTAGGATTTCCAAGCCATTTCTTTTCAACTGGAATATCAATTAAGGACATATTAACTACATAGTCAGAGCCAATAATTGTTTTATAACCAGGGATTGGATCTTCTTTAATTTCATATTTGATTAAATGCCCATCTTTTTCATCAAACATTGGTATATTATTAAATACATAAGCCCAATTATCCTCTTTTGTTAAAACTTTTGTGTATAACAACTTACCATCTGCATAAAGATGTATTGTAATTGACTCTGGAAGTTTTACTAAAGATTTTTCTTCTAATAAACTGACAAGTCTGGCATTTCTCAAAATATCTCTTATTGATTGTGGAACTGCAAGATTTAGTGGTTCCTTATTCCAATATTTATTAACTTTTAAGTCAAATAGTTTGTAATTATTAATTACAAATCCTTTTGAAACATCTGCTTCATCTTTTAGTTTAATAACTGTATTATATCCTTCAATCGGTGTTTCTTCAACAGTATATTTTATAACGGAATCATCAGCATTTACTCTATCAAGACTTTCAAATGTATGTTTCCAGTTATTTTCTCTATTTAATTCAACCCTTTCCTTTTCTATTCCATCAGCCTTTAAAATAACTTCAACTTTGCCAAAAGGAGTTCCAAACCAATGTTTCTCAACTGGTATAGACAATTTGCTTATATCAATATTTGTAATTGTAAAGCCTTTATCTTCATCACCTGTAATTACAGATTTATAGCCATCAATTTCTTTTTCTTTAACATAATATTTATACTTTGTTACATTCCCTAATTCTGTATACATTTCTTGTAATTCTTTAAAAGTATGTTTCCAATTATTATCTTTATTCAACTTAATAGTTTCAACAGCTTCTGTTTTAACTGATTTTTTGAATGTTTCTGTTAAAACATCATATTCTGAAACTTCATAATCTCTATATAGAGTTACTTCTGCCTCATCCTTTGGAGTTCCAACCCATTTCTTCTCAACAGAGACATCTACAACTGATTTATTGATAATAAAGTTACCGAAATAAAGGTAATGATATGTTGCTTTATAACCCTTTACAGGTTCTTCTTTAACTTCATACTTAATTTCATGCCCATCTTTTTCATCATATTTTGGCATATTTTCAAAATTACATTCCCAATTATCTTCTTCAGTAATTACCTTTGTTGCTACAATTTTACCATCAGCAAGAAGATTAACTGTTATTGATTTTGGTATAGGAATCTTTGAAACAGGAGAATCTATTGGATTACCATAAGCATCCACTGGTACATCTTCCATCACACCATTTACTACTTCTAATTTTCCATTCAAATTGTTTTCTAATTTATCAGAATTTAACCTCATTGGAGATGGTTCACCTGGATTAGAAATATTCCACAACTTTATGATATGCACTGATTTGATTTGAAAATTAGTAATAACAAATCCTTCATTCATATTTCCAGTAACTCTTGTTTTAAGATAGTATTCCATACCTGTTGGTTTTTGTGAAACAGTATATTTTATTAAATTGCCCTCATCATTATATTTAGGTAAATTTTCAAAAACATATTTCCAATCTGCATCACTTGTTATTGTAGCGGTATTAATAAGTTTATCATTTGCAAATAAATCAACTTCAACAGAAGCTAATAACTCCTCACCAATCCAGTTAACTTCTATAGAAACACTTGTTTTATCATCTTCACTTTTATCTGCAAATACTTTATTATTATTTATTCCAACAATACTTCCAACAAAAATAGCAAGTATAAGCAAGGTAACATTTAATAATCTTTTCATATTTAATCCTCCAAAATAATAAAAGATTTTATATATATTTTCAATAAATATCAATTTAATTCTGCTATGGTATATCACTATATACTTAGTATATCATAAACAATTATTTTTGTCAGTGTTTTTTTAAAAATTATACGGATTAATATAAAAAAAGTGTCGATTTATTATCGACACTTATGTTTTATTATTTTCTTTTTTTCTTAACGTAAATTCCAAGTCCCATTCCTGAAGCAGTCATAAGTCCTAATGACATAATGATATTAGCATCAATTCCAGTTTGAGGAATGCTTGCCTTTGGTTGTTCTGGCTTTGGATCCGGTTGTGGTGCCGGATTTGGATTTGGTTGAGGATTTGGATTTGGCTCTGGATCTGGTGTTGGTACTGGTTTTTCACTATTTGTAATTACAATACCTTTTGTAACATCTTCTTCATCATTTTGTTTTATTTCTGATTGATATCCATCAACTTCAATTTCTTTTACATAGTATTTATATTTAGTTGAAGTAATTGAATCAACATAAAATTCTTCCAAATCTTTAAAAGTATATTTCCAACTATTAGCTTTGTTTAATTTTATAGTATCAACAAGCTCAGTCATTTTAGTTACTTTCTTTGAACCATCTAATAACTCATATTCAGTCTTATCATACTCTCTATAAAGTTGAACTTCAACTTCGTCCTTAGCTTTTCCAACCCATTTCTTTTCAACAGGAATATCTATAATGGATTTGTTTGTAATAAAATCAAATTCAACGAGAGAAGTTTTATAACCTTCTACTGCATCTTCTTTAAGTTCATATTTAATTCTATGACCATCAGTTTCAGAATATAAAGGTAATTTTTCAACTGTATAAGTCCAATTATCCGCTTTTGTTAATACCTTTGTGTTAATAACTTCACCATCAGCTAGAAGATGAATTGTTATTGATTCAGGTAATGGAACAACGGATTTTTCAGCTTTATCAGCACCTAATGCAGCTAAAATATTATTAACTACAACAGCATTTTCAACACCAAAATCTCCATTTACACCTGTAGGTACCATACGAGGAGCTGGCGTTTCATTCCAATATTTTGTAATTTTTAAATCAATTAACTCATAATTTGTTATTTCTACACCTTTTGAAATATCATCAGGATCTTTTTGTTTTAGTACTGTCTTGTAATTATCTAATGCTTTTTCTTCAACTGTGTAATTAATAAGTTCATCATTATCATTTAATCTATCAAGATTTTCAAAAGTATGTTTCCAATCATTAGCTTCTGATAATTTAACTGTTTCTTTTTCTACTCCATCAGCTTTTAAAACTACTTCAACTTCATCAGCAACTTTACCCTTCCAAGTCTTTTCAACAGGAATTGACATTTTACTCTTATCGATATTTTTAATTGTAAAGCCTTTTACGTCATCTCCACTGATTACAGTTTTATATCCGTCAATTTCAGTTTCTTTAATATAGTATTTATATTTACTATAACCTAGAATATCAGCATAATATTCTTCTACATCTTTAAAAGTGTATTTCCAATTATTAGCTTCATTTAATGTTACAGTTTCAACAAGCTCTCCTTTAACAGGAACTTCTACTTCTTTATTTGCAGCATAATCAAATTCAGTTTTTACATAATCTCTGTATAATGAAACTTCTGCACTATCTTTTTTATTTCCAACCCATTTTTTTTCAACAGGAATATCGAAAATTGTTTTATTTAAAATGAAATCAGAACCTTTTTCGCCAATTTTGAAACCTTTAACAGGCTCTTCTCTTAATTCATAGTCTATTTGATTACCTTCATTATCATACATCGGTACTTTTTCAAAAACTGTTTCCCAATTATCAGCAGCAGTTACAACTTTAGTTTGAACAATTTTCCCATTTACAACTAAATGAACAGTAATTGATTCAGGCAAAGGAACTCTTGAATCAGGAAATGTTCTTGCTGTATTTCTTGAAGCATTGTTATTAGATCTAGGTTGTAAACCTGAAGCTCTTGAAGTAGTAGCAACACGTTTGCCAGGTCTAAAACTAGCTGGAGACGGAGTTCCTGGCCTTGCAATAACATAAGCGCCTTTAACCTCATTCCAATATTTTATAAAAGGTACATTAGTTAAAAGTGTATTCTTAACAACAAAACCATTTTCTGCATCACCAGAAATTGTAGTAACAAAGTTATTTTCTTTTAAACTTTCATCATCTACATTTATTGTATATTTAATCTCTCTACCATCAGCATTATATTTAGGTAAATCTTTAAATTCAAATTCCCAGTCAGTATATGATTCAGCGGCGTCCTTTTTAACAAACTCACCATCTGCATATAATTCTACATAGAAACTTCCCCAGTAGTATCCTACCCAATCAGTTTTTATAGAAATATTAATTTTTTCATCTGCTTTATTAGCATTTTCTTCGGCAAATGAATTATTATTAGCAAAAACTGTAATAAATGTAGTTGCAATAATAGCTAATGCTAATAGTCCAACTTTAACAAGTTTTTTCATAATTCCTCCTATTAACTTTTAAAAAATCTTTTATAAATTCTCTTGTTTTACTTACTCAAAACCTTATAATAAGTCATAATTATGTAATATATTATATCACATTTTTCTAAAAAAAGCACATTTAGACAGTATTTTTTACTAAAAAAAGTTAGTACTTTTGTCCATAATTGCTAAGTGTTTATTATATTCACAAAGAAATGAACTTTTTGAAAGATGTTTTGATTTCTTTCAGAAATACTATTGCTTGTAAACAAGCATAAGTGAATGTATCGTAGATACATCACAGAAGTATTTATAAAAAATAGTCTAAACAATTAAAAACTTCACTTTTAAAAAGGGTATAAAAAAATTATAGAGTTTTATTTAAAGGAGGGAATTATGTTAAAATTAATTAAGGCATTTTTTATTATGCTAAGAGCTCATATTAAACAAAAAGATAAAGCTGGAAGATGTTATATTTTCCATCCAATTAATGTAGCTTTAGGAGTAAAAGGAATTAGAGCAAAGACGGTTGCTCTACTTCATGATGTTATTGAAGATAGTGATTTATATTGTATTGATGATTTTAGTTTTTTAGACGATGAGCAATTAGAAGCTATAAAACTTTTAACTCATAGTGATGGTGAAGAATATTTTACTTATATTAATAAAGTAAAGACAAATAAGATTGCAAAAGCAGTTAAGTTGTCAGATTTAAGACATAATTCAAACTTAAAAAGATTAAAAAATATTACTGAAAAAGATTTAGAAAGAAGAACAAAATACTTAAAAGCTATTGAAATATTAGGAAATTAAAACAACTATTAATAGTTGTTTTTTTATTTACTTTAGCTTATTTCATTTAACGTCTAGCTATCAAACGAAGTTACTTCCTTTACACGTCATCTTGAGCGGAGTGTAACGAAGTCGAAAGATCTCATACTTATGCTTGTTTACAAGCATAAGTGAATGTATCGTAGATACATATAGATATTTTATTCTTTATTTCTTTCAGAAATACTATTGCTTGTAAACAAGCAATAGTTGAGATTTCTCCATTTCACTAACGCTTCAGTCGAAATGACGTATTTGGGGCTTTTCTTTGCAAAGTGCCATGACGTGAAACATTTCAATTATTAAAATATATCAATAAAATGATTTTTTTAATAAATAAAAAATTTTCTTATACTATTTTTTATTTTCTACTTATTTAATAAATCTATTTTGATGTTTATTTACTTTTAACGTCTAGCTCTTAAACAAAGGTACTTACTTTATACGTCATCTTGAGCGGAGTGTAACGAAGTCGAAAGATCTCATACTTTTGCCTTAGCAAAAGTAAATGTATCTTAGATACATACAATATAAAAGAAAAAGTATTTTGGATAATTTCGTTGCTGTAACGTGAAACGTTTTGTTTATAAAATAATTATTTTCATTAAATTAAATTTACATAAAAAAAACGTTGGAAAAAATTTCCAACGTTTCAAATTCATATTTACTATCTCTTTGAGAATTGTGGGCTTCTTCTTGCTTTTTTAAGACCATATTTCTTTCTTTCTTTCTTACGAGGGTCTCTTGTTAAGAAACCAGCTCTTTTTAATACAGGTCTTAATTCAGCAGAAACTTCTAATAAAGCTCTTGCAATACCATGTCTGATTGCTCCAGCTTGTCCTGTAAATCCACCACCTTTTACGTTTACGTAAACATCGAATTTACCAAGACTTTCTGTTATTTCTAAAGGTGACTTAGCTGTAACCTTTAATGTATCATAATCAAAATATTCATCTATATCTTGTTTGTTAATAACAAATTTTCCATTTCCAGGTGTTAAGAAAACTCTAGCTACAGAAGTTTTTCTTCTTCCTGTTCCTATATATTGAGTTGCCATATATGTTAATCTCCTTTCTATTCCTATTTACTTAATGTTAAAACTTCTGGTTGTTGAGCTTCATGATTGTGTTCTGGACCAGCATAAACCTTTAATTTCTTGAACATTTGTCTTCCTAAAACATTTTTTGGAAGCATACCTTTAACAGCTAATTCAATAACTTTTTCAGGTTTAGTTTGTAACATTTTTTCATAAGAAATAGCTTTTAAACCATTTGAATATCCAGTATAGTATCTATGTTCTTTTTGTTGTAATTTGTTTCCAGTTAATTTAACTTTATCAGCATTAACAACAATAACATAATCTCCCATATCGAATGATGGTTGGAATCTAACATTTCTCTTTCCTCTTAAGATTGAAGCAACTTCTGCTGCAAGTCTACCTAAAACAACGTCTTTTGCATCAACTACATACCATTTACGATTAACATCGCAAGGTTTTGCTACGTAACTTTTCATTTCATTCCTCCTTAATTCTTTTTACAATATTGGGTTATTTAGACATCGCTACCCAGCGATTTTGTAGGCGAGGACTTATTAATCGCAACCTCGACTGCTATGCGATCGATATTGTAAAAAGGCAAGGCTTTTTAAATATCAAAGCGTCTAAGAGTGACACTCAAAAATTATACCACAAATATATAGATATTGCAAGACTTTTTTATAAATTCTTTAAAACTATTTTGTTATGATACAATTGATGTGAGACCAGTAAAAAAATCACAGAAATTTCAGTTAGAAAATGTACATTAATTAATATCAAAAATACGCTTTAATTATTTATCCTAAAATGTATCTTTTGTTTAAAAAAGCAAAAAAACACCCAAAAAGCATATTACCTTAAGGGTATTTGTCCGTTCTTTTTAATTAAGTTCTTTTAAATGTTTTTTCTCTTCTTTATAGAGATTACTCTTAAAAATACTATTGATAACCCAATCATCAATCCATACTTACCAATGCTTGTTCCATAGCCTGTCTTTGGCATTACTTTTCCTTCAACATCAGAAATATTTGGTTTGTTTGGTTTTTCTTGATCATTTGGAATACTTGGTTCAATATAAGTATTTGTAAATATTATTTCTTTTTCAACGTTATTTTCTTTTACATTTTTTGATTCTGCAACAAGCTTTCCGTTGATGTCTTTTACTTCAAATACTATTTTATATATAGAACTATCATATTCGTATCCTTTTATTCCATCATTTATTTCCGTTATTTCATAACTATATGTTCCTGGTAATTTGATTTCAATTTTCCCAAATTCAACTTCACCAGATCCAATTATCATTATTGTTTTTATTCCGTCTTTACTTCCTTCAGGCATAGGATTATCTTTATCTAATGCTTTCATCTGGAATGTAAATACTTCAGAAACTTTTGGATTACCTTTTACAACCTTTTTAACAGGTGGATCAACAATAACCGGTATTGGAGAATAAGTATTTATTAATTCAAATCCTTCATCTTCATTACCTTTAATTTCTGTTAAATATCCTGCTAAACTTTTTTCTGAAACTTTATAATTATACTTATGTCCATCTGCCTTATCATAAACTTCTAAGTCTTTAAAAGTATATTTCCAATCATCTTGTTTACTTATTTTTATATTTTGTATTTCTTTATCATCTCTAAGTAAAGAAACTTCTATTTCCTTACCTTCTTTTACTTTCCATGTCTTAACTAAAGAAATATCTTTTGTTGACATATTAGTATTTGTTACAAGATAATTAGTTATATCCCCTGTTATCTCAGATTTATAACCTTCTATACTATCTTCTTTAATAGTATATACTATCTCTTTACCTTCTTTAAACCTATCTAAGTTTTCAAAGACATGTTGCCAATTTGTATCTTTTGTCAATGTAACTTTAGAAACTTCTTTATCATCTCCAAGTAAATGGATTGTTACTTTGTCTGACTCTTTACCAATCCATTTCTTAGTTACTGGAATAGAAACTTTTCCTTCTATAGTATTTGTAACAGTGAATTTAGTATTATAATCTCCTGAATATGAAGTTGAATAATTTTCTACTTTATCTTCTTTAATTGAATACTTTATTTCTTTTCCTTCCTTAAATTTTGGAAGATTTTCAAATGTATGTTTCCAATCCTCATTAGATAATAATTTATATTCTCCAACTTTATCTTCATTTGCAAACAAATGAATTGTTACTTCGTTTGGACGATAATTTTTTGAATTATTATCATCAACCCATTTTTTCTCTACAGGAATATTGATTAGTTCAGGACTGTGAGTATTCGTTATCTTTGTTCCTTCAACATTACTTGTATAACCTTCTGGAACATCTTCTTTTACAGTATAATCAATAACTTTTCCGTTAGAATCATAAGTATCAAGGTTTTCAAATGTAAATTTCCATTCAGAATTTTTACTAGCTTTTGCAGTTTTCCCACTATCTACACCATTTACAAATAAGTGAATTGTTACTTCGTTTGGACGAATACCATCTTGGTTATTTTCATCATTCCAAATTTTTTCACCACTAACACTTATTTTTGGATTTTTCTTGTTTTGTATTTCAATAGTAACATCAGAATTATTTAAATCTGTCAAACTTACATCATAAGTTTCTTTTACAATTATATGATTTTCGGGTGCTTTAATTTCCTTAACTTTATATTCTCCATGAGGAATTTTTATAAAACTTGCCTTTCCATCTTTATCAGTTACTACCTTTTCAACTTTTGTCCCATCAGAATTAACAACTTCCTTATCATCTTTTGTTAAAAGAACAAATTCTCCACCTGATAGCGGCTTTGCTTTTCCGTTTTCATCAAGTTCATCTGACAATTTAACGATATTTATTTGTCCAAATTTCTTAATTAAAGCAACATTTTTTATTTGTTCTTTATGAACCGGTAATAATGTAAACTCTGCTGTAGTAGCTTCATTACCATTTATTGTAGCAACATCAATAGAATTTGAAACAGATTCATCTCCTGAACTTGCTTTATTATATTCTTGGGCATTATCTTTAACAAAAGAAACTTTATAATCTCCTCGTGAATATACTGAAATAGTATATTCACCTTTTTCATCTGTGGTAGTTTTCAATTCTTTTCCATTAAGATCTGTAGCTTTGTTTCCATCTTTTGTTAATAAATTAATATTAACACCCTTGGCAAGAATATCCCCTTCGTCGAATTGTCCATTTTTATTAGTATCATAAAAAGCAATTCCTTTTACAAGATATTTTGCAAATCCGACACTTGTAATATTTCCTTCATTATAGTTTCTACCATCGGTACTAAAGGCAGAAGAATTATAAGCTAAAGCGTCATCTTTCAATTTGGTATCATATGGAATTTTTGAAGGAATGATTATATCTATTTCTTCTTTTGACTTCAACATCTGTCCTGTTTTAAGAGTAATTTTTACAGATTTAACATTTGAAAAATCAGTAATCTGATCTTTAGATAACCATTCTCCATCTAAAACAGAATTTAAGTCTGATCCTTGTTTAGTAACTTGATAGCGAAATTCTACTTTAGAATTAACATCAGCACTATTAACTTCTTCTAAAGATTTTGTAAGCGTTACAGGAAACTCAGAATTTCTTTTAATATATTCCCCTTTATCATTTGGAGAAATACTATGATCTTCAAGATCTGGAAGTACATCTATAATATCTAACTTTGTAATATCTTTAATTGAATTATTAAATATATTTACCTTATAAGAGATTTCTTGTCCTAAATCACCCGTAGTAGATAGATTATAACTTGAATTACTTTGAACAGTGTTATTTAATAAAAGTTCTAAAGGAGGTACAAATGTTACCTTTGTATGCTTTTGCATAAAAATCTCTGTTCTATCTCCATCTCCGTCCAAGTCTAAATCATCAACATAATCATACTCTTTTCCAGTTTTACTATTTTCCGGACGAATAAAATCATTATCATCATAAGTCATGTAGTTTACAAAATCACTTTCACCACGAGGTGCATTCTTCGTTGCCCTTAATTTAAGATTAATAGGATAGCGACCTGCAACTGGCAAATTACCATATTCAACAACTATAGCTTTTTTACCTGTTCCATTAAAATTATCAACTGTTGTTATTTTAGGTTCATTAACCGGCTTACTCTTCCATTCATTATCAAGATCTAATGCCTTTTCATATTTACCAGAATACTCATATCCAGAAGGCAATAAAGTAATAGTTTTAACATTTTTAATTTCTTTTAAATTACCATCTGGACGAGCATGATCTAAATATCTCTGATTAATTTCAGTTCCTCCGACTAAATAATCAAAAGTACCATCTTCTGTATAATGAACTGTTTGAGGATCACTAATATATTCATTAACAGAAGGATGTAGTGATTCAACTGTAAAATAATTTGTTGGATACTTGATATAATTTGACTTTATGAATTTATTTTCTTTTTTATCTAATTTACTAACGGCTACTTCCGTTTCGAAAGATAAAACTTCATCTTTAAGATTTTTAAACTTGTTAAGCATGTCATCTGTAAACCAAACTCTATTTCTTAATCTAAAAACAGTATTATCCATCAAAATCGGTTTTTCAAATCTAACTACAACCTCTTTATATTTTTTAGCTCTATTTCCAATATCAATATATTCACTATACCATGCAATATCATCATTTTGCAAAGGAGAGCTACTTTTATTTTTTCTATCTGTTATAATCTTTATATGTTCTTCAAGCAAATCTTCTGTACCATCTTCATTTATTCCATACAATCTAGTGTTGCCATCATTAATCGCATTCTTTATAGCATTTCCAACATTATCAGCTTCAGGACTTTCAGGTTTTCCAGAAGAGAACCAAAGCTGTACATTATTTATATAAGAACCTTCATTTTTAAGCCTACTATAAATTTCATTAATGGTTTCAGTTATTCCGCCTTTATAAGGACTATGTCCACCAGCTCCATTATTGCTTTGACCTATATATGCTACAAAAGGAACACCTCCTTGTTCTTGCACATTAAAGGTACCCTTAAACACATTACCATTCATATGGTAATATCTTGGATTATAAATATAGTGAAATTCCTTTGCAATATAATAATCTTCAAAAGCTTCAGATATTGCAGAAAAATTACCATCTTGTTTAAAAGCATACGGCTCTACTTCAAACGAATCCGTCAACTTTCCAATAAACTCTCCACCAGTACCATCTTCATTTACATTTTTGTAAAATTCTATGCTTACAGGAAGCTTCTTATTAACAGAAATATCTTTCAAATTTGAATCAAACCAGACACTTAATCCTAAAGGTACGGGAGGCTCAAAATGAAATGAATTTAAATCTGATTTAAAATCAGGATTTTTGTTTATAACTTCTACTACATTGTCTTTTACCTTAACAATTTGATTGCTAGTTTCTTTATCTTCCCCTATATAACGAAATTTAGCTTCATCTTTTGGATAAGTAATAACTGTCTTTATATTTTTAGGATATTCTAAACCCAAATTTCCAGTTTGACCTTCTATTTTTTTAGGATATAACATTGCAACAATTTGTAAGTTATTTTTATTAAGATAAGGAGAAGTTTTTAAATCTCCTTCTTTTTCAATCATTCCTAGAATAACATTGTCATGTCCAACAATATTTCCATTTTCTAACCTTTCTGTTCTTTTTTTAGTGTAAATTCCAGAGCGATTATAATCTGATGAAATCTCATAACCCAGTGTTTTTGCAGTATATTTTTGCTTTACAGTAGCTAAAACACTGTCATCTCCACCATACAACATTGCCTCTACTTCTATAATGTCTCCATTAGTAGCAAAATGTCCATCAAAAGTAAAATAAAATGGATATGTAGAATGGTTTCCTCCAGTAAGTCTATTATAATAATATTTAACATACTGATAATTTTCATCTTCATAACGTTCTGTCTTTTTAGCAGCTTGAGAATCTATAGTTTTTACATCCTTTATTTTCTTTGTCTTAGGAATTTTTATAACTAGATATGGATTTTCAACACTGAAACTATTCCCTGAAATATCCAAGTCAACTGCACTATCGACAACCTGCTGAGTATACCACCCATCTGACATCTTAACTAAACCATCATCCTTTAGTTGTCCAATTTTTAACTCAATTTTCGAAGTGGAATTATTGCTTCTTGAATCATAACTGTTCACAACTGAATCAGAAGCGTTTTCCTGTGCATAAGACATGCCAATTGCAGAATAGCACCCAGATACAATGAGTAAAAAAGCCAATATTCCACTCATAATTCTAGTAGTCAATTTTTTCATAATTTTCTCCTTTATAGTTTTATAATAAAAAATTTTTTTCATCTGTAATTATACAATAAAAATATTTTTTTATCAACAAAAATCTTTGTGTTATAATACAATTGATGTGAGACCAAGAGTACAAAAAAAGAGAATATCCTGTATAATTAAAATAACAAACAAATTAACTAGAAAGGACCTCACTTTAATGAATAATTTTATATCAAAAAATCAAGAAAATATAAAACACAATCAACGCTATATTCCTCATTTACAAACGTACACTTTATAAATCTTTTAGTACTTTTGAGGTTAAATCTGGATAATTTCCTATTAGAGCATCTACTCCCATTTCAATTAAATACTTCATATATTTTTCGTCATTAACTGTCCAAGTGTTTATCTCAAGACCCATTTTTTTAAATTCCACAGCCCAATAAGGCTTTTGTAAAAGCATATAGTATCCTGGATGAACCGCTTCATGCTTAATTCCTCTCATATACTCAACTGTATTCATCATAGGGCTTTCAAAGAGTAATCCTGTTTTAAAACTTAAATCTATCTTTTTGCAAATTTCCATTGATTCGTGATTAAAAGAAGATAAAATTACATCATCTTTTAGTCCAAAATCTTTTACCATATTTATAACAGCCTCTTCCAGTCCAGGATAAAAAACATAGTTATTTTTAAGTTCTAAATTTAGAAATAACTTATTATCCTTTACTATTTGCAATAATTCTTCTAAAAATATAATTTTTTCACCTAAAAACTCACTTCCCTTATGTGAACCAAATTCCATTTGTAAAAGCTCTGTTGATGTCAAATCCTTTATAAATCCACTTCCATTTGAGCAAGTTCTATCCACTGTATCATCATGAATAATTACTAATTTTTTATCTTTAGTCATGTGAACATCTGTTTCAAAACCGTCACAATCACTATATTCTATCGCTTTTAAAAAAGCAATTTTTGTATTTTCAGGATATTTTCCAGAAAAACCTCTATGCGCTAAATTTAATATTTTTTTCATAATATCTCCTCTAATTCTTTCAAATATAAATAAAGTATAACATTTTTAGCAAATTTACTCAACAAAATAAATGTTTAACGATTTTCTATTAGGGTAAAAAAATAAAGTATACAAATACAAAATATTTTTTTCGCTAGGGGTGCTATTTAGCTGAGAAATACCCTTTGTACCTGATTCAGATAATACTGACGTAGGGAAGTTGAATACTCTTTTTTATGGGCTTTCTAGTGAATATCTTAGGGGGTTTTTTTTATGGAAAATTTTGGTGAATTTTTCTCAAGTACTGCAGGAAAAACAACTATTATATTGTTGATTTCCTTTTCTTTTTTATTTATTGTCTTTTATTTTAGAAAAGATGAAAAAATATTTTCTACAAAGGCACTTACTTATTCTGCCATTCTTTTGGCTCTTGGTATAAGTGCAAATCAAATAAAGTTTTTTAGTCTTCCACAAGGCGGAAGCGTAACTTTGTTTTCAATGATTTTTATAGTTTTCATAGGTTATATGTTTGGACTTAGAGTTGGACTTATAGCAGGTATTACTTTTGGACTTTTAAATTTATTAATTAAACCTGAAGTCTATACACCAGTACAAGCGATAATCGACTATATTTTAGCATTTGGAGCACTTGGATTAAGTGGTCTATTTGCAGATAAAAAAGATAAATTAATCTTTGCTTATTTAGTATCAATTATAGGAAGATTTTTATTTGCTGTTTTCTCAGGATATGTATTCTTTGGAGCTTATGCACCAGAAGGATGGAATCCGCTATTTTATTCATTCTGGTATAATTTTTCATATATCGGAACAGAAGCAGTTATAACTGTACTATTGCTTTCAATCCCAGTTGTAAGAAACACTTTAGAAAATCTAAAAGCAAGTAATTTTAAAACAAATTAAAATTTTAATTTTAAAAAAAATAGAGAGTTTTTAACTCTCTATTTTTTTATATTTTTTCTATTTATCATCTTTTTTCTTTGATATATAAGCTCCACCAAGCCCTGCTAATGCAAGTACAACATAAGACATACCACTTTGGATATTTGTCTTTGGAAGATTACCTTCTTTTTGAACTTGTGGCTTTTGTGGTTGTGGTGAAGGTTGAGGATTTTGTGGATTTTGTGGATTTTGTGGATCCGGTTGTGGCACTGGGTCCGGTTGCGGTACTGGGTCCGGTTGTGGATTTGGTATATATGTGTTAGTTATTGTCACAACACCACTTTCAGTTTTATATTCAACTGAATAATTATTTTCACTATGACTTACCTTACCGTTATCTTCTCCCACTTCTTTTACTTCATACACATTTGATTGTGCTTGAGTAATTGTGTCTACAACTTTTAGGTTTTCAAATTTATGAGAAAAGTTATTTCCTTCATTCAATTCTACTTCATCACCTATTTTTTCTCCATTTTTGTAAAGTTGTACTTTTATTGAAGTTTCTTTTACTTCTCCTACCCATTCTTTCTTAACTTCTAAACTCTTAGTAGCTGGAACTAATGGAGTAGCTTTTGGAGTAAAAGTATTTGTTATTGTTACAACTTTATTTTCAGTTTTGTATTCAACCTTATAGCTATTTTCGCCATGGCTTACTTTTTCGTTAGCCTCTCCAACTTCTTTTACTTCATAAGTATTTGGTTGTGCTTGAGTTTCAGTATCTTTTACCAATAAATTTTCAAATTTATGAGAGAAATTATTTCCTTCATTTAATTCTACTTCATCCCCAAGTTTTGCACCATTTTTATAAAGTTGAACTTTTACAGTAGTTTCCTTTACTTCTCCAACCCATTCCTTTTTAACTTCAATTGAAGTTTTTTCAGGAGTTTTTTCATAAACTGCATAAGTATTTAAAGTATTTTTACTTGCAATATTTAAAATATCTGTAATTTCTGAAGTAGCATTAGCACTCCAAGTCTTAGTAAATGTTGAATTAGCAAAATCATATTTCTTAGAATCAGCAAGTTTATCTAATGGTTTAGATTTAGCTTCGTCATTATACCAAGAAACAAAATCATGTCCATCTAAAGTAGGTTCTTTATCTATTTTTGTAAGTTCAGTAGCAGCAACATTGTCTATTGAAACTTTTGGATTTCCATTTCCTGAATCGTAGAAAGTATATATTTGTTCTAATTTTTGACCATTAGGGTCATTATCAGTCAAACCACCATCTATAACAGCAGTTGGTTCATTTGTATGATATACCATTTTTGCTCTTTGTCCAAGAACAACTGTGTTGTTATCTGGATTTAAAACATAGTCCCAAAGACCAGTTCCAACATGGTCAGAAACATTAGCAATTTTATCAGCTTCTACAGTTTTAGAAACATAATGGAAATTTTTTGCATCTTCAGCTGTTGGTTTATAGCTTTCAGCTCCAGTTAGTTTATAAGTAGCTTTTAAATCTGCTTTTTCAAGACCTTTTCCAACTAAATAACCAACATGTCTATGAGCCTTTTCAACAAAATCTCTTCCATAAAAATCATTATTTGCTTCACTATCTACTTCACTGATTGAAACATTTATTACAGAATTTCTAGCTCCACTTAAAATAACTGAAGATTTTTTATCTATAACTCTTATGTCATTTTTATCAGCTGTTGAGAATGTTGCATCTGTTCCGATAATCACATCTTTTTTAGCATAGATTGTTCCACCTGAATGTTCTCCATTAGAGAATTGATGATTACCACCACTGAAATATGCATCATCTGTTTTCTTATTGTTTTCAAATTCAGCACTATGAACATTTAAGTAACCATCATTGAAAATTCCGGCAGCCATTTGAGTTGTTCCATTATGTTTAATAGCAGCTTTATTATCAAGAGTTAAATTACCCTTATTATAAATAGCTCCACCATAATTAGCACTTGTATCAGTTATTGAACCACCCTTTATAACTACATTTGAATTTGGAGCAATGTATAGACCAGCTCCTGCTGAATTCGCATTAAATGTATATGCTCTAGCACCTGTTAATGTTGAATTTTCAATTAATAAATCAACTGTTGTATTTCCGTATGAATCTTCATTTGGTTTTCTATGTCCAACAGAGATAATAGCACCTGTATGATCTACTGTGAAATTTGATAATGTAGAATTTTTGATATGAGACTTTGCTGAAGAATTATTTTCAAAAGCAATACCCCCACCATATTTAGCAGATTTTTTAGATAGATCGTTCCAACCATATCCATTACCTGTTAATTTTGAATCATAAAGATTAAATTCTCCAGATCCAACTATATCAATAAAACCACCAGCAAAAGCTACAGATGGATTATTTTCCATTGTAAAATCTGTACTTGTAATTGTTAAATAAGAATCTTCTGAACAAATTGCACCACCAGATGTTCCAAAATAAGCTGAAGCAACTGGTTTTGTTGGTAATTGACCACCAACTAATTTAAATGATGAATTTGTAATCTTGTTATGTTTAGCTTTTGTACCAGATTGTTCAAATTTGATAGCTCCACCTGTATCGAAACCACCTTTTACAATGAAATCTGTTTTATTTATATTAACTATAGAATTTGTAGCTTCAATAGAACCACCTTGAAATCCACCTTTATTTCCATCTGTATGATAAACATGGTTTCCTTCAAAAAGTGTTCTAATTTCTTGTCCGTCTTTTTCAAAAACATCAATATTAAGAACTGAGTTTTCAACTAACTTTATAGCTCCACCTTCTCCATTTGAGCCAAATAGAGTTTCACTTGTTCCAGAATAACTGTCAAGGAATTTTCCACCTTTAACATTTATTGTAGAATTATCAGAAAAAATTGCTCCACCATTTGATTCAATAGCTGGATCACCAGCTTTTTCTGGATTTGGAGTTACAGCCTTACTATGATTTTCTTGAAAAATCACATTTTCTAAATTAAGTACAGAATGTGAAATAGTAACAGCTCCACCACTATACTTTTGAGTATTAGAACCATTTTCTATCTTTTTAGTAAATTTCTCTGTACTAGCATTTTTAATAGTTGTACCCTTAACAGTAACATTAGAATTACCAAATATATTAAAAGCACGACCATTTTCATTACCATTTATAACACCACCGTCTAATGTAAAATTAGCACCTTGAACAACAAACATATCACCAACAAAATTCATATTTAAAGTTGAATTTCCTGTTAATTTAATTGTTTTATTGTAAGTATTTGGAATAGTAATTGACTTTGTAATTGAAATATTTGTATTAATAACTATATCTTCATTATTATTTATTGCAGTTTGAAGTTGATCTTCAGTAGTAACTGTAGTCTCAGCATATGAACTATTCACAGCAAAAAGGCCAATAAAGAAAGATAATAAAAATACAAAAATATATTTTTTTAATAATCTTTTCATGTTCATTCCTCCTATGTAACATATAAGATACACGAAAGAGAAATAGGATTCCTATTTCTCTTATTTTTATTATTCATTATCTTTTTTCTTTGAAATGTATGCTCCACCAAGTCCAGCTATTGCAAGAAATACATAAGACATTGCACTTGAAACATTTGTCTTTGGAAGTTCTCCATTCTTTCTAACTTGTGGTTTTTGTGGTTTTGCTGGTTCTGGTTTTTGTGGATTTTCTGGTTTTTGTGGTTCTGGATTTTGTGGTTCTACTGGTTTTTCATCTTCAACAAAAATCCATTCTCCCACTAAAATTAAGTCATCTCCATCAACTGTTGCTTCATTTGTAACAGCTTCAGAAACACCATTTTTATCTACAGACCACCCTTTGAATTTCCAAGTTCCACCATCAACTTTAACATCTGCAAAGTTTTCAAGAGTTTCTTTTACTCCATTTTCAATACCGAATTTGTCTGCTGGTTGTTTTTCAGCAACTTCAGCTGGTAAATCTTTACCTTCTGTTCCAGAAATAAATGTAAAAGTTACATTGTATTTTTCTATTGTATATCCAAGAGCAATTGTATTTGCATCAACTCTCTTAATTTCTTCTTCATCAGATAAAGTAAGGAAAGAAATTCTTCCTGCATTTACCATTGTGTTTCCTTGAATATAACCTTTTATTTTTAAAGTAGTTTCACCTTCAGTATCTGCTAATTCCTTAGCTTTTTCATCAGTTATTCTTAAAACATTATTATTTAATTCTGCATCTGATTTTCCAGGTAATAAAGTTTTTAAATCTTTCTTTGAAAGAACTTTTAACTTCATGTTTTGTAAAATCTTTTCAGCAATTGATTGTCCAGCGTCTGGAGTTATATTGCTTTCTGCGATTTTTTCATTACCAGTTCTAATAATCATTCTAACAGTAAAATTCTTATTGTTATTTGTATTTACTCCAAATGTAACTTTTGGATTAGTACTACTTACCAAAGATTTAAAACTATCTTTTGTATTTCCTAAATCAGCATTTGAATTAGGATCAAAGATATTTAAAACTTGTTTATTTGCTCCCATTACATATAAAGGTCTCCATGCATAGCCTTCAAACTCCAAATAAATTTTTTCAGGAACAACTAAATCATTATCAAGATTAACATTTATATCCACATAAGAATATCCAGTTTTTCCATCATCAGTTTTAAATTCATTATCTTTGTAAGTATTTGAGAAAATCGGTCCTACATAACCAACATGAGGATCTCTATAAACTAACATTGATATTACAGGATCAGTTTGAAATTCTGATGTTGCAATAACTTCGTGAATTTCATTAACATCATCTTTTTTAGTGTAGTTATCTATGATTTTTCTATCTTTATTTTTATCTTTTTCTTCAGCTAGTTTTGTATCTGGTAAAACTTCTTCAGAAGTTTTATCCTTATCAATTGTTATTTCAGTTCCATCTAATTTAAATTTATTAAGACCACCAACAATAGAAAGTCCTAAACCAAAAGTACTATCTGGTAATGGAGTTTCTGGGTCATTTAAACTGAAATAAACACCATAAATTTTAGCATCAGCAGGAATTCCATCAGGGAATACTGTTGAAATTTTATCTTCAGGTGAGAATAATCTAGCACCATCAGCTAATTTTCCATTTCCAACAGGAGCCTTGTCTGACCAACCTAAGAAAGTTTTTCCAATTGATCTAAATAAACCTGGATTAGTTAAAGGAGCACCTAATTTTTCATCAGCATTTGTAAAGTTTTTAGTTGAATCTTCTTTTCTTCTTGATTCACCAGTCCATTGTCCTACAAATGTAACTGTTCCCTCAAAATTAGCTTTAACTTCTCTTTTATTTCTTGCAGATCTAGGTTTTACTTCTTCTGCGCTCTTTTCTTTCTTATCTTCTGATTTTGGAGCTTCAACAGTATTTTGTTTCTCTGTACTTTCAGCTTCAGCTTTTTTTTCAGTTGAATTTTCTTTATTTTCTTCAACTTTTGGAGCTTCTTTTTCGTTCTTATTTTCCTTTTCTTTAGTACTTACTGCTTCAGTATTTACTTTTTCTTCTTCTGCAAAACTTGTCTTTGGTAATATAGAAATTAACATTGCACAAATTAAAATTTTTGAAATCGACTTTTTGCTCATCTTTCCTCCTCTTAAATAAATCTACGTAATTTTATTAATATAAAACATAATACCATTAGTAATTACCCAAATTTAAACTTTCTAACTAAATAGTGAAAATTAAAATTAATACAAATATAAAAAATGTCATATAAATCCTTTTTTTATATATAATTCATACTTCCACTACTAACCTTATTATACCATAAAATCAAGAAAAATACAGTAATTTTTATATATTTTCAAAATTTATTTTTTTATTTCTTTCAGAAATATTATTGTTTGTAACCAAACAATAATTGAGATCTCTCCGCTACACTCAGCT
This sequence comes from Parvimonas micra, assembly GCF_021300775.1. GTDB lineage: Bacteria > Bacillota > Clostridia > Tissierellales > Peptoniphilaceae > Parvimonas. The sequence continues at coordinate 45,383 of NZ_JAJTJP010000002.1, forward strand.
TTGCTTCGTTTCGGTCGAGATGACGTGTTAGGAGCATTTCTTTGCAAATAACTTTGACGTGAAACATTTCAATTAATAAAATATATAAATAAAATTTTTCTTATATTATTTTTTGTTTTCTACTTTTTTAAAATTATATTAGAAGTTAATTTACTTTTAACGTCTAGCTACAAATCAAAGTTATTCCCCTTATACGTCATTTCGACCGAAGTGAAACAGAGCGGAGAAATCTCATACTTTTGCTTTAGCAAAAGTAAATGTATCGTAGATACATACAGAAATTTTATTTTTTATTTCTTTAAGAAATACTATATCTCGACAATGTTTATTTCAACAAAAAAGACTGAGTTTTACTCAGTCTTTATATTTTTTACTATTTAACTAATGCACCATTTGAATCAAAAGTATAATCTACATTATTGATTTTAAGTGTTTTACCTTGTGCGATTAGTCCTCCTTTTTCAGCATAATACCATTTGCCTCCAACAATGAACCATTCGCTATCTGCTATACGTCCACTTGCATTTGCAAAGTACCAATTCCCATCAACTAACACCCATTCATTTTGTGAAATTCTACCGTCAGCATTTGCATAGTACCATTCTCCATTAATAATTATCCATTCGTTTTTAGACATTGTTCCATTTGGCTCAATATAATACCATCTTCCATTTTCTTCAAACCATTGATTCGATACCATTTTTCCATCTTTATCAAATCTATACCATTCATCATTTATTAATTTCCAACTGTCTTTTACAGCTACTTTTCCATCTGCTAATTGGTATGTCCATGTTCCATCATCATTTTGAACCCATTTATCTTCTTGTGGCTTTTCTGGATTTACAGGTTCTTCTGGATCAACTGGATTTTCTGGCTCAACTTCTTTGTCTTTTAATGCCTTTATTGCTTCAGTTAATTCTTTTTCTACACTATTTACTTCGTCTTGTGTAGCTTCTTTATTAGCCAAAACTTCTTCAGCTTTTGCTAAAATTTCATTTAAAGTCTTAACTGATTCTTCTGTCTTATCCTTTGTTGTTTGTGGAGCTTTTGCTGTTTCAACTGCTTTTTGAAGTACATCTTTGTTTACATTTTCAACTTCGTTCTCATCAACAACTTTAACTATTACAGTTGCAACAAGATTGTCAGGATTTTCAGTATTTCCATCAAGAATAATTTTACCAGTTAATGTATATTCACCAACTTCATCTTTATAATTACTTAAATCCCATTCAACAGGAAGATTTCTTTCAAAAGTTGTACCAACTTCTTCAACTGCCTTAGTTACAACAATATTCTCAACTGAACGCGCTTTACGAGCTGAACGAACAACATTATTTGAAGTTCTTTCTGCATCTGTATTTGCAGCTAAGTGGATTGACTTGTCATTAACTCTAACTATAAAGAATTTAACAGGTATATTTTCTGCATTATCTTCAGTAAGATTAAATCTTTCATTATTTTTATTTATATATTTCAAAGAACCTTTAAATGTCTTTGGATTATATGCATCATAGTATGATACACTATCTTCTAAAACAAAGTTAGCATTTGTAGATTCAATATCGAATTTTTGATCTTCACCAGTCATTTGAATACTATAAGTACCATTTTCTTGTAATTTTAGTACATTTGCTAATCCAGTATCTTTACCATAAGCTCTTAAAAGACCGTTTTCTTTTACTTCTTCACCTTTTTGGTTAACAACTTTGAAATAAACAACTTGTTTTCCTCTTTCAGTTTTTAAACCAAGTCTTGAATCTGCTTCGTAATTGTCTTCCTTAACTTTTTCAACAACTACTGTAAAGTCTTTTTCATTAGTGCTTTCAAGAGGTTTCTTATCTGGACCACTTAGAATATAACTAAATTCTCCTCTGTTAGCATCTTTATTATATTTAATTCCAAATCCATAAGTATCTTTCAATCTGTATTCCTTAGTATTAAGTTCTAATTCGTAATTTCCAAGCATTCCATGATTTTCAAATTCATATAATCCTTTATCAGTAAGAACCATATTTTCTGGATATGCTGATGAATTTTTCTTAATAATAGTTAAGAAGTTAGGAGTTTTAATTTCATTTCCTTCAGTATCAACAACTTTATATCTAATCTTGTATCTATTTCCTTCTAAAAATACACCAATATCAGAAGTATTTGCTTCTTCTTCTTTTTGAGTAAATTTCCAAGTTCCTACATATTCAGTATTAGCCGTAATTGTAGTTTCCTTGCTATTCCAACCTTCAAAAGACCAAGTTCCATCTTTAACTTCAATATTATTGAATGCTTTAAGAGTTACATTTTGTCCTTTTTCTAACTTTTCAGCAGCAGGAAGTTTACTAATAACTTCTTCTGGTAAATTTTTTGAAGCATCTTTAGAAACAAATTTATAAGTTACATCATATTTTTCAACTGGAGTTGGCTCAGGAGCTTTTTCTCCTAGTCTAATTACAAGAGCTTTTTCAATATCATTATGTGAAGTAGTTTCAAAATCATAAGTTTTTCCACCAACTTTAAAGTCTTTAAATTTAGTAATAGTTAATTTTTCAAATTCAAAAACTTCTTGATCTCCATATACAAATGAATAAGGAATATATTGTCCAGCAAAGCCTCTTGCTTTAAGAGTTACATAGCCATCTTTTGTAGTAACCTTTGAATGTTCACTTACTCCATGATTAATTGTAATTGTAAATGTTGTTCCGTCTTCTACAAGCTTTCCATCTTTATCAACTACAGCTATTCTTAATTCTTGTCCATCAGTATATTTTAAGAATTGTCCCTTAATTTCCTTGTTTTTAAGTTCTTCAACTTGAACCTTAACAAGTGCAGGTAAACTTTCTTTAACATTTGAACCTTTTTTAACTGTAATTGTAGGAATTTCATCAACACTAACAATCTTAGCACTCTTATCCTTAGCTCTAGCTTCTTCAAATAATTTATTTTCTACCTTATCATTTGAAGCTAAAGCTTCTTTGTATTCTGCAAGTTTCTTTAAAGTATCTTCACTAAAGAATTTATTAGATACTGAATCATTTAAAATTTCATCAATAGTAGCAACATCTTCTTTTGTAAGCTCATCCTTATTAATCTTATCATATAATTTTTTAGCAGTTATATACTTATTAGTAGTTGGTAATTCAATATTATTATCGTTATTTTGAACCCATACTTCTGCTAAATTTGGAAGTGAAAGAAGACTTTCAAAATTCTTAATCTTATTATCTGTCGCATGGAAAGTAACTAAATTTCTCATATTAGCAACAGCAGAAATATCCTCGATTTCATGATTTGAAATACTTAAAAATTCTAATTTATTAAGTTTTGTCAAAACTGACATATCCTTAACTCTTGGACCATCTTGAGTTATGTAATTTCTAACCTTACCGTCAATACGAAGTTCCTTTAAATTCTTTAAATTTACTAAAGGAGTTAAGTCAGAAACTGTACTGTGATCTGCAACTAGTATTTCAAGTTTTACCATATTAGTTACAAAATCTAAATCTTCACAGATTAACTCAATTTTCTTCATATTTACAAGGTTCTTTAATGGAGCTGTACTCTTTGGATGTAATCCAGAAAGGTCAGCATCTTCAAGATTAACTAAATTAGCTAAAGGACCAAAATCAGTAACATGAGTTCCCTTTAACTTGATAGTTTTAATTTTTGTTAGATTAGCAATTGGTGTTAAATCTTCTACAAGTTGATTTACCAAACTTAAATATTGTAAATTTTCAGCATATTCAAGTCCTTCTAGTTTTCTAACCTTAACGCCCTTTTCAGTATTATCATGAGCCTGACAAACTTCAGGTGATAAATACCAAATTCTTCTTAAATCTCTTTTTGTTAATTTAGCATTTTCAAAATCCTTATACTTACCCTTGTATCCATAAAGAGCACAAATTTGTTTTCTCAAATTGTAATCTGGTAATGAAATAACCTCATTATCATCCTCTTTTTCAGGTAATTCAGAGTCCTTAATTAAGTACTTTGAAAATCCTTCATCTTCTTCAGCATGTAAAATATTTGTAGTGCTAACGAATGTGGTAGTAACAGACGTTGTTAACATAGCACTTAATAACAGCAAAGCCGATATCCTTTTTTTGTTCATAACTTCCTCCTAAAATAAATATTACGAAATATAAAAATACTTCATAAAGAAATTATAATATTTTTTACTATAAATATCAATTATTTAACTATATAACTGCTAATTAACATTGCAAATTAGAGGTCATTTGAATACTTTAAAATAATAGTAATATTTATATATATTTTTTTAATATTTTTATCTTTATAATCCTAGTTGTTAACCTAAAAATATTTGTAAATATATCATATATCCACAAAAAAAGAACGAGTCTAACTCGTTCTTCTAATTGTCTTTAAATCTTTTAATTTTGTTTGCTTTTACCTTTTTTGCTAATGAAATATCCAGTTGCGAAGATTACTAAGCCTCCAACTGTCATTAATAAAAATAAAATATCTCCAGTTTTTGGAATACCTGGTTTGAAAGGTTCATTTTTAATTATTGTCGCTTCGTTATCTTTTGATGTTCCGTCAATTTTGAACTCAACACTTCCTGATAATAAGCTATAACCATTTGGAGCCTTTGTTTCTACCAAATAATAAGTTCCATAAGGAAGATTTTCAACTTTAAATCCACCATTTTTTCCAGAAACAAGTACATAATCTTGTCCGTCCCTCTTAACAGGAACAAACTTGTCTCCTTCCTTAACCATTACCTTAAAAGTAGCACCTTCAAGGAATTGTGGATCTTTTCCACTTGAAACCTTAACAAACAACTTATCTCCCGTTTCAGTCTTCTTATTTACAACTCTAAGCGGAATTTCTGTTTCGTCAACAACTGTAAAAGCTGTATCAGTTTTATCTACAGTATATCCTGAAAGAGGTTCAACTTCTCTAAAGAAATAATCTCCTGCAGGAAGTTTATCAATAAAGATTTGTCCTGTACTATCTGTATAAAGAGTTCTAGGAGTGCCGTCTTTATCATAAGAATTTCCGCTCAAAGGAGCTTCTACATCTCCATCTGCAGTTCTCATAAACAATTTGAAACCTACATTTTCAAGAGTTTTTCCGTCCTCAGACACTTTGTATAACCTTACTTTACCGTCAAGAGTGGGCGTCTTCTTTATTGTCTTAGAGTAAATGAATTTTCCATCATCTGGAACTTTGAAAGCAAAAGGTGCAACTTCATATTCCTCAGTAGCATCTGAATCTCCACGAACATAATATGTTCCCGGTTCAAGACTTAGAGTAATTCTTCCGTCATTATCACTTTTTGGAGTTTCAAAATAATTTCCATTTTCATTGGAAATATCTTCATCTTTCAAATCTTTAAGTTCTTCAACAATTTCAATTTTATTTTTACTAGCATAACTGTCTTTAAGCTTCCAAACTTTTAATTTAGTCTTAACTATAGGATGCTTTTCATAATCATCCTTTTGAGAATAAATATAAATATCTAAAGGCTCAGATGCAAACACTGTTTTGCTAATTAGTCCGATATTCAGAAGCAATATAAAAGACATTACAATTGATATAAAATTTTTCGTAAATTTTCTCAATGCTTCCTCTCCTTTAATTAAAATTATATCAGGAGAAAAATCTCCTGATATAATTCTTTAATTTTAAATATTTATATTATTTTTCTTCAGCATTTCTTTTCTTCATTGCGTAAACAGCAGCTCCCATTAGAGTTACCCCTACAACTGTGAAGATTATAGTACCTACTCCACCAGTTTGAGGAATAGAAACTTTCTTGTTCACAACTTTAGTAGCATCAGTTGCTGTACCAGCTGGATCATAAGCGATGTCGCCAGCAGCTGCTGAGTAAGAAGTTGCATTTACTTCAAAACTAATAGTTCCGTTTAATAAAGCATATCCTTCTGGAGCTTTAACTTCTTTTAATTTGTAAGTTCCAGCTGCAAGACCAGTTACTTCAAATTGTCCATCTTTGTTTGATGTGAATTTAATAGCTTTTGCTTCTTGAGTAGTCCATTCATAATCAGTTCTAACTTTTCTGAAAGCTTCATCACGAGCAACTTTCTTAGTTTCGATTAATTCTTTAGCAGTAGTTCCTTGAGCTCCTTGTTGTTGTTCTTTAGTTAATGCATTGTAAGCTGCAATAGCTTGATCATATTCTTGTTGAGCTTGGTCATAAGCTGCTTTGTCAGCTGCAACTGTTGCAGTATCTTTTAATGCTAAGTATTTATCTTCAGCATTTAATACTACGAATTCAGCTCCTGCTAATCTTTCAGTACCAGCTTCATTAGTCTTAACGAATTTCTTTCCGTAAGTTACTACATCTGGAGTTGTTGGAATGATTGGTGTAGGAACGTCAGGTCTCTTAGTATTCTTAATTTCTACTTTACCTTGAGCGTTTACAGTGTATTCTGGAGAATATCCAGCAACAACTTCTTTTACATAGTATTTTTTAGCTGCATCTAATTTAGTAAATTTATGGCTATAATCTGGACCAGTTTTAACAACTGAATCAACTACTTTGTCATCAGCTGCATTAGCTGCTTTTTCATATAAGTAGTAAGTAACAGTAACACCTGTTGGTGCTGTTCCTTCAGCCCAAGTCTTAGCAACTTCAATTTCATTGTTCTTTGGAGTTATTTCTTTATCTCTTGGGTCAACATAGTTAACTGGTTTGTTAGCATAATCAAATTTAACTTGGTTCTTGTCAGGAGTTTCAACAACTGCTTCACCATTGATTACTGCTTTATATTTTAATACGAATTCAACTTCACCTTTTTTAGCAGCTGCTTCGATTTTTTCAAGACCAGATGCTTTGAAGTTTAATACGAATCCACTTGCATTTTCAGTTAATTCATAGTCAGTTCCTTGAACTAAAGTAATAGCTTCAGCAGGAGCTACAACATTAGCAGTAAGAGTTAAACCAGCTTTGTAAGTAAGACCTTTAGTCATTGTATCTTCCCATCTGATTGTCTTATAAGTAGCATCTTTAGGAATCTTAGTCTTAACTTCGTAAGGAACTTCTTGTCCTACAGTTTTATTAATTAAAGCTTTAGGGCTGTTTGAATTAGCATAGTCAGCTTGTCCTTCAATGTTCTTATCAACTTGTGGTTTTTCTTGAGTGTTCTTTGGATAAACATGAGCGTTTTCTATTGTTCCACTTTCATTTACTAATGGTAAAGTAATAACAACTGGAACAGCTTTTTGAGCAGTTAATGTTTGTCCATCAGTTCCAACGTAAGTTGATTTTTCTTTAACTTCAAGAATTTTGTATTCACCAGCTGGAAGGTTAGTAACGTCGAAAGCTTTACCGTTAGCTTCAGTAAGTCCACCCAAAGCTTCGTCAATATTTTCTGTTACAGTACCATCAGCTTTAACATATTTAAAGCTTCCATCAGGTTGTTTTGCTTGCCATACAAAGTAAACACCAGCGATTTCAGAAACTGAATCAGGATGTCCGTTTCCGATTGTTGCTAAAATTGTGTTTAATTGATTTAGGTCTTGAGTACCATTGTAGCCTTTTTCTTCTACTTTAGCACTATCCCATTTTTCTAATTTTTCTTTTTCTAAAAGTAATTTGTGTAAAGTTACTTTTTTAGTTCCATTTGGTTCAGCAGCATTAACTTTTGCAGTAGGTAATACTGATGCAAAGATTCCAAGAATCATAACAAATGCTAGAACACTTGAAACAATTTTCTTAGTTATTGTTTTCATAACTATAATTCCTCCTATAAAAATATAATAATAAATTTCTAGACATTCAAAAATTATAGCTCTAAATTATCATTCTACTTTTAGTTCTAAAAATTTTTGAGTAATGCCTGTATAAATTGAAATTTTATGAATATTTGATTTAAATATTCTTTAAACTCATGCTTAGTATAACATTAATTAAAATAAATTTCAATACCTAAATTTATATTTTTTAAATTTTTTTTAAAAAATATTATTTTTAATATTTTAATTTTATTAGATTAAATATTTATAAAAATATATGTAAATATATATTGATTTTATTTCTAATATGATGTAAAATTATATTGAGAAATTTTGTAAGAAAAATTTTGTAAGTGCAAACTTATGTGCGATTTCTTAAAAATTGGTTGATTTTAGTATTTTTTAGGAAAAACACAAGTATTTGCAACATTTATTTATTTATTTTATACATTTATTTATTTTTAAGGAAGGTATTTGTTATGAAAACGAAAAAAAGCTTAGTTAGTTTTTTATTATTATGCGTTTTTTTGTGTCAATTTATCATACCAACAATTGTTAGGGCTGATATAGGATATACTGATAACACGAGTGGTAGATTTCCTACTGATTACACAGAAATTAATGGAATAATAAGAAACTACAGAAATCAACCTATTGAGTATGATGAGGCATTTGTTTCAAAAACTGCAAGTAAGGGCGAAAAAGACGGAGAGTTTTATATTGATTTAAAAATTGAAGGAAAAGACAAATCCGAGCCAAAAATGAAAGATATTGTTATAGTTTTAGATAACTCTAACTCTATGAAATTAAACGGAACAAAATGGAGTGAAGCAGATAATAAATTTGTCCTATCAGATAAAGCTTCAGATGGCGCACATGACCGTGTAACTGCTGCTAACAACGCAATTAAAACTTTTTTGGATAATGTTAAAGAAAGAGCAGGAGAAAATGTTAGATTCGCTTTAGTAACATACGGCTCAGATGTTTTTGATGGAAGTCTTTGTAAGGAATTCTATTTTGAAAACCAATATTTCCCTGATAATACTGTTGGAACTTTAACTCCGAACAAAGAAGATATAATTGCTAAATTACCTACAAAAGCTCCTTATGAACTTGGAAAATCTTGTGGAGCTACTTTTACACAAGCCGCTTTAAAGCGTGCTGCTGATATTTTAAAGAGTAGTCCAAACGGTAATGAAAAATATATTGTACATTTGACAGATGGTACTCCCACTCGTTCATATAAAATGAAGAGTGTAGATAGAAATGGAATCGCTACATTTGACTATTCAAACACTATAGCATCTGAAAGAAATAATTACTACTATGAACTATACAGAAGAAATCAATATGCAAATATTATGGGAAGTAAAATGGGCGATGGTCAAGCTTATGAGTTAGTTCCAAAAGGTGACGCAAGATATAATCAAGTTTATAGTATCCATAGAGCCTATGATGTTCCTGATGCTTCAACTGGAAGACGATTAGATATTACTAATCACGGTAGACCTACACTTTACGAAGCTAAGAATATAGTAAATAAGTACCAAACTTTCACTGTTGGTGTAGAACTATCAGGCTATACATTTAATAATGACGGTTACTCAGTAAGATATCCCGCGCCACATCATATTGACAAACCTTATGCTGTTGACATTATGGAAAGAATGTCAACTAGCAAAAATCATTATTATGATGCTACAAATATTGATCAACTAAGTACTTTGTTGTCAAAAATTGAAGCAAGATTGTTTAATCCGACAGTTGTTAACGGTTCAGTAAGCGACCCAATGGGCGATATGGTTGATTTGAATTTGAATGCTAATTTAGATGGAAATAAATTCTATAAACTTACCGCATCAAATCCTTCACTTCTAAACGGTGTCAGTGTCAGTTACGATAAAAACACTCGAAAAATATCTGTGACAGGATTAAATCTAGGTGCAAACCAATGGGTTAATTTAAGATATAAGGTTAATTTAAGAACAGAAGATCCTCAATATAAAGGTAATTTCTTCTATCCTACAAATGGACCTACTACTTTAACTCCAAACGAGAAAAATCCTAATACTAAGAGAGATTTTCCTGTTCCTTCTGTAAAGGCAAATACTATTGATGTAAATGTTCAAAAGCTTTGGAAATACAAAAACGGTACAGAATTACCAGATAGTATGAAAAAGGAAATCAAAGTTAAACTTGTTAGAAAGTCAACAAATCCAAATGTAGCGGCAGCTGATAGAGAAAAGGAAATTGCAGAAAAAACTTTAAATAAAGCTGGTAATTGGACTGGAACTTTTGAAAAGTTAATTCCTTTTGATAATTTAGGTTATCATTTTGAATATACTGTAAAAGAAGTTGCAATTGAAGGTTTTGAAAGTAAGATTGAATATTCAAACAACAAAAATTTCATTAAATCCGAAAGTGCAGATGTTAAAATAACAAATACTAAAAATATCGAAGTAGAATTTTTCAAATACAAAACTGAAAATGAACAAAAGATTGCCCTACCAGATGTAGAATTTGAACTATATAAACAAGATATTACCGAAAGATATTTACCAGTGCAAAAAAATGGTAAAAATCTTGTTGTTAAATCTGGAGCTAACGGAAAATTCAAATTTGATAATCTTGAAGTTGGAAAATATGCTATAAAGGAAATAAAAGCTCCTGAGGGCTATCGTCTTCCAAAAGGTTTTGTAAGAGAGTTTGAAGTAACAAACCAAGGAAAGATTAAGTATAGTGAATCAATTTATGGTTCAGACGAAGTTTTCTATCAAATACAAAACTTTAAATTAAATCCTATGTATTTTATGTTTAGTAAACAAGATTCTTTAGGAGAACTTATCAAACAAGGTACTTTGGTACTAGAATTAAAAGGACCAAAAGAAAAAACTCAATCTTATGACTTAACAACAAGTACAGAAAATGGATTTAAGTTCGATATCCCAGATGATTTCCCTACTGGAGATTATGTTTTAACTGAAAAGACTGCTCCAATAGGATATGCAAAGACAAATATTGAATATCATATAAGAATTGACGCTGAGGATAGAACAATAACTCTTGTAAAAGAAGTTAAGGGACGTGTCGAAACTCCTAGAAACATTGTTCTATATAAAGATATTTATGGAAATGTCCAAACTCAAAAAATAGATATCAAAAATGATAAAGTTACTTACCCTTACACAGGTGGAACTGGAACTTTAATATTTATTGTTTCAGGACTTTTCGTAATGCTTTGTGCAGGTTCAGTTTATATGCTTAAAAAGAAAAAATCATTAAATAATTAATTTTAATAAGACCTTGATTTTGGGTTCAGCTCATTTCAAGGTCTTTTTATTATATTTACATAAAGATGCAAAACTTATGTTTATTTGTATCTTTTTATAACAAATCCCTTTAAAAGTAACAAGAATTTTAGACTAAAAAATTTTTGATAAAATTTTTTCATTGTTTTTATAGGATTTTCCTGTCAAAGTATTGCTTTAATTTAAATTTTGTTGTAAACTAATTATGAACAGTTATATATATTATTATTTTTTGAGCATTTTATTGTGTATAATCGCTGAAAAATGGTTATATATTCTGTATTGCTATTTTTTATATGTTTAACAATATGCAATTATTTATTTTATATTTATTTATTTTTAAGGAAGGTAACATTATGAAATTGAAGAAAAATTTTATTAGTTGCTTTTTATTATTTACTATTTTATGTCAATTCTTCATACCAACATTTGTTAAAGCAGACATAGGTTATACTCAAAATCAAGAGGGTGTATTCCCTACTGATTTCACAGAAATTGACGGGTTAATTAGAAATTATAAAAATCAACCAATAGATTACAAAGAGGCAATCGTCTCTAAGAAAGCGAGTAGAGGAGATAAAGATGGAGAATTTTACATCGACTTAAGAGTCGAAGGTAAAACCTCTGAAGAAGAACTTACTAAGGATATTGTTGTTGTTCTTGATAACTCTAACTCAATGAGAGAAAATAATCGTGTTACTATTGCAAAAAATACATTAACTACATTTGTAAAAAATGTTCTAAGAGATGGTAATGGAAAAGTAAGAGTAGCATTGGTAACATATGGTTCAGATGTTTTTGACGGAAGATTTGTTGATGAGTTTTATTATAAAGGAAATATGTTAGACCGTAGTTATAAGACTTTTACTACAAATCCACAAGATATTATTAATAAAATTCCTTCTAAAGTTCCTGAAGAATATAATTATACAAATCCTTATAATTTTTATTATTCTTCTATAGGAGCTACATTTACTCAAGCAGCTCTTAAAGAAGCAGCAGATATTTTAAGTACAAGTACTGCTAAACAAAAAATTATAGTGCATTTAACAGATGGAGTTCCAACTGTTTCAAATAAAATTAGCTCTATTGATCAAAGTGGAAAAGCAAATTTTGATTATTCAATAGCTGCTAAAAAAGGTTCTGGACATACATTCTTTTTAAAAGATGGATATCGGGCTAGTAATGGATATTACTATAATTATCAGGATAGACATAGACCTTATGATGTAAATAATGCTCAAACAGGAGGACAACTACATGTTGAAAATCATGGTGTAGCTACTTACTATGAAGCAAAAGAAATTCTTAAAAAATACTCAGTTTATACTGTTGGTATAGAATTAACTGATACATCTTATGATGACCGTAACAGAGGATATGGTACTTACTATCCAGAAGGTACTATTCCAAGAAATGATATATTAAAACTTATGAGAAGTATTTCAACTTCTCCAAGACATTATTATGACTCTGCTAGTATCAATCAATTAAGCGATATACTTGCACAAATCGAAAAAGATATTCGTAAAACTGTTGTAAATGGTTCTGTAAGTGACCCAATGGGTGATATGGTTGATTTGAATTTGAATGCTAATTTAGATGGAAATAAATTCTACAAACTTACAGCTTCAAATCCTTCTTTATTAAATGGTGTAGAAGTTAGGTATGACAATACGACTAGAAAAATCTCTATTACAGGATTAACTTTAGGTAAAGATGAATGGGTTAATTTAAGATATAAGGTTAATTTAAGAACAGAAGATCCTCAATATAAAGGTGATTTCTTCTATCCTACTAATGGACCTACTACTTTAACTCCAAATAATTCAAATCCAGATACGAAGAGAGATTTTCCTGTTCCGTCTGTAAAGGCACATTCTATTGACGTAAATGTTCAAAAGCTTTGGAAATACAAGAATGGAAAAGATTTACCAGATAGTATGAAAAAGGAAATCAAAGTTAAACTTATTAGAAAGTCTACAAATCCAAATGTAGCAGCAGCTGATGGAGAAAAGGAAATTGCAGAAAAAACTTTAAATAAAGCTGGTAATTGGACTGGAACTTTTGAAAAGTTAATTCCATTTGATAATTTAGGTTATCATTTTGAATATACTGTAAAAGAAGTTGCACTTGAGGGTTTCGAAAGCAAGATTGAATATTCAAACAATAAAAACTTCGTAAAAGCCGAAAGTGGAGATGTTAAAATAACAAATACTAAAAATATTGAAATAGAATTTTTCAAATACAAAACTGAAAATGAACAAAAAATTGCACTACCAGATGTAGAATTTGAACTATATAAACAAGATATTACCGAAAGATATTTACCAGTACAAAAAAACGGTAAAAATGTTGTTGTTAAATCTGGAGCTGACGGAAAATTCAAATTTGATAATCTTGAAGTTGGAAAATATGCTATAAAGGAAATAAAAGCTCCTAAAGGCTATCGTACTCCAAAAAATTTTGTAAGAACTTTTGAAATAACATCTGAAGGGAAAGTAAAGTATGAAAATACTGTTTACAATTCTGATGATACTTTCTATAATATTGAGAATATAAAGTATCCACAAATGTACTTTATGTTTAGAAAGATTGGTACAAATGGTGAATTGATTAAACAAGGAATTTTGGAATTGCAATTAAAAGGACCAAAAGATAAAACTTTATCTTTTGACTTAACAAAGAGTACAAATGATGGCTTTAAGTTTGAAATTCCAGAAGACTTCCCTACTGGTGACTATGTTTTAACCGAAAAAACTGCTCCAATGGGATATCAAAAGTCAAATGTTGAGTATCATATAAGAATTGATGCTGAAAACAGAACGATTACTTTGGTAAAAGAAGTAAAAGGAAGTGTAGAAACTCAAAAGAACATTATTTTATATCAAGATAATGACGGTGCAATTGACACAATTAAGCATGATATCAAAAATGATAAGACAGTTTATCCACATACTGGTGGAACTGGTGTAGTACCATTTGTACTATCAGGACTTTTCGTAATGCTTTGTGCAGGTTCAGTTTATATTCTTAAAAAGAAAAGAGCAATGTAAAAAATAAATTAAAAAGACCTTGATTTCAAATTTCAAGGTCTTTCTTTTTATATTTTTTAATTCTTTTTGCTTATAAATCTTATGAATTTATATCCTGTAAATAAAAATACAATCCACAATAATCCTGTTCCACCGTAGATAAACATAGATATTTGTTTTACATTTTTATTTACTTCTTCTTTTGTTTCACTTGTGTTTGTTTTTTCCGTTTTTTCTTCAAGTCTATCACAATTTACAAGTAATCTATATGGACTTGGTGGCGTTGCAGGGTCACAAGTAAGTAATGTAAGCATGTCACGATTAGCTATTGGAAATAACTTTTCACCTTCGTAAGGTTTAATAATTTCAGTATCAGAAACTACATAAGTTAAAGTTTTTCCTGCTCTTTCGATATATACTTTATCACCTTTTTTCAAATCTCCTAGATTTAAAAACATTACATCCTTATACCAACCTCTATGTCCAGCTATTACACTTCTATTTCCTACTCCACCTGTTGGTAGTGCAGTTCCGTCAATATGAGCTACACCCTTATCTAAATGTTCATAAGAAGCATCCAATCTAATCGGCTTATATACATTTATAGCTGGAATTCTAATATATGCAAATACTCCATGAGGATCATCTTTTTTAAATTCATAAACAGTTTTATATTCATTATTGCTAAAAGGGTCAACAATTGTTGTATTTTTTAAATTTTTATTATAATTTTTAATTTCCTCTTCTAATTTATTAAGCTCTTCTTCACTAATATTTGATTGACTCTTTTTAAAATCTTCATACATTGATTTTGATTTATAGTCATTATATACAAGATTTGTAAAAGTGTATAAAGGAAGTGAGATTCCAATAAGCATAAATAAGTATCCAATTAGTCTTAATTTTCTATTTTTCATCAATTCTACTCCCTTTCTAATTTAAATTTTGTAATTTTTTTCTAACATCTAAATATTTTTTGAAATTGTAAAGGAAAATAATCAAAACAAGTAAGAAGAATAGTAAAAGCCAATAGAAATATTTTCTAAAGAATGATCTTCTCTTGCTTACAGTTCTTGATTTTTCAAGAGGTGTATATTCTACTCTATGTCCTCTTACCAAAAGTCTATGTGAGTTAATCATATATGGTGTACAAGTAAGTAGAGTAACATAATCTTCTCCTGGTTGTACCAAAATTGGAGCAAAATCTGTCGGTTCAACAACTAAAATCTGATCAACTTCATAAGCTAAAACAGTTTGAATATTATGAACGAAGAAAATATCTCCCTTTTCCAATTTATCAAGTTTTGTAAAAAGTGCTGCTGTTGGTAATCCTCTATGCGCAGTGATTACAGCATGTGTGCTTATACCACCAACAGGTAGAGATGACCCTTCCAAGTGGCCTGCTCCTTTTTGTAAAATATCTTCAGATGTTCCCGCATAAATCGGTAAATTCTCGTCAATTTTTGGTATCTCAATATGTCCTATAAGCTCTCCAATTTGTAACATTCTCGCATACTCTGCAATTCCTTTCTCCTTTTCTTCATTTGAATAAGGGTCGGATAATTTTGAAGCATCAAGAGTAGAGTTATAGGCTTTTGCAAGATTAATTCTCTCTTCAATTTCTTCAGGAGATAATCTTTTGATTTCATCCTCGAATTTTTCAATTTTCTTTCCACTCTCAACTCTATAATACCATTGAGTAATAAAAGGATACATCAGAATACTAAATCCAATAAAGAAAATGAACATAAGTAAAATATTGCTTTTTCTGCTATTGCCTTTTTTACTTTTCTTTTTTACTTTAATATCATCAATTATATTTTCATTATTTTGCATAAAAACCTCTATTTAATATTGTCTACATTTGCATTTTTCAACTTTTTACTAATTTTTCTTCTCTTTCTAATATAATATAAAGTTGAAATAATTAAAACTACAAGCAAGAATAAAACAATGTAGAATAAATACATATACCAAATATTCTTTTTACCTTCTAATAATTCTTTATCAATAAGGTCTTTTACATACTCTACTCTATGTCCTCTAACCAAAAGTCTATGAGTATTAATCATATATGGTGTACAAGTTAATAAAGTTGCATAATCTTTGCCCTTTACTACAAGCAAATCATTAAACTCAGATGGTTCAATTACTTTAATTTGATCTACTTGATAAGCCAATGTTTCAGCAAAGTTATGAATATAAAATTTATCTCCAATTTGTAATTTTGAAAGATGTGTAAATAATGTCGCAGTAGGAAGTCCACTATGAGCAGTAATTACAGTGTGAGTATCAAGCCCACCGATAGGAAGTGATGTACCTTCCAAGTGACCTGCTCCTTTTTGAAGAACATCTTCAGATGTTCCAGCATAGATTGGTATATCAACGTCAATCGCTGGAATTTGAACGTGTCCAATATATTCATGAATTTCTATCATTCTTGCATATTCAGCTCTACCCTCTTGTTTTTTCTCATCAGAATAAGGATCTTCTGTTACCTCATTGTGTAAGCTACTATTGTATGCCTTTGCAAGTTCCATTCTTCTCTTAACTTCTTCTTTTGATAACTTTTCCTTTTCACTATCAAAAGTAGCTATAACATTTTTTGATTCAACCCTATAATACCACCTTGTAATTATAGGATACATAAGTACAGCAAAACCAAGTAAAAAAATTAAAATAAAAGGCAAATTGCTTTTCTTTTTTTTCTTGGTATTAGCTTTTCTTTTTATGCTAATTTGATCTATATCATTATTACTCATATACTCTCCTTAAATACTTATTATTTAATATAACTGACTTTAAACTCTAAAAACTTTATGTAATTTATTAAATAATCAAAAATTCCCAACTTAAATTATATTATTTTTTAGCTAAAAAATCAATAGTTTTTCATATTTTAACGTAAAAATATATGTCAAATAATTTTAAAGTTAAAAGGGAGAAATCACTCTTCTACGATGCTTTGCATCGGATATGTGCCCTAGAACCTTGTTGTTTTACAATAAAAACAAAAATAAAAAAAGCAAAGACAAAAATTATACTTTATCTTTGCTCTGAAAAAATTTTTCTTATATTATTTTTTTATTTTCTACTTATTTAATAAATCTATTTTGATGTTTATTTACCTTTAACGTCTAGCTATCAAACGAAGCTACTTACTTAAACGTCATCTCGACTGAAGTTGAGCAAAGCGAAACGAAACGGAGAGATCTCATACTTTTGCTTTAGCAAAAGTAAATGTATCGTAGATACATAATTTCTTTATTTCTTTCAGAAATACTATTGCTTACCAGCAATAGTTGAGATCTTTCGACTACACTACGTTTCGCTCAAGATGACGTGTTAGGAGTATTTCTTTGAAAAGTATCGTGACGTGAATAATTTTGTTTTCTATGATATATAAAAAAAGGCGATTACTCGCCTTTAAATTTCTTATAATAGTGAAAAGTCTTCCATATTCCAAATTTCTGTCGCTATATCTGTATAAAAGTCCTTTTCGTGTGATATTAAAAATATTCCACCCTTATATTCTCTTAATGCTCTTTTTAATTCCTCTTTTGATTCTGGATCAAGATGGTTTGTAGGTTCGTCAAGCATTAAAATATTTGTCTTTTCATTTAAAATCTTACAAAGTCTTACCTTTGCTTGTTCTCCACCACTTAAAACCTTCATTTGTGATTCAATATGCACTGTTGTAAGCGAACATTTTGCAAGGGCAGCACGAATTTTAAATTGTTCCCAACTTGGGAATTTTTCCCACATTTCATCAATTGGAGTATTATTGTTATCATAATGCTCTTCTTGTTTAAAATAACCTATTGCTAAATTCTGTCCAAAAGAAACAGAACCTGAAATAGCTTTAATATTCCCAAGAATTGTATTAATTAGAGTTGTCTTACCTAAACCATTTGCTCCAACAATCGCAATTCTATCTCCTCTTTCCATACGAAGATTTAACGGTTTACTAATTGGTTTATCATAACCAATTACTAAATTCTCAGTTTCAAAAATCAATCTGCTTGTAGAAGGTGCGGTTTCAAAATAGAATTCTGGCTTTGGTTTTTCTCTTACAAGCTCAATCTTTTCCATCTTATCAAGTTTTTTCTGTCTTGACATAGCCATATTTCTTGTAGCAACTCTCGCCTTATTTCTTTGAACGAAGTCTTCAAGCTCTTGAATTTCTTGTTGTTGTTTCTTATAGGCTGCTTCAATTTGTCTTTGTTTTAACTCTTTAAGTCTTAAAAACTCATCATAATCTCCAACATATCTATTAACTTCACAATTTTCAACATGATAAATCAAGTTAATTACAGAATTTAAAAACGAAATATCATGAGAGATTAAAATAAATGCATTTTCATAATTTTGTAGATATCTTCTAAGCCAATTAATATGTTCTTCGTCTAAATAGTTTGTAGGCTCGTCAAGAAGCAAAATATCTGGCTTTTCTAAAAGCAATTTTGCAAGTAAAATCTTTGAACGTTGTCCACCTGAAAGGTCAAAAGCAGGTCTATCAAGCCAATCTTTTATTCCCATATTATGAGAAATTTCATCAATCTTTGAATCAATCATATAAAAATCGTGAGTTTCAAGAAGTTCTTGAAGTTCAGCTGCATCAAGCATTATATCATCAAGCTCTTGTCCACTTAATTCTCCCATTTTCATATATACATCATTTAATTCAGCTTCAATATCAAAAAGATATGAAAAAGCTGACTTTAAAACGTCACGAACAGTCATTTCCTTACCAATTACAGCATGTTGATCAAGATACCCTATTCTAACACGTTTTGCCCATTCAATAGTTCCCTCTTCAGCTTCAAGTTTACCAGTAACTAAATTTAAAAAGGTACTCTTTCCTTCTCCATTTGGACCAACAAGTCCTATATGTTCACCTTTTAAAAGTCTAAAATTTACATCTTTAAGTATTTGACGACCACCAAAACTATGGCTCAAATTTTTTACAGTTAAAATACTCATTTCTTCTCCTTCGTATGTTTTGCCTCTACATATTTTACCATATTTTTTAATTTAAGTAAAAATTTTAACAACTAATTAAAAGGACATATATCTCAACATAAAAAAGCCGTCATTTCTGACGGCGATTTAATAATTTTAAAGTCTTTTAAGCATCTGATCTTGAAAATCCATTTTTCATTTCACAACTTGCTGTGAAAAGTGTCTTATCAAGTAAATCATTTGTTTGGTCTTTTACAAAATCTGTTATCTCATCATTTGCTTTTTCTAAAAATTCGTGAACATTCTTTATCTTTGATTTGTTTTTCAAAAATTCTTTATCATATTTATTCAAGAATGTACGACATTTTGATTGAACTGCATTTTGATATCTTTCAACATGAGAAGCAGTTGATGGATAATGTGCATCGCAAAGTGCTCCGATAATACGATTTATCCAATAGAAATTATCTGTTGAAGGAGTAAGAGTTGTATTTTCCAAATATTCAGGTGTTTTTGTAATATTTGCATAATATGGAACTATTGCATTAAATACATTTGAACCGAAAGATAACCACTCAATACTTCTAATTTCTTCAGGCATATAAGGTCTTATTTGAACTAAAGCCAAAACATCATTACGATTTATTCCTATAGGTCTAAATTTACCCTTTTGTGAAAAATCTCCACTCTTTAGATATGGATCATAAGGAGTTCCTTGATAGTGATTAGACATAATATATTTAACATCTTCTATTGTAATCTTCTTTTCAGGAATCATACACCAAGGAAGATTATCACTATGTGGCTTAAATTCAGCATTTTCACCATCCCAATCGAAAGTGTTTGGATTAAAATATCTTAGCATTACCCAAGCACGAGGTGTATTGTAAGTATGATCCGCATCTGAATGACTTCCAAAAGCAACTCTCGGATTAAAAAGTTCTTCATAATCCTCATCATAATCTTCGTCAAATTCGTCAATCAATTTACCAAGAGATAAATCAAGGAAATTTTCTTCTACAAATTCTTTTAAATCTGATGAACACATAAATTCTTCTTTTGCTCCATAAGCATCTTCAAAATCAAAATGATCAAGTCCGAATTGATTTGGCATTACAACATAAACCTCGTCAGGAACTCTTCTTGCTATCCAGTGATGACCGCCAATTGTTTCAAACCACCAAATAGAATCAACATCTTGAAAAGCAATTCCGTTACTTTCATAAGTCCCATATTTCTCTATTAATGCACCAAGTCTTTCAACACCTTCTTTAGCACTATTTATATAAGGAAGAGTAATTACAACAAAATCTTCTTCCCCTATTCCACCTTTTTTTATAATGTCCGGTTCAAACTCTACTAAAGGATCTGCTCCCAAAACTCTTTCATTAGTAGTAATAGTTTCTGTTGCAGTCATTGAAACATTTTTTTCATTAACACCACAAGCTCCCCAAACTCCACGCCATTTATTTACATTTGGCAGACAAGTATAACGCATAGGATTTTTAGGCAATTCTATTTCACAATCTGTACGAACGGATTTATAATGAATTGGTTGATCTTTAGGCTCAACAACTATAAATTTTTTTGATTTAAACATTCCCGCTGAAGAATCTTCAATACGAGCAACCAAAGTTGAACCGTCATAACTTGCTTTTTTACCTATAAGAATTGTAGTACACATAACAAACCTCTCTTTCTAAATAATAATTATTATTAACTACAAATACATTATAACTCAAATTAACAAAAAAGTAAAAGTATTTTTTGTTGTTTCACAAAAAACTTAACCATTTCTCCTATTTTAAATTATGGATACAATGAAAAACAAAATGCTTCACATCATAGTGCTTTGAAAATAATAGTGAGTCCTGTAAAGGACTTATATAAAAATTATGTAATTATATATTAATAGTACGAAAGTACGAAAGTACGAAAATTCTTTAAGTTCTTTTTGCAAATGAAGTTTTTGTTGTATGTATCTTCGATACATTTACTTTTGCTTGTTTACAAGCAAAAGTATGAGATCTTTCGACTTCGTTACACTTCGCTCAAGATGACGTGTTGGGAGCTTTTCTTTGCAAAGTATCGTGACGTAAGATATTTCAATTAATAAAATATATAATAAAATTTTTCTTATATTTTTTTTGTTTTCTACTAATTTAAAATTATTTTCGAAGTTTATTTACTTTTAACGTCTTGCTACTAAACGAGAGAACTTTCCTTATACGTCATCTCGACTGTAGCGTAAGCGGAATGGAGAGATCTCAATTATTGTTTGCTTGCAAACAATAATATTTCTGAAAGAAATAAAGAAATTATGTATCTTCGATACATTTTACTTTTGCTAAAGCAAAAATATGAGATTTCTCCACTACACTCTACTTCGCTACGCTTCGTTCCGTTACGGTCGAAATGACGTATAAATAGAATATCTTTGTCCAATAGCCAGACGTTAACAGTAAATAAACTTCAATAAAATTTAAAAATTGTATATTATAAAGAAATAACTCACGTCATAGAACTTTGAAATTAAATACCCCTAACACGTCATCTCGAGCGTAGTCAATCTAGTCCAAACTTTGTTTACTTGTAAACAAAAGTAGGTCTGACGCAAAGATTGTTCAAATCTTTGATTTGAGTACAATCGACTGTGAAGATCTCACACTATTGTTTGCTTGCAAATAATAATAAGTCCTGTAAAGGACTTAAAAATAATTAAACTCAATATATTTCACAATAAAAAAAAACAATTAACGGTAACTTTCCATTAATTGTTTTTTATAATATAAAAACTATTTGCTTTTTAATAATCTATTAACCTCTTTTTGTACTTCATAATAATTATATCCTGCATTTTCAAGTTTTGCTCTTCTTAATTCTCCGTTGCCCCAATTTCCTTGAATTACTTCTTTGGCGACTTCTTTTATTGCCTTTTCATTTATAAAAGCTCTATAATCGACCCAACCTTTTAATTCCTTTACATAGTAGTAACTTCCCCATTTTCGAGTTAAAGTTACCTCTTGTCCTTGATAATTTTGAGTTGTCCCAATCATAGTTTTATCTTCGCAAAACCAAGGCAAACTATCTATTGAATAGTAGCCATTAACTTTGCTTTTTATATCTAAAAGTTCCATATATTCTCCCTCATCTTGTAATGTTTTTAATCTATACACAAAATAATGTGGCCTACCTACATAAACCCATAATTTGTCATGATTATCAACAGAAATCCCATTAGCTGAATAATTACAGTGAATAATGTTGTTTTCATCAATAAAAATTCCTGTATGTCCATAACTTGAGGGTACACCCTCTTTTCTCCCCCAGATAAAAATATCTCCTCTTTTAGCATTCCAAGGAATATTATCAGTTATCTTTTCAAAGCCGTTCTTTGTAAGCCAATAATGTTCATGCAAAGTGTCAATCGTCCAGCCGTTGCTCTTTGCTCCTGATGACATTAATGCATAGTATATGGAAGATGAACAATCATAACTATTTGGACCATTTCTATTTTCCATAGAATATGAAACTTTTCCCTTTCTGTTTTCAAACCACTTTATAGCTTTTTCAATATCTATCATAAATCTCCTATTTAAGTTTAACAACCAATTCATTTATAGCCTTTGTAAGTTCGTCAATCTTTTTTTCAAATCTAAGTAATAAAAATACGGAAAGAACTACAGGAAATCCTACATTTGAGATACTTGAAATTATATTTTCCATTATTTCCTCCTAATTTTATATTTAGTAAAAAAAGACCAAAAGGTCTTTTTTCACTAGATTACTGTTACTTCTTCGTAGTTTGTTGAAATAATATTAGCCTTTTTAACTCCAGTAACTTTTAAGTCGTTTTTTGCTAAAACTGACTTATAATCAAAAGTTTTAATTATATCAGAAGCTTCATCTGCTGTAATATTTTTAATATTTGAAATTGTAAATGCCATATTTTTTCCGTCCTCTAATAATAGAGTTATACTTAATGATTTCTTCATACTTTCCCTCCTATTCTAATGTTGTTTCTACAACTTTAATTGTTTCTTTTCTTGTACCGTCAATAAATTTTTCAACGAATTCTCCTAATTTCTTTAAATTTTCATCAGTTGATTCACTTTGAACATTTTTTACAGTTACACTTCTCTTTTTAGAGTTAGCAAGGTCAAAACTAACCTTTAAATACTTTTTAGCCATATCTTTTCTCCTTTTTTTATATATTTTGTAAGCCTTACACTTATATAATAAAAATTTCTTAAAAAAAGGGGGGGATTTGGCTATTTTTATTAATCCTTTAACTTGTTTGAAGCGCTAATTTATGTTAAAATAATTGATACTAAGAGATTTTGGAGGAAATATGAATAACAATTTACTCAATATTTTTTCGTACATAGTTTTATTAATTTATGCAATATTTACCGTTGGTAATTTATATATGATTTTACAAAAAAAAGATCCAGAAAGAAGTTTTTTCAATGTATTTTTAATGCCAATACTAGCATTGTTCTATTTTTTAAGATTTAAACACCATAATATTTTCGTGTATTTAGCAATACTTGCATTCTGGATTGGAGATGTTTTATGTACAAAAAGAAATAAAAAGAATATTTTAATGGGAATACCTCTATTTATATTAGGAATTGCCTTTTATGTAATAAAACTTTTAACATTAATAAAAATTTCAAATTTAAACTATTTGCTTGCCCTATTTATTATGGTGGTATATTTTGGATTAGTGTTTTTCGAAGTAATCATATCCTATGAATATTCAAGTGAATACTTTAAAAGAGATATTATTTTCCTATATGCTTTTGCATTTTTAAACGCTTTGCTTTGTATCTTAGCAATCTTAAATGCAATTTCAACATACAAAGCTGGAGTATGGTATTTGATTTTCGGAAGCAATTTATTCTTAATTTCAAGTTCACTTTTCCTATTTGTAGCATTTATAAAGAATAATAGATTTTTCAATATATTATTAACAATTACCTATTCAATAGCAAAACTGCTTATAATAATAGGTTTTGGATTATTTTTATCATAACGACTGAATTCAGTCGTTTTTTTGTTTGTTTTATTAATAAAAATGTTTCATGTCACGATACTTTGCAAAGAAAAGCTCCTAACACGTCATCTCGACCGAAATGAGTGAAACGAATGAAGTGGAGAGATCTCAATTATTGTTTGGTTACAAACAATAATATTTCTGAAAGAAATAAAAATAATAGATAAAAATATTTTTAATTATTTTTACTAATAAACTTATAAAAAACTGTTTTTTTCCATTGTTTTTTTATACCTTTTATGATAGAATTAATTCAGTATTATTGATCGGAGGTATATTGAATTGGAAGAAAAGAATATTGGAAGATTCAAAAAAGATATTGGATTGGAAAACTTCCTATGTATCGGTTTATTCTTAGCATTTTTTGTATCAATTGGTAGCAAAATGGGCGGAATAAACATGATCAAAACTATGATGAATACAGGTTTTGATCTACTTATAAATGTATGTCTTTATTTGATGGCGATTGCCGTTTTAGCTGGAGCAATTTCAGGTTTATTCTCTGAATTCGGAGTAATAGCACTTGTAAACAAACTTTTATCAAAAGTTATGCATCCTATTTATGACTTACCAGGAGCATCTTCATTAGGTATGCTTAACTGCTACCTATCTGATAACCCAGCTATTTTAACATTAGCACATGATGATAACTTTAGACGTTATTTCAAAAAATATCAAATGCCAGCTCTTACAAACTTAGGAACTGCTTTTGGTATGGGACTTATTACTACAACTTCTATGATGGGACTTAATGTAGAAGGCGCTGTTACAAGTGCTTTAATTGGTAACTTAGGAGCTGTAATAGGTAGTGTAGTATCTGTTAGACTTATGATGATTGCTACTAAAAAAATGTATGGAACAACTGAGTATGTTGAAGTTAAATCCAAAGTAGAAATTCCAGAAAATTCTAGACAAGTTAGAGAAGGAAGTGCTGGAGCAAGATTTATTCAATCAATTCTTGACGGAGGAAAAGTTGGAGTTGATATGGGTCTTTCAATCATCCCAGGTGTTGTAATCATTTGTACATTAGTTATTCTTCTTACAAATGGACCTGGAGCAAATGGATACACAGGAGCAGCTAACGAAGGTGTTGGTGTTCTTCCTTGGATAGGTGGAAAATTATCTTTCATCCTTAGCCCATTATTTGGTTTTAGTTCACCAGAAGCAATTGCAGTACCTATAACAGCATTAGGCTCAACAGGAGCAGCAATCGGAACAGTTGCAAAAATGGCAGCAGCTGGAAAAGTTTCTGGAAATGACATAGCAGTATTTACTGCAATTTGTATGTGTTGGAGTGGATATATCTCAACTCATATCGCAATGATGGATGCACTTGGAACAAAAGAAGCAACTGGAAAAGCATTAATCAGCCACACAATTGGTGGATTAACAGCCGGAGTTGCAGCTCACCTTCTATATATGTTATTCCATTTATTCTAATTAAAGAAAAAAATAAAGGAGTGAATTTCACTCCTTTTTATTTTATCAATTTATTCTTTTTAGCAATTTTTTTGATTTGTTCTAAATTGCTTTTGTCGTATTCTTGTCTTAAATCTCTAAAGATTTTAAAATTTACCATTACGGTATTTCCTTTATTTTCTATTGAGAAACTTCTCATTCTATCCCATTTGTAGAGTTTTCCAACCAATTGCCATGGATGAACTATTCCCATTTCACTTATTCCTGCACTCATAATACTTGTAAAGAATGCAAGCCACCAAGAAAGTGCTAAAAGGTAACCTGCAATATCATTTTTATATCTATATGCTACAAATAGCATAAATACTAATGCAAAAATTAGAGATATGAATGTGTATTTTGTAAACTTTACTTTTATTAAGCATGTAAGTCTTCTGTATATATTAAAGACGCAAAAAAATAAAGGTAATAATATCAAAGGTAACATAGACTCTCCTTAAAATTCCATTTTTATACTTCTTTTGAAAAGATTGTCCAAAATTTCTTTTGGATCTTTTTTATTATATGTTATTTCGTAAACTGCATTTGTGATTGGTAATTCTACATCGTATTTTTCGGATAAGTCCATTAATGCTTTTGTTGTATAATAACCCTCTGCTAGTTTTTCAAATTTTTCACCTTTTACGAATTTTTCTCCAAATTTTCTATTATTGCTAAATTCAGAAAAAACTGTTGCTTCATAATCTCCGAGATGACAAAGTCCGTATGCACAGCTTTTGTCTCCCCCCATTTTCTCAATAAGTCTTGCGATTTCTCTAGTTCCTCTTGACATCAAAGCTCCTTTTAATGAGCTTAAATTAAATCCGTCAAGCATACCAGCAGCAATTCCTATTACATTTTTTGAAGCTGCTCCAATTTCATTTCCTAAAAGATCTGTTCCATAGTAAAATCTAATTAAATTACTTGAAAAAGCATCAACTAATCTTTTTACTAATTCTCTATCATCAGAATCTATAACCATACAATTTGGTATTCCATTTGTAAAGTCTTGAACATGTCCAGGTCCAATCCAAGCACCACAAGAATAGCTTTCTCCTAGTATGTCTTTTACTATTTTTGTAGGTGTAAAGCCTGTCTTTATTTCTATTCCCTTCATACAAAGTATGATTGGAATATTTTTCTTTTTAAAATTTTCTTTATTTTCATTTAGTAATTCTCTTAAACTTTGAGTTCCAACTGAAATAATTATTAAATCTTTATTAAAAACATCATTTATATCAGTTGTTAAAGTAATGGACTTAGGAAGTTCAAGAAAAGTATTTTTTCTATTTTCTAAAAAACTTTGCATTTTTTCTGAAGATTCTCTACCATATAAAGAAACTTCATTTCCTATCTTATCTAAGTACCAAGCTATGAAACTGCCCCATCTTCCACAACCTATAACAGCTATTTTCATAAAATCTCCTAATTTTCTTCCAACATATCAATTCTTTTTTGATGACGACCGCCTTCAAAGTCCTCTTCAATAAAAGTTTTTACAATATCTTTTGCAAGTTCAATTCCAGTAACTCTTGCTCCTAAGCAAAGAACATTTGCATTATTATGTTTTCTTGTCATTCTAGCAGAAAAACTTTCGCTACATAGTCCAGCACGAATTCCTTTAACCTTATTACAAGCTATTGAAATTCCGATTCCAGTTCCACAGATTGCTATTCCCAAAGAGTTTTCATTTTCTAAAACTTTTTTGCAAACAGCTTTTCCAAAAACTGGATAATCTACACTTGTAGTTTCATCTGTTCCTACATTTATAACTTCATGTCCCATTTCTTCTAAAAATTTTACAAGTTCATTTTTCATCTCAACAGCTGAGTGGTCATTACCAATTATAATTTTCATAATAGTCTCCTTATTTGCTATTCAATATAACTAATAATAATATATTTCTAAAGTATAGTCAAGTGGTAACTTATAAAGATACTATATAAAAATTTTATAAATTTATGTAACTTATTAATTGACTTGAAGTTAAAAAAGTAGTATAATGATATCACTAAATAAAAAACTTAACCCAACAACGCAAAATACCGTCATGTCTAGTCATATCAGGAGGAAAGATGTACGATAAGGAGAAAATCATAAAAAACTTTAGCCCTTTGATAAAATCGAGTATAAAAAAGTATTTCGCAAATTACATAAGCTATGAAGATGCGTATCAAGACGGAGTTGTTAAAATTTTAGAACTTTTAGAAAGCTATAAGGGTGGTGGAAAAGTTTCACTTGAATGTTATTTAAAATATCAACTAAAATTTTTTTATATGCAAAAATTTTTTAAAAGAAAATTGGAGAACGAAAAAACATATACTAAAATTTATCAAACAAAAGATGATGAAACAATTGAAGTTTTAGAATTAATTGCTGATGAAAATACTGATATTCAAAAAGATATTGAAACAAATGAAATGATTAAAAAGGTAAGAGAAATTGTGTCCACTCTCCCCCAAAAACAAAAAGAGGTTATAGAGTATAAATTTTGTGAGAATTTAAAGAATAAAGAAATTGCAGAAAGAATGAAAATAAAGGAAGATACAGTTAAGGAGTATTATAAAATAGCGAAGAAAAAATTAAAGGATAAATTTGTTGAAAATGGAATAGATATAAAAGAGTAGTGTTTGGATTTATGCATATTAGATACATTACTTTTGCTAATGCAATAGTATTTCTGAAAGAAATAAAAAATAAATATATATTTATGTATCTGCGATACATTTACTTTTGCTATAGCAAAAGTATGAGATCTCTCCGCTCCGTCTCGCTCTGCTCAACTCTGGTCGAGATGACGTGTAAGTAAAGTACTCTCGTTTAGTAGCTAGACGTTAACAGTAAACAAACTTCAAGATAGATTTATTAAATTAGTAGAAAATGATAAATAATATAAGAAAATTATTATTTATATATTTTATTAATTGAAATGTTTCACGTCACGATACCTTGCAAAGAAAAGCTCCCAACACGTCATCTTGAGCGTAGTCAATCTAGCCCTAACTTTGTTTACTCGTAAACAAAAGTAGGTCTGACGGGATAATTGTATCGTTAGATACAATTGCTCTGAAGATCTCAATTATTGTTTGTTTACAAACAATAATATTTCTGAAAGAAATAAAAAAGATATTCTTTTATATATCTGCAATACATAAAGTATGAATTTTCTACCATATATTTCAAAAAGAACTCAAAAGAGTTCTTTTTTTATGGATTTTTTATAATTTTGTGGTAAAATATAATATGTATATTTGTGTAGATTTTTAACAAGGAGAAAAAATGACTAATTTTATAGATGAAAAATATGATGTTGTAGTAATTGGTGCAGGTCATGCCGGTTGTGAAGCAGGTCTTGCAAGCGCTAGACTTGGACTTAAAACTGCAATTCTTACTATCAGTATGGATTCAGTTGCAGATATGCCATGTAATCCAAATATTGGTGGTACTGGTAAAGGCCATTTAGTTCGTGAGATTGATGCTCTTGGTGGTGAAATGGCGATAAATATTGATAAAACTTTTATTCAATCAAGAATGTTGAATACTTCAAAAGGCCCTGCTGTTCATAGTTTACGTGTTCAGGCTGATAAAAAGATGTATCATACTGAAATGAAAAAAGTTTTAGAAAATGAAAAGAATTTAGATTTAATCCAAACTGAAGTTAAAGAAATTTTAACTGAAAACAATGTTGTAACAGGTGTTTTGACTACTTCAAATGAAGTATTCCCTGCAAAAGCAGTAATAATCTGTACTGGAACTTATCTTAAATCAATGATTTTAATGGGAGAAAATTGTTATGAAAGTGGTCCTAACAATTGGAAATGCTCAACTTATTTAAGTGAGAGCTTAAAAAATCTAGGTATTCCTCTTAGACGTTTTAAGACAGGAACTCCTGCAAGAGTTCATAGAGATTCCATTGATTTTTCAAAAATGGAAGTTCAAAAGGGTGATGATAACATAATTCCTTTCTCTTTTATGAATGAAGGTAAAGATATTGGAAATCACAAGGAGGACTGTTTCTTAACCTATACAACTTTGAAAACAAAGCAAATAATTGAAAAAAATCTTCATAGAAGTCCAATGTATGCAGGAATTGTAAATGGTGTAGGTCCTAGATATTGCCCTTCTATCGAGGATAAAATTGTTCGTTTCAATGAAAAAGATGAGCATCAAGTTTTTATTGAGCCGGAAGGTTTAGATACTTTGGAAATGTATGTTCAAGGTGTTAGTTCTACCCTACCTCTTGAAGTTCAAAAAGAAATGTATAAGAGTATTTTAGGTCTTGAAAATGTTAAAATCATGCGTCCTGCTTATGGTATTGAGTATGACTGTATTGATCCAACTATTTTAAGAGCAACTTTAGAGCATAAGGATATTAAAAATCTATTCTTTGCAGGTCAAATCAATGGTAGCTCAGGATATGAAGAAGCTGGAAGTCAAGGCATTATCGCAGGTATAAATGCATCAATGAATATCTTAGGAAAAGAGCCTTTTGTTCTTACAAGAAGTGATGCATATATTGGAGTTTTAATTGACGATTTAATTACAAAAGGAACTGACGAACCTTATAGAATGATGACTTCAAGAACTGAATATAGACTTTCTCTAAGACAAGATAATGCTGATTTAAGACTTACAGAAAAGAGCTATAATGTAGGTTTAGCAACAAAAGAACGTTATGAAAAATGTTTAAATAAAAAGACTTTGATAGAAAATGAAATTGAAAGATTAAAGTCCACTATCCTAACACCAAAGGAAAATACAAATAATGCTTTGGAAGAACTAGGTAGTATGAAGTTAAAAACAGCAGTTAGTCTTTATGATTTAATCAAAAGACCTGAGCTAGACTACGAAATGCTTAAAGACTTAGATGAAACTCGTGAGCCTTTGGATAGAGAGATTAAATTACAAGTTCAAACGATGATTAAATATGAAGGTTATATAGAAAAACAAAGTCAACAAATCGAAGCATTTAAAAAGCTTGAAAATAAGAAACTTGAAAATATTGACTATAATTCCCTATCCGGTCTTAGAATTGAAGCAGTACAAAAACTTTCAAAATTTAGACCTGAAACAGTTGGTCAAGCTAGTAGAATTTCTGGTGTAAGCCCTGCAGATATAAATGTTTTGCTAATCCACCTTGAAACTCAAAGGAGAAAAAATGGATAATTTAAAAAATTTAACCCAAAAAGAAAGTATCAATTTAAGTGATATTGCTATAGAAAAGTTTGAAATTTACAGGAAATTAATCCTAGAATGGAATGAAAAAATAAATTTAACAGCAATTACTGATGAAGATGCTATGAATACAAAACATTTTTTAGATTGCCTATTACTTACAAAAACGGGATTTTTTGATGATGATAAAACTGTATTAGATGTTGGAACTGGTGCCGGTTTCCCTGCTATTCCACTTAAACTATATAATGAAAATCTTAAAGTTACAATGCTAGATAGTTTAAATAAAAGAATTAAGTTTTTAAATATAGTAATTGATGATTTGAAATTAAAAGATATAAAGGCAATTCATGGACGTGCAGAAGAAGTCGGAAGAAAAGAAGGCTTTAGAGAAAGCTTTGATATAGTTAGCTCAAGAGCAGTAGCTTCCCTATCTTTACTTCTAGAATTTACAATTCCATTTTTAAAGGTAAATGGATTATTTCTAGCAATGAAAGGCCCATCATATCTTGAAGAAGTAGAAGATTCAAAAAATGCACTAAAAAAATTAAATTGTAAATTAGAAAAAGTTGTAAATTTCAAGATTGAACAAAATGGTGAAGTTTCAGAAAGAAATATTTTAATAATTAAAAAGACAGGAAAAACTCCTGATAATTTCCCAAGAAATATGGGACAAATAAAGAAAAAACCATTATAAAAAGTAAAAGAAGGCTAAAGGCCTTCTTTTTTGCTTCAATCCCCTATGTTTTATATGAAACATTGTTAATTATGGTAAATAAAAAAAGACGGTTATTATAACCGTCTTAAATTTTAATGAACTATTTAATTATTCTTCTTGCTCCTACATAAGTGTTTCCAAAATAACTTCCGAAAAGTTTACTTACGATAACACCTGTTCCTGGGCTTGATGCGTGTACGAACTGGTTGTTTCCGATGTAGATACCAACGTGGCTGATTCTTCCTCCACCATTGTTAAAGAATACTAAGTCACCTTTTCTTAAGTCTTTTGAATCTACACTTACACCGTTATTAATTTGAGTATATGATGTTCTATTTAAGTTGATTCCAGCTTGTTTGAACGCATAATATGTTAATCCTGAACAGTCAAATCCGATATTTGGATTAGCAGATGCCCAAATGTATGGTTTTCCAACTTGTGCTAAAGCTACTTCAACAACTTTGTCTATATCAGAACTATATGATTGTTTTTCGGTCTTAGCAGGAGTTGAATTTCCTGAATTATTGTTAGCTTTTGGTTGTTCAGCAGCTGGTTTAGTTGCTGAAAGATATGATTTAATTACATATCCAGTCTTTCCATTAAATGTAAATTCTACCCATTCACCTTTATCAATACCAGTAACTTTTTCACCTTTTGATAAGATACCAAGTTTAGATGATGTTGCTGATTGGTCAGATCTAACATTTAAGTTTTCTGTTGCATAAAGTGTAACTTTCTTTGCAGCAGCAGCTTTCTTTTGTTCTGCAGCTTTCTTTTCAGCAGCTACTCTTTCTTCTTCCGCTTTCTTTTCAGCAGCTTTTCTTTCTTCAGCAGCTTTCTTTTCAGCAGCTACTCTTTCTTCTTCTGCTTTCTTTTCTGCGGCTTTCTTTTCTTCTTCTGCTTTAATTTCTTTTTCAGTCTTTTCTGGTTCAACTACTTCTTTAGTTAATAATGCAACATCAACAGATAAAACTTTACCATCAACTGTGACAGTTGCCATCTTATCTCCTGTCATTTCAACTTTAACGATTGAACCTTTTTGAAGTTTAACAGTTTCTCCCTCAGAATCAGCTAATGCAAGTTTAGCATCTATAGATTCTTTAATATAGAAAGCATTTTCTTCTAATTCTGGCATTAATGTATCTTCTTCTGTTACTAGTGAATATATATCTTGATCATTTGATAATTTTTTTAATTCAACAACGGAAGGAGTTTCTACTACTAGAGTTGAACTGCTAACTAAAAAATTATTTACTTCCTCAATATTTGTACTATGAATTTTTACTTCTACTTTTTCAGTCTCATCGGCATAAGTGCTTGCTACTGGCAATGCAGTACAAACTAATGCACATAACATAGAAGTTGTCAAAACTTTTTTAATTTTCATAACTACCTCCTAACTTATAGACATATTTTACACTACCTATTGAAAAAAGTCAACAAAAAGTTACAAAAAAATTACAAAAGTTTACAAAAATATTACAAAAAGTTACAAACCGGTTACAAAATGTAATTTTTTAATAAATGTTTCACGTGAAACAAAAATATTTTAAAGCTATGTTTCACGTGAAACATAAAATTTATAGTCATGCATTGTTTCACGTGAAACATTTTATGCGAAAACAAAAAATATAATTAATTTAAAAAATAATTAATATAAATAATTATATGTTTTTAAAAATTTTAACTGTTTTTATGTTATAATTATATATATTATATATAAATAGAAGAAAAATATAAAAACAAAGGAAATATTATGAAGATTTTTGATGCTTTTAAAAAGAAGAAAGAAATGAGAGTAATCTCTGTGTTTAACCAGAAGGGTGGCGTAGGCAAAACAACAACAGTTGTAAATCTTGCTTCTGCTTTGGGTTTTAATAAAAAGAAGGTATTGGTTATAGATATGGATCCTCAAGGTAATTCTACTTCAGGTTTAGGAGTAGAAGATCCAGAAGTAACTATTTATGATGTTTTAACTCATGAGAAAGAAATAAATGACACAATTATTCATACCAAATCAAAGAATGTTGATTTAATTCCAGCTAATGCTGATTTGTGTGGTTTAGAAATTGAACTTTTAAATGTAGATAAAAAAGAATATCTATTAAAGGAAGAATTACCTAAAATTCCTGAGAATTATGATTTCATAATTATAGACTGTCCGCCATCATTAAGCGTGCTTAGTATAAATTCTCTGGTATCATCACAAAGTGTGTTGATTCCAATACAATGCGAATACTATGCATTAGAGGGTGTTAGCCAACTTATGAATACAGTTAATATAATAAGGAAGGGTTTAAATCCAGAATTAGAAATAGAAGGTGTATTACTAACAATGTATGATTCTAGAAATAATTTATCTGAGGACGTAAAGAACGAAACAGAAAATTATTTTAAGGATAAACTATTTGATACAGTTATTCCTAGAAATATAAGACTTGCAGAAGCACCAAGTTTTGGAGAAAGTATAATATATTATGATAAGAATTCAAAAGGGGCTATTGCTTATTTATCTTTAGCTAAAGAATTAATAAAGAATAGGAGAAAATAATGAAGAAAAAAGGTCTAGGCAGAGGTCTAGGATCTCTTTTAAGAGATGAAGACTTTATTACTGATGAAAATTTATTAACTGTTGATTTAGATAAGCTAATGGCTAGGGAAGATCAACCAAGAAAGAGTTTTGATGATGATAGTTTAAAGGAATTAGCTAACTCCATTAAAGCAGACGGAGTAATTCAACCAATTGTTGTTAGAAAGGTTGATGATAGATACGAAATTATTGCGGGTGAAAGAAGATTTAGAGCATCAAAACTTGCAGGACTTGAAAAAGTTCCAGTTGTTGTTAAAAATGTTAATGATAGAAAGGCGAGAGAACTTGCATTAGTTGAAAATATTCAAAGAGAGGACTTAAATCCTATTGAAGAAGCTATTTCGCTTAAAACTCTAATGGAAGAATATAAACTTACTCAACAAGAACTTTCTGATATAATAGGCAAGAGTAGATCATATATTGCTAATAATCTTAGACTTTTAAATCTATCTGACCATATTAAAGAGTATTTAATTCGTGGAGAATTAAGTCCAAGTCAGGGAAGAACATTACTTTCTTTAGAAACTGATGAAGAAAGAAATAAATATCTCGATAAGCTATTAGTAAAAGAAGTAAATATCAGAGATGTTGAAAAAAAGGCAAAACAAAGCAAAAACAAGACAGAAGATATCTTTATAAAGGATATTTGTGAGAGATTAACTGAAGTTTTAGATGCTAAGGTTAAGATTAACGAAAAGAAAAAAGGTGGACAAATAGAGATTAGCTACTTAAATGAAGCTGATTTACAAAGAATAATAGATTCTTTAATGAACATTTATAATTTGGAGAATTAATATGATATATCTAGATAATGGCGCAACAACTTTTCCTAAACCTAAGGTAGTAACAGACAAAATAATGGAATGTTATTTAGGTTATGCTGGTAATCCTGGACGTAGCGGACATAAACTTGCTATGAAAATGGATTTAGAGATTTACGAAACTAGAGAAAAGATATGTAAATTAATAAATGGAACTGAAGTTCTTAATGTAATATTTACTTTTAATGCAACTGATAGCTTAAATTTAGCAATTAAAGGTGTATTAGAAGAAGGAGACCATGTAATTACTACATCAATGGAACATAATTCTGTTTTAAGACCACTTAATCAATTAAGAAAAGATGGTAAGATAGAATTAAGTATTGTATATGCTGATGAAAAGGGATATATAGATCCTCAAAAGATTTTTGAAGCCTTAACTCCTAATACTAAGATGATTGTAACAACACATATGTCTAATGTATTTGGAACTATAGTTGATATTAAGGCAATTGGGGATTTCTGTAAGGAAAATAATATACTTTATCTTGTAGATGCTTCTCAATCAATTGGAGTATTAGATATTGATGTTCAAGAAATGAATATTGATTTACTAGCTTTTCCAGGACATAAAGCTCTTTTTGGCCCAATGGGAACAGGTGCTCTATATATAAAGGAAGGAATTATTGTTAAGCCATTAAAAGAAGGAGGAACTGGTAGTTATTCACATAGTATTGATCAACCAGATATATATCCTGACAGTTTAGAAAGTGGTACTCCTAATGGTGTTGGTATTATAGCTTTAGGTAAAGGAATAGACTTTATTAATGAAGTTGGCATTGAAAATATAAGAAATCACGAAATGAGTTTAAAGAATCATTTTATAGAACTTTTAAAAGATAATGAAGATGTAATTCTTTATGGTACTCTTGATGACAGACAAGGTGCTGTTGTGAGTTTAAATGTAAAAGATATGGATAGCTCTGAAATTTCTTATATATTAAGTGATGAGTTTGATATTTATACAAGACCTGGTTTTCACTGTGCGCCACTTGCTCATAAGACAATGGGTACTGAGGAACTAGGTGCTATTAGATTTAGTTTTGGATATTACAATACATTAGAAGAAATAGAAAAAACTGTCGAAGCTTTATTAAATATAATAGAAAGGAATAAAAAATAGTGAGTGCAATATTTGAATTTTTAAATTCTCATTCAGGAACATTTTTAATATTAGTGTTGTTTGTCTTATTATTTATCTCTTATCAATTCAGTCAAATAAATAGAAAGCTAAGTCTTCAAAAGAAAAAATACGATATGCTTTTAAGAGGTAGGGGAGAATTGAATATGGGAGAGCTTATACAAGCTCATTCAACAGATATTTTTGAGATGGAAAAAAAGGTAAATGAACTTGAATCAGAAATTAAAACAACAAAAAGTAAGTTTGCTTTTACATTTCAAAAAATTGGTTTTGTAAAGTATGATGCTTTTCACGACCTAAAAAATAAATTATCTTATACAATAGCAATATTAGACGGTTTTAATAATGGCCTATTACTAACTACTATTTATGGTAGAGAAAGCTGTATAACTTATGCAAAAGAGGTAAATGCTGGTATCGTAAACCAAGAATTATCTAAAGAAGAATATGAAGCTCTAAGGATGGCTTTAGAAAAATAATGAGAAAATTAATGTTCATTTTAAATCCTAATGCATCTGGATTTAAAAAATATGACTATAAAGAAGGCATTGAAGAATATCTTAAAGGCGTTAACCTAAATTTTGAATATGAGATAAAATGTTCTACTAAAGAGGGAGAATCCATTTTAATCGCAGAAAATGCAGTTAAAGACGGTTTTAACGAATTAATCGCAGTTGGTGGAGATGGAACAATCGCTGAAATAGGAGATGTAGCTGTAAGAAATAATTTAAAACTTGGTGTAATTCCTGCTGGTACAGCAAATGACTATTTTAACAGTCTCGGAGAAACTACTAACTTTGTAATCTGTATGGAAAAGATTATAAAAGGAAATACAACATTAATTGACTATGGAACATTTTTGGATAAATCATTTTTCAATATTGCGTCAGTAGGCTTTGATGCTGAAGTTAATGAATATGCTATAAAAGTAAAAAAGATTATAAAAAGTGGTCTTGCCTACAAAATTGGAATAGCTTTAGCTTTAATTCATCATAAAAGAAAGAGATACAAAATTATAGTTGATGATATTGAATATGAAGATGACTATTTCTTAATCGCAGTAGGAATCGGAAGTAAATATGGCGGTAAGATTAATATATTGCCATCTGCTGATATGAAAGACGGACTATTAGATATTTGTGCAATTAAGTACAAATCAAAATTTGATATAATTAAAAAGATAAAAACAATTATAAATGCAACTCATGTTAAAGAAGATATAACATCGTATTTCAAAGCAAAGAAAATTAAAATAATTTCAAAAAATATTGAAATTAACTTTGACGGAGAATATATGTCTGGAGTTGATGAAGTTGAATTTAAAATTAGTGATAAACAAGTTAAATTAATAATGTAGGGGGTATTATGAATATTTTTGAAGAATTAACAGGAAAAATCAAAGGAACAAATAAAAGAATTGTATTTCCTGAAGGTGAAGACAAGAGAGTTTTAGGAGCTTGTGTTAGATTAAAAAAAGATGGATTAGTTACTCCTATTGTTTTGGGAAATGTTGAAGAAATCAAAAAAACTGCAAAGGAATTAAATGTTAGTATTGATGATTTAGAAATAATTGATCCTTTAAAAGCAGAAGATTTTGATGAATTAGTTGAAAAATTTGTAGAACGTAGAAAAGGTAAAAATACAAAAGAAGAAGCTGAAACATTCTTAAAAGATGTAAATTACTATGGAACAATGATGGTACAAGTTGGAAAAGCTGACGGAATGGTAAGTGGAGCTGTACACTCAACTGGAGATACGGTAAGACCTGCACTACAAATCGTAAAAACTAAACCAAATGTTTCAAGAACAAGTGGGGCAATGGTAATGCTAGGTAAAAATGGCGAAAGATATGTTTTTGCAGACATAGCGATAAATATTACTTTAGAAGCAAAGGAATTGGCAGAAATAGCTGTTGAAACAGCAAAAACTGCTGAAATATTTGGAATAGATCCAAAAGTTGCTATGCTAAGCTTCTCAACAAAAGGCTCCGCAAAACATGAATTATCTCAAAAAGTTGTTGATGCTACACAAATCGCTAAAGAATTAGCTCCAGATTTAGCATTAGACGGAGAATTACAATTTGACGCAGCAATAGTTCCATCAGTTGGGGAACAAAAGGCAAAAGGCTCAAATGTTGCAGGACATGCAAATGTATTTATCTTCCCAGATTTACAATCAGGAAATATCGGATATAAAATAGCACAAAGACTTGGAGGATTTGAAGCAATAGGACCAATCCTACAAGGACTTAACAAACCAATATCAGATCTTTCAAGAGGATGTAACGAAGAAGATGTTTACAAACTAGCAGTAATTACCGCTGCACAAAGTCTTCAATAGAATTAAATATAAAATAGAAAAACAAAACCGAAATGGTTTTGTTTTTTTGTGGGGAAATTAGTATTGAAGATTTAATTTTAATATATCGAAGATATATAAAAACTTTATTTCTTTCAGAAATACTATTGCTTGTTTACAAGCAATAGTTGAGATCTCTCGACTACGCTCGAGATGACGTGCTGAGAAGTTTTGCTTTTCAATGTGCTATGACGTGAATTAGTTTATTTGATATAACATGTATTTATATAATTATGTAAATTTTTTATTATGTATAAAGTATTTTTGATGTTTATTTACTTTTAACGTCTGGCTAAAAATCGAAGATTGTTCTCTATACGTCATTTCGACCGGAGTGTAACGGAGTGGAGAAATCTCACACTTATGCTTGTAT
Organism: Parvimonas micra; assembly: GCF_021300775.1. Lineage (GTDB taxonomy): Bacteria > Bacillota > Clostridia > Tissierellales > Peptoniphilaceae > Parvimonas. Next base: position 84,097 of record NZ_JAJTJP010000002.1, read on the forward strand.
ACAAGCATAAGTGAATGTATCGTAGATACATATAGAAATTTTTTATTTCTTTCAGAAATACTATTGCTTGTAAACAAGCAATAGTTGAGATCTCTCGACTACGCTCGAGATGACGTGCTGAGAAGTTTTGCTTTTCAAAGTGCTATGACGTGAAACATTTTTTACTCTCTATAAACTTGAAAAACAATACTAGGTCTGACGGGGTAATTGTATCATCAGATACAATTGCTCTGGAAATCTCATACTTTTGCTTTAGCAAAAGTAAATGTATCGCAGATACATCAAAATCAAATTCCAATCAACATAAAGTAAATAATTATTTTAAAAAGTTGAGTTTTTATTTAAAATTTGGTAAAATATCTTAAATTATTTTGGAGGTGAGTTTATGGAATGCTTGGATACTTCTTTTTTACAAAATGATGAAATAAAATTAGTTTTAGATAAATTTTATCCCGGAAATCTAGCTATCAATTGGGTTCCTGCATATAGCTTTTATATATGTGATTTAAAAGAAAACAAAATGGGGAAATGTGATTTGAGAATTGGAAATAATGAAGGACTTTTCTATGGTGGAAATATAGGATATACAATTGAGGAAAAACACAGAGGTCATCACTATTCAGTAAAAGCCTGTAAACTCCTTTTTGAACTAGCAAAAAAGCATGATATGGAATACTTATACATAACAGCTAATCCAGATAATCATGCTTCTAATAAAATATGTGAATATTTAAATGGTGAATTTTTAGGCATCTTTGAATTGCCCGAAGATAATGATATGAGAATAAACGACAACGAAACTCATAAATGTATCTATAAATTTGTGTTGTAAAATTTACTTTATTTCATAATCAATATGACGTTTTTTTAATTCTTTTAAAAAATAGTCATATTTTTTTTGCTCTTTATCCTTTGAAATATGTCCAATACCGAAAGTATATCTAAAAAATCTAGCTTTTAATTTAATAGATACCTTATAAGCACGATTACTTCTATAATTAGAAGTAGATATAATTTTTACACCTACAATATTATCTGTATCAATTGGAAACAAATGATTTGAAGTATATAATTTATCTCCATCAAAATAACAAATAATTTCATCAGGAAATTTTATTTTAAAAATAATTCTAGTAAAAATCATATATGCTAGAATAATATAAGCTATAATTAAAATAGCTACAATTAAATATTTAAAAATTCCGTAATATTCAGCAGAGAAAGCAGTATATAAGCTAAATATTCCTAAACATAAAAAAAGTATTAAACTAAAAATTGCTAAATATATTCTAGATTTATTTTTCATTTTTTTCCCCTTATAATTCAATCTTTTGCTATATTAATTCTACCATATTTGCTTTTAGTTGACTATATTTTAAATTATAATTATGCTATACTTATTTAAAGAAATTTAATTTTACGATAAAATACTCAAGGGAGTGATATTTTTGAAAATTTTAATTGTCGAAGATGATGAAAATATATTTGAAATGCTGAAAAAGGAACTTTTACTTTGGAATTATGAAGTAAAGGGGATTTCAAATTTCAATCAAATAGTCGAAGAATTTGTCGAATACCAACCACATTTAGTTTTAATGGATATTATGTTGCCATATAATAATGGTTATTTTTGGTGTGAGGAAATTCGTAAACATTCAAATGTTCCAATTATTTTCATTTCTTCAAAGAGTGAAAATATCGATATTGTAATGGGTATTCAATTCGGAGCTGACGACTATATAACTAAGCCGATAGATTTGAATGTAACTTTGGCAAAAATTAAAGCAATATTAAGAAGAAGCTATGATTTTACAAAGGACTTTGAATTTTTAAGTTTTGCAAATGTATTTTTATATATGGATAAGAATAAAGTGAAATATAATGACAACGAAATATCCCTTACAAATACGGAAACAACGATTTTGGAAACTCTTTTTAAAGCTAAAGGCGGAGTTGCTTCAAGGGAGTCAATTATGGAAAAATGTTGGCATGGAGATGATTATATTGACGATAATACTTTGGCAGTCAATATAACAAGACTTAGAAAGAAATTTGCAGATATTAAACTAAATGATTTTATCCAAACCAAAAAGGGAAGTGGATATTATCTAAATTCTAAAACGGAGTAAAAATGGATAAATTTAAAAACTATATTTCAAAAATTTTACCTGTAACGATAACAACAATTTTTATATTATCAGTATTTTGGATTGTTTTTTTACTTATGAATTTAAGCTTTGAAAGTTACTTCTTAGCCTTTGAAATAGTGGCTTTTTTCTATATGGTATATCTTTTATTTATAGCTTTTCTAAATAAAAAAGAGGAAAAACTAAAAAATCAGATACAGGAACTTGAAGAAACTAATTTGAAATTAAGAAATGACTTTTTAGAAAAAGAAAAAGAATTACAAGAGTATTTTTTAATTTGGATTCATCAGATAAAGACACCAATAACCGCAGGTAAATTAATCTGCGATGGCGATATTGAAAATGAAAATGTAAAAAATATAAAAAAAGAATTGATTTATATTGAAGACTATACAAATATGGCTTTAAGCTATCTTAAAATGTCAAAACACAATACGGATATGGACATTTCACTTGTGAATTTAGACGACATTATTAACCCTTTAATCAAAAAATATGCAATTCTCTTTATTTCAAATAATATAAAACTTGAATACAAAAAGCTTAATGTAAAAGTAATTACAGACAGCAAATGGTGTATGGTAGTAATTGAACAGCTATTATCAAATGCAATAAAATATACTAAAAATGGAACTGTTTCAATAACTTTTAATGAAAAAGAAAATTATCTAGAAATAAAAGACAACGGAATTGGAATTAAGGATTCGGATTTACCTAAAATTTTTGATAAAGGATATTCAGGCTTTAACGGAAGACAAAATCAAAAATCAACGGGAATAGGGCTATTTTTAGTTAAACAAATTTTGGATAAACTAGGACAAAAAGTTAAATTGGAATCAAAATTAGATGAAGGAACAAGTGTAAAAGTCTATTTTAATATAGATTAGGAGAAAATTATATTTTATGTATATAAGTCCTTCACAGGACTTACTATTGCTTATAAACAAGCAATAGTTGAGATCTTTCGACTACGCTCAAGATGACGTGTCGGGTGTATTTCTATGCAAGGTCCTATGACGTGAATTGTTTTGTTTTCTATGCAATTTTAAAAAATTTTTGAAGTTTATTTACAATTTACGTTAAGCTATCAAACGAAGATATTTCCCTTATACGTCATCTCGACCGAAATGAGTGAAACGAATGAAGTGGAGAGATCTCATACTTATGCTTGTATACAAGCATAAGTGAATGTATCGTAGATACATTCGATATAAACATCTTATTGTTTTTAATTTATTTACTAATTAGGAGAAAATTATGGAAAAAGATATTTTTGAAGAATATATTAAACATACAGAACCTGAAAAGAAAGAAAAAGCATATGCTTGGAGTATCGGTATCGGACTTCAAGATGTTGACGGAATTAAACCTTCAAAATATTTAATTGAAACTGCAAAACAAAATATTGAGGGAGAAATATCCCTAGAGCAAGCTGAAAAAATGATTACTGCTTATTATGAAGAAAAACCTAGCAGAGATGAAGAGAGAAATAAGGAAGCTGATGAAGTAGCTTTACGAATTACAAGAATTATTACAGAACCTGCTTTTTCTTTTACACCAAATGAATATTTATCCATTCACTATAGATTATTTAAAGGTATTTACGCTCATGCAGGACAAATAAGAGAATATAATATCACAAAAAAAGAGTGGATTTTAAATGAAAAAAGTGTTACTTATGGAAGTTTTAGCGAACTTTTTAAAACTCTAGAATATGATTTATCTCAAGAAAAAAGTTTTAATTACAAAAATTTGAATATGAATGAGATAATAAAGCATTTAGCTCTTTTTGTGTCAAGGCTATGGCAAATACATGTTTTTGCAGAGGGGAATACAAGAACAACTGCTGTTTTCTTTATAAAATATCTAAAAACTCTTGGCTTTGAAGTTGGAAATGAATTATTTTCAGAACATTCTTGGTATTTTAGAAACGCATTGGTCAGAGCGAATTACAATGATTTAAAAAATGGTGTTTTTGAAACTACAGAGTATTTAGAAAAATTTTTAAGAAATTTATTACTTGGTGAAAAAAATATATTAAAAAATAGAGATATGCATATATAGGAAAACTAAATGGAAATTAAAAGAGTTACAGAATACAATAATCCCTTATTTTCACAGATTGTTTTAAATCAAAGGGGAGCCTTTTTAATTGACGAAGAACCTTATGAAATAGAAATAATTTCTAGTGACAGTGCTTTGGTGAGAGGAAAAAATAGAGAAAATTATAAAAAACTCATTGAATATTTTAGATATTACTCTCCACATATAAATAATTTTTTTGATGAAAATAATAAAAAAATTATTTCTTTTGAAAAGAAGCCGGTTTTAACATTAGAAGTTGATAAAATTCAACCATCTCAATTTTATATTGATGAAGATAAAGTAAATACACTCGAAAATTTTATTAAAAATTCTAGGGATATTGTAATTCAAGTTGTAAAATCCCATGAGGGATATATCTGTGTTGATGGTCATACGAGGCTATTTATTGCTTTTTTAAAGAATTTTAAAACTGTTCATGCCATAGAAACTGAGTTTGATGATGATACCAACTACTTTGTTTCTCAAGCAAAGAAAAGAAATATCTTTACAATAAAAGACTTAAAACTTGTATCTCATAATGATTACAAAAAATTGTGGAACGATTTTTGTGATAGCTATTTTAATATAGATTAGGAGAAAATTATGTTTTATGTATATATAAGTCCTTCACAGGACTTACAATTATTTGTTTACAAATAATTGTAATGAGATCTCTCCATTTCGCTAACGCTCCAGTCGAGATGACGTGTTGGGGGATTTTCAGTGCAAAGTACTATGACGTGAAATATTTAGTTTTCAATCCAACTTTTAAATAATATTTGAAAATTATTTGCTTTTAACGTCTGGCTATTAAACGAAGCTTTCTCCTTATACGTCATCTCGACCGAAGTGAAACGGAGTGGAGAGATCTCTTACTTTTGCTTTAGCAAAAGTAAATGTATCGCAGATACATTCAACATATATATCTTATTGTTTTTAATTTATTTACTAATTAGGAGAAAATTATGTTTTACAATGAAATATTCGATAAAAATATTTTTAATTCTAAACTGGCAATTAAATATGGTTTTTCGAAGATTGGAGATTATTATATTTTACAGTCAAATATTGATGTGGAAAATTTTAATGCAATTATCAAAATAGGAAAAGAGTCCTTTGAAGTACAAGTTATTGAATTACCTTTTAATGAGGAATACATTTTATTTAATGTTTCAGACAGCAAAGGTAAATTCGTTTCAAAAATTAGAAAAAAAGTTAATGAACTTATTGAAGATATTGTAAACAGCTGTTTTACTTCTTTAGATTATAGAAAATTATTACTAGACTATGTCAAGGAAAAATACGGAACAATTCCTGAAGAACCTTGGGAAGATAATAACCATGCGACAATAAAAACACCAAATAGCAAAAAATGGTATGGAATTTTTATATCCGTTTCTTATAAAACTTTGGGATTAGAAAGAAACGGAAAGATAGATGTTTTAAATGTAAAACTTAATCCTGAACTTATAGAAAGTTTGATTGATAAAAAGCATTTTTTCCCCGCTTACCACATGAATAAAAAATACTGGATTTCAATTGTATTAGATTCAGATGTGGATTTAGATTTAGTTAAGAGCTTAATTGATGAGAGTTTTAAATTAGTTGAAAAATAATATAAAACTAATGGGAATTTCATACCTAACATTTCAATAACCTTACAAAATTGTAAGGTTATTTTTGTTTTTGTAATATTAGATAAATGTTTGACTTAAAAATTTTTGCTAAAATATTATTGTAAACGAAAATAATATTTTTTGGAGGTAATTATGAATATATTAGATGTTAGAAATTTAAAAAAGATTTATGGAGGAATGGGACGTGTAAAGACTGAAGCTCTTAAAGATGTAAATTTTTCTGTTGAAAAAGGAGAATTTATAGCAGTTATGGGAGAATCAGGAAGTGGTAAAACTACTCTTTTAAATATAATAGCAACTTTGGATAAGGCAACTGAAGGATCAGTTTTTATTGGAGGCAAGGATGTAAATTCATTAAGCAATTCCGAGGTTGCAAGTTTTAGACGTGAAAAGTTAGGATTTGTTTTCCAAGATTTTAATTTATTGGACTCTTTTTCAAACAGAGACAATATTTATCTTCCACTTGTTTTATCAGATGTTAAACCAGCAGTAATGAATGAAAAAGTGGGAGAGATTGCTCCTATTTTAAAGATTAGCGATGTTTTAGATAAATATCCTTACCAAGTTTCAGGTGGGCAAAAGCAAAGAGTTGCAATCGCTAGAGCAATTATAACTAAACCTGATTTACTTCTTGCAGATGAACCTACAGGAGCATTGGACTCAAAATCTGCTGATATAGTTATGAAAACTTTCTGCGATATAAATAACAGCGGACAAACAGTTTTAATGGTTACTCACTCTGTAAAATGTGCTGCTTTTGCAAAAAGGGTAATTTTCATAAAAGACGGTAGAGTTTATCATGAAATATACAAAGGTAGTGATGACAACTTAACTTTTGCAGAAAAAATAAATCAAGCTCAAATCATGTTAAACGGGGTGAATAACTATGAAAAGTAAAATGGCTTCTAAATTTGCTTTTAAAAATATGAAGGCAAATGCTTTGCTTTTAACTCCATTTTTAATAGCAAGTAGTATTATGGGAACTCTATTTTTTGTAATGGCTTCCCTTGGACAAAATCATTATATCGAAAAAAATCACGAATATATAGCAATGCTTATACAGTTTGGAATTTTTATAGTTGGAATATTCACTTTTATATTTATCATATATGCCAATAGCTTTTTAGCTAAGAGGAGAAATAAGGAATTTGCTCTATACGGAATTCTAGGTTTAGAGAAAAAACATATCGCTAAAATTATTTCAATAGAATATATCCTAAACTTTTTAACAGTTAGTTTCTTTTCAATAACAGGAGGATTTGTTCTTGGAAAATTAGCTTTTATTCTACTTAATAGAATAACTAAAAATATGACTGCAAAGATAATGGACTATAATTTTTCAAGTTCTTCTGCAATATTGACTTTAATTTTCTTAGGTATCATATTTGTATTAATATATTTAACAATGGTATTTAAGATTGGAAAATCAACTCCTATAGAACTCCTTTCAAAACAAAAAAAGGCGGAGGGAGAACCTAAAAGTAAGTTTATCCTTGGAACTTTAGGATTTATAATTCTATGTGTAGGGTACTATCTTTCGATTACATCAAAAGGAAGTATTAAAAGCTTTGGTAGATTTTTTCCTGCAGTTTTTGCTGTAATAATTGGAACTTATCTTATATTTATAGCTTTTAGTATTTTAGTTTTAAAATTATTAAAAAGAAATAGAAATTTATACTACAAATCAAAACATTTCCTTTCAATATCAGGAATGTTATACAGAATGAAGTCAAATGCTGTTTCTCTTGCAAGTATTGCACTTCTTTCAACTTCAATTATAGTTACTCTAGCTACAACATTAACTATAAATTCTAGTATAAAAGATTTTACAAATTCTATTCATCCAAAAGACTTTTATTTATCATCCTCAGTATCAGGAAATAATAAAGATATACTTAAAAATGGTGAAGAAATAAAAAATGAGATTTTAAAACTTTTAAATAAAGTATTAAAAGAAGATGAAAAAATTAAAAATTTAACAGTCAAAAAGACTAAGATGAATCCTGTAATAAATGAAAATGGAAAAATTACTCCTTTAGGTAAAAGAAGTGAATTAGCATCATTTTTAATCATTGAAACATTGGAAGATTTTAATAAAAACAACAATACAAATTACACTCTTAATGATGATGAGGTGTTATATTCCACTAACTCAAAAAATCTTAAAAATTATGACTCTATGGAATTTGCTGGAAAAAATTACAAATTAGTCAAAGTAAAAGACTTATATCCTAGAAATATAGCTGCTGATGGGATGATAATTATTGTAAAAGATAACGAAATTTTTATTAAAATGTTAGAAGAATATACTCCAGATATTGAAGACAATCTGATAGAATATTTTCTAGAATTTAATTTTGATTTAGATTCTACTGATAAAGAAACTTTTTATACAAGATTACAAAAAGATTATAACTTATTTGCTGAAACAAATAAAATATCTAGTGGTTCATATAGTTCAAAAGCTGAAGTTGATGCTTTCGCTTATGAATTAAATGGTGGTCTATTGTTTTTTGGAATGATAGTTGCATTAATTTTCATAACAGGAACAGTTTTAATCACATATTATAAACAAATTTCTGAGGGTTTTGAAGATAAACAAAATTATCAGATAATGAAAAATGTAGGACTTCCTGACTCGATAATCAAAAAGAGTTTAAGAGTACAGATACTGTGGATATTTTTCCTACCACTTGTTATAGCAACAATTCACTCATTATTCGCTTTTCCAATCTTATACAATATACTTGGAGGACTTGGATTCCAAAGTATAGGAATTTTTGCAATGAGTTTTGCGACAATTGTACTGGGCTTTTCAGTAATTTACTTTATAATTTACTCAATAACTTCAAGAGTTTACTATAAGATTATTAAATAAGAACCCCACCCTTCCACGATGCTTTGCATCGGGTGGGTACCCGGGAACCTTATTGTTTCACAATAAAAAAAATCACTGTTTTTACAGTGATTTTTTTTATCTATTTTTATCTAGCCATTCTTTAACTATTTTATAATAATCTCTTGCGTATTCATATTGTTTTGTAGCATATTCGCCAAAATGAACGCCGAAGTCTAATTTGTATTCACACCAATTGCTCCAAAGTAGTCCACATGAAGCAATATAGGCATATATTTTATTTTTTATAACTTCATCAACTTGTCCATTGAAATAAATATCAATTAAATTGTCTATTTGTTCTTTATCATAAAGTGAATATATACAGAACATTGCAATATCAATATCTGGATCTTGCATTGACGCATATTCCCAGTCGATTAAACGAAGAGATCCGTCTGGTGAGATTAAGAAGTTATCACAGTTTGCATCAATATGTGTTAAGCATTTTGGCTTTCTATTTTTTTCTATGAAATCTCTTAGGGAAAAAATATTTGCTTTTACTTCTTTATAATCTGGATAGATTGAGTTTTTGTTTTTCCATAATGATTCATAAAAATCAATTTTTTCAAATACGTCAAATTCATGTCCTACTTCCAATCCTAAAGAGTGTAACTCTTTAATTTTTTCCATACAAATTTTTAGGTCGTCATTATTTTTATCATCACAATTTCTTGAATTTTCAATGAATTTTGTAATTTTATATCCATTTTCAGCATTAATATATATTAAATCATCACAAATATTTTTATCTTTTATAAGAGAATAAACTTCTGCTTCTTGAACTCTATCAATAAGTTCAGATGTTCCTTCTCCTGGAATTCTCATAATATATCTAACATTATTTACTGTAAAAATAAATGAATTATTTGTCATTCCTTTTTTTAAAAGCTCAATTTTTTCAATTTTATCTTCTGAAACATTAAGCGTTTCGCAGATTATTGAAATTGCTTCTAAATGTGAATTTTCAATATCCTTGTATATACTTTTTAAAACTTCTAAATCTACTTTATTCATAACTACTCCTTTTAAAATCTATCTTTAACATTATATATTAATATTTTTATAAAATCAAATTTTTTACGAAAATAGACTAAAAAATTAAAAAAGTTGAAAAAAATGTATAGAGAGTGTATAATATAAAATAGTTTTACGGTAGAGTGTGCTATTTCTAGTTGTGAAACTAAATTATTACCATATATTCTATAAAAATTATCAAACTAAATTATGGTAATTAAATCTTAAATTTGGAGATTTCTATGAAAATTGAAAATACATTTTTACTGGTATTAGATATTCAAGAAAAATTAATGCCAGTTATTCAAAATAACGAAAAAATTATCAAATATACAAATATATTGATTAATGCTTGTAAAGAGCTTAATATTCCAGTAATTTATACTGAGCAATATCCAAAAGGACTTGGTGAAACAATTCCTGAGATTAAAGCTTCTTTAAACGAAACGAATGCGAAGTATTTTTCAAAGAACAGTTTTTCAGCCTATCCAGTTATTAAGGATGAAATTTTAAAACTTAAAGAAGATGGAAGATCATCTGTAATTATTACTGGTGTTGAAACTCATATTTGTATATATCAAACAATCAAAGATTTAAAGGACGAGTTTAAGGTTTATCTTCCTTTCGAATCAGTTGGTTCAAGAAATCCAGAAAACTATAAGAATGGTTTGGATTTAATTAAAGAAATGGGAGCGAGTGTTACTAATGTTGAAACTATTTTGTTTGATTTAATCAAATCATCAGAACATCCAAGTTTCAAAGTAATTAGTAAATTAATAAAGTAAGGGAGTTTTATATGAAAAAGAAATTTATAATAACCTTCATTATATCTTTAGTTCTTTTCGGTGGAATATTTTGGGTTGCCAATAGAATTTTAGATGTTATGGAGTTAACATCAAAAGTAGAATTTGTAGGAAATGATTTGGGTGAAGGTAATAATATAGAGCAACGTGTTGAAAATGAACTTTTATTCTTAGTTTTAGGTTTGGACAGTGATGACTTCAGTGGAGCGACAACTGAACAAAACAGAACTGATACTATGATTTTAGCAAAAGTTAATTTTGAAACAGGAAAAATTGATATGTTATCAATCCCTCGTGATTCAAGAGTAATGGTAAATGGAAAACTAGATAAGATAAACCATGCACACCATTATGGCGGTCTTAAAATGGCTATGAAAACTACAAGAGATTTCTTAAATCTAGATATAGACTATTATGTAAGAGTTAATTTCTTCTCAGTTAAGGACATTGTAGATGTTCTTGGTGGTATTGAAGTTGACGTTCCAGTTCAAGTTGACGTTGCTGAAGATAATATTCACTTAAAACCTGGTAAACAAATATTAAATGGTAAACAAGCTCTACAATTTGCAAGATTTAGAGCGGGATATACAGAAGGTGATCTTGGCCGTGTTAAATCTCAACAATTAATTATTAAGGCTTTAATAAAAGAATTAACAAAGGCTAAAAACATCGCTAAACTTCCAGAAATTTTAGAAGTTGTTAAAAAGACTGTAAATACAAACATTCCTTTCTCAACAATTGCTAAATTATCTTTAAAGGTTAAAAATTTAGGTGAAGATAAGATGCATACTGAAATAGTTCCTGGAGAAGCTGAATATATTCATAATACAAGTTATTATATTCCAAATCGTACAAAGTTAAATGCTCTTGTTAAAGAAATGTTTGGTGAATATTTGATTAATAAACAAAATGGAAATTCTCAAGTAGATACAGAAAATAATAATAACAAGAACAATAACAAGAATAATAATACTAACAATAACAATAGTAATACTAACAAAAATAACAAGAATAATAATAACAATAATAACAATAGATAATTCAGGTGAATATGGAAAACGAGAGAAAAAAAGAACATTTGGAAAATTTTTTAAAGAGCAACTTTAAATCTAGCAATTTGCTTGAAAATGTATATATAGAACATTACGCATTGACTGATTTGAATTTTGATGAAATAGATACATCTGTTGATTTTTTAGGAAAAAAACTATCCTTTCCTCTTTTAATTAATGCAATAACTGGAGGAGCAGAGTCTTCCTATGATATTAATGAAGATTTAGCAAGACTTTGCAAACATTTCAATATCGCTTTTGAAAGTGGAAGCCAAAAAGTTGCGCTACAAGACGAAGAGCTTGTAGAATCTTTTACAGTAATTAATGATATTTTAGATAACAAAGATGTTATTATTTCAAATCTTTCTGCACTATCAAGTCTTGAAGATGCAAAAAGAGCTGTTGAAATGTTAAAATCTGACGCTATTTCTCTCCATCTAAATCCTGCTCAAGAAATTGTTCAGTTTGAAGGAGATAGAAATTTTTCAGGTATTTTAAAAAATATTGAAAATATTGTGAAAAACTTAGATGTTCCAGTTATAATTAAAGAAACAGGTTGTGGTATTTCAAAAAAAACTTGTGAAAAGCTGTTGAACATTGGCGTTAAATACATTGATATCAGTGGATTTGGTGGAACAAATTTTATAGAAATTGAAAATTTAAGAAGAACAGATTTAGATTTTACAAATATTTATGGTTGGGGAATTCCAACTGCAAAATGTATTATAGATTGTAGAAAAGTTTCAAATGACTTTACTCTAATCGGATCTGGTGGATTAAAAACTGGGGAAGATGTCGCAAAGGCGATTATACTTGGAAGTGATATGACTGCTATTGCAGGAGAAGTTTTAAGATTTTTAGTACATGGTGGATATAAAGTAGCTGAAGATTATTTAAAATCTTTAATCTACCAAACAAAAATGACTATGTTACTTCTTGGTGCAAAAAATATTAAAGAACTTAAAAAAGTTAAGTACAAAACTTTTGGAAAATTAAAAGATATATTATAAATTATTAAAAAATGAGAGTTAAAAACTCTCATTTTTTTATTATATTATTCTAATAGTAGCTTATTAAAATTCTTTTGTCTTTAAATCTATTTTTAAAATATATGGTAAAAATATAAATACCAATAAAACTATTCCAGAAAATATAAAAATATATGAACTTTTGAATTTATCAAATAAAATAGAATAGAACAAAATTCCAAGAGGCATTAGAAGTTGACATCCTGTTTCAATAATACTAAAAACTCTTCCTTGATATTCATTAGGAATGGCCTTTGTAAACCATACAAGCATTGGAGTATTAGCAAAATTAGCGACAAAGTCAAATCCAAAAGCAAATATAATAAATACTATAAAATATGAAGAAGTACTAAGTTTAAATAATAGGGCAATTCCTAAAAATAATAAAAATCCAGTAGTTCCACGAAGCCATTTAAAAGAAAACTCTAAAGGATATTCAATATCTTTCATAATTGACAATATTATTGAAGAAACTATCATCGCTACAGGGAATGTCGCATTTACAATACCATAAAGATAATCAGAAATCTTAATCTCATTAATTAAAACATAGGGCAGTCCAACTGAAACTGACGCCATTAAGAAATTTATAAACATTGCAAAGAAGATAATAAAAACTAAAACCTTTTTATCTTTCATATACTTAATTCCTTCAACAAAAAGATGTAAAACTTTCTTTTCTTCATTATTCTCTGTTACTTCAGTCTTAATAAGATTAAAATTAATAAAAAGTACAATTAAAATAGTTATAAACTCGATAACAGCTTCTAAAAGCACAAAATGGATTAATTCTAATTTTGTAAGTAAAAAAACTGCTAAAATTGGAGATATAATATAAACCCCTGAAGATGCAATCTGTTGAAAGGATTTTACCTTTTGAATATACTCTTCACATACAACTTTTTTTACTGAAGATGAAAAAGCATTATTTAAAAATTGATCCGCAACCTTTAAACAAATTAATAACATATAGGTATTGATTAAATTAGTTTCAGCATTGGAATTTAAACTTAGAGCATATAAAAGTAAACTCACAATACTAAAAGTCTGTGCAATTACAATTACAATTTTTTTATTATACTTATCAACAATTGCACCAACAAAAGGAACTAAAATAACAGCAACTAAAGGTCCTATAATTTGAGAAATACCGAAATTCAAAGCCGATTCTGTCTTTTTTAAAATAAGTAGTCCAATGATAAAAGACAAAATAGAACTGCCAAAGTTTCCCGTTATAGTCGTCATAATTAATTTTATCAGCTGTTTTCTCGATTCTTTTAGTATATCCATAACTTTTTCCTCATAATACTTAATTTTAATTATATTATACAGCGTATAATATAGTATTGTCAATAGTTTTTGAAAATTTTTATAGCTAAATTTGTTGGGGTATTGGTGATTTTTATTTAAGTCCTTTACAGGACTTACTATTACTTGTAAACAAGCAATAGTTGAGATCTCCAGAGCAATTGTATCTAACGATACAATTATCCCGTCAGACCTACTTTTGTTTACAAGTAAACAAAGTTAGGGCTAGATTGACTACACTACGTTTCGCTCAAGATGACGTGTTGGGGGATTTTCTTTGCTAATTGCTTATGACGTAAGAAATCTCATACTTTTGATTGCTGACAATCAAAAGTATTGTATCGTAGATACATAAATTACAGTGAACCATTCCCATTCCACAAAAAAAGACGGTTTGCACCGTCTTTATTTTCCAATACAGAAATTTGAAAAGATATTGTCCAAGATATTTTCTGAAATATTTTCTCCAATTATTTCTCCAAGCACTTCGTAGGATTTTCTCAAATCCACTTCGCAACAGTCAATAGGAACCATGTTTTTTAAATCTCCATAGAAGAATTTTAAATATTCTAATGAACTCTTTAAGCTGTTTTCATGTCTTACATTTGTGATTAAGGCTTTATCCTTAATCTCTATTTTTCCATCGAAAAACATATCTATAATTGCCTGTTCAAGTTTTGATATTCCTTCATTTTTTAGCGCTGATATTTCAATTAACTCAAAATTTATCTTTTCTTTTAATTTTTCAACATCTAATTTTTTATCCAAATCTACCTTATTTAAAATTCCAATAGATTTAGTTGTATTTGCAAGATTTATTATCTTTTCGTCTTCCTCGTCAAGCTCTCTTGAAATATCGAATAGTACCAAGTTTAAGTCGGAAGTTTCACTTGCTTCGATAGATTTTTGAACTCCAATTTTTTCAATAACATCGGCAGTTTCTCTAATTCCTGCAGTATCGTTTATATTTAATTTAATTCCTGAAAGTTCAATATCTTCCTTAATCAAATCTCTTGTAGTTCCTGCAATATCAGTTACAATCGCTCTTTCCTGTCTTAATATTCTATTTAGTAGGGAAGATTTCCCAACATTTGGCTTACCGATTATTGAAACATTAATACCGTCTTTTAAAATTTTTCCTTTATTAGACTCTCCAAGCAATTCTTCCATATCTGCCATTAATTTTTCAGTCTTTAAAATTACATTATCAAAAGGTAATTCCTCTTGCATATCTTCTGTAAAATTAATAGAATACTCAACAAAGCTCAAAATATCTAAAAGTTTTTCTCTAAATTCTTTAATCTTTTTACTCAAATGCCCTTCAAGTTGATTAATCGCACTCTTATGAGAAAATTCCGTTTTCGCCTTTATTAAGTCAATAACTCCTTCAGCTTGGGATAAATCAAGACGTCCATTTAAAAAGGCTCTTTTTGTAAATTCACCTTTTTCAGCAAGATCAGCCCCGTTTTCAAGACAAACATTTAAAACTCTTTTAAGACATACAATTCCGCCATGAGTAAAGATTTCAACAACATTCTCTCTAGTATAAGTATGAGGAGCGTACATAAAGCAAACCATAACTTCGTCAATAAGTTCATCTTTATCGTAAACATGACCATATTTCATTATTCTATTGGATTTTTCATCTATTTCTTTCTTATCATAAGGTTTAAAAAAACTCTTTACAATATCTATTGACTTTTCACCACTAAGTCTTACAATTCCAATACCTGATTCTCCAGTGGCAGTAGCAATAGCAACAATAGTATTTTCCATATTTTCTCCTTGTTGTTCCACAATAAAGCAAAAGAACGCCTAGACGTTCTTTTAATTGCATATTAAAATTTAGGTTTGATAACAACCTTTCTATGTGGCTCTTCACCTTCACTCACTGTAAATACACCTTTCATATTGTGTAAAGTTGAATGAACGATTCTTCTTTCATAAGCATTCATAGGTCTAAGTCTCATAACTTTTTTATATCTAATAGCTTTTTTAGCAAAAGTCATGGCTGTTTCTCTGATTGTTTCTTCTTTTCTCTTCTTATATCCATTTATATCTAAATAAACTCTTTTTTCTAAAGAAGTATTTCTTCTAGCAAAAATACTTAAAAGATATTGGATACTTTCTAAAGTTTCTCCAGATTTTCCGATTAAAACTTTGAAATCGTCAGATTCATTAATATACAAATTAATAGCTTCTTCATCTTCATCATAACTGATTTCGCCATTAACTCCCATATTTGAAATTAATCCTTTTAAGAATTCTTCAATCTTTTCTATATCATCACTCTTAGCACTAAGCGCTTCTTTACAACAAGAAACTTCAACGCTAGTTTGACTATCTTCTTCTTTTTCAATTTCTTTTTCATTTTTTAATGAAACTTCAACTAAAGCATCTCTTGAACCAAAGCCCAAGAAACCACTCTTAGGTTTTTCTATTACTTTAACATCAACATCTGCAATATCAGCTGAAAGCTCTCCTAAAGCAAGTTTTACAGCTTCATCAACAGTTTTTGCTGATTTAATAATACTCATTCTTTGCTCCTTTCTACTACTTACTCATTTTTTTATTTTCGTAAGCAGTTAAAGCCAATCTTAATAAAATTTCTACAACATTTGTCATTGCCCAATAAAGTGCAAGACCAGCTGAGAAGCTCTTTGCAGAAATAAATATTATGAAAGGAAATATAAATTTCATAGTTTCCATAGATTTTGCAGCAGGATTATCTTTTTGATCTCTATTACTCAAATCTAAATAGATATATTGAGTAACTGCATTTATCAAAGGAAGTCCATAGATAAGTGGGTCTGGTGCTGACAAATCCTTAATCCAAAGGAAATTTTTCATAACATTTGCATTTGCATCCCCAAAAATGTATAACAATGGCTCTCTCATTACAGCGAACATCGCTAAAACTAAAATTAAGTTAAAAATCATTGGTAAACAACCACCAAGTTGTTTAATTCCATGTTCTTTATTAAATTCCATCAGCTTAAGATTCATAGCTTGAGGATCATGTTTATATTTTTCTCTAATTTTTTGTTGCTCTTTTGCAAACTTTGCTTGAATTTTTTGATTTTTTATACTACTTAAAAATATTGGGAACATTACAACTTTAAAAATTATTGAAATTATTATAATACTAATAGCTAAATATGAAATACTTGAAGGCTCGTTTGGTAATATAGTAGCGACTCCTTCGTAAATAAATTTCAATACAGATCCCATTAAATTTCTTAAAAATGCCATTTATTCCTCCTATTTTAGTGGATCATATCCACCTTTTCCAAAAGGATTACATCTTAAAATTCTCCAAATAACTAAATAACTTGCCTTAAAAAAGTTGTATTTTTGATATGCTAAAATAGCATATTCCGAACAAGTCGGTGTAAACTTACATTTTCCATGTCCAAAAAGACCTGAAATATATCTTCTATAAAATTTAATTAATAAAATCATTAATCTTCTCAATTTAAAACCTTCTTTAAAGCAAAATTAATAAGTCTTAACAAAGACCTCTCAAGTTCAATGTAATCAATTTCTAAAGTGTTTTTTTTCGGTAAAATTACCATTTCATAACCTAATCCTAAATCACAAACATTAAGTCTTATTATCTCTTTTATTCTTCTTTTAATCAAATTACGTTTATTTGCTTTTCCAAACTTTTTAGTAATAGAAACGCCGAACTTAACTTTTTTCCTATTAGTAGGTCGAATAAAAATGGTAAAATCTTTATTCCAAAAATTCTTTCCACGTCTATAAACAGTTTGAAACTCTCTATTTTTTCTTAATCTAATTTCCTTATTCATATATCATCTTTCTATTCATCATACTTACAACAAAATATTTTTAGGTTCGTAAGTATAATCACTTCAACAAAAAAATAAAAAGCTGAATTTTAGAAAAGGCCACACTAATGTTGGCCTATGCTGATAAAACTTTTCTATTTTTAAGTCTTCTTCTCTTTAATACAGCTCTACCTGCTTTTGTACTCATTCTCTTTCTAAAACCATGAATTTTACTTCTTTTTCTTCTATTTGGTTGATAAGTTCTTTTCATAATATAGATGACACCTCCTTATTATAATCACCTTTAGGTTATTTAATAAAACACTACCATAGATTATAAGCTATTTTAAGTATAATTGTCAAGTAAAAATATAAAAAAAATGCAAATTTTTTACAACAAAACTAGCCAAATCAAAATAATTTTGTTTTTGTATTTAACTATTTACTTTTAATATAAAAGATGATATCATTAAGTTAAAGTAGTAGAAAAGAGAATTGGTAAATTTTAGTTGATATATTATTAAAGGAGACTGTTATGAATAATTCCAGAAAAATATTTAGAATACTATATTTAATTTTTATCTTTTTGACTGTAATTTATAGTTTATTTATAATGCAATAATATTCAAAATAATTTTTATATGAAAAATTCTAAAAAAATTTTAACTTCTGAAAGAATTTTTTTATGTTGCGATAGGTTGTTTGATTTTTCTTACATGAAGACTTTAAAAATGACAATGTAAGTCTACGAATATTGCAAGATATAAAAGCGATGAACTAAGCGATGTAATAAAAAATTGGATGAGAAGGAAAGATACAATTGAATTTCTTGGTTTATGGGAAAGCTTAAACAATATGAATTTCAATTCGGTCGAATTCGACCGAATTGAATCAGAAAAAGGAGGTCTATATGAAAAATTCTAAAAAAATTTCAACTTCCGAAAAAATATTTTTTTATGTTGCGATAGGTTGTTTGATTTTTCTTCCATTTAGAATTATCTTTACTAAAAATTTTGTACCATATGAAAAACTATCAATTATTGTTACTGGTGTGGCTATGATTTTATATATAGTTGAATATTTAAAAAAAAGAAAAAATAAATAGTTTTTTAATCCATTTGCATTTTACAAGTGGATTTTTTTGTGCAAAAAATTTTTAAACATACAGTATTTTTTCCACTATATTTAATATTTTTTACTTTTGTGTTTTAAGTGCAATAAATTTGAGTTTTTTTTGGTTTTTTGGTATAATTAACTGTGAAAAAATGTTTAAAATTTTGAAAATTTTATGAAAATTTTCTATAATTTATCATATTACAAAAATGTAATATGTGGATAACTAGAATAAAATTGTGGATAATTTGTTTATTATGTAGAGATAATTTTTTAATATTTTTAAAAAATTTTGAAAAATACAATTTTTTTTATAAACAGTATAACTTTTTAAATAATGTGGATAACTTTTTAATTTGTTTGAAATTTTTTTATAAATTACTTAATAAATGTTAGAATTTCAATATTTTTAAAATTTTATTCAATGTGGATAAATATGTTAATAACTTTGTATAGGGAGTAGTTTATGTTTGAAAATGATATTATTGTTGAAAGCTTATGGCTTGAAGTTTGCAATGAGTTGAAAGACAAGCTCGGAGAGAGCCGTTTTGCAACTTGGATTGAAGTTTTAAAACCAATTTGTTATGAGAATCATAAGTTAATGGTGCTTTGCCAATCAAATTATATAAAAACTTTTATAAATGGAAATTTTAAGGAATATATTGAAGATGCTATTAATAATCAGCTTTTTCCTCTAATTCAGGAGAAAACTGAGCTTTTACCTGTTGTAGCAACTGATGATGCATATTTGGAAGCGATTAAAAATGCAGGTGGTCAAACTTCTTTCTTTTCAAAATCTGGTGAAAAGTCAGTTAAGAAAGGAAAGTTAAAGAAAATTTCTTCTTCAAATGATTCTTTAGCTTTTTCTGAAAAATTTACTTTTGACAATTTTATAAAGGGTAAAAATAATGAATTTGCTATGGCAGCTGCTGAAGCTGTTTCAAAAAATCCAGCTGGTACTTACAATCCGCTTTTCATTTATGGTAATTCTGGACTTGGAAAGACACATCTTATGAAGGCAATTGGTTATGAAATACATAAGAATTTCGATTGTAAAGTTTTGTATTTGAGTAGTGAAAAGTTTACTATTGATCTTATCGACTCTATTAGAGATAAAAATCAGAATTCAGAGTCTGAGTTTAGAAAAAAATATAGAAATGTTGATGTTTTGCTTATAGATGATATTCAGTTTATCGCAGGAAAGACTGCAACACAAGAGGAGTTTTTCCATACATTTAATGAATTATACAGTAGAAATAAGCAAATTATCATTTCATCAGATAGACCACCAAAGGAAATTAAAAATCTTGAGGACAGACTTAAGAGTAGATTTAATATGGGTCTAACTGTTGATATTCAACCACCTGATTTTGAAACTAGAATGGCTATTTTACAAGATAAGGTAAAATATGAGCCGATAACTCTTTCAAATGAGGTTCTTGAATTTATTGCAATGAATATTAAGACAAACATAAGAGAGCTAGAAGGAGCTTTAATTAATGTTTTAGCTCATTATAAATTGAAACAAGATGCTCCAATGACTGTTGATTATGTTAAGGGAATTTTATCTCAAAAGCTTAATGAACTAAATAGGAGAGAGTTGGATATAGATTTAATTAAAGAAACTGTAAGTCAATATTTTAAGATTGAAGTTTCTGATTTAAGTTCAAAAAATAGAGCTAATTCAATAGCTTATCCAAGACAGATTGCAATGTATCTTTGCAGAAATATGTTGGATTGTGCATTAGGAAATATAGGTTCGGCTTTTGAAAAAGATCATACAACTATTATGCATGGTGTTAAAAAGATTGACGAAAAGATAAAGACGACAGAATCTGTAAAGCAAGATATTGAGAATATAAAGAAAATGTTAGAGGATTAATATTACAAAAAAGTAATATTATTTTTAAGGGATTTTTTAGTTATTCAACTTATACTGTTTATAAGTATGTTGATAAGTTGTTGATAACTTTTAAATGTTTTTTATGTTGTTAATATGTTTATAAGTATATGAATATTTAGTTAAATTATACAGTAGTTATACAGTTGTTAAATGTTGAAATTTAAATATTAAATTGGGTTGTTTGAGTTATTCACAGCCCCTACTACTATTACTACTAAATTATATATTTTTTTATATGTGAAAAGAGGAGAAAATTATGGAAATAAAGATAATGCAAAATGATCTTTTGAGTTTAATAAATATATCTTTAAGAGCTATAAGTTTGAAAAATAATACTTCAATTTTAGAAGGTATTTTATTTATTGCTAAAGATAATAGATTAACTTTGAAGTCAACTGATTTGGAATTAGCTATTGAAACTTCAACTGAATGTAAGGTAGAAAAAGAGGGTGAAGTTTTACTTAATGCTTCAATGATTTCAAATATAGTAAGAAAATTACCAAATGATGAAGTTCTTATTAAAGTTGATAGAGAAAAAGTGTTTATTCAAAGTGAAAATGCAAAATTTAATATTATTGCAATGGATATTTATTCATATCCAGAATTTCCAACTTTTGAAAATAAAGTGGACTTTACTGTTCAAGATAATTTACTTAAAGTTGCAACAAAACAAACTATTTTTGCAACAGCAGTTGATGATTATAGAATAGTTTTAAATGGTGTTGATGTAGAAATAGAAAATCATAATGTTGATTTTGTTGCGCTTGATGGACATAGAATTGCAAAGAGAAGTTTTAAAATTTCAGAAGATATTGAGAAAAAAGTTATTATTCCACCAAGAGCTTTAAATGAAATTTCAAAAATTGTTCCTGAGGGATCAGTTGTAGGAATTTCTCTTGTTAGTGGTAGTGCTATTTTCACTTTTGAAAATACTATCTTTTCAACTAGAGTAATTGACGGAGAGTATTTGAATTACAAGGCTCTATTTTCTTATGAATACAAGACAAAAGTTATTGTTTCAAGACGTGATTTGATAAATGCGATTGAAAGAGCAAATATTATCTACAAGGCTGAAAAAGGAGATTTAGTTACTTTTACAATAGATGATAATAGTATTTTAGTTGAAGGTTCATCTGAAATTGGAGATTTAAAAGATGTTATAGACATCAAAAAAGAGGGAGATAATCTTAAAATAGCCTTTAATTCAAAATATATTTTAGAAGGATTAAAGACAATAGAACAAGATTTTGTTGAAATTACATTTAACGGTAGAGCTGGTGCTTGTATCATTAGACCAGAAGATGAAAATATAGATTATACTTATTTAGTTTTACCAGTTTTATTACAAGATTCTCAATATTAGGAGTTAAAAATGGAAGAAATTATTATTGATACTGAATTTATAAAATTAGATTCGCTATTAAAATATGCAGCAGTTGTTCAAACTGGATCTGATGCTAAATTCTTTATATCAGAAGGTTTAGTTTTAGTTGATGGAGAAGTTGAAACAAGACGTGGTAGAAAAATTTATGATGGAATGACTGTTAAAGTATTAGCTGATGACGAAGAAGTAAATTTAATTATTAAAAAGAGGTAGAGTTGATAGTTGAAAAAATACATTTGACCAACTTTAGAAATTTAAAAGATATTTCTTTTGATTTTAAGGAGAATATAAATGTTTTTGTCGGGAAAAATGGTATTGGAAAGACAAATGTTCTCGAAGCAATTTATATTTCTCTTGTTGCGTCAAGTTTTAGACAGGTAAAACAAGAAGATTTTATAAATTTTGATGAGAGTTTTACAAAAGTTGATACTTTTGTAAATGAAAAAGGATTTGAAAATAAAATTTCCTTCTTATATACGGAAGATAAGAAAAAAGTTTTTAAAATTGACGATATCAAAATTAAAAGTGTAAATGAACTTTATGATTTTTCAAATGTTATTGGATTTTTTCCAGATGAGCTTAAAATCATAACTGAAAGTCCAAATTTTAGAAGAAATTTTTTTGACAGCTTCATTATGAAGATGACAAAGGGATATAAACAAAAATTGAATTTATACAGAAATGTTATTTTTAGAAGAAATATGCTTTTAAAAGGAATGAATTTATCTAGCTATTATAAGCAAGAGATGAATGCACTTACAAAAAAACTAGCACTTTTATGTTATGAAATCAGTATGGAGAGAAAAAAACTTATTGACCTTATAAATATGGAAATAAATTCAATTCATCAAAAATTATCAGGTGAAACTCTTAATATTGAATATGAATCAATTTTAAGTGATCATAGTAAAAGTGAAACTGAGTGTTTAAAGGAAATTTTAGAGAATTTTACAAAGACATATAGATTGGATTGTGAAAGCAAGACAACAAGTTTTGGAATTCACAAAGAGAATTTTAAATTTGTTTTAAATGGAAATGATGCGAAGAGTTTTTCTTCACAAGGACAAAAAAGAAATATTATAATTACTGTTAAAATGTGTCAAAAAAATATATTTGAAGAATATAAGGGTGTTAAACCGATAATTCTACTGGATGACCTTTTTAGTGAATTAGATGAAAATAGAAGATATGAAATTTTAGAATATTTAACGGATAATCAAGTCTTTATAACGACTACAGATAAGTCTTTTATAAATGATTTTAAGAATATAAATGTCATAGAAATGGAAAAAGTGAGAAAGGAAAGATATGAGTAAAGAAAAAATTAGAGATTATGGTGCTAAAGACATTAAGGTTTTAACAGGTCTTGAACCAGTTAGACTTAGACCTGGTATGTATATAGGTTCAACAGGAGTAAAGGGACTTCACCATTTAGTGTATGAAGTTGTTGATAACAGTATAGACGAGGCTTTGGCTGGTGTTTGTGATACAATTACAGTTAAAATTTATAAAGATAATTCTGTAAGTGTTGAAGATAATGGTAGTGGTATCCCAGTTGAGATACATCCACAAACTGGAAAATCAACTCTTGAAACAGTTTTAACTATCCTACATGCTGGTGGTAAATTTAATAACAATGCTTATCAAGTTTCAGGGGGACTTCATGGAGTTGGTGTTTCTGTAGTAAATGCACTTTCAGAGTGGCTTGTTGCAAATGTAAAGAGAGACGGAAAACTTTATGAACAAAAATTCTCAAGAGGTATTGCTACTTCAAAACTTGAAATTGTTGGAACTTCAAAAGAAAATGGAACAATAATTACTTTTAAACCTGATCATGAAATTTTTGATACAACTATCTTTGAAAAAGAAATTTTAAGAAACAGATTTAGAGAAATGGCATTCTTAAACAAGGGTGTTAAGATTGTTTTTACTGATGAGAGAGAAGACTATACAGAAACTTTCCACTATGAAGGTGGAATAAAATCTTTCGTTGAGTATATGAATAGAAATAAAAATTGTCTTCATAGTGAAGTTATTTATTTTCAAGGACAAAAAGGAGATTCACAAGTTGAAATTTCTATGCAGTATACAGACGGATATTCTGAAAATGTATTAACTTTTGCCAATAATATCCATACTCCAGAAGGAGGAAGTCATTTAGTAGGTTTTAGAACTGCTCTTACTCGTACTTTAAATGACTATGGAAGAAAATATAATTTAATTAAAGATAAGGAAGCTAATCTTCAAGGGGATGATACAAGAGAAGGTCTTACAGGTATTGTTTCAATTAAACTTCCAAATCCTCAATTTGAAGGACAAACTAAGGCAAAACTTGGAAATAGTGAAAGCCGTGGTATTGTTGAAACTTTCTTATATGATAATTTGATGACTTTCCTAGAAGAAAATCCAAAAGTTGGTAAAATTATAATTGAAAAGGCTCAAAGTAGTGCAAGAGCTAGAGAAGCTGCAAGGAAAGCAAGAGATTTAACTCGTAAAAAATCTATTCTTGATAATACAACTTTACCTGGAAAATTATCAGATTGCCAAGAAAGTGATATTGCTGTAAATGAAATTTACCTTGTCGAAGGGGATTCTGCCGGTGGTTCTGCAAAACAAGGTAGAGATAGTAAATTCCAAGCAGTTTTACCACTAAAAGGTAAAATTATGAACGTTGAAAAGGCAAGAATTGATAAGATTTTAGGTTATGAAGAAATCAAATCAATGATTACTGCTTTTGGAACAGGAATTGGAAAAGATTTCAATTTAGATAATTTAAGATATGGAAAAATAGTTATTATGACCGATGCCGATGTTGACGGTGCACATATTAGAACTTTGATTTTAACATTTTTCTATCGTTATATGAAAGAATTAATCGAACAAGGTCATGTATATATTGCACAACCACCACTTTATGGAATTATTAAAGGTGTTAAGGTTGTAAAATATTGTTGGACTGATGAAGAATTACAAGCTAGTTTAGATGAACTTGGTCGTGATTCACATAGAATTCAAAGATATAAAGGTCTTGGGGAAATGAATCCTGCACAACTTTGGGAAACAACAATGGATCCTGAAAACAGACTTTTCCTACAAGTAAATATTGATGATGAAGAACTTGTGTCAATAGATGAAACTTTCTCAACTCTTATGGGAGATAAGGTTGAACCGAGACGTGAATTTATAGAACAAAATGCGAAATATGTTGAAAATATTGACGCATAGGAGGAATAAATGGCTGATATAGAAAATAAAATAAATGTTGTCGATGTAGATATCGAAAAGGAAATGAAAAAGTCATACCTTGAATATGCCATGAGTGTTATTGTTGCAAGAGCTTTACCAGATGTTAAAGACGGTTTAAAGCCTGTTCATAGAAGAATTATTTATGCAATGCAAGGTCTAGGACTTTTACCAGACAAACCTTATAAAAAATCTTCAAGACTTGTTGGGGAAGTAATGGGTAAGTATCACCCTCATGGTGATTCTGCAATATACTATGCAACTGTAAGACTTGCTCAAGATTTCAACTTACGTTACCCTCTTGTTGACGGTCAAGGAAACTTTGGTACAATTGACGGAGACGGCGCTGCTGCTCCTCGTTATACAGAAGTTAGAATGCAAAAACTTGCTCTTGAAATGTTAAGAGATATAAATAAAGATACAGTAGATTTCGTTCCAAACTACGACGAAAACGAAAAAGAACCAGTTGTTCTTCCAAGTAAATTTCCAAATCTTTTGGTAAATGGTGCTGCTGGTATCGCTGTTGGTATGGCTACAAATATGCCACCACATAATTTAAATGAAGTAATTGATGCAACTTGCGAATATATTGATAATTTTGATATTTCAGTTGATGAACTTATGAAATTTGTTAAAGGACCTGATTTCCCAACTGGTGCAAATATTATGGGACTTGAAGGAATTAAACAAGCTTATCATACAGGACGTGGAAAAATTACTGTAAGAGCAGTTGCAAATATTGAAGAATACAATAACAAAACTAGAATTATAGTTACAGAAATTCCATATCAAGTTAATAAAACTAATTTGATTATGAAGATTGTTGAACTTATCAAAGATAAGAGAATTGAAGGTATTTCTGACCTTAGAGATGAAAGTAATATGAAGGGAATTAGAATTGTAATCGAATTGAAAAGAGATGCAAACCCTAATATTATCTTAAATAATCTTTATAAACATACACAAATGCAAACTACTTTCGGTGTAATTAACCTCGCACTTGTAAATGGTGAGCCAAAAGTTTTAACTTTAAAGGAATTAATCGGACATTATGTTGAACATCAAAGAGATGTAATTACAAGACGTTGTAAATTTGAACTTAAAAAAGCTGAAGATAGAGCTCATATCGTTGAAGGTCTATTAAAAGCAATTGATCATATTGACGAAATCATCAAGATAATTAGAGCTTCTTATTCTGATGCACAAGAAAAACTTATGGAACGTTTTGGTTTTACTAAAATTCAAGCTGAAAGCATCTTAGAAATGCGTTTAAGAAGACTTCAAGGTCTTGAAAGAGAAAAATTACAAGAAGAATATAACTCTTTGATTAAAGAAATTGCTAGACTTAAAGAAATTTTAGGAAATGAAAGATTAATCTTAAATATTATTAAAGAAGAACTTTTAGAAATTAAAGAAAAATTTGGAGATGACAGAAGAACTGAAATCAAACCTAATTTTGATGAAATCGAAATTGAAGAGTTAATCAAAGAAGAAGATGTTGTAATAACTCTTACAAAACAAGGTTACAT
This sequence comes from Parvimonas micra, assembly GCF_021300775.1. GTDB lineage: Bacteria > Bacillota > Clostridia > Tissierellales > Peptoniphilaceae > Parvimonas. The sequence continues at coordinate 111,033 of NZ_JAJTJP010000002.1, forward strand.
TAAGAGAATTCCTTCAGATACTTACAAAGTACAAAATAGAGGTGGAAAAGGTGTTGTAGCTCTTACTACAAAAGAAGATGACTATGTTGACAGTCTTTTCATCACTTCAACTCATAGTGTAATTTTATTCTTTACTAATAAGGGAAGAGTATATAAATTAAAAGCTTACGAAATCCCAGAAGGAAAGAGACAAGCTAAAGGACAAAATATTATAAATCTTCTAGAATTAATGCATGGGGAAAAAGTAAATGCAGTAATTCCAGTTAAAGAAACAGAAGCTGATGAATACTTAATTATGACTACTAAGAAAGGTACAATTAAGAGAACATCTGTTGAGCTTTTCAAATCTATTAGAAAAGTTGGTATGAAGGCTATTAACTTAGTTGATGATGACGAATTAATTCAAGTTAGAGTTTCAACAGTTGAAGATTCAGCTATAATCGTTACAAGAAAAGGACTTGCAATTAAATTTGCACTTTCTGATTTAAGAGAAATCGGAAGGACTGGACAAGGTGTAAGAGGAATTAAACTTGATAAAGATGATGAAGTTGTTTCTATGAACCTTGATTCAGAAGGAAAGCATCTACTTGTATTTTCTGAATTTGGTTATGGTAAGAGAACTCTTACTTCAAGTTACAAAGTACAAAATAGAGGCGGAAAAGGTGTTAAAACTTATAAAGTAACTGATAAAACAGGGTATGTTGTTTCATCAAAAATTGTAAATCCAAGTGACGAAGTTATAGTTCTTTCACAAAGTGGCGGAATTATAAGACTTCTTGTTAAGGATATTCCTGTTAAAGGTAGAGATACACAAGGAGTTATAATTAAAGATGTAAATAAAGAAGATGACAAGATCGTTGCAGTTGCAAAATATGTAAATGATGTTGAATAAGGAGATATTATGGAATTAAAAGTTGATTTAAGACAAGAAGGAGAAAAACTATTTGTCGATTTACAAGGTGATTTAGATATAAATTCTAATCAGGCTTTTAAAGATAAAGTAAATTCCGTTAAAGGAATTAAAAATATAGTAGTAAATTGTGATAACCTATCATATATTGATTCAACAGGACTTGGAGCTTTTGTAAGTATTTACAAGAACTTAAAAGAAAATGGAGAAAAACTTGTTATTAAAGGATTAAAACCACATATTAAGAAGATTTTTCTAATAACTGATTTAGACAAAGTATTTGATATTGAGGAGTAATTATGGATAAGATATTTGTAAAAATTCCTTCAGAAAAAAAATATATTTCAACAGTTAGACTTTCAATCTCATCCATAGCTAATACAATAGCCATGGATATTGAATGTATCGAAGATTTAAAAGTTTCAATTTCTGAAGTTATGAACTTATTTGTTGATGAAAGTAGTTTTTTTGAAATCAGCATTGCTGTTATTGAAGATAAAATTGAAATTGAAGTATTACCAGATGTATCTATTTCTGAAATTCAGCAAAAAGAAGAAAATAAATTTGCTTTATTAATTTTAGAAAATTTAGTTGATAAAATAGAATTTAAGGAAAAAAGTGTACTTTTAGTTAAAAACAAAGGATAGGGCTATGAAAAAGGGATATAACAAACCGGACTCAGAACAAATAAAAGCTCTTTTTAAAGAGTATTTTGAAAATCCCACACCAGAACTTAGAGATAAATTAATTGAAAAAAATCTATATATGGCTGAAATTTTAGCTAAAAAATATGTAAATCGTGGAATTGATTATGATGATTTATTCCAAGTTGCAAGTCTTGGCTTAATTTACGCCATAGATAGATATGATATTTCAAAAGGTTTTGAATTTTCAAGTTTCGCAATGCCGACTATTGTCGGAGAGATAAAGAGATATTTCAGAGATAAAGGTTGGGTAATTCGTGTTCCAAGAAGAATACAGGAGAACTCTAAAAAAGTTAATAATGCAAAATATCATTTAACACAAGAGCTTGGAAGAACTCCAACAATTAAAGATATTGCAGATTATGTAGAACTTTCTGAAGAAGAAGTGTTGGAAATTATGGAAGCTAGTAAGGTTTATACACCTCAATCATTAGACCAAAGTTTTGAAAATTCAGATAGTGAAGACAAGGATACAAACTTAATTGATGTCGTTGGAGAAGATGATAAAGAATATGATTTTATCGATAATCAAGACTTTATCAGAAAAACTTTAGACAAATTATCCGAAGTTGAAAAGCAAATAATACTTGGAAGATATTTTGAACAAAAAACACAAGTTGCTCTTGCAAAAGAGCTAAACATTTCACAGATGACAGTAAGCCGTCTCGAAAAAAAGGCACTTGCAAAGTTTAGAGAAGAAATGAATGTATAATACAAAAAATCAACGGACACCCGTTGATTTTTTTATTGTGAGGAATATTTTGATAGAAGTAAAAGATTTAACGAAAGATTTTTAAGGATATTTATGCTATAATAATTGAAGTAGTTATCAATTTTGACGGCTTTCATGATATTCCTATTTGGTATATGAACAGTATTACTGTATATCATTATGGTGTTCTGTTTATTTGAGGAGTTAGATTCTTTTATTCGAGGATAACATGTAATATGTAATCGGGCTTGGTCATCGGTTTTCTATTTAGTCCTTATGGGCTTCCGATGATAGGAGCAACTGTGATAGCATTTATTGAATTGATAAATGAGAAGATTAAAGCGGTGTAGACAAATTAGAATTTAGGAGAAAATTTATGAGTCGAAAAAAGGCGATTTTTATTTATTTATTAGGAACCTTAGGGCAAATATGGATGATATGTATTATAGTTTTTATATTGCGTAACTTGGGTATTGTTGTAGATTATACGATGCCAATGGGAATGGTTGCTATTGGAATAGGTGGAGTTTCATCTGTTCTATGGGGAACTATTATTGCACTTAGATACAAAAAGTACAGTACGAAGGAAATATTAAAGGATTTTTTCGATATAAAGCAAAACATCAGCAGTTATTTACTCGTTATTGTGTTCTTGCTTTTGGATTTTTGCTATGTTGCATTTGATGGAAAATTAGCATTGAATACGTGGTATATTCCTATTATCTTATTTCTTAAAGCAATCCTTTTTGGTGGGATTGAAGAAGTAGGGTGGAGATATATTTTTCAACCAATTATGATGGAACGCCATAGTTATATTAGTTCAACTTTAATTACTTTTGTTCTATGGGGAATATGGCATTTTTCTTATTTCTACATTGAAGGAACATTGCCACAAGTACAAGTGTTTGGATTTTTGCTTGGATTGTTAACTAATTGCTTTATTTTATCCGCATTATTTATAAAGTCAAATAGTTTGTGGATATGTGTGATGACACATTCGTTAATAAATGTTTTCTCACAATTAGCAGTAGGTGGTAATCAAAATATAACTTATGCTTGTAAAATAATTATTATAGTAATGGCAATGGTTCTTTCGATTAGAGAGCAAAATAAAAAAGTAACTAATGTGTCAGTTTTTTAAAGAGTGGTAAATTCCAGTTTCTCGAGCTAAATAAAACTGAATATTGAAGATATAAGGCGATTAAGAAATAGAAATCTTAGTCGCTTTTTCTTATGCAAAAAATAAAAAAGAGAGGTGGTATGAGAAGTGGAATTTGTTTATTTTTATAACTCTTATGTAGACCTTTTCAGCTACTGTATTCTAGCAAAAATCATAGTAACTGATAAAAGGTTTAAGAACTTATCCTCAGATGTAGAGATTTTTTATTCTTGACTATTGTAGCATAGGAGTATCTAGTATATGAAAAATTGACTTTGGTTTTATTTTAAAAAAATTATAAGTTATATTATAGTATATTTTAAATGTAAAAAATATTGAAACTACTCAATTATTGTGCTATACTGACATTAATTATATTAGTATAAAAGGAGAAAAATAATGAGTTTTTTTAAAAAGGTTTTTAACGGATTATTTAATGGGTCAAAAGAAAAGAAAGAAGAAAATAGCCTTAAAGAAGCACCTCTTGCCTATTGGGAAGAATTTTCACATATGTTAGCTTTAGTACCTGAGAATTACACAATAACAGAAGATATTTTTGAAAATATTAAAGCAATAGATGGTATTGAAATTAAGGAAAAAAGTCTTCCAAGTGAAGATTATCCTGGACAAATTGTTCTATCATATAAAGGAACTGATTTTGATGTAAGATTCTATCTTGGAGATTTTTATGCAGAAGAAATGTATCAATGGCAATTACAATATTTTACAGAAGAAGAAAAAGAACAGATTTTAAATGTAAAGAATGCCTTAATTGTTTATATGAAATTTGAAGGAGATGCTAAAATATGTTACCATTTACAACTTAAGCTTGTATATGCTATGGTTCCTGAAATGGTTGCTCTTTGTGATGAAAGTGCTGAAAGAATGTTAAATAAAAAATGGGTTGAATTAGCAGTAAAATCAAATGTGCTTCCTGCTCCATCAAGCTTATATACTGTTCAAGCAGTTTATGATGAGAATGAAGTTTGGTTACATACTCATGGTTTATGTAGATGTAATCTTCACGAAATAGAGATTTTAGATTCAAATAAGAAAGATTACGAAGCACATTATAGCTTACTTTCTAATTATGCTTCTAGAATGATAGATGGAAATTATTCTAATGAAGATGAAGAAGAGATACAATTGGGAATTTTTTATGATAGATCTCCAATAGTTGCTACATCTAAAAAATGGATTGATGCTTTGAAATATTATCCTAATGTTAATATTGGAGGACTTGAAGATAGAAAAGAATCTCATAATTCTAAAACAAATATAATTTTCCTATATGAAAATGAAGAAGATTATAATAATAACATTGTAAGTTTACCTTCAAAATTTACAGAAAAGTTTGTTAATAACCCAATGTTTTTCTTAAGTAAAGAAGAAACTGCTAGAATGAGTGATTTAGCCAGAGAAAGATTTTCTTATGTTGAAAGAATGCTTAAGAAAAAACAAGAAAGTAATGAAGATATTACTATTATTATTAAATTAGGACTTGAAACAATAGATGAAGAAGGTAATTTGGATAGTACAAATCTTGAACATATTTGGTTTGAGGCTATTTCTATGGAAGGAGATAGTTTCAAGGCAGTATTGACTCAAGAACCATATCATATTCCAGATTTACATGAAGGTGATGAGGGAACATATTCTATAAATTATGTAAGTGATTGGAAGATTTATACTGAAAAGGGTGCAATAACACCAGAGACTGTATATTTGTTAGATTTATAAGGAAAATTAAATAATAAAAAATAAAATCAACGGACATCCGTTGATTTTTTTGTGGGGAAGTTGTTGTTATATATCTTCGATACATTTACTTATTATTGTAAACAAGAATAAGTATGAGATCCCTCGACTACGCTCGAGATGACGTATAAGGAAAGTATCTTAGTCTAATAGCTAGACGTTAAAAGTAAATAAGCATAAAAATATTTATATATAATTTAAAATATCATATCATTTTATTTATACATTTTATAAAATGAAATGTTTCACGTCATAGTACTTTGCATAGAAATTCCCTCAACACGTCATCTCGACCGAAACGAAGCGTAGCTGAGTGCAGTGGAGAGATCTCAATTATTGTTTGTTTTCAAATAATAATATTTCTGAAAGAAATAATATTTCAATAAAACCTTAAATAATCAAAAAGCCCTTAAAATAAATACTATTTTAAGGGCTTTTTTACATTGAAGATTTATGTCCAATATACTCATATCTTAAAACTTCTGTGTTATCAAGATGTGTATGTTCTTTAAAGATAAAGTAATGATCTTTTTTATCTCTTGAATTTATGGCATTTAGTCTAAAGTAATTTTTTTTAGTTTTTACCATAAGTCTTAGGATATCGTCAGTTAGAAATGTTAGAGGTATGTTAATATCTGAAAATCTGTAAAAGTCTTCTTCAAATTTTTGGTAATTACTACTAAAGTAGTCAAATTGAACATTATTTTTTTCAATATTATTCATCTTCAATCACCTCTGCAACTGTAAGTTTTAAAATTTGTGAATACAAAAAGTTAGGTGTTCTATTTTTCATATTAAGATATAGTTTTTCCTTAGTCATATCGTAGATTTTTCCAAGATATGGCTCTTTTTGTAAATTTGTATATAGTAAAATTTTTTTGTTATTAAAAAATGCCCATGATAAGAAAAATAGTTTTTCTTCTTCGTCCATAGCTTTTGTAAAGTCAATGGTATCTCCTTCTTTGGAGAGGGCAGTTGAATGTTCTGAAATGAAAAATCCCATCCACTTAGCCATTCCTCTATCTAAATATTCTCTTGCTGATTTATAAGGCAAGTAACTACGATTAATCATATAATTCCGTCAAGTCCTCCACAATGTCCACCAATTAAGGTACTTCTTTCTTTAACTCGTGAGCCTTCCATTAAGGCTGTCGCTTTTTGAATTGATAGATAGCCAAATTTATCTCTAATATCATCTATAGCTTTTTCTAATTTTGTATTTCTTTCTACTGTTTTTATATCGTCAAATAAGGTTAAAATCTTATAATCTCTATCTGTTAATTTATCAAATCTAACACCGATATTCCTCACAGAGCCACCTCTATATTTTTCTCTAAATAGGGATAAAATATGATTTGTAAGCTCTTTTGTACTCTTTGTTGGAGCAATTTTTTTACTTGAATTAATCGACTTTAAATCTTCATCATAACTAAAACCGATATGAATAGAAATTACAGTCGCTTTTTTATTTATTCTTCTAAGTCTTGTTGCAACCTGTTCAGACATTTCTCGAAGTACAATTTCAATCTCTGATTGACTATTGTAATTTCTAGGAAGAACTTGCGAATTTCCAATTCCTTTCGACTGTGGAATATATGGTTTTGTAACTTTACTCTCATCGACACCATTTGCATGAAACCAAAGCTGAACACCGATAATTCCAAACTCTTTTTTTAATCTATCAGGATTTGCATTTGCCAATTCTTCTATCGAGTTAATGTGAAGTTTTTCAAGTCTTTTTGCTGTTCTCTCTCCAATTCCCCAAAAATCCGTTAATTTTTTTATTTTCCATAACTTTGTTTCAACATCTTCATAAGACCAATTAGCTCTCATATTTTTATTTTTCTTAGCTTCATTATCCAAAGCTAATTTTGCAAGTAGGGGATTTGAATTACTCATTCCAACTGTTGAAAAAATTCCCGTTTCTTTCCAAATTTCATTTTGAATTTTTGAAGATATAACATCTAGTTTTTCTCTTCTACTCATATTTTTATCCGAAACAAAATAGTCTAATGAAGTAGTTAAATCTATAAAGCCCTCATCAATAGAATAGGGATATATCTCGTCCTTACCTGCATAGTTTTGTAGAATTTTTTGTATTTTTAAATTTTCTGCAATATAAAAAGCCATTCTAGGCGGAACAATAAAAGTTTTAGCAGCCCATTTTTCGATATAGTTTACATATTCTTTTGTTATTTTAATATTTTGTCTATAAGCATTTGCATAATTAAATTTTCTTGTATTTATATCAAATGGAAGATCTCTACTTCTTCCAACATTTTTTTTACCGAAAACCTCTTTAAAAGTAGGAGAACTTGCAAGTATTAGACCTTTTGAATTATCTGCTCTACTCATAACACAAAGTGAGGTATTAAGAGGATGTAGTCCTCTTTTAACACATTCTACACTCGCATAAAATGACTTCATATCAATAAATGCAATGTCTGAGCAGGGCTCTTTAGAATAATCTATTAAACCCATAACTCCTCCTTATAAAATTAAATATCATTCCAATCGTCATCAAGTGGCTTATAGTCTTTTAAAAAAGTAGAATCAGGCACAAAACTATTTTGTTGATTAATATCAAGTAAATTCATCTTTGCCATTTCAGAAATTTTTAAATTTAAAAGATTTAAGTCAACTCCAATTTCATAAGCAAGCTCTCTATCACTTTGAGCATATTTAATCATTGAAATAATGTCTTCATCAGAAATTAAAAGATGAGCAGCAAAGACATTAGCCTCCATTTCATAAATATTTGTAGGATTGAAAATTCTACTCTCATGAAAACTTGCACCTTTAATACATTCTTGTCTATGAAGTTGATCATGTCCCAGCTCGTGAGCCAATACAGTTTTTTTAAGACTTCCTACATTATTTGGTATAAAAATAAATCTATTTTTTAAAATAACTCTATACATACCAAGTAGGGTCTTTGTTGGATTCATATATATTAAATTAATATTGAGTAGTTTAATAAGTTCTTCGGGATCTCTAGTTTGATATTTCTTAACAAGACTATTAACCTTGTCGTAAATCCATTTATTACTCATTTTTTTACCTACTTTTTATTTTTTCCATATTTTTTATTCTTTAATTTGGATTGCCAATATGCTTCTGAAATAGCTTCAAAAAGTACATCTTTATCTTCTTCGGGAAGCTCTCCACCTGCGAAAAGACCAGTCATAGATTCAACTAAACTTTGAGCATCTCTTGCACCCTTATTTCCAAAACTTTCTGCAGAATTTATAATAAAGTATTCTTCATCAGTAAGTAAATAATTTACATTTACTTCAAAAATATTTGCAAGTTTCTCATACATTTCCATTTTTCTAGGTCTTAGGTCCTTTGCTTCATAATTACTAACTGTTTTAGAAGTGGTTCCTAAAAGATTTGCAAGTTCTTTTTGAGTTAAATTTTTCTTTTCTCTTAATATTTTAATCTTTTTTCCAAAACTCATTTTACATCCCCCCTTATAGAAATTAAATTTCTATTTATATATTTAAACTAATTAAATTTAGAAATTAAATTTTAAATAATAGAAATTAGATTACTACTATTATAAATTAAACTTCTATTAAAAGTCAATAGGTAAATCAAAAAAATTTTTTAAGTAGTCTATATTTCAATGTTTTAGTAAAAATATCACTTTTATACTCTCTATATCCTTCTCTTGTTGTCGTACTATATTTTAATATCTCATTTTCTGGGCATATGTAACAATCATAATATTCATCATATACATAATCTCTTGGATAAAATAGTTCTTTTCTCTTTCCTGTTGGACTTGTGTATGGTAATACAGGTTGTATTTTATCATCTATTAACATCTTTGCTATTGCCGGTGTTTTATATCCTGCATCCATTACTATTTTTCTTAACTCGAATTTCTTTAAGTCCTTTTCGTAAAAATCCATAAATGTTTCACTATCATGTAAATTCCCTGCATAACTTCTACAAGCTAGTACCCACCCGTTTTTATCACAACTTGTTTGTACACTATATGCAAAAACCTCTTTATGTTCTCCCTTATGGAATAATCCACTTTCTTTATCTGTTGTACTTTCTACCTTCTTTACTACTTCTGTTCTGTTGGTGGGACTTAATTCCTTTTTTCCTTTTAATTCTCTATCTTTTTTTATCTCTTCATTTAATTGACTATGATATTTCTTTGCTTTCTTTTCTATCTTTACTTCTATATTCTTATGTCTATTTGCATGGGCTTTTACATGTGTTGAATCTACAAATTGTATCTTTTCATCTACAAAGCCTTATTTCTCTGCTTGACTTAATATATTTACAAATATCTTTTCAAATATATCTGTATCTTTAAATCTTCTCTTGTAATTCTGTCCATATGTTGTAAAATGTGGTATTTTATCATAAAAATCATAACCTAAAAACCATCTATATGCTACATTTACCTCTATTTCTCTTATTGTTTGACGCATACTTTTTATTCCAAAAATGTATTTTAAAAATATTATTTTAAAAAGAACTATTGAATCTATACTTGGTCTGCCATTATCTAAACAATACTTATCTTCTATTAAATCATAGATAAAGGAAAAATCTATTGTTTCATCTATTTTCCTTAAAAGATGATTCTTTGGAACTAAAGAATCTATACTTACCATTTGTACTTGATTTACTCTGTTTTCATCATTCTTATGTAGCATTTTCAACATCTCCTTTTATATTATTATACTACTTTTTAACTCTTTTCTTCACTAAAAAAGCGCCAATGATTTCTCATTGACACCTTTGTCATCAGTCTGAAAACCTGCTTATGCAGGTTTTTTTAATATTTTATAATTTATTTATTCAAATACAAAATCACAATTAAAATAGAAACAAATAGTCTTATTATATGATGTGAAAGATGAAATTTATCTTTAAGTCCAAATAATATTGCTGATATATGTAATAAAACTAAGCCTGTTATTAAAATATATAAGCTGATTGGGTTGGTAAATAGTAAACTTATAAGCATTACAAGTGATGAGAATATAAAAAACATTGTAAGTCCTTTATGGCTACCGTTTTTTAGTTGCACTGTTCCGGCTAGCATTGATAAAGCTCCGTAAATAATAACAATTAAATAAAATAATATATTATAAAACATAAAATTCCTCCCTAATTAAATAACTTTTTCTATTTCTTTTTTGTATTCTAATAATGTTTCATATTCTTTTTGCAGTACTAATTCTTCAAATTTTTGCAAGTCTTTATTTTTTCCGTAAAAATCCAATGATTCATAATATTCTGCTCTATTTTCAGGATTAATTGAAATTGGTTTAAAATTATTGTTCATTAAGCAGTAGTTCATCAAAAGTCTTGAAGTTCTACCATTTCCATCTGCAAAAGGGTGAATTCTTACAATCTCTGCATGTACCCAAGCTGATAGTTTTATCGGATTAAACTCATTTTTATACTTATTATAATCTTCAATAAAATATTTCATTTCCTGTCTTACATTTTCAAAATTTGGAGGTATAAAAGATGCACCGCTTATTCTCACGTTTACATTTCTATAAATTCCACCTTGAAAAATATTTTGCACTACTATTTCATGTATATCTTTTATCTTTTCTTCACTGAGTTCTTCTGAATTTTTAACCATTTCTTTAATAAATTCAAAAGCATTTTTATTATTAATAACTTCATAAATTTCTCTAAGTTTCTTTCCGGCAATGGAATAACCATCTTCTAATATAGTCTTAACTTCAAATATTGATAGTGTATTTCCTTCTATTTTTGTACTTTCATGTGTAAATTTCAGCTCAAAAGCTTTATTTATTTGATTATATACGTATATTAACTTATTTTTTTCAAAACTATTTACATAATCATTTAATTCTTTTATTTTTTGAAAATTTAAATTCATTTTAATACACCACCTTTCTATATACTTTTTATATATTATATCATAAATTTAAAAATATTTTTAATTTATATAAAATTTCTTTAAAATTTAACACTTCTTTTAAAACATCACTTTAAATGGTATATACAAAACTAAATAAATATGTTATACTGATAAAGTAGTATATTATATACTCAAATTTACATTCAAGGGGGATTTTTCTATGAAGAAAAGGTTTTTGACTCTGTTATTAACATTTTCATTATTACTAAGTAGTACAAGTGCTATTTTCGCTAATGAAAAAGTTAATACAACAACAAAAATTTCAAAAACTACAAACAACTCAAAAGTTAATGAAAATGAGGAAAAAACATATATTGTAGTTTTAAAAGAAGATTCAGAAGTAGATTTTTCTAGTTTAAAAACTCCAGAAGGCAGAAAAGCTAGAGAAGCAAAATCAAAAGCTTTAATTAATACCTTTAAAGATGAATTAACTAAGGCTGATATTAGTTATGAAGTATTCTATGAATATGATTTTCTATTTGCAGGAATTGCTTTAAAAACTAAGGCTAAAAATATTGAAAAAATTTCAAAAATGGCATCAGTTGAGTCAGTTGAAGTTTCAAATGAATTTTTAAAGCCACAAGTTAAACAATCTGAACAAGAATTTATTTCAAAGAGAAAGAAAAGAAGCTTAGATTCAAACAATCTAATGAAAGTTACTGACGAACTTAGAAAGAAATACAATGGAGAAGGTAGAGTAGTAGCTGTATTAGATACTGGTGTTGATATTAATCATGATATTTTAAGAGTTTCTGATGTCTCAAAAGGGAAGTTCCCAAATAAAGAAGCAATGGCTGCTAAGATGAAAGAAGCTGGAATTAACTATGGTAGCTGGAGAACTGACAAAGTTGTTTATGCTCATAATTACAGCACAAATGGGGAAAATGTAAAGGAAGAAATTAGAGAAGAATCTCACGGAATGCACGTTTCAGGTATTTCTGTAGGTAATCCTAAAACAGAAGCTGAATTTACACAAAATGACGGAACAGTTAAGAAAGAAAAAATCATAGGAACAGCTCCAGAAGCACAACTTATATTTATGGGTGTTTTCCAAGGTCTAACAACTTATACTCATATGTATGCAAAAGCTGTTGAAGACTCTGTAAAACTTGGTGCAGATAGTGTAAACCTAAGTTTAGGTTCTCCTAATGGATCAATTGCATCTGTTGGAAAAGCTATGGAAAAAGCTATTGCTTTTGCAAGAAAAATGGGCGTTATCGTAGCTATTGCTGCTGGTAATGATGGACATTTTGGTGCGTTTTCTGAAAACCCACCTGTAACTAACCCAGACTTTGGTACTGTTGGAAGTCCAGGTGTTGCAAAAGACGCTTTAACTGTTGCTGCAATGTATACTGATGTTGAAAGAGTAAGAACAATCAGTGTTGAAGGAGTTGAAGGTGCTTTAAAATCAGGTGAATACTTCACAGGTTATGATAATGAAGGAAATCCTGATACTGAAAAGAGCTTTATAAAAGAAGGACAAGATTTTGCAACATATGAAGTTATAGAAGCTGGTCTTGGAAATGAAGAAAGTGATTATGCTGGAAAAGATGTAAAAGGTAAAGTTATTATAGTAAAAAGAGGAGCAAAGACTTTTGCAGATAAGATTATTTTAGCTCATAGTAAAGGTGCTATTGGGGTTATAATATACAATCACGAAAGTGGTGGGGAAGAACTTATAAATATGAGTTTTGGAGAACAAACAAAAGATCTTAAAATTCCATCTGTTTTCGTAGGAAATTCTGCTGGTAAACATATTCTTGCAAATCTTGATAAAAAAGTTAAATTTACAAGACAATTAAGTGTTTTGCCTTATGCTAAGGGTGGTCAATTAACAGATTTCTCATCTTATGGTATAACATCTGACGGAACTTTCAAACCTGATATAACAGCTCCAGGTGGACTTATTTATTCATCAATAAACAATAATAAATATACGACAATGAGTGGTACTTCAATGGCTACTCCTCATATCGCAGGTGCTGTTACTCTTGTAAGAGAAAGCTTAAATAAAAGACATCCTGAAATTACAGGAGAAAATGAATATGACGTTATAAAGGCAATCATGATGAGTACTGCTGATCCAGTTATCGAAAAGGGAACAGAAAATTACTTCTCTCCTAGAAAACAAGGTGCAGGTGCCGTTAACGTTGAAAAAGCTACATCAAGTGATCTTTATGTAGTTGATAGTGAAAATAATCCAAAAGTTTGGTTAAATGATATTGAAAGCAAATTCAAAATTAATTTAAAAGTTGTAAATATAGGAAACGAAGATAGAACTTTAAACTATAAGACAGTTTTAGGTACTGATGAAACTGCTGACGGAAAATTTGCTTTAAAGACAAAAACTTTAGAAACAATTAAAGGACAAACAGTTACTGTTCCTGCTAAAGGTTCAGTAAATGTTAAGATAACTGTTGATGCAAGTAAATATGAAGCTGAATTAAGCAAGAATATGCCTAATGGTTACTTCTTAGAAGGTTTTGTATTCTTTGATGATGCAAAAGACGGAGCAAAAGCAGTTAGTATAGCATTTAGTGGATTTAAAGGAAAATGGGCTAATGTACCTCTTTGGGAAAAACCTGTTTATGAATTCGACCTAAATAACGAACTTCCTATCTACATGGTTCAAAATGGTGGATTTACTTCAAACTTTACTTCTCTTGTAACAGTTGAAAACAACCCTTATGCAAGAGATAAGAGCTGGACTAGTGAAAAAGGACAAAAGTACAATTTCATTGGAAGTCAAGGAGAAATTCCTCTAGGAATAAATGCTAAAGATGTTACATTCTCAAAAGATAATTTAGCAATTTCACCAAATGCTGATAATAACAAAGATTTTGTTAAATTTAAAGGTGTATTCTATAGAAATACTCAATATATTTCAGTAGAAGTTTTAGATGAAAATGGAAATGTTGTTTATGAAAATGGCTCAGGCTATGGTTATAAGAACAGTAACAATTACAGTGAAGATTCTGCAAGATCAAATGTTATAGATCAAACTTCTTGGAATGGTAAAACAACTGATAACAAAGAACTTCCAGAAGGAAAATACAAATATGTAGTTAAAGGTAACTCAGAAACAAATGGGGCTGCCGTAGATAATCAACAAAAAGTTGAATTTGAAGTAAAAGTTGACGTTACTTCACCAAAAATTGCTACTCCAAAGGTAGAAGGAAAAATCTATAAACCAGAAATTACTGATAATTTAAGTGGTGTTGAAGATACATTCTTAAAATATAAAGATGCAAAAGGTGAAACTCAATGGATAGAAGCAAAAGATGATGGTACTTTTGAACTTCCAGAAGGAGTAGAATTAAAAGATATCTCTATTCATACTTTTGACCATGCAGGAAATATTGCTTCTCTTAACTTAGATGGTTCTGCTTATACTGAAAAAGAAGAAAAACCACAAGATTTAGGTGCAAATATTAAACCTGTATTTAGAGTAACAAATTATAAAGACTTTGAAGGAAGACATATTGAAGGTTCTGAAAACTTAAATATGTTCCCAATTGAAATTAATTGGAAAGAAAAAGTTTATGTTAATGATGGAAAAGATTGGCATCAAATAATAGACTTTAGCTTTAATAATGGTCTTTTAAATGTTGCACCAGGAAACTATTCAGTATATATTGACCAAATTCCTGATGTATATGAACCATTAGCATCACAACAAGTTGATGTAACAGCAGAAAAAGATAAAACTGTAGAAGCAGTTTTTGAAACAAAACAAAAAGAAGAAGTTATTCCAGCTGGACATGGAGAAGTTAATATCAGATTACAAATTGATGAGTATGATAATGACTACATGGGACCTGGTGGAAGCTATATAATCAAAGACAAAAATGGAAATGTACTTGAAAAAGATAACTTTAAAACTTACACTAAATTATATGAATCAGCTATAAAGAATGAGGAAGGTAAACTTACAGGTGTTAGTTTCCACAGAGCTAATATGACTATATTACCAGTTGGTGAATATACTGCTGAAATAACTACATTTGATGATAGTTTAACTTTTGAATCTAAAGTTATTCATTTCAAAGTTGAAGAAAATAAACCAAAGAAAGTTATATTTAAAACAAAAGAAACTTTAAGCGATGTTGTAAATGTAGTATTTGAAGGTTTAGAAGAACTTCCAGACGGAGTTAAAGTAGTTGTTGAAAATCTTGAAACTAAAGAAAAGACAGACTTAACTCAAAGTAAATATTTCAAAAATATATTCCATGGTGAAATTCCACGTGCAAAATATAAAGTTACAGTAGAAGTTCCAGAAGGATATACTGTTGATAGAGAAACTTTTGAAATCACAGTTACAAATGATAAAGTAAAAGAAGTAGTAAAAATCAATAGAATACCAAAATATGGATGGGTACAAAACGATGATGGATCATGGGTTTACCAATCAGATGATGGAAAGGACAAGTTAACTAATACTTGGAAACTTATCGATGATGAATGGTATAAATTTGATAAAGACGGTAAAATGGTAACTGATAGTTGGTTAGAAGAAGACGGTAAATGGTACTATATTGAACCAAATGGTACAATGTCAAAGAATGAATGGACAATTATTAACGGTCAATGGTACTATGCAAATGCAACAGGAAGAATTTCACAAAACGAATGGGTATTAGTAAATGGAAATTGGTACTATGCAAATGCAAGTGGACGTATTGCTGATAGTGAATGGATATTAGTTGATGGAAAATGGTATTATGCTGAAAGCGGTGGAATAATTGCTCAAGATAAAACTATAAAAATCGACAATGTAAAATATACATTTGATGCAGACGGTGCGTTAGTTAAATAGCAAAAATAAAAAGACTGAGTTTTACTCAGTCTTTTTTTAGTTAAATTAAAAGAAACTATCATCTTTTACGCCACTAATGTAAATATCTAATGCTTTTGATAGCTTAAATAGAACTATTAAACCCATAATCCCTAATGAGCCTTTTAAAAAAAGTGCTACCCAAGCAATGAAATTAATAAGACCAGCTCCAGATTTCATAATAACCTCCTAAATTACAAATTTTAAACTATATTTCTACGCTCATATAATATCATAATTATTTATGGAAATCAAAATTTTATTTTGATAAATTAACATTGTCTAACATTATAATCTTTTTATTGCTTATTTCTTGATTTTATATTAAAATATAGTAATGAGCAAATGAGTTTTTAAGGAGTTTTTTATGATTTATTTAGATAATGCCGCGACTACTAAAGTTCGTGATGAAGTTATAGATATAATGGTTAAATATTTAAAAGAAAAATATGGAAATCCGTCTTCACTTTACGATTTCGGTTATTCTGTTACAAAAGATATAAATTCTTGTAGAGAAGTTATTGCAAAATATATTAATTGTAAATCAGAAGAGGTATTTTTTAATTCTTGTGCAACTGAGGGAAATAATACTGCAATTTTTGGAGCAATTTCAACTGCAAATGGAAAAAATATTGTTTCAACGGAGATAGAACACTCTTCCGTTTTTAATGTCTATAAATTTTTAAAAGAGAAAAAAGAGATTAGGACTTTAAGTTTAGATGAATTTGGATATATCGATATTGAAAGTGTAAAAAAACTTGTAGATGAAAATACTGAAATAGTTTCAATAGCTTATGTTCATAATGAGCTTGGCATTATTCAAGATGTTGAGAGTATCGGAAAAGCTATCAAGGAAAAGAATAAGAAATGTATTTTTCATGTTGATTCAGCACAAGCATTCGGAAAAGTAAATATTGATGTAAAAAAATCTAAGATTGATGTTTTAACTTTGAGTGGTCATAAAATTCATACTCAAAAAGGCATAGGAGCAATCTACGTTAATAAAAATATAAATTTAAGACCTTTTGTCTTAGGTGGTGGTCAGGAAAAAGACTTTAGATCTGGAACTGAAAATGTTGCAGGTATAATGGGTTTAAAGGTTGCTACTGAATTTATGTATGAAAATTTAGAAAAAAGAAAAAAACATTTAGAACATTTAAGAGATCTTCTGATTGCTGGAATTTCAAAGATAGAAGACCATAAATTTTTAACAAACAAAGATGGAGTTCCAAATATTGTAACAGTAGCTTTTGAAAATATTAGAAGTGAGGTGCTTTTACATTTCTTAGAGAGTGAAAAGATTTATATATCAACAGGCTCTGCTTGTAGCAAGGGTAAAAAGAGTAGAACTTTTGACGGGATCGGTCTTGATAATAAATACAATGACGGAGTTGTAAGGATTTCACTATCTGAATTCAATACAGAAGATGAAATTGCAATATTTATTGAAAATTTAGAAAAATATGTAAATGAAATTAGAACGATTATGAAAAGAGGAAGATAATGGATTATTTAATCAGTGTAAGTTTCGGAGAGTTGACTTTAAAGGGAGATAATAGAAAAGATTTTGAAAATAGAATAATTAGAAAGATAAAAAAAGCGATTGAAAACTTTGAAGTTGAAGAATTTTACAAAGAGCAAGGAAAAGTTTATATAAAAGCTGATAGAGAACTCTTTGATGAAATGATTGAACAAATCAAAAAAGTTTTCGGTATTTTCTATATCTGCGAAGTTCTAAGAACAGAGAAAAAGCTTGAAAATATTAGAGAAGCTACAAGAGTTTTAGTAAATGATTTAGGGATAAACGAAGAAAAAACTTTTAAAGTTTTTGTAAATAGAGTTGATAAGAAATTCACTCCAAAATCACCAGAGCTTTCAAGAGATCTTGGTGGAGTCGTACTTAAAAATTTTGGAAATATTTTAAAGGTAGATGTTCACAATCCACAAATGCCAATTTATGTAGATGTTAAAGAATATGTATATGTCTATGTAAAAAGATATAAAGGTTTTGGTGGACTTCCAATTGGTTCAAGCGGAAGAGGACTTTTACTTCTTTCAGGTGGAATAGACAGTCCCGTTGCAGGTTTTGTTATGGGAAAAAGAGGTATGGAAATTGGTGCAATTCATTTTCATTCATATCCTTTTACAAGTGAAAGAGGAGAGGAAAAAGTTAAGGACTTAGCAAAGATTCTTTCAAATTATGTTGGGAAATTTACAATGACAAGTATAAATCTTTTACCTATTCAAAAGGAAATCGCAAGTAAATGTCCTGAAAAAGAAATTACTATTTTAGGTAGAATTTTTATGATGAAAATTGCTGAAAAACTTGCTATTAAACAAAATTATCATGCATTAATCACTGGAGAAAGTTTAGGACAGGTTGCAAGTCAAACAATTCAAGGAATTACAGTTGTTGATAAATCTACTGAAATTTCAATTTTAAGACCATTAATTGCAATGGATAAGACTGAAATTATTGATATTGCAAGAACTATTGATACTTATGAAACAAGTATTTTACCTTTTGAAGATTGTTGCACTGTATTTTTACCAAAACATCCAGTTACAAAACCTAAGATTGAAGATATAAATAACAGTTTAGCACTATTGGATGTTGATAGACTTATTGACGAAGCATTAGCAAACAAGAAGGTGTATGAAATAAATGAATAATAATATAAAGAGATTTGTTGGTGTTCCTTATAATTTCAACAGTTTTTATATTAAAAATTGGGGTAAAAATTAATAGATAAATAATTGGAGGTAAGTATGAAAAAATTACAAAAAATTTCATTAGCTTTAGCGATTTGTTCAATTTCTGCCTTTGCAGTTGGTTGTTCAACAAAAGAAACTAAAGAAACAAAAACAGAGAAAAAAGAAGAAAAAGTTAATATTACTTCACAAGAGCTTGTTAAGAAAGTTACTGATGCTACAAATGCAGTAAAAAGCGCAAAAGTTAATGCTAAAACTCAAGTAGTTGGAGAAATTTCAGGTAAAACAGTAACTACTGATTTAGTATTAGAGTCAACAATGACAAAAGAGCCATATGCAGTAAAATTTGATAGCACTTCAACTACAGACGGTGAATCTTATAAAGCTAGTATTTATTTTACACAAAATGATGTTTACTTAACAGATTCAGAACTTAAAGAATGGGTTAAGATTAATGAGGATGAATTAAAAAGTATATATAAAAAGCAAGAAAATTCTGTAAACTTTAAAAATATTGTAGAGTTATTGGAAGTTCTAAAAGATAAAATTAAAGTTGAACAAGAAGGTTCAAACTTTGTAGTAACTTATACAGGAAATGACGATGAAATAAATAATCCTTTAAAAAATACAATACTTTCAACTGAACCTGCAGCTGGTAGAATGCTTGGATCTTCAAAAGCTGATAATTTAGAAATAAAAGTACTTATTGATAAAAATACATTTATACCAGTTGATTATGATATAAAGACAAAGATGACAGTTAGTGAAGGTACAAAAGTATTAACATTTGATATGAGTTTAAACTTTAAATATTCTGAAATAAATGAAGTTAAAGAAATAGTTATTCCAGATGATGTTAAAAATGCAAAAGATTTTGAAGCTAGATAAAAAATAAACAGACAAAGTATTATTTGTCTGTTTTTTTACTAAAAAACTTCAAAAGTCTTTACTTTTTGTTAAAAATGTATTACAATGTAGCTACCGATAAGGAGGTAATTTATGAAAAAAGTACAGAAAATATCATTAGCATTAGCTCTATGTTCACTTTCAATCTTTGCAGTTGGATGCCAAGAAAAGAAAGGAAGTACAGATAAAAAAGAAGCTAATACTACAACAAATAATGCTAATACTAGCGAAAAGAAGGAAACTAAAGTAGCTCTTTCTAATGAACTTTTACAAAAAGTTACAGATGCATCAAAGGCTGTAAAAAGTGCGAATGCAAAAGCTAATTTAACTTATAAATTCGGAAGTTCAATTAAACAATTAAACACAACTTTAGATTTTGATTTTTCTATGGTAAAAGAGCCAGCTTTTATTGTAAAATTAACTCGTCATGCTGATAATGATGGACAAAAACTTGAAAATGATCAATATATTACTGATGATAAAATGTATGTTCAAGATGCTAAGACAAAAGAGTGGATGCATGGTACTCATGAAAGACTTAGAAAAGTTTACGATGGAAGAAGAAAAATTGTAAATTTTGACTCTGTTTTAGAATTTATGAGTGAAAATCAAGCAAATTTAAAAGTTGAAGAAAAAGGCGATGTTATAGAAGTTACTTACGAAGGAAATGATCAAACTGCTTCAGATTCTTTCCTAAAAATTGCAAAACTATTAACAACAGTTATAGAAGGAAATATAAAAGAAATGGGTCTAGAAAATTTGAATGCTAAGATTACAATAGACGCTAAAACTTTTATACCAAAAGAATTTGATGTAATAGCTAAATATACAAAAGCTAAAGACGGACAAACTGTTTTAACTTGGGATTTTTCATATAAAGCAACTTACACAGATATAAATGGAGTTAAAGAAATTGTAATTCCTAACGAAGTTAAAAATTCTAGAAATGCAGATCCAAAATAGAGTTTAATTTTAATACAGACAAATTTGATTTGTCTGTATTTTTATATAAAAATTACAATTGTATTTACTTTTGGTTAAAAATATATTACAATTGAGATACAAATCAGGAGGTAATTTATGAAAAAAGCACAGAAAATATCATTAGCATTAGCTTTGTGTTCACTTTCAATCTTTGCAGTAGGATGCCAAGAAAAGAAAGGAAATACAGAAAAAAAAGAAGCTAATACTACAACAAATAATGCTAATACTAGCGAAAAGAAGGAAACTAAAGTTGCTCTTTCTAATGAACTTTTACAAAAAGTTACAGATGCATCAAAAGCTGTAAAAAGTGCGAATGCAAATACTAAATTTTCTTATAAATTCAAAACTTCAGCTAAAGAAGTAAACAACTCTTTTGATTCTAATTATTCTATGGTAAAAGAACCAGCTTTTACTGTAAAAATTACTAATCAAGCTAACATTGATGGAAAGAAAATAGAAGATATGCAATATCTTACTGATAATACAACATATGCTCAAAAGGCTAGTACAAAAGCTTGGTATAAAGCAACTCATAAAGAAGTTAGAGATGTTTATGATAGAAAAAGAAAAATTGTAAATTTTGACTCTATTTTAGAATTTATGAGCGAAAATCAAGCTAATTTAAAAGTTGAAGAAAAAGGCGATGTTATAGAAGTTACTTTCCAAGGAAATGACAATCATTCTTCAGACTCTTTCTTAAAAATTGCAAAGCTAGTAACACCAGTTGTAGAAGATAAAATAATGAAGGCAATGACTTTACAACAAATGAATGCAAAAATTACAATAGATTCTAAGACATTTATACCAAAAGGATTTGATATAATAGCTAATTATGCAGCGATTAAAGATGGACAAGCTTTTATAAATTGGGACTTTGTTTATAAAGCAACTTACTCTGATATAAATGGAGTTAATGAAATTGTGCTACCTGACGAACTAAAAAATGCAGAAAGTATAGATCCAAAATAGATTTTTAATACAGGCAAATGCAATTTGTCTGTATTTTTATTGTAAAAACGACAAAAGTATTTACTTTTTGTTAAAAATATATTACAATTGAGATACAAATTAGGAGGTAAAACATGAAAAAAGTAAATAAATTATTAATGGCATTAGCTTTATGCTCAATTTCACTTGTAGCAGTTGGTTGCTCATCAAAAGGTGATAACAATAACAACAACAATAATAATACTGAAAAGAAAGAAGATACTATAAAAAAAGCTGATATTTCATTAGAAGAGCTAAGAGATAAATTTATTGAGGCATCAAAAACAATTAAAAACCTTAAATTAAAACTTAATAACAAATCAACTAGCGATATTTTCGGCAAAGGTATAACTATTAACATAGAAACTGAAATAACATCAAGTTCTAATCCACTTCTAATTAAATTAGAAGGTAAAACTATAATGGGGGAAAATTCATCTGACTATAAAATGTATTTTTCAGAGAATGAAATGTACTTTTACTCATCTATGACTAAAGAATGGGCAAAAGTTCCTAATGGTAAATTCAAAGAAGTTTTTGAAAAACAAAAAGATATTGGAAATTTAGAAGTTATACCAGAATTATTTAAAATAATAGAAAAGGATTCGGTAATAACTGAAGAGGGTTCAAATTATATAATAAGCTATAAAGGAAATGATGAAACAGCTAAACAAGCTCTTCTTAAACTTTCACTTTCGTCACAACCAACTTTAGAAAGTACATTTAAAAATATGGATATTGAAAAATATGAGATAAAATATGTAATAGATAAAAATACTTTTTATCCAGTGGAATTTCAAACAAATATTAAAGGTATTATAAAACATGATAAACAAGGTAATATTTCATTTGATGCAGAATCAAAAACAACTTTCTCTGATATAAATCAAGTTAAAGAATTTTCAATACCTGAAGAAGCAAAAAATGCAAAAGAAATGAACCTAAATGGAAAATAAAAATAAAAAGCAGACAATTAAGTCTGCTTTTTATTTTTGTTATATTATTTAATTTCTTGTTTTTTGAAAATTAAAACAGTTAGTCCAGAACAAACTACAGTCCAAACAATCATTGAAATAATAAAAGTTGTTACTGTTTTGGATGAAGCTCCGCTTACTGTGATTGTTGATATAAAATTAGGGAAATATATTTTGATATTTTTAATTTTTAACAATACTTCAAGTAAGTTAATCACAATTTCACTTAGCATTATAAAGATAATTGAAATAGCCATAGAAATACCAGAACTTTTAAATGTAAAACTAATTAAGTTAAATAGTGATGAGAAAGCACATACCGCAACAAAACTAATTGCTGTAAGTTTTATAAGCTCTGCGAATTCTTTACCTTTTATTGAAGTATTAGTTAGTAATATAATAGATACAATACCTGCAAGTACACTTAAAGTAATAAAAATAAAAGATAAAATATAGCTCCAAATTAATTTTGAAAGAACTATCTCATGTCTATGAATCCCTTTAGATGCAATGTTTTTAATAGTGCCTGTTTTAAAGTCAGTTCCTACAAATAAACATATAATTATAGCCAATAGAAAAGTTACTGGAGAAGTAATGCTTCTGTATGCATCAAAAGGTAAACTTTTTGAGCCACCCAAATATTTCATACCGTTTTTTAATACAATTATGCCGATTGTATTCATAGCTATTGCTATTAAAGTACAAATCCACCAATATTTTGATTTTTGTAATTTAAATTTATCATAACTTAAAACTCTATTCATGTTTACCTCCTATCAATTCCAAGAAATAATCTTCTAAATCTACATTTTTTGAACCATAAGAAGTTGGAATAACTCCTTTTGCAGTAAGTTGTTTTAGAATTTCATTGGAATTTTCTTCGCTGGAGATTGTAAATACATATTTTTCATTATTTAATGTAAATTTTATATTAGCTTCTGTGAAAAATTCATTTGCAGCTAATACATCTTCTTCTCTAACTTTGATTTCAAAACCATCTTCAGTTTTTTCGTCAAGTTCTTTAGCAGTAAATTCTTTTATTAATCTACCTTTATCAATAACTCCATATCTAGTAGCTAATTTATGTAGCTCTCCTAAGATATGACTTGAAACTAAAACTGTAATATTCTTTTCTTTATTTAATTTTAAAATTAGATTTCTAACATCTCTAATACCTTCTGGATCTAAACCATTTGTTGGTTCGTCAAGAACTAAAAATTCTGGATTTCCAACAAGTGCAAGAGCAATTGAAAGTCTTTGTTTCATACCAAGTGAAAAATCTTTTGCTTTTTTTCTACCAGTTGATTCAAGACCAACAGTTCTAAGTAAATCTTCAATTTCTTCATTACTTAGTTTAACCCCAATAACTTTTGACTGTGCTATTATATTATCTTTTGCAGACATTTTTGGGAAAAATGCAGGATTTTCTATAATACAACCAGTTTTATCTCTTCCTTCAAATATATTTGATGAACCAAAAAGTTCTATTTCACCAGAATTTTGTTCACAAAGACCTAATAAAATTCTAATAAGAGTTGTTTTACCAGCACCATTTCTTCCGATAAAACCATAGATATCACCAAGTTCGATATTCATATCAACCCTATCTACAGCATTTGTTTGACCAAAAGTTTTGGTAAGGCCTCTTATTTTTAAAACATTATCCATTAAAAAACCTCCTTATTTAAAGCTAGTCTTAATTGTAGCATAAGGAGGTTTAAAAATCAATATTATTCGTCGAAAGCAGCACTTCCTGCTGAAACTTTTCCTTCAACTAATTTAGAAGCCATTCCTACTAACCAAGTTAATACCATTGGTAATACCCAACCAAGACTTAAGCTAAAGAAAGGAAGACTTGAAACTAATTCTGTTACAAAAGGAATATTTAGTTTTACAGATAGTAATGCTTCAACAACTGATATGAAAGTTACTGTGTAACATACTAATCTATAAGTAAATTTGTTGTATCCAAAATATTTTTCTGTAAGTCCAAGTAATATTAAAACTATTGAAACTGGATATATAGCTACTAAAACTGGAACTGAAACTTTTAATATTGTGTTTAGTCCAAAGTTTGCAACTAAGAATGAAAGGAAAGTCCAAAATACTATCCATTTATGGTATGAAACTTTTTCTTTAGTCATAGTTTCAAAGAATTTACTTATACTAGTTATAAGACCTATACAAGTTGTTAAACAAGCAAGAGTGAATATACTAGCAAGTAAAACTATACCAAATTTTCCAAATACATATTGTGAAACAGTTGTTAATATTTCAGCACCGTTTTTAACATCTCCAGTTAATCCTGAAGTAGTCATTCCTATATATGCAAGCATTGCATATATAACAAATAAGAAAGATCCAGCAACTAAACCAACTCTTACTGTATATCCTATAACTTTTTCTTCATCTTCAACTTTGAAAGATTTAACAGCAAGTGATATTACAAGACCAAAGTTTAAAGCTGCTATTGTATCCATTGTGTTATAACCTTCTAAGAAACCTTTAACAGTTGAAGAAGTTGCATAATCGCCAACAGGGCTTGTTACAGCATTTGGATTTTTAAATAGAACACCTACAAACATTACAGTTATTAAAACTAAAAGAGCAGGAGTTAAAAATTTACCCATTCTTGTAACTAATTTATTTGGTTTTAAACAAACTAAATAAGCAACTAAGAAAAATACAAAAGTGTAAACAAGTCTTGAAAGACTTAATGATACATTTTCTGGTAAAAATGGAGCAACTGCCATTTCAAAAGGAAGACTTCCAGCTCTTGGTATTCCAAGTCCAGGTCCTATTGCCATATATATCATTGTTGTAAAAACTATTGCAAAATATTTATCTACTTTACTAGCTAAGTTAGAAAGACCTTTTGTCTTTGCTACAGCTACTACACCTAAGATTGGGAAAACTACTGCAGTTATACCAAATGCAAGTAAACTTTGGAAAGTTGCTCCACCAGCTTGTTTTCCTAATAGTGGAGGGAATATTAAGTTTCCAGCTCCGAAAAATAAACCAAATAGCATTATTGCTACGCTAAAAAATTGTTCTTTTGTTAAATTGTTTTTCATACAAACCTCCTAAAATTTTTCTTTGACTTTTTGTTTAAATATTCCCATTATGTAAATGATGGTTAGCTATTTTTTAAAATAAAAAAGTCCTTTGTCAAATAGACAAAGGACGAAATAACTTCCGCGGTACCACCTTAATTTTTCAAAAAATGAAACACTCAAACATCTAACAATGTAGGGTTTTGTTAACGCAAACCACTGCGGGATTCCTTACTTTGTTCACGAATCCTTTAAAAAAGATGATTTTCAAAAATTTTCCGTATTAGTTCTCACCAAACACTAACTCTCTGAAACTTTCAATTTTCTACTCGTTCTTTCAAATTTATTATTCATAGGTGATATTTTATCACTAAAAAAAATAATTGTCAATACTTTTTTTAAATTTTTTATAAAAAATTTTAAAATAATGAACTACAAAAATATTTGTTTCAATTTTAAGTTAAAAATATGTATTTTTATTGCTTTTATTCATAATAAGTGATAGAATTAAATTTACAAAATAGCATTCGGAGGTTTAAATGAAAACAAAAGATATTAGTTTAGAAACTTTGAAAATTTTTTCTGATTTATCCATTGAAGACATTGATGAATTCAGAAATGAATTGAAAATTATGAAGTACAAAAAGAATACATTTTTATTTAAACCCGGAGATAAAGCTGATGTTATGTATATAATCGCAACAGGTAAAATAAAAGTTTTTACAATTAGTAGTTCTGGAATTGAACAAATGCTTTATATATATCAAAAGGATGATTTCATTGGAGGACTTAATCTGATAAAGAGAACAGGTTATATCTACTATGGACAAGCTATTGAAGATACTATGGTAATATCTCTTTCAAGAGAATGTTTTGATAAAATGATTAACAAATACCCTAAAGTTACAATAAAAATATTAGAAGAATCATTTTTAAGAATTCGTCATGCAGAAGACTTAGTAACAAGATTAATAGAAAATAGTGCAGATGTAAAAGTTGCATCACTTCTTTTAAGTTTAGCTAGAAATTTTGGAGTTAAAAAAATAAACGGAATTTTATTAGAATTAAATATAAGCCGTGAAAATATGGGCTCATTTGCAGGACTTACAAGAGAAACTGTAACTCGTAAACTTGCAGAACTAAATGCAAAAGGGGTTATAGAGTTAATAGAAACGAAAAAGATATTAATAAAAGACGTTGATTATTTAAAGAATATTATAGGATAGAGATAATGAAAATTATCTCTTTTTTTGTGGCAAACTTAAAATAAATTATTTCATAAAACAAAATAATTCACGTCATAGCACTTTGCAAAGAAAATCCCCCAACACGTCATCTCGACCGTAGTGAAACGGAGTGGAGAGATCTCAACTATTGCTTGCTAGCAAGCAATAGTATTTCTGAAAGAAATAAAAATTTCCATGTTTTACGATACATTTACTTACCCTTGAGAACAAGCAAAGTTAGGGATAGATTAACTATTTTCTAAATGACGTATAATGGAATAATCGTTGTTTAATAGCTAGACGTTAAAAGTAAATATAAATCAAACTATATAAATTTATTCTAATAATATTTTAAATTAATCATAAATGGTTATTTTTACAAATATCGTTCGACTATTTTAGAAATAACTTAACTATAGTTATTGACTTATTCTCGCTTCAATGGTAAAATTTATTTGACTTACATATGTCAAATATATTTTAAGGAGTATGTTATGAAAAAATTTTTAAGAGTTTTTTTAGTTTTAACTATGATTCTTGGTTTTACTGCATGTTCTTCTAAACAAGCAGAAAATAAAGAAAACAAAGAAACAAAAGTTGAAAAGACAGAAAAGAAGAAGTTAAATGTTTATTGTGCAGCTTCAATGACTGAAACTATGCAAGAAATCAAAAAAGTTTATGAAGAAAAACATAAGGATATTGAATTAGTTTATACTTTTGATTCTTCAGGAACTTTAAAAAAACAAATTGAACAAGGTTCAGATGTAGATATTTTTATCTCTGCAGCTTCTAAACAAATGAATGCTTTGGATAAGTCAAAGACTCCAGATGCAAAAGTTGTTATTGACGAATCAAGTAGATTTAACCTTTTAGAAAATAAGGTCGTTCTTGCTGTTATTAAGGGAAATTCTTCAGGACTTAAAGATTTCACAGATTTAACTAAAGCTGAAATTTCAAAAATAGCTCTTGGTAATTCTGATGTTCCTGTTGGTCAATATTCAGAAGAGCTTTTGAAAAACTTAAAAATTTGGGATGAAATTCAAAGTAAAGTTACTTTTGGAAGTAATGTTAAGGAAGTTACAACTTGGATTAAGGAAGGAGTTGCAAATTGTGGTATAATATATGCAACTGACGCTTATTCAGCTGGTCTTGAAGTTGTTGCTACTGCAAAAGAAGGAATGATTAAGACTCCTGTTTTATATCCGGCAGCAGTTTTGAAAAATTCTAAAAATCCAAATGAAGCTAAAGAATTTTTAGAATTCTTAAAAGGTGATGAATGTAAAGCAATTTTTGAAAAAGTTGGCTTTACAAGAGCAAAATAATTAACTAAAATGTAGTATGAAAGGGAAGTGTTTATGGAGCTTTTTCCTCTTTTAAATTCGCTAAGAATTGCATTGATTTCATCAATTATAACTTTTTTTGTAGGGATATTCTTAGCATATTATATTTCAAAACTTAATAGATTTATAAGGGGAATTTTGGATGTTATTTTAACACTTCCTTTAGTATTACCACCAACAGTTATCGGTTTTTTCATTTTAAGATTATTATCTCCTAGAAGTGCAATAGGAGGTTTTTTCTTTGAAAAGTTTTCAATTAGACTTGTTATGACTTGGTATTCTGCAATTTTTGCAACTGTTATTGTAACTTTTCCTCTTATGTATAGAATTGCTAGAAGTTCATTTCAAAATTTTGATATGAATTTAAAATATGTTGCTCAAACTCTTGGAAAAAGTAATACTTGGATTTTCTGGAGAATTATTTTACCTAATTGTAAACAGGGTATTTTAGCAGGACTTGTTTTAAGTTTTGCTAGAGCGCTTGGTGAGTATGGTGCAACAAGTATGGTTTCTGGATACACTCCAAATGATACTGCTACAATTTCAACAACAGTTTATCAGCTTTGGAGAACGGGAAATGATGCTCTAGCATATAAATGGGTGCTTGTAAATATTGTGATTTCATTTACAGTCCTTATCATTATAAATATGTTAGAAAATAAAGCAGTTAAGGAATAATATTGGAGCAATTTATGATTTATGTAGATATTGAAAAGAAATTTGGGAAATTTACTTTAAAGACAAAATTTCAATTTGATAATGAGATTATGGGACTTTTAGGAGCTTCTGGAAGCGGGAAAAGTCTTACTTTAAAATGTATTGCAGGAATTGAAAAACCCGATAAAGGAAGAATTGTATTAAATGATAGAGTTCTATTTGACTCTGAAAAAAAGATAAATATTTCTCCTAAGGATAGAAAGATAGGCTATCTATTTCAGGACTATGCTCTCTTTCCTAATATGAATGTATACGAAAATATCAAAGTGGGTATAAGGGAAGGAGAAAATTTTGATAAATTAATTATGGAAAAGCTTGAAGAAATGAGGATTTCTCATTTAAAAGATAAGAAGATTAACGAAATTTCCGGTGGAGAAAAACAAAGAGTAGCACTTGCTAGATTGCTTATAAATAAGCCAGAAATTATACTTTTAGATGAACCATTTTCTGCTTTGGATGACTATTTGAAATCCAAGATTGAATTAGAGGTTTCAGAAGTTTTGAGAAATTACAAAATACCTACTATTCTAGTATCACATAGTAGAGCAGAAGTGTATAGACTTTGCAATGAAATTTGCGTTATGTCTAATGGTAAAAGTGAAGATCTTATGAATAAAAAAGAGCTTTTTAAAAATCCAAAAACTTTTTCGTCCTGTCTTATTTCAGGTTGTAAAAACTTCTCAAAAATCGAAAAGATTTCAGAGAATAGACTTAGGGCATTGGATTGGAATATTGAGCTTGAAACTTCAGATACTATTTTAGAAGAACATAAGATACTTGGAATTCGTGCGCATCTAATTGAATTAGAAAAATCAGATGAAAATTCTTTTGCGGTTGAAGTTGAAAGAGTTGTAGAAGATGTTTTTACTTACATAATACTAGTTAGAAAAAAAGATGCAAAAAATTCGATTAGAATTGAAGTTGATAAGCATATTTTGAAAAAAGTAGAGAATAGAGAAAATCTTTTTATCACAATGAGAAAAGAGGATTTAATTTTAATGGTAGAAAATAATTAATTACATTAAAAATCGATAGGAGATTATATGAAAGATAGATTTGGTAGAGATATAACCTACTTAAGAATTTCAGTTACCGATTTATGTAATCTAAGATGCAAATACTGTATGCCAGAAAGTGGTGTAGAAAGTCTTTGTCATAGCGATATTCTATCTTTGGAGGAAATTGTTGAGATAGTAAATGTTGCTGCTAAAAACGGAATAACAAAAATTAGATTAACTGGCGGAGAGCCTTTGGTTCGCCGTGGTTTTATTCATTTATGTAAAGAGATTTCAAAAATTGAACAGATTGAAGATATTGCTATAACAACAAATGGTGTTCATTTAAAAAATATGGCAGATGATCTTTTTGAAAATAAAGTTAAAAGAATAAATTTTAGTCTTGACACATTGGTAAAAGAAAAGTACAATGATATAACCCGAAGAAATGATTTTGACAAAACTATGGAAAGTCTATTTTATGCTATTGAAAAGGGCTTTAAAGTTAAGTTAAATGTTGTTTTAATCGGTGGATTTAATGATGATGAAATAGAAAATTTCGTAAAATTAGCTAATGACTATGATTTAGAAGTACGTTTTATAGAGCTTATGCAAATTGGAGAAACTGCAAATTGGTCTAAGGATAAATTTGTTTCAAACAAAATTGTTTTAGAAAAAGTTCCGAAATTAGAGTTTGACGGTGTTTCTGGTGTTGCAAAAATCTATAAAATAAAAGGACAAAAGGGAAAAATTGGACTTATAAGTCCGATAAGCTGTTCATTCTGTTCAGATTGTAATCGTATTAGATTAACAAGTGACGGGAAACTTAAACCTTGCTTGCATTCAAAAGATGAAATTAATCTTAAAGGATTAAGCGGAGAAGAACTTGAAGAAGTTTTTAAAAGAGGGATTTTTGATAAACCTGAAAAACATCATCTTGAAGAAGGTAAAAGTGAAAGTGCAAGAGATATGAATAAAATTGGAGGTTAAAATGGAAGAAAAAGTTTTAACTCATATTAATGAACAAGGCCGTGCAAAAATGGTTGATGTCGGAGAAAAAGAAAAGACAAAAAGAATTGCTAAGGCTTTTGCAAAAGTAAAACTAAATGAAGAAACTTTTAATATCATTGTAAATGGAAAAGCTAAAAAAGGTGATGTGTTAGCTGTTTCTCAAGTTGCAGGAATTATGGGAGCAAAAAAGACTTCAGAAATAATTCCAATGTGTCATCCTATAAATTTAGTAGGCGTTGATATTGAGTTTAATATGAATCATGAAGACTTTGAAATAGAGATAATCGGAACAACTAAATGTGTTGGAGAAACAGGTGTTGAAATGGAAGCACTATCTGCCGTTTCAATCGCTGCTCTAACTATTTACGATATGTGTAAAGCTGTTCAAAGAGATATTGAAATTACAGAAATTAAATTATTAGAAAAATCTGGTGGTAAAAGCGGAGATTTTGTGAGGGAAAAATAATGAGAGTTTTATCAGTTAGTATTAGTGAGAAAAAAGGCGTTAAGAAGCATCCAGTAGAGTACATAAATTTAATAGAAGATTACGGAATAGAAGGAGATGCTCATGCCGGAAAATGGCACAGACAAGTAAGTTTACTTGGAGTTGAAAGTATGGAAGCTATGAAAGAAAAATTACCAACACTTTCAGCTGGAGATTTTGCAGAAAATATCTTAACAGAAGGCATTGTTCTATACGAATTACCAATAGGAACAATTTTAAAGGTTGGAGAATGCACACTTGAAGTTACACAAATTGGAAAAGAATGTCATCATGGTTGTGAAATAAGGCATATAGTTGGAGATTGTGTAATGCCAAGAGAAGGGATTTTCACAAAAGTTTTAAAAGGTGGAAAGATAAAAGCAGAAGATAAAATTGAAATCGTAGAAAAATAAAAAAGACATCTAAAAGATGTCTTTTTTGTTTATAATTTACAAAAATCAGAAAGGAATTTCATAAAAAATTCTTATGGATTAAAAAATTTTTTTATTTAACTTTGATTATTTTTTTACAATCTGAAAAATTATTCAAGTTTATTTTTCATAAGTTAGAATAGATTGATATTAATTGAATTATACTTAACATAGAATATTACAAAGGTGCAATGAGGTAAAGCTGATAGTTATATTATATAAAAATGTATTAATTTCGAAAAAAATTACAAAAAATGAATAATTATACATTATCAAAAAAGCCTAACAATAGGAACATTAAACTTTAAAAATGTTTTCAATATACTTGATTATTCCTTCTAGATATTGTATAATTATAATTGAATTTATAACATAGGTACATTTATTAATGAAAATTGGTTGATTATTATATTGATTTTTATTACTAGTAAGGAATTGTTTTTCAATGTTTTTATTCCTTTTATTTTAGTTTTTAAACTTAAGCAAGTGTATTTATGATTTTATAGAGAATAAGACCAAAACAGAGAGTTAGGGGGAGAAATCAATGGATCAAAAGGAATTACTTTTGGAAATTAAAGATTTACACACAAGTTTTAGAATCCGTGATGATTATTTTGACGCAGTTGATGGCGTTAATATGAAATTATTCTCTGATGAAATACTAGCTATAGTAGGTGAGAGTGGATGTGGTAAATCGACTTTAGCTACTACAATTATGGGTTTACATAATCCAAACTACACTCGTTCAACAGGTGAAATTCTGTTTGAAGGAAAGAATTTAGTAGGTTTGTCAGAAAAAGAATTTAATGAAATCAGAGGAGAAGGTATTGGAATGATTTTCCAAGATCCACTTTCATCTTTGAATCCTTTACAAAGAATAGGAAAACAAATCGAGGAAGGTTTGATTTATCATACAAAAATGAATGCTGAAGAAAGAAAAGCTAGAGTTTTAGAATTAATCGAACAAGTAGGTATTCCTAATCCTCCTCGTGTTGCTAGACAATATCCACATGAATTATCAGGTGGTATGAGACAAAGAGTTATAATAGCTATCGCTCTTGCTTGTAAACCTAAGATTATCATAGCAGATGAACCAACAACTGCTCTTGACGTAACAATTCAAGCACAAATCTTAGACCTTTTAGTTCAAATTCAAAAAGAAATTAATGCTGGAATTATTCTAATCACTCACGATTTAGGAGTTGTTGCTCAACTTGCTGATAGAGTTTGTGTAATGTATGCTGGACAAATAGTAGAAGAAGCACCTGTTTTAGAACTATTTACAAATGCAAAACACCCATACACTAGAAGTTTATTGAACAGTATTCCTCAAATGGATGCAGATGATGAAGATTTATATGTAATTCAAGGTATGGTTCCTTCATTAAAGAACTTACCAAGACAAGGATGTAGATTTAAAGCTAGAATTCCTTGGGTTAAAGATGAAGAACATGAAGAAGAACCTACAATGCATGAAGTTGGACCTGGACATTTCGTAAGATGTACTTGTTATAAGAACTTCCAATTCGAAGCAAAGGGGGATAATTAATGAGCTTTTTAGAAATTAAAGACCTTAAGGTTCACTATCCAATAAGAGGTGGCTTTTTCAATAAAATAGTTGACCATGTTTTAGCTGTTGACGGTGTTGATATGGAAATCGAAAAAGGAAAAACTTACGGACTTATCGGAGAAAGTGGTAGTGGTAAGAGTACTATCGGTAAATCTATAATCGGTCTAGAAAAAATTACAAGTGGACAAATTATTTTCGATGGAAAACCTCTTACTAAAAGAATGGTTAGAAAAGATAAAGCTTTTACTAGAGATGTTCAAATGATATTCCAAGATAATATGGCAAGTTTGGACCCTAAGAAAAGAGTTATTGATATTATATCTGAACCTCTTAGAAACTTCGGAAAAATGACTGTTAAAGAAGAAAGAAAGAAAGTTTTAGAACTTTTAGATATAGTTGGTATGCCAGAAGATGCGCTATATAAATATTCATTCGAATTTTCTGGTGGTCAAAGACAAAGAATCGGTGTTGCTAGAGCAATAAGTTTAAATCCTAGACTTATCATTGCTGACGAACCAGTTTCAGCTCTTGACCTTTCAGTTCAAGCGCAAGTATTGAACTTCATGAAAAAAATTCAAAAAGATATGGGATTATCATACCTTTTCATTTCTCACGACCTTGGTGTTGTAAAACACATGTGTGACTACATTAACATCATGTACAGAGGAAGACTTGTTGAAAAAGGAACAAAGGAAGATATCTATAAAAATCCACAACATATCTACACTAAGAGATTAATTGCTGCGATTCCAGAAACAGATCCAAGATTAAAAGAACAATTAATCGCAAATAGAATTAAAGTAGAAAAAGAATATAAAGAATTAGAAAAAGAATATTACAATGAAAAAGGTAGAGTATATGATTTAGTTAAACTTACAGATACTCACTATGTAGCAAAAAAGGAGGTAAAATAATATGTGGAAAACCGTATTAAGAAGATTTCTTCTAATGATACCTCAATTAATAATATTAAGTATTTTAGTATTTATTTTGGCTAAATTAATGCCAGGGGATCCATTTACAGGACAAATCAATCCTAACACAGACCCTAAACAAATAGAAGCTTTAAGAATTAAATATGGATTTTATGATCCATGGTACAAACAATATGCTAGATGGGTAACTAACATGCTTAAAGGTGATTTTGGTATTAGTTATGGATTTAAAGTACCAGTATCTGACCTTTTAGGACAAAGAGTTGGAAACACATTCTGGTTATCATTACTTTGTGTAACTTTCCTTTATATAATAGCATTACCACTTGGTGTGTTATCAGGTAGATACAGCGGAAGTAAGTTTGATAAAGCAGTTACATTATATAACTTTGTAACTTATGCGATACCAGGCTTTATCTTCTACTTATTGATGATACTATTATTCTCATACACATTACACATATTCCCATCATCAGGCTCTGTTGATGCAGGTGTAAAAGGCTTCGCTTATGTAATTAGTAGATTAAGACATATGCTTTTACCAGCAATATGTTATGCTTTAATAGCTACAACAGGAACTGTTCAATACTTAAGAAACGAAGTTATTGATGCTAAAGGTTCAGACTATGTAAGAACTGCAAGAAGTAAGGGAGTACCTATTGATAAAGTTTATTCACATCATATCTTTAGAAACTCAATTTTACCAATTGCTGCATTCTTTGGTTTTACATTAACAGGACTTATCTCAGGTTCAGTATTTATGGAAACAATCTTTGGATATCCAGGAATGGGTAAGTTATTCATGGAAGCTATTCAATCAAGAGATTATTCAGTATTAACAGTTTTAATTATGATTTTTGGATTCTTAACTCTATTAGGAAGTTTATTATCAGACATCATTATGAGTATAGTTGATCCAAGAATCAGAATAGAGTAATAGGGGGAGTGATAAAATGAGTAGAAAAAAAGAAATGCAAAAAGATGCTTCCCAACATAATGAACATATAACTCCAAGTGCTTTTAAAGTAATTGTTAGAGAATTTAAAAAAGATAAATTAGCAACATTTTCACTTGTAGTTTTAACATTAATAATTTTAACAGTATTTATAGGAAGTATGTTCTTCGATGTAAAAGAAGTAATGAAAGTTAACCTAATGGATTCATTCCTAAGACCTGGCGAAGGCGGATATGTTTTAGGAACTGACCAAGGTGGTAGATCACTTCTAGGACAACTTTTCATCGGAACTAGAAACTCAATCATAATTGGGGCTTCTGTAACAGTATTAACTAATGTAATAGGTATTATTGTTGGTTTAATCATCGGATTCTACGGTGGTATCGTAGATAATATCATCATGAGAATTATCGACTTTATCCAAGTATTACCAACACTTATGCTTATCATTGTATTCGTAACATTAGTTCCAAAATATGATATGGTTACATTCGTATTTATCATGAGTGTATTCTATTGGACAGGTATTGCAAGACTTGTAAGATCAAAAGCTCTTTCTGAAGGAAGACGTGATTATATAAGCGCATCTAAGACAATGGGAACACCATCATGGAAGATAATGTTTGGAGGAATTTTACCAAATATTAGTTCAATTCTTATCATCAGTGCTATCTTAGACTTAGCTGGTAATATGGGTATTGAAATCGGACTTACATTCCTTGGATTCGGTTTACCACCAGGAGTACCATCACTTGGAACTCTTATCAATCAGGCGTTAGACCCAACAATCTTAAGAGATAGAATGTATATTTGGTTCCCTGCATCAATGTTAGTACTTGTGCTAATGCTTGCAATCAACTATGCTGGACAAGCATTAAGAAGAGCTTCAGATGCAAAACAAAGATTAGGTTAGAATTAAACATAAAAAATAAGCGTAGAAATATCTACGCTTTTTTATTGTAATAAATTCAAAAAATAAAAAAGATGGTTGCAATAGCATCCATCTTTTTAATTTACATTTTAATATGACAGCAGAGAAATTTGCATTTATCTATAATGGGAGGATTATAAAGAACAAAAGCTTTGCTGGCATATGTACGTGTGGCAGTAAAGAAAAGGAAAACTTATGGGAGGAGTTTATTATCTTGAAAACTACCACACAGTATATATATACCTTTAATTTGTATTTTTAAACATAAAAATTACAATTTCTAAAATAATTTTCCAATAAAATCACATATTACTTTAATTAATATGATATAAGGTGTTATTTAGTCAACAATAAAATGAATTAAAGCATAGGGATGTTTTAAGTCTTTTTTTCATGTACTAAATCAACTTTATAAACGTAGTAGAAAAAAAGTAGAAAATTTTAATACCCATTGTATTTTAATATATCATATAAAGCAAAATAATTGACGTCATAGCATTTTGAAAAGAAAATCCCATAACAACATTTCAACTGAAATGAGTGAAACAAAAGTAGGTCTGACGGGATAATTGTATCGTTAGATACAATTAATCTGGAGATCTCAACTATTGCCTGTTTACAAGCAATAGTATTTCTGAAAGAAATAAAAAACTCCACGAAAGTGGAGTTTAGTCAATTCTTATTTTTTATTATCAACTTTGTATAAATCTGCAAGGCATCTGTAATTCATATTGTCTTCTTCATCAAGAATAGTATTGTCATCTACAATTACTAATTTGTATTTAAAATCTTTTGCAACAATATACTTTTTGCCATCTTTTTCTTCGATTTTTACATCAGTATATTCTTTTGGAATACTTTTTTCGTATTTATCTCTATCTTTTTCAATTTGTTCAGGTGTTGAATTCGGATTTATCGGACTTGGTCCTTGAAACATCAGTCTAGGAGCTTTTGATTCCTCCTTGATGATTACTATCTGGCCTCCTTTTTCACCATCAAAAACTTTGTTTTCCAGTTTTTTTAGTGCAGCAGAAGAACCACATGAACACAACATAAAAGAAACTAACAATAAACATATAAATTTTTTTAGCTTAGTCATAACACTCCTCCTAGCAAATAAATATTTATGAAATTATAATAAAGTATAATATTTATTATAGTAACACTCTACTATAATTTCAACTATATCATAGCATTTTATTTTGCTTTAGTCAAGTATTTTTCTAAATAATTATAAATAATATTTATTGTGCTTGTTTATATGCAAATACCATTGTTACATTGACTTTTTTATCTGTATTTAGTATAATTATACGAATAGTAATGTAAATTTTTAAGGAGAGATACTATGGACGAAAAAGAAATATTTTTAACAGCCGAAGGCTTAAAAAAATTAGAATTAGAATTAGAAGAATTAAAAACTGTTAAGAGAAAAGAAATAGCAGAGAAAATAAAGATTGCAAGAGATTTTGGAGACCTTTCTGAAAACTCTGAATATGATGAAGCTAAGAATGAACAAGCTCAAATAGAAGAAAAAATCATTAAACTTGATAATATGATTGCTAATGCAAAGATTATTGATGAAGTTGAACTTGATACTAAAACTGTTAATGTAGGAGCTACTGTTACTCTAGTTCAAGTTGCAACTAAGAAAAAAATAGAATATACAATTGTTGGTTCTGCTGAAAGTAATCCTCTTGAAGGAAAGATTTCAAATGAATCTCCTGTTGGTAGAGCTATTTTAGGTAAGAAAAAAGGCACTAAAGTTCAAGTACAATTACCAAATGGCAATGTTGTTGAATACAAAATAGACAGTATTAAGAGAAATTAAGGAGTGATATTGTGGAAGAACAAAATTTAAATGAAATGCTCTTAGTTAGAAGACAAAAGTTACAAGACTTGGTAGATGCTGGTAAAGATCCGCATGAAATTGAAAAATTTGAAGGTGCAATTTACTCAAAAGAAATTAAAGATAATTATGATAATTACGAAGGAAAAGTTGTAAGACTTGCTGGTCGTATTATGACTAAGAGAGGACATGGAAAAGTTTGTTTCATGGACTTACAAGACTTTTCTGGAAGAATTCAACTTTTTAATAAGCTTGATGTTTTAGGTGAAAGTTATGAAGAAGTTAAAACTTTGGATTTAGGAGATATTGTTGGTGTTGAAGGTGAAGTTTTCACAACTCATGCTGGAGAAATCTCAATTAGAAGTTCAAAGGTTGTTTTACTTACAAAATCTTTACAACTTTTACCAGAAAAATTCCATGGTTTAAAAGATGTTGATTTAAGATATAGACAAAGATATGTTGACTTAATTGTAAATCCAGAAATTAAAGATGTTTTTGTAATGAGAAGTAAAATTATTTCTGCTATTAGAAAATATCTTGATAGTAGAGGATTTTTAGAAGTTGAAACTCCAATTTTAAATACAATTGCTGGTGGAGCTAATGCTAGACCTTTTATCACTCATCATAATACTTTAGATATTGATATGTATTTAAGAATTGCTAATGAATTATATTTAAAGAGATTAATCGTTGGTGGTTTTGATAAAGTTTATGAAATGGGAAGAATGTTCAGAAATGAAGGTATGGATAAACTTCATAACCCTGAATATACTGCAATTGAATTATATCAAGCTTATGTTGATTATGAAGAAATGATGACTCTTTGTGAAGAAATGGTTTATACTGTTTGCATGGAAGTTATTGGAAAAGCAGAAATAGAATTACAAGGTAAAGTTATAGACTTTAAACCACCTTGGAGAAGAATTTCAATGGTTGATGCTGTTAAGGAATATGCAGGAGTTGACTTTGAAACTATTTTAACTGATGAAGAAGCAAGAAAGATTGCTATTGAAAAGAAAATTGAAGTTAAAGAAAATACTACAAGAGGAGAAATTATTTCTCTATTCTTTGAAGAGTTCTGTGAAGAATATATGGTTCAACCTACTTTTGTTACTAAGCATCCTGTTGAAATCAGTCCACTTGCTAAGAGAGATCCTAAGGACAAGAGATATACTCAAAGATTTGAAGCTTTTGTTAATTGTGGAGAAATCGCAAATGCGTTTAGTGAATTAAATGATGCTATTGATCAAAAACAAAGATTTTTAAAACAAGTTGAAGCTAGAGAAAATGGAGATGAAGAAGCTCAAATGATGGATTATGATTTCATCAATGCGCTTGAAATTGGTCTTCCTCCAACTGGTGGTATGGGAATTGGTGTTGATAGACTTATTATGTACTTAACTAATCAAGATACAATAAGAGATGTTTTACTTTTCCCAACTATGAAACCTGTTGTTGAAAAGGATAGCGAATAGGAGTTCATTATGAAAAAGAAAAATTTATTACCAATTTGTTTAGTTTGCCTTTCTTTTGTTGGTTGTCAAAGTTTCCATACTGGAAAAGTAGTTATTGACAATAATAAGAACCAAGAAAAAGTTGAAAGTGTTGAGTATATTATTGTTGATGAAGCAGATAAGGAATCTTTAATTAATAATATTAAATCAGGAAAAGGCGCTGTTATTGATAAAAGAAAGAATGCAGATTTAGAAAAAACTGATGAAAGCGCTGATGTAACAACTGATGCAGATAAGAAAAACGAAAATAATAGTAACAACAATAATAATAATAGATAGGATAGTGATTATATGAGAATAGAATTTTCTCCGCCAGATATTACTCAATTAGAGATTGATGAAGTGGTTGATACTTTAAAATCAGGTTGGATAACAACTGGCCCAAAGACAAAAAGATTAGAACAAGAGCTTTCTGTTTTTACAAATACAGATAAGACTGTTTGTTTAAATTCTGCAACTGCAGCTATGGAGCTTACTTTGAGAGTGCTTGGAGTTGGAGCTGGAGATGAAGTTATTACTTGTGCATATACTTATTCTGCATCTGCGAGTGTTATTGACCATGTTGGTGCAAAAATTATCTTAGTTGATACTAATAAAGAAGATAAGTTTATGGACTTAGAAGCTTTAGAAAATGCCATCACAGAAAAGACAAAGGTAATTATTCCTGTTGATTTAGCAGGAAAGCCTTGCAAATATGATGAAATTTTTGAAATTGTAGAAAGAAAAAAATCATTATTTAAACCAAATAATAAATTACAAGAAAAAATAGGTAGAGTTGTAGTTATGGCTGATGCTGCTCATTCACTTGGAGCTGAATATAAGGGTAAACCAAGTGGAAGCGTTGCAGACTTTACTTGTTTCTCTTTCCATGCAGTTAAAAACTTTACTGTAGCTGAGGGAGGCTCAGTTACTTGGAATAGAGCTTTAGGTTTAGATGATGATGAAATTTACAAAGAATTTCAACTTTTATCTTTACACGGACAATCAAAGGATGCTCTTTCAAAAACGCAACTTGGTTCTTGGGAATATGATATTGTTGCTCCAAATTTCAAATGCAATTTAACTGATATTGCTTCTGGAATCGGTCTAGCTCAATTAAAGAGATATCCTGATCTTTTGAAAAGACGTTTTGAAATTGTAGAAAGATATAATAAGGGATTTGAAGGAACAAGAGTAAAGCCTTTTGTTCATTTTGAAGAGGATAAAAAATCTTGCTGTCATCTTTATATTGTAAATATTGAAGGTGCAAGTGAAGAAGAAAGAAATGAAATCATTGTAAAAATGGCTGAAAAAGGAATTGCGACAAATGTTCACTATAAGCCATTACCAATGCATACAGCTTATAAAAATTTAGGTTTTGATATTAAAGATTATCCAAATGCTTATAATAATTATAAGTCACAAATCACTTTGCCACTTCATACTTTATTAACAGATGAACAAGTTGATTATATAATTGAAAATTTAAAGGCATTGGTGTAATTATGAAGATAAAAAAAGTCGTTATTCCAACTGCTGGACTTGCAACAAGAATGTTTCCTGCAACTAAGGGTGTTCCAAAGGCAATGTTGCCGATTTTTGATAAACCTACTTTACAATATGTAATTGAAGAAGTTGTGGAAGCTGGGATTGATGAAGTAATTCTTATTGTAAATGAAGATTATTTTACAATTGACAAGCATTTTAATTCTGAAATTGATTCAAGAGTTAAAAATTCAGGTAATGTTTTGGAAAAAGATATTAAAGCTTTGGAAAAAATATTAAAATGTAAGATTAGTTTTATAATTCAAAAAGAACAAAAAGGATTAGGTCATGCTATTCTTTGTGCAAAGGAAGCTGTAAATGGAGAAGACTTCTGTGTTGTTTTAGGCGATGTGATTATTGATTGCAAAGATAGTTCTTGTTCAAAAGAACTTGTAGATATCTATAATAAATACGAAAAGACAGTTGTAGGAGTTGAATATGTACCTGATGAAAAAAGACGAAATTATGGA
This sequence comes from Parvimonas micra, assembly GCF_021300775.1. Taxonomy (GTDB): domain Bacteria; phylum Bacillota; class Clostridia; order Tissierellales; family Peptoniphilaceae; genus Parvimonas. Next base: position 152,607 of record NZ_JAJTJP010000002.1, read on the forward strand.
ATTTTAGAAGGTAAAGAGATAGAAAAAAATGTTTTTGACTCTACAAGACTTATTGAAAAACCTAATATTGATGAAACAAATTCAAATTTAGCAATGGTTGGGAGATACATTGTGAAAAATGAAATATTTGATATTCTTGAAAATCAAAAAGCGGGTAAAAATGGAGAAATACAATTTACAGACTCATTAAATGAATTGACTTTAAAGGGAGATTTATTAGGCTATAAATTTGACGGAAAAACTTATGACGTTGGAAATAAAGTTGGAGTTCTGATTGCAAGTATTGAATATGGCTTGAAAGATGAAGCAAATAGAGATTCTATAAAAGAGTACTTGAAAGATTTAGTTTCTTCAGATTTTAAAATGGGAGAATAATAATGACCAGAAAAATATTTTTAGTAATATTAGATATTATTGTTATAAATCTTTGTTACTATTTGGGATTTTTATTAAAATTTGATTGGCAAATTCCTACACGTTACTGGGAAATGTATATGAAATGGATAATTCCTATAGTTTTAACTAAAATTGTAGTATTTGCTCTGTTTGGTCTATATAGAATAATGTGGAGATATGCTGATTTTAAAGAGTTGTTTAGAATATTTATGGCAATAGTTGTTGCAAATGTTCTAACAGCTGGATTTTTAATCTCAATGAGCGTAGGATTTCCTAGAAGTGTTATGGCACTTGTATTTGTAATAGATGTATTTTTTGTTACAGGCACAAGATATCTTTCAAAAGCTAGAAAAAATTTAGTTTTTTCAATTCCTGTGGATAGACTTAAAAGAGTTTTAATCATAGGAGCTGGAGATGCTGGAGTTTTAGTTCTTAATGAACTTAAAAAACATAAGGAATTAGGATATAAAGTTGTAGCCTTTATTGACGATGATAAAAACAAAATGGGAACTGAAATACTTGGTATTCCTGTAGTTGGTGGAAAAGAAAAGATAATTTCTGCCATAAGTAATTACAGAATAGATGAAGTTATTTTAGCAATGCCATCAGCAAATAGAGAAATTCAAAAAGACATTTCAGATATATGCTCAAAACTTTCTATGAAGATAAAAATTATACCTGGAATGTATGAATTAATAGATGATCAAAAATTAAATATTAGAGATTTAAGAGATGTTGAAATTGGAGATTTACTTGGACGTGATGAAGTTAAGTTAGACCAAGAAGTGCTAAATGGTTTCTTAAAAGATAAAACTGTATTAGTAACAGGTGGAGGAGGTTCAATCGGCTCCGAGCTTTGTAGACAAATAGCGAAATTTAATCCAAAGAAATTGATAATTTTAGACATCTATGAAAATAATGCTTATGAAATTCAAATGGAGCTTGTAAGACATTACAAGGACTTAGACCTAGTTGTAGAAATAGAATCAATTAGAGATGCTGAAAGAATGGATATTATATTTGGAAAATATAAACCAGATGTAGTTTTCCACGCAGCTGCTCACAAACATGTTCCACTTATGGAAAATAGCTCAACTTCTGCAATTAAAAACAATGTTTTTGGAACATTAAATGTTATAAGAGCTTGTGATAAAAATAATGTTTCAAGATTCGTTTTAATTTCAACAGATAAGGCTGTAAATCCGACATCTGTAATGGGAACTACAAAGAGAATTTGCGAAATGTTAGTTCAAACATATAATGAAAAATCTAAAACAGAATTTGTTGCAGTTAGATTTGGAAATGTTTTGGGCTCAAATGGCTCTGTAATTCCACTTTTCATAAATCAAATTAAAGAAGGTGGACCTGTTACAGTTACTCACGAAGACATAATAAGATACTTTATGACTATTCCTGAAGCTTGCCAACTTGTATTACAAGCAGGAGCAATAGCTAAAGGGGGAGAAATCTTTATACTTGATATGGGTGAGCCAGTTAAAATTCTTGACTTGGCAAAGAACCTTATCAGACTTTCAGGTTATGAACCTTATAAAGATATTGACATAAAGATTACAGGACTTAGACCTGGCGAAAAACTTTATGAAGAATTACTATTAAATATGGAAAATTCAGTTGCAACTGACTACGAAAAAATATTTATAGAAAAACCGATAGTTCATAATGTAGAAGCCCTAAAAGATGGACTTGAAAGACTTGAAAAAGTTAAAAACACTCTAGATAAAAAAGAGATTACAGACATCTTAAAAGATATGGTTCCGACATTTAAACCGGACTTGTTGAATAAATAGACACAAAAAAACTCCACCAAAATGGTGGAGTTTTTTTGTTAACTAATTTTATGTTTTTAATTACAAGAATAGATTTTTTAATTAGTAATTTATATGAAATTTACATATAATTTAAAATTGACAAAAATATTAGTGAGACTTTATAGGATTTGTTGAATATATCGCTATAAAATGATAAAATATATCCAATGTGATGGATTTATTAAACTGATATATGATACTGTAATTGACAAAACTTAATTACCAAAATTGATATAAACAATTACAAATATTTTAAATATTAAGAGAAAAAATACTAATATAAATTAATGACTTGGAGGAGTAGTTATGAATTTTGAAAATATGTCTAAAAAAGAACTTATTGAATATATAAATAATTTAAATGAAGAACATAGTGGTAAGTATGGATTAGTATGGGATGCTGAAAAAGTGCCTGAACAAGTGATTGTTGATTGTAATAAACTAATACCAGTTTTAAAAGAAGAAGAAAGCAAAAAAATTGATAATGGTGGGTAAGATAATATTTTGATTGAAGGAGAAAACTTTCATTCATTATCGGTATTGAACTATACTCATAAAGAAGCGATAGATATTATATATATATTGATATGATTTTCTCCAAAATGATACAAAAACCTACACTTTATATTATTCAAAGTGCTTAAAATAAAGCCTTTAAGAAAAAGCAAAAATCGAATAAAAATAATCGTTGTTCTAGCTCATTAGAAGGCTAGATTTTTTTATTTTAGGTGTGTCAATTTGTGTTGCGAGGGTGTCAATAAAATAAAAGGGGGTGTGTCTTGATATAGCTTGACTTATCTGGCTTAAAGAGTGATGTATATTAGCCAGGGAGGTCATTGAAGTGAGAGAAGTAAAACAAATAATAAAAGATGGGATGGATTACAGCCTTTGTAAATTGTTACTGGACTATTTGTATTTCAGAGAATTAATAGATGAAGAAAAGTGGATAGACGCAAGTACCGAGGTAAAAGAGAAATATGATCCGCCAACACTAATGCCGGAGTGACGATAGAAAAAGATGAACAACATAACAGCTTAGAAGCACAGAAAGATTACTTTTTGAAATATATTCAAAACAATCTGGAATTGGAGTATATTGAGCTATATTATGACGATGGAATTTCTGGATTTAGTAAAAAGAATAGAGATGGTTTTAATAATCTCGTGAAAGAGGCACTTGATGGGAATGTAGATTTAATCGTCACAAAATCAATAAGCCGATTCGTAAGAAATACTGTAGATACCATCAGCACAATTAGAAAACTGAAGAGGGAAGGAATAGGCGTATTTTTTCAGAAGGAAAACATTCATACTTTAGATAGCAAGAGCGAGTTTATTTTAACTCTCATGTCCAGTTTTGCTCAAGAGGAATCTAGGTCTATTTCAGAAAACTGTACATGGGGACAGCGAAAAAAATTTGCTGATGGTAAAGTGACAATTCCATTTGAAAGATTTTTAGGATATGACAGGGGAGAAAATGGAGAACTTGTTGTCAATGAGAAAGAAGCTAGAATAGTTGAATATATTTATTCTCTGTTTATTTTAGGATTTACATTTAGTGAGATAAAAAATACGCGTGAATTTTATAACATTAAGTCTCCGGGAGGAACTGATAGTTGGAATCATCAAAATATAAAATCAATATTAACCAATGAAAAATACAAAGGGGATGCTCTATTACAGAAATCTTTTACTGTGGATTTCATGACTAAAAAGAAGAAAAAGAATGAAGGTGAACTTCCAATGTACTATGTAGAAAATGACCATCAAGCAATTATTCCTAAGAGAATCCACGACTATGTTCAAAGAACAATGAGTAACAATGTAACAATAAGAGTTTTTCATTTAGGGGATAAAATTATCTGTGCTAAGTGTGGTGAGTACTTTGGTCGCTTTAAAATTCATCCGGATTTGGATGGTGGTAGATGGGCTTGGAGATGTAGAAACAAATACAGCAAAAACAATAAATGTGTAATGAGACACCCCTATGATGATAATGTTCATCAAGCTATAAATGTTGCTGCACTTGAAGTTCTTTCAGCTAGAAAAGATATAATTACTTATGTCAGCAAGATTACTGGTATTACAAGCAGAAAGATAAATAAGATAATAAAGGAAATGAGTGTTGATTTTATAGGGAATTATCAAATACTAGAGAATATAATTGATAGCATCAAGGTTAAAAAAAGCCATGATGCTACCTTTTTATTTATTGATAGTAGCAAAGCAAAAGGCCATATATTTGGAACTGGAAAAACAAGAGTAAAAGGTGTAAGACAAGATAATTCACATAACTATGGAAATAAAAGCATAAGACCAGAACCGGAGCATTTTGATGAGTTTGTTAAATGGCTAAAAGAAGAAAGTGGTCTATCTGAATCGACTCAGAAAAGCATTAGAAAAAGAACTAGACTTGCTCATAGCATTTGTAAGATAAGTGATTGTGAAAGGTATATTGAGAAACTTGAAACTAAGTCAAAGTATAAGAGGTTGGATGATGATGTAAAGTCAAATGTGAAGTATGCGGTCAGAGTTTATTTTAGGTTTTTGGAGCAGAGAAAGCAAAATATATAGTGATGTATTAAAGTAAACTCATTGCACTCACAAAGTAAATTAAATGTCGATATTATAGGCTTATTTTAGTGCCATAGGTAAATGTTATTTGTGGCTATAAATAAGTCTTCTTTTTTATGATTTATAAAGATTTATAAATTCGCACTAATGCTGATAATAAGGTAATTATCATATATAATATAATTATAAAAATAATTACTATTACAATATAAAAAAATATTGTAATAATAATTATATTATGATATAATATAAGTGTGAAAATAGGAGAAAGAGAGGTGTCCCTTTTGAGAAAGAATAAAGAGCCTATAAAGGAAAAAACTTTATATAACATAGCGGAATTTAATAGAGGACAAGCGTCAAAGATAATCAGACACATTTCTGAGGAAGATGAAACGGCGTTGGTACTGAAACACGGGAAGTCAATCGCAGTAATTATTTCTATTGATAAATACAATAAGCTTTTAGAGTTAGGTACAGATTTAAAAGATATATAGTTAAGGAGATATTTAAATATGGATAAACAACAGTTAGCATCTACGATTTGGGAGTCCGCGAATCAGATGCGTTCAAAAATAGAGGCAAGTGAATATAAAGATTTTATTTTAGGATTTATTTTTTATAAGTATCTATCGGATAAAGAATTGAGGTTCTTTAAGAATCAGGGATTATCTCAAGGTGATATAGAGAAAATAACTGAAGCTGATGAAAAATATGTAGAATTTGTAAGGAAAAATTTAGGGTATTTTATCGCCTATAAAGATTTATATTCAACGTGGTTATCTAAAGGTGGAGATTTTGAAATTGCCGATGTGAGAGATGCTTTATCTGCCTTTGATCGAAACATCGATAGTGTATACAAAAAGGTATTTGAAAATATATTTAAGACTTTAAGCAGCGGTCTTTCTAAGTTGGGTGAGAATGCTGCGAAACAAACTAAAGCAGCTAGGTCACTACTAAATTTAATAAAAAGAATTCCTATGGACGGAAGTCAAGACTATGATATATTGGGCTTTGTATATGAATACCTTATTTCTATGTTTGCAGCTAATGCAGGAAAGAAAGCGGGCGAATTTTATACTCCGCATGAGGTTTCTGTTTTAATGTCAGAGATAATTGCTGAGGAGTTAAAAGATAGGGATAAAATTCAAATTTATGATCCAACATCTGGAAGTGGTTCTTTGCTAATTAATATTGGGAAAGCAATGTGCAGATATTTAGATAGTGATAATAAAATAGATTATTATGCTCAAGAGTTAAAAGAAAATACTTATAACTTAACTCGTATGAATTTAGTTATGAGAGATATTAAACCAGCTAATATCAATGTAAGAAATGGAGATACATTAGAAGATGATTGGCCATTTTTTGAAGATGATAGAAAAGACAGTACTTACAATCTTTTAAAAGTAGATGCAGTTGTTTCAAATCCACCATATTCTCAAAAATGGTCACCTAAAAACAAAGAGCATGACCCAAGGTATAAATTTTATGGTGTAGCGCCAAGAGGAAAGGCTGATTATGCATTCTTACTCCATGATTTATATCATTTAAAACCAGATGGTATTATGACAATTGTATTACCTCATGGAGTATTATTTAGAGGAAATGCTGAAGGTGAAATAAGAAAAAATCTGATAGAAAAAAACAAAATAGATACAATTATAGGGCTTCCTGCTAATGTATTTTTTGGAACAGGAATTCCTACAATAATTATGGTTTTAAAACATAACAAAGAGAATAATGATGTTTTAATAATTGATGCATCAAAAGGATTTGAAAAATCAGGAAAGAGTAACAAGCTAAGAGATTGTGATATAAGGAAAATAACTGACACTATAAGAGATAGGATTAGTATTGAAAAATATTCTAGGGTAGTTACGAAAGATGAAATAAGAAAAAATGAATACAATCTTAATATTCCTCGTTATGTTGATTCTTCAGAACCTGTAGAAAAATATGACTTATATGCAACCATGTTTGGAGGTATTCCAAAGTCTGAAATAATGGAATTAAGTGATTATTGGGAGGAACTAAAAGGATTAGATGATGAAATTTTTAGAACAAAAGATGGGGAATACTTTGATTTAAATATTGAAGAGTTAAATCATATAATACAAGGTCATAAATCATCTCATGAATATATCAAAAAATACAAAGAAGCGTTTAATGGTTTTGAAGAAAATCTTAAAGAAGATTTGATAGATGGGATTTTAGATGTTGAAATAGCAGAAGAACGAGAAAAAATTGTAAAAAACATCTTTGAAAGATTAGAAACAATAAAATTAGTAGAAAAGTATAAGGCATATCAAATATTTGCAAATAACTGGAATACTATAGAAGCTGACCTCGAAATGATTCTAGATGAGGGCTTTGAAATCATCAATTTAGTGGATCCTAATATGGTCGTAAAAAAGAAGAAGGAAGATGATGAAGAAGTTCCTGAAATTCAAGAAGGATGGAGAGGTAGAATATTACCTTTTGAATTGGTTCAAGAGAATCTATTAAAAGATGAAGTAGATGAAATTAAATCAATAGAAAGCAGGCTTGCTGAAATAATTTCTGAATATGGAGAAATAATCGATTCTCTTGAAGAAGATGAAAAAAATGCAGAATATGTAAAAGAGGATAATAGTGCTTTTGTGAATGCTGAAGCCAAAAAATATATGAAGGAAGCCTGTGATGATATAGAAACCGAAGAAATCAAGATTTTAAATGGATATCTTGAATTGTCAAAAAAGGCGGAAAAACAGAAATATATTGAAGACAATGCTAGTATTGATTGGAATACGATGGAAAAAGGAGCAAGTGGAAATTACACAAAGACTGAAATAAATAAAAGAGTAACTAAAATTCAACAGACCTTTAAATTTGAAGAAGACTCATTAGAAAGTAAATTACAAAGAGTGGTCTTATTAATCGAAGAAGAGTCTTTATTAAAATCAAATCTAAAAAACAAAAATGAAGAACTCCATATAAAAACAAAAGATTTAATAGAAAGCTTAGACGAAGATAAATCTCTAGAATTGCTTTATAAAAAATGGATAGCTCCTCTTGTAATTAGTTTAGATGAATTGGGACAAAATGTTCTGGCTACGCTTGAAGAAAAAATAAGAGTTATGCATAAAAAGTATGCAAAAACATTTATTGAAATAGAAGAAAATTTAAATAAAACTCAAGAAGAATTTATTTCCATGTCTGATAAACTAATGGGCAATGAAAAAGATTTAGCAGGAATAAAAGAACTTCAAAAATTATTGGAGGTATAAAATGAATAAAAATAATAATGTACCGAAAATAAGATTTGAAGGATTTAATGATTCTTGGGAACAATGTAAGTTGGGAGAGGTTGGTTCGTTAAAAAATGGTATGAACTTTTCTAAAGATGCAATGGGGCATGGGTTTCCTTTTGTAAATTTACAAAATATTTTTGGGAAAAATATGATTGATGTTAATAATCTAGAACTTGCCGAAGCATCTGATAGCCAAATTCATGACTATAATCTAAAGAAAGGAGATGTTCTATTTGTTCGTTCATCAGTAAAACTTGAAGGAGTTGGAGAAGCGGCTGTTGTTCCAAAAAATCTTAAGAATACAACATATTCCGGGTTTATCATTAGATTTAGAGATGAACGCGGAATAAATAATGATTTTAAGAGATATGTCTTTTCAATTCCTACAATAAGAAATCAGATAATGGCACAGGCAACAAATAGTGCTAATAAAAATATAAGTCAGTCTGTATTAGAAAAGCTAGAACTTCTAGTTCCACAAGAGAGGGAACAAGAACTTGTAGGATCCTTTTTCTCCGCCCTTGACCACCTTATCACCCTTCATCAGAGTAAGTATGAAAAGTTACTCGATTTAAAAAAATCGATGCTTTATAAACTTTTTCCAAAAGAAGGAGAGACTATTCCCGAAATGAGATTTGAAGGTTTTAGTGGAGCATGGGAAAAGAGAAGGTTAGGAGATTGTTTTTCAGAAAGAATAGAGAGTTTTCCTGATGGTGAACTTTTATCAGTGACGATTAATAGTGGAATTAAGAAATTTTCTGAATTAGACAGAATAAATAATTCTAATGAAAATAAGACTAAATATAAAAAGGTTTATGTAGGAGATATTGTCTACAACTCTATGAGAATGTGGCAAGGTGCGAGTGGTTACTCACCTTTTGAAGGCATAGTGAGTCCAGCCTATACTGTTCTTAGAGCTAATGAAGCAATTGATGCTAAATGTTTTTCGTACTTATTTAAAAAGACAGATATTATACACATGTTCCAAATGCATTCAAAGGGAATCACTTCAGATAATTGGAATTTAAAATACCCCGATTTCAAAGAATTGGAAGTATATGTTTCTCAGGATTATGAAGAGCAAAAGGCCATAGGAGAATATTTTTCTAAACTGGATAAACTTATAGACTTAAACAAAGCTAAGTTAGAAAAATTAAAAAATATTAAATCTTTATTACTTGATAAGATGTTTGTCTAGGAGGTGTTAAGAGTGCAATTCAAAACGGAAGCTAAATTTGAGAAAGCGGTTATTGAGACTTTAATAAAGTATGGATGGGAAGAAGAAGTAATTTACTACCCGACTGAAGAAGATCTTATACAAAACTGGGCAGATATACTTTTTAACAATAATAGGCAAATAGATAAGCTAAATGACGTTCCTTTAACTAAAACTGAAATGGATCAAATTTTGGAGCAGATTATTGCTCTTCAAAGTCCTACGAAACTCAATGGCTTTATTAACGGTAAGAGCGTAGCTATCAAGAGGGATAATCCAGACGATAAATCACATTTTGGTAAGGAAGTAAGTCTAAAAATATATGATAAGCAGGAAATTGCCTTTGGAGAAAGCAGATATCAAATTGTAAGCCAACCTAAATTTAAAGCAAAGTCTTCTATTTTAAATGATAGAAGAGGAGATTTGATGCTACTTATTAATGGTATGCCCGTTATACATTTAGAGTTAAAGAAAAGTGGAATCGAAGTTAGTCAGGCATATAATCAAATTGAAAAATATTCACATGAGGGCATTTTTAAGGGATTATTTTCATTAGTTCAAATATTTGTAGCTATGCAACCTGATGAAACAGTTTATTTTGCAAATCCTGGCGAAGGAAAATTCAATCAAGATTTTTATTTTCACTGGGCCGACTTTAATAATGAACCAATTAATTATTGGTCCGATGTAATAGCTAATTTATTAAATATTCCTATGGCTCATCAGCTAATAGGTTTTTATACCGTTGCTGACTCTAGTGATGGTATTTTAAAAGTAATGAGATCATATCAATACTATGCTGCAAATGGAATTGCAGAGAAAGTAGCTAAAAATACATGGTTTGATGGGAAACAATTAGGCGGACATGTATGGCATACCACTGGGTCTGGTAAAACTATGACTAGTTTTAAATCTGCTCAGCTTATTGCATCTTCAAACGATGCTGATAAAGTGATATTTCTTGTAGATAGAAAAGAACTTGCTACACAATCATTAAATGAATACAGAGCGTTTAAAAGTGATGATGAATCAGTACAAGCCACGGAAAACACAAATATTTTAATTAGTAAGCTAAAAAGCAATGACTATGATAATACTCTTATAGTTACATCAATCCAAAAATTATCTAATATTAGTGAAGACTCAGAAGCTTTAAAAATTGATGATATTAGATATATTTCCAAAAAGAGATTGGTGATTATTGTTGATGAATGTCACAGGTCTACCTTTGGAGAAATGCTTACAACAATAAAGAAAACTTTTAGAAATGCCTTACTATTTGGTTTTACAGGTACTCCAATTCAAGAAGTCAACATAAAGAAAGACAGTACAACTCCAACAATATTTGGAGATGAAATCCATAGATATACTCTATCTGATGGAATTAGAGACGGAAATGTTATAGGTTTTGATCCATATATGGTAAAAGTCTATCCTGATTCAGAAATTAGAGAAAAAGTAGCTTTGCATCAGTCGAAGTCAAAGTCTATTGCTGAAGCTATGGGTGACGAAAAGAAAAAGAAAGTTTTTATGAAATTCATGAACTCCTCTGAAGTAGGAATGTGTGAAGAATTAAAAGACAATAAATTGATTAAAGGTATAGAAGATTATGTTCCAAACGAACAGTATGAAACTGAAGAATATAGACTAGCAGTAATTAATGACATTAAGAACAAATGGCTGTTATATAGTAACAACAATAAGTTTCATGCTATTTTTGCTGCATCAAGTATTCCTGAGGCAGTTGCCTACTATAGACTTATGAAAAGAGAAGTACCTGATTTAAATGTTACAGCTATGTTTGATCCAAGTATAGATAATGATGGTAAAACTTCTCTTGATAAGGAAGATGGCATTGTAGAAATGCTTGAAGATTATAATTCGAAATATGAAATGGCTTTTACAATTCCAACTTATGACAAGTTCAGGAAGGATGTTAGTAGAAGACTTTCTCATAAGGAGCCATATGAAAATATAAGTAGAGATGAACAAATAGATATTCTGATAGTTGTGAATCAAATGCTTACGGGATTTGACTCTAAAAGAGTTAATACTCTTTATTTGGATAAAATGCTTCAATATGAAAATTTAATCCAAGCTATTTCAAGAACCAATCGAGTTTACAACAAAAAAGAAAAACCATTTGGAATTATTAAATGGTACAGAAGACCTAATACAATGGAGAAAAATTTAAATGAAGCTGTAAAGGCATATTCTGGTGATATTCCACTAGGCTTATTTGTTGATAAATTACCCGGTAATATCAGAAATATGAATAATACTTTTGAAGATATTAGAGGATTATTTGAAAATGCAGGAATTGAAAATTTTGAAAAACTACCAGAAGATAATATTGTAAAAGCAAAATTTGCAAAAGAGTTCAATAAATTTATAAGATATCTAGATGCTGCATTAATTCAGGGATTTGACTGGAGTATTAGAGAATATGAAAAAGATGCTTCTACAATTTCTGCAATATTTAGCGAAGAAGACTATCTAAAACTTTTAGCTAGGTATAATGAACTGCCTAAAAATGGTGGAGGTTCTGGAATAGGTGAAGTTCCTTTCGATATAGATGCTCGTATAATAGAGCATGATGGTGAGAAAATTGATAAAGATTATATGGACTCTAGATTTGAAAAATATATCAAGTTACTAGCTGAGGATGTATCTAAAGAGGATGTGGAAAAATTAAGAAAGGAACTTCATAGTTCATTTTCTATGCTTTCGCAGGAAAAACAAAAGCTTGCTAGAATATTGCTTTATGACATTCAGTCTGGAAACATTAAGTTAAATCAAAATAAGACTTTTAATGATTATATCAATGAGATGCTTAGTAAACTTGAAAGTAACAAAATAAAAAGAGTTGTTAAAAATTTAGGTTGTTCTGAAGAACTTCTAAGATATCTATTTAATAAAGAAGTAACTGAGGATAGTATTTCTGAATATGGAATTTTTGATGAATTAAAAGAAAGTTGTGATAAAGAAAAGTCAAAGAAATTCTTTGAAGACTCATATGGAGATTCTTATTCAAACAAGCGTCTATCTATGTATGTGGATGGATATTTAAGGCATTTTCTTTTAAACAATGGAGAAGATCAGTTTGTAGAAATAGATTATGAGGAAGCTCTAAGTGAGCCGTATAAAAAGAATGACTACAAGCAAATTGATGTTGTTTTGACAAAGGAAGAACTCAAAGATAAAAATGTTGTTACTAAAGTACCAACTGAAAAATTAAGTTCTTGGTATCAGGAAAGCGGAGCAGTTGCTTCAATTATTGAGACTGATGCTTTTGCTTATATTGAAGATGGGTTATGTCTTAATACTAGCGACTATGTTGAGAGAAAATCTTTAGGAGGACTTTGCTTAACTGATTATGCCAAAGAACATGAAGAAGAGTGTTTTTTACAGTTTATAATAGACGAAAATGGAGAACTAAAATATGTAACATTGCCTTCTGCTTTGGCTAGTAAAACATTTAATTATTACGACCATATATCAGAAGATTTATTAGCTCAATACGGTTTAGTAAATCAAATGTCTACAGAAATGTTGAAGGCAATCAATAATCTTGAGTTTGGAGAAGCATTAAAAAAATTAATGGGTAAAAATATTTGTAATTACTCATTTAGGCTTCTAGAAGATACAGCAGGTCTTGATAAAGCAACTATTAGTAATATGAGAAAAAATTGCAATTTATCTAAGATAAATGTTATTTCAGCTTGCCTTGGAATTCATATACCATCTAGAGTTATCAAAAGAATGTTACAGTTAGCAGAGATTACCCTAGATTTAGATTTACCAGGTAATAAAGGTATTGAAAACAATACTTATGATATGGTGATTCATTTAAAATGGGCAACAGACTATTCGGATATCTATGATGAGTTGGATAATCAGAATCTCGGACATTTAATAAAAAAACCAAAAATATAGGTGATTAAAGAGTTGAAAAAATTTTTTCAGCTCTTTTTTTAATACCGTAAATTAGTCAATAAGAAAAAATAAAAATATTTTGTTGAAAATTGTTCAACGAATAAGATTTGAAATTCATTAATTTTAAAAGCCTAGTTCTCAAAATTAGCGAGAATTAGGCTTTTTTACCGTTGAAGAAGCTTCAACGGGCAGAAATAAAGGTTTTGATACTATTTAAAAGTACAAATCGTACATAACAAAATTATCACAGAGCCTGATTAGCTATAGGGCGATGGGATACATCATACGACACTCACGGATTTATTCGTGAGGTTCTATGTGAGGTACCTCTATTTTTCTATGGCTATTTTTTGGCAGGAGAGTCGATGCTTCATATAGCATCGGCTCTTTTTGTATCCCTTCGTCCTACTGCAATCAGCAGAAAGGACAGGGATTTTTATGAAAATCAAAATACGTTATGAGAAAGAATTTACAACATTTGAACTAAACCTATCTGATATCAAAGGTTGGTTGAATATTAACTTGCAACCAGATGAAACTGAGGAGGAGTTTGAAAAGAGAGTTCAGGAAGAGGTGGAAAAAGAGTATAACCGTCCAGAATACAACATTATGCATAAACAAGAGCGACACAAAGGATTTTCCATTTCAACAAAGGATGAAGATGGTGAAGAAACCGGGGATTTTGAACCGAACATAAGTGAAGTGGCGGATTCGTCTATATTCCTTAAAGACGAAATAAATAGAGACATACAGGAAACATATGAGGCTGTTAAGGAGTTCGTTTATTCAGTTTTGAAACCAGATGTTGCCGATTTATTCATGTCGGTACGAATTGAGGGGGTGTCAATCAACGAAAAAGCAGAAACAATGCTAAGCCGAGATGCATTTGAATCTAAAGAGGAATATAACAAGGCAGTTTCAAGACTTGCCAACTCTATCACACAAAAATTAAAGAGAGCGAATAAAAATTTAGAAAAAAGTTTTTCAAAAGCGTCAGATTTTGGACTCTCCCAAGGCTACCAAGTAGAAGGCAGTAGTTCCTTCAAAGAAAATTAAGGAGGTAGCTAAAATGAAAGAGCTAATCAAAGTTGACTACAACAGTGAACGTCCTACTGTGAATGGGCGAGAATTACACGAGGCATTAAAAATAGGAACACCTTATGATAAATGGTTTCCTAGGATGTGTGAGTATGGATTTTTTGAAGGAATAGACTTTTCGACATTTTTGTCGGAAAGTACCGGAGGAAGACCTGATACTAATCATCAGCTGACAATCGATATGGCTAAACAGTTATGCATGATTCAAAGAACTGAATTGGGTCAAATGTTTAGAAAGTATTTCATTCAAATTGAAGAGCAATGGAATTCTCCAGAAGCAGTAATGGCTAGAGCCTTACAATTTGATAATAAGAAACTGGCAACTGTTGAAAAGGAAAACTTGAAACTTCTAAATACAGTAGCACTTCAGTCGCAGCAAATTGCAGAGATGAAACCAAAGGTTAGTTATTACGATATTGTTCTTAACTGTAAGGATCTTCTTTCAATGAGAGCAATAGCAAAAGACTATGGGAAATCTGCTCAATGGATGAATAATTTCTTACACGATTTGGGAGTTCAATTCAAGCAATCAGATATCTGGCTATTGTATCAAAAGTATGCAGAGGAAGGTTATACCAGTACAAAGACACATAACTATCTTGGAACAGATGGAGCAAATCACTCTAAGGTTCATACTTACTGGACTCAAAAGGGAAGACTCTTTATCTATGACCTAATGAAACAAAACGGTATCTATCCACTTATAGAACAGGAGGCAGATTATGAGTAAGACATACAAGAAGCACCTTGAAAATCCAAACTTCAGACCACTTGCATATATCTGCTCTCCATATAGTGGTGATAAAGATTTAAACACTAATATAGCAATTCACTATGCAGAGTTGGTATACAAGAATGGTGCAATTCCTGTTATACCACATCTCTTGTTTCCTTTTATGAGTGATAGTGATTTAGAACAAAGAAAAGATGAACTTTTTGTGAACATCATACTTCTTGGTAAATGCAAGGAGGTAGGGGTATTTGGAAGTGAAATTATTGGAGGTATGAAAAGAGAAATTGAAATCGCTGAAAAAAGAAAACAGCGATTAAGTATTTTACAAGTGAGAGTTTGGGGGGGTAAGACAAATGCTAAATTTTAATTATTATGATGTTACTTGCATCAGAAATAAGAACAACTGCATTTATACTAATATGGTCACATTTGTTGATAGGGATAGCTTTATAAAAGCTATCTCTTTTGGCATGTTACAGCAGAATTTCCAGGTAGTTATAGAAGCAATGATAAGTTAATATCTTATAATACTATACCAATGGATTGCGATAATGACCACTCAGATAATGAAAAAGAATGGGTGACACCTTTTGATGTAGCTTTGGTACTTGCTGGAGTATGATTTTTTGTATTGTTTAGTAGAAATCCTATGAAAGACAATTCTAGCAAGTCAGCAAGACTAAGATTTCATGTGTACTTTCCAATTTATCTAATGCTATATATTGTCCTGTTCGTAATTTAGTAATTATATTTGCAGAAATCTTTGCTTGACGCATTAATTCTTGATTAGAAATATCTTTTTCAATCATCATATGTAAAAGTTTTTTGTAAGAAACTGACATAATAATCTCCTTATCAATATTTTTCTTTATTATATCATATTTATGTGAATCTATCCATAATAGTAATGATTTTATAGTAAAGATAATTTGATAAAAACTATGTAAATCTATTGACATTATAATTCTATTATTGTATAATAATCAAAGGAAATTTGACGGAGGTAATTTTTATGGCAAATTCAGTTAAAATGTCAGTTTTTAATAGCAATAAAAAGTGTTTAATTGACTCTTCTGTTTTTGTTTCTAATTTTTTCCATTTTAATAATTTTGATATTTTAGTCGGCAAATCATTTGTTTTAAATGGTCTTTCCGACTTTTTTTTGAATTTGGTAAAATATCCTTTTGTTGAAGCTGTTAAAGGCTTTTTAAAGGGCTTTTACTCTCGTTTTTATTCAGTATTTGTTTTTAATAATTTGAATTTTAGGAAATAACTGTTTGTTATTTCCTTTTTTTGTGTATGACAAAATGACTTAATAGGAGGAATTGTATGAAAGAATTTAGAAATTTAGTTAGCAGTGAAGATTTTTCATGTGAAGAATTACTTGAACTTATGGAGATAGGCTCTGATATTTATAATAATCCAGAGAAATATTCAGAAAAATGTAGAGGAAAAATTTTAGCATCATTGTTCTTTGAACCTTCAACAAGAACAAGATTAAGTTTTGAAGCAGCTATGCTTAGACTTGGTGGAAGTTGCATAACTGTTCCAGATCCAAAAGTTTCTTCTGCAACTAAGGGAGAAAGCTTACAAGATACAATCAAAACAGTTGGTTGCTATTCAGATATTATAGCTATGCGTCATCCTCATGAAGGTTCTGCAGAGCTTGCAAAAGAAGTAACACTTGTTCCTTTTATTAATGCAGGAGATGGTGGACATCAACATCCAACTCAAACTCTTACAGATTTACTTACAATCTCACAAACAAAGAAAACTTTGGAAAATATGACTATTGGTCTTTGTGGAGACTTAAAGTTCGGAAGAACTGTTCACTCACTTGTTAAGACTCTTTCAAAGTTTAAGGGTAATAAATTCATCTTTATTTCACCTGTTGAACTTGTAATTCCAGAATACATAAAAATGTATCTAAATGACCATAATATTGAATTTGTTGAAGTTAGAACAATTGAAGAAGTTATGGATAAACTTGATATTTTATATATGACAAGAGTTCAAAGAGAAAGATTTTTCAATGAGGCTGATTATGTAAGACTTAAAGATACTTACATCTTAGATAATAAGAAGATGAAAACAGCAAAGGATGATATGATAATTCTTCACCCATTGCCAAGAGTAAATGAAATTGCTACAGAAGTTGATACAGACCCTAGAGCAAAATATTTTAATCAAGTTAAATTCGGTATGATAATAAGAATGGCATTAATCTTAAAACTATTGGAGGTAAAATAATGTTAAATATTAATAGTATTTCAAATGGTATAGTAATAGATCATATTAAACCTGGTCTTGGATATGAAATTTTTAAACTTCTAGAATTAGATAAGGCAGATTACAGAGTTGCTCTTATAATGAATGTTGACTCTAAGAAAAATGGGAAAAAAGATATGATAAAGATTGAAAATGTTATAAATATGGACATGGCAATTTTAGGTTTAATAGATAAAGATTTAACTGTAAATATTATAGAAAATGAAAAAATTAAAGAAAAAGTTTCAATGGTTTTACCAGAAAAGGTAGAAGGTTTTATTAAATGTAAAAACCCACGTTGTATAACTTGCCATGAAAATGTTCAAAATAAATTTATATTATTAAACAGAGAAAAGGGAATATACAGATGTAATTATTGCGATAATTTATATTCTTGTGGAGGTCGTAGTGAAAAAAATAGTTAAAAATGCAGTCTTAGTGGATAAAGATATAAATAAAGTTGGAGATATAAAAATTGAAGACGGAAAGATTGTAGAGATTGGCGAAAATTTAAGTTTTGATGATAGCTATGAAGTTATAGATGCAAAGGGAAAGACTGTTATGCCCGCTTTTGTAGATTTACATGTGCATTTTAGAGATCCTGGATTTACTTACAAGGAAGATTTAAAAACAGGTTCACTTTCTGCTTTAAGAGGTGGATATACAACTGTAAACACAATGGCAAATACAAAACCAATTTGCAGTAATCTAGAAACTTATAATGACATAATGAATAGAGCAAGAGAATTAAATTTAGTTGATGTAAATCAAATTGTTGCAGTAACAGAAAATTTTGATGGACAAAATTTAGTTGACTATTCAAAATTTGAAAATGCAAAATTTTTATCTGATGACGGTAAGGGAGTTCTTTCTGAAACAACAATGTATAGAGCGATTTTAGAAGCTAAAAAATACGATAAAATCATAATGATACATGCAGAAAGCGAACTTTCTCCAATTGATTACAGAATAGCTGAAGATTTAATGACTTTAAGAGATGTTTATCTTGCAAAGAGATTAGACGGTAGAATTCATATGTGCCATGTTAGTACAATTGATTCTTTGGATGCGGTAAGACGTGGAAAGAAAGAGGGAGTAAAGGTTACTTGCGAAATAACTCCACATCATATTGCACTTTGGGATAATTCATACAGAGTAAATCCTCCAATAAGAGAAAAGGCTGATGTTGAAGCTCTAATAGAAGGAATTTTAGATGGAACTGTAGATGCAATTGCAACAGATCATGCGCCACATACTGCAGAGGATAAGGCAAATGGAAGTCCTGGACTTGTTGGTCTTGAAACTGCATTTGCAATCTGTAATACAAAATTAGTTAAAGAAAGAAATATTGACATTAGAACATTATCAAAAGTGATGTCCTACGGCGGAGCTAATTTAATGGGAATTAAAAAAGGTCTTTTAAAAGAAGGATATTTAGCTGATTTAGTTATAGTTGATACAGATAAAAAAATTGTTGTAGATGCAAGTAAATTTGCTTCAAAAGGTAGAAATACGCCTTTTGATAAAGTAGAGCTTTATGGAGAAGTACTTATGACAATTAAAGACGGAGAAATAAAATATAAAGGAGAATTTTAATGATAGTAGATAGATTGTATGAAGCAGTAAAAGAAAAAGGATTTGTTTGTGTTGGACTTGATAGCCATTTAGATTATATTCCAAATTATATTAAAGAAAAACACGAAAAACTTTCAGATGTAATTTTTGAATACAATAAGACAATTATTGATGCGACAAGTGATATAGTAGCAATTTACAAACCACAAATTGCATATTATGAAGCAAATGGTCTTGAAGGTCTTATCGCTTATCAAAGAACTCTAAGATATATTAAAGAAAAGGGACTTCTAAGCATCGGAGATGTTAAGAGAGGAGATATTGCAAGTACTGCAAAGGAATATGCAAAGGCTCATTTTAAAGGAGAATTTGAAGCAGACTTTATAACTCTTAACCCATATATGGGAATGGATAGTATCACTCCTTATTTAGATTATTTAAAAACTGGAGAAAAGGGAGTTTTCGTTTTACTTAGAACTTCAAACGAAGGAGCTAAGGATATTGAATGTCTTGACTATAATGGAGAAGCTCTTTACTTCAAAGTTGGAGATGAACTTAAAAAATTTGCTGATGAATTAACTTCTGAATGTGGATATTCACCTTTGGGATTTGTTGTTGGAGCAACTCATAGTGAAGAAGCTAAGAAAATAAGAGAAAGATATAAAAATATTTTCTTCTTATTACCAGGATATGGTGCACAAGGTGCAAAAGCAGAAGATATTAGAACTTACTTAAATGACTTTAATGGTGGAGTTGTAAACTCTTCAAGAGGAATTATAAAATACTATCAAAAATTTGAAGATGGCGAAGAAAGATTTGCACATTATACAAGAGAAGCCGTTTTAAATATGAGGAAGGATATTTATGGAGAATAAATCATACGAAAAAGTTGAAATAATTTTAAATGAAAAAATAGCTGATGGCATCTACAAAATGGATGTTAAAGGAGAATTTAAAGCTAGAGTTGGACAATTTTATATGGTTAAATGCTTTGAGGACGGGAACATGCTTCCCCGTCCAATTAGTATTTGTGATATAGAAGATAATAAATTAACTTTTCTTTATGCAGTTGTTGGAAAAGGAACAAAGATTATGTCTGAAAAGAAAGTAGGAGATAGCGTTGAAATTTTAGGACCACTTGGTAACGGATTTCCGATTGAAGAATATAAGGGAAAAAAAGTTGCTCTTGTTGCGGGAGGAATTGGAATTGCGCCAATGCTATATCTTGCAAAAAAATTAGAAGCAGATGTTGATCTATATGCTGGTTTTAGAGATGAAGCATATTTTATAGAAGATTTTAAAGAATTCACAAAGAATACATATATTGCAACAAATAGTGGAAGAGTTGGACATAAGGGATTCATAACTGAAATCTTAAAAGATGATTATGATGTAATTTATTGTTGTGGACCTAATCCTATGATGAATTCTGTTAAAAATTTAGGATTTGATATACCTGTTTATGTTTCTTTAGAGAGTAGAATGGGTTGTGGAATTGGAGCTTGTCTAGCTTGTAGTTGTAAAACTAAGAGTGGAATGCAAAGAATTTGTAAAGAAGGACCTATATTTGAAGTTAAGGAGGTGGATTTTTAATGTTAGAAGTAGATATTTGTGGAGTTAAATTTAAAAATCCAGTTATTGGAGCATCAGGAACTTTTGGTTTCGGTAGAGAATATGCTGAATATATTGACTTAAATAGAATAGGTGGTATTTCTACAAAAGGACTTACTTTTGCTGGTAAAGATGGAAATACTGGAATTAGAATTTATGAAACTCCAGCAGGAATAATGAATAGTATTGGACTACAAAATCCGTCAGTACCAACTTTTATAAAAGAAGATTTACCTTTTATGGAAAGTTATGATACACAGATTTTAGCAAACATTGGAGGTTCACAACTAGAAGATTATTTAAAATCTGTAGAACTTATCAATAAAACAAATATAAAAATAATTGAATTAAATATTTCATGTCCAAATGTTAAATCAGGTGGAATGGCTTTTGGTATAAAATGTGATATAGCTGAGGGAATAGTAAGAAAAGTAAGAGAAAACACAGATAAAGTTCTTATGGTTAAACTATCACCAAATGCTGAAAATATAAAAGAAATGGCAAAAACTTGTGTTGAAGCGGGAGCTGATTGTCTTTCACTTGTAAATACATTTAATGCTTTGGCAATAGATATTTACAAGAGAAAAGCTGTTTTTGACAATGTAACAGCAGGACTTTCGGGAGCTTGTATAAAACCAATAGCACTTAGAATGGTAAGAGATGTCGCTTCGGTTGTAGATGTTCCGATAATTGGAATGGGTGGAATTATGAATTGGCAAGATGCTATTGAATTTATAATGGCGGGCTCAACTGCAATTCAAGTTGGAACAGCAAACTTTATCAATCCAAGAGCTATGATTGATATAATCGAAGGAATGGAACAATTCTGTAAAGAACAAAATATAAAGGATTTACAAGAAATTAGAGGAATTATTTAGGAGGATATCATGGAAGAAAGAGTATTAGAATTATTAAAAGAAAGTGAAGCTTTATTAGAAGGACATTTCTTATTATCATCAGGAAAACACAGCGATAAATACGTTCAATGTGCAAAACTTTTGATGTATCCAGAAAAAGCTGAAGAAGTTTGCAAAGTAATCAAGAAAAAAATTGAAGATGCAAATGTTAAAGTTGACGCAGTTGTTGGACCTGCAATGGGTGGAATTGTAATTGCTTATGAATTAGGAAGAGCTTTAGGAGTAAGAGCAATGTTCACAGAAAGAGAAAATGATTTAATGACTTTAAGAAGAGGATTTTTCATTAACGAAGGAGAAAATGTACTTGTTGTTGAAGATGTTGTTACAACAGGAAAATCTTCATTAGAAACAATCAAAGTTTTAAAAGAACATGGAGCAAATGTTGTTGGAATTGCTTCAATAGTTGATAGAACAAACGGAAAATCAGGAATTGAATATCCACTTTTCCCAGCAATTGCATTAAATGTACAAGCATTTGAAAAAGATGATTGTCCAATTTGTAAAGAAGGAAAAATAGAACTTGTAAAACCAGGAAGTAGAAAAAAATTCTAGTAAAATTATAGGAAAAAAAGCGTACTTTTATAGAAAAAATTATAAAAAGTACGCTTTTTTATTTAGTATTTTATAAATATTTACTTTAGCATAATTTTTGAATGCAGAACTGTTATGAAATATACGACAACAAGCATTGCAAATTTAATTATTTATTTAAATATTTACATAGCGTAATTGACCTTACAGTCTAAAAGTGGTATGATTATGTTAACAATTAATAGTTGTTTTTTATTTATTTATTTTTTAAATAGTTATTAGTTTAGGAGGCTTCTAATAACTACTTATTAATATATTATTAGTGTTTTTAAGTTAAAACATTGATAAGAATATTCTATTAGGAGGAGCACAATGAAAAAGAGGATTTATTGTTTTATTTTGAGTGCCCTTATGGTGTTGAGCGTTGTTTTTCCTTCCTTCAAAGTTTCAGCTGAAGGCGGAAGAAATATTTCACCAAATGTAACTATTACAGATTTTACAGTTACAACTGGTAATGGACAAGAATTTAATAGAGCACCACGTTGGGAAAAATTTACACTTAAAATAGAATGGGATGCAAAAAATCAAAGTACATTGAACAAAGGCGATTACTTTGAAGTTGAACTGCCAGAGAATTTTAGATTTTTAAAAGATTCTTCAGCAGTTAATTTTAATGTTTACGGTTTAGACGGAACAACTGTTTTTGGAAAAGGAACACTTAATATTAAAAATATAGGCGGTGGAACTTTAAGGATCGTTTTAAACGAAAAAGTTGAAAATCTCTACAATGTTAAAGGGACAGTTTCCCTAGAATCAGTATTTTTCCAAGATAAAATACAAATTGGACAAGATAATAAGTTTAAAATTGAAATGAACGGAAAATCAGTTGAAAAAACTATTCATATTGACAATCCTAAACCACTTGATGAAGTTTTAGGCAAATGGCCAAGTTTATTAAACGGAAAAAGTGATGTAGTAGATTGGAATGTACGTTTTAATGTTAATAAAAAGAACTTTAAAAATGTTGTAATTGAAGATCAACTAACAATTACTGATGGTAATTTTGATGGACTGCATTACATTAAAGAAAGTTTTAAACTTCAAAAAGCAGAAATTGACGAATTTGGAGACGTTAAAAGGTATATTTCAGAGGAGAATGTTGGAGATAGAATTGAATTATCTGAAAATGGTACTAAGTTTAAACTTGTACTTGGTGATATAGATAATGCAGAACAATATATGCTAAGATATCAATCAACTTATAAATCAGGCATTGTACTAAAAAATAAAGTAAAGATGACATCACAAACTGAAACTTATCAATCAGTTGTTAAATATGGACATGCAATTTCAAGTGCAACTATAGATGGAGATTTACTTGGAAAAATCAAAATTTTTAAAGTTGATGAAGAAGATAATCAATTATTATTAAAAGGCGCAAAATTCAAAATTACTAATAAAGAAAACAATCAATCTTTTGAATTAGTTACAAACGAAAATGGAGAAGTTGTTTCAAGCAAATTAGTTCATGGAAAATATGAAATTAAAGAAATAGAAGCTCCAGAAGGTTGGATAAAGAATGATGAAGCTCTTGAAGTTGAAGTTAAAGATGATGTAGCAGTTATAAAGACTATTACTAATAAGAGAGAAAAAACTGAAGTTAAAGTTAATAAAACTTGGGTTGGAGAAAAGGCTTCAAATGTTGTTGTTAAGTTATTAGCTAATGGTGTAAAAGTTGACGAAGTTACTCTAAATGATGCAAATAATTGGGAACATAAATTTACAAACTTAAATAAGTTTGAAAATGACGGAAAAACTGAAGTAAAATATACTGTTGAAGAAGAACAAATCAACGGATATACTTCAGAAGTAACAGAAAATGCTAAAAATGATTTTACTATTACAAATAAAAAGATTGAATCTGAAAAAGTAAATGTTTCAGTTGAAAAGAAATGGGTTGGAAAAGCTCTAAAAGAAATTGAAGTAAAACTTTTAGCAAACGGAAATGAAGTAGAAAGTGTTAAGTTAAATGATGCAAATTCATGGAAACATACTTTCAATAACTTACCAAAAGTTGATGAAAACAACAAAGAAATTGTATACACAGTAAAAGAAGTACAAGTTCCTGGATATGATACAATAATAGAAGGAAATGCAAAAGACGGGTTTGTAATTACAAATAAAGAAAAGCCTTCAAAACCAAAATTGCCAAAAACTTCAGTAGGAACTAATGCGGTAGCTTATATGGCATTAGCTGCAATTAGCAGTGGACTTTTAGTAATTTCTAAAAAGAAAAATAATAGATAAATAAAATAAAAAAAGAGAGCATAAGCTCTCTTTTTTAATTATATATTATTTTATAAACCAAAATAGTTCACGTCAAAGTTAGTTGTAAAGAAAAGCTCCTAACACGTCATCTTGAGCGAAGTGTAACGAAGTCAATCTAGCCCTAACTTTGTTTACTTGTAAACAAAAGTAGGTCTGACGCAAAGATTGTTCAAATCTTTGATTTGAGTACAATCGACTGTGAAGATCTCAACTATTGCTGGTAAGCAATAGTATTTCTGAAAGAAATAAAAAAAGCATACTTATTTTTATTAAGTATGCTTTTAAATTTACTTAAATTTTCTAAAATTTACCAACATCTTCTCTGTAGAAGAAAGAATCACTTCTTAGTTTTTCAACATCTGCATAGGCAAGCTCCCTTGCTTTTTCAAAATCTTCAGCCATTGCTGTTACGATTAGATTTCTTCCGCCTTTAGCATATATTTCATTATTCTTTTCTTCAACACCCATAAAGTAAACTTCACTTTTAACCGGAACAAGATTTATTTTATCTTGGAATTTTTCTTTTGAAGGATATCCGTTAGATGCAAGAACTACACCAATACAAACATCATCATTCCATTTGATTTCAGGTTCTCTATCTTCCATTACATCAAGAATATTTTGAACGAAGTCGGATTCTAAACGTGGTAATAGAACTTCAGCTTCAGGATCTCCAAGTCTTGCATTAAAACTTAGAACTTTGATTCCGTCTTTTGTTACTATTATTTCTCCATATAAAAATCCTTCAAAACCATATCCGTCTTCATACATTGATTTAGCCATTGGTTTTAATATTTTTTCAACAACTTGTTCAATTTCAATATCTGTAATTTTTGCAACAGGGCTACAAGCTCCCATACCACCAGTATGTTCAGCTTCATCAGTATCTGAAGTTCTCTTATAGTCTTTAACTATTTGTAATGGATAAACTTTACTATTTTTTACAAGCGCAAAAATAGAAAACTCTTTTCCTATAATATATTCTTCAACCAAAATTTTTGAATTTTCATTTTCGTCAAAAATTTCATTTACGATATCTATTGCCATTTTATTGCTTCTTGCAATAAAGATTCCCATATTCTTTGGAATTGAGTCTATTTTTATTGTTACTGGAAATTTTTCAACACCAGAAACAAATTTTAATGCTAGTTCTCTATCAGTAAATACAACATATTCTGTTGTAGGAATTTTTAATTTTTCCATAAGTTGTTTAGTAAAATATCTACTTGATTCAATTCTTGTTGCAGATTTTGTAGGTCCAAAAAGACGTAAATCATGTTTATTGAATTCATCTTTTATTCCAAGAGCCAAAACATCAGCTGGTCCAACTAATGTTAAATCAATCTTTTCTTTTAATGCAAAGTCTGTAATTTGCTCAATATCATACATATCAATATCTACTCTTGTTGCACCTTTCATCATACAATTTCCGGGTAAAACGTAGATTTTATCAACTAACTTACTTTTTTTACAGGCCTCTAACATTGCATGTTCACGGCCACCTTTACCAATGATTAATATTTTCATAAAATCACCTCTTTATATATTATTTTATCTATAATTTTAAAATTCATTTAAGCTAATTTCGATATAATTATGTAGTATTTTATTTTTAATTAATTCTTAATGTAAACACGATGAAATATTTACAATTTAATTTCATTAAATTATAAATATTATATCATATTCTCTTTTTGATTTATTTGAATTGTAAATATGATGAAATTAATATAATTTAATTTTATTAAATTATATTAATTATAACATTGATAAAAATTTTTTTCAACTTTAATTTTATAAAGTAGAAATAATATTTTTTTCTTTAATTTACTAATTTAGATTTTTTAATAAAGGGGTATAATACCTTTATGTTAAAAAATATATATTAAAAGGAGGGCAAGGATGTTACAACTTAAAAATATTAGTAAAAGTTATAAAACTGGTGATTTAATTCAAAAAGCATTAGATGACGTCTCCCTTAATTTTAGGGATAATGAATTTGTATCAATCCTTGGACCCAGTGGTAGTGGGAAATCTACTCTATTAAATATTGTAGGTGGATTGGATAAATATGAACAAGGTGATCTTTTAATTGATGGAATATCCACTAAAAAATATAAAGACGAAGATTGGGATAGCTACAGAAATCATACAATTGGTTTTGTATTTCAAAGTTATAATTTAATTTCTCATCAGACTATTTTAGCCAATGTAGAATTGGCTTTAACTATTTCTGGAATATCCAAAGCTGAAAGAGAAAAAAGAGCAATTGATGTTTTGGATAAGGTGGGATTAAAGTATCAGATACATAAAAAACCTAATCAATTATCCGGTGGGCAGATGCAAAGAGTAGCAATTGCTAGAGCGCTTGTAAATAATCCGAGCATTGTACTTGCTGATGAACCAACAGGAGCTCTTGATTCAGAGACAAGTATTCAAGTTATGGAATTACTTAAAGAAGTAGCTAAGGATAGACTTGTAATAATGGTTACTCACAATCCAAAACTTGCGAATGAATATTCAACTAGAATTGTTGAGTTAAAAGATGGAAAAATTATTTCGGATAGTAATCCATTTCTTTTAGAGGATGATAATAATGGAATTCATAAAAATTTTGGAAAATCCTCAATGTCATATCTTACAAGCATTGCTTTAAGTTTTAATAATTTAAAAACCAAATTTAAAAGAACTCTTATGGTTGCAATCGCAGGTTCAATTGGAATAATAGGGATAGCTTTGATTTTAGGACTTTCTAATGGGGTTAGTCAATTTATTAAGGATACAGAAGAGAAAACTATGATTTCTTATCCAATAGAAATTGATAGCAGTAGTTTTTCCATTGGAAAAGCATTTGAAAATACGGGAGACGAAAGGACTGATGGAGATATTTCCGAAGTGCAAACTATTCAAAAGATGCTATCAGCAATTAATAAAAACGACTTAGCTTCTTTAAAAGAATATTTTGAAAATGACGGAAAGGCTGTTTATGATTATTCAAAAACTATTGAATATAAATATGATATAACACCTATAATCTACACTTTAAACAAAGATAAATATGTCAAAGTTAATCCAAATGAGTCATTAAATAATATTCGTGTTCCATCTGGTGGTTTTGCGTTTTCAAGAAGTTCGGTAAAGACTTTTTATAAATTACCGAAGAATGAAGATTTATATAAGGATAAATATACTTTAAAATATGGAAATTGGCCACAAAACGAAAATGAAGCAATAGTAATTACAAATTCAAAGGGTTCTCTATCAGATTTTATTTTTTATTCTTTGGGACTTAGAGACAATGAAGAGCTTTCAAAAATGGTAAAAGCATTAGTGAATAGAGAAAAAGGCGATATAGAAGTTGAAAATAAATCTTGGAAATATGAAGATATTGTTGGTAGAGAACTTAAAGTTTTAAGTAATTCACAACTGTATTCATACGATTCTAAAAATAATGTATATATTGAAAATTCAACAGATAGTGAATTTGTTGAAAATCTTTTGAAAAACAAAGCAAAGAATTTAAAAATTGTTGGGATAGCTACACCTAATAGCGATGAAAGCTCTCTAATTTTAACAACTGGTATTTGGTATACTGATGATTTAGAAACGAGTTTAAGAAATATCTCAAAAGAAAGTGAGGTTGTTAAGGCTCAAAAAGAAAAGCCTGAAACAAATATTTTAACAAATACTCCTTTTGGAGAAAAAATTAAGCAAAATTTAGATTTTTCAAAGCTATTTTCAATAGACCAGAAAAAAATATTTGATGCTTTTAAAATAGATAACTCAAAGATGAATTTTAATGCAAATTCAATGGAAAATGTTGATTTTTCAAAATATTTAAGCAGTGTTGCAGATAGTGAATACATGAAAAATTTAGATATAAAACTTGATTCGGATAAAATGATTAGCTTGATAGG
Source organism: Parvimonas micra (assembly GCF_021300775.1). Taxonomy (GTDB): domain Bacteria; phylum Bacillota; class Clostridia; order Tissierellales; family Peptoniphilaceae; genus Parvimonas. The sequence continues at coordinate 180,826 of NZ_JAJTJP010000002.1, forward strand.
AGATGTTTTAAAAGGATATTTTAATTTTTCTTCTAAAGATCCAACAACTAATTATTCTCAGTTATCAAATTCGATTTACGAGTATATGAAAACAGAATCTGTAAAAAATATTTTATCTGAGTTTTTTTCAAAGATAATTGCTAAGAGTAATGGGAATTTAATTACAAGTGAGAAAATAACGGATATAATGAAATCAATTATGTCTGGATATCCTGATTTTGCAAGAAGAAATAATTACAATGATCCTAATAAATTTAATGAGTATTTACTTGCATATTTTCAATCATCAGAAGCTAAGTCAAAAGTTTCTGCTGAAACTACAAAATTAATAAAATCATTAGGGGAGAATTTTAAACCAGATAGTAAAGATTTAACTGAATTATCAAATGCTTTATCAAATGGTTATATAAAATATGCAAAAGATAATAATAAGCCCGATCCATCTAAAATTAAAGAATCGTTTAATTCGTATTTATCAACGACAGAAGCAAAAAGTATGATTTCATCAGGAGTAAAAGACTTATTAAATAGCAGTTTATCTTCTAATAATTCTGGCACCTCACAAAATTTTGTAGATGGTTTAATGAAAAATATTTCCTCAGCTGTTGCAAATGGTATTAAGGATATGCTAACAGGATCTATGAAAAACTTAAAAAATGCAATATCAATTGATCCAAGCAAATTTAGTAGCGCTTTTTCTATGAACTTAAATGAAGATGAAATAAAATCTTTAATTAGCGCAATGACTAATAGTAATGAGAGTTCATACGAAAACAATATGAAATTATTTGGATTTGTAGAGGATAATGATATAAGTAAGATTAGCATATATCCTAAAAATTTTGAAGCAAAACAGTCTATAATAAAATTACTTGACGATTATAATGAAATGAGAAAGAAGAATTCCGAGGAAGATAAAATTATAACTTATACAGATTTAGTTGGAACAATACTATCTTCTGTAACTACAATAATAAATGTAATAAGTTATGTATTAATCGCGTTTGTATCCATTTCTTTGATAGTTTCTTCAATAATGATTGGTGTTATAACCTATATCAGTGTACTCGAAAGAAAGAAAGAAATTGGTATATTAAGGTCGATAGGAGCTTCAAAGAGAAATATATCTCAAGTATTTAATGCAGAAACTGGAATAATCGGGTTATTTGCAGGACTTCTTGGAATCGGAATAACATATATATTATTGATACCGATAAATATTATAATAAGAAAAGTTTCTGAAATGCCAAATATAACGGCTTATCTATCAATTCCACAAGCAATAGTCTTAATCTTAATCAGTATGATTTTAACTTTACTTGGTGGATTTATTCCTGCTAAGAGTGCTGCAAAGCAAAATCCAGTCGAAGCATTAAGAACGGAATAGTAAATTTAGTAAAAAACATAATCATTTTGAAAAAAGGAAAACTAAACAATATGAGATATATACTTTTATTACGTGGAATAAATGTAGGAGGAAAGAACAAAGTGTCAATGAGTGATTTAAAAAAGTCATTGACAAGCGAGTGTTTTGAAGATGTTGATTCTTATATCAACAGTGGAAATTTATTTTTTAGTACTGATGAATCTTATGAGGACTGTATCTTTAAGATAAAATCTTTATTAGAAAGAAATTATGACTTTCACATCCCTTTTACTTTGATTAGTAGAGAAGATTATTTAGAAGAAAAAGCGGGCTTACCTGATTGGTGGAAAGAAGATTTTGCAAGAAAAGATGTCCTTTTTGTAAATAATAATATTGACAAAACAGCTATTATAGATTTTATAAACAACTCTGAATTCTATAATGAAATAGTTTATATTGGGAAAAATGCAATATTTTGGGGAAAGTATGACGAGTCTGAATATTTAAAATCTACTTATCATAAAAAACTAATTAAGCAAGATTTTTATAAGAGAATTACGATTAGAAATGGAAGAACATTTGAAAAGATTTCAGAAATTCTTGAAAAAGAAAAATAAATAACATTTAGAAAAACAGCAAAAAATTTTGCTGTTTTTTTAAAATAGAAGTCTTAATATTTATATAAAAATATCTTTGTAATAAAAAATATATAAAATTAGAAAATTGTACTTACTATATCATTTCAAAAGAGCTCTTATTTAAAAACTTACAGGACAACGATATTTTAGATGTCAAATAGTACATATATCCAAATAAAAGTTTTTTAGCAGTAAAAAAGTTATTACTATTTCTACTTTAATATTATAATAGTATTTGAATTATTAATTCCACTAAAAGCTTTGAAAATATTAAATTTTTCTATATTAGGTGTTGTCAAGTTTAAAAAATTGATGTATAATACAGTTGGATAGTAAAAACTTTACCCAATTATTTTGAAAGGAGAATGAATATGAAAAGGATTTTAATGACAGGAGCACTTGGACAGATTGGTACTGAATTGGCTCTTTATTTAGGAGATATATACGGAAGAGAAAATATATTAGCTACTGACTGTTCAGATGCAAACAAAGCGGCTATCGAAGATATTCGTTTTGAAACATTAGATGTTACTGATCCAAAGAGAATGTTTGAATTAGCTAAAGAATTTAAAGCTGATACAATAGTAAACTTAGCAGCTATACTTTCTGCTAGAGGAGAAAGTATGCCACAATTAACTTGGAAGGTTAATGTTGACGGAGTTGTTAATACATTAGAAGTTGCAAGAGAATTAAATGCGCAAGTATTTGTACCTTCATCAATAGCAGCGTTTGGAGTTGGAACTCCACTTGACAATACACCGCAAGTTACTATTCAAAGACCTAACACAATGTATGGAGTAACAAAAGTTTCAGGAGAACTTTTATGTGATTACTATTATAATAAATTTGGCGTAGATGTAAGAGGAGTTCGTTATCCAGGAATTATTTCTTATAAGACATTACCAGGAGCAGGAACTACTGACTATGCAGTTCATATTTATTATGAAGCAATTAAAAATAAAGCTTACACTTCTTATATAGGACAAGGAACTCAAATGGATATGCTTTATATGCCTGATGCACTTAAAGCTGTTGTAGATTTAATGGAAGCTGATCCTTCTAAACTTAAAGATAGAAATGCTTTCAATATTACTGCAATGAGTTTAACACCAGAAATTTTAGAAGAAAGTATTAAAAAATATATTCCTGAATTTAAATTAAGCTATGACGTAGATCCAATTAGACAAGCTATAGCTGAAAGTTGGCCAAACTCATTAGATGACTCTGCTGCAAGAGAACAATGGGGATGGAAACCAAGCTTTGATTTAGATAAGATGACAGTAGATATGTTAGAAAATTTAAAGAAAAAATTGAAATAGTTATAGATAGGAGATAAAGATATGAGCATTCATGATTTAGAATTTTTAAAAGAAAAAGTTAATAAGTTAAAAGAAGATGGAGTTTATCGTACATTACCTGTATTAAACGGAAGAAATTCATCAACTATTATTCTTGATGGAAAAGAAATGGTAAACTTATCAGCAAACAACTACTTAGGACTTGCTAATAATCCTGTTTTAAAGAAAAAAGCTCAAGAAGCTATTGAAAAATATGGAGTTGGTGCTGGAGCAGTAAGAACTATTATAGGAAATATGGATTTACATGAAGAATTAGAAAAGAAATTAGCTACTTTCAAAAAATCTCCAAGAGCATTCATTTTCCAATCAGGTTATGATTGTAATATAGGAACTATCCAAGCAATTACTGAAAAAGGCGACTTAATCATTTCTGACGAATTAAACCACGCTTCAATTATCGACGGTATTAGAATGACTAAAGCTGATAAAGCAGTTTTCAAACACAGTGATATGGAAGACCTTGAAAGAGTTTTAAAGGAAGCTCAAGGAAAATATAAAACAATCTTAATCATTACTGATGGTGTTTTCTCAATGGATGGAGACCTTGCAAAATTACCTGAAATCGTAGAATTAGCTGAAAAATATAATGCATTAACTTATGTTGATGACGCTCATGGTTCAGGAGTTATGGGAAGCCATGGTAGAGGAACAGTAGATCACTTTGGATTACATGATAAAGTTGACTTTGTAATCGGAACTCTTTCAAAAGCTATCGGAGTTAAAGGTGGATATGTTGCTTGTAACGAAGTTGCTTACGAATGGTTAAACCACAGAGCAAGACCAGTTCTATTTAGTACAACATTATCTCCTGGAGATACTGCAGCTTGTATCGCATCTGTTGAAACTTTAATTGAAACTGATGAATTACAAAAGAAACTTTGGGATAATGCAAAATACTTTAAAGAACAATTAGGAAAATTAGGATTTAACACTGGTCATTCAGAAACTCCAATTACTCCTGTAATTATCGGAGAAGAAGCAAAGACTATGGAATTTTCTAAGAAATTAAGAGAATACGGAGTATTTGGTTCAGCTATAGTATTCCCAACTGTACCAAGAGGAACAGGAAGAATTCGTTGTATGATTTCAGCAGCACATACTAAAGAAGAATTAGATAAAGCTGTAAAAGCATTCGAATTAGCTGGAAAAGACATGGGAATTATCTAATAGAGCAATAACTTTTCATAATATTATCAAAATTTTTAAAGAGGAGAAATTTTCTCCTCTTTTTTTAAGTTCATTTAAGTTTCAGATTATATAATATAGTCAGTAAAAGGGATAATGTATTTGAAAATTATTCATAAATCACTAAATTTCAACAAAAAGTAGATATTTTAAAAATTTAAAAAATTTTTTAAAAAAAAGTTTTTTCTTTAAGTTTACTTTAAGGTTAATATTTTAAAATATAACCAAGATAATTATAATTATTAAAAATGAGGTGATAATATGAATGATAAAAGAGATAATTTTTATGAAAATGAAAATTTTCAAAACGAAATAAACGAAACACAAAAACTTTTTACTGAAGAAGAAATAAATGATATAGTTGATGAAGACTATTTAGGAAACACGGAAACAAATAATAAGAATTTTGAATCTTATGTTGATAGACTTGTTCAAAAAGAATTTGAAAAAAGACAAAAGCAAGGTAGATTAAAATCACTTGCAAAATATGTATTAGCTATTATTCTAGCTAGTTCAATAAGTATTGGTGGAACAGGTTTATACCTAAATAGTAACAAAACTGAAAAGTCAACTCTTAATCAGTCTCCGACTGATAAGAATGCAAATTCAACCACTGTAAATAATTCCGGAAGTACAACAGTAGAAAAAGCAGTTGCAGAAAAAGCAATGAGTTCCGTAGTTGGAATTACAACTGTTGGAGTTTCTGAAGATATGTTTTCTAATCAAAAACAAACCAGTGGACTAGGCTCAGGGGTAATTGTGAGTTCAGAGGGTTATATTTTAACGAATAATCACGTTGTTGACCCTTCAAAAACAACATCCGTAACAGTAATTTTAAGTGACGGTACAAAAAAAGAAGCTAAGGTATTATGGAGTGATAAGACTTTAGACTTAGCAGTTATTAAAATAGATCCGAAAGGACTTGATTTAAAAGCTGTTGAATTTGGAGATAGTTCACAAGTTTCAATTGGTGATAAAGCAATAGCAATCGGTAATCCGCTTGGTATAAATTTAAAATCAACTTTAACATCTGGATATATTTCAGGAAAAGATAGAGTAATTACATTACAAGACGGTTCTACAATGGAAGGTTTATTCCAAACAGATGCCGCAATAAATCCAGGAAATAGTGGTGGTGGATTATTCAATGATCAAGGTCAACTTATTGGAATAAATACGGCAAAAGCTGGTAACAGTGATGGAATCGGATTTTCAATACCTATAAACCTTGCAAAACCTATTTTAGAACAAATTATTCAAAATGGTAAGTTTGAAAGTGTTGTTTTAGGAGTTCAAGGAATAGATGTTACAAAATATAATGTTTTAGGACAAGAAAAGCTACCAGTTGATTCTGGAGTTTATGTTCATGAAGTGTTATCCGGTTCACCTGCTGACAAAGCTGGATTAAAATCAAAAGATATTATTACAAAAGTTGGCGACTCAAAGGTCACATCAAACTCAACTTTAAAAACAGCTCTATTGAATTACAAAATAGGAGACAAAGTAAAGATTGAAGTTTATAGAGATGGAAAATCCACAACATTAGAAGTTACTTTCACAGAATTTAACTTAAAGAATGTTGAAAAAAAGACTAACAGTTATAACCGTAACAGAAACAATCGTAATGATATAAATAACGATAATAACGGTAATGACGAAGATTAAATAGCATACTAGTAGAGATTTTTTTATAAATCCTCCGTAAAAATAAATAAATAAATGCAAAAAAAGCTATGAATAGTTCATAGCTTTTTTTGTTTGTAGTTTTAATTTCTAAATTATTCTCTATTTATCCACAATTTTTGTGGATAAGTCGAATAAATTGTGGATTTAACTTGAAAATAGATAGCTTTTTATGGTATAATATACACTTGAGCAATCAAGGAGTAATTATACTCCTAATTTTATGCTCTTAATATGTCGTGATGTTTAATGTGTAGTTTGTTTTTGTCTTTTTCTTTCGGAACTAACGTTAAGGTTCACGAAAGAAAGAAAGGAAAAAATATGATAGAAAATTTTAGTGATTTTAATTTGTCGAAGGAAGTTTTAAAAGCCATCGTTGAAATGGGATTTGAAGAACCTTCTCCAATACAAAAACAAGCAATACCGACTATGTTAAATGATGAAGACATTATCGGTCAAGCACAAACAGGAACAGGAAAGACTGCGTCTTTTGGTATTCCAATAGTAGAAAAAGTAGATAGAAATAATAAGACAACTCAAGCTATGGTTCTTTGTCCAACAAGAGAATTGTCAATCCAAGTTGCAGAAGAAATTTCAAAACTTGCGAAATATAAGGGAGTTTCAGTTATTCCAATTTATGGTGGACAACCAATAGAAAGACAAATTCGTTCTTTGAAAATGGGAGTACAAGTTGTTGTTGGAACTCCAGGACGTGTTATAGACCATATCAAGAGAAAAACTTTAAAAACAGAAAATATTAGAACTTTTGTACTAGATGAAGCTGATGAAATGTTTGACATGGGCTTTAGAGAAGATATTGAAAAAATTATAGGATTTTTACCTTACGAAAGACAAACAACTTTCTTCTCAGCTACAATGGATCAAGAAATGATGGATTTTGCTGCAAGATACCAAAGTGAGCCAAGACTTATTAAAGTTGTGCCAAAGGAATTAACAGTTCCAAAGGTAACTCAATACTATTTTGCACTTAAACACAATATGAAACTTGAAATTTTATCTCGTATCCTAGATGTTCAAAATCCAAAACTTACAGTTGTTTTCTGTAATACTAAAAAAATGGTTGATGAACTAACAGCAGGACTTCAATCTCGTGGATATTTTGCAGATGGACTTCATGGAGACTTAAAACAAATCCAAAGAGATGGAGTAATGAATAAGTTTAGAAATTCAACAATTGATATCTTAGTTGCAACAGATGTTGCTGCTCGTGGTATTGATGTTGATGACGTAGATTTAGTTATAAATTATGATATGCCTCAAGATGTTGAATATTATGTTCACAGAATAGGTAGAACTGCAAGAGCTGGTAGAGAAGGAACTGCTATAAGTTTTGTTTCTCCAAGAGAAATGAATACTTTATCACAAATCCAAAAATATACAAAGACAAAAATAGAAAAAAGAGATATGCCAACTCTTAAAGACTTAATAAAAAGACATGAAGAAAGATTTATAGAAGAAATAAAGGAAGAAATCAATAAGAATGAGCATACAAAAGAGTTAAATCTTATAAATATTTTAATGAGTGAAGATTATTCTCCAATAGATATTGCAGCTTGTCTTTTAAAACATTATAACGAAAATAATAAGCTTAACAATCATGAAGAGCTTATGGATGTCGATATTAAGAAAAATAATAAGAAAAAAGGAAATGATAAGACTTCAATTTCAAACAAAGGTGGAAAGTCTAATGTTACTGAAAAGAACTCTGGAAGAATTTATATCAATATAGGTTCAAGAAAGGGAGTTTCTCAAAGACATATAGTCTCAGCACTTTGTAATGATGCAAACATTAGCTCAAGAGATATTGGAGATATTGAAATTTTCGAAAAGTTCAGTTTTGTAAACATTCATAAAAATGCACTTAAAGATGCAGTAAATAACTTAAATAATGCTCATATTAAGGGCTTTAAGGTTTTGGTTGAACTTGCAAATAAAAAAGAAGATTCTTCAAAATTTTCTGCAAAACCAAAAGATAAGAAATTTAAGAAGGATAAAAAAGGCGAAAAGGGTGAAAAACCTAAACGTGATAAAAAGAGAAGATAATTTAAAAATTAATTTAAGGTAAATTATGGAATTTTGTAAATATAAAAAAGATTTGAATTTTTCATACACAATGGGAGCTTTCCCTACAATCGAGCTTTTGGAGTCAAAGAAGTACAAAACTATTGCAGTTTTAGTACATTCAAAATATGATGATAAAGAAAAGCTTGAAAAAATTTGTAATAAAAAAGGAATTAATTTAATCTACAATGATAAAATTGTAAATAAACTTCAAAGCAAAGAAAATACATTTGTAATAGGAGTTTTTGAAAAGAATTTCGTAAAAATAGAAAAAGACAATCACATATTATTATGTGAGCCGAGAGATAAGGGAAATTTAGGTACAATTTTAAGAACTGCTTTAGGATTTGGTTTTAAAAATATTGCAATAATAGATGGTTGCGATGTTTTTGATCCAAAAACTATTAGAGCATCAATGGGAGCGATCTTTAAGATGAATGTAGAAATCTTTAAGACTTTTGAAGAATACAAAAACTCATTTGAAGAAAATAATATCTATTCTTTCATTTTAAATAAAGACTCAGTATCTCTAAAAAATGTAGAAATCAAAAAGCCTTTTACATTAATGTTTGGAAATGAATCACATGGACTTGAAAACTTTGACTTAAAAGGTACAATTCCGGTATTCATAGAACAAAGTGAAGACATAGACAGCTTTAATTTGCCAATAGCAAGTTCAATAGCAATGTATAAATTTACAGAAAAATAATAAATAAGTAAAAAGCAGGGTAAAACCTGCTTTTTTATTATATAAGTCCTTTAAAGGACTTACTATTATTTGTAAACAAATAATAGTTGAGATCTCTCCACTACGGTCGAGATGACGTGTTGGGGGCATCTCTTTGCAAAGTATTTTGACGTGAAATATTTCAATTAATAAAATATATAAATAAAAAAACAGGGTAAACCCTGCTTTTTTTGTCTTAGTATGGATGCATTTAAGCATTAATAAAGTTTTCTATTTTTTCTTTTAATTCGTCGTATTCAAATCCACCTTTAATAGCAACCATTTCAAGAGTTGCAATATCTTTCATCATAGCGAAAAGTTCTTCGTTATCAAGATTTGAATATTCTGGATTTAAAGTCTTTAGGAAGTTTTTAACTTCAGGATAATTTTCTACTAATTCACCAATTTTTGTGCTTCTTTCTAATTTCATTTTTAATTCTCCTTTATATTTGATTTTTTTAATTATTTTTTATTGTAATAATATTATAATCTAATTTAGAATGAAAATCTGTTGCATTTGAAACAAAAAGAAAAAAATTCATAAAAAAATTCCTATGAGCAAAACTCATAGGAATTGGTCGGGGTGAGAAGATTCGAACTCCCGGCCCCATGGTCCCAAACCACGTGCGCTACCAAACTGCGCTACACCCCGTTACGATTACCTACATATTATATACCTTTTATTTTGATTTGTCAACACTTTTTTTTAATTTTTTTGTTTAAATCATTGGTAATATAATATTTTAATCGCAATTATTTGTTTTTTTGGTGTAAGTTTATTATATCCATTGTTGTTGGTTTATCTTTGAGATATGTTTTTATAACTGCAAAAGTTTCTCTGAAATATGATGAAACAAAAGCTCCTGTTGGTGTTTTTGCAGGAACAGTTTTTGCTAAAACTCCAAATCTATAAAGTATAAGTTTTGCTCTAAATAAATGATAACTTGATGAAATTACCATAATTTCTGAAGGTTTTTTATCTAGTTTTTCTAATGCAAACTTTATGTTTTCAAAAGTGTTTTTACTTTTTGTTTCAAGGATTAATCTATCTTTATCAATTCCCTTTTCAATTAAGTATTTTTGCATATATTCAGCTTGAGAAAACTCGTTGTTATTTTCTTTTCCTCCACAAAGAACAGCCTTTGCTGTTTTGTGTTTGTTTAAGTATTCGATTGTTGTATCTAGTCTATTTATTAAAGTTTTTGAAAGATTTCCATTATTTGCCTTTGCTCCAAGAACTAGAACATAATTTTCATAAGTATCCATATCATTTTTTTGTGAAGCGAAAATTAACGATTGAATAAGGATTATTAAGCAAAAACCTACGAATAGAAAAAATTTAAATAGTCTTTTCATAGTGCCTCCTTAAATATGTTTTTCTAGCTGTTTAACAAATGCTTCTAAGAATATTTGTTCTTCATTTGAAAATCTGTTAAAAATTGGTGAGTCAATGTCCAACACACCAAATAATTTATTGTCTTTAAATATTGGAATTACAATTTCTGAATTACTCTTGCTATCACAGGCGATATGACCTTCAAAATTGTGAACATTTTCGATATTTAAAGTCTTTTTAAGACTTGCGCTTGTTCCACAAACACCTTTTCCATTTTGAATTCTAACACAGGCTGGAAGTCCTTGAAAAGGTCCTAGAACAAGAGTATCTGTCTTTTCATCTAGTATATAAAATCCTACCCAATTAATTTTTTCTAAAAAGAAATTTAATAGGGCAGACGCATTTGATAAATTTGCTATTGTATTTTCTTCGTTATTACATAATTCGTAAAGATCTTTTATTAAATAGGAGTATTGTTCTCCTAAGTTTCCTTCATATTTAATTGGATTAAACATATAACTCTCCTTTTTGGTTAATATAATAATATTAACATAAAAGTCTATTAATTTCTAGTTTAATACTCAATTTAATACTAAAAGCTGACTAAAAAGTCAGCTTTTTTAAATTAAGTCTGATAAACTATTCATATTGCATTCGTTAAGCAAGTCTTTTATGCCTGTTTTTATCTCTTCTCTATCAAAATCATGTTCGTTTAAGAATTTTGAACTCTTTTCATTTAGATGTGAATAAAATAAAAGTCCTATTAATAAACTATCTTGAGTTTTGAATTTTATTAGGTTAAATAAAGCATCTTCTGCTTCATTTATATTACCAGCATCAATTTTTGATTTTAAATCTTTTAAAATTTCCTTACTTGCTTCTAGTTTCAACAGTTTTTCTGGTGAAGAATTTTTGTCGATTTTAAAGACAAATTCTAAAATCATACTTATCCATTCTTCAATTTTTCTCATTATATAATCGTTTTTTAGCATATTTTCTCCTAGTCAACTACTTCAAGAAATGCTTTAAAAAAGTATAAAGTTGAAATGATTAAACCTAGATTTAAAAGTAACCACAATCCTACTTTTTTTGAATATCTTGAAAAGTAAGCACCTTCTGCTCCAACTATCTGTGGGAAAAAGAATCCTAAATACAAAATATAATCTGGCAGATGAATTCCTTGTCCTGTTTCAAAGGATTTTACATATAGGAGTAAAACTGATTCCACTATAGCACCAATTAAAAATAGTATTATTGATAAATTTTCTTTTTTCATATTAAACCTCCAGAAACCAATATAAAATACATTATAAAATATAACTCTGTTATTGTGATAATATTTTTACTAAATTATTTTAATTTAAATTTAATAAAATCAATATGAAAATCATAATACTTTTAATATTAAATGTAATTAAGAAAAGAATTACACTTATTATAGAATAAATTTTACTTAAATTTCTTGTAAAATACATTGAGAGCCCAAGCAAAATAAAAGTTGTTATATATAATATATAAAAATATATCGAACTCAAATTATCTACCCAATTTGTAAAATTAATTACAATAAATGATAATACTATGATACAAAATGAAATCAAAGATAGAGTAAAAACTATTTTTGGTAATTTTTTTGTTTCCATAGTAACCTCCTTTATTTAGAAGAATCTAAAAAAGTTTCTTAAATTCCTCTTGTGCTAAAATAAGCTCGTGAGTCATTGCAGGATCGAAAGAAGTGTGACCTGAAATAGGGAAAATCAATTTTGAATTATTTAGTTTTTCGTGTAATAAATAAGCTCCAACAGGTCTGCAATCTACATCATATCTGCCATGAACAATTATTGTAGGAATATCCTTAATCTTATCAACATTATTTAAAATGTAATTTTCTTCAAAGAAACAATTATTTACAAAGTAATGGCATTCCATAATCGCCATTGAAATATCTTCATCAGTGATTTCTTCTGAAATAACTCTTGGTTCAAGAGCAACAACTGAATTTTCAAATGCACTAAAAGATTTTCCGTATTTTTTCTTTGTTTCGTAATTGTCTGAAGTTAAGTATTTATAGTAACTTTTAATATAATCTTTTCTTTCTTCTTCGTTAAAAGGAGATTTAAAGATTTCAAAAGCTTCAGGGAAGAACATTCCTGCTCCACCTTGATATAACCACTTAACATCTTCATCTCTTCCTAAGAAAATTCCTCTTAAAATTAAACCTACAACGCTTTGTGGATAGTTTTCTGCATAGTATAAGGAAAGTGTAGTTCCCCAAGAACCACCATAAACTAACCATTTATCAATCTTTAAATGTTCTCTTATCTTTTCCATATCCTTTGCAAGATTTTGTGTATTATTATCTTTTAATTCCAAAAATGGTTTACTTTTACCACAACCTCTTTGGTCAATTGTTATAATTCTATAAAAAGATGGATCTAAAAATCTTTTAGATTTGTCGCCACATCCACATCCAGGTCCGCCGTGAACAAATACAACAGGTGCTCCGTTAGGATTTCCGGATTGTTCATAATAAACTTCGTGAATATCATCAACCTTTAAATGTCCTTTATCGAATGATTCAAATTCAGGAAAAAGTGTCTTAAATTCCATATTTACCTCCTAATTAGCTATTTAGTCTATACTATAATAAATAAAATCTTTTGTCAAGTTGTATTTTATGGTCAAATTGTGATAAAATCATTAAATGAAGATTAGGAGGATATATGATAGGAATAATTGCAGCTTGCCTAACAACTTTTGCGTTAGCACCGCAAGTAATAAAGATAATAAAAGATAAAAATACACAATCTCTTTCTTTGATAATGTGTATTATGCAAACAACAGGAATTTTTCTTTGGTTAGTTCATGGATTAATGATAAAAGATTTTCCACTGATTTTTGCAAACAGCATTTCATTTGTTTTAGTTTTAATTATACTTATTCATAAAATCAAATATAAATAGATTTATAACTAAAAATATGTTAAAATATACTTAGAGTAAAATTTACTTAATAATTTTTAAGGAGCGAAAATATGGATTTACAAAAATTTAACAGAATCAAAAACGATGAAGGTTTTATAGCAGCTTTAGATCAAAGTGGTGGAAGTACACCAAAAGCGCTTAGATTATATGGTATAAACGAAGATGCTTATTCAAATGAAGCTGAAATGTTCGATTTAATTCACGAAATGCGTTCAAGAATTGTTACTTCAAAGGCGTTTAATAAAGAACGTATATTAGGAGCAATTCTTTTTGAAATGACAATGGAAAGAAAAGTTAACGGTAAATTCACTCCGGACTATTTATGGAATGAAAAAGGAATAGTTTCATTTTTAAAAGTTGACAAAGGCTTAGCAGAAGAAAAAGATGGTGTTCAACTTATGAAAGAAATTCCAAATTTAGCTGAAATAGTAAAAAAAGGCGTTGAATATGGAGTTTTTGGAACAAAAATGCGTTCAGTAATTAAAAAAGCAAATGAAGAAGCTATCAAAGAAGTTGTAGCTCAACAATTTGACTTTGCAAAACAAATTATCGCAGGTGGACTTGTTCCAATAGTTGAACCTGAAGTTGATATAAATTCAGATGAAAAAGAAAAATGCGAAGAAATTTTAAAAAGAGAAATTTTAAAAGAACTTGATAAATTAGAAGAAGGACAAGAAGTGATGTTAAAACTTACATTACCAACTGTTCCTAATTTCTACAAAGAATTAGTTGACCATAAGAGAGTTATTAGAGTTGTTGCTCTTTCAGGTGGATATTCAAGAGAAGAATCAAATGAACTTCTTGCTAAAAACCATGGAGTTATCGCAAGTTTCTCAAGAGCTTTATCAGAAGGACTTAATGTAAATCAAACTCAGGAAGAATTTGACAAAATGTTAGACAGCTCAATTCAAAGTATATTTGAAGCATCAATAAAATAGTTTATAATACAGCCGAGAAATCGGCTGTTTTTTTGTGGGATAATTTAAGAAAAAATTAAAAAAATGTTGACAGATATATCGAGGTGTGATATATTATAGATACATCGAGATACGATACATAATAATTTGATATAAGGAGTCAAATATGGATTTAAAATTAAAGAAAATATATGCGCCTATGTCAGAAACTGCCTTTTATATTCTGTTTAGTTTACAAGTTCCTAATCATGGATATGGTATAGGGCAGGAAGTCAAAAAAATGACTCAAAATGAAATAAATATAAGTCCGGGAACAATGTATGGAACTTTGTCAAAAATGGAAAAAGACGGACTGATCACTTTCGTTAGAGAAGAAGATAAAAGAAAAATTTATTTAATAACTGAAATAGGTAGAGACATATTAAATTTAGAATTAGATAGAATAAAAAGATTGTATAAAAATAGCATTGGAGATGAATATTATGGCTAGAAGAAAAACTAAAATAAGATTTTTTACAATTGGCGATTATGTTGAAATAGAAAAATGGCTAGAGGAAAATCATAGAAATGGCTGGAAGTTAGTTAAGTCTAGATTTCCTTGTTTCTTCATTTTTGAAGAATGTAAGAAAGAAGACTCAAATTATAGATTAGATTTTAAAAATGAAAAAGTAACAGAAGATTATGTACAAATGTATAAGGACTATGGTTGGGAATATATAGGTTCCTGTTTTGGTTGGAATTACTTTAGAAAAATAAATATTAATGATGATTCAGAAGCTGAAAAAGAGATTTTTTCTGATTCTGAATCTAAACTAAATATGATTAATCATATTTTTAAAACTAGAATGTTTCCTTCATTAACTTTTTTCTTTATCGCTATAGGTGTAAATGGTTTAAGACTTACTAATGATACTCATAGAACTGTAGATATATATTCTGGAGTATTTTTGCTAATTTTATTTTTGATATACTTATTTGCTTTTGTTCATTGTTTAATTAAACTAAAAAGGTTGAAAAAAGAATTAGAAAGATAAAATTTTTTAAAAATTCTGAAATTGAATTTAATAAGAATATAATTAAATAGTTTATAATACAGCCGAGAAATCGGCTGTTTTTTTATGTAAAAATTTATGTTGAAATAAAAGTATATATAATGTAAAATATATAGGAAATAAAATGCTAAAAAGTTATTGATTTAAAAAGTTTAAATAATATATTTTATAGGAGGCTTTATGTTATTAATAATAGCAATTGGAGGAGTCATTTTCACGATAATTGGTCGTATTATGGAAATTCAAAATAGGAGTTTCATATTTTATAAACTTATAAGTTATTTAATAGCGATATTATGCTTAACTAAATTTATTTACGATGTTATAAAATATGATAGTTACTTTACTAATACTAGTTGGGAAGCTTTTTTTGAAGTAGCATCAACGGATTATAGAAGAATATTGATTTATGTTCTTATAATATTTATTTTTAATCTTATTCCTAGTTCGTTTTTTAAAAAATAATTAGAAAGTTGGTGTAGAATGAGTGATTTTAATATAAATGAAATGCTTGAAATGCAAAGAATATTACAAGATAAGTATAAGGATAAATGGGAAAAAATCTGTCCAGAAGTTGGCAAGAATAAACTACTATGGATGATTGGTGAAATTGGAGAAGTTATAGATATAATAAAAAAGAATGGAGATGAAAAATCTCTTAAAGACAAAGAACTTCGTAAACATTTAGTAGAAGAAATGGCAGATGTTCTTATGTATTACAATGATGTTCTTCTTTGCTATGGAATAGATGCTGACGAACTAAAAGAAGCATATACGACAAAATTTGAAAAAAATATGAAACGTTGGTAGATAGTATAAGTTAAAATGAGGGATATTATGGGCTTAAATGAAAACTATACAAAAGAAATTATAGATAATTATTGTGTTTTAGACGTAGAAACTACTGGAAAATCATCATATTTTGATGAAATTATAGAAATTGGAATATTAAAAGTTAGAGACAATAAAATTGTTGAGAAATATAATCAATTGATAAAACCAACATTTAGAATTAATTCGTTTATTACAGAATTAACAGGAATTAGTAATGAAATGGTTAAAGATATGCCTTCAATAAATGAGGTAAAAGACAGTGTTTTAGAGTTCATAGGAAATGATATTCTTATTGGACATAATACCTCTTTTGATATTAGATTTATAAATAATAGTTTTAATATTGCTATTAATAATAAATATATGGATACTTTACAATTTGCTAGAAAGCTTTATCCAGAATTGTCTCATCACAGATTATCAGACTTAAATAAATATTTAAATTTTAATATCGAAGAACATAGAGCTTTATCTGATTGTTTATCAACAAAAAATCTTTATGATAATATAAAAAAAGTTATGAAAGTCAAGAATCTTGAAATTAAAGATTTATGGATGGGTAAAAATGGAATAAATATAGCATCTATTATTCCTGATGATAATCAAATAGATGAAGATAATTTTTTCTTTAATAGACATGTTGTATTTACTGGTAAACTTCAAAAAATGGATAGGAAAGACGCTATGAAAATAGTTGTTAATTTAGGTGGAATTTTAGATAATAATGTTACTAAAAGTACAAATTATTTAATTTTAGGAAACAATGATTATAATGCAATACTTAAAGGAGAAAAATCTTCAAAGCACAAAAAGGCAGAAAAATTAAAGCTAGAGGGACAAGATATAGATGTTTTAGATGAACAAACTTTCTATGATTTAATATGTATTTAAAAAGTTTTTGTAAGACGATATGAATATCGTCTTTTTGCTTGTAATAAAAGATGAGAATTTTAGTTTTCGTTGCACTTCATCAAAGATTGTATATTAGTAATATTGTTTTACTAGTTTAAGCGAATTTATTGAAGATTAATTAAACATATTAACTTTTTACAGTATAAATTTATGAACTTAAATATATAATTATGGAAAAAATAATAATATTTAATTAAAATATGTTATAATATAGCTATAAATGATTGTATAGGGAGGTATTTATAATGAAAAAAAGAAAAGATATGATTTTTGAAAGTTTGGATGCTTTAAAACCTGTTATCAATGTCATTAATGAAGCGGCAGAGGCATTAGAAGATAAAACTCGTATAATTAGTAAAAGTCCTATTAGTGATGTGTTATTTGGGGCGTTGGGTGCTGGAGTTGGAGCAACGGGTTCTTTTGCTGCTCTATATACATTAGGAACTGTAGGTTTATCTGCAGCAGGAATTACATCGGGATTGGCTGTAGCTGGAGGAATTATTGGTGGCGGAATGGTTGCAGGAGTATTTGTATTAGCTGCACCTATGGTTATAATGTCAGGTATCGGAATTAGTATAGCAAATAAAAATAAGTATAAAAAATTAAAGCAAGAGAAAGAAGAAGTTTATAAAAACGCTTTAAAAAAACATGAAGGAATTTTAAACGCTTTAAAAGATGAACATGATTCAAATAAAGAAAGATTAGATTACCTTAAAAGTATTGATATTTTACTTACTAAAGCAATTAAGGATTTAAAAAAAGATTTGGAAGATAATGAATAAGAAAATTTTAATGTTTTAAATAAGAATATAATAGTGATTTATATTTTTAATTATGAAGATATAAAAGTTGAAAATGTAAAAATTGATAATTGTATATAAAAAAGAAGAAGTAAAAAAGAAATTTTATTGTGAAAAGTTATATAATGGAGGAGTTTTTTTAAAAATGTCAAAAATAACGATAGATATTGAATATGTAAAAGATTGTTTGTCAAAAATAGGATATCAAATTTCTGATTGTATAGAAAAAGAAAATAATGGAAAATTTTGGCAAATTAAATTCCATAATAGCGGAGCTATTGTTAATATATACGATACAAATAATAAGAATAATACATGTGTTAATGGGAAATGTGAAGGTGAAGAAAATAAGGAGCTTAAAGAATTAGTCGATAATATTAAATGTAAAAGAATAGAAATTGATTCTATTAATTCTGAAATAGTTAATTTAATTAATAGTAAAAAAGAAGATGAAAATTATGATTTTAAAAGAGAATGGTATGATAGCGGTAAACAGGGTGATTTAATTCATGATATTTTGTGTTTATCTAATAACACAAGCGGAAAAGATTCTTATTTGATATTTGGAGTTTCAAATAACTTTGAAATCTGTGGTGTTAATAAACAAAAAAATAGTGAAGAAATTTATGATTTGCTCAAAAATATAAAGTTTGCGGGGGATCATACGCCAAAAGTTGAACTAAAACATATATATTATCAAAGTAAAAAAATAGATGTTCTTGTATGTAAAAAATCTAAATACATACCTATATATTTAACTGAAAAATACAGAGATGTTAACCCTTTTCATATATATACTAGAGTTGGCGACACTAATACACCAAAAGGAAAAAATGCAAGTTATGAGGATGTTGAAAAATTATGGGAAATGCATTTTAACATTTCAAAAGAATAAGTTAAAAGAAAAATTTTAATAAAGGAATATTTTTTGACTAGGATAAACAATTATGATTAAAAATAGAAATAATAAAATAATTTTTGAAAATAAAGATACTCTAAAGATTAACTTATCAAATTTGTATAAAGATTATAAGAATTTATCTTCTTTAACAAGTGTGTTAAAACGAGCTAAACAAAGTAATAATAATAAAAGTTGTAACCGTATTATCATTATACTTTTTGCTGATTTAATAATTTATATAATGGGATTAGTCTTTATATTGAATAACAAACCAAATATAACAATTATATTGTGGATAATTTTTATATTGTTAACTATATTAATAATAGTAAAAAATTTGAAAGGATTTAATGATTATACATATGATATAAATAAAATTAGAGATAATGAATTTTGTAGTATTTTGAATAAATATAATATTAATAGTAACAATATTGATTATGTGATAGACTATTTTAATTTAAAAATAGAACCTATAAGTAAATTATATAATGAATCTAATTCTATGAAACCAATTATTGATTTTTTTTCTAAAATTTTTTATTTAATTATTGGCGCGATTATTCCAAATGTAATATCAGAAAGTTTTAAAACTAATAAAGTACAAACATATACTATTTCTTTTGCATTAATAATTTTATTAGTAATTAGTATTGGGATATTTCATTTATATATGTATTTAGCTAATAGAAATAAATATGTAGAGATAACTCGTAAATTGATTATTGATTTAAAAGTATTAAAAATATTAAATAAAATATAATTTATCGTAAAAATATAATCTAATAAAAAGGAGAAAAGCCTAATATGGTTAAAAAATTGTCTATTGATAAAAGAAAAGAAAAAGCTACAGAAGAATTTAAAAAACCAATAGTTGATTTGAACAAAATTAAGAAAAAACTATCAGAATGCTTAAAAAATAAAAATATAGATGGAGATATAATAGAGTTTGATTTAAGTACTGAAAAGTGTGATTATAATAAAATAACTAAAGAAATAACTAAAAATTCAAAAATTAACGATGAAAAACATATTATATGGATTAAATTTTTAAAAAGCGGTCACATTGCTTTGGTAGGAGCTGGTATTGACATAGGATTTTCAACTAATAAAAACTATGGAACTTGGAGATTTTTAGACCACCTTAATAATGAATGGGATAAATCAAAAGTAATAGTTATTCCGGTAAGAGGATTAGACATTAAAAGTACTGGTTATAAGAATGTAAAAAATATATTAAAATGTCGAAATGGTGTAGAACATTGTATAGGTAAGTATTTGGTAGATGAAAATGTACCAATATTAAATTATTATCAACATAATAATTACTGTGATGAGTTTTGGGAAAAATGCGAAAAAAATAATTATAACCTATAGATGTGCATTTTGAGCATTATATATAACAAAATTGGCTAAATATAAAATCAAAATTTAATTGTCCTTTAGTCGTATATTAATAAATTAAATTTAATAATTTGGTAAAAAATTTTTAAAAATAAGGAGAATGTTATGGCAAAGTATAAAATTGTTTGGGAAACAGGAGAAGAAGAAGATGAAATTTTTGATTCAAGACAAGAAGCTAAAGAATATGCATATGAGCTTCAAAGTTATCAGAGAACTGGTGCGGAAATTCTAAATATGTCTAATCCAGGTGATTATGAATATGATGAAGATGATTTTGAACCAATGAGTTTTACAATTGAAAAACTTTAAATACTGATTAAGTAAAAAGAACTTTTTAGTCAAATGCGATTTATAAGGATAAAAAATTAAGGCGATAGAAATATCGTCTTTTTTTGTTGTGGAAATGAGATTGACGCGAAACTTTTCAATTAATAAAATATATAAATAAAATGACTTTATTTTTTAAAATAAATAAAAAATTTTTCTTATAATATTTTTTGTTTTTATATAAGTCCTTTACAGGACTTACTATTATTTGTAAACAAATAATAGTAGTGAGATCTCCAGAGCAATTGTATCTAACGATACAATTACCCCGTCAGACCTACTTTTGTTTACAAGTAAACAAAGTTAGGGCTAGATTCACTCCATTCGTTTCACTCATTTCGGTCGAGATGACGTGTTAGGGGCATTGTTTTACAAGTTGCTATAATTGAATGAAATATATTCTTATGATATAATCAGAATAAAGTATTTACAATGAAAATTTAGATATAATCTTCTTAAATAGAAAGGAGTAAAAAATGGTTTTAAATGAAAAACAATTAATATACGGTTATGATTATTACTTCAGAAATGAAAATAGACCTAGAAGTATTGTTGAAGTTTCTGAATATAATGGAGAAAGTGCAATTATAATAAATTGTACTCAGTTAGATGATAGTTCTAATTCAAAGTACAAAACTGCAAAGGCAAGAAAAAATGTTGTAAATGAATGGTGTGATTTTTTAATTAAAAATCCGAATGCTTTTACAGAACTTACATTTTGTACAAGAATGCCACAAGAACTTTTTGATGCGGTATGCTCTCAAAAAAATCTTAAAAAATTATATATTAAATGGGGAGTTTATCCAGATATATCAAAGATTTCAAATCTTGTTAATCTTGAATTTCTTCATTTAGGTTCAGGTTCAAGTGTTGGAAGTATTGAACCAATTTCGAAGTTAGAAAATTTAGTAGCTTTAACTGTTGAAAATTTTCAAAAAATTCTTGACTATACTCCACTTACAAATCTTAAAAAATTGGAAAGTCTTACTATTGAGGGAGATAGCTTTGCTCCGAAAAACATTCATATAGATTCTATTGATTTTTTGAAAGATATGAAGCAATTAAGATTTTTTAGATTTTTTACAAGTGTTGTAAAAAGTAAAGATTATACTCCACTTTTGAGTCTTGAAAATATAGAGCATTTATCTATAAAGCCGTCTAAAGAGGTTAATGAATTATATGATGAGATAATTAAACTTCCAAAATTAAAATATGGAACAATTGTATTTAATCCTGAATTTTATAAAAAATAAAATAAATTTATTATGCAGTATCTTATAAATTAAAAAAATATGGTATAATATATTCTATATTTTAAAAAGAAAGAAGGAAAAGTAATGAGTCAAAAAACCCTTAAAATTTTGGGATGGATAGCAACAGGTACTGCAATGCTTATGTACATTTCTTATTTTCCACAAATTATTAACAATTTAAATGGTAATAAGAGTGGATTTTTACAACCTATGGTTGCTGCAATCAACTGTATTTTATGGTGCAGTTATGGATTTTTTCAAAAGAAAAAAGATTGGCCAATTATTGTTGCCAATGTACCAGGAGTTATTTTTGGAACAATAGCTGCAATTACAGCTTTATAAGAGGGTAAAATGTCGATATATATTAGAAAATATCGACATTTTTAATTTTAAAAAATAATCTATTTTTAGTTTTTAATGTAAAAAAATCTATTAATAAAAATTTTTATGACTAAAAGCTATAAAAATGTTTGACTTTTACAATACAAAATGATACAATTTAAAGTGATTATTTAGAGAAATTTTTTAATTTTGAATAATAATTTAGTAAATTTAAGGAAAATTTTTATATTAAAAAAGGAGGAATTTAATGAACAAGAATTTAAAAAAGATCGTTCTTTGTATGGCTTTATCTACAAGTGTTCTAGTTTCTGGAAACACCGTTAAATATTTTAACGTGATAGATACAGTTAAAGCTGACGAGAACGTAACAACAACACCTGTAATTACAGATCCAAATAATGCGTCAATTGCAGATGCTCCGTTCAATAAAGCGGGTTATGCTTTAGATCCAAATACTAGTCGTTACACATTTGGAGTTTGGCAGTTCCTTAGAACAGATCCAAACACAAAAACAAAAACAAATTTTGATTACTATGCAACACTTTCTGTAGATAGAGATGCTATCACAGGTAATCCTGGATCAAATCCAAAAGTATACTTACGTATAGTTAAAAAATCAACAGGTGCTGAAGTTTATACTAGAGAACTTAATGCGGGAGATAGCGATATTCAATTACCAAGCTACATTACAAATAATGCTGCAGGGGTTACAAACACATTGACTTATGTACCTGCAAATGGACCAACTCCTGGTACTTTAACATTCTCATTAGTACATGCAAATCTTGAGTATGAAACACTTCAAGTTCGTGATACTGAACTTCCAGGAAACGAAAATGAAGACAAACCAAATGTTCAAACTACAGTACCATTTAAAAAACCTGAACAAATAACTTACTACAGAGAAATTGATGAGTCAAAATACACTGAAGGACAACCTTATAAACCAACAGGTGATGAAGAAGTTATTACAAAATACGTTCAAAATGGTATTTCTGGTCAACAATATGTAGCATCAGATAACAGAGATATTGAAAAATATGAAAGAATAGAAGCTACAACTGATAACAATCAACCAAAAACAGGTCTTGTTAAACATGTTGCAGGTCAAAAATTAGTTGAACTTAAAGGTGGAGCTAACCATTACTATGTTAAACGTATTTCTGAAGTTGTAGATTCAAAGGGTTCAACAGTAACTAGACTTTATGCTCTTGATCCATCAGAAGTTGATAATTTCAATGGAGATGATGTTGGATCAACAGATGTTTCAAAATACACTTTATTATATACAACTAAAGTAAACGCTCCGGGAGAAATATGGACAGCTCCGGAAAGTAAAGTTACTAAAGTAAATAGTAAAAATGGAGACTACTATATCGAAGTTACTGAAACAGCAGGTAGCAGATCTCTTGTTGTAACTGGTTGGTTTTCAAAGACTGAAAAAGTTACTTATATAGCTGATGAAGATAAGCAACCAAGACAATATGACAAGCCATTTACAAAGGGTCCAGATGTTGCACTTACAGCAGCTGGTAAAGGTAATAATGCAGAGAATGTAATTGCTGGAAAGACTACTGCTATTGTAGCAAAAACTAAAGTAACTCAACCAGATGGAAGTTTTACTTATATAGGATTGGAAGGATTTACTTCATTCTCAAACAACTACTCAATTCCAACTCCACCAAATGGGTCTACTGATGTAAACTATTATTTCCGTAAACTAAAAGGTGAAGTTGAAATCACATATGTTGATGATAAGGGTAATAAGATCAAAGATCCTAAAAAAGACACACCAAAATCACCATATGATACACCATATAATGCAGATGAACCAGGCGAAAGACCTGACACTATTGAAAAAGATGGTAAGACATATAAGAGAGTACCAAAGGGAGATTATCCAGTAGGTAAAGTTGATGAAAATGGACGTCTTGAAAAATCTGATCCAATTAAAGGTAAAGTTGAAAAACCAAAATCAACAATAACTTATGTATACAAACAAGTTGGTAATGTATATGTTCATTACAAAGATACAGAAGGAAATGTACTAAAAGCTTCTGTAACTGATATGGATAAAGAAATAATAGATTCAGATTATGATACAGTAGTAGATAATAGACCAGCTGAAATTGAAAAAGATGGTAAAACTTATGTATTAGTACCTGAAGCAGGAAGCTATACAGTAGGAGAAGTAGATGACCAAGGACATCTTAAGTCATCAGATCCTACAACAGGAAAAGTAGCTGAACAAGATAAGAATGTAACTTATATTTACAAACTTAAAGAAGATCCAAAAAAAGGCGAAGTTGTTATCACTTATGTAGATGAAAATGGTAATGAACTTAAAGATCCAAAACAAGATACACCAAAATCACCATATGATACACCATATGATACAACTGAAGAAGGTGAAAAACCAAATACTATCGAAAAAGATGGTAAGACATATAAACTTGTACCAAAGGGAGATTATCCAGTAGGTAAAGTTGATGAAAATGGACATCTTGTATCTTCTGACCCAATAACAGGAAAAGTTGATAAACCAAAATCAGTTATAACTTATGTTTATAAAGAAGTTAAAGAAGATCCAGTACAACCAAAAGGTAATGTATATGTTCATTATAAAGATACAGAAGGAAATGAATTAAAAACTTCTGTAAAAGATATGGATCAAGAACCAGTTGACTCTGATTATGATACAGTAGTAGATAATAGACCAAACGAAATTGAAAAAGATGGTAAAACTTATGTATTAGTACCAGCAGGAAACTATACAGTAGGAGAAGTAGATAACCAAGGACATCTTAAGTCATCAGATCCTACAACAGGAAAAGTAGCTGAACAAGATAAGAATGTAACTTATATTTACAAACTTAAAGAAGATCCAAAAAAAGGCGAAGTTGTTATCACTTATGTAGATGAAAATGGTAATGAACTTAAAGATCCAAAACAAGATACACCAAAATCACCATATGATACACCATATGATACAACTGAAGAAGGTGAAAAACCAAATACTATCGAAAAAGATGGTAAAACATATAAACTTGTACCAAAGGGAGATTATCCAGTAGGTAAAGTTGATGAAAATGGACATCTTGTATCTTCTGACCCAATAACAGGAAAAGTTGATAAACCAAAATCAGTTGTAACTTATGTTTATAAAGAAGTTAAAGAAGATCCAGCACAACCAAAAGGTAATGTATATGTTCATTACAAAGATACAGAAGGAAATGAATTAAAAACTTCTGTAAAAGATATGGATCAACAACCAGTTGACTCTGATTATGATACAGTAGTAGATAATAGACCAAACGAAATTGAAAAAGATGGAAAGACTTATGTATTAGTACCAGCAGGAAACTATACAGTAGGTCAAGTTGACAATGAAGGACATCTTGAATCATCAGATCCTACAACAGGAAAAGTAGCTGAACAAGATAAGAATGTAACTTATATTTACAAACTTAAAGAAGATCCAACTCCTCAACCACAACCAGATCCAGCACAACCAAAAGGTAATGTATATGTTTACTATAAAGATACTGAAGGTAATGTAATTAAATCTAGAGTAACTGATGAAGATGCTCAACCAGTAGATAAAGATTACGATACAGTAGTAGACAATAGACCACAAGAAATTGTAAAAGATGGTAAAACTTATGTTTTAGTACCAGCAGGAAATTATACAGTTGGTTCTGTAGATAGTGAAGGACATCTTGAATCTTCAGATTCTACAACTGGAAAGGTAGTTGAAGGAGATAAGCACGTAACTTATATCTATAAACTTAAAGAAGAACCAGTAGTTCCAGGAAAACCTGGAAAACCGGGAGAACCTGGAAAACCAGGAGAACCTGGAAAACCTGGAAAACCAGGAGATCCAGGAAAGGGTAATAGATTACCAAAAACTGGTGTTGCAAGCTCATCTGCATTACTAAGTTTAGTAACTGTTTTAACAGGAGCAATGGGTATTGTAATTAATTCTAAAAAAAGAAAATAATTAAATATTATTTAAAGAATAAAGCCTTTAGAAATTTCTAAAGGCTTTTCTTTTTCTAAATATATGCTTAAATATATGCTAAAAACAGTAAAATTTAATTGACTTTTTATTTTTTTAATGATACAATTAAGCATATTGTTCACATTTTTTTATGTGATATTTTATAAAATTAAAAAATTTTTTTATTTTTAATTAGGAGGAATTTTAATGAAAAAGAGTTTGAAAAATATAGTTCTTTGCATGGCAGTTTCAGCTAGTGTTCTAGTATCTGGAAATGCTTCTAACTATGTTAAAGCTGAAGATCCAATACCGCAAGCTGATAATTTAATTAGTGAAGGTGGACATATTAATGTTGAAGGACAAGAAGCTAGATTAAGCGAAGATGGTAAAAGTGTAATTTACTCTTATATCATTGCTTTTCAAAGAATGCATTCAAGTGACCATGGTCAAACAGTAAGTGATGTTACAATTCGTTTTGCACCTATACCAAATGCTAAAATAAATTTAACATTAATAGGAACTAGAGACGAAAATGGGAAACCTGTAAAAGCAAATCTACCATTAAAAGGATTGAAAATGGATGATCCGTCACTTGATGACCCTGATGATATTGATTTACCAAGTGCAGAAGAAGTTGCTGCAGGAAAAAAAGGTTATTATCTTTTAGGATATAATTATGATGATCAAAAATATATAACTACATTAGGTGTTTTTCATAATGTTAATGGAAGTCAAGCTGTTAAACTTGAAATTAGTGTTCCTTTAGAACAAGCAAAGAAAATTAAATATTTACCGATTGATGCTAGAATGGTATGGAAAGCAAGTCAAGAAGATGGAGCACCTGGTTATGAGTCTGGAGCTCAAAGCTTAGAAGAATACCATAATCACGTTTTAGGTTTACCATCTGAAAAGGAAGATGAGGAAGGAACTCCAATTCCTAATTATGGCGGAATAGGAGAACCCTACTTTAGTAACAGAAGAGTATGTAAAAAATGGACATCTTATCAAATCTGTTGCGAATCCAAGCACTTATATAACTCCAAATAATGGAGATTGGACTAATATTCCAGAAGATACAAATATTAAAGAAGATACTTTCTTCCATTATGCAAAAATCTTTACTTTAAGAGCTAACAGAGCTGTAACTTATTATATTTCTGAAAAAGAAGATATGGCTGACCAAGATGTTTCTGCATTATATTTTGGAAAAGTTGATGTTGATTATGTTATCAAAGGAACAAATACAAAAATAAAAGAAACATATAACGATACAAAAGAAACTCCTATTTATGGAGAAGACGGAAAATTACTTAAGTATAATGCTGCAGAAAACGAAAATGAACGTCCTGCCAAAATTACTTATGATGGTAAAGAATATGAATATGTTGGAGTTTCAGCTACATCTGCTCCAGAAAGTGGTAAATTAAAAGAAGGTACAACTAATGTGGCTTTCGAATACAAATTAGTTGAAAAAACACCTGAACCACAACCAGAACCTAGAAAGCCAGAAAATCCAAAACTGGAACCACAAAAACCAGTTGAAAAAGAACCACAAAATGGTCAATTACCAAAAACTGGAATCGCAAACTCAAGCGCATTACTAAGCGTGGCAACTGTTTTAACAGGAGCAATGGGAATTGTAATTAGTTCTAAAAAAAGAAAATAATAAATATTAAAAAAGCCTTTAGAATTTCTAAAGGCTTTTGTTTTATCTATTTACTTATTACAAATACTACTGATGGAGAGTTTTCTTCGTCAAATTCTTCTTTTTTGAAGTTTCCGTAGATTTCGTATTTTAGTCCTAGTCTATTTACAAATGAAATTATGTCGTCAACTAATAGAGGAACTAGAAGTTGAGTATTTTCAAAACTTTCATTTTCTGTAGTAAGAACTGTATTGAAACGGATTTTGCTATTTTCTCTATAATAATTTCTTGTGAATTTTACTTTTGTTCCAAGTGTTGGTAATGCTCCAAGGAATAGGTCATGTGTAAGGATAAATGGTTTAAAATTTACCCAACTTAATACTAATTTTCCATCTTCTTTTAAAAGTTCAAGAGTTTTTAGTATAAAGCTACATATTTGATTTATATCCTCTAAGTGAGCAATTGTTGTTCCAATGCAATAGCAAACATCAAATTTTTCCTCAAAGTCAAGTTCAAGCATATTCTTTTCATATACTTTAAGTCCTTTTTTCCTTGCTTCATTTACCATGCTTTCTTCTAGGTCGATACATGTAACATTTTTACCTAATTTTTCTAGGTTTTTAGCAACAAGTCCTGTTGCACAGCCAATGTCTAAATAGTCTTTTCCTTCTGAAATACTGTTTAGAAAATTAAGTTGTGCTTCATTTTTTGGAAAAATATCTTCATAATATTTACATATTTCATTATAAAATTTATTCATATAATCCTCCACTCACAAATATAATATTAATATAAATATACCCATTTTTTCAAATGTAACTTTTTTAAAAAATATAGCATTATATATATTTTTGTGATAAAATATTTAAGAATATTAATTCTTTAGGAGGAATAAAATGAATCCATTTCTTTTAGTGGCTATAAAATTATTACTTGGATTTTTAGCTTTAATAACTATAATAAATATTTCAGGAAAAGGAAACTTAGCACCTAACTCAGCAAGTGATCAAGTTCAAAACTATGTACTTGGGGGAATTATAGGTGGTGTAATTTACAATAATAGTATTAAAATACTTGACTTTATAGGTATTCTATGTATCTGGTGTGCTCTTGTATTAGGTTTAAAATGGCTTAAACAACATGTTGTAAAAGTAAAACAGATTATAGATGGAAAAGCATTAATAATTATTGATGATGGAGAAATCAATATAGATAATTGTAGAAGAATGGGATTGTCTGCGCATGATGTTTCTTTTAAACTTAGAACAAATAAAGTGAATTCAATCAAAGATGTAAAAAGAGCTATTGTTGAACAAAATGGTCAACTTATTATTATTCGTCATGGAGAAGAAAATCCAAGATACCCATTGATTACTGACGGTCATTTACAAACTGATATTTTAGAAGTAATTGATAGAGATGAAGAATGGTTAAAAGAAGAGCTTAAAAAAGAGGGCTTACAATCATATAGCGAAGTATTTTTAGGAGAGTATATTGACGGAAATTTAATTCTTGCTCCTTATAACAGAAAAGTTTCAAGTGATAAATTTAAATTATAAAAGAGATAACTTAATTGTTATCTTTTTTTGTTATTATAAGTTGTAGTTGTTAGCATTTTAAATAATTTTGTGGTAAAATATAAACGAATAGATTTATTTTTTTAGGAGGCAATAGATGAAATTTTTTATTGACACAGCTAATGTTGATGAGATAAGAGAAATTAGCAAATGGGGAATTCTTGATGGAGTTACAACAAATCCGTCTTTAATTGCAAAAGAAGGAAGAGATTTTGTTGAAGTTATAACAGAAATCACTTCAATTGTTGATGGACCTATTTCAGCAGAAGTTATCAGTCTTGAAGCAGAAGGAATGGTAAAAGAAGCTAGAGAACTTTGTAAGATTAATAAGAATATTGTAATTAAAATTCCAATGACTGAAGAGGGATTAAAAGCTGTTAATGTTTTAAGTAAAGATGGCATTAAAACAAATGTTACTTTAATTTTCTCAGCAACTCAAGCACTTCTTGCAGCTAAGGCAGGAGCAACTTATGTAAGTCCTTTCTTAGGAAGACTTGATGATATAAGTTCTGATGGAATGATTTTAATTGAAGATATTTTTGAAGTTTTCAGTAATTATGCAATTACAACTGAAATCATTGCTGCATCTGTAAGAACTCCTATGCATGTTCTTCAAGTAGCTAAAAGTGGTGCAGATATTGCAACAGTACCATATAAAGTGTTCAAACAAATGTTAAAACATCCACTTACTGATATAGGAATTGAAAAGTTTTTAAAAGATTGGGAAAGTGTTAAATAATAGGAGGAAACTATGGATAGAAATTTGAGTTTAAATTTAGTCAGAGTTACAGAAGCTGCGGCAATTCGTTCATCTTACTTTTTAGGAAAAGGAGATAAAAATGGAGCAGACGGTGCTGCCGTTGAAGCCATGAGATCAATGTTCAATGAACTTCCAATGGAAGGAACTGTTGTTATTGGTGAAGGAGAAATGGATGAAGCTCCTATGTTATATATCGGAGAAGTTGTAGGTAATGGACAACAAGGTGCTACAAAAGTTGACATTGCAGTTGACCCAGTTGATGGTACATCTCTTGTAGCAAATGGATTACCAAATGCGATTGCAGTTGCTGCATGTGCTCCTAAGGGATGTTTATTACATGCTCCTGATATGTATATGGATAAAATTGCGGCTGGTCCTTTAGCGGTTGATTGCATACATATTGATTTACCAATTGAAATGAATATTAGAAGACTTGCAAGAGCCTTAGGAAAAGAAGTTGGTGAAGTTACTGTAAGTATTTTAAATAGAGAAAGACATCAAGATATTATAGATAGAGTTAGAAAACTTGGTGCTAGAATTAAACTTTTTGAAGCTGGAGATATTGCTCAAGCTATTGCAACTTGTATTGAAAATAGTGGTTGTGATTTAATGGTTGGTATTGGTGGAGCTCCAGAAGGAGTTTTAGCTGCTGCTGCAATTAAAGCTTTAGGTGGTGTTTTCCAAGGAAGACTTGTTCCAGCTGATGAAGAAGAATTTAAGAGATGTGAAGCTATGGGACTTGAAGATCCACTAAAAGTATTAGAAATGAATGATTTAGTAAAAGGTGATGAAGTTCTATTTGCAGCAACTGGAGTAACTGACGGAGAATTATTAGATGGAGTAAGACATATTGGTAATGATAGAGTTAAGACTTACTCAGTAGTAATGAGAGCTGAAACAGGAACAATTAGAAGAATTGAAGCAACTCATAGAATTTCTAAAAAACCTGAATATGCTAAGATAAAGAGATAGTATGAATATAGAACTTTTAAAAGGAAAATATCTTGATGAATTAAAGACTATTGCAAAGTCTTATGGAATAGCAAATGTTTCAAAGTATAAAAAGGATGAGTTGATTTCTGAAATTTTGAAAGCTGATAATGGTTTTGAAAGTGAAGATTCTGAAAAAATTATTATAAATGAACCAGATGAAAATGATTCAAAGTCTAATACTACAACAGTTTGTGGACTCATTGATATAACAGCAGATGGTTATGGTTTTTTACGTTCAAATGGCTATGATTCTGGAGAGGAAGACACTTATGTTTCTCCAACTCAAATAAGAAGATTTAGACTTAGAAAGGGAGATAAAATTTTAGGATTAACTAGAGAAAGAAAAGAAACTGAAAAATTTTCTCCGCTTATCTATATAAATGAAATAAATGATATTAAGGTTTCAGAACTAAAAGCTAGAAAAGATTTTGATGATTTAATTCCAATTTATCCAAATGAAAAATTCACTTTAGAAACAGAAAAAGAAGAGGTTTCAACTAGAATAATTGACTTTTTAGTTCCTATTGGAAAGGGACAGAGAGCTTTGATTGTTGCTCCTCCAAAGGCAGGAAAGACAAGCCTACTTCGTTCAATTTTAAAAGGAATAGAAATCAATAATCCAAAGAGCAAGATTTTTGTTTTACTTATTGGAGAAAGACCTGAAGAAGTTACGGAAATGAAGAGATTTACAAAAGCGGAAGTAATTGCTTCAACTTTTGATGAATTGCCTCAAAATCATATAAGACTTGCGGAATTTGTACTTGAAAGAGCAAAAAGACTTGTAGAACTTGGAGAAGATGTTGTTATTCTAGTTGATAGCATAACAAGACTTTCAAGGGCCTACAATGTAAATACACCGTCTTCTGGAAAAACTCTTACAGGTGGACTTGATCCTTTTGCATTGCATAAGCCAAAAAGATTTTTTGGATCAGCTAGAAATGTTGAAAATGGTGGAAGTTTAACTATAATTGCAACAACACTTGTAGATACTGGAAGTAAAATGGATGATATGATTTATGAAGAATTTAAGGGAACTGGAAATATGGAAATTCATTTGAGTAGAAAACTTTCAGAACTTAGAATTTTCCCTGCCATAGATATTTATAAATCAGGTACTAGAAAAGATGATTTACTTTTGAGTGAAGAAGAAATTCAATCTGCAAATTTAATTCGTAGAAAACTTTCAAATACAAATACTAATGAAATTATGGAAAATCTAGTAAAGAATATTAAGAAAACTGAAAACAACGAAGAATTTTTCAAAGCTATCTTAAAAAACAATTAAATTTTTAGTTTCAAATTGAAATTTAAGGAGATTTTGATGAAAATTTTGGTTGTATATTATTCCTACTCGGGAATAACCAGGAGATTAGCAGAAGATATTGCTTTAATCACAGACGGAGATTTATTGGAATTAAAACCACTAAGACCTTATTCTTTTTCGTATAATACAGCTGTAAAAGAAGCTAGAATTGAAATTGATAAGGGATACTGTCCACCTTTAACTGAAGAAATAGGAAATATTGATGATGTAGATGTCGTTTTTATAGGTTCACCTAATTGGCTTAAGACTTTTGCACCACCGGTTCTTACATTTTTACGTTCTGCCAACTTGGATGGCAAAACAATTATTCCTTTCTGCACTCATGGTGGTGGAGGATTCGGAAAAATGATTGATTATATAAAGAAAGAATGTAAAAATTCAACAGTAAAAGATGGATTAGCATTAAGTGGATTTTATGATTTTGATGAATTACAAAAATGGTTAGAAAAAAATTTATAGAATTATGGATTTTATAGAAAAACTCAACTTTAAAAAAAGTTGAGTTTTTTCTATGCTATTTTTATACAATTTCTTATAAGAATTCTTGAAGTTAATTTACCTTTAACGTCTGGCTACTAATCGACGCTATTTCCCTTATACGTCATTTCGACCGAAGTGATAGCGAAGTGAATCTAGCCCTAACTTTGCTTGTTTACAAGCAAAAGTGAATGTATCGAAGATACATCAAAAAAGATATATTAACTATAAGTATTTAGGATAATTTCGTTATGATTATATATAGATGTTTTATAAGTCCTTTATAGGACTTACTATTATTTGTAAACAAATAATAGTTGAGATCTTCAGAGCAATTGTATCTAACGATACAATTATCCCGTCAGACCTACTTTTGTTTACGAGTAAACAAAGTTAGGGCTAGATTGACTACACTACGTTTCGCTCAAGATGACGTGTTGGGGGTATTTCTTTTCTAATTGCTATGACGTGAAATATTTAATTTTCTATTCA
Source organism: Parvimonas micra (assembly GCF_021300775.1). Classification (GTDB taxonomy): domain Bacteria; phylum Bacillota; class Clostridia; order Tissierellales; family Peptoniphilaceae; genus Parvimonas. Next base: position 214,195 of record NZ_JAJTJP010000002.1, read on the forward strand.
ATTTATAAAGAAATTTTAAAGTTTGTTTACTTTTCACGTTAAGCTAATAGGCGAAGATTATTCTTTATACGTCATTTCGACCGAAGTGAAACGGAGCGGAGAAATCTCACACTTTTGCTTTATCAAAAGTGAATGTATCGAAGATACATCAAAAAAGATATATTAACTATAAGTCTTTAGGAAAATTTCGTTGCAATTATATCTAGCTGTTTTATTTTTTATTTCTTTCAGAAATACTATTGCTTGTATACAAGCAATAGTTGAGATCTCTCCACTTCATTCGTTTCACTCATTTCGGTCGAGATGACGTGTTGGGGGATTTATCTTAAAAGTACTATGACGTGAATATTTTTGCTATTCTAACTTTTTATATTATTTAAAAAAACTCAACTTTGAAAAAAGTTGAGTTTTTGTTTTTATCCTATTTATTTATGATTTGAAAGACCAAATTTATTTAAGAAATGGAATATTAAGCTTAATACTACTGCAACCATACTTGCAAGAACCATTCCTTTTAATTCCATTCCGAAGAAATTTATTGAAATTCCGCTAAGTCCTGTTACGAATACAACTGAAGTTAAAATCAAATTTTGGCTATTTGAGTAGTCAACTTTTGAATCAACTAAAAGTCTTATTCCTGATGTACCAATCATTCCATAAAGTAAGAATGTTATTCCACCGATTACATTTCCTGGTATGCTTTGAATTAACATACTTAAAGGAGCTATAAATGCCATACAGATTGAAATTACTGCAGCACCTGCAATTACATAAACTGAGTAAACTTTAGTAACTGCCATTACGCCTATGTTTTCTCCATAAGTTGTTGTTGGAACTCCGCCTACAAGAGCTGATAACATAGTTGAGAAGTTATCGGCAAAAATGCTTCTGTGTAAGCCCGGATCTTCTAAAAGATTTTGACCTATTATATTACTTGTTACAACTTGGTGACTTATATGTTCGGAAGTTATTACAAGTAATGCAGGAAACATTATTAAACTTGCTTTGAAGTCAAAAATAGGGAATTGAAAATCTGGTATTGTAAATAATGTTGAAGATGTAACTGCTGAAAAGTCTATCATTCCAAAAGCAAGAGCTGCAATATATCCACATATAATTGCAATAAGTATAGGAATAGTCCCTAAAAACTTTCTAAATACTACTGAACCTAAAATTGCAACAGAAAGTGTTATTAAGAATACATATACATCTGCATTAGTTGAAGTTTCAGTCAATATATTTGCACCAATTTTTCCGCCTCTTATTGTATTTCCTGCAAGCTCAAGACCTATAAGAGATACAACTGCACCCATTGCTGCGGGTGGAAGTACAATATTTATCCAATCTGTTCTGAATTTGTAGATTATATAAGCCAAGATACAACCTAAAAATCCAGTAGTTGCAAAAGCACCAAGCGCATATCTATAACCCATAGTGTTTATAATAACACCGCCAACTCCTAAAAAGGCAAAGCTTGAACCTAAATATGCAGGAGCTTTTCCTTTTGTGATAAAGATAAATAACAATGTTCCAATACCGTTCATCAAAAGAACAATACCAGGGTTAACATTGAATAGAATAGGAACTAAAACAGAAGCTCCGAACATTGCAAAAGTATGTTGCAAACTTAAAGGGATAAGCATTGAAAAAGGTACTTTGTCCCTTACGCCAATAATTTCTTTATTATTCATAAAACCTCCTTTGACTTAAGTCTAAAAAAATATATAAAAAAATGAAATAACAAAAGTTATTTCATTAATAATTAAATATAATATTTTTAAAGACAGTAAGTCTGTTATTAAAATTGAAAAAAGGAGTCGTCAAAACAAAATAAAAATAGTTAGATTTATTTGTAACAAAAAGCTTAACTAAATTCGTCATAACTTACCTCCTTAAATTTATCTTCACAATTATACATCATAAAAAGGAAAAAGTAAAGTTTTAAATTGCATAAATTTATTAAAAATTAAAGATTTCATTTTGACTTTTAGTATGATATAATTAAGTTTGCCATAAACATTTTAAAAAGAGAACTTAATTTCATCATACTTAACCGCTAAAAAAGTTATAGAAATAAAAAGTATGATATAATTTAATTGAATATATCTAGTTTTAAAAATAGAGTTTTATTTTACTATAAATACTTAGGAGTAAAAAATGAAAGATTATTTATCTAAAGTTAAAAAATATATTATTCTTCAAGTAGTATTGGATTTTATTGGAGTTATCTGTTTAGCGTTAACACCACTTATTCAAAAGTGGTTATTTGATTATGGATTACAAAGCACCTCAAGTCAAATCATTTTAGCCATTCTATTATATGCCTTGTTACTTGGAATTTATTCATTAATGCAATATTTTTGTATTTTAGTAGCATTTAAATCAGGAATTGCGTTTGAAACAAGACTTAAAAAGAATTTTTTTGATAAAATTTTTAATATGAATAGTAAAGTTTTTCACGAGAAACCAATAGGGGAATATATTTCTATTCAATCAAATGATATTACTGCATTAGAACAAGATTATTTACAACCTATTGTAGATGTAATTCGTTCTGTAAATATGATGTTGATTTATGGAGTTATTATTTTTATGAATATCAACTATAAAATTGGTCTAGTAGTAGTTTTATCTTCTATTTTTGCTATTTTAATTCCAAAGATATTCGGAAAAATGTTGGATAATAGCAGAAGTAATTACCAAAGGCATCTTGGAAAATATACTTCAACCATTTCCGATTTGCTTGAAGGTTTTGGGTTAATAAATTCTAAAACAATTGAAAATATAAAAAACAGACATAATGAAATTCTACATAAAACTGCAGATAAAAGATATGAATTTGGTAAGAAAAAGGCTATGGTACTTGGATTAAGCGATTTAATGACTAAAATGGTTAGGGCTTTTACTTTTGCGATTGTAGGATATTTATTCTATAAAAAGGAGATAACTGTAGGTGTGGCAATAGCGACATTAAGCTATTATTCAGCTTTTATTGACCCTATTGATAGTTTACTCTATGACATTACAGCTATCCGTTCAGTAAATTCTACAAAACAAAATATTCTTTCTTTTTTAAATAAAAAAATAGAAACAGAAAATAAAAGAGAATTGGAAAATTTCAAAAATGAATTAATTTTTGATAATGTAAATCTTACAATTGATAAACTACAACTAGAAGATATAAACTTAAAAATAGAAAAAGGAAAAAAATATGCAATTATTGGTAAATCAGGTGCAGGAAAGTCAACTTTTTTAAATTTATTACTTGGAATACATAAGCCAAATCAAGGGGAAGTCATTATTGACGGAGAAAATGTAAGAGAGCTCAATTTATCAAATACATTACTTTATATGAGTCAACATGAGCATATTTATCGTGCATCTGTAAAGGAAAATGTAACTGTTTTTGATTCATATTCTTATGATTATATTCCGAATAATGCTAATGAAGTTGCAATAATTAAGGATATTCTTGGTAGAAATACCACTGACTGTTCAAATTTTAGCGGTGGAGAAAAAAGAGTTCTTGCATTACTTCGTATAATGTGTAGAAAAGGAGAGATACTGGTTTTAGATGAACCTTTTACAGGTGTTGATACTGAAAGTGTATTAAAACTAGAGGATATTTTATTGAAATCAGATCAAACGGTTTTAGTTGTAACACATAATACATCAATTGAACATCTTAAAAAATTTGATAATGTAATTAGAGTATCAGATGGGAAAGTATTTATAGAAAATTAAAAATAAAAAAAACGGTTAATTTGTAAAAATAGCCGTTTTTTTATTGTTAAATAACAATATTATAAAAAAACTATCCAATGCAAAGTATCGTGTAAGGATTAGTTTTATATTTTGTTGTTTCTTAATTTGTAATAATAAAAAGCATAGAAATCTATGCTTTTTTCTTTAATATTGGTGATATTCTTTTGTATAATAATGATGTTACTATTGAAGTAACAGCTGTTTTAACTAAGTTAAAAGGTAATATTGAGAATAACATTAATGTAAAGTAACTTTTTACAAGTGGATTTATCTTTGCAACCATTCCTACAAAAGCATTTAAGTCAATCTTTAAAAGTTTTGCATAAAGTGGGAAAATAACAAAATAATTGCTTAATGTTGCAACTAAAGACATTGTAATACTACCTATTACAAGTCCTAGTAAAGCAGATTTTTTGCTTTTATTGTGTTTGTAGATAAAAGCTGTTGTTAAAACGAAAGCTGATGAAACTATTAAGTTTGAAAGCTCTCCAACATAAAAAGTTTTTGTTCCATTAATTATAATATTTAATAAAAGCTTGATACAAACAATTAAAAATCCTGCAAGTGGTCCCATTGCAAATCCACCTATTAGAGCAGGTAGCTCTGCAATATCCATTTCCATAAAAGTTGGTGCGAATGGTAGTGGAACTTTAATAAACATTAAAAGTACGGATATAGATGCAAGAATTGCAATTTTTGTGATTTCTGAAATACCAAATTTTTTATTCATAATAACCTCCTAAATTTTAGCAAAAAAAAATGCCATCTTTAGGGCATGACAATTTCTTCTCTCATCCAGACTTTAACTGTCGGTATTGGAATTTCACCAATTCAGCATAATGCTCGCAGACTTTACTGCCGGTGAGGAAACGACCCTCGCCCTGAAGACAATTTGAGTATATCACAATTAATAAGCATTGTCAATAAAAGACAAAATTTTTTTAACTTTAATAAGATATCCTAATATATAAAGCTGTATTCATAAGGAATACTAATCAATTGTCAAAATATTTGCAATTTATTTTTTTATGGTATATAATTTAATAGCACAAAATTTATTTTACGGAGGTAATTTATTATGAAAATGCTTAAAAAGATTTTTGCATTCGTACTATTGTTCTCGATAGTATTTAGTTCTATTGGAATAAGTACATATGCAAAAGAATCAAGCGCTCTAACGGAAGTGGTGGATTCTAGTATTACATCTCCAGAAGAAGATGGAAAGAGAGTTTTCACACTTAAAGGTTCTGATTTAGAGGATAATGATATTAAGGCAAAGGTAGTTGTTAAAGGTCAGACAGAACGTCTAGCAGATGTCGAAAACTCAATTACTTTTTCTGAAGACACAAAAGAAAGTTCAAGTAGAAAGGTAGTTACTTTAACTTTTCCAAAAAATGAAACTGGAAAAAGTATACAATATGAAGTTACTTTTAGTGTAAATGGTGATAATGGATCATTTTACGAAGAATTTAAAAAAGTTGTTAGAATTAGAAAATCTTCTTCTGAAGGTGGTGGGGTAGTAACTCCAGTAGTACCTGAAGATCCTAAACCTGTTGTGGAAAATGCAATTGTAAATATAACTGCAGATGTTGAAAATCTTCCAGCAGAGGGTGGGGAAGTTAATTTAACAGTATTTACTAAGAGAATTAATGATAAACACATTTCTCCAGATAAAGTAAAACTTCAAGTATCATTAGATGGAGTTGTAACTGAAATAGGCAAAAATGTAGAAGTACAAGGTGAAAAAGCTAAAAAGACAATGACTTTAAATTTCCCTAAAAATACTACTACTAGTGAACAAGTTTATACTTTAAAATTTAATACAAATGGTTCTGAAACAGTATTTCAAGATGAACCAGTATTCTTAATTAAAGTTGCTCCAGGTGAACAAATAATTGAAGAAAATGCAATTGTTAGAGTTACGCCGGAAAATCAAAACTTACCTACAGAAGGTGGAAAAGCTAATTTAGAATTAATTACTAAAAGAGTTAATGATAATCATATTACAGCTGATCAAGTAAAGGTACAAGTATTATTAAATAATGTTGATACTAATTTAGGAAAGAAAGCTGTAGTTGAAGGAGATAAGGCTAGAAAGACTATTTCTATTGATTTTCCTAAAAATAATACTACTAGTGAAAAAGTTTATACTTTAAAATTTAATACAAATGGCTCTGAAACAGAATTCCAAGATAATCCAACAGTTAATGTTACTGTTGCTCCTGGTGCTGAAGAAAGTAATATGGTAATTAATGAAATTAAAGTAAAGACTCCAAATTTACCTAAAGATGGTGGTTTAAATACAATCACTGTAAGAGGTGAAAAGCTTGAATCTGACAAAATTAAACTTGAAATTTTCAAAGTTGAAAATGGTGCAGAAACTAAAGTTAATCTACCTTATGAATTCCACGGAACAGAAAAAGTGCAAAGTGCTTCTTTGGAATTCCCTAAGTCAATGACAGATAAAGAAGATGTTTATAAGATTAAATTAAATGATAAAGAAGTTATTGTTACTGTTGGCGGAGAAGAAAGCGGAGAAATCGTAGACTTAGTTCCAAGTAATGTATATCTTGATAATAGTAAGACAAAAATAACTTTAAAATTTGATGAAGAAATATTTGCAGTAAAAGATATTGAAACTCTAAAATCTGGGATTTCATATAAAAAATCTGGAACTGATGAATTTGAAACTTTAAAAGCAGAAGATAAGGTAGAAATTGTTGAAGATAAAGTTATAGTTACTTTAGCAAATCCAATCGAAATAAAATTAGCTGCAAAAGTAAAATTAGAAGATAGAGTAATCAAAGATGGTAAAAACAGAGAAAATAGAGCTTTTGAAAGATTTATAAACGATGCTTTACCAACTGTTAATCAGGCAAATATTGTTGAGGGCGAAGTTTTAACTAAAATTGGTGGAAATGTAAAAGTAAAATTAGTTGGTGAAAATTTAAGTGAAGCTGTAATGGTTAAAATCTTAAAGAATAATAAAGATAAAACTTCTAATTCTGAAATTACAGATACAGCAAATGTAAAAGTAGAAGTAGTAAATAATAAAGAACAAAATATAACTTTTGTTTTACCACAAAATTCTACTGAAAAAGCTGAAACTTATTCAGTTATGGTATCTTTAGATAAAGGTAAAACATATTCTTCAGCAATTGGAGTTAATATTTTACAAAATAGAGCAAAAAGATTAGTTGCAACAGTTTTACCAACAGAAAAATTGACTGACAAGCCAATTTTAAGCTTTATGTCAATCCAATCTTATGGTACAACAGGTGGTGGAACTGATCATCCAGATGTAACTCATACATTCACTCCAGTAGGACAAGAAAGTAAAAAAACTTGGGTTACTATGTTTGGAGCAAATTTCAATAAGGCTTTAACAAAGATTAAAGTTGTAGATGAAAATGGAATTGAATGGTATCCATTACAAAATGAAGGAACATCAGATAGTATGGATAATTTCATAATGGTAAGTGCAGATGGAACTGGAATTTACGGAAACGGAAATACACAAATGTTTGAACTAATCTGCCCAAGAAATGTTACTATTCCTACAAATCCTAATGGAGATGTGACTTTCAAATTCATAGTTGCAGTTGACGGAGAAAATTTTGATGAAGAAATTTATGTAAAGGCAACTGTTGTTAATGACAAAGTTGGTAAAAAAGAAAATCTTACAGCAGATGAAATCTCTGAAGTTAAGGTAAAACACGAAACTGTTGATGGAAAAGAAGTGTTTGAAGGAGCTACTGTTAAAGGATATAAATGGTCTAAACTTAGATCTTTTAATGTAAGACCTAAAGATAATGAAGACTTTGAAGCTATTAAATACAAAGTTGTAAGAGCTGATGGAAGTGTTGAAGAAAAAGAAATTTTAAATATTCACGAAGAAAAAGTTAAAGATATTAAGGAAATAACTTTTATCTACAAGAGCAATATAACTCCAGATGAAGTACAAACTCTTACGGATTCAGAAACTAATATTTCTGTAACAGGTAAAAATTTAACTGGAAAAGAAATAGTAGTTAATAAAGTAGATATAATTAAGTCAAAAGATGTTGCTGTTTTTGATATTTATTTTATAGATTCAGTTACAAAAGAAAAAGTTCAATTACCAATAGATGAATATACTGTTAAAATACCAAAAGAAAATGGTAGGGAAGCTATTAAGGTATTCTATTTGAACGATAATAACGAAAATAAAGAAATGGAATTTACACAAGACGAAAGTTTTGTAACATTTGTAGCAACTCACTTCTCTAAATATGGGGTAGAATATAAGGCAAAAAATCCAGAAAATCCAGAAACATATAATTGGGTTAAAAATGATGATGGATCATGGACATACCAATCAGCAGATGGACAAGTAGCTGTAAAAGAAAGCTGGAAATCAATAGATAATGAATGGTATAGATTTGATAAAGACGGAAAAATGTTATCAAATCAATGGTTTGAAGAAAATGGAAAATGGTACTATATTGAGAAAAATGGAACAATGTCTAGAAACGAATGGATAATCGTTAATGGACAATGGTACTATGCAAATGCAGATGGTAGAATTTCACAAAACGAATGGGTATTAGTAAATGGAAATTGGTACTTTGCAAATGCAAGTGGACGTATTGCAGATAGTGAATGGTTCATGGTAGGTGGAAAGTGGTATTATGCTGAAAAAGGCGGATTAATCGCACAAGGCAAAACTCTTAAAATCAACAATGTAAACTATACATTTGACTCAAACGGTGTATTAGTTAAATAAATATTATTATTAAAAACTCCGATAATATCATCGGAGTTTTTTATGCTTACTATTATAAAATCAATAGCTTATTATTAAACTTTATTATGAATAAGCATTATTAATTAAAAATTCTAATTTTACTTAATAATACATTAGTGTTATAATACAATTATAGTAATACAAGGTAATGTGTTTGACTAAATGATAATATTTTTTGGAGGTGATGGTTAAAAATTGCCAAATACTTACTTTTAAAGATTGAATTTATCATAGAAATTCTTGAGAGATATCTAAATGATAATGTACTATAAAGAAGGGAATATGATTATATCAAAGAGATTATGGGAAATTTGAGAGAAGAAATTTTAGAGCTAAGAAGAAATGCATTTATAGAGACAATAATGGGATTAGATAATGAAAGATACATAATAGGATACTTAGGAAAAACTGTTCCAAAAGAGATTTTTTATGGTTTTGACTTAGTACCTCTACCTTTAGATGGGGTAGATAGATACATATTAAATTATTCTAATGAAAAAAATTTATGTAGCATAGTTAATTCAACACTAACTTATGCTTTAACAAAAAAATGTCCTTTAATTTATAATGCAAAATTACTTGTTGTGGATAATTCCTGTCCTTTACTTTTAAAAACAATGAAAGAAAAACTTAAAGATAAGATTTATTTCTATGACGGAAATGTAGAAAAATTAAAAAATAGAGTTGTAGAAGTCTACAATAGAGATTTTTTTGAAAATAAATTTTTAAATGCAGTTGAATTATCCAAAATTATTTCTTCAAAGCTTGAAAAACTTTCCAAAACAGATATAGATTCCAGATTTTTATACGAAGTTGAATTTTATACTCAATTTATCTTCTCATTGGAAGATAAAATTACTATGATTGATAGGGTATTGTCGAATTACAAAGTTGTAGACAAAAAAAGACAAAAGTTGTATGTACCAAGAGCAATTCAAGTTTTGGACGATATAGATAAGAAATATAAAGACTATCAGATTGTAGAAAATTTTTGTCTAGGAGAAGTTTTTAAAACTTATAAAAAAAGTGGCTATGAGTTTTTAAAAGAAAAATATAATGAAAATAGAGTTGATAAATTAGATATTTTATTTGAGAATTGTCCCTATGATAATAAATAAAAATTTATTTTAGGAGGCAAAAAATGGCTGATTACAGAAAAATGTGGGAAGATTTAAATATGGACGTTGATACTCATGATATCTTATGCGAAGTTTTACCTGTTGCATTTGGAGATGTTTTTTTAAGTCAAGAAAACAGACCAGAGAGTATGGATTATTTCAATATGGTTGTTGCAGAAATTCACGGAATTAGACCTGCTGAGCTTATTGAATTCCAAAAACAAGGTGGAAAAGTTGTAGGTTCTTTCTGTATACACGTTCCTGATGAAGTTGTACTAGGGGCAGGAGCAATCGCTACTGGTCTTTGTAGTGGATCTCAATTTTGGGTTCCAGGTGGAGAAAAAGTTCTTCCAACATCAACTTGTCCATTAATTAAAGCATCACTTGGAGCAAGATTTGATAGAACATGTCCTTTCTTTAGAATTGCTGACCTTTTTGTTGGCGAAACAACTTGCGATGGAAAGAAAAAAGCTTGGGAAATTTTAGCGAAAGATGCTCCAATGTATATTATGGATATTCCACAAATGAAAAGAGAAAAAGACTTTGCTAAGTGGAAAGAAGAAATTATTTCCTATATGGCTGAATTAGAAAAATTAACTGGAAATAAGATTACTGAAGAAAGTTTAAAGAATGCTATTATAACATTGAATAATAAGAGAAGAGCTTTACAAAGATTAAATAGCTTTAGAAAATTAGAAAATGTTCCTATTTCAGGTAGAGATGTTTTACTTATTACACAAATTGCATTTTATGATGATCCAGTAAGATTTACAGCACAAGTAAATAGACTTTGTGATGAACTTGAAGAAAGAGCTAAAAATAATGTAAGTGTTTATCAAAAAGGAGCAAAGAGAATTTTATTAACAGGAACTCCACTTTCAATTCCTAACTGGAAGATTCATCAAATAGTTGAAAATATTGGTGGAATGGTTGTATGCGAAGAAATGTGTACAGGTAATAGATATTCAGAACATCTTGTTGACGAAAGTGGAAATACTATTGATGAAATGGTAGAAAACTTAACTCGTAGATATTTAGGAAGTATAAATTGTGCATGCTTTACTCCAAATACTGAAAGAGTTGATGATATAATGAGATTGGTTAAGGAATATAATATTGACGGAGTTATTGATATTAACCTAAAATTCTGTACACTTTATGACACAGAGGGAACAATCGTAGAAAAAGCTTTGAAAGAAGCAAAAATTCCTGTTCTTGGAATCGAAACTGACTATACAGATTCAGATAGTGAACAATTAAAAACTAGAATTGGTGCATTCATAGAGATGATGAGCTAATGTTATATTATATATTTTTTAAGGACACAAAAAATGGTCAGGAGCTTTATCAATTAATGAAAGAAAATGGTATAAAATGCACAATAGCACCTACACCAAAAACAGAAGATCACTGTTGTGGAATAAGCATTTTATATTATAATATTGAGGATAGAGAATTGATAGAAAAGTTGATTTTAGAAAATAAAATAGAGATTTTAAAATTCTACGAAAAAGAAAAAGATATTAATCCTGATAGAATGAGATTTTGTTAGAGAAAAACCCTAGCTATTACTATGCTAGGGTTTTTCTTATTATTTTTTTCGTAAGCTTATTTACTTTTAACGTCTAGCTCTTAAACAAAGGTACTTCCTTTATACGTCATCTCGACCAACGCGGAGAGATCTCATACTTTTGCTTTAGCAAAAGTAAATGTATCGCAGATACATACAGAAATTATATTTTTTATTTCTTTCAGAAATACTATTGCTTGTAAACAAGCAATAGTTGAGATCTCTCCACTTCGTTTCGCTTGGCTCAACTCCGGTCGAGATGACGTGTTTGGGGGGACTTCTTTTCTAATTGCTATGACGTGAACTATTTTGTTTTATAGCCTATATTTTTAAATAAGTTATTATGTTTTTTCTACTACATTTATAAAAATAATTTGAAGTTTATTAGCTTTTAACGTCTAGCTCTTAAACAAAGGTACTTCCTTTATACGTCATCTCGACCAACGCGGAGAGATCTCATACTTTTGCTTTAGCAAAAGTAAATGTATCGCAGATACATACAGAAATTATATTTTTTATTTCTTTCAGAAATACTATTGCTTGTAAACAAGCAATAGTTGAGATCTCTCCGCTTCGTTTCGCTTAGCTCAACTCCGGTCGAGATGACGTGTTTTGGGGTACTTCTTTTCTAATTGCTATGACGTGAACTATTTTGTTTTATAGCCTATATTTTTAAATAAGTTATTATGTTTTTTCTACTATATTCATAAAAATAATTTGAAGTTTATTTACTTTTAACGTCTAGCTCTTAAACAAAGAGACTTCCTTTATACGTCATCTCGACCGTAGTGAATTTAGCTCTAACTTTGCTTGTTTACAAGCAAAAGTAAATGTATCGTAGATACATTGGGTACTCGGGAACCTTGTTATTTCACAATAAAAACAAAAATATTAAAAAAACTTCGACTTTTGTCGAAGTTTGTTTTTATCTTTGTACATTAAATTTAAAAGTTTCTTCATCCTTATCGAAAGTTAATTCATAAGTTTTTCCCTTTTCAACTTCAAGTGAAAGTTTAGTAGGTCCCCAAGTTTTAGTTACGTTCTTATGTACTAAGCCTGGTCTTGTATAACTATAAGCAAGTTCAACATCTACTGTTCCTGGTAATGCATAAATTACTGATTTAGTTCCTTCATATGCTATTTTTGGATAAGCATTTGAACTTAAAATTCTTCCGGCAAGACTATTGTTTGAAAATGCATTAAAGCTAGTAACTAGATAAATTTTAACTGCATCCGGATGGTCAGAAAGCCATTTTTCATATCCTTGTTTTCTCTTTTTCATCCAAATTACAATTCCGATAACATAAACTATTAAAACTGCAGGAATTATATAAGCCATAACTCCCATATTTTTAATTATTTGTGAAATATTATCCATAATGTCCCTCCTATAAATTATTCCGCTTTAAGCGTAATCGGTTCTGATTTATCTCCGATAATAGTAAGATCTTCAATGAGCTTTTGAAATTGTTTATAACCTAATAATGAAAGATCATAACTTTTAGTATTATCATTTGAATCAGTTACATATAAAGTTAGAATATCATTATTTTTTATTCTAGCTTTCATTGCACATTCTTCTATATTATATTCATCAATTTTTTTGCCTTTTACGACTGTTAAAGTTTCATCAGTAACTTTAACATATAGTTTTTTATCACTAAGTGTAAAATATAATGACACAATTCCTACAATTGCTACAACTATTACATTGACATATAGTTGGACAAAGAAATGTAAAATAAAGCCTAAAAATGCACAAGCAATAACCAACGTTATCAATTCTTTTACAAATTGAAAAGAAGTTGATTTGTAGATTCTTTCGTTCATAAATTTCTCCTTTCAATAAATTTTTTATAATTAACATACTTTGGTTTATATAAAAAAGTATGTTGAAATCAATTCATTTGAAATAAACATTTTATTTTAAATTCTTTCTAGTAAATATCATTTTACCTGCAGGTGTTTGTAATATGCTTGTTACCGTTGTTTCAATAGTTTGTCCAATATAATCTTTTCCGTCTTCAACTACAATCATAGTTCCATCAGAAAGGTATCCAAGACCTTGTTCAGGTTCTTTACCACGATTTATAACTTCTACAATAAGTTTTTCACCTTGAATTACAACTGGCTTAACTGCAAGAGCTAACTCGTTTATATTAAGTATTGAAATTTGTTGGAGAGAAGCTACTTTATTCAAATTATAATCATTTGTAATTAGCTTTCCATGATAATCTTCTGTAAGTTTTAAAAGCTTATGATCAACTTCTTTAATATTCTTATAATCTTTATCTACGATTTTTATTTCCACATCTTTTTCGTTTTTAAGCAAATCTAAGATATCTAGACCACGTCTTCCTCTTTGTCTTCTATTAGGATCTTCGGAATCGGCAATATATTGCAATTCTTTAACCATAAACATTGGAATAATAATAGGGCCTTCTAAAAATCCAGTCTTAACTATATCGTAAATTCTACCGTCTATAATAACTGAAGTATCTAAAATCTTAGGACAAGATTGTCCTTTTTTTACGGATTTTTCCCTTGAAAAAAGTTTAAACTTTAATAGTTCCTCTTTTTTATCAACTGCAATTTTAATTCCTGCAAATCCAAGTCCAATATAAATGAAAATTGTGATTGTTGCACTTAAAAGAGTTCCTACAACAGGAAGCTCTATATTAGAAATCGGTAGGGAAATTAAAAAAGCTATAACTAAACCAACTAAAAGTCCAACAATTGCACTAACAATATCTGAAGTTGGAGTTTTTTGAGCTTTTTTTCTAATATCCTCAAATATATCTGTAAGTTTCTTAATTATGACAGGGAATAATAAATAAAAAATAATACCAAAAATAATTGCAAACACTGCATAAATTGAAACTAAAACATCTTTGCTTAACTCTAACGACGTAACTTGACCAAAGCCATAGGCAATCAGGATGCCAATAAGGCCACCAAAAACAAAGGTCAAGTACCTTAAAACTTTAAACATACTTTCCTCCTAATGTTCTGTTGAATATTCTATAATTTTGTTTATTTTGTTCTTTGGAAAACCACTTACCATAACAAATTCTGAAATCAAAATTCGTTTAGCAAGGTTTAACATAAACAATTCTTTTAGAGAAAGTTTACCTTTCTCATTTCTTACAGCCAATCCTTTAAAAACATAAGCTATTTCAAAAATATCTGAAGACTTAAGTCTTTGTGTATTCTCTTTGTACCTTTGAACCCAATTGTTCGGCATAGGGCATTTTTCGTAACTAAGATAATCAAAAACTTTATCAAGTGTATCTAGGTTTACGAGTTCTCTAAATTGAAAATTTTTTATATCTTCTTCTTTGATGAAAATATGCAAATTTTGTTCAAAAGGGAACTCTATAACATAAAATCGTTCTTGAACATCATCGAGATCTTTGTTTTCTATGTTTTTAATAAAACCTGCTCCATGCATAGGATAAAATATTTTTTCACCAACATCCATAGCAATCTCCTAAAAATTTAACCAACAACTACATAACGACCCTCCAATACTATTATACACCAAATACAAAAAAAGTTAAAGGACTATTATGTTTTATACACTAAATAATATTGAGTAAAAGCAGTAAATTTTCTTTAATTAATTTATTTTGCTTTAATATAAGAATGAAATTTTCAGTTAAATTTTTAGATTCTTTAAAGATTTTATTGTCGTATTTTGACTTAAAAACCTTAGCTTTAATATTGTTTTCTATAAGACCTTCTTCTAATTCCAATTCTATTTTTATTTCGTCTTTATTACTTATAATGCTGTAATTTTGTTGATGAAAATTTAAAATTAGATTTTTAGGATTAGAAAGTCTAACAACTAGAAAGTTTTTTTGTATATAAAGAGTTTTCAAAACTCCAGTAAATTTCTTATTATTAATTGTAAGTATTCTATTTAAAATACTCTCTTTATATTCATAAATATGGCTTAAAACTTGTAAGTCAATATAATTATGATATATTAATTTTGATAGCATTTCATTGTCTTTAAGCTCTTGATACATCTTAAAAATCTTTGGCATTTCTTGTTGATTAACATGATCATGCACATCAAAACCAAGTCTTTTTCCTAAATTTATAGCTTTAAGACTAGGCTCTCCTAAAAAGAAATTTAGCTTTTGGAGTTGCCTATAAATATCAATGTTTTCAAAATTGAATTTAGGAATATTATATTTTTCCATTTTTTTTCTGATGAAAGGAAAGTCAAATCTATCACCATTATATGAGATAATTTTTTTATTATTTAAAAGTTTTGAAAGCTCTAAAATCAGTTCTTTTTCCTCTTTTTCATCCTCGATATAATATTGAGAATAAATCAATTCATTATCTTTTTTTTCGCAAATTCCAAACATATACATAAAGTCCTTACTTCTGTTTAGACCTGTTGTTTCAATATCAAATAAAGTATAATTTTCAAAATTTGAATCAGTTTTTTCAATATTTACAACTTTTTTCATAACAACTCCTTTCTTAAAATGATTTTAAATAGAAAAAAAGTAGAGTCGAAAAACTCTACTTTTTAACTACTATCCATAGTAACATGGTGCAGGAAAGAGGACTTGAACCCCCACGTCAATGACACTAGATCCTAAGTCTAGCGCGTCTGCCAGTTCCGCCATTCCTGCATATATGGGGTGGATGATGGGATTCGAACCCATGACCTTCAGAGCCACAATCTGACGCCCTAACCAGCTAGGCCACACCCACCAAACTTTGCATTTATTCTAAACGCTTGTATATTATAACAATTTATTAAAAAATTGTCAATAGTTTTTTAAAAATTTTTTAAATTATATACAGTTTTCGTCTTTGCATTTATGTGTACTATGAGCTTCTTTACTAGAATCTTGTAAATCTTTTAGTTCTTCTTCTGAAAGTTTTTCCTGACAATTTTTACAAATACCTTTAATTTCTAAATAATGACCAGTAACAATAAAATCAGTTTTATGTTCTATATCATGAATTAAATTATGTATTGGGCAATGATTAATTGGCATTATTTTTTTGCATTTTTCACAGATTAAACTATGAGTATGTCCTTGATTTAATTGAAAATAAGTAGTTCCGTCGATTTCTGCTGTTTTTTTAGCGATATTCTTATCACAAAATTGATTTAATGCTCTATATACACTTGATATACTATATTTATCGCCTTTTGTTGAAATAGCATTGTAAATATCTTCTGCTGTTGTAGGAACTTCTCTTTTTTCTAATTCTTTAAGAATTGCCATTCTATTTTTTGTGATTTTTAAGTCATTATCTTTTAGAATTTTCAAAAAAACTTTTTTCATAAATACTCTCCTTTACTTGATTTTTCGACAAATAGGGTATATAATACTATAAGTAAATGAGTGCTATTTGCAAATAAGCTCTCATAATATAAAAAAGGAGTAATTATGAAAAAAATCATAACTAAAATCATTTCCTTTGCCCTTATTATAACACTTTTTTCAGCTTGTGGCAAAGATTCTGTAAAAAATGATACAAAAAAAGAAGATAAAAAAATAATATACACATCATTTTATCCACTACAAAGTATTACTAAAGAAATTGTTGGAGATAAAATTGAAGTTAGAAATTTAATTCCAAATGGCCAGGAAGTTCACCATTGGGAGCCAACAGCACAAGATATGAAAAACTTATCTGAAGGCAGTGTAATTTTAGTAAATGGACTTGGATTAGAAAGTTGGCTAGATAAATTTAAAGCTTCAATTAAAGATTTGAAAATTGTAGAAGTTTCAAAAGATGTTAATTTGTTAAAAACAGAAGATGAAGACCATGACCATGATGAACATGATAAGCATGATGAACATGGAGAGCATAAAGATGAGGACCATAAACATGATAAGGAAGAAAAAGAACATAATCATGGAGAATATGATCCGCATATTTGGTTAAGTCTAAAAAATATGAAGACTATTGCAAAGAATATTTATAATCAAGTTGTAGAAATGGATAAAGAAAATGAGGCATTTTACAAAGAAAATTTAGAAAAATTACAAGTAAAACTTGATGATTTAGATAAAAAATATTCTGAACAACTAAAAAATGCAAAAATAAAATCTGTTATTACTTCACATGAAGCTTTTGCATATCTATTAAATGACTATGGTTTGAAACAAATTCCAATTGAAAATTTGAGTTCTGATTCTGAACCTAATTTAGAAAAAGTGAAAGAAGTTGTAGAATTAGCAAAAAAAGAAGGCATAAAAGTTGTTTTTTATGAAGAATTAAGTGAAAATAAAGTTGAAGAAACTATCGCTAAAGAAATTGGTGGAGAAGTTAAAATGCTTTATACAATAGAAGGTCAAACTGAAGAACAAGCAAAAGAAAATAAAGACTATATTCAACTTATGGAAGAAAATTTAAAAGCCTTAGTTGAAGCTACAAAGTAGGAGAATGTTTTGAATAATATTATTTCGATAAAGGATCTGTCTTTTTCTTATAGTGGAGGAGTTAATGTCTTAGAAGATCTTTCTTTTGATATTCAAGAGAAAGATTTTATAGCAATTATAGGAGCAAATGGTAGTGGGAAATCTACTTTGCTTAAATTGATTTTAAGAGAACTTAATCCTTCAAGTGGAGAAATATTTATATCAGATACTAATATTAAGAATTTTAAGGAATGGAATACAATTGGCTATGTACCTCAGATAAATGCTAGCAATATTCCAAATTTTCCGATTACTGCATTAGAGATAGTAACACTTAATCTATATCAAAAAATGGGCTTTTTTAAGTTTTCAAAAAAAAGCCATATAGAACAGGCAAAAAGAGCTTTAATGCAAGTAAATATGCTAGATTTTGCCAATACACCTATAAATAAGATGAGTGGTGGGCAACAACAGAGAATTATGATTGCAAAGTCTTTGATTAATAGTCCAAAAATTTTAATTTTTGATGAGCCTACAACAGGAATTGACAAAGAAAGTAAAAATCAACTTTTTAGAATTTTAACTCACTTAAATAGAGTTCATGGAATTACAATTATACTTGTAACTCATGAGCTTGAAATTATGAAGGATAATTTGACAAGAGTTGTAGAAATAAAAGATAAGAAAGTGGTGGTAAGATAATGTTTCAACTTGAATTTATGAGAAGAGCTTTTTTAGTTGGAATTATGCTTTCCATCGTTATACCTTGCATTGGAGTTGTAATGGTAAATAAGAGAAATTCAATGATAGGGGATGCTTTATCCCATGTTTCTCTTGCGGGTGTTACTATAGGTCTTATATTTAGAGTAAATCCAATTATAACTGCAATTATTTCCTGTGCAATTGCAAGTTTTTCAATAGAGATTATGAGAAGATATTTTCCAAAAAATTCGGATATATCAACAGCAATAATGATGAGTCTAGGAATTGGGCTTGCAGCAGTTCTTTCTGATTTTGTAAAAGGTGCTGCTAATTTCAATAGCTTTTTATTCGGTAGTATTGTCGCTATAAGTGATTTTGAAGTTATTTTAGTTACATTGGTATTTTTCATTGTAATAACAGTTTTTACAGTGCTTTACAAGGCGCTTTTATATGTTTCATTTGATGAGGTTGGAGCAAGACTTGCAGGAATAAAAGTACAAAGTGTAAATATAATTTTTACATTTTTAATTTCCTTATCTATCTCAATAGCCTCAAGAACTGTTGGAGTATTAATGGTTTCATCATTAATGGTCGTTCCAGTAGCATGTGCGTTAAGAGTTTCAAAATCGTATTTTCAAACTGTGATTTACTCTATTCTCTTTGGAATGACATTTACGATTTCTGGTATAACAATTTCATTCTATCAAGGTTTAAAACCTGGTGGAACAATGGTTTTAACGGGAATATTAGTACTTTTTACAATCGTAATATTACAAAATTTAAGAAAGCTTTTAAAAATTTAAAGAAAATCAATTTGATTTTCTTTTTTTGCTTTGGGACTATTCTTTAACAATGATTTATGTTAAAATATAATTGGCTAAAAATTTATTTTATGGAGAGATAATATGATTTTTGTTGAAAATAAAAATTTTGATCCGGCATTAAATCACGCAATTGAACTTTATCTAATGGAAAATTATGATGAAGATATTTTTATGCTTTGGAGAAATAGACCTTGTATATTACTAGGTCGTTATCAAAATATTGATTTGGAAGTAAATTTAGATTTTACAAATGCAAATAATATGGATGTAATCAGAAGATTATCTGGTGGAGGTGCAATTTATTGCGATACTGAGAATATGCAATATACTTTTATAACTAAAAAGACTGGAGAAGATGTTGATTCGTCATTTAAAAAATTTGCAAAGCCAGTTGTTAATTTCTTAAATTCATTAGGTCTTAATGCCGAATTTACTGGAAGAAACGACATTCAGATAGATGGAGCAAAGGTAAGTGGGAATGCTCAATATCAAAATAAAGAAAAGATTTTACATCATGGAACTTTCTTATTTAAAGCAAATCTATATAATTTAACAAATTCATTGAAATCAAGAGATATAAAGTTCAAGGGTAAAGCAGTACAATCTGTTAGATCTAGAGTTGGCTTTATTGGGGATATGATTGATATGGATGTTGAAACTTTTATGGATAAAGCTATTGATTACATAAAAGATGAGTATAATATTACTAATACTACAATTCTAACTGAAGAAGAAATGAAAAAAATTTACGAGATTAGAGATTCTATTTTTGCAACAAAAAACTGGAATTATGGAAATGGCTCTTTAAAAAAGAATAGAAAAGCAGAAAAATATTCTTGTGGAGTTGTTGAAATAGGTATTGATGTTGAAAACGAAAAAATTAAAGACATCTCAATTGAGGGAGATTTTTTCAGTGAATTGGGTATAGATAATTTGTGTAGTATATTAAAAGGAGTTCAATGTTCAAAAGAAGCTATTGCAGAGGCTCTTAAGGATATTGAGATTGATAGATACATTAAGTCAATGAATAAGGAAGTCTTTATTGATGATATAATTAAATTATTTTAAGAGGTGTAATATGCTAAGAAAAAAAGCAGAAATAATGAGAAAACCTGAATGGTTAAAATTAAAAATTCAGGGAGATAAAAATACAAGTGACGTTGAAAGCATGTTAGAGGGATTAAAGTTAAATACAGTTTGTCATGAAGCAAATTGTCCAAATAAAATGGAATGTTATTCAAGAAGAACAGCAACTTTCATGATTTTAGGAAGAAACTGTACTAGAAATTGTACTTTCTGTAATGTAACAAGACATACTCCAGATCCAATTAATTTAGAAGAACCTGAAAATCTTGCAAAAGCTGTACAAATTCTAGGACTTAAACATGCTGTTGTAACTTCTGTTACAAGAGATGATTTACCGGATGAAGGTGCAAATCAATTTGCAGAAGTTGTAAGACAAGTTAGAAAATATAATCCAAATACTACAATTGAACTTTTAATTCCTGATATGTCTGGAAGAAAAGAACTTATGGATATTATTTATGAAACAAAACCTGATGTTTTAAACCACAATGTTGAAACAATTCCAGCGTTTTATCCAAAGGTAAGACCTGCTGCAAACTTCCAAAGAAGTTTAGAAGTTTTAAAATATGCAAAAGAATGTGGACTTAAAACAAAATCAGGACTTATGGTAGGTTTCGGAGAAACTGAAGAACAAGTTGTTGAAGTTTTAAAAGCACTTAGAGAAGTGGATTGTGATATGGTAACAATTGGACAATATTTACAACCTACAAAATTCCATATAGCTGTTAAGGAATATGTACATCCTCAACAATTTGATAGATATAGAGATATAGCTTTTGAAATGGGCTTTTTAAGAGTAAACTCAGGACCATTAGTAAGAAGCTCTTATCACGCGGAAGCACTTTAATTATAGAACTCATTTTTACTTTTGTAGAAATGAGTTTTTTTACTACTGTATTTATTAATTAATTTGTGGTAAAATATTTATAACTTGTTATTATGAGGTGTTTTATGAAGGAGTTTTACATAAATTCATGTATAGACGATAAAAGACTATATTGTGTAGATTTTGCAGAAAATTTAAAAAATCCTAAAATGATTGTGCAAATTTGTCACGGAATGACTGAGCATATAAGAAGATATAAGGACTTCGCACTATTCTTAGAAAAACAAGGAATAAGGGCCTTTGGAATGGATAACAGAGGACATGGAAAAACTTGTGAAGAAGAGGAATTAAGAGGACATATTGCCGATACAGAGGGTGATATAAAACTTATAGAAGATGTATATACTCTTAACAAATATATAAGAGCAGAATTTCCGGATAAAAAAGTTGTAATTTTTGGACATAGTATGGGTTCGTTAATAGTTAGAAACTTTTTAAATGAATATTCCGAATGTGTTGATGGTGCAGTTATTTGTGGAACAACAGAACCTTATGGAATTAAACATAGAATTTCTATGCTTTTAGCCAAACTTTTTAGTGCAAAAAATGGAAGTAAAAAGAGTGAATTTGTAAATAGACTTGGATTTAAAGGATATAATTCTAGAATAAAAAATAGAAATTCAGATTTTGACTGGCTTACATCAGATGAAAATGAAGTTGAAAAATACATTTTAGATAAGGATTGTGGTTATCTTTGCACAAATATGTTCTTTCTAGATCTACTAACTTTAATCAAAGAAGCCTCATACAAAAAGAATATTGCAAACATTAGAAAAGATTTGCCAATTCTTTTTGTTGCTGGAAAAGAAGATCCAGTTGGAGCTTATGGAAAAGGAGTTTTAAAAACTTACAAAATTTATAAAAAAGTAGGAATAAAAAATCTAAAAATTAAACTTTATGGAAAAATGAGACATGAAGTTTTGAATGAAATAGGTAAAGAAAAAGTATATCTTGATATCTATAATTTTTTAGAAAATGTAAATGAAAATAACTAAGAGCGAACAAAGAGGAGTTATATTAAAAGTTACTCCTCTTTAGTTTTAACTGCTATTTATTGGAGGGAAAATATTGGAAAAAAGACCGGAGTTTCAGGAAATTAAATCCTTTGAAGAATTTTGTAAATATTATTGGTATCGTGAAGAACTTTCTCAAATATGTAAATTACTAGGTTTAGAATATAGAGGTACAAAACAAGAACTTAATTGTACTATCGAGGAGTATTTTAAAGGAAATGTCATTAAAAAGACTGTAATAAAAAAAGAAAAGAAGAAAGTGGAAAATATTACTTTAGATACGCCATTGCTTGAGTGCGGTTTTTCCTTTAATGCAAAGTTTAGAGAATACTTTTCTAGCTTAACTGGAATTTCACCATTTAAATTTAATGCTGATATGGCTACATCTTGGAGAAAAGTAAAAAAAGATAAAGATTTTAATTTTACAATTCAAGATATGCTAAATGTGTATTATGGAAAATCGGATTATGCAAAGTATGATAATTCAGTATGTGAATGGAATCAATTTTTAAAAGACTTTTGCTCTGATAAATCTAGTTTAGACTATTCGAATAAATTAAAAGTTGCCTCTATTCTTTGGAAAGAGGTTAGAGATTCAAAAAATGAAAAAAAATATTCGAGAGAATTGTTGGATAAATATTCTTGTAAAGTAAAAGAATATCTAAAATAAATACCTATTAATCGGTATAATAAAGGAATATTAATTCGAAAAGACTTATTATTATTTTTAAAATTAAAAATTAGGATATTAGCTAATAAATAGATATTGACAAATGTTTTTGTTACTGATATTATATTAATGTAATAATAGTAACTCGTAAGAGAAAGTGCACATAGGGTTCCGAAGAATTTTTCTTGCTGGTCCAAGCTGTGCAGGTGCAATGCACTACACCTAAGGGAGAAAAGCCCAGAAGGTAGGTTTCGCTTGAATCCTACTTTTTGGGCATTTGTTTTTAGTTGTTTTTATTTTTAGGGGTTATTTTTGTTTTGCAAAAATATTTTTTAGGAGGATTTATGAGCACATTTTTTGAAAATTTTTTCAAACTTAAAGAACACAAAACAAGTGTCAAAACAGAAGTTCTAGCAGGTATTACTACATTTATGACAATGGCTTACATATTAGTTGTAAACCCAGCAATTTTATCTGAAGCCGGAATGGATAAGGGGGCTGTTTTTACAACAACAGCAATAGCATCTTTTGTAGGAACGGTATTAATGGCACTACTTGCTAATTATCCTTTTGCATTAGCTCCAGGTATGGGATTAAATGCTTACTTTGCTTATACAATTGTAATTGGTAAAGGATATAGTTGGCAATTTGCTTTAACAGCAGTTTTATTGGAAGGTATTGTATTTTTAATTTTAACTTTTACAAAAGTAAGAGAAATGATTGTAAATGCCATGCCATATTCACTTAAACAAGCAGTTAGTGCAGGTATTGGTATATTTATAGCATTTTTAGGTTTATATCAAGCAGGACTTGTAAAACAAGGAAAGGGAATACCTTTAGATTTAGGTGTAATCACAAGTGCAACTTCATTAATTACAATTTTTGGTATTTTATTTACTATTTTCTTACTTGTAAAAAAAGTTCCAGGTGCAATTTTATTTGGTATGATTGCTACAACAATAGTATCAATAATATGTGGAGTTTCTGAACTTCCAAAAGCAGTTATTGGAAAACCATCAAGCATAGCACCAATCTTTATGAAATTTGATTTTAGTAAAGCTTTATCAACAGAAATGTTTGTAGCATTATTTGCATTTTTATTTGTTGACTTATTCGACACAGTTGGAACTCTTGTAGGAGTTGCTTCAAAAGCTGATATGTTAGATGAAAAAGGAAATTTGCCAAAAGCTAGACAAGCTCTTTTTGCTGATGCAGCAGGAACAACAGTAGGAGCAATGCTTGGAACATCAACAGTAACTACATTCGTTGAAAGTGCAGCGGGAGTTGCTGAAGGTGGTAGAACAGGACTTACAGCAATTGTTACAGCTTTTCTATTCTTACTAGCTTTAATTTTCCAACCAATATTTTCTATAATTCCAACATATGCAACATCTTCTGCATTAATCGTAGTAGGATTATTTATGATTACAGGAGTTAAGAAAATAGACTTTGACGACTATACAGAAGCATTACCAGCATTCTTAACTATCATTATGATGCCTTTATCATACTCAATAGCAAACGGAATCGTATTTGGTATTGTTTCATACGCAGTATTAAAACTAGTTTCAGGTAGAAGAAAAGAAGCTTCTCCAGTTGTTTACATCTTAGCTCTACTATTTATCTTAAAATTTGTAGCAGAAGCATTTATGTAATAAAAAATATAAGGATTGAAATGTTAGAATTTCAATCCTTTTTTTATTAATAATTATAATTATAATATTTTTGTAAATAGATATAATTATATAAATATGATATAATTAAACAAAAATGTTTTAGTGAAAATATATTTGGTTTTTAATAAGGAGATATGAAAATGAAAAAAGACAAAATTTTACCTTATGATGATTCTAATCCAAAAGATATATTTAGATATTCACAGGAGCTTTTAGGTTTAACTTTTGAAGATGTTTTATCTAGAGTTTTTGAAGGGGATGAATTAAAAAATAAAATAGAATATTACAATAATCCTAAAGGAAAAGGTACTTTAGGAAATTTGTTAGAAGAACATTATTTCTTATATAGACCAAATAGTAGTCCTGAACCTGATTTTGAAAAAGCGGGTGTAGAACTAAAGGCTACTCCTTATGAAAAAAATAGAAAAGGTATTAAGGCTGGGGAAAGACTAGTTATAACAATGATTCCAAATACAGAACCTATAGAAAGTGATTTTAAAGGGTCTCATTTAGAGAAAAAAATTAGCAAAATTTTAATGATTTGGTATCATAGGATAAAATCTCAAAAAAGAACAGAACATAATATTGATTTTGTTAATTTATATAATATTTATAGTAAGATATGTTCTAAAGATTTAGAAATAATACTTGATGATTATAAAACAATTGTAAATAAAATAATATCTGGTAATGCACATAAATTATCAGAGGGTGATACAAAGTATTTAGGTGCATGTACAAAAGGTTCAACAGCTGCAAAAAGTTTAAAGCCTCAATATTATAATAAAGATATTCTAGCAAAAAGACGAGCTTTTTCATTAAAACAATCATATATGACTTATGTTTTAAATAATTATGTTCAAGAAGAGTTGATGGGTTATGACTCTATTTTTAGCGAAGAAGATTTGAAACATGGTGAATTTGATGCACAGATATTATCAAAAATAAATCTATATGTTGGTAGAAGTGAATAGGAATTATATAGAGCATTTAATCTTTTGACTGAGTCAAAATCAAAGCAAATAAATAAAGTATTAGTAAATAGAATGTTAGGTGTAAATACAGATAATTCAGAAGAATTTCAAAAAGCTAATATAATTATTAAAACAATAAGGGTACAAAGAAATGGGAAACCTAAAGAAAGCATGTCTTTCCCTAAAATTAAAATTAAAGAACTTATAAAACAAGATTTTGAAAACTCTTATGAGTATGAATTCTTTGAGACAACAAGATTTCTTTTTGTTGTTTTTAGAGAAAATGAGGAAGGCAATTTTATTTTATCAGGTTCTAAATTTTGGAATATGCCAATTGAAGAACTTGAAAGTATAGGAAAATTCGAATGGAATTGTTACAAAAATAAATTTATTGAAGGAATAAACTTTAATATTAAAAAATTGAAAGATAATAAACAGATTGTAGAAAATGATTTGCCTAAAAAAACGGAAACAAAAATTTTTCATTTAAGACCACATTCCAGTAAGAGTGCTTATTTGATAGACGGCATAAGATTTGGGAATGGTAGTGAATCAGACATGGATGAGCTTCCTAACGGAGATAAAATGACTAATCAATGTTTCTGGTTAAATAACGATTATATAAAAAATATTATTAAAGATATTTAAAGGAGTTAAATAGATGGAATTAACTGTAGCGGAACTATTCGCTGGAGTTGGAGGATTTAGAGTTGGATTAAATAACATAAAGTCTTTCGGCTCTGATAATAGAGCAATTGAAAATAGAGATTGGAAATTTGTTTGGGCTAATCAATATGAGCCATCAACAAAAACACAACATGCTTTTAATTGTTATACAACTAGATTTGGAGAAGAGAATAGTTCTAATGTTGATATAAATAAAGTGAATAAATCTGAGATTCCTAACCATTCTCTTTTAGTAGGTGGATTTCCATGTCAAGATTATTCTGTAGCTAGATCTATTTCTAAGGAAAAAGGGATTGAAGGGAAAAAAGGAGTTCTATTTTGGGATATTAAAGATGTTCTAATTGAAAAAAAATCACCATTTGTTTTGTTGGAAAATGTTGATAGACTATTGAAATCACCTGCTAATAAAAGAGGTAGAGATTTTGCTATAATGTTAAAGACATTTGATGAATTGGGATATGATGTTCAATGGAGAGTGATAAACGCTGCAAATTATTCAATGCCACAAAAAAGAAGAAGAATTTTTATTTTTGCTTATAAAAAATCAAGTAAATTTGCTAAGACAATAAATAAAACTAATATTAATTTAAATACAGAAAATGTATTTAATAAAACATTTCCAGTTTTACCAATTACTGATATAGAATTAATAGATTTAAAATCATATGGAGATACTGTTGATATTTCAAATAATTATAAAGATGGGAAATTTTTAGAATGCGGAGTAATGATAGAAGGTAAAGTTACACACGCTAATATAACGCCAATAGAGGAAGAAAAATTTACTTTATCTGATATTATAAATCAAGCAAATGATTTTAATGAAAATCTAGAAAATTATATTGTAAAAAATGATAAATTAGAAAAATGGAAATATTTAAAAGGTGCAAAAAGAATAGAAAGAAAATCAAGCACAGGACATTCTTATATATACAGTGAAGGATCAATGGCTTTTCCGGAAAATTTAAATGAACCAGCAAGAACAATGCTTACTAGTGAAGGAACAACAAATAGATCGTCACATATAATATTTGATAAAAAAATAAAAGAGTATAGGATATTAACTCCTATAGAGTGTGAGCTTATCCAAATGTTTCCGATAAATTGGACAAATACAATGCCAACAAGAAATAGATATTTTATGATGGGAAATGCATTGGTAACTGGTATAATTTCAAGAATAGAACCATTATTGAAAGAAATAATAGAGAAAGAGTAGGAGTTAAATAGAGGGGTTATGTTGAACAAAAACATATTTATAAAAACCAAAGATGTAATTATATTAGTATTATTTTGTGCAGGTATTTTTTTGATTGGAAAAATTTTAATAGGATATATAAGAGTTTTTTTTATTTGGATTAATCAAGTTGCATCAAAAATGGATGCTGTTGTTGCTGTCGCATTAATAACTGGAAGTTTATCAGTTTTGGGAGTTGTTATTAGTTCGATAATATCCAAAATATTAGAGTACCGTCAAAATACTAAAAGATATTTATATGAGAAAAAGGAAGAACCTTATTCAGAATTTATCGAAATGGTTTACAAAACTCAGAAGTTTGTGAAAGAGAACAAAGAATATAATGAGAAAGAAATGTTAGATGACATGTTTAGTTTTTCTAAAAAATTAACATTATGGGGTTCAAGTGAAGTAATAAAAAAGTGGCTTACTTTTCGAGAAGTTAGTCAAAATCAAACAGGAGATCCAACGGATAATCTTTTTATACTTGAAGAAATTATTTTTGAAATTAGAAATGATATGGGACAAAAAAGAAAAGGTTTGAAAAAAGGAGATATCTTGTCATTCTTTGTTAATGATATTAAGGAGTATCTTCCAAAAGATAAAGCTAAATAGGCGGATAATCAAAATTGTGATTAAATACTATTAAAGTTATATTTTAAAAATATCTACAATATATTTTAAATTATATTGTGGATTTTTTATTATATAACTTACTTAAAGTTGATTAATTAAGCTAAATATAGTATAATTTAACCTATGTTTAGTACAGAATTAATTAATATTTTTATGAGGTGAAGGAATGATTAATGTAATAGATTTAAGTTTGAGTTTTCAAGGACAAAAACTTTTTGATGATGTAAATTTATCTTTTACTCCAGGAAACTGCTATGGAGTAATTGGTGCTAATGGCGCAGGAAAGTCAACTTTTCTTAAAATTTTAGAGGGAAGACTTGAACCGGATACAGGAAGTGTTTCTATTAAGCCAAATACTCGTATGAGCTTTTTGGAACAAGATCACTTTAAGTTTGAAGATGAAAAAGTAATAGATGTTGTAATTATGGGAAATGCTCGTCTAATGGAAATCATGAGACAAAAAGAAGAAATTTATGCAAAAGAAGATTTTTCAGATGAAGATGGAATTTTGGCTTCAGAGCTTGAAGCTGAATTTGCTGATATGGACGGTTGGAGTGCAGAGGCAAATGCTTCTTCATTATTACAAGGTCTAGGAATTGGAACTGAATTACATGAGAAAAAGATGAGTGAGCTTTCAGGTAAAGAAAAAGTTAAGGTTTTACTTGCAAAGGCGCTTTTTGGTAATCCAGAAATCTTAATCCTTGACGAACCTACAAACGACTTAGATATTAAGAGTATTTTATGGCTTGAAAATTTCCTTATGGATTATGAGGGAACAGTTATCGTAGTTAGTCACGATAGATATTTCTTAAATAATATTTGTACTCATATGGTTGATATTGACTTTAAAAAGATTAAGGTTTTTGTTGGAAACTATGATTTTTGGTATGAATCAAGCCAACTTGCAGCACAAATGTTAAAAGATCAAAACAAGAAAAAAGAAGATAAAATTAAAGAATTACAAAACTTTATCGCAAGATTCTCTGCTAATAAGAGTAAGTCAAAACAAGCTACAAGCCGTAAGAAATTACTTGATAAAATTCAAGTTGAAGATATTCAACCTTCAACTAGACGTTATCCATTTGTAGGTTTTGAAATGGAAAGAGAAGTTGGAAATCAAATTTTAGAAGTTAATGAAATTTCAAAGACTATTGAAGGAAGACTTGTTTTAGATAAGGTTTCATTTATGGTTAATAGAAATGATAAAATTGGTTTTATCGGTGATGAATTAGCTATTACAACTCTTTTCAAAATTTTAGCTGGAGAGCTTGAACCAGATAGTGGTGATTTTAAATGGGGAGTTACTACTTCAAGATCTTATTTTCCAAAGGATAATACTGAATTCTTTAAAGACACTCCATATAATTTGATTGACTGGTTAAGACAATACTCAACAGAACAATCTGAAATATATATTAGAGGATTTTTAGGAAGAATGTTATTCTCAGGAGATGAAGCTTTAAAACCTGCTCAAAAACTTTCAGGGGGAGAAAAGGTTAGAATGATGTTATCATATATGATGCTTAAAAATTCTAATGTTCTAATTCTAGATCAACCAACAAACCACTTGGATCTTGAAAGCATTATTAGTTTGAATAATGGACTTAAAGCATTTAAAGGAAATATTTTATTTGCCAGTCATGATACTGAATTTATGAATACCATTGCGAATAGAATTATCCATATTGAAGACAATATCTTTGAAGATAGACTTATGACTTATCAAGAATATATTGATAGATTTGTTGAAGGTCAATAATATAACAAAAACAAATCCGAGTTATACTCGGATTTTTTTAAAAATTTCATTAAGGAGGTAAAAATGGCAACTGATAGTAATTTAAAAGAAAATGAACAAGTAAATGAAGAAAAAATAATTGCTAATAAAGATGTTGAGCTTGATTCTAAAAATAAGAAATACACTATGGTTAAAGTAGTTGTGCTACTTGGTATTTGGTCATTGTTTTGCCTTTATTTGCTTGTTTTCAGTGTGGTGGCTGGATTGCCTTATAGTGACCAAGAACTCATAGAAAAAGCACCATTTTTGAATACAATCACTACAATTATTTATTATACAATTCCAATAATATGGATTTTTGTACCGCTTTTAATTTTCGTGTATAAAGATGTAAAAAAATCTAAAAAATAATATTAGTATAAATGAAAAAATCCGAGAATTCTCGGGTTTTTTATTGTGAAATAACAAGGTTTCTGGGCACTCACCTGATGCAAAGCATCGTGGAAGTGAGGGAATTATTTTAAATATTTTAAAATTATAGTATAATATTGTATAGATTAAAAAATTAAGGAGACTTTTATTATGTCTGATTTTTTTAGGTATTTTTGGATAGGATTTGAAAACATGTTGCAACATAGTAATACAAGAAATGCTATGATATTTCTTACTGTTATTTTTTTCATTATAATATTTCGTAGAATTTCAATAGCACTTCGAAGTGGGGGAAGTGTTTTTAGACCTTATCATATTTCAAATGGAAATTTTTATATACACAATGCTTTCTATTTTTTAAATAGAGTTATACCTTTAAAAAAGATAAGATCAATTGAAGTTGACAGAATTAGGTCTGTAAGACTAAATGGAAGCAGATATATGCTAACTATTGAATTTAAAAATGGAAAGAGGACAGCCTTTTTTTTCGGTAGAGATAAAGCAAGTGATGAATTGGTAAGAAACTTAAAACAGGATACTAAAAGGTATAATATTAAAATTCATACTATTAATTTTGATGAGAAAGACTAGGGAGAGGATATGAAAAAGATTAAATTTCATAGCATTTTTTATAGGTTTATATTGTTTATATTTGCTTTTGCCATTCTCGTTATAAATATGATAATAGCTGATAAAAATTCAATAATACAATTCTATAATTTTAATATAAAATTATTGAAATTAAATTATATTTTCATTGGAATTTTTATTGCTATTACAATAATTTTCTCTTTTGTTGGTTGGAAATTTTATGTCTGTAAAGAAGGAATATACCTAAGAAAACTAGATTTACTCATTCCTTGGGAAGATGTTGATGCTGTAAGCCATGTCTGGATTAATGAATGGAGTATAAGACCTAACGGGAAACAATATTTTTATAATAGAAAATCTTTAGTAATCTACAGAAAAGATAATAAACCAATTTGCATTTATAATATTTCATTATTTGCTTTATATACAATAAAAATTTTAAAACCTAGCATTAAAACCAATATTATTGTTGCTACATTTGCTACAATTTTTAATATAGCTCTTAATTTTGGAATACTTTATAGTGTTTTTTCAAGGGAAATAGAATTTATAAAAATAGAGCTATTTCTTAGCTATATTGTTGTATATATTATAAAGATGACATTAGTACCATTAGTAATGGTCAAATATGAAAATATAAAACACGGGAAATACTTATTTCACGATAATGCATATAACAAAAATTCCTCAAAAGTAATTCAATTGTAAGTAGTAAGGAGAGTTATGAAAAAGATAAAATTTCATAGTATTTATTATAGATTTATTTTGTTTATTTTTGCTATTTTTTTAACTAGTATAAATTCAATAGATAGAGTTAATAAAGTTACATTTGATTTTAAATGGTTAAAGGTAGAATATTTAAATATTTGTTTTTTCATTATTTCAATTGTTCTTATATGGTATTTTGAATTTTTTACTTGGAAATTATATATTTGTAAGGAAGGAATATATCTTAAAAAAATAGATTTATTTGTTCCATTTGAAGAGATAAATTCTGTGAGTCACGTTTGGTTTAGTTCATTAGGAAGTGTTAAAGACCGTTCAAGTTATAGTAGAAAATCATTGGTGATTTACAGAAAAAATGACAAGCCCATTGTCGTTTACAATATTTCTTTATTAGCATTATATTTTATAAAAAAATACAATTCAAAAGTTGAAATAAATATTATATCTGCAACATTAGCAACACTATTTAATATATTAGTTAATACATGGTTTCTTTATAGAACATTTACAGATTTTAATGGTATGATTAATTATACAGAATTATTTATCTATATCATTATATTTATAATAAAGTCATTAATACCATTTATAATGATTATAACTCAAAATAAAATACATGGATATTACCTAGAACATGATGTACCATGGTATGGTTGGGGAAATGACAAAGTTATTAAATTGTAGCTAAATTGAATAGAATATATAATAAAAAGTAGCTTATAAATATAAGCTACTTTTGTTTTATTAAAATTTAATTACAGAATATGAGTATAGAGGATATTCTATTTGATTTTCTTCCTTAAAATATGCTCCTGCGCAATAAACCCAGTTTGGATTTTTAAGTAATGTTCTTCCTTGGTAAATCATATCACAGGCATCACTTTGAAGTAAATATTCACATAATCCATAGTCTTCTAAAAGTCCAACTGCAGATACAGAAAGATTTGCTTTTTTAATTTCTCTACTTAATTCAGCTTGATATCCTGGATAAACTAACGGACTTTTTGGAACAACTCCACCACTTGAAATGCTATTGAAAACAACTCCATCTTCTTTAGCAAATTTTAGAATCTTTATAATGTCTTCTAAAGAATTTCCATTTTCATCATATTCGTTAGCAGAAACTCTAACGTGAACATCAATATCTATATTTTTAATTTCTTTTAAGATATCACCTAAAAATTTATATCTTTTTTCTAAACTACCACCATATTCATCAGTTCTTTGATTTGATAGGGGAGATAGGAATTGATTGATTAAATATCCATGTGCTCCGTGGATTTCTACAAAATCAAAACCAGCTTCTTTTGCAAGTTTTACAGAATTTACATAATCTTTTTGTAAAGATATAATCTCATCTTTTGTTAATTCTCTTGGTGCTTTTTCATCTGCAAAAGGAATTGCGCTTGGCGCAATGATATCATCATAAGTTGCGTCAGCTTTTCTTCCGGCATGGCTTAATTGAATACCAATCTTACAGTCATAGTTATGAACTCTATCTACAAGTTCTTTAAATGCTTCCATTTGAGTTTCGTTATATAGACCTAAATCAGTTTTTCTTATTCCACCTTTGGAATTAACCATTGTAGCCTCAATAATAACTCCAGAAACACCACCTAAAGCTCTTGCTACATAATGATCAAAATGTTCTTTTGTTAAAACTCCATCAACAGTTTTATTGTGGAACATGCACATTGGAGCCATAACCACTCTATTTTTAAATATATGTCTACCTATTTGAATAGGACTTAAAAGTTTACTCATAAAAACCTCCTAATTTATTTTTGCTATTATCTTATACCCTTAATATGTTTTATCTATTTAAAGATAAAAAAATATTTTAAGCAATAAAAAAGCTGTTATGTAAATAACAGCTTTTTAGAAATTTATACTATTTTGTATATTTTAATATTAATTCTTTAGCAGCTAATGTTTCATCAGGACGTTTAATTTCTGTGTCATGAGGAGCTGCATGAACAACTTCTGGATTTGTTTCAGCTTCTTTTGCAATCTCAATCATAGATTCTGCAAATCCGTCAAGTGTTTCTTTTGATTCACTTTCAGTTGGTTCAATCATTAAAGCTTCATCAACGATTAATGGGAAGTATACAGTAGGTGGGTGATATCCCATATCCATTAATCTCTTAGCAACGTCAAGAGTTACTAATCCGTTAGGATTCTTTAATCCTGCAAGTACAAATTCATGTTTGAATTTAACATTTTCAGGAAGATTGTAGTAATCTTTTAATTTATTTGCTAAGTAATTAGAGTTTAATACTGCATAATCACTTGATTTCTTAAGTCCGTCAGATCCTAAAGCTAAAATATAAGCATAAGCTCTTACTAATACACCAAAGTGTCCGTAGAAGTCTTTCATCTTACCGATTGTCTTAGGAACGTCATAAGAGAAGTTATATTTTTCTCCATTTTTAACTACGATAGGAACTGGTAAGAATTCTTTTAAGAAATCTTTACATCCAACATATCCTGCACCAGGACCTCCACCACCGTGAGGAGTAGAGAATGTTTTATGAAGATTGTAGTGGATTGCGTCAAATCCCATATCTCCAGGTCTAACATGTCCTAAAATTGCATTTGCGTTAGCTCCATCATAATATACTAAACCGCCAGCTTCATGAACGATTTTTGTAATTTCTTGAATATCTTTTTCAAATAAACCTAAAGTGTTAGGGTTTGTAAGCATTAGAGCAGCAGTATCATCACCAACAGCTGCTTTTAATGCTTCAATGTCAACTAAACCATTTGCACCAGATTTAATTTCAATAATCTTGTATCCTGCCATTGTTGCAGTTGCAGGGTTAGTTCCATGAGCTGAGTCAGGAACGATAATTTTATCTCTTTTGAAATCATTGTTATTTTCATGATATGCTTTAAATAGCATAATACCTGTGATTTCACCATGAGCTCCAGCTGCAGGTTGTAATGTACAAGCATCCATACCTGAAGTTTCATTTAAAGCTTCACCAAGTTCATAAATTAATTGTAAAGCACCTTGAGCTCCACATTCAGGAACATTTGGATGAAGTAATGCAAACCCTGGAAGAGCACACATAGCTTCATTAATCTTTGGATTGTATTTCATTGTACAAGATCCTAATGGATAGAATCCAGTATCAACACCAAAGTTTTTATTTGAAAGATTTACAAAGTGTCTAACAACTTCTGGTTCAGAAACTTCTGGTAAATCAATTTCACCATCATTTAATAGTTCAGCAGGAATTAGCTCTTTAATACATACATCTTCAACATCCAATTCTGGTAATTTATGACCAATTTTACCAGGTTTTGATAGTTCAAATATTAATTTATCGTATTTCATATTATGCTTCCTCCAATACCTTACATAGTTTGTCTATTTCTTCCTTAGTACGTTTTTCAGTAACTGCAAACATAATAACATTTTCTAATTCAGGATAGTATTTTCCAAGATCGAAACCACCAATAATTCCGTTTTCAAATAATTTCTTATTTAATTCACAAACTGGTTTTTTAGCTTTTAATGCAAATTCTTTATAGAATGGAGCATCAAAAACTTTTTCGAATTTACCTGTTTCTAAAAGTTTCTTATAAAGATAATGAGATTTCTTTATACATTGTTTTGAAAGTTCTTTAAGACCTTCTTTACCTAAAAGATCCATATAAATTGCTGCAGTCAAAACGTTAATACCTTGGTTAGAACAGATATTTGAAGTAGCTTTATCTCTCTTAATATGTTGTTCTCTGGCTGATAGAGTAAGAACCCAACATCTCTTTCCGTCTCTGTCAACAGTTTGTCCAACTACTCTTCCTGGAATCTTTCTTAAGAATTCTTTATTAACAGCCATAAATCCTAAGTATGGTCCACCAAATGAAACAGGGATACCTAGTGATTGAGCTTCACCAACAACTACGTCAACATTACAATCAGATGGTTTCTTTAAAGCTCCTAAAGAAGAAGGATCAACAGAAACTACTGAGTAACATTTCTTTATACCATGCGCTAATTCAGAAACCTTAGTTACATCTTCAATATTACCGAAGAAGTTTGGATTTTGAACTAAAACAGCACCAACTTCGTCATTTAATTTTGCTTTTAAATCATCAATACAAGTTACACCATTACAAGTTTTAACAACTTCCATTTCTAAATGTTGTGCATGAAGGTAAGTTTTTAAAACTTCTCTTGACCAAGGTGCAATAGCTTCAGAAACTAAAACTTTTTTCTTTTTAGCATGATGTGCAGTCATGATTGCTGCTTCTGCTAAACCAGTTCCTTGATCATAAAGTGAAGCATTTGCATAATCCATTCCAGTTAAGTTTGAAATCATTGTTTGGAATTCAAATATATATTGTAAAGTACCTTGACTGATTTCTGGTTGGTATGGAGTGTAAGAAGTTAAAAATTCACTTCTACTAATAATTGTTGGGATAACAGCAGGAATATAATGATCATAAGCACCAGCACCTAAGAAAGTAGGGTATTCGCTTGATGAAGCATTCTTGCTTGCTAATTTAGTTAGATAGTTATATACTTCCAACTCACTTTTTGCTTTTGGTATATTTAATTCTCTTTTTAATTTTACTTCTTCAGGAATATCTGAGAATAAATCTTCAATAGAGTCAATACCAAGGCTATCTAACATATCTTTAACATCTTGTTCTGTTAGAGAAATATAAGGATACATATAGAATTTACCTCCTAGTAATTTAATTATTTTTTAAGAAA
Source organism: Parvimonas micra (assembly GCF_021300775.1). Classification (GTDB taxonomy): domain Bacteria; phylum Bacillota; class Clostridia; order Tissierellales; family Peptoniphilaceae; genus Parvimonas. Next base: position 250,439 of record NZ_JAJTJP010000002.1, read on the forward strand.
TTTCTTGCTTATTAATACAGCAGGAACTCTTTTGTTTCTAAGTTCAACTTCAACTTCGTTATCAACTTCAGCTTGATCAGCATCAACTATAACATTAGCAATAGTTTTATTAAGAGTTGGAGACAAGTAACCAGTAGTTACAAATCCGATTTCTTTATCGCCTTTGAATACTTTTGTGCCATGTCTAGCAATTCCTTTGCCCTTTAATTCAAGTCCGATTAATTTTCTTGGAAGTCCAGCTTCTTTAATTTTTGCTAAAACTTTTTTACCAATGAAATCAGCTTCTTGTTTTAATTTTACGAAATATCCAAGACCAGCTTCAAGAGGTGTAATAACGTCATCCATTTCGTTTCCGTATAGTGGAAGACCTGCTTCGAATCTTAATGTATCTCTACATCCTAAACCACAAGGCTTAACTCCATCTTCTTTACCAATCTTTAAGATTTCATCCCATAGTTTACACATGTCTTCGCCATTTCCGTAAATTTCGAATCCATCTTCACCAGTGTAACCAGTACGTGAAACTAAGAATTTTCCGCAATCTCCAAGTTCAACATTTTCTTTGAAAGTGAAGAATTTTATTTCATTTGCTAAATCAACATTTTTAGCTAATTTTTGTAATACTTTTTCAGCTTTTGGGCCTTGTAATGCAATTTGTGCAGTTTCTGATGAAATGTTTTTGATTTCAACATCATAGTTTCCTTTTTGTTTTAAGAACCAATCAAAGTCTTTATCAGTATTAGCAGCGTTAACTACTATATACATATCGTCTTGACCTTTTCTGTAAACTAATAAATCATCAACAACTCCACCGTTTTCATTACATAATAAAGAGTATATAACTTGTCCGTCACCAATTGTTGTTAAATCATTTGTGATTAAATGATTTACATAGTCAAAAGCATCTTTACCTTTAACAGTAATTTCTCCCATATGTGAAACGTCAAATAAACCAGCATCATTTCTTACAGCATGGTGTTCAGGAGCTAAACCTTCATATTTAACAGGTAATAACCAACCTGCGTAATCAACGATTTCTCCTCCATATGCAACGTGTTTTTCGTATAATGGTGTTTTTTGTGCAGCCATATCTAATTCCTCCTTAAATTAAATGGAAATTAATTACCTTCTAATAAGATAACCCATTTTCCTTAATGTAATTATAGTATAAAAAAATAAAAAATACAATAGTGTTTTTACAAAATTGCAAAAAGTCTTTTATTAAGCTAAAACTATTATTTAAAAAATTAACAAAAAAGAGTTATAAAAAAATAAAAACGTTTTTATTTTAACTTATAGATGAGTAATATATAAAAAATATACCCTAAAAAATTAGAAAATATATAAAAATTAAAAAACTTTTTTAATTTATTTTTTATATATTTTAATTAGATATAGTAAAATGATAATGTAAAATATAAGAATTATACGAGATATAAAATTTACTAATTTTTTAAAAAGTTTTAAAAAAAATTACAAAAAATATTAAATTTTTTATAAAAATTTTTTAATTATACGAAAATTGTGTTATAAAAGTGAAAATATACAAAAAATAGTGACTAATTGTCAACAAGATTATGAGTTATATTTTTAATGGAATAAATCAAATTATTAATAAAATTGATTATCTAAAAAGATACGAAAAAAATAAAAACGTTGGTCAAATTGAAAAAAATTTTTTATATAAGAATTTTTAGGGTATAAAGTCAATATCGGATAAAAAATGTGATATAATTAGATATATAGATTAATAGGAGGTTATTATGAAAAAAATAGGATTTCTTGTTAACCCTATTGCCGGAATGGGTGGTAGAGTAGGACTTAAAGGTACTGATGGAGAGGGCATATTAGAAAAGGCAATCTCACTTGGTGCAGTTCAAGAGGCTCCGGATAAAGCTAAAAAAGCTTTAAGCAAAGTTGTTGAGTTAAAAGACAAGTTTACAATTTATACTGCAAGTGGTCTTATGGGTGAAATAGAATGTAAAGAACTTGGATTGAATTATGAAGTTGTTTATAATGCAAAAGAAAATTCTTCTGTTTCAGACTCAAGAGAACTTTTAAAATATTTTATAGAAAATGAAATCGAATTGATTTTCTTCGTTGGTGGAGATGGGACTGCAAGAGATGTTTATTCTGTTGTAGAAGATAAAATTCCAGTAATAGGAGTACCTGCCGGAGTGAAAATACACTCACCAGTTTATGGTAATACTCCTGAACAAGCAGGAAGTTTACTTTATGAAGTTATTAATGGTGTTGAGCTTCCTGTAATTGAAAAAGATGTTGTTGATATTGATGAAGAAGCTTTTAGGGATGATAGAGTAGAAGTTAGACTTTACGGATATTTAAAAGTACCTTTTGATCAAAGATATTTACAAAATAAGAAATCACAAACTCCTCAATCAGATAATGACGCTCAAGTTTCAATAGCTTGTGATATAATTGATGATATGAAAGATGATATCTTTTACATTATAGGATCTGGAACAACTCCTATGTACATTATGAAAGAATTGGGATTACCATATACTGTATTAGGTGTTGATATAATCAAAAATAAACAACTTGTAAGAAAAGATTGTAGTGAAAGAGATATTCTTGAAGTAATTGGTGATGAAAGAGCAATTCTTGTTGTAACTCCAATGGGTGGACAAGGATATGTATTTGGACGTGGAAATCAACAATTAAGTGCAAATGTATTGAGAAAAATCGACAAAAAGGACATTATAATTATAGCTACAAATGGTAAATTACAAAGTATAACTTCAGGACATCTTGTTGCATATACAATGGATGAAGAAGTTGACAAAAAATTAAAAGGTTATTATAGAGTTAAAATCGGATACGAAAGAGAAAAAATGATTTTAGTTGATAATGAATAAAAATCAATGACTTTAAGGATTAGAAAAAACAAGTCTGTCGGGAAAAATGCGATTATTGAATGTGATAAAAGACAAATTGCTACCAAAAAAATTGCAATAAAATGTGGATTTGAATATCAAGGGCCGGAAGTGTTTAAATTTAACAACTAATATTTATTTTTGGTTAGTTATATGAAAATCAAATAAAAAATATAAGACGATATAAGATGAAGTTATATCGTCTTTTTTGTTGTAAAGCAATAAAGTTCCCGGTATACCACTCGTGTTGAACAGTTTGGATAGGTAAGACGAGAAGCATTGAAAATAGGACTATCTAAAAAATACTAACGCAAAATACAAGTATAAAATAGGCTAAAGTGAATTATCAGCTTATTTATGATATAATATATCTTAACAATAAAATGGATAAGGGGTAATAATATGGCAATTTCTTATAAACCATTATGGATACAGTTAGCAAAAAAAGGACTAAAGAAAACAGATGTAATAGCTATGGCTGGACTTACAACAAATGTTATGTCACAAATGGGCAAGGATAAACCAATAATACTTAAGAATTTAGAAAGGATATGTAAGGCTCTATCTTGCACTCCTAATGATATTATTAGTTTTGAAGATAATTTTAGTGAAGAGGAATAGAAAATGACTTTAAGGACAGAAGATCAAGTTAGGGATTATGCAAAAGAAATATTAGGCTTTGATGAAATTGAAGAAAACATCAATCAAGGTACTGGACAAATAACTACTTTTAATCAATTAGGCTTTAAGGGATATTCAGATAAGCCAGATGGTTGGTATATGCCTAAAAATATGAATGATATAGCAATAATCCTTGAAACAAAATCAGAAGAAAGAGATATTAGCAAACAAATTTTTATTGATGAGCTAATGAAAAATATAGACATAATTTCAAGCAAATATAAAAAGACAATTGGAATTTTGTACAATGGCAAAGAAATCGCTATATATAAAAACAAGGAACTCATAAGAGTAGCTAATAAACTTCAACACAAGCAATACTATATTGATTTGTTTAAAGAAAATTATATAGATAAAAATAGAATTTTCACTCTAACAAAAAGAATAAATGATTTACTACATTTTAAATTTGGAATTAAGAATTTATATCATAGAATGATATTTACAGCTTCAGCCTTGGTAGTAGAAAGATTTGGTGGTAATCTTGAAGCAATCAAAGATAATGGATATGAACCATTCAGAAATAAAATATATGATACTCTAGCAAAATCTCTTCAAGACCATAGAAAACAAAACCTTAAAATAGATATTTTGCTTGAGGTGTACAGTGAAATAAAAATGAACATTGTAGAAAATCAAGATGATATAAATACATTTATTGACTGTATCATAGAAATTGCAGAGTCCATAAACTCAGATAACTGGAACGGCGAAGATGTAATGGGCATTTTCTTTAACGAATTTAATAGATACAAGAAAAAGTCCGAAAGTGGTCAAGTATTTACTCCAGAGCATATCACTTCATTTATGTACGATTTACTAGAGATAACCTATAACGACCGATTACTTGACGCTACTTGTGGTAGCGGAGCGTTTTTAGTAAAAGCAATGGCAAATATGATAAAAGAAGTTGGAGGAATAAATACAAAAGAAGCAGAAGATATAAAACAAAACAAACTTTATGGTATTGAGTTTGATAGAGAAATTTTCGCCCTAGCTTGTGCCAATATGCTTATTCATAAAGACGGTAAGACAAATTTGGAACAATATGATACTAGAGAAAAAGAAGCTTGTAAATGGATCAAGTCAAAAAACATAACTAAAGTATTGATGAATCCTCCATACGAGAAAAAATATGGTTGTAAAAAAATAGTTACAAATGTACTAGATAATGTTCCTGCTGGTACTAAATGTGCATTTATTTTACCAGATAAGAAACTAGAAAAAGATAGAATGCACTCACTACTGAAAAAACACACTCTTGATATGATTATAAAATTACCAGAAAAACTTTTTGATGCTGGAGTAACAACAAGTGTATTTGTTTTTGAAACTGGAAAACCACAAAAAGATAAAAAAATATTTGCTTGCTATATGGAAGATGATGGACTTGAGAGAGTTAAAAATCAAGGTAGGCATGATATAAAAAATAAGTGGAAAGAAATAGAAAAATATTGGCTAGAAGTTGCAAGAACAAAAGTAGATACAAAATATAATACACACCAATGGATAGATTCAAAAGAATATTTATCATATCAAAAACTACAGAAACCTTTTGAAATATATGAAGAAGATTTTAAAAAGACCATTATAGATTTTATACTGTTTGAAGAAAAAATTGACGTAAAAGAATTTAATGAAAAACTTTTAAATCAAGTATTGTATAAATCAGAATATAAAGATGGTAAACTCATGCTAGATGTAGGTGGAGAAAATGAAAAAAATTGATATAACTGAATGGAAAGAATTTGAAATCAAGGAATTATTTACTATAAATCCTACAAAATATCATCGATTGACAAATAAGGATTTAATGCAAGATGATGGAGAGAATCCAGTAATAGTTAATTCTAGTTTTAATAATGGTATAGGTGGTTATACTAATTACGAACTCACTGAAAAGGGTAATGTAATAACATTTAGTGATACAACAACATCTGATAGCATATTTTATCAGCCAAATGATTTTGTAGGATATTCACATGTTCAGGTAGTAAAACCTATTTCTAATATAGAAAAATGGAACAGATATAGTTTATTATTTTTTACAGCTATATTTAAGAAGAAAGCATCATTAATGAATTATGATTATGTAAATAAATTTACACGAGCTGACGCTTTAAAAATTAAAGTAAAACTACCAATTGATACTAATGGAGAATTAAATTGGGAGTATATGGAAAGCTTTATAAAAAGGCTTGAAACCAGAGAGAGAGAGAGAGTACAAGCAATCTTACAAGCTATTTAAATAATGTAAAATTAAATAAGGTTGATACTTCAAAATGGAAAGAGTTCGATGTAATGGATTTATTTTCACCGAAGACAGTGAAAAATAAGGTTGTGATTTACGATAAAAAAAATTTCGGTATTACACCTGTATATGCGTCAGAGAGCTCTTATAAAAATAACATAGGTTATATTGATGATGAGCCAGAGTTTTATGTCAATGATGAACAATCAATGTATGTTATCTTTGGCGATCATACTAAATCGATGAGGATTATAGAAACTAATTTTTCAGTTACTGATAATGTTAAAGTTTTATCTCCAAAAATTCAGTCGAAAAATAGTTTGTTTTTCGTTATGACATCATGGTTAGCTAATATACCAGACTTAGGGTACTCAAGACATTGGAGTATTGCAAAGAAAACTAAAATCAAATTACCAGTAAAAAGTGACAACACTCCAGATTGGGATTACATGGAAAGATATATAGAAAACTTAAAATTAAAATGCAATATAGCAAATTATAATATTTAAACCAAGAACGATTAGAAATAAAAATCTAGTCGTTTTTTTGTGCAAAATTTTAAATGAGAGCAAAAAATGAAGAAAGAAAAAATATTACAAGAAGTAAAAAGAAATAAAAGATAAAATTGACGATACAGAAGAAAGATTAGGGCACTAAAAAATCGAGAAAAGAAGATATTAAAACAAGACATAATAAAGTCGAAAGTGAAGAACTTTTTGAAAAACCTAAAAATGATTATACAAAATATCTTATAGATTCTATACTTATGTAAAAGAATGTTTAGGTAGTTTTTTTGCTTACAAATTTTTTATTTAATACTACACTTTTAGGCTAAAGTGTGCTATAATAATATTGTCAAAGGTTCCTGTTTAATTATACCTACATTTATTATAAGGGATTACGGAGTTCTTACTTTGATGGCAGCCTTTTATTAGGAAACCGTGAGATTTAAGACAGTTTGCCCACCTTCAACTATGAAGGTTTATAAAATGACAGGAACCAAATGACTTTTATAAATTAATAATTAGGAGGTTTTTTATGAGCTTAGCAAAGTATATCGAACAAAGACGTATCGAAAAAGAAAGAGAAGTTAGAAGAAAAATTAGAAGAGAAAAAGCAGCTACTGCTGCAAAATTAGTTGCAGGAGCCGCTGTTGGTGCTGGAGTAGGAATCTTATTTGCTCCTAAATCAGGAAAAGAAACTAGAGAAGATATCGTTAAAGTAACAAAAGATGGCGTTGAATATGTAAGTGAAAATGTAAACAACGCAGTTAAAGCTGTTTCTAAAAAAGCTAAAGAAGTTAAAGAAGTTGTAGAAGAAAAATATGAAGACTTCACTAATAGACATATGACTGAAATTTCTCCTGAAGATGAAGAGATTGAAGTAACAGACTTAGCAGAAGAAGAAGAAGTAGAAGAATAGTGAGGAAAAAATGGTAACAATAGATTTAGATTTAACTTTAAGAGTTATTCTTTATTTAGTAGCAATAGTATTCCTATTATCTTGTATTTGTTTATTCACAAAGTTAATAAAAGCAGTTGCTAGATTAAATAGGGTTTTAGAAAAGAGCGAAGAAAGTATAGTTACATCAGTTGAAAAAATACCGAGCTTACTTGAAAACGCTGATAAAGCTATTGCAAATGCAAATGAAATTCTTGGAAAAACAGATAAAATCCTTAATGATACTCAAGATGATATAACAGATAGCATTGAAAATGTTAGCATGACACTTGAAAATGTTAGAGAAATCACTGATGATATCACTACTTCCACTAGATTTGTTGCAGAACAAGTGGTGGATACAACACTGGATATTAAAGAAAATGTTGATGTTGTATTCGATAAAATTGATACAATTAAAAATATTATAGATGCTATTAGATCTTATTTTAAGAAAAAATAAATTATAATATAATTTTTCTAATTTTGTTTTTCTATAAAATACTGGGAGGCTATTATGGGAGTTATATCAAAAGCAGAATTATTAGAATCATTGTACAAAATAGGAGAAGGAAAAGCTAACTATAAATTACACAAAATGATGATTGTAGCATTTTTAGCTGGTTTATTTATAGCACTTAGTGGACTTTCTTATATAATTGTTAATACAGGAATGGCTAGTTTAAATCCAACATACGGAAAATTCATATCAGGAATTTGTTTCTCATTTGGACTTTTTGCCGTAGTTGTTGCAGGAGCAGACTTATTTACAGGTAATATTTTGATTCTTGCTCCAGCATTAGCAAAGAGAATTACATTCCCAAAAATGTTTAGAAATTGGATAGTAGTTTATCTATTCAACTTTGTAGGATCAGTTTTTGTAGCTCTACTAGTTTATTTTGCAAGTGTTCTTTCACCAGAAATGCTTGCGTACTTACATAAGATTACAGTTTCAAAAACTACTGAAAGTTTTTTAGTTCTACTATGTAAAGGAATAGGATGTAATATTTTCGTTTGTTTAGGAGTTTGGATGTCTTATGCTTGTAAAGATGGAGTTTCAAAATTCTGTGCTTGTGCAATATCCATTATATTATTCTTAATATGTGGATTTGAACACAGTGTTGCAAATATGTTCTATCTTTCATTATCTACAATACTATCTGATATAAGTGTAGGAGCAGTTTTATACGACTTAGTTCCTGTTACAATAGGAAATATAATTGGAGGAAGTTTAATAGCTGTTTGTTATTATTTTGCCTATAGAGATTAGGAGTTTAAATTATGTTAGAATTTCCAAAAAAAATTAATGTGAAATTGACTTTGTATAATGAAGACTATTCATTTGGAAATGGATTATATAGATTACTCTTATTGATTGACGAATACAAGTCAGTCAATAGAGCTTGTAAGGAAATGCGTATGGCATATTCTAAAGCATATAAAATGATAATTCGTTCTGAAAAAGATTTGAATTGCAAATTACTTGTAGGAAAAATCGGAGGAAAGGGCGGTGGAGGTTCTGAACTTACACCAGAAGCTAGAGAATTATTAACTATATATGAAAGAGTAAATTTAAAGACAAAAGAATTTGTTGAAAATGAAATTGAAAATTATAAGAAATCAATAAAAAAAGCGGAGAAATAATATTCTTCGCTTTTTTATTTTGAAACAACAAGGTTTCCGGGAACCCACCCGATGAGAAGCATCGAGGAAGTATGGGGTTCATATTTAAACTTTAAAACTATTTGCCTATAATCTAATTCTTATACAACTTATTCTCTTTTTCTCCATAAAAAAAGTGCCAATAATTGCTCATCGACACCTTTGTCATCAGTCTGTATGTATCTACGATACATTTACTTATTCTTGTAAACAAGAATAAGTATGAGATCTCTCCACGTTGGTCGAGATGACGTATAAAGTAAGTACCTTTGTTTAAGGGCTAGACGTTAAAGGTAAATAAACAACAAATTATTTTTATAAATGTAGTAGAAAAAACATAATAAAAAAACATAATAACTTATTTAAAAATATAGGCTATAAAACAAAAAAAGTTCACGTCATTGCACTTTGAAAAGAAATTCCCCCAACACGTCATCTCGACCGTAGTGGAGAGATCTCAATTATTGTTTGTTTACAAACAATAATATTTCTGAAAGAAATAAAAAATATAATTTCTATATGTATCTTCGATACATTTAGAATAAAGACAAAGTATAATTTTTTTCTTCGCTTTTTTATATTTTTGTTATTATTTTGAAATAACAAGGTTCCCATGCATCCACCCGATGAAAAGTATCGTGGATAGTTTGGGTCTTGCTTTTTTAAATTTCAACATTTGTCTCTTTTAACATTGTTAAATAATAATTATATGTTTAGAAAGTAATTAAAAATGGGTATTAATACGATATAAAATAAAAAAGGAGGTCTTTTATTATGGATCATGTAAAAGGATTAGAAAATGTAGTTGAAAATTCAAAGAATTTAGCTGGAGCTCTACCAGAAGAAATGAAAGCATTTAGAGCTTTTTCTGGAGAAGTTTATAAAGACGGAGTATTAACAGTTAAAGAAAAAGAATTTGTTACACTTGGAATCGCAATTGCAGTTCGTTGTGAAGGCTGTATTGAAGCACATGTTAGAAATCTTGTTAATCTAAAAGCAACAAGAGAAGAAATTGCAGAAGTTATTTCTGTTGCAGTTGTAATGGGTGGTGGACCTTCAACAGTTTACGGTGCAAAGGCATTAGAAGCATTTGATCAACTATCTAAATAGTTTTATACAAAAGTGGTGATAACACCACTTTTTTGTTGAAAAAATATTTTATTTGTGATAAAATAATACGGTAATTTTTACAGAGAATAAAATTTAAAAGATTAGTGTTTTGCTTGGCACCCACTTTAAAAATCAAGTGCAGGGGCACTTTGCCCTTTTTTTTGTTGATCAAAGCACTCCAAAAGGAGGAAATATGAACGTAAAAAAAATTACAAGACAGGGAATGGTTGCAGCAATTTATGTTGTTTTAACTCTTCTTTCAGAAACATTTGGATTAGGGTATGGAAGTTTACAGTTTAGACTTTCAGAAACTTTAGCAATTTTACCATTTTTCAATCCAGAATATACAATAGGAGTAACATTAGGTTGCTTTTTAGCAAATATTGCCAGTACAGTTGGAATTATTGATATGGTAGTTGGAACTCTAGCAACTTTTGTAGTAGCGTTGATTATGACTAAAATCAAAAACTTCTACATAGCTTGTTTAGTGCCAGTAGTTGTTGGTATGGTTCCAATAGCATTAGAAATTTATTTATTAATGCCAAATCCTGTTGGTTTTTGGGGCATTTTAGGAGAACTAATGCTTTCAGAAGCTCTAGTAATCTATGCAGTAGGAGTACCTGTTTTCTATGTTTTATGTAAAAATAAATCATTTACTAAGGCTCTAGAATTTAAAAAAGACCTAAGATAAATGTATATATATAATTTTTTATTTTAATTAGGACTTGTAAATTCAATTGTTAAAATAAAAACTCTTTTCAAATTTATCAAAATGTGATAAACTTTGAATAGAGTTTTTTTAATTTTTAATAAAGGAGATAGAATATGTGGTTTTTTGATATAATCAAAGTCATTATTTTAGGAATTGTTGAAGGGATTACTGAATGGTTACCAGTGAGTAGTACTGGTCATATGATTTTGGTTGATGAATTTTTAAAATTAAATCAGTCAGCTGAATTTAAGGAAATGTTCTTAGTTGTTATTCAACTTGGAGCGATTCTTGCAGTTGTAATTATGTATTTTAATAAGTTAAATCCTTTTTCTAAAAAGAAAACAAAGGAGCAACAAAAAGATACAATTAATATGTGGTTAAAGGTGATTGTCGGAGTCGTTCCGGCTGGTGTTTTAGGAGTTCTTTTTGATAAGACTTTGGAAAAATATTTCTATAATTTTCCAACAGTTGCTTTCACATTAGTTTTATATGGTATTTTATTTATCGTAGTTGAAAATAATCCTAAATTTAAAACACAAAAGATAAAAAGATTTGAAGATTTAAGTTATACACTAGCTTTTTATGTAGGATGTTTTCAAGTTTTAAGTTTAATTCCTGGTACTTCAAGATCTGGAGCAACTATAATAGGAGCTTTAATTTTAGGACTTTCTAGAAGTTTAGCAGCTGAATTTTCATTCTTTATGTCTATTCCGGTAATGTTTGGAGCTAGTTTATTAAAACTTAGAAAATTTGGTTTTGCTTTTAGCTTTTTTCAATTTTTCATTTTAATTCTTGGAATGTTTGTAGCATTTGTAGTTTCTGTTTTAGCTATAAAAATGTTAATGAGATACATTAGAAAACATGATTTCAAAGTTTTTGGATATTACAGAATAGTATTAGGTATAATTTTAATTATCTATTACTTTATACATTAATTTTATTTTTAAGAAAAGTTAAATAGTTTGAAGGTTCTTACTATTTGACTTTTTTTGTTATATTTGTTAAACTGAATTAACATAATAAAGGAGATGATACCAATGAAAAAAAGATTTCTGATTATGGCTTTAATAGTTTGTGTTAGTGGGGCTTTTGTTTCTTGTAAGAAAAAAGAAAAACCTGAAGAAAATACTAAGGAAACTACTAATATAACAGTTAAAGAAAAAGAAGTAAAAGAAAATGTAGAAGAAACAAAGGAAGATAATAAAAAGACTGAAGAAAATAAAAAGGAAAAGGGAATATCTTTTGGAGTTAAAGATAAAGGAAATAATGATGTTACTTTGATTTCTAAAAAGGATTCAAAAATTCCTTTTGATATCTTTACTGTTGGAATGGATTTTAAATTAAAAATAGATGGCAAAGATTACTCTTTCAAAGATGCTGTTGCTCAAGGACTTTTAGATGAAAAAAAATTATTTAATAAACTTGAACAAGATAAGAAAGATGGCAAATCAACAAGTAAGATGTATAAAGATGATGGGGCAACAATTATCTATAAATATAATGATTACTCAATTGTAAAATATAATTCAACAGATGGAACAGAAGATATGTATATTACAAAGGCAAAAGATTTAGATGCTTTAGAAGCAATATTAAATAAAAGATAAAAAAATCGCAGAATAAAATCTGCGATTTTCTTTTTATATTAATATTTATTAATCAGCTATAATTAAACCGTAATTTCCGTCTTTTCTTTTGTAAAGAACATTAGTTTTTGAATCTTTTGCATTTTTGAAAATGAAAAAGTCATGATTTAAAAGTTCAATTTGTAAAATAGCTTCTTCTTCAGACATAGTAGCTACATCAAAGTTTTTAACTCTTACAATCTTTGGCTCTTCTTCTTCCACTGGTTCAGAAATTTTTTCAAATCTTATAGTTTCTAAAGCTTGATATTTCTTTTGTAGTTTTGTTTTGTTTTTTCTGATTTGTCTTTCAAGATTATCCAAAACGATGTCTATTGAAGTGTACATATCGCTTGTGCTTTCTTCTGCTCTAAGTATTGTGCTATTTGGTAAATAAATTGTAGCTTCAAAGATTTTATCGTTCTTAACTGAACTAAAAGTTACTTTGCCTTCAATGTCTTTAGAAAAGAACTTATCTAATTTTTCAAACTTCTTAGCTGTAATTTCTTTTAAAGCATCTGTTATTTCAATATTTTTACCTATAAATTGTAATTTCATACCAATACCTCCCTAACATTTTTTATATTTGCATTAAAAATACAAATATAATGTTATTTATATTATACCACATTTTTCCTTTAAATACTTAAAATGAAACTAAAAATTTTTGTTTTATATTTATTTGTGGTATACTTAATTAGTATTTATTTTAAAAGGAGATATTATGAAAAGAGATACTGTGCTTATAACCGGATCATCAAGAGGTATTGGCTCTGCGATTGCAAAGACTTTGGCAAAAGAAAATTATAATATAGTTATAAATTATAAAGAAAATGAAATAGAAGCAAAAAAAGTTTTTGATGAAATAAAAGCATATAATCCAAATGTATTAATGATTCAAGCGGATATTAGAAAAACTACTGAAGTTGAAAATATGTTTAATGAAATAGAAAAAACTTTTGGAAATGTAGATATTTTGATAAATAATGCTGGTATTGCAAGTATTAGATTTTTTCAAGATATTACAGAAGAGGAATGGGAAGATATTTTTAATGTAAATGTACATGGATCATATCGTTGCATAAAAAGAGCAATTCCTTCAATGATTAATAATAAATATGGAAAGATAATTGGAATAAGTTCAATTTGGGGAGTAACTGGAGGAGCCTTAGAAGCTCATTATTCTGCAACAAAAGGGGCAATTATTTCAATGAATAAAGCTCTTGCAAAGGAGCTTGGATATTCAGGAATTACAGTAAATACAGTTGCTCCGGGTGGAGTTGATACTGATATGTTAAGTTCAGTTCCAAAGGAAAATATTGACGCTTACTGCCAAGAATTTCCTTTGCAAAGACTAGCAAAACCTGAAGAAATTGCATCAGCTGTAAAATTTTTAATTTCAAAGGAAGCTTCTTATATAACAGGACATGTTTTAAATATTAATGGTGGAGCTTTTATTTAAAAATATTGAAAAAAACATAAAAAAGCTATTTACAAAAGATAAAAAAAGTTGTATAATTTACACGTGGCTATAAATTATCGCGGCAAATAATTTATGGGGAGTATGAAAATATGGCAAAAATGATGGGACCTAGATTTAAACAATCAAGAAGACTAGGCTTAAATGTATGCGGACACCCAAAAGCTAACAAAAGAATGGGTAAAGGTCTTGCAAGAAACGACAAAAAATTAACAGAATACGGATTACAATTACTTGAAAAGCAAAGATTAAGAGCTTACTATGGAGTTATGGAAAAACAATTCAGAACTTATGTAGAAAAAGCACTTAGACAAAAAGAACATATAACAGGGGATGCTCTTGTTATGATGTTAGAAACAAGATTAGATAACCTTGTTTACAGAATGGGATTTGCTTCTTCAATTAGACAAGCTAGACAAATGGTAGTTCATGGACATATGCTTGTTAACGGTAAAAAAGTTGATATACCTTCATACGCAGTACAAGTTGGAGATGAAATCACTTTAAGAGAAAAATCACAAAAAGTAGAAATGTTCAAAGAAAACTTTGAATCTACATTCTTAGGAGTTGTTCCTTACATCGAAAAGAAAGAAGGATTAAAAGCAACTTTATTAAGAATGCCAGAAAGAAACGAAGTTCCAATTGAAATTCAAGACTCATTAGTAGTAGAATTCTACTCAAGATTAATTTAGCAAAACAAAGCACGAGTTATCGTGCTTTTTTGTGTTGTTAATTTAATACAATTAGCAAAAAAAATAAAAATATCTGTTATATTGTAGCTTATGCCTTAATGCTTAAATTGATTCTGTCAGAAAGGAGTAAAGGTAAAACATATGTCAAAAAAAGATTCAGAATTTCAAGTTAAATTTATGTCTTTTCTTTTTAGAGGAAAAGAGATATTTAAACCATTAAATACAGGTTTTATTGACGAAAGAGTAAGCTGTATTAGAGAATATGTAGCTAATATTTACTTTTATACAAAAGATGGTCAAACAATTATGATTGATGCAGGTTATAACTATGATAGACTTGCAGAAAAAATGCAGTGGTTAGATATAAGTCCAAAAGATATTAAAGATATTTTAATCACTCATCAAGATACAGATCATGTTGGAGCTATTGAAAAAGGCAGTAACGAATTGTTTAAAGAAGCTACAATATATATTGGAAGAATTGAAAATGAATATTTAGAAGGTAAGATAACTCGTAAAGTATTTTGGGGTTTACATAAATTACCAAAAGTTCAAATTGATAATAAAAAAGTTTTGATTGATGACGGACAAGTTTTTTATATCGGAAATATAAAGATAGAAGCTATTCTTGTTCCTGGACATACTTGGGGACATCTCGTTTATTTAATAGATGATGCTTATTTATTCACAGGAGATACTATCTGGTTTGGAGCGGATGGTGGTTATGCATTTTTAAATAACCTTGCAGAAGATAGAAAATTGCAAGTAAAATCACTTAAAAGACTGGAAGAAATAATTAGAGGAAAAAATCTTAAACTTAAAATTATAACAGGACATACTGGTTGGACTGATGATATAGACTTCACTTTTGCTCATATCGATGAAATCTGTAATTCATTAAGAAGAAAACCAAAAGTTCGAGATCCTAAAGCTCCATACGATGGCTTTGATGAAAGTGAAGATACTAGAGAAAATGCAAGAAATGGCTTTTTAGAAAAGTGTTAAATTTTAAAATTTATATTAAAAAAGGTGATGCAATACTGACATCACCTTTTATTGTGTTTTAGTTAGATTACTATTTCTTTTTTATAAACAATGCTATTACAAATGCTACAAAACTTGGAATTATCCAGTTAAATCCTACATCACTTAATGGCAAAATAGTTATAAACTTAAAAATTCCTAATTGTTCGTAAATCACTTGAATAAAACTAATTGTAACTGCTGTAAAGGCAGGTAATTTAAAGATTAAATCATTCTTAATTTTATCTTTAAAGAATGCAAGTATAATTAAAACTATTGTTGGCGGATATACAACTGCAAGAATTGGAGCACCAATCTTTACAATTCCACTAACACCTATTATTGCAGCAACTGTTCCAAATAAGCACATATATAATACAAAAGTAGAATATTTTATCTTTCCTTTTGTAATACTTACCAAATACTCACCTGAAGCAGATGTAAGTCCAATTGCAGTTGTTAAACAAGCAAGGAATGAAGCTAATCCTAAGGCAATTTTACCGGCATTTCCTAGAAGTTCTTGTGTTACATTTACAATAATGTCAGCTTGTTGAACATCTATTCCGTAAGTTTTAGAAACAGTAGCTCCTAGATAAGTTAAACCGCCATAAATTAATGCTAAAGTTGTACAGGCAATAAGACCTGATTTGAATAACATTTTTACTTGTTGATTAGGATCGTTATATCCTTTGTTCTTTAAAGTTAACAATAATACTGAACCAACTGCTAAGGAAACAAAGCAGTCCATTGTTTGATAACCGTCAATTAAGCCCTTTCCTAATACGCTATTTATTTTAACTGCTTCAGATGGAGCTCCAATTGGTGAAATAATTCCTTTAACAATTATTACAACAAGTGCAAGAATTAAAAATGGAGTTAAAAATTTTCCGATAATATCAACAACCTTTGAAGGTTTAACAGTTAAAAAGTAAGTTAATATATAGAAAATAATTGCAACAATTGATATTGTAAAGAAATTATGGAAACCTAATATAGGTTTGATTCCCATTTCATATGCTGTTGCTCCCGTTCTAGGAATTACAAGAAGTGGGCCAACACACATAATAACCATAAAACTTAGTATTAATGCAGGTGTCTTTCCGATAGGGCTAAAGAATTTCATTATATCACAATCATAGTATGTTACTGCCATTAGAGCTACAAGTGCAAGACCAACAGCTGTAACAGTAAAACCTAAAAATATAACAAGCCAAGAATTACCGGCAAGAACTCCTAAATATGGAGGAAATATTAAATTTCCTGCTCCAAAAAACATTGCAAAAAGTGCGAATCCAAACGTTACCATATCAGCAATGCTATTTTTTTTATTCATATAAATCTCTCTCCTTAAAAATAAATAAAATTAAAATAACAAAACCCTAACATTTTGTATTTTTTGTCTAAGAATATTTTACAAGATAACTAAAAAAAACTCAATACTAAAAGCTACTTTTATTAAAAAATTTTATTAAAAATTGATAAATTTTATGTATTTTAGAAAAAATATAGTACATTAGTTTAGTTGATATTAATATTGGTATTACGAAATTAAAAATATTTAATTTTTGAATAATTGAAATAAACTAATGAAAAATTTTTTTAAATATGATAGAATAGAAAGGTATAAGAAAACATTTTTGGAGGTGTATTATGAAAAGAAATGAAGTAGATAAAAATTTAACTTGGAATTTGAGTGATCTTTTTAAAACAGAGGAAGATTATAAAAAAGCCCTTAATGAAATAGTAGAAAAAACAGATGAGTTAGTAAAAGTTTATGAAGGTAAACTTGACTGCTACTGTACTATAAATAGTTGTTTGGATGATTTAAAACCAATTTATGAATTAATTGACTTGACTGGAAATTATGCTGCTTTAGATTATGAAACAGATTTAGGTGGAAAAGAACAATTTGAAAGAATTGTAAATTATGAAAATACAATTGCTCCAGTTTATGCTAAACTTAGTTTTGTAGAAACTGAAATCCTAGCAAATGACAAGAGAATAATAGAAAAAGCTATGAAAGAAAATTCTGAAAACAGAAGATTTTTAGAAAAACTTTTAGATAGAAAAGATCATACTCTTTCAAAAGAAGTTGAAGGTACACTTTCAGCTTTAGCAGGAAGTTTTGAAACTCCTTTTAGAGTATATAATCAATCAAAGATGCAAGATTTATCTTTTGAAGATGTTGAAGTAAATGGAGTAAAAACACCAATGACTTACAATGTTTTTGAAGGAAGCTATGAAGTAAAAGCAGATACAGAATTTAGAAGAGATGCCTTTAAAAAATTCTATAAGACTTTAGAAAAATATGAAAATACATTTGCAAGTACGTATTATAGCAATGTTCAACATGATAAGGCTATGTCTAAAGTAAGAAAATACGATAGTGTTTTTGATTACTTACTTGCTTCACAAGAAGTTACAAGAGAAATGTATAATAGACAATGCGATGTTATCATGGAAAAACTTGCTCCACATATTAGAAAATATGCAAGACTTTTAAAGAGAGTAAATAAATTAGATAAGATGACTTTTTCAGATATGAAAATGCCATTAGATTCAGAATTCCAAAAAATTTATAGTGTTGAAGACTGTAAAAATATGGTTATTGATGGATTATCAGTTTTAGGAAGCGACTATAAAGAATATTTAGAAAAAGCTTTTAATAATAGATATATTGATTATGTTGACAATGAAGGAAAATCATCAGGAGCTTTCTGTGCTAGTCCATATAAAGTTCATCCATATATACTTTTAACTTGGACAGGAAATATGTCTGATATTCTTACAGTTGCTCATGAGCTAGGACATGGTGGACATTTCTCACTTACACATCAAAATCAAAATATTTTAAATGTTGACTGCTCAACTTATTTTGTAGAAGCACCATCAACAACAAATGAATTGATTATGGCTCATTATCTTCTTGAAAAAGCAAAGACTGATAGAGAAAGAAGATGGATTATTTCAGAAATAATTTCAAAAACATATTATCACAATTTCGTAACTCACTTCTTAGAAGCTTATTATCAAAGAGAAGTTTATAAGATTATAGATAATGGTGGAGCTGTTGATGCTGAAACTTTAAATACAATCTTTAAAGAAACAATGGAAAAATTCTTTGGAGAAGATGTTGAACTTGTAGATGGAGTTGAAAGAACATGGATGAGACAACCTCATTACTACATGGGACTTTATTCATACACTTACAGTGCAGGTTTAACTATCGGAACACAAATGTGTCTAAATATTCTAAAAGATAATTCAAAAGCTGCACAATGGATTGAAGTACTAAAATCAGGTGGAAGTAAAAATCCAATCGACCTTGCGAAAATGGCAGATGTTGATGTTACAACAGATGCACCACTTCTTAATACAATAGAGTATATCGGAAGTCTAATTGACAAAATGGAAAGATTAACTGATAAAATAGAACAAGAATAATTTAAAAAAGATACTGATTTATTCAGTATCTCAGATTGATGATAAAAGTGTCGATGAGCAATCATTGGCACTTTTTTAGTAGAGAAAAATGGGAAAAGTAGTATAATAATTTGACTATAGACAAATAAATTAAGAAGAACCCCACCCTTGACGTGAATTATTTTGTTTTATATATTTTTTATCTCTTTTAGAAATACTATTTTGCTTATCAGCAATAGTTTTTTATAAAAAAAGGAGCTTTAAGCTCCTTAAATTTATATAAAAATATTCATATATAAAAATGTTGTTAGTATTGCTGCGAATACTGTTAGTATCATATTTTTAGTAATATATGATACTACTGAAGCAACTGCGATTGTAACTGAATACATTATTTTATCAGAAGCTTCTGCTTTTAAGACTTCTCTTAAAATCAGTACAGTCATTGAAGTAAAAGGAATGATTTTAAAGAAAGTCATTAATCTTTTATTAAAAGTTTTTCCTCTAAGGAAGAATAAAGGAAGAACTTTTGGAATTATTGTTACTGCTGCTGCAACAAGTGTAGCAACTATATAATAAGTTAGTTTGTCCATTTTTTCTCCTTATTTTATTCTTCTTCTTTATCTTCTAATGTTTCATCGCCAATTAAGAATATTCCAACTATTGAAGAAATTATTATTGAAAAAACTATATCCCATCCAAGTGGAAATATATTTAAACGACAAATAATATAGTAGATTATTGCTGTTGCGATTACAATTCTAACTGTTACTAAATGCTTTCTTACATTTGGAACAAGTAGGGCAATGAAAAGTCCTAAAAGACCAACACTGAATGCAACTTTTATATTGTTAGGCAAAAAGTCGCCTAAAAAATATCCTACTAGTGTAAAAATTCCCCATATAAAGTAAGGTGGAATTTGAACTCCAAGTGTAAAAGATGTATTTACTTTTTCTTTGTTAAATGAAAGAATAGAAAAACTTTCATCTGTTAATAACCAACCAACGATAGGGAATGCTTTATGATTTACCTTATCTACTGTTGCCCCAATTGTAGCAGACATAAGGAAAAGTCTTGTGTTTAGTAAAAATACTGAGACTGCAATTCCTAAAATAGGAACACTTGCCGTTAAAAATCCTACTAACATAAATTGAGCAGCTCCAGAATATAAAACAAAAGAACTCAAAAAAGCATGACATAAACCCAGCGAATTAGTATTACAAAGAATACCAAAAGTAATCGCTGAAGGAATATAACCTATCCATATAGGAATCGAATGACGAACTCCTGATAAAAACTTATTAGTTTTTGATTTCATATTTACCCCCAAACATTAGAAACCTAGTATTCAATCTCTCTTCTATCTTCTAATGCCTTTAAAAATGTTAATTCATCATAGCTATCTATGCTTCTACCAATAGGGATTCCATTTGCAATTTTTGAAATCTTTAGGTCTTTGAATTTTTTAAGTAAGTCGATGATATAAAGTTCAGTTAGTTCACCGTCAATTGTTTGACTAATAGCGAAGATAACTTCCTTTACATTGTCTTTTTCAATTCTATCCAAAAGTGTATTTACATTTAAATCGTCTAAAGTTATCCCTTCTCTTGGAGTAACAAGGCCATTTAAAATATGATAAGTTCCTTTATATACTTTAGTCTTTTCAAGACTTATAACACCATGCATATCTTCAACAATAGTTATAACAGACTTATCTCTTTTTGGATTAGAACAAATATTACAGATTTCATCTTCTGTTAAATTTCCACAAATTTTACAGTGATGAGTATTCTTTTTCATATTTATAAGACTTTTTGCAAATTCAATCGTAAAATCATCATCCATTTCTAAAATTTTCAAAGCCATTTTAGTTGCAGATTTTCTTCCGATAGATGGAAGTTTTGATAAATAGTGAATAACTTCATCTATTGATTTAGTATACTTATTCATTTCTATAATCCTGGAATATTAATTCCGCCTGTTATTTTATTAATTTCTGAATCATGTTTTTCTTGAGCTTTTCTATTAGCTTCATTTATAGCTGTTATAATTAAATCTTGTAACATTTCTATATCATCTGGATCAACAACTTCTGGAGTAAGTTTAATGCTTAAAACTTCTTTCTTTCCATTAACAGTTACTTCAACTGCGCCACCACCAGATGTTGCAGAAACTTCTTCTTCATCTAATAATTTTTGCGTATTTTCAAGTTCTCTTTGCATCTTTTGCATTTGTTTCATCATATTGCCCATATTCATTCCGCCACCGAATTTAGGGAAACCACCTTTAGCCATAAATACCTCCTAAAAAAATTAAATATCACAATTAATCAATGAGTAAAATCATTAATTTTTAAATTTTATTGTTAAAAAAATAACATAAAATTCCGAAAACCCCTTAAAAATCTTGTCTTATATTAACATTTTTTTAAGGATAAATCAATCGTTTACAATAACCGATTAAAGCAATTTTACATTTTGATAAAAATACAAAAAGACAATGAAGATATTGAAAATATCACATTGTCTTTTTTGAAAAAACTTATTTATTACTTACTTGGATCTGTTATAAAGGCTGAAAAAGTAATTAAATTTGTATTACTTTTTTCATCTAAATCTTCTATGATAACATAAAAAGGACTATCCATTTTTATAGTTAAATGTTTTTTGCCAGGAACAGCAGTTGATTTATTTGATATTTTTGTTACAGTCTTTGCTTTTGCGCCGTTTTCATCAATTTTTAGAATTGAGTTTTGTTTTGCATCAGATACTTTAATTTCAGTATTTCCTAGTAATTTCTCCAACTTATATCCACTTAACATCTTATCAAGACCAATCTTTGAAAATAATGATTTAAAATCCACTTCCGTCTTTGTATCTATTTTTGGTAAAAAGAAAGTTACCTCAGCTGATTCATTACTATTTTCTAAAGAGTATATAGTTTCTTGCAATTGTTCTGCTGAAAAATATTCATTCTTTTTAGGTTTTATAAAATAAACTTTTGAATCATTTGCTACCATTGAAAAAGCTTCTTTTTCTTCATCGGATATTGCAACTGAATTTTCAAAACTATTAGACATGGTTTTTACTTGTATTACTGAGCCATCCAACTTTTTAAAATCTCTCATTTTAGTTAGTGATTCATTAAATTTCTGATCCCAATTTGCATCATAGTTTACTGTATCAATAAAACTTGTAATTAAACTTTCATCAAATTCAGCTTTATCTAAAATTTCTTCAAGATGTTTTTTTTGAAAATCTTGATAAGTCTTAGTTGCTTCTTTTGATGATTTTACAGTTTTAACATTATCATAATTAAGATTTTTTGTTTCTCCATTAAAATTTTTAGTATTTATTAAAATTAAATTTGCTAATTTGCTATTTTTTAATTTTAAATTTTGAAGATGAGCATCATCATAATTCTTTAAAAACTCTAAATTTTCTCTATCTTCAGTAGAAAGAGAAATTAAATCTAAACATCTTTGAATAGATAAGGGAGATAAGACAAAATTCTCTCCTTTATTAGATTTTAGCATTGAAAAAATTTCTAAATTCAATTTGTTTATATTTTTTGTTTTATCTTTATTAAATACAATTTGTTCTCTATTTTCTGGAAACGGCTTTTCAGCTTTTGAGCAAGAAGCTAGTGAGATTGAAACAAAAAATAATAAAATAGTTTTTAATAAGTTTTTCATAAGACATCTCCTTTCAATGTTTGAGAAATATTTTTAAATTATTCTACAAAATTAGCGTAAACCGTCAATGATTTATGAACAGGCATATTAATTTTTGTGAAAAATTCATTTAAAATAATATTATCTTGTACAACAAAATTATGATTTTCATCTAATTTATAACTTCCAAACTTAAATAAATACTCCTTACAGTTGATATGTAAGAAAGCTTCTTTTGGGAAATAGTAAATTTCTTTAACACTTTCGTCAAAAAGTTTAGAAATAGTTTTTTTGAATATAGTTGTTTTTAAAACATCTTTAAAAGAACTTAAATCAACTTTTTCAAATAATGCTTCATTATTATCAGAAGATTCAGAGATTTCTGTATTTCCAATATTTTCATGATTTTCTGCATTTTCATGAGTTTCAATATTTTCTATTGTTTCAATAGTTTCAGTGTTTTCCACAGTTTCAACGGTTTCAACAGTATTGAAATTTTCTACTACTTCAGTAGCTTTTTCTTCTGGTTTTTCTACTACAATTTCTTCTTTTGATTCAATTTTTAAATTTCCACTCTTAATCATATTTTCAAGAGCTTCAATTCTCTTTTCCATTTCAGATTTTTCTTTTCTATATGAACAAATCTTGATAATTAAAAGTTCAGTTAATGCATTTTGCATATCACTCTTTTTCATCTTATCTTCAACATCTAAAAGATTTTCTAATATAAATATAAGCTCATCCATTTTAAATTGATTTGAATGTTCTAAATATCTCTTATACTCAACATCATTTAGAGTTGTAAGTTCTTTTTTGATACTCTTAACTAAAACTATATTTCTAAAATGTTTAATTAAATCAATAATTATATTATTTGGAGTTTTTCCGTTTTCAACTAAATTTCTAAAAGTCTCAATAGTTTCATTTTTTGAAGAATTTAAAATTGAATTTGAAAGTTCAAATAACTTATTTAAGTTAACAAGTCCTAAACATTCATTAATATCTTCAACTGTAATTTTTTCTTTTCCAGTTGCTACAACTTGATCTAAAAGACTTAAAGCATCTCTCATTGCACCAGAAGAAAGTTCAGAAATTAAATTAATTCCATCTTCTTCAACTTCAACATTTAGATTATTTAAAATATATTTAATATTTTCAACAATATCTAAATTGTGAATTCTCTTAAATTCAAATCTTTGACATCTTGAAATAATTGTATCTGGAAGTTTATCAATTTCGGTAGTCGCCAAAATAAAAATTAAATGCTTTGGTGGTTCTTCTAAAATTTTTAGAAGAGCATTAAAGCCTTCATTTGTAATCATGTGAGCTTCGTCTATAATATAAACTTTGTATTTTACAATTTGTGGGGGATAGATTACTTTTTCTTTTAATTCCCTTATATCGTCAATACGTCTATTACTTGCAGCATCCATTTCTACAACTTCAAGAGCCTTGTCATTAAGAATCATTTTACAATTTTCACATTCATTACAAGGATTTCCGTCTTTTGGATTTAAACAGTTAACAGCACGAGCAAATATTTTAGCACAACTTGTCTTTCCAGTTCCTCTAATTCCTGAGAAAAGATAAGCATGTCCTAAATTACCAGTCTTTATTTGATTTTTTAAAATTTCAACAATATGAGATTGACCAACAACTCTTGTAAAGTCCTTCGGTCTAAACTCTCTATAAATAGCTTGTTTCAAAATTTCACCTCTATAATTTTTATTAATTTATGTATATATTATATCATATCATAGTTTCCTTTTGATAACTAAATAGCTGTAACTATGATGAAATATTAATAGCTTTATCATTAGGCATAAAGCTATTAATATTATATCATATAACAAATAAAAATGTAGAATAAAGATATAAAATGATTTTTGTTAAAATTAACAAAGTTCTTTACAAACTGAACACTTTAAAAATACATATAAAAGCATTGACAATCAAACTTTTTTTTTATAAAATAAACCGATAGTAGAGGGTAGTATTAAGGAACCGATAGTAGAGGGTAATATGAAGAAAGATAAATTGTTTATAAGAGTTATTATGTCAATTATAGGTATGATTATATTAGGAATCGGTGTATTTTTCACAATAAAAGTTAACCTTGGCTCTGATCCTGCGAGTACGCTTCAACTTGGAATGGCAAAACAATTAGGAATAAGCTATGGATTGTCTACAGTTATTTTTAATATTGTATTTTTAATTGTAATATTTTGTTTTGATAAAAAATATATAAATATATCTTCAATTTTAGCAATTTTTATAATTGGTTATACCGTTGAAGGTATGAATTTAATTTTTGGTTGGCTTGATTTAGAAAGTTTAAATTTAATATATAAACTTATAATTTGTTTAATCGGAACATTTGTTATATCAATAGGAGTTACAGTATATATATTTTCAGACTTGGGTGTTGGAGCAACAGATGGTATATCTGAATTAATAAGTGGTAAAACAAAATTTCATTACAGAACTGTAAGATTTGTTTCGGATTTAATTTTAGTTATTTTGGGATATTTACTAGGAAGTGTTGTTGGTGTAGGAACTATCCTTATAACATTTAGTGTAGGACCTTTTATTCAACGTAACAGAAAAATTATGGCTCCATTACTTAAAAAGGTTGTTGGGGAAGAACTAGTTCAAGACGTAAATAGTCATGAAGAAAAATTTGAAAAAGAAGTTATTGCATAATGAAATAGGGGAAACCCTATTTTTTTATTGCGAAAAGTGGTATTATATGATTATAAAAATACAATCAAAAACAAGGAGTTTTTTATGGATATAATAAAATTAGTAAAAGAAAAAGAAGAAAGAGTAATAAAAATTAGACGTGATTTACATCAAATTCCAGAGTTGGAACTAGAACTCCCTAAAACTATGGAATATATTTCAAAAGTTTTAGACGAAATAGGAGTAAAATATAAAAAGTTATTAAATGGCAATGCAATTGTAGCCCAAATTGATGGAGAACAAGAAGGTAAATGTATCGCCATTAGAGCTGATAGTGATGCGCTTCCAGTTGTTGAAGAAACAGGACTTCCTTTTGCTTCTACAAACGGAAATATGCATGCTTGTGGACATGATGGGCATACAGCTATGGCATTAGGTGCTTGTATGATATTAAATGAAAATAAAGGCAAACTAAAAGGAACTGTAAAGATATTTTTCCAACCGGGAGAAGAAAGTCCGGGAGGTGCATTACCTATGATTGAAGAGGGATGTATGGAAAATCCAAAAGTTGATGCGGTTATTGGACTTCATGAGGGTTGTTTAATTCCTATTGAATATGGAAAGATAGGAGTAAAGGCAGGAGCTATAATGGCTTCAGCAGACGTTTTTGAAATCTATGTAAGAGGAAAATCCTCACATGCTGCAACTCCACATCTTTCAGCTGATCCAATTGTTGTTTCATCTGAAATTGTGCTAGGACTTCAAAAGATTGTTTCAAGAGAAGTAAATCCAATTTCAAATGCCGTTTTAACAATTGGGATAATTCAAGGTGGAACTGCTCATAATGTAATTCCAGAAACTGTTTATATTAAAGGAACAGTTAGAACTCTAGATGAAAAAGTTAGAGAGTTTATCGCAAAGAGAGTTGAAGAAATTGCAGATGGAATAGCAAAAACTTATGGATGCACTGCAGAAACAATATATCACTATATGTATCCTGTAGTAATGAATGACGAAAAATTCACTGAATTTTTTATAGAAAATACAAAAGAAATTTTAGGTGAAGATTCAGTTGAAATAATAAAAGATCCAAGTATGGGTGGAGAAGATGTTGCATACTTCTTGCAAAGAGCAAAAGGAACGTACTTTATGCTTTCAAATCCTAAAATATATAAGGAAGATACAGTTTATCCTCATCATCATAGTAAATTTGATGTTGAAGAAAGTCTGTTCTACAAGGGAATGTCAGCTGTGTTAGCAACAGTTTTTAAATATTTAAGTTAAGAAAAATGGATTGTCGATTACAGACAATCCATTTTGTATTCTCAAATTTATTTTTTTATGTATCTTCGATACATTCATTTTTTGTTTGCAACAAAAATGTGAGATTTCTCGACTTCGCTCGAAATGACGTACAAAGAAAAATCTTCGTATAATAGCTTGACGTGAATAGTAAATAATTTTAAAAAAATCGTTAAGTAAACAAAAAATCCTCAACATTTGTTGAGGATTTACTTTGATTTTATTCTATTTAACTTTTTCTGCAACTGCTTTTGCAACTGTATCAGCTACATTTTCTTCAAAAGCAGAAACTATTACATAATCTTCTCTAATTTTATCATCAGGAATCATATTTGCAAGACCAATTGATGCAGCTAATTTCATTTCATCAGTAATTTTCTTTGCTCTAGCTTGTAGAGCACCTTTGAAAATTCCAGGGAATGCAACTACATTGTTAATTTGGTTAGGCATATCTGATCTTCCTGTCGCAGCAACTCTTGCTCCTGCTTCTTTTGCATCAGCATAAAGAATTTCAGGTTGAGGATTAGCCATTGCGAATACAATTGCATCTTTATTCATTGAAGCTACCATTTCTTTAGTAACTAAATCTTTTTGACTTACACCGATGAATACGTCAGCACCTACAAATGCTTCCTTCATTGTCATATCCTTTTGTTCTTTATTTGTAATTTCAGCTAATTCTTTCTTTACAAGATTATAATTTTCTGCATGTTTTTTGTTGATTGCACCTTTTGAATCAAATGCAATTACATTTTGAACACCTAACATCATAATTAATTTTATGATTGAGTATCCAGCAGCACCAGCTCCAGAAACTACAACTTTAACATCTTTAGCTTCTTTTTTAACTAATTTTAAAGCATTGATTAAAGCAGCAGTAACAACAATTGCAGTACCGTGTTGGTCATCATGGAATACTGGAATATCAAGTTCATCAATTAATGCTCTTTCAATTTCTACACATCTTGGAGAAGAAATATCTTCAAGATTAATTCCACCAAAAGTTGGTGCAAGAGCCTTTATAATTGCAATAATTTCCTTAGGGTCTATTGTATCTAAAACTATAGGAACAGCATTTATTCCACCGAACTTTTTAAATAAACAGCATTTTCCTTCCATAACTGGCATAGCAGCTTCTGGACCAATATCTCCAAGACCTAAAACAGCAGTTCCGTCTGAGATAACAGCAATAGTGTTTGCTTTACTTGTATATTTATAAGCTAAAGAAGGATCTTTACTTATTTCTAAACAAGGTTGAGCAACACCAGGAGTATATGCATAAGTTAAGTCCTCAGCATTATTTAATTCTGCTTTTAATTCAGTTGATATTTTTCCTTGCCATTGTTCGTGAAGTAACAACGCTTTTTCGTATACATTCATTTTATTTCTCCTTTATGATAAATATTCATTCGTTGTTACTATACTACAAAGATTTCTAAAAGTCAATATAATTATGAAGTCTATTATCATTAAAATTTTTAATGGATTAAATGTAAAATTTCTGCTATTGCTTTTTAAAAATATTTACATTAAAATATAGTTGGTGATTAAAATGAAAGTTAAGAAAAAATATATATGTTCAAATTGCAAAAAAGAGTCTTTGGGTTGGCAAGGAAAATGTAGTTTTTGTGGTAGCTGGGGAACTATTGAAGAAATTGAAGTTTCTGACGTAAAAAGCTCAAGTGATAAAATTGTTGCAAAGGGAAAAGTTGAAAAACTTAAAAATGTAAATGTTAATGAAAATGATAGATATATAACTGGAATAGAAGAACTTAATCGTGTTTTAGGTGGAGGAATTGTTAGAGATAGTGTAAATATTTTAACTGCTAGACCTGGCTGTGGAAAGAGTACATTGCTTTTACAGTTGTCATTAGATTTTGCAAGTAAAAATGTAAAAACAGTCTATATCTCTGCAGAGGAAAGTTCATCTCAGATAAAATCAAGAGCAAATAGAATTGTAAAAGAAATTCCTGAAAATATATGGATTCAATCAACACAAAGTATGGATGAAGCTTTAAATTCAATTGATGAAGTTGATGCTGATATTGTTATCTTAGATAGTATTCAAACAGTTATGTTAAGCTCAATTCCTTCAAGAGCAGGTTCTCCAACTCAAACAGTCGAATGTATAAATGAGTTAGTTAGACTTGCAAAAAACGCTAAAAAGCCAAGAGCAGTATTTATTGTTTGTCATATGACAAAACAGGATGAAATGGCAGGACTTAGGACTTTAGAGCATATGGTTGATTCTGTATTGCTTTTAGAAGGAGAGTCAGATGAAAGCCTTAGAACTCTTACAAGTACAAAAAATAGATTTGGAAGAACTGGAGAAATAGGACTTTTCAAAATGGAAGAATACGGACTTTTAGAAATTAAAAATCCATCAGAATTTTTTGTAACTCAAAGAGAAAAAGACATCTGTGGAAGTGTCTTATCCGTTGTGAAAGAGGGAAGTAGAATGCTTGTGGTTGAAGTTGAAAGCTTAGTTTCACAATCATTCACGAATTATCCTGCAAGAATAGGAGACAGTCTAAAAAAAGATCAACTTAATACATTACTTTCTATCTTAGAAGAAAGAGCAGGATTTAATCTATACAATAAAAATGTAATATTAAAGACTACTGGAGGCTTGAAGATATCGGAACAATCTGTAAATTTAGCAGTTATAATTTCTGTGGCATCTTCAATTTTAAATAAGGCAGTTCCAAGAGATACAGTATTTATTGCAGAAGTTGGACTTACTGGAGAGCTTAAAAAAGTTCCAAATTTAAGTGAAAGACTAATAGAACTTGACAGAATGGGCTACAAAAAAGTATATATTTCTAATGATATAGTGGATACTAAGAACTTAAAGACATTGAAAGTTGAAAAATCCAAAACTCTAAAAGAAGTTATCGACAAAGTTTTTAAAAATACTTAAAAAGAAAAGGTTGTGTTTTTGGGTTCAGCTCATTTACACAACCTTTATATATTTGTATTAACATAATCATTAATCTTTGAAATTCTAGTTTCATTTACAAATATGTTTTTTTCATTCAATTTTTCTAAAATTTTCTCATTCATAGAATGGAATATTGCAAATTCAACATCTTTTACAACTATCTCAAAAAGAGAACTATTAAGTCTTTTAGAATTCATATCTATAAAATATGCTTCTGACGAATCCTTATCTAAAAAATCAATCATCCTAAAAAGATATTTATCCTTTTCAGCATAATAATTATTTGACTTCATAAGATTTTCATTATATTTCTTTTGCTTTTTTTTATTATTTGAATATAATTGAGATTTTTGTTTAAAAAACTTCGCTAAAATGTTGTAATATTGGTAATTATACATTCCTTCTTCCAATGAAGATATATTTAAAAGTGGTTTCATATTTAAATTTTGTATTAACTCATAATTTTTTTCTAAAAAGGCAATTTTATCTATCTTTCCTTGTGAAAGCTCAGAAATTAAATCATTTCTCTTTTTGAAAAAAACTTCTAATTGTTTAGTTGGAATATTCATATCAAAAAAAAGCATCCTAACGATGCTTTTTAAATCTAGTCAACCTTTAATTCTACGCAAGTTGCTTGACCACCTTCACAAAGTTGATCTTTAGGAATATTAACTCCCATGTAAACTTCTAGTTTGTGATCTTCACAAAGTGCATCGACTTCTTTCTTAAATTTACAAAGCTTATCGCTGTCAAGTTCAATTATTGAATAGATACCATCGATGTAAATTTTTTCCACATCATAATCTCTTGAAACTATACCGAAAATAAATCCATATAATTTATCAAGAGTATCTATACCGTATTCTTTAGCGTTTGTTAATCTAACACTGTGGTCTAAGCTAAAAATATGAGAATCATCTGTATCAATAAAATTGATATTTCCATTTCCTTTTCTCACTTCTTCATTAGCTTTATCTATTAACCATTTAGTCTTTCCTGCTCCTGATGGACCAAGTACAAAATTTAACATATAAACCACCCCTTAATTGTTTTTTCTCATTATACCATTTTAATATAAATAATACAAGTGTTTTATTTATAAAAAAACATTATAGAAATACTTGAAAATTAAATATTTTTATTTAAATTTTGAAATATTCTTGAAAACGATATTAAAAATATATTTCTTGATTTTTTTCGGGTTTTGTGCTAAAGTAAAATAAGGTAAGTTTGAATTTTTTTAAATTTTAAAATATATACAAAAGAGGAGGATATTATGGCTTTTGTTGAGTTTAAAAATGTGTATAAAAAATATAATGAAGGAAAAAGCTCAGAGATAGTTGCGAATAGAGATGTCTCTTTTGAAATCGAGCATGGAGAATTCTGTGTAATAGTTGGACCTTCTGGGGCAGGAAAATCAACAATCCTAAATATCTTAGGTGGAATGGATAATGCTACAAGTGGAGAAATCTTTATAGATGGAAAAGATATTTGTAAATTTAATAAAAGAGAATTAAATGATTACAGAAGATATGATGTAGGTTTTGTTTTCCAATTTTACAATCTTATACCAAATTTAACGGTATTAGAAAATGTAGAACTAGCAGGACAAATCGTAAAGGAAAGTTTAAATCCTGCAGGAGTTCTAGAGTCTGTTGAATTATCACATAGATTAAATAATTTTCCAAGTCAATTATCCGGTGGAGAACAACAAAGAGTTGCAATAGCAAGAGCTCTATGTAAAAATCCTAAATTGCTTCTATGTGATGAGCCTACTGGAGCTTTAGATTATAATACGGGAAAGAGAATATTAGAGCTTTTACATCAAAGATGTAAAAAGACAAATACGACTGTAATTTTAATTACTCATAATATGGCAATTGCACCAATGGCAGACAGAGTTATTGAAATTAACGATAGTACAGTAAAGAAAGTGGTTTTAAATAAGAATCCGAAGAACATAAAAGAAATAGAGTGGTAGTATGAAAAAATCATTGTTTAAAAATTTTTACAGAACAATTTTTAGAACATTTCCGAAATTTTTATCTATTGTATTTATGATAGGTCTTGGAGTAATGGTTTTTGTAGGACTAAAAATAACTCCACATATCATGAGAAGAAGCGTTGATAAACACATCAAAGAAGGTAATTTATACGACTTTAAAATCTCTTCAAATTTTGGCTTATTAAAAGAGGATTTAAGTATAATTTCAAGTTTAGAAAATCTAAAAGATGTTGAATTTGGTTATACAATCTCTCTTAAAGATGAGAATAAAGCGATAGATTTTACAGTTGAAAATAAGCCTGAAAAAATTAGTACAGTTCAAGTAATTGAAGGCTCTGACATTGAAACTGATACTGACATCTTGTTGGACGAAAGGCTTAGAGATACTTATAAAATCGGAGATGAAATTTACTTTAAAGATGTTGAAAAATTTGGAGTCTTTAAAGATGAAGTAAAAAAATTAAAACAAAATAAATTTACCGTTAAAGGCTTTATCAAAAGTCCAGAAGTTTTATCAGTATTATTATCTGGAACTACTGAAAGCGGATATTTAGCTATGATTTCAAAAAATACTTTTGATTTTAGCTATTTTTCTCATGCAAAGATTACTTTCACAGATTTAAACGACTTGGATAAGAATAGCAAAAAGTTTGAACAAGTCCAAAACGAGAAAAAACAGATGCTACAAAATCTTTTCAAGAATAGATCAGTTGAAGTGTACAATCTTATCTATGCACAAAAAAAAGAAATTTTAGATGATAGCAAAGAAGAGGTAAATAAAAATCAATTAGACATAAACTCAAATGAAAGAAAATTACAACAAAATTTAGAAAAACTACAAAATGGACAAAAAGATATAAGAAGAGCTTTTGCAGACTTAAGTTATCAAAAGAGCCTTTTTGTAAATCAAATAGAGAACAATAGAGTAAAACTTGGATTAGCATTAAATGAATTATTTGAAAAAAGAGCTGAAGTTACAAAAAATAAAATAGAATTAAGTGACAAAAGTAAAACTCTATTAAAAAGTAAAGAGGAATTAGAAAAGTCAAAGTTGGAAGTTGAAGCGTCAATTGGAACTGTAAAAGAAACACTAAGCGCTCTTGAAAACAGCTATTCTCAAAATTTAATAGAAGCTGAAGAATACAATACAAAAAAAGCTGAAATAGAAAGTAAATTAGCTGAATTAAATAAGAATTTAGAATTAATTCAAGGTAATTTAACAACAGTTGAAACAAATCAAACAACTGTTTCAACAGCTTTAAGCGAAATAGAAAAAGCTGAAGAAAAATTGAATTCAGAAATTACAAATATAGAAGCTAAAAAATCTGACTTAGAAAAGCAAACAGAAATTGGACTTAGTAAATTTGACGAATACTATTCAAAATTAGTTGAAAAAAGGGCAGAAGTTGAAGCAAATAACTTAAAGTTGAATAAAGGAAAAGAAGACTTGCAAGATGCTAAAGAAAAAATTCTTGATGCAACAAGCAAAATCTCAGATGGTGATGAAATCCTATCAAAACTTATTGAACCAACTTATAGTATTGAAGATGGGTATAGTGCATCTTCAACTTCAAAAGTTTATTTTGCAGCAAAGGGAATTTACGGAGTTTCAAATGTATTCTCACTTTTCTTCTATTTCATTGCACTTCTAGTTTCTCTTACAACTATGACAAGAATGGTTGACGAAAATAGAGTACAGATTGGAACATTGAAATCCTTAGGATATAGTAATATTGATATTGCAAAACAATATTTCTACTATGGACTATTGGCAAGTTTAATTGGTGGTGCTGTGGGAACTGTTTTAGGCTTTAAAATAATATCTCCTTTAGTTTACGGAGCTTATTTAAAAGCGCTAATAATCACAAAAGTATTTGACAATTACTATCCTACAATTGTAATTACAGGAATATTAATAGCGATAATCTGTACAGCTTTTGTATCCTATGTAACTTGCATACGAAGTTTAAAAGAAAAAATTTCATCCTTAATGAGAGCAAAAACTCCAAAATCTGGAAATTCTGTTTTCCTTGAAAGAGTACCATATATTTGGAAAGAACTTTCATTCTTACAAAAAGCTACATTGAGAAATGTTTTTAGATATAAACTAAGACTTACAATGACAATAATTGGTGTAATGGGATGTATGGGACTTTTAGTACTTGGATTTGGAATAAAGGACAGCCTTGATGGGGTTTCTGATTTACAATACTCAAAATATACAAAATTTAGCGCAACAATTATATATAATCCAATGGCTTTAGACAAAGACTTGGATAAGTTTAACGAAGAAATAAAGTCAAATCAAGACATAAAAGAAAGCTTTGATATTGCGACAACAACAGTAAATATAAAAGCAGAAAAAAGTTTTGACGAAAAAATAACTGTATTCACAACTGATACAATAAACGAATTTTCAAAATATTTTGGACTTTATGACGGAGAGAAAAAAATTGAAACACTTGAAGACGGAATCTATATAAATAGAAAATTAGCCGAAAAGTTTTCACTTTCAGTTGGAGATACAATAACCTTTATAAATAACAACAAAGAATACAAAGGAGCAATAGCTGGAATCTTTGAAAACCATGTTGGTAACTTCTTTGTAATGAACGAAAAAACTTATGAACAAACATTTTTCAAAAAGCCAGTAAAAAATACAAAACTACTATTACTAAATGACGGAAGTAAAGAAAATGTCGACAAAGTAATACACGAACTCGAAAAAAATTCCGTTGCAGTAAAAGGAATAAGCATATACTCAATAAAAAAAGCAATTGACGATGCATCATACAGTGTAAACTCAATTATCTTGCTAATCGTAATTTGCTCAGCATTCCTATCAATCGTAGTTTTATACAATCTAAGCAATATAAATATCTCTGAAAGAAAAAGAGAAATTGCAACACTAAAAGTTTTAGGATTCTATCCGAGAGAAATAGACAAATATATTTACAAAGAAACAGTAATCCTAACAATGATTGGAATAACTTTGGGAATCTTTGTAGGCCATAGCTTACACATAAATATAATGGAACAACTAGCCATGGACTCAATCAGATTTTTCAACAAAGTAAAACTAATAAGCTACATTTACTCAGCACTAATAACACTATTTTTCACATTTATAGTGTACTTTGTAGTAAAAATAATGCTTAAAAAAGTTCCAATGATAGAATCGTTAAAAGATATTGAATAAAAACTGGAGTTATAATCTTGGAACATATTTTAGATATAGAGACAAAAAGGTGTAGGATAAGACAATTTAAAAACTCGGATGCAGATGAATTATATCTGATATTAAGTAACTCTAAAGTAATGGAATACATTGAAGAGCCTTTCACTTTAGAAAGTACAAAAGAATTTTTAAACAAAAACGCTCTGTCTTATCCTCCACGAGTATTTGCCTTAGAATATAAAGAAAATAAAAAACTAATAGGACATGTTATTTTTCACGAATACGATAAAGAAAATTACGAAATAGGCTTTATCTTAAATCAAAACTATTGGGGACAAGGCATAGCAGACGAAGTAACAAAATCATTAATTGACTATGCAAAAACTAAAAATATCCATTCACTCATTATCGAATGTGATAAAAGACAATTAGCAACACAAAAAATTGCAACAAACAACAATTTTAAGCTAATAAGTAGTGAGGATTTGTTGGTTTATGAATTGGTTTTGTAAAAATTTTAGTAAACATATGATGATATAATCAGTATAGTTGATAAAGAAGTAATAGGATACGATAAACTATTAGATCAAGTAATAAAAAAATTGATTTGGGAATAATTGTAAAAAAACATTGTCTATCAAAACAAATAATGGTGGTGTGTAATGAATAATATTAAAGGCAGGTTAAAGGGTTCGCTCTACGGTTTTGCAATTGGAGATGCAATGGGAGCGACTACTGAATTTATGAGTGAGGATGAAATAAAAAGTGAATATGGAGAGCTAACTGATATAGTTGGTGGTGGTTGGCTTGATTTGATGGCTGGAGAGGTTACGGATGATACACAGATGTCAATTTGTGTTATGGAAGTTCTTATGAAAAATGATTTTAAGAATTTTAAAAAAGATGTAGCTGATAGTTTTTTGTCTTGGTATGATACAGCCCCTAAGGACATTGGAAATCAATGTAGAAAAGCAATAGCTTTTTATGATGAGACTGGAAATTATATTGCAGAGGATAATACTGCTTTGGGAAATGGAAGTCTTATGAGAGCTCTTCCTTGTGCCATTTTAAATTCAGAAAAATCTTTAGAACTTAATTTTATTCAGGGTGATATTACTCATAATAATGATATTTGTAGAAATATTTTAAAGGATTATACTGAAATTATAAAAGCTCATATTTTAGGAAAGAATTTAAATTTAGAAAAGAGAGAGTTATTAAAACCTAGTGGATATGTTATCAATACTTTCAACAATGCTATTTATTGGAGTGAAAGTGAAACTTTTGAAGATTGTATAATTGGAGCTGTAAATCATGGAGGAGATGCAGATACAATTGCAGGGATAGCAGGAAGTATCGCTGGAGCAAAATTTGGTTTTGATAATATTCCTAAAAGATGGGTTGAAAGTTTAGATAAAGAAGTAGTGAAGAAATTGGAAGAATTTTTAGAATATGTTTTCAAAACTTATTAATTAGGTGAAAAATAAAAAAATCAATTTGACGGTAGAGATACCGTCTTTTTGTTTACGAGTAAAATGATAATTCTTTTTTTATGTATCTACGATACATTTACTTTTGCTAAAGCAAAAGTAGGTCTGACGGGCTAATTGTATCTTTGGATACAATTGATCTGGAGATCTCCTAAAGCTCTAATAAAGATTAATCTACATTGCTGTATAATTTTTTATTTTCGTAAGTAAAAATTTTTAAGATAGTGAGAAATCACTATCTTTTAGATTTATACAATAATATTTAAATAATAGTATATTGTAAAATTAAGTTAGCCACAAATAGAAAAAAACATCTAAAAGAGGTAAAATTATAGTTAAACTAAAGAAATAAGCCTCAATGAGATGCACAATAATTGTAACATAAAATATAAGCACTTAACAATAGATTTAAGAAAATTAATAGAGAAATGGAAAAAAGAAAGAAAAAGTAATAGAGAAATAGCAAGATTACTTAGTAAAAATCATCAAACAATAAATAATGAAATAAAAAGAGGATCAGTAATTCAAAGAACAACTTATGGAAAATTTAAAAAAGTATATAAAGCAGAATTTGCTCAAATAATTTATGATAAGAACAAAAGAAATTGTGGAAGGAAATTAAAAGTTGATTATGTAATCAGAGATAAAGTAATACACTATTTAAAATATAAACACAGTCCTTAAATGATTTCAAAAACAAAGTTAGACGAGAAAATATCAACATCAACGATATATTATTGGATAAATAAAGGATTTTTCGGATTAAAAAGAAGTGTTTTAAATTATGCAAGAAAAAGAAAAAAGAAAGAAAAAGAGGAAGTAAAAAGAGTAAGAATATTAGGAAAAACAATAGAAGAAAGACTAAAAGAAATAAATAATAGAGAAGAAGTAGGACATTATGAAATAGATACAGTAATATTAAGAAAGGAAAAGGGACAATGTCTATTAACATTAACAGATAGGAAAAGTAGATATGAAATAATAAGGTTAATTGAAGATAAGACAGTTAAATCAGTAAACAAGGCATTAAAAGAAGTATTAAAAGAGTATGAAATAAAAAGTATAACAGCGGATAATGGTTTAGAGTTTGCAAGACTATATGAAGTGTTTGACTATGAAAATATTTATTATGCACATCCATATAGTAGTTATGAAAGAGGAAGTAATGAAAACCATAATAGACTAATAAGAAGATTTTTACCAAAAGGAACAAAAAATACTACTCAACAAAGAGTAGCATTTATTGAAGATTGGATAAATAATTATCCTAAAAAACTATTTAACTATAAAACACCTTTTGAAGTTTTTTCAATTGGCTAACTTATTCTTGCAATTTGTAATAAAAGGTCAGTTTTTATTTTTATTAAAACACTTTTTTACTATTGAATTTTTTGTTAAAAAATGATAAAATTACTTTACGGCGATGAGTTTAATATAAAATTTTAGATTTTTATGTATATTCACTATAAAAATTAAAATTAATTAAAATGTTTTTATCTTTTAAGATAGTAGTTTTTTAATTAGTATTAATTTTATAAATTCAATTTAGAAAGGATAAAATTATGAAAAATTTTTTAAAAAAGAAGGGTATAACGCTTTCTCCAAAAGTATATTTTATCGATGCTCTTGGTTCTATGGCATTTGGACTTTTTGCAACACTTTTAGTAGGAACAATTTTAAATACAATAGGTTCTGTTTGTCATATAGAATTTTTATCAAAAACAATATGGCCTTTAGCAAAAGATGCAACAGGTCCTGCAATAGCAGTTTCAATAGCTTACAGTCTTAAAGCTCCACGTCTTATACTATTTTCTTCTTGCGTTGTTGGAATTGGAGCAGATAAATTAGGAGGACCTATGGGAGTTTTTGTTGCAACTTTAATTTGTGTTGAAGTTGCAAAGCTTATAAGTGGGGAAACAAAAATTGATATTGTAATAACACCAGTTGTTACAGTCCTTGTAGGAATTTTAGTTTCTAATCTAATAGGACCTTTTATAAATGAAATTATGATTTCTTTAGGACAAATAATAATGAGTGCAACAAACAAAGCTCCATTTATTATGGGAATGATTGTATCGGCAATTGTTGGAATAGTCCTAACACTTCCAATATCATCTGCTGCACTTTGCATGATGATATCACTTTCTGGACTTGCTGCAGGTGCAGCTACAATAGGATGCTGTTGCCAAATGATTGGTTTTGCAGTTATATCATTTAAAGAAAATGGCGTTCAAGGTTTAGTAGCACAAGGACTTGGTACAAGTATGCTACAAGTTCCAAATATTATTAAAAATCCTAAAATTTTGATACCACCAACTCTAAGCTCAATTATTTTAGCACCAATCTCAACAGTTATTTTAGGACTTGAAAACTCTCCAATAGGAGCTGGAATGGGAACTTGCGGTTTAGTTGGTCAAATATCTACTTTTATAACAATGAAAGATTATAATTTTTTAAAAT
Organism: Parvimonas micra; assembly: GCF_021300775.1. Taxonomy (GTDB): domain Bacteria; phylum Bacillota; class Clostridia; order Tissierellales; family Peptoniphilaceae; genus Parvimonas. Next base: position 289,163 of record NZ_JAJTJP010000002.1, read on the forward strand.
TACTTTTCATAGTACTAATTATGCACTTTATCCTACCTGCAATAGTAAATTTAATTATATACTATCCTTTAAAAAAATGTGGCTGGATAAAAGAAGGAGATTTAAAACTTGACTTTAAAAACAAACTAGCATAACTATTTAAAATAAACTTATAAAATTATTTTCTTTTGATAATTTCAATTGTATGTTCTCCAATTATTATGTTTTTTATAACTAAATATTATGAGAAAAAATATTAGAATAATAATTTTAGTTTAGAGAAAGGCTGGATTGTAAATGGTTTATAAAAAAGAAAAATTAAATGTTAATGATACAAGATGTATAGCTTATTCTTGTGAAAATCCAAAATACATTTTGATACAACCTGTTGATGAGCATGATATTAAGGTTTTAGATAGAGAAGTAGAATTAATTTCAAAAGATGTGGGAGAAGACTTTTTGTTTATTGCTTTTAAAATTTCCAATTGGAATAATGATTTATCTCCTTGGAATGCTCCTGCAGTTTTTGGTAAAGATGGGTTTGGAGATGGTGCAAAGAACACTCTTTCTTTTATAGAAGATGTTTTGATTGATTTTATTTGTGAAAAATATCAAATTAAAAATGATATTCCACTGATTCTAGGGGGATATTCGTTAGCTGGTTTATTTTCACTATGGAGTTCTTATCAATCAAGTAGTTTTAATGCGATTGTTGGAGCTTCTCCCTCTGTGTGGTTTAACGGTTGGGAAGAGTTTATAGATAAAAATAGTCCTTTATCTAATGTGATTTATTTAAGTCTAGGAGATAAGGAAGAAAAAACAAAAAATAAGACAATGGCTAGAGTAGGAAAGGCTATACAAAAACAAGAAGAAGTTTTAAATAACAGAGGAATTAAGACAATTCTGGAATGGAATAGCGGCGGACATTTTCAAGATTCAGATATTAGACTGGCAAAGGGTTTTGTATGGTGTATTAAGAATATATAAAGAGGCGGTATAAATACCGTCTTTTTGTTTCTATGAATTATTTTTTTATGTATCTGCGATACATTTAGTTTTACTTGTTTACAAGTAAAACTATGAGATCTTTCGACTTCGCTCAAGATGACGTATAAGGAGAAACTTTCGTTTAATGGCAAGACGTTAAAAGTAAATAAACTTTAAAAATATAAAAATATGCTAACTATTTGAAAAAATAGATAATTATTAAAAAATTATATGAAAATTAATATTTCACGTCTTAGCAACTTATAAAGTAATGCCCCTAACACGTCATCTCGACCGTAGTGGAGAGATCTTATAAAGCTCTAATAACGATTAATCTACATTTTTGTATAATTTTTCTAATTTGCAAGCAAAAAACTATTTGAGAGAGTGATAAGTCACTCTCTTTTAAATTTTTATAGATTAGAATTTTAACAAGTGGTATAATATAATTAAATTTGTGAGATTATAAGTAAAGTATAAGGTATAGGCATTGTAAGATTATGATTAAGGATTTGTGTTGGAGAGGCAAAATGACATATATTCATTCTGATGATAAAGTGATAGATGAGTTTATCCAAAAAAACATTAAGGATAGAAGTGGTATTAAAGCTGTATGTGAAGAACTATTTAATTGGCTTGATAAAAATGTAAAATACAGTAGATTAAACGCTCCGTTTTTTCCTTTGCAAAGAAGTGATTTAGATGTTATTTCAATGCATGCTGGAACTTGCGGTGATTATTCAAATTTATTGGTTTCAGTATTTCAAAAATTAGGATATGAAGCAAAATATGCATATATACATAAAGATTGTTATGGAGATGAACAAGACCATATATGTGTTGCTGTTCGAGATAATAATAAATGGATTCTAATAGAAGCAACATTACCATATAGAAAATGGCATGGTTTTAACTGCCAACATCAAGAATATGAATTGTTATCACCTGATGATTTTGAAGATAAGATGAAAAAAGAAGAGAGCTATTGGGTGAGTGTGGCAAATAAATATGGCAATGAGTTACTTGCCGGTTTGTTATATGCTCCGTGGATTCACGAAGAAATTATCAAGCAATCAGATAGTGTATTAGAAAGTGTATTTTTTCTACTTATATTAGATGAGCAAAAAAATAAAACGATATATGCATATTATAAAAAATATACAAAGGAATCCGGAACAATTCCTGTAATGTGTATTATATCTAATGGCAAACAAAAATACCGTTTTTCTTGTAAAACTTCTACTAGTATATGGGATAATGAGCAATGGAGTGAAGAATATCTCGAATTAGATATTCCAAGCAAATTTAACACAGATACATTATATGAATTAAAAAATTGTATATCAAAGGTATTATTAGATATTGACAAAGTTTTGTTAAATTTATAGAGTTTAACAAATCCTTATTTGTTTAATTAAATATAATATTTTTGGAGAAAAATTATCATGTTGAAATGTCAATGCAAGTTTCTATGATTCCTCATCATATAGCTAATTTGATGACGGATAATTCAATTGTTAGATAAATAAAATAGATATTTAAGGAGAAATATATGGATAAAAAGACACTTTTAAATGAATGGTTGCATGAGCAGGACATTGCTCATATTAAGGGTTGGGATTTTTCTCATATTAGAGAAAGATATAGAGAAGAAGATAATCTCCCATGGGATTTTGGAAGCGTTATAAAATCTTATTTAAGAGAAAGTGATTATTTGTTGGATATGGAAACAGGTGGTGGAGAATTTCTTTTATCTTTTCTACTAAATCCTAAACATACTTCAGCAATTGAAGGATATGAGCCAAATATTAAGATATGTGAGGAGAGACTTATTCCTTTGGGAATAGATTTTAAACCAGCCGATGGTGGTGATGAACTTCCTTTTAAAGATAATTATTTTGATATTATTACAAATAGACATGGTGAATATAATATTAATGAACTTAAAAGAGTTCTTAAAAGTGGAGGATTATTTCTTACACAACAGGTTGGTGCAGAAAATGACAGAGAATTAGTGAAACTTTTAATAGGAGATGTTGATATTCCATTTCCTAAAGCTTATCTGAATATTTCAAAAGAAGAATTTATAGAAAATGGTTTTGAGATTGTTGAAGAAGCAGAAGCTTATAGACCGATAGAGTTTTATGATGTTGGTGCTCTAGTTTGGTTTGCAAGGATTATAGATTGGGAATTTCCTTATTTCGAAGTTGAAAAGTATAAAGAAAATCTCTTCAAAGCACAGGAAATTCTTGAAAAAGAAGGAGTAATTAGAGGTAGAATTCACAGATATTATTTTGTTGCAAGAAAGAAATAGTTAAATTATAAGTTTAGTAATAAATAAAAGATGGGAAAAAATATCGAAAAATTGAAATTTTTAGATTGAAATTTTTGAAGATAGAGATACCGTCTTTTTTATGTATCTGCGATACAATTAGTTTTACTTGTTTACAAGTAAAACTATGAGATCTTCGCAGTCGATTGTACTCAAATCAAAGATTTGAACAATCTTTGCGTCAGACCTACTATTGCTTGTAAACAAGCAAAGTTAGGGCTAGATTGACTACACTACGTTTTGCTCAAGATGAAGTATAAGGAGAAACCTTCGTTTAATGGAAAGACATTAAAAAGTAAATAATCTTCAAAAATTAAAAAAATATGCTAAGTACTTGAAAAAAATTGATAATTATTAAAAATTTTATATGAAACTAAATATTTCACGTCTTAGCAACTTTACAAGTAAAGCCCACAACACGTCATCTCGACCGTAGTGGAGAGATCTCATAAATTACCATTAGTATTATATTTACCATTTTTAAAAAAGCTTTAGTTTGGAAGATTCTAAAATAGTATTTCTTTACAAATAAAAATATTTGATATATAATTATGTTGAGGAAATGTTCATTTTTTAGGAGGTATTTATAAATGGTAAGATTACGTTTTGCACCAAGTCCAACAGGATATTTACATATTGGAGGACTTAGAACTGCATTATATAATTATTTATATGCTAAGCAAAATGGTGGAAAGTTTTTGCTTAGAATTGAAGATACAGATAGAACTAGATATGTTGAAGGAGCTATTGAAAATTTAATTCACGAACTTAAATGGTCAGGTGTTGAGGCAGATGAAGGTGTTTGTCTTGACGAAAATGATAATATTACAGAGATTGGTGAATGTGGTCCATATATCCAATCTGAAAGAGTTGAAAAGGGAATTTACAATAAATATGCTGAAGAACTTATTGAAAAAGGTTATGCTTATTATTGTTTCTGTAGTAAGGAAAGACTTGATGACATTAAAAATCAACAAAAAGCTGATGGAAAGATTCCAAGATATGACGGACTTTGCCGAGGTATTAGTATTGAAGATGCTAAAAAGAGAATTGCAAATGGTGAAAATTATGTTATTAGATTAAAATTACCAGAAAATAGAGATATTGTTTTTGAAGATGTTATTAAAGGTAAAATTACAATTAACACAAATGATATGGACGACCAAGTATTAATTAAAGCTGATGGTTTCCCAACTTATCATTTTGCTGTTGTTGTTGATGACCATTTAATGGGAATTACTCACATTGTAAGAGGGGATGAATGGATTTCATCTACTCCAAAACATATTTATCTTTATGAAGCATTAGGTTTTGAAAAACCTACTTTTGTTCATTTACCAACAGTTTTAAATAAGAGTGGAAAGAAATTATCTAAGAGAAATGATGATGCTTCAGTTGAAGACTTCAGATTAAAAGGATATTTACCAGAAGCACTAGTAAATTATTTAGCACTTGTAGGTTGGAGTCCAGAAAGTAATGAAGAAATTTTATCTTTAGATGAGATGGTTAAACAATTCTCATTTGAAAGAGTGTCAAAATCAGGTGGTGTTTTTGACGTAGATAAATTAGACTGGGTTAATGCTCAATATATTAGAAAAATGGAAGTGTCTGAACTTGCAAAACTTGTTAAACCTTATTTAGTTGAAGCAGGTTTTATCAAGGAAGATGTTTGTGAAAAGAGACTTGAGCTAATTACAAAAACTTTCCAAGAATCTATTTCAAGACTTCCTGAAATTGTTGATCAATCAAGATTTTTATTTGAAGATGTTGAAGTTGAACCAGAAGCAGTTGAAATGAGAAATGTTGAACATATAGAAATCTTAAAAGAAAAAATTAAAGAAGAATTATCTCAAATTGATGAAATAGACGAAGAAATTGCCAAAGGATTTATGAAAAAAATTCAAAAGGCATCAGGATTTAAAGGAAAAGACTTATATATGCCGGTTAGAGCATTACTTACAGGTCAAGTTCATGGACCTGAACTTTCTAATATTTTAGAAATTTTAGGTAAGGAAGAGATTTTAAGAAGATTAAAATAAAATTTCTTCATCTATATAATTGCAAGTTTAGTTTTGTAAATTGTAAATTTTAAAGAAAGTTGGTATATAGAATTATGCAAAATATTAAAAATTTTGTAAAAAGAATTTTTGTGTTTTCTTTAATATTACTTGGATTATTCGTTGTTCAGTCCAACAATTCTTATGCAGATACTTTATATAAAAATGAAATAACTGTTAGAATTAATAAGGACGGCAGCGCTGATATCGAAAATATTATGGATTATCATCCAACAAAGGGTACAGAATACTATATTCCTATAAATAATTTAGGAAAAAGTGAAATAATTAATTTTAATGTTTCTGAAATAACTGATTCGGGAGAAATTCCGTATGAGAGTTTATCAAAATGGGATGTTAAAAAGACTAGACAACAAAAAGCTGGTAAATCTGGAGTTGTAAAAACTTCAAATGGTTATGAACTTTGCTTTGGTTTTGGAGATTATCAAAGAAAAACTTTTAAATTAAGTTATAGAGTTACAAATTTTGTAAAACTTTTAAATGATTCAGATATGGTTTTTTGGAAGTTTGTAAATGATGATTTAGAAGCACCACCTCAAAAGGTTAAAGTTACTATCACCAAGGAAGAAGGAAAGTTTGACAATACAAATTCCAAGATTTGGGCTTTTGGGAATAAGGGTAAGATAGTTTTTGATAATGGAAATATTGTTTTTGAAAGCTTAACAAGTCTTTCAAGATCAAATTATGTAACTGTTTTAATTCAAATCAATAAGGGTGAATTCACAACAGGAGAAAAAATAAGTAGAAACTTTTCTTATTATCAAGATCAAGCATTTCAAGGCTCAAGCTATACTAAAAACACTAACAACACTGGAATTAGTAAGAAAAGAAAAACTGTATTTCCAGTTAAAACTATAGTTAGATTAATAATACTAATAGTATGTATAGCATTTGGTTCAAAAGCTGTAGCTCAAAAGAAATTCAAAGGCGGATATAAGAAATTTGATTTAAAGGGACAATATTATAGAGATGTTCCAGAAAAAGAATGGTGGCGACTTTCCCATATTCTAAAATGTGCTGGTTTTGATGGACCTGAGGCTATAATTAGAGCTTATTTCTTAAAATGGATACAAACAAAACTTCTAATTCCAATGACTGAACAAAAAGGTTTCATATTTAAGAAAGATATTCTTTCTCTAAAAATTGACTATAAAAAAGATTATCCTTTTGAGACTAAAAATGAGAGAGAATTATTTGAAATGGTTATTGAAGCTGCAAGAGACGATGGAATATTACAAGAAGATGAATTTACAAATTATTTAAGAAAGACACATAATCAAACTCAATTCAGACAATTACAAGATGAGTTTAGAAAAGATTCTGTAACTTATGCAGCAGAAAATGACTTGCTTGTAAAGAATAATAGAGATAAGAATACTTACACTTACAATGAAAAAGGTAAGGAATTTACTGCGAAATTAGTAAAATACTATAATTATTTGAAAGATTTCTCTCTATTAAGTGAAAGAGAAGTTCAAGAAATTAAAGTTTGGAAAGATTTATTGATTTATGCGACATTGTTTGATGTTGCTGATCAAGTTGAAAAACAATTAAAGAATTTATCACCAGAATTTTTAGAAAATTACGATGTAGATGTTTACTCATTGCATTCAGCTATGATTTACTCACATGTATTCTCTAATAACTTCATAGATGCTTATTCAAGAAGTGTTTCAAGATCTTCAGGAGGAGGCGGAGGCTTCTCAAGTATCGGTGGAGGCGGAGGCTCCTTTGGTGGAGGTTCCGGTGGTGGAAGTAGATAATTGGGTATATATTTGATATAATATTAATGCAATTAATATAAATTAGAAAGGAGAAAATTATGATAGTTTTAGGCGTAATTTTAGGTGTAGTTGTCTTATTAGGACTTTGGTTAATGGTTAGCTACAACAACTTAATAAGATTAAGAGAAATGGTTAAAAATGCTATGGGACAAATAGCAGCAAATGTTGAATCAAGATGGGATGCTTTAAAATCTTTAATTGATGCAACTAAAAAATACTCTGCTCATGAAGCTGAAACTTTAGAAAAAGTTGTTCAAGCAAGAGGAGGAGTTAATAGTTCAAGTTCTGTAAAAGATATTGAAGCTGATGATAATATGTTTACTCAAGCTTTATCAAGACTTGCAGTAGTTGTTGAATCATATCCAGAATTAAAGGCAAATACATTATACTTAAATACAATGGATAAAATTGATTCTTATGAACAAGATGTAAAGAATTCAAGAATGATTTACAATGATACAGTTACAAGATTTAATAGAGCTATGTTAGTATTTCCAGTAGTATTAGTTTCAAGAATGTTAGGATTCTCAGAATACGAATACTTCCAACATACAGAATCAAAATCAAATCCACCAAGCTGGGATTAATTTAAAGCACTCGAAAGAGTGCTTTTTTATTGTAAAAACTTGATTTTTATGTTAAAATGAATTATTGTATTTTAGGAGGGAATTAATGAAAAATATAAAAAGAATAGTATTAACATTTGCAATGTTATTTTTTGTAGTTTTAGCAACAGCTTGTTCAAATAATAGAGAAACAGCGAAAAAAACTTTTACTTTAGAAGATAGTGGTTTAAAAACAACTCAAGTGTTTACTTATATTGAAAAAGAAGACAAGATAATTAAACAAGAAACAATAAGTGAAGGAACTTATGCTGAGTTTCAACCTGGAAAAACAAAAGAAGAAATAAAAGAAATGATAGAGCCAATTGCTAAAAAATTTGAAGGTATTAAAGGTCTTAAATACTCAATAGATTATAAAGATGAAAGCTTTGTTGAAACAATAGAAATTGATTATGAAAATCTTGATTACGAAAAAGCAAAAGTAGCTCTTGACGAAGAGTTTCAAGATCCTTCAAAAGGAATAGTTAGTATGAAAATTACAGAAGAAGCTCTATTAAAAGATGGTTATGTAGAACAAAAATAGTCTAATTTAAAAGTAGTATTTTACTACTTTTTTATTTTGCGTTAAATTTGAAAAAAGCGTTTAAATATGATAGAATTAAAGTATAAAATATAAGGAGAATAAGATGAAAAAACTTAGCAATATTTTATTGGCATTTACAATGCTATTTGTTGTTATATTAACAACAGCCTGTTCTAACGGAACTAAAAAAAGAGTTTTCGTTAAAGATGCAGATGGTCAAAAATCAACAATTACTTATGTTTATAGTGAAAAAGAAGATAGGGTACTTAAACAATTGACAACAAATGAAGGAATTTATGATAAATTAAATCCTGCAATGACTAAAGAAGAAGTTAAGAAAATTATTGACAAAGATATTGAAGAAACAAAAGAAATAAAAGGAATCAAGCATACTGTAGAGTATAAAGAGGATAGATTCATTGAAAATATTGAAATTGACTTTGAAAATCTAGATTATGAAAAGGCAAAAAATTATCTTTCAATTCAAGATCCAAAAAAAGTAAGAGTTAGCATGAAGGTATCTGCAGAAATTATGTATAATCAAGGATATAAGGAACAAAAATAATTTTAATATATAAAAGTGGAGGTAAAAAATGAAAAATTTAAAAAAGGCATTACTAGCATTTGCTATGCTATTTGTTGTTGTTTTATCAACAGCTTGTTCAAGTAAGGATGCAACTAGCACAAAAACTTTTGTGTTAGATAAAAATGGTTTAAAAACAACTGTTGTGTATACTTATATTGAAAAAGAAGACAAAGTGATTAAACAAGTAACAACAAATGAAGGGCTTTATGCAAATCTAAACAGATCTAAAGAAGATATTCAAAAGATTTTAGATTCAATATCTGCAAAATATCAAGGAATTGAAGGAATTAAACAATCTATAGATTATCAAGAAGATAAATTTGTAGAAACTATTGAAGTTGATTACGAAAATCTTGACTATGAAAAATCAAAAGTAGTTATGGGAACAAACTTCCAAGATCCTAAAAAAGTTAAAATTAGCTTGAAAAAGTCAGAAGAAACTTTAATAAAAGCTGGATATCAAGAACAAAAATAATAATAATTTAAGAAAAGTAGTATTTTACTACTTTTTTTGCTTATTGAAAAATATTTAAAAATATGTTACAATAAGTCATAAATTTCATTTGGAGGTAAATAATGAAGAATTTAAGAAGAATTTTATTAACAATTACAATGTTATTCGTGGTAGTTTTAACAGCTGCTTGTTCAAAGAAAGATGAGTATGCAACAAAAGTTTTCTATTTAGAAAAAAATGGTTTAAAGACAACAATTACTTATACTTACGATGAAAAAGAAGACAAAATAATTAAGCAAGAAACTAAAAACGAAGGCATTTATTCTGAATTCAGACCAGGATCAAGCAAAGAAGATGTTCAAAAACTTTTAGATCCAATAGCTGCAAAATATCAAGGAATTACTGGATTAAAAGAAAGCATTGAATATCAAGATGATAAATTCATCGAAACTTTAGAAGTAGATTACGAAAATATTGACTTTGAAAAAGCAAAAACAGTTTTCGGACCAAACTTCCAAGATCCTAAAAAAGTTAGAGTATCTATGAAAAAGACTGAAGATTCTTTAACAAAAGCAGGTTATACTGTAAAATAATTAATTTTCTAAAAAAGATAGCATAGCTATCTTTTTTTATGTAGTTTGAAAAATATTTTATAATATGATAGAATTAGTTAATAAATTTTTTAGGAGGTAAATGATGAAAAATTTTAGAAGATTTTTAGTAACATTTGCAATGCTATTTGTTATAGTATTGACAACAGCTTGTTCAAATAAAGGAACAGATAATGAAAATAAAAAAGAAGAAAAAGAAAAAGTAGAAGTAGAAGATACAACTCCAAAGGAAAAGAAGAATCCTTCAAAAACTTTTGTAAAGGAAACACCAGGTTATAAACAAACTGTTACTTATTATTATATAGAAAGTGAAGATAGAATCGTATTTCAAGAAACTACAACTGAATCAACTTACGAAGCATACAAAATAGGTGGTGGAAATAAGGAAAAAATTCAAAAAATTTTAAAAGAAGTAAATGAACATCAAAAAGGATATAGCTGGATTAAAAATACTTTAGAATTGAGAGATGATGGATTTAAAACAGTTACAGAAATAAATTTTGGAACTCTTATTTATGAAGAAGCTCAAAAAGTATTTGGAGAAAATTACATTAATCCACATAAAGAAAAATTCAGCATGAAACAAACAGAAGAAGCGCTGTTAAAAGGTGGATATGTAGAAAAGAAATAAATTTTGGAATATACATAAAATTTAGGGAGAGATTTTATGAAAAATTTTAAAAGAATTTTATTAGTGTTTACTATGCTTTTTACTGTTGTATTAACAACTGCTTGTATAAAAACTGAATCTATTTCAACAAAAACTTTTTTACTTGATAATGGTATTATAAAAAAAACAATAATTTATACTTATAAGGTAAAAGAAGATAAAATTCTTAAACAGGTAACAAAAACTGAAGGAAATTTTTCAACATATAAACCTGAATCAACTAAAGAAGAAATTATAGATATGTTTGAAAAGGCTCTTGTTAAATATAAAGGTATTGAGGGTCTTAAAGCAGATATAACTTATGAAGGTGATACCTTCGTTGAAAATGTTGAAATAGACTATGAAAGTATTGATTATAAAAAAGCACAAACAGTTTTTGGACCAAGTTTTAAAAGTCCTAAAGAAGTAAAATATACTATGAAAGGAATAGAAAAACAACTTCTTGATGAGGGCTATGTGGAACAGAAATAATTTTAAAAGACAGTTTTACTGTCTTTTTTTATTGTGAAACAATAAGGTTCTCGGATACTCACCCGATGCTAAATATCGTGGAAGGGTGGGGTTGTTATTTGAAAAAAACTTCATATTGTGATAGAATAAGTTAACCAAAAAGGAGGATAATTATGAAAAGAATTAATAAAATTCTGTTAGCATTTTCAATGCTTTTTGTTGTTGTATTAACAACTGCTTGCTCTGGTTTAGGAGTAAAAACTGCTACAAGAACTTTTGAAAAAGAAGAAAAAGAAAATGGTATAAAAACAACTATTGAATATACATTTATAGAAAAAGAAGATAAGGTTCTAAAAGAAGTAACTACTACTGAAGTACCATATAGTATATATAAAGGTTTATCTATGGACGAAATCAAAATTAAAGTAGAGGCAGTTTCAGCAAGATATCAATATATAAAAGGTGTGAAGGAAAGTATTGAATATAAAGAAAATACTTTTATTGAAGTTATGGAAATCGACTATGAAAATATTGATTTTGAAAAAGCAAATAAAGCATTTAACTCAAATATAAAAGATCCTAAACAATCTAAAGTTAGTATGGAAGAAACAGTAAAATCATTAACAAATGATGGTTATACAGAAAAGAAATAATTTAACCAAAAAGGAGAAAAAATGAAAAGAATTAGTAGATTAATATTAACATTTGCAATGATATTTGTTGTAGTATTAACAACAGCTTGTGAAAGTAACAAACCTATTACAAAAACTTTTGTATTAAATCAAGAAATGGTTACTATAACTGAAACTATAACTTATATTAAAAGTAAGGATAAAATTATAAAGGTTACTAAAGTTACAGATGCAAAAATGATTTTAAAATCTGAAGAAGCCAAAAAAAAGGTTGTAAATATTTTAAATCTATCTTTAGCTAATCATCAAGGAATTAATGGTTTGACTGCGACTTTAGATATTCAAGAAGATAAATATGTTCAAACTGTTGAATTAGATTACGAGAATCTTGATTATGAAAAAGCTAAACAACAAATTCCAGGATTTGAAGAAGTATATGGTAGCAATGATTTAAGTATGAAAAATAGAGAAGCTGAGTTAATTAAACAAGGCTTTGTAGAACAAAAATAATTGTAGAGGAAGAGAATGATAAAACTAAAAAACATAATTTTTTCATTTTCAATGCTAGTTGTTTTACTATTAGCTTCAGCTTGTTCAATGAAGAAAGGAAATCCTACAAAATCCTATGAACTACTTATAAATGATTCAAAAGTAGTTATAACATATACTTACACTGAAAAGGAAGAAAAAGTTTTAAAAGAAAAAGTTAAATCAACTTTTAAATATTCGTCTTATTCGGGATTAAAAGAAAATGAAATTAAAAAAATAGTAAATGAAGTTGTTGGTAAAATTCAAGCAATTGATGGAATAAAAGCGAGTGTTGAATTTAAAGATGATGGGATTATAGAAGATATAGAACTCGACTTTGAAAAACTTGACTATAAAAAATCAAATGAGTTTAATAGACTTTATTTTACTGGTGAACTTAAAAGTAATAATGTTACTTTAAAAGAAATGGAAACTCAATTATTACAAATGGGATTTAAAAAAATTGAAGAAAAAAAATAATTTTAAAAGGCAGTTTAACTGTCTTTTTTTATTGTGAAACAACAAGGTTCCCAGGTACCCACCCGATGTGAAGCATCGTGGAAGGGAGGGTTAATTTGAAAAAAATTTCATAATGTGATAAAATTAGTTAACCAAAAAGGAGGAAAATAATGAAAAGAATTAGTAGATTATTATTAGCATTTGCAATGCTATTTGTTATTGTAGTAACTACAGCTTGTGGTAGTAAAGGAGAAAATGCAACAAAGACTTTTGTATTAGAAAAAAACGGTATAAAAATTACTTTAGTTTATACTTACATAGAAAGCGAAGATAAAGTAATTAAACAAACATCTAATACAATTGCTCCATATTCAGGATTTAATGGTTTAAGTAAAGAAGAAGTAAAAAGCAGAATAGAAGCGGCTGCTAAACAATATCAAGGAATTAAAGGTTTAAAAGAATCTGTTACTTTTAATGATGATGGATTTACAGAAGAACTTGAAGTAGATTATGAAAATATTGATTTTGAGAAGGCAAGACAATTACCAGGAATGATATTTTCAGGTGATCCTTCAGCAAATAAAGTTAGCATGAAAGCAAGTGAAGAAATGTTATTACAACAAGGATTCGAAGAAAAATAATTTTTATGGAGGTGTCCTATGAAAAATTTAAAAAGAATTATAACAAGTTTTGTATTACTTTTTACAATTGTAATTCTTGCATCTTGTAGTTCTGGTGGACAAACAAAATCTTATTATTTTGAAAACGAAGAAATTACAAGTACTATAAAGGTTAATTATAAAGAAGATACTATTAAAGCTATTGATGCAGAAGTTAAAATAAGTTATAAAAATTTGGGAGTTGAAAATGAAGAGCAAGCAAAAGCGATGGCATCAATGGCAGGAAATTTTGTTAACTCAATAGAGGGTTTTAAATATGAACTTAAATATAATGATACAGGGATAGTAGCTAATATTTCAATTGATTTTACAAAAATTGATATTAATAAATTCAGCGGACTATTAGGTACGAAATTATCTGAAGAAGAAGTAGAACAAGCTAAAGAGAAGATTAAAGAATCTTTAAGTTTTAAAGAGTTTGAAAAGAATATTTTAAAATATGGATTTAAAGAAAAATAATAAAAAGCAGTTATACTGCTTTTTTATTTGCATTTAAATAACTTTGTTAAAAAATATTTGAAAAAACTTTTCATATATGCTAAAATTAGTTATAATTTTTTAAATGGAGGTTAAGAATGAAAAATTTAAAAAGAACTTTATTAGCATTTGCTATGTTATTTGTTGTAGTACTAACTACTGCTTGTTCAGGAAGTAAAACTGCTACAAAAACTTTTGTTAGAGAAAATAATGGAGTTAAAACAACTTTAACTTATACTTATAATGAAAGTGACGATAAAGTAATTAAACAAACAACTGTAAACGAAGGTGTTTATGCTAATATTCCAAACTTAAAGACAAAAGAAGCAGTTAAGGCTGTTTTAGATCCAATTGCTGAAAAATATCAAGGAATCAAAGGAATCAAAGAATCAATAGATTATCAAGAAGATAAATTCGTTGAAACTTTAGAAGTTGATTATGAAAATCTTGACTATGAAAAAGCAAAAACTATAATGGGTGAAAGCTTCCAAGATCCTAAAAAAGTTAAAATTAGTATGAAAAAGAGTGAAGAACTTGTAACTCAACAAGGATTCAAAGAACAAAAATAATTAAAAATTAAAAAGTAGTATTTATACTACTTTTTTTATTGCAAAAATTTAGAAATTCACTAAAATGTTTGCTTTTGGAATTTTAGGCGCGAAAAATATATTACATAAATTTAACAAAATATTATAAGTTTTTAAAATGAATATCTTTTCACAATCCTTTGTATAACAAGACAATATACATATTTTAAATTATATTTTTGGTTGCTAAAAGTTTACCATAAGATTTTTTTGATTTTATCAAAAATAATTTTCAAATTTTAAGGTTTTTAGCTATTTTATTTGTTAAAAAATGGGTAACTTATGATATACTATATAAGTATATTAAAAATAAAAATTTACAAAAAAAAGTAGGAAAATAGGAGGTATGTATGAAGAGAGAAGAAGTAGTACAGAAAAATTGGAGAGCTAGAAAAAAACATGGTAGCTGGTTATTCGTAAGCAGTCTATTAGTATTCACTTTATTAGCTCCAACAACAGCAAAATTAACAGGCTCATTAAGACATGTTTCTTACGGAGCGGAAAGAGAAATAGATCCGTCTGTTAACTTAGGTAATGCAGAATATAACCCTAAGGCGAAATTAATTGTTACTCCAGATAATCAAGACACATTTTTTACAACATCAGCAGATGCTCACAAAGATGGAAATGTAGTAACATTAACTGATGATGCACCTTCAAGAAAGGGAGCTTATACATTATTTAATAAGATTTCACTATCTGAAAGCTTTGAATTAGTTGGGGAAATCAATATTGGAAAAAGATATGAAGGATATAGCCCAGATGGAGTTACTGGTGGAGATGGTGTTTCTTTTGTATTTACAACTAAAGAACCCGGAGTAGTAGGATTAGATGGAGCAAGTATAGGACTTGGAGGTATTCCAAATTCTTTTGGTTTTAAATTAGATACTTACCATAATACCAGTACACCAAATGGAGCAGCTAAATCAGATGCCGATCCTAAATTTCCAGGATATCAAAATGGAGCATTTGGAGCATTCTACCGTACTGATGGTGGTGGTAGAGCGAAATATGCTGTAAGTGATGCAAAGAGATTGACTACTCAACCTACTAATAATGAATTTAAAAAGGTAATAGTTAGTTATAACGGCTCTACAAAGAAAATGACTGTAACATATGATGGTCAAGTATTTGAAAGAAGTATTCAAGATTGGATTAATAATAGTAGAAGTACAACTAGACAAGTTGCTGGTCAAGAAGAGTTAGCTTTTGCCCTATTTGCATCAACTGGGGGCGCTAGAAACTTACAACAATTCAAATTAGAACGTTTTGAATATTCTGCAGGTGGTTCTTATGTTACTGTTAAGTATGTAGATGCAGATACAAAACAAGAAATAAAATCTCATAAGACTTTTAGAAGTGATGGAAGTACTCCTTCTGTTAACTTATCAAGCTATGTAAATCTTGATGGATATAAGTTAGTTGCAACAAATGTTTCAACTGCAAGAGGATACCAATCAGGAGATACTGTAAATTATGTAGTAGGTTCTCAAATTGTAACTTATGCATATAGAGTTGATAAAGATGCTCTTAAAGCAGAAATAGCAAAAGAAAATACTGTAAAAAATTCTGATAAATATAAAAATGCAACAGATGCAAAGAAAAAGGCTTATGATGATGCATTAGCGGCAGCAAAGAGAATTGATGTAAAATCAAATGCAACAGTTGAAGAAGTAAAAAAAGCAAAAGAAGATTTAGCAAATGCGGCAGCAGCTTTAGATGGTCAAGCTACAAACAAAGATGCTCTTAAAGCAGAAATAGCAAAAGAAAATGATGTAAAAGCTAGTGCTAAATATAAAAATGGAAGTGCTGACAAGAAACAAGCATATGACGATGCATTGGCAGAAGCAAAGAGAATCGACGCTAAAACAGATGCAACACAAGCAGAAGTAAATAAAGCAAAGAAAGATTTAGCAGATGCAGCAGCAGCTCTTGACGGTATAGAAGTTAATAAGGATGCTTTAAAAGCTGAAATTGCAAAAGACCCTACAGTTAAGGGAACAGATAAATATAAAAATGCAACTGATGCAAAGAAACAAGCATATGACGATGCATTGGCAGAAGCAAAGAGAATCGATGCAAAAGAAGATGCAACACAAGCAGAAGTAAATAAAGCAAAACAAGATTTAGCAAATGCAGCAGTAGCTTTAGATGGTCAAGCTACAAATAAGGATGCTCTAAAAGCAGAAATAGCAAAGGATCCAACAGTTAAAGCTAACGATAAATATAAGAATGCAACTGAAAATTCAAAGAAAGCTTATGACGATGCATTAGCAGAAGCAAAGAGAATCGACGCTAAAACAGATGCAACACAAGCGGAAGTAAATAAAGCAAAACAAGATTTAGCAAATGCAGCAGCAGCTTTAGATGGTCAACCAACTGATAAGGATGCATTAAAAGCAGAAATAGCAAAGGATCCAACAGTTAAGGCTGATGACAAGTACAAGAATGCAACTGAAAATTCAAAGAAAGCTTATGATGATGCATTAGCAGAAGCAAAGAGAATCGACGCTAAAACAGATGCAACACAAGCAGAAGTAAATAAAGCAAAACAAGATTTAGCAAATGCAGCAGCAGCTTTAGATGGTCAAGCTACAAATAAAGATGCATTAAAGGCAGAAATAGCAAAAGACCCTACAGTTAAGGCTGATGACAAGTACAAGAATGCAACTGACGAAAAGAAAGAAGCATATGACGATGCATTAGCAGAAGCAAAGAGAATAGATGCTAAAACAGATGCAACACAAGCGGAAGTAAATAAAGCTAAGAAAGACCTTGAAGATGCAGCAGCAGCTTTAGATGGTCAAGCTACAAATAAAGATGCATTAAAGGCAGAAATAGCAAAAGACCCTACAGTTAAGGCTGATGACAAGTACAAGAATGCAACTGACGAAAAGAAAGAAGCATATGACGATGCATTAGCAGAAGCAAAGAGAATAGATGCTAAAACAGATGCAACACAAGCAGAAGTAAATAAAGCAAAAGAAGATTTGGCAAATGCAGCAGCAGCTTTAGATGGTCAAGCTACAAATAAGGATGCTTTAAAAGCAGAAATAGCAAAAGACCCAACAGTTAAGGCTGATGATAAGTATAAGAATGCAACTGACGAAAAGAAAGAAGTATATGATAAAGCTTTAGAAGAAGCGAAAAAGGTTGACGAAAAAGAAGGAGCTACTCAAGCTGAAGTAAATAAAGCAAAAGAAGACTTAGCAAATGCAGCAGCAGCTCTAGATGGTCAAGCTACAAATAAGGACGCTTTAAAGGCAGAAATAGCAAAAGATCCAACAGTTAAAGCTGACGATAAGTATAAGAATGCAACTGATGAAAAGAAAGAAGCATATGACGATGCATTAGCAGAAGCAAAGAGAATCGATGCTAAAACAGATGCAACACAAGCGGAAGTAAATAAAGCTAAGAAAGACCTTGAAGATGCAGCAGCAGCATTAGATGGACAACCAACTGATAAGAATGCATTAAAGGCAGAAATAGCAAAAGACCCAACAGTTAAGGCTGATGACAAGTACAAGAATGCAACTGAAAATTCAAAGAAAGCTTATGATGATGCATTGGCAGAAGCAAAGAGA
>NZ_JAJTJP010000002.1:307284-416268 GCF_021300775.1 Parvimonas micra
GAATCGACGCTAAAACAGATGCAACACAAGCGGAAGTAAATAAAGCTAAGAAAGACCTTGAAGATGCAGCAGCAGCGCTTGATGGACAACCAACTGATAAGGATGCATTAAAGGCAGAAATAGCAAAGGATCCAACAGTTAAGGCTGATGACAAGTACAAGAATGCAACTGACGAAAAGAAACAAGCATATGACGATGCATTAGCAGAAGCAAAGAGAATCGACGCTAAAACAGATGCAACACAAGCGGAAGTAAATAAAGCTAAGAAAGACCTTGAAGATGCAGCAGCAGCGCTTGATGGACAACCAACTGATAAAGATGCACTAAAAGCTGAAATCGCAAAAGACCCAACAGTTAAAGCTGATTCTAAATATAAAAATGCGACTGATGAAAAGAAAGAAGCATATGATAAAGCATTAGAAGAAGCTAAGAAAGTTGACGAAAAAGAAGATGCAACACAAGCAGAAGTAAATAAAGCAAAACAAGATTTGGCAAATGCAGCAGGAGCGCTTGATGGTCAACCAACTGACAAGGATGCTTTAAAGGCAGAAATAGCAAAAGATCCAACAGTTAAGGATGACGATAAGTATAAGAATGCAACTGATGAAAAGAAAGAAGCATACGATAAAGCCTTAGAAGAAGCGAAGAAAGTTGACGAAAAAGAAGGAGCATCACAAGCAGAAGTTGATAAAGCAAAAGAAGATTTAGCAAATGCAGCAGCAGCGCTTGATGGTCAACCAACTGATAAGGATGCGTTAAAAGCAGAAATAGCAAAAGATCCAACAACTAAAGCTGACGATAAGTATAAGAATGCAACTGATGAAAAGAAAGAAGCATACGATAAAGCCTTAGAAGAAGCGAAGAAAGTTGACGAAAAAGAAGGAGCATCTCAAGCAGAAGTAGATAAAGCTAAGAAAGACTTAGAAGATGCTAAAAATGCTCTAGACGGTCAACCAACTAACAAAGATGATTTACAGTCTGAAGTTAATAAGGAAAATGACGTTAAAGGTTCTGATAATTACAAGAATGCTACTGACGAATCTAAGAAGAAATATGACGATGCATTACAAAAAGCAAAAGATGTATTGGCTGATTCAAATGCAAGTCAAGCAGATGTTGACAAGGCTAAGAAAGACTTAGAAGATGCGAAAAATGCACTTGACGGTCAACCAACTGATAAGGATGCCTTAAAAGCAGAAATAGCAAAAGATCCAACAACTAAAGCTGACGATAAGTATAAGAATGCAACTGATGAAAAGAAAGAAGCATATGATAAAGCTTTAGAAGAAGCAAAAAAGGTTGATGAAAAAGAAGGTGCAACACAAGCAGAAGTAAATAAAGCTAAAGAAGATTTGGCAAATGCAGCAGCAGCTTTAGATGGTCAAGCTACTAACAAAGATGCATTAAAAGCAGAAATAGCAAAAGATCCAACTGTTAAAGTAGATGATAAGTATAAGAATGCAACTGACGAAAAGAAAGAAGCATATGATAAAGCCTTAGAAGAAGCTAAGAAAGTTGATGAAAAAGAAGGAGCTACTCAAGCTGAAGTAAATAAAGCTAAAGAAGATTTGGCAAATGCAGCAGCAGCTTTAGATGGTCAAGCTACAAACAAAGATGCTCTAAAAGCAGAAATCGCAAAAGACCCAACTGTTAAAGCAGATGACAAATACAAAAATGCAACTGACGAAAAGAAAGAAGCATATGATAAAGCCTTAGAAGAAGCGAAAAAGGTTGATGAAAAAGAAGGTTCAACACAAGCAGAAGTAAATAAAGCAAAAGAAGATTTAGCAAATGCAGCAGCAGCTCTAGATGGACAACCAACTGATAAAGACGCTTTAAAAGCTGAGATAGCAAAAGAAACTGATGTTAAATCTGATGATAAGTACAAGAATGCAACTGATGAAAAGAAAGAGGCATATGATAAAGCCTTAGAAGAAGCAAAGAAAGTTGACGAAAAAGAAGGAGCTACTCAAGCAGAAGTTGACAAAGCTAAAAAAGACTTAGAAGATGCGAAAAATGCACTTGATGGACAACCAACTGATAAAGATGCATTAAAGGCAGAAATTGCAAAAGATTCAACAACTAAAGCTGATGACAAGTACAAAAATGCAACTGATGAGAAGAAAGAAGCATATGACAAAGCCTTAGAAGAAGCAAAGAAAGTTGATGAAAAAGAAGGAGCTACTCAAGCAGAAGTTGACAAAGCTAAGAAAGATTTAGAAGATGCGAAAAATGCACTTGATGGTCAACCAACAAATAAAGATGCATTAAAGGCAGAAATTGCAAAAGATCCAGCAACTAAAGCTGACGACAAGTACAAAAATGCAACTGATGAAAAGAAAGAAGCATATGATAAGGCTTTAGAAGAAGCTAAAAAGGTTGATGAAAAAGAAGGTGCAAGTCAAGCAGAAGTAGATAAAGCTAAAAAAGACTTAGAAGATGCGAAAAATGCTCTTGATGGTCAACCAACAAATAAGGACGCTTTAAAATCTGAAGCTGATAAAGAAAATGATGTAAAAGATTCTGATGGATACAAGAATGGTACTGAAGAAGCTAAGAAGAAATACGATGATGCTTTACAAAAAGCAAAAGATGTATTAGCCGATCCAGATGCATCACAAGCAGAAGTTGATAAAGCTAAGAAGGATTTAGAAGATGCAAAAGATGCTTTAGATGGTAAAGAAACAGATAAAAATGATTTACAAGCAGAAGTTAATAAGGAAAATAATGTAAAAGATTCTGATTCTTATAAAAATGCAACAGATGAGTCTAAGAAGAAATACGACGATGCTCTACAAAAAGCAAAAGATGTATTGGCTGATTCAAATGCAAGTCAAGCAGATGTTGATAAAGCTAAGAAAGACTTAGAAGATGCAAAAAATGCTTTAGATGGTCAACCAACTGATAAGGATGCCTTAAAAGCAGAAATAGCAAAAGATCCAACAACTAAAGCTGACGATAAGTATAAGAATGCAACTGATGAAAAGAAAGAAGCTTATGATAAAGCCTTAGAAGAAGCGAAGAAAGTTGACGAAAAAGAAGGAGCATCACAAGCAGAAGTAGATAAAGCTAAGAAAGACTTAGAAGATGCAAAAAATGCTTTAGATGGTCAACCAACAAATAAAGATGCCTTACAAGCGGAAGCTGACAAAGAAAATGATGTAAAAGGTTCAGATGAATATAAAAATGCTTCAGAAGATGCTAAAAAGAAATATGATGATGCATTAGATAAAGCAAAAGAAGTATTAAATGACCCAGATGCAACACAAGCAGAAGTAGATAAGGCAAAAAAAGACTTAGAAGAAGCTAAAGGCGATTTGGATGGAAAAGAAACTGATAAAGGCTCTTTAAAATCAGAAGTAGATAAGGAAGATACTGTAAAAGGTTCTGACGAATACAAGAATGCTTCAGAAGATGCTAAGAAAAAATATGATGATGCTTTACAAAAAGCAAAAGACGTATTAAATAATCCAAATGCAAGTCAAAAAGAAGTTGATAAAGCTAAAGAAGATTTAGTAAATGCATTAAAAGGTTTAAACGGAAAACCAAATATTTCTCAAGATTCAAGAAATACAAACAATAGATTACCAAAAACATCAGTAGGTAGTGAGTCATTATTAACTACATTTATGTCATTGGTAGGCGGATTATATGTTTTCAAGAAAAAGAGAAAAAAATAAATAAAATTTTAAAATAGTTGAGGAAATCCTCAACTATTTTTTTATTGTGAAACAACAAGGTTCCCGGGTACCCACCCGATGCGAAGCATCGTGGAAGGGTGGGGTTCTTATTACGAAGTATCAAGGTTCTCGGGTACCCGCCCGATGCAAAGCATCGAGGAAGGGTGTGGTTCTTTTTTGAATTTATTTTTTAAGGTATATCTATAATATATAAAAAATTAAAAAAAATTTTATAATTTTAATAATAATTATTGTTATTAATTTAAAAATATGGTAATATATAATAGTAAGAGATAAAAAAACTCTTAACGGTATTATTAGGAGGAAAAAATGAAAAAGAAATTTATGTTATTACTTGCTCTAGTACTTTCTGTAGGTATTTTAGGAGCATGTACAAAAAAAGAAGCAAATAAAACTAAGGATGTTGATAATAAAACTGAGCAAAAGGCTTCGAAGAAAAAAGTTGTTGCTACAAGTACAATGTTAACAGATTTGGTAAAACAAATTGGTGGAGATAATTTTGAAGTAGAAGGAATGATGAAAGCGGGAGTAGATCCTCATTTGTATAAGCCAACAGCTGGAGATGTGGATAAACTTGAAAAAGCAGATGTTGTAGTTGTAAATGGATTACATTTAGAAGGACAAATGGGAGAGATTTTACAAGGATTAGAAAAACAAAATAAAAATGTAGTTACTGCAGCAAAAAATATACCATCAGATAAATTGCTTCCATGGGATGAAGAAGGTGCTGGTCCTAATGATCCACATATTTGGTTCAGTGTTCAAAATTGGAAGATAGCTGCTAAGAATGTTGCAGAAGGTTTAAAGAAAGCCGATAGTTCAAAAGCTGAAGAAATTGATAAGAATCTTGCTAAATATGAAAAAGAACTTGATGAACTTTCCGAATATATAAAGAAAAAAGTTTCAGAATTACCTGAAAATCAAAGAGTATTAGTTACTGCTCATGATGCTTTTAATTATTTTGCGAAAGAATTTGGTTTCAAAGTAGAAGCTATACAAGGAATTAGTACAGAATCAGAAGCCAGTGCAGCTGATATTAAAAAACTATCTGATTTTTTAGTTGAATCAAAAATAAAGGCAGTTTTTGTTGAATCTTCTGTTCCTAAGAAAACAATTGAATCTTTAGTTGAATCTTGTAAGGCAAAAGGTCATGATGTTAAGATAGGTGGAGAATTATATTCTGACTCATTGGGAGATGATAATACAAAGGAAAATACTTATATCTCAATGTTTAAATACAATATAGATACAATAGTTGATGCTTTAAAATAAAACTTGAAAAAAATCTCCTAAATATATATACTTATATTAGGAGATTTTTTAATTATTTGGAGGAATAAAATGGACGAAATAGCAGTAAAAGTTGAAGATTTAACCATTGCTTACTATTTGAAACCTGTAGTTTGGGATGTTGATTTGGATATAAAAAAGGGAAAATTAACTGCAATTATGGGACCAAATGGTGCTGGTAAGTCAACTTTACTAAAAGCGATGTTGAATTTAATTCCAACTTCATCTGGAAAGATTTCATTTTTTGGTAAAACATATAAGGAATTTAGAAAAGATATTTCTTATGTTCCACAAAGTGAATCAGTAGATTGGGATTTTCCAACAGATGTTTTGGATGTAGTTTTGATGGGAACTTATGGAAAACTTGGTTGGATTAAGAGACCTGGAAAGAGAGAAAAAGAGTTGTCTTTGGATTCTTTAAAGAAACTAGGAATGGAAGATTATGTTGAAAGACAAATTAGCGACCTTTCAGGTGGTCAACAACAAAGAGTTTTTTTAGCGAGAGCATTAGTTCAAGATAGTGAAATATATTTTTTAGATGAGCCTTTAAAAGGTGTTGACGCTAAAACAGAAAAAGAAATAATGAAGATTTTAAAGGAACTTAGAGATAACGGAAAGACAATCATTATTGTTCATCATGATTTAAGAACTGTTGAGGAATATTTTGATGAGGTTGTGCTTTTAAATAAATTTGTTATCACATCTGGTTCAGTTAAGGATGTTTTTACAGAAGAAAATATAAATAAGGCATATAGGGTATAGATTATGAACGAAATTTTAGATTTACTTACCGACTATACTTTTGTTATGATAGCTCTTGGGTCTGGTCTTTTAGGCTTATTAAGTGGAGTTATGGGAGTGTATGTTACGGTAAAAAAGCAAGGACTTATATGTGATGCAATCAGCCATTCAACATTACCTGGAGTTTGTATTGCCTTTATGGTTCTTGGAATTAAAAATTTGGAATTTTTACTTTTTGGAGCTTTTTTAGCAGGGGTTATTGCTGCACTCCTTATTTTTGGCATAGATTTAAAATCTAAAGTAAAATTTGATAGTGCATTGGCGATAGTTTTGTCCACATTTTTTGGGCTTGGGATTGTGTTATTAACTTTAATTCAAAGAAAAGCAAATACTAATCAAGCTGGTCTTGATAAATTCATATTTGGACAAGCTGCTGCTTTTTTAAAAAAGGATATATATTTTTTAATTGGAATAATTATTGTAGTATTGTGTGTGATTTTATTATTATGGAAAGAGCTAAAACTATTTTCTTTTGATCCGGAATTTGCACAAACAAAGGGATTTTCAATAAATGTAATGACAGGAATACTTATAGTTTTACTTGTAATTTCAATAGTTATGGGAATTCAATCAGTAGGAGTAATTCTTATGAGTACAATGCTTATTGCGCCTCCTGTTGCAGCAAGACAATGGACTGATAAATTCAATGTAATGATGATTTTATCAGGAATTTTTGGTGCGTTTTCTGGAATTGTAGGTTCTTTTATAAGTATGTACTATAAAGGACTTTCAACTGGACCAGTCATAACAATAGTTGCAAGTTTGATTGTTTTTTTTAGTGTATTATTTTCACCAAAAAAAGGAATTGTGTTTAAAAGAAAGAGAACTTTGCAAGGAGGTACTAGATGAGACAATTAGAGATTTTATTAGCTGTTAGTTTAGTTTCTGCCGCTTGTTCATTATTAGGACCATTTTTAATTCTTAGAAAAATGTCCATGATGATTGACTCTATAACACATACTATTTTACTTGGAATTGTAATTGCTTTTTTTATTACCAAAGATTTAACAAGTCCATTGCTTATTGTCGGAGCAGGATTAGTTGGAATATTTACAGTATTTTTAACTGAACTTATTAATCAAAAGACAACATTGCATGAAGATTCATCAATAGGTCTTGTATTTCCTTTTTTATTTAGTATTGCGATAATTTTGATTTCAAAATTTTTAAGAGGAGTACATCTTGATGTTGACTCTGTTTTAGTTGGAGAAGTTGCATTTTCAATAATTCCAAGAATTGAATTTTTTGGATATGAGATGTCAAAAGTTATTTTTATAATGGCTGTAATCTTCATAATTGATTTAGTTTTTGTTGGAGTATTCTTCAAGGAGTTAAAAATTTCTACATTCGACAAGAACTTAAGTATAATTTCTGGATTTACACCTGTTGTTATCTACTATGCATTGATGAGTTTGGTATCTGTTACAACAGTTGGAGCATTTAATGCAGTTGGATCAATACTTGTAATATCCTATATGGTTGTTCCATCAGCAACAGCATATCTTTTAACACATGATTTAAAAAAAATGATATTTATTAGTGTGTTTATAGGAGTCTTAAGCAGTGTATTAGGATTTTATGCAGCTTATCTATATGACCTTTCCATTGCAGGAACAATTGCAGTTATAAATGGTATGATATTTTTCCTAGTTTTCATTTTTGAACCAAGAAATGGAATTATCAGAAAAATAATAAATGAGAAGAGAAAAAGAAATGAATTTGCAGAAGTTACTATGATGCTACATTTAATAAATCATGAAAATACAGATAGAGAATGTACGGAATGTAATATTCAAAAAATTAATGAACATTTATGTTATGCAAAAAATAAATTTGAAAAAGTTTTAAAAGACATATTAAATAAAGGTTTTGCATATATTGAAAATGATATCATTAAAGTTACTGAAAATGGTAGAAAAAAGACATTAGATAAGTTTAATGAGTGGATGAAATAGAAGCTTAATGATTTTCTATATCGTTTTCAAAATATCAAAGCTTTGTTATTAAATTATTTCAAAAAATTAATAAAATTTTAAAAGAGAGACAATTTTTCACAAATTTTCTCTCTTTTTTATTTATTTTTTTAGATAGTAATTTTTAAATAAAAAATAATATATTGGGATAAATATTTTTACAGGGACAAAAAAGACCCTTTTAAAAAGTTTGAAATTTCAAAATTATTTTAAAAAACGACTTAAAATATATAGATTTTTTTAAAGATTTTGAATATAATTAATCTTGAGATATTACTCAATTAAATATATCATTTCTATTTAGGAGGATTTATGAAAAAGAAATTTTTGGCGCTTATGTTGTCAGCATTAATGATTGGTACTACTGCTTGTGGTGGAAAGACTGAAAAAAAAGAAGAAGCAAGCAAGGATATGAAAGCAAATGAAGAAGTTACAGGAAAAGTAAGAATTTATACTTCAATGTATGAAGATATAATTGCTAATATGAAACCTGCTTTAAAGAAGAAATTTCCAAATTGTGAAATTGAATTTTTCCAAGGTGGAACTGGAACATTACAAACAAAGATTGCTGGTGAAATTGATGCAGGAAAACTTGCTTGTGATATTATAATGGTTGCAGAACCTTCATATGCTTATGAATTAAAAGAAAAGAAAGTATTACATAAATTTGATATCGATAACAAAGATAAATTAGCTTTTGAATATGATAAAGAAGGATATTGGTATCCAGTTAGAATTTCTAACATGGTATTAGCTTACAATCCTGAAAAAACTAAGAAAGAAGATTTAGCTTTAAGTTTTAAAGATTTCGCTGAAAAACAAAGTCTTACTGGAAAAATTTCTATGTCAGACCCATTAAAATCTGGTACAGCTCTAGCTGCAATCAGTGGATTAAAAGATAAATATACTGAAGATTATTTCAAAAAATTAGCTGAAAGAAAAGTTGCTATCGAAGCTGGTAGCGTTGCTTTAACAAAACTTGAAACTGGTGAAATGGACGAACTTATGATTCTTGAAGAATCAGTTCTTAAGAAAAGACAAGATGATAACTCATCATTAGAAGTTATTTATCCAACAGACGGAACAATTGTAGTTCCTTCACCAATTATGATTGTAGATGAAAAATTAACTGAAAACAAGAATACAAAAGCTGCTGAAGCTATTTCAAAATGGTTTTTATCAGATGAAGGTCAAAAATTTATAGTTAAAGGCTGGATGCATTCAGTATTAAAAGATTTCCCTGAAGTTCCATACGATGCAATTAAAACTTCTGAAATTACAGGAAATAGTATCAATGTTAAATGGGAACAAATGGTAAAAGATAGAGATTCTCTAAGAAAGATGTTCACTGATACAATCGGTAAAAAATAATTATTTTTCTAGAATTTAAAGAAATATTATTTCACAATAAAAAAATATAACAGAGGGAGGAAACTCCCTCTTGTTAATGAAAGGTTTATTTTATGCAAAAGACAGAAAGAAAATTTAAATTAGATATAAAATGGATAGTTATGTTATCTATTGTTGCACTTTTACTTATTTTTGAAGTTTTCCCACTTTTATATCTATTTGTTAAATCCGTATTTCCTAATGGAAGTTTTACTTTTGAGGCTTTTAAAAGAGTTTACAGCTACGATGCAAACTTTATAGCTATTAGAAATACTCTTGTTACAGCGGTTGCAACTACATTTTTTGGAATGTTAATCGCATTTCCACTAGCTTTTTTAGTAGGAAGAACAAATTTATATGGTAAAAAAATATTTAGAACTATGTTTGTAATTACATATATGGTTCCACCTTATGTAGGAGCCATGGCTTGGCTTAGACTTTTAAATCCAAGAGTTGGAACTTTAAATATGTTTATTCAAAAAATATTTGGGCTTAGCGAACCGATTTTTAATATTTACAGCGTATGGGGAATGATTTGGGTATTAACTTGTTTCTATTATCCTTATGCATTTATTACAATTTCTCGTGCTATGGAAAAAATGGATCCATCACTAGAAGAAGCTGCAAGAATTTCAGGAGCTAGTCCTTTAAAGACATTATTTACAGTTACAATTCCAATGATGACGCCGAGTTTAATAGCTGCAGGACTTTTAGTTTTCGTAACAGCTGCATCTTGTTATGGTATTCCATCAATCATCGGCGCTCCAGGACAAATTCATACAGTTACAACAAGAATAATTGAATTTGTTCATATTGGAAATGAAGAAGGTATTATTGATGCCACTACTCTTGCTGTATTCTTAATGATAATTGCCAATTTGGTTTTATATTTTTCAACATTTGTACTTGGAAAGAAACAATATATAACTATGAGTGGAAAATCAACAAGACCTACAATAGTTGACTTAGGGAAGTGGAGAACTCCTCTTACAATCTTAGTTTCACTATTCGCATTTATAGTAGTTATTGTTCCATTTATAACAGTAGCACTTACTTCTGTAACAATCAATATGGGCAAGCCATTAAATGCTAAGAATTTCTCATTTAGATTCTGGCAACAAATGCTAACAAGAGATAGTATATTAAGTTCTACAATAAACAGTTTAATTGCAGCTTCTGCAGCAGCACTTATAGGAATTGTAATCTCTTGTATGATGGCTTATTTGTTACAAAGAACTAAAGTTAAAGGAAGAAAGCTTCCAGACTTCTTAATTACAGTTGGGTCAGGAACACCAAGTATTGCAATAGCTCTTGCTCTTATAATGACAATGAGTGGTAAATTTGGAATAAATATTTACAATACAATATATATTATGATAATTGCATATATGATTAAGTATATGTTAATGGGAATGAGAACAGTTGTTTCTGGAATGAGTCAGGTGCATCCATCGTTGGAAGAGGCATCACAAATTTCTGGAGCTAGTTGGTTAAGAATGATTAAAGATGTTACTGCACCACTTATTATGCCATCAATAGTTGCAGGTATTTTCTTAATTTTCATGCCTAGTTTCTATGAACTTACAATGAGTACATTATTGTATTCATCTCATACAAAGACAATTGGTTTCGAATTATATAATTATCAAACATATCATAGTCAACAAATAGCAAGTGTACTTGCTACTGCAATTTTGATTTTTGTATTGGTAGTAAACTGGATTTTAAATAAGATTACAAAAGGTAAGTTTTCAATTTAGGAGGAAAAATGTCAACTATTACGATAAAAGAAATAAGCAAATCTTTTGGTGATGTAGAAGTTTTAAAACCTTTTACAGAAACATTTAAAGATGGAGAATTTATAACTTTATTAGGACCTTCAGGTTGTGGAAAAACAACAATGTTAAGACTAATTGCTGGTTTTGAAAAACCAACAAGTGGAGAAATTCTAATAGGGGATAAAGTTGTATCAGGAGGAAAAACATTCCTTCCTCCCGAAAAAAGAGGAATAGGAATGGTATTTCAATCATATGCAGTTTGGCCTCATATGAATGTTTTTGATAATGTTGCCTATCCATTAAAAATAGCAGGTGTTAAGAAAGAAGAAATAAAAGAAAGAGTTGAAAAAGTTTTAGAAATAGTTCACTTATCTCAATATAAAGATAGAGAACCATCAGAACTTTCCGGTGGACAACAACAAAGAGTTGCTCTTGGACGTGCTTTAATTTCTAGACCAAAATTACTTTTACTTGATGAACCTCTTTCAAACTTGGACGCAAAACTTAGAGAAGAAATGCGTTTTGAAATAAAGGAAATTCAAAAAAGACTTGGAATTACAGTTGTATATGTAACTCATGATCAAATTGAAGCTATGACAATGAGTGATAAAATTATCTTGATTAATAAGGGTGTTGTTCAACAAATAGGAACTCCAGAAGAAATTTACAGAAATCCTGTAAATCCTTTTGTTGCAAACTTTGTGGGTCGTGTTAATTTCATTAAAGGAGTTGCAAAAGACGGCTTTGTTGAACTTGCAGATACTGGAAAGAAATTGCCATATGATGGAGATAAGACTGGTAATGTTATTGTTGCAATAAGACCTGAAGCCCTTAGAATTGATGAAAAAGATGGAACTATTGATGCTAAACTTGTAAGCCAATTCTATCTTGGAGATGTTAATGATTGTAAGGTAGATTTAGGAAATGACAATGTAGTCAGAGTTATCGACCATGTTGAAACTTATGGAGTTTATGAAGAAAAAGCAGATATCAAATTAAGAATTAAAAACTTTATGGTATTTGACGATGACGGAAAAGATTACACTAAAATAATAACATAAAAATTAATTTTAAAGCTATTGAATTTTTTCAATAGCTTTTTTGTGTATTATTTTCAATTTGATTTTTGTGTTTTAATGTAATATAATAAATTATAGAGATAAGAAGGGATGTGAATATATGGAAACTGTAAGATTATATACTAGACAAGATATTAGATCTTTAAAAGAAATTGAAGAGAAAGGTTATTTTACGAATAAAATTTCTTATGTCAAAGAAAATTTTGGAGTGATTTCTGACTATATTTTAGGTTGTTATAATTATTTTGTAAAAGAGGCGAGTAAAAGAGTACCAAAGCCTGATGAAGTTGAAATGCCTGTTTGGTGTGGAGTTAGCAATAAAAATTGTATGCCTCCAATAGAAAATTCGGTTTTATATGTTTTAGATGTTCCAAAAGATGAGGTAATCTATTTTGACGGAGTTAAATGGGATTATGTACTCAATCATCATTATATCCCTTTGAATGAAGAAGATGATAAAAAGTATAAAAAAAGATTAAAAGAAAAAGGGATAGATAACGGATTTGAGTTTTTTGAGGGAAAGTATAAGAATGTTTTTCCAGAAGAAAGACAAATAGTTATAGACAGTTGGGCTAGAATATTCGATATTGATGAATGGAATATTTACAGAGTTCAAGCAAACATTTGGAAAATAAAAAAAGAGTGGATTTTTGCTTTGGTAAAAAAAGGAGATATTATTCCTTAAATTTAACTGTGAATATAATAAATAATTATTTTAGAATTTTTGGAAAATGATATAATGTACATATTTTAGGTTAGACTTTGAATAATTTCAAGGAGGATATTATGAAAAAATTTTTTAGAAAATTAGCTTTGATTTTGCCGGTTTTTATTGCTTTTTCCGGTTGTTCTAAAAGTTCTAAAGTTAATGACGATAATGCAAATAAGCAAGTAGTTAGAAAGGCAAGTAAAGAGGTTGAAAAAATTTGTGGATATTATTATGCGTATGATTCACAAATTGTTTTAGATAATGGTGAATATTATGGTGTGCCTTGTATGTATTATAAGGCTAAACCTATAGACTTTGATAAATGTTCAAAAGAATCTGTTAAAAAACTTCGTGGAGATTTTACGGATGATGGAAACTTTTTAGAGCCGACAATTTTTGAAGAAGGCGGAAAAAAGTATTTAACAGCTAATTTTTTCCCTGAAAAGAAGTTTTGGATAAAAGATGAAAAAACCATTGTTGATGTTGAAACGAATACGGAATATAAAAAGGGTGACCCTGAATAAATATGTAAAATTAATTAAACAACTAATGGTTTTTTGCCATTAGTTGTTTTTTTAAAAATAATGGATAATTTTTTTGCCCTTATTATTTTATATTTAGTATTTTAAAGTTAGTAGGATGTTATGAAAAAATATTTAAAATATTATTAAAAATTTTAAAAAGGGTCTGTCGGTTGATTTCGACAGACCATTTTTTATGTAATATAAACTTAAATTATATTAAATAAATTTTCACATTTTAAATAATTAATAAAGAATATTGACAAAAAGATTTTTTTGTGTTCTAATTCTTATGTAATATTAAATTGAAAGGAGAAAAAATGAATATAAGAACAAAAGATCTTACTTTAGCAGCCCTATTTAGTGCATTAATTGCTGTTGGAGCATTTATAAAGATTCCATTTTTCATTGTTCCTATTACATTACAAACTCTGTTTGTAGTTCTATCAGGATTAGTACTTGAACGTAAATTTGCTGTATTAAGTGTAATTGTATATTTGATGATTGGACTTGCTGGTTTTCCAGTGTTTGCAAATGGTGGAGGAATTAATTATATTTTTAGTCCAACTTTTGGTTATTTAGTAGCATTTGCTTTTGCGACATATTTTATTGCAAGTTTTAAGGAAAAAAATATATTTTTAGCTACTGGAATTGGAATTTTAATTATTTACATCATTGGTATGTTGTATTTTGTATTTTTACAATATGCTCTTAATGGAAAAGTGTATTCAATAAGCTTTTTATTGTATAATTTATTTTTAATATTCTTACCAGGAGATATACTTTCTTGTGTAGTTGCAATCATTGGATATAGAAAGATACTTAAAATAATGAAATAAATTTTTAAAGACAACAATTTTTAATTGTTGTTTTTTTATTGCAGTGTAGAGAATTTTTAAATTTAATTATTTTAAAATATACGATTTTATTTGTTTTTTGTAACATTTTGTTAAAAATTTTTTATAAACTTGCAAAAAACTTGACTTTACAAAACAAATAATATATAATTTGACTGTCAAAAGATTGACTATCAAATATTTGATAATCAAAATAAAAAAGGAGATTAAATTATGTTAGAAAAAGTTAAAGAAATTTTAGTTGAATCATTAAATATCGAAGGAAGTGAAGTAGTTCCATCTGCAAGATTAAATGAAGATTTAGGAATTGATTCTTTATCATCAATAGAACTTGCATTAGAATTAGAATCAGCATTCGATGTAAAGATTGAAGATGAAGAACTTGTAAAATTACAAACAGTTCAAGATGTAATAGATATAATAGAGTCAAAAACTAAGTAGTAAGCTACAAAGAGTAGCTTACTTAATTTTTAGGGAGAAATTTATGGATATAGAAAAAATAAATAATATTGTTGAATTGTTTAAAAATTCAGGATTAGATGAAATGACTTTAGAACTTAAAGATTTTAAAATCAATTTAAAGAATAATAAAGTTGAATATGTTGCTAAGGAATTTGTTAATGTTGTTGAAAAGAGTAGTCCTGTAAAAGTTGAAAAAGTTGAAG
Source organism: Parvimonas micra (assembly GCF_021300775.1). Taxonomy (GTDB): domain Bacteria; phylum Bacillota; class Clostridia; order Tissierellales; family Peptoniphilaceae; genus Parvimonas. The sequence goes on from NZ_JAJTJP010000002.1 coordinate 322,048, forward strand.
AACAAGTTAATGATGTTAAAGGAGAATGGATTAAAGCTCCTTTTGTTGGAACTTTTTATGCAGCACCAAGTGCTAATGAAGCTCCATATGTAAAAGTTGGTCAAAAGATAAATAAAGGCGATGTTATTTGCATATTAGAGGCAATGAAAGTTATGAACGAGATAAAGTCCAACAAGAGTGGAACTGTACTTGAAATTAAAGCACAAAATGGAAATATGGTTGAATATGATGAGGAGCTTATCTTAATAGGAGATTAAAATGATTAGAAAGTTATTAGTTGCTAATCGTGGAGAGATAGCAGTAAGAATAATTAGAACTTGTAAGGAAATGGGAATTACAACAGTTGCAGTTCATTCTGTAGGAGATAAGGAAGCATTACATGTTAATTTAGCAGATGAATCAATATGTATTGGTCCTGATAATCCTTTAAAATCATATCTTAATATGAATAATATTATTCAGGCTGCTTGTAGTAGTGGATGTGATGCGATTCATCCTGGATTTGGTTTTTTAAGTGAAAATCCAAAATTTGCCAAATTAGTTGAAGAATGTGGTTTAATTTTTGTAGGCCCTAATCATGAATTGATTAGTATGTTAGGGGATAAAAATGAAGCCAGATTACAAATGGGAATTATTGGTGTACCAGTTATTCCTGGAAGTAAGGATGTAATTGAAACTGCTGAAATTGGACTTCAAGAAGCTGAAAAAATTGGTTATCCAGTTATTATAAAAGCTTCTAGTGGTGGTGGTGGTAAAGGAATGAGAATTGTTTGGAACAGTTCAGATTTTGTTGAAAATTATAATACTGCTAAATCAGAAGCGAAGATTAGTTTTAATGATGATAGAGTTTATATTGAAAAATATATAGAATCTCCAAAACATATTGAAGTACAACTTTTAGGAGATATGTTTGGAAATGTAATTCATCTTTATGAACGTGATTGTTCAATGCAAAGAAAAAATCAAAAAATTTTAGAAGAGGCGCCTTGTCATATTCTCGATAATAACATTCGAGAAAAGTTGATTAAAGACGCTGTTAAAATTTGTAAGCATTTAAAATATTATTCAGCGGGAACTATTGAATTTTTAGTTGATAAATCTGGAAATTATTATTTTATGGAGATGAATACAAGAATACAGGTAGAACATCCTATTACTGAGATGATAACTGGAGTTGATATTGTAAGACAACAAATTCGTATTGCTTCTGGTTTGAAACTTAATATTAAGCAAGAAGATGTTAAAATTAACGGTTATGCAATAGAATGTAGAATTACAGCTGAAGATACTAAGAATAATTTTGCACCATCACCAGGCAAGATTAAGTTTTTAAATGTACCTTGTGGAAATGGTGTTCGTATTGAAACTGCAGTATATAATGGTTATACAATTCCACCTTTTTATGATTCAATGATAATGAAGGTGATAACTTATGCGCCTACAAGACTTGCTTGTATCAAGAAGATGAGAGCAACTCTTGAGGAGTTATTTGTTGATGGAGTAAAAACGAATATAGAATTTCAATACTTGCTACTACATAGTGCCAAATTTATAAGTGGAAGATATGATACAAGCTATGTTGCAAATTATATAAAGGAGTTAAGTGAAAATGCAGAATTTATTTAATCATAGAAAAATTGAGATAAGTAAACTTAAAATATATAGAAAAAATAATCCTACATTTTTACCAAAGGAAATTCCGGATAATCTTTTTAAAGCTTGTCCAAATTGTAATGAAAATATCACTAAGGAAGAATGGGAGTCTAACTTATTTGTTTGTAACAAATGTGGACATCATTTAAGAATTGGAGCTGTTGAAAGAATTAGAGAGCTTTGTGATATTAACTCTTTTAGTGAATTTGATGCAGAGATTACTACTTATAATGAAGAAAATTTTTACCAATATGATGAAAAGCTAGAAAAGGCTAGAACAAATAGTGGAATTAATGAAGCTGTTGTTTGTGGAGTTGGTGAAATTTCAGGAATAAAAGCTGTTGTTTGTGCTATGGATAGTAATTTTATGATGGGAAGTATGGGAAAAGTTGTAGGAGAAAAAATTACTCGTTCAATCGAATATGCGACTTTGAAAAAATTACCTTTAATCGTGGCTACTGCAAGTGGTGGAGCTAGAATGCAAGAGGGAATTATCTCCTTAATGCAAATGGCAAAAACTAGTGCAGCTTTAAAAAAATTTAATGATAAAGGTCTATTGTATATAACTATTTTAACTGATCCAACTACTGGTGGAGTAAGTGCAAGTTTTGCAATGCTTGGGGATATTATTATTGCTGAGCCTAAAGCTTACATTGGTTTTGCTGGAAAGAGAGTTATTGAAAAAACAATAAATGAAAAATTGCCGGAGGAATTCCAAAAAAGTGAATTTTTGCTTAAAAAGGGCTTTGTAGATCTTATTGTAAGTAGAAATAGATTAAAAGATACTCTACATAAACTTTTAATCTTACATGGAGTGAAGTAATGGAATATAAAGATTATGAATTAATAATTAGAGACCTTATAGAAAAAAAGAATAATACAACTGATGAGAAAGAAAGAGAAAATCTTTCAAATAAAATAAAGAAACTATGTCATGAAGCAAATCAAAATTTGACTTCTTGGGATAGAGTTTGTATAGCTAGAAATAGAATACATCCAAAAGCTGAAGACTATATAAAAAGACTTTTTACAAATTTCGTAGAATTGCATGGAGATCGCTTTTATGGGGACGATAAAGCTATAATTTCTGGTATTGGACTATTTCATGATATTCCAGTTACAGTTATTGCACAAGCAAAGGGAAAAACTACAGAAGAAAATATTGAAAGAAATTTTGGTATGAGTAATCCTGAAGGTTATCGTAAGGCGATAAGAATTGCAAAACAAGCAGAAAAATTTAAAAGACCAATAATTACTTTTGTAGACACTGCTGGTGCTTATCCGGGAAAAGATGCAGAAGAAAGAGGTCAAGCAGAGGCAATTGCAAAATGTCTTTATGAATTTTCAACTCTTGAAACACCAGTTATCTGTGTTGTAATTGGTGAAGGCGGAAGTGGTGGAGCTTTAGCTTTAAGTCTTGGAGATTGTATTATAATGCTTGAAAATTCAATTTATTCTGTTTTATCTCCTGAAGGTTTTTCATCAATTTTATGGAAAGATGAAACTAGATGTAAAGAAGCTAGTGAAATGATGAAGCTTACTGCATATGATTTAAGAGAAAAGGGAATAGTTGATGAGATAATAAAGGAGCCTTTTGGTGGAGCACAAAACAATTTTTCTGAAGTTATAAAACTTTTAGATGAAAGTATTTATAAGAGAATAAAGGAACTAAGAAAAGTTAGTAAAAGCAGTTTACTTTCTAATAGGTATAAAAAATATAGAAATATTGGAGTATATTAATGAAGATTTTAGGTTTTGGGAAAGCTGTTCCTAAAAAAGTTGTTACTAATGATGATCTATCAAAATTCGTTGAAACAAGTGATGAATGGATTTTTCAAAGAACAGGAATTAGGGAACGTAGAATTTCAGATGAAAATACAAGTGAATTAGCGTATATATCAGCTGTTGAGGCAATTAAGAATTCAAATATTGATAAGAATGAAATTGACTTGATTGTTTGTGCGACAATGACTCCTGATAATTATACTCCATCTGTAGCATGTATGGTACAAGAAAAATTAGGGCTTGGAGAAAATGTAACAGCATTTGACGTTAACGCAGCATGTACTGGATTTGTATTTGCACTAAAAGTTGTTGCCTCCATGCTTAATACATATCATAAAAAAGCATTGGTAATTGGTTGTGAAACACTTAGTAAGATAATTGATTTTGGAGATAGAAATACTTGTGTTTTATTTGGAGATGGTGCCGGTGCAATTGTTGTTGAAAAAGACGGTAAAAATGAAGAATTTTATGCTTGTAGTTTAGGAAATGATAAAGATCTTGTTGCAGAAAATGTTGAGATGAATTTTGAAATGAAAAATAAAGTTCTTAAATCTGGCTTTTTAAAAATGGATGGTAAAGAAGTATTTAAGTTTGCAATAAATGTAGTAGAAAAATCAATTAATAAAATTTTAGAAATGACAAATTTAAAAATTGAAGATATTAAATTGATTATTCCTCATCAAGCAAATCAAAGAATAATAAGTAATGTTGCAAAAAAACTTAATGTAGATAATGATAAGTTTTTTGTTAATTTAGAAAAATATGGCAATACAAGTGCTGCAAGTATCCCTATGGCTTTTTGCGAAGCTTTTGAATCAAAGAAAATTACAAAAGGAGATAAAGTAATTTTAGTAGGCTTTGGTGGCGGACTTACATGGGGTTCTACAATTATTGAAATATAGGAGAATAGTATGATTAATGAAATATTAGGTATAAAATATCCAATTTTTCAAGGAGCAATGGCAAATATTTCAACGGCAGAATTTGCAGCGGATGTTAGTAATTCTGGAGCTCTTGGAATTATTGGAACAGGAGCTATGGATGCTAAAATGGTAAGGGATTCTATTAGAAAGTGTAAAGAGCTTACAGATAAACCTTTTGGTGTTAATATAATGTTAATGAATCCATATTGCGACGAGATTATTGAGGTTATTTTAGAAGAGAAAGTAGCAGTTGTTACAACTGGAGCAGGAAATCCAGGTGCTTATGTTGAAAGATTAAAAGCTAAAGGGATTAAAATTATTCCTGTTGTTCCATCTGTTGCACTTGCTAGAAGAATGGAAAGTATTGGTGTTGATGCAGTTATTGTTGAGGGAACTGAATCAGGTGGTCATGTTGGAGAGCTTACAACTATGGCACTAGTTCCACAAGTTGTAGATGCAATCAATATTCCAGTAATTGCTGCTGGAGGAATTGCAGATGGTAGAGGTTTTAATGCCGCTATCGCTTTAGGATCAATTGGAGTTCAAGTTGGAACTTGTCTTTTAGTTGCTAAAGAATGTCCAGTACATCAAAATTATAAAAATGCAGTAATCAAAGCAAAAGATATTGATACTGTAGTTACAGGTAGAACTATTAATACACCTGTTAGAATTTTAAAAAATGATATGAGTAGAAAATTTTTACAATTAGAAAAAGAAATTTCATCAAGAGAGGAATTAGAAAAATTGACATTGGGTTCTTTAAAAAGAGCAGTTGTTGAAGGTGACGTTAAAAATGGTTCCGTTATGCTTGGACAAATTTCTGGTTTAATAAAAGAAGAAAAGACTCTAAATGAAATTTTTGAAAATATAATGAAAGAAAGTAAGGAAGAGTTTGAAAGATTGAAAAAATTAATAGGTGGAGACTATGCTTAAGTCTGTTAAATTAAAAGATAAAATTTTAGAAGTACCTATTATTCAAGGTGGTATGGGAGTTGGAATTTCCCTATCAAGTTTAGTAGGAAATGTTATGAGAGAAAATTGTATGGGAGTACTAAGTTTCGCTCATCCTGGTTATAGCTGTAAAACATTTTTAAAAGAAACTTCTAAAGATAATTTTCTTGCAATGAAAGAAGAAGTTGATAAGGCAAGAAAAATTTCCGGTGGGAAGGGACTACTTGGAGTTAATGTAATGGTTGCAACAACTGAATATGCATCTTATGTTAAGGAATGTGTTAAATTAGGTGTGGATGCAATCATCTCTGGAGCCGGACTTCCTCTTAATTTACCAGAATTAACTAAAGGGAGTGATGTTCTTATCGCTCCAATCGTATCAAGTGGAAAGGCTTTAAATCTAATATTAAGAAGATGGGATCAACATCATAATAAGATTCCTGATTTTGTAGTTATTGAAGGAAGTGAAGCCGGAGGTCATCTTGGTTTTAAAAAAGATGATATTTTAAATGATACTTGTGAAAGTATTGATGAAATTTTAGAAGACTGTTTGAAATTAGTTGTTAATTATGAAGAAAAATATAATCAAAAAATTCCAATTTTTGTAGCTGGTGGTATTTATACTGGAAAGGACATTGCAAAATATGTGAAGCAAGGTGCAAGTGGAGTTCAAATGGGAACTAGATTTATTGCGACAGAAGAATGTGATGCTCACGAAAAATACAAAGAGATGTTTGTAAAAGCTAAAAAAGAAGATATTGTTATTGTTAAAAGCCCAGCAGGATTTCCTGGAAGAGCAATAAGAAATAAATTCACAGAAAGATTGGATAAAGATGGGCGAATTCCTGTTAGATATTGTGTTGATTGTATTTTACCATGTAATCCTAAAAATACAGTTTATTGTATAACAGAAGCTTTGATAAATGCTGTTAAAGGTGATATTGATAATGGACTAATATTTTCAGGGACTAATGCTTATAGAATTGATAAGATAACAACTGTTAAAGAATTAATTTCAGAATTGGTTTCTGAAGCTAATAATGAATTGAGGTGATTATATGAAGATAGCATTTTTATTTGCCGGTCAAGGCGCACAATATGTAGGAATGGGACAAGAATTGGCAGACAGTTCGGCATTTAAAGAAGTATTTGAATATTTACCTTCAAATTTACAAAAAATTTGTTTTGAAGGTCCTGCTGAAGACTTAAATAATACTTTAAATGCCCAACCATGTTTAGTCGCAGTATCTTTAGGAATAGCTAAAGTTTTAAAAAGCCATGGCATTGATTGTGAGTATGCGGCAGGATTGAGTTTAGGGGAATATACAGCTTTAGCATATAGTGATGCACTATCTGTAAAAGATGTTTTAGAGCTTGTTAGAAAGCGTAGTGAAATAATGTCTAATGCTGTTCCTAAAAATACTGGTATGGCTGCGATTTTTAGTTGTGAAGCAAAAGTAATTGAAGATGTAATTAAAGATATAAAAAATGTAGAAATAGCAAACTATAATAGTCCAAAACAGATTGTAATTACAGGAAGTATGGAAGGAATAGATGAAGCTATTTTAAAGTTAAAAGATTTAGGATATAAGTCTAAAAAACTAAATGTAAGTGGAGCTTTTCATTCAAGTTATTTAAATAATGCAAGTGAGGAATTATTCACTGTATTAAAAGAGGTTGATTTTAAAGAGCCAAATAAAAAAATAGTATTTAATACTGTTGGAAAGACAAGTGATGAGGATGTAAAAATCCTTTTGAAAAATCAAATTAAGTCAAGTGTAAAATTCATGCAAAGCGTTGAGTTTATGATTGAAAATGGTGTAGATACTTTTATAGAAATAGGACCTGGAAAAGTTTTAAGTGGTCTGGTAAAACAAATTAATCCAGATGTGAATATTTATTCAGTTGAAAATCTTGAGTCCATTGGAAAGGTGGTTGAATTATTAAATGAATAAGGTTGCATTAGTTACAGGAGGAAGTGGTGGAATAGGTAAAGCTATTTCTATTAAACTTGCCAAATCAGGATATGATGTAGTAATAAACTATAATTCTGACTACGAAAAAGCTCTTGAAGTAAAAAAAATATGTGAAGAATATAATGTTAAAGTTCTTTTATATAAATGTAATATTTCAAATTTTGAAGAAGTTGAACTCATGTTTAAAGAAGTTGTAAAAGAAATGGGCAGAGTAGATGTTTTAGTAAATAACTCTGGTATTACAAGAGATACATTAATTTTAAGAATGAGTGAAGAAGATTTTGACAAGGTAATAGATGTTAACCTAAAAGGATGCTTTAATTGTATTAAAAATGTTTCAAGAATTATGATGAAACAAAAAACTGGTGTAATTGTTAATATTTCAAGTGTAGTTGGACTTTCTGGAAATATTGGACAGGTTAATTATGCCGCAAGTAAGGCAGGAATCTTAGGGTTAACTAAATCTGTTGCTAGAGAATTAGTTTCCTTAAATATTAGATGTAATGCAGTTGCTCCTGGTTTTATAGAAACTGAAATGACAGATCAACTTTCTGAAACTGTTAAAGAAAGTGTTTTAAAATCAATCCCTATGAATAAGATGGGAAGTCCAGAGGACGTTGCAAATTTAGTTAATTTTTTAGTTAGTGATGAATCAAAATATATAACAGGTCAAGTAATAAATGTTGACGGTGGAATGATAATGTAGGTGTGATATGAAAAGAAGAGTTGTTATAAGTGGATTGGGTGTTGTTTCACCAATTGGAAATGATAAAGAAGAACTTTGGAATTCTATAGAAAATGGAAAATGTGGAATTGATGAAATTACTTTTTTTGATACAAGCGAACATAAGGTAAAACTTGCTGCTGAAATTAAGGATTTAGATTTTGAAAAATATTACAATAAACGTGATTTGAAATTTAATGATCGTTTTGTAAAGTTTGCAAGAATAGCATCAAAACAAGCTTTTGAAGATTCTAATCTTCAAGATTTTGATAGAGATAGAACTGGAGTTATCCTAGCAAGTGGAATAGGTGGAATTGAAACTATTTCAAATTGTGAAAATGTATTGAATGAAAAGGGTCCAAGTAGAGTATCTCCATATTTTATTCCTATGGCATTAATTAATATTGCAGCAGGAACTGTAGCGATTGACTTGGATGCAAGAGGATATTGTAGTAGTGTTGTTACTGCTTGTGCTGCTGGAACAAATGCAATTGGAGAAGGCTTTTTGAAAATTAGAGATGGATATATGGATATTGTTTTTGCTGGGGGAAGTGAAGCATCAATAACACCACTTGCTGTAGCGGGATTTGCTAGTATGAGAGCTTTAAGTGAAAGTACAGATAAAAATAGAGCTAGTATTCCTTTTGACAAAGAAAGAAATGGATTTGTAATGGGAGAGGGAAGTGCAGTTTTAGTGCTTGAAGAATTGGAACATGCTTTAAAACGTAATGCTAAAATTTATGCTGAAGTTGTAGGTTATGGAAATTCATGTGATGCTAATCATATTACTGCTCCTTTAAGTGATGGTAGTGGCGCTGGAAAAGCAATGTTAAATGCTATTAGTGATGCTGGAATTGAAGCAAAAGATATAGGATATATCAATGCCCATGGAACAAGTACTCCTTTAAATGACAAGTCAGAAACATTGGCAATAAAATATGCCTTTGGCGAAAACTATAAAGATGTATTAGTTAGTTCTACAAAATCTGCTACAGGACATTTGCTTGGAGCAAGTGGAGCTGTTGAAGCTTTAATTACAACATTAGCATTAAAAAATTCATATATTCCTGCAACATTAAATTCAAAGGAAATTGATGAAGAATGTGATTTGAATATCGTTAAAAATAAGGGATTAGAAAAGAATATTAAATATGCTATGAGTAATTCCTTAGGTTTCGGTGGACATAATGCAAGTATAATATTGAAAAAATGGGAGGACTAATATGGTTTATAATTCAAATGAAATTCAAGAAATAATACCACATAGATATCCGTTTTTACTTGTAGATAGAATTGATTTTATTAATGAAGAAAGAACTGAGATAGTTGGAACAAAATGTGTAAGTGCTAATGAAATGCAGTTTATGGGACATTTTCCTAATAAACATGTTATGCCAGGAGTTTTAATTGTTGAGGCTTTGGCTCAAACTGGATGTGTTTTACTTCTTAGTAAAGAGGAAAATAAAGGTAAAATTGGTTATTTTGCTGGAATTAATAAAATGAGATTTAAACAAATGGTTCTACCAGGAGATGTACTTACTTTGAAGGTAAAACTAGTTAATAGTAAAGCAAATATCTATATTGCTGATGTTTGCGCAATGGTAGAAAATAAGGTTGTTTGTAGTGGGGAAATAATCTGTTCTGTAGGAAATTAAAAAAAAGATATAAGTATAAGAGTTATCTTATACTTATATCTGAACTAATTAATTTGATTAGTTTATCTTGAGCTTGGACTATTAAAGAGCCGTTATCATCAATATCAATAGCTTTTGCATTGAATTGTTTATCATTTTGAATTACTGATATTTCTTTTCCAAGTACATAAGAATTTTCTTTGTAGATTTTAAGATAATCTTCCTTTTCTAAAAAATATGAATCAAAGAAATTAATTATTTCAGAAATCAGTTTGTTTCTTGAAATATCATTATTTATATTATTTTCTATTGATGTTGCAATATTTTTTAAACTTGAAGGAAAATCAAATTTTTTTACATTTATTCCAATTCCTATAACCATATTGTCAATGATGTTAGTATTAAGGTTAATTTGGCTTTCACATAGAATGCCACCGATCTTTAAATCATTTAGAATTATATCATTGACCCATTTTAATTTTACATCTAAATTACAAACAGATTTTATTGCTGAAAGAATAGCGACACTGGTTAAAATTGTGATTTTTAAACTCTCCTCTATTAAGCAATTTGGATTGATTAAAATAGACATATATATTCCAATATCTTTATTAGACATAAATTGTCTACTCTTTTTTCCATAACCATTTGTCTGCTCATTACTGATAACAATAGTACCATATTTTTTTTCATTTATTTTTGATTTTAGATATTTATTTGTTGAATCAATACTGTCAAAAATTTCAATATCATGTTCATACTTTAGATTTTGTTTAATCTCTTGTATATTTAAGTTGTTTTGTATAGTTTTCATATTGTAATTATATATAAATTTAATGAAAAAAACAACTATATTGATTTTGTATATTGACTAAAAGAAAATACTATTATATACTTTTAATAGAATTTAGGAGGATGAAAATGGCGGAGTGCAAAACCAGACAGACATTAAATGAATTATTAGTCGATTTATTTAATTTCATATTATATATACAAGAAAAATATATGAAAGAAAAGGGAGTACCTTTAACAATGTATGAAGTTCATCTACTTGAAAATGTTTCAAAGATTGAAAATAATACAATTGGAAATATTGCAGATGCAATGTTAGTTACAAAGGGAACTCTTTCAGTAAATGCAAGTAGACTTATTAAAAAAGGATATTTAACAAAATATGTGGATAAAGAAGATAGAAGAGTTGTTAGAGTTGAAATAACTGATAAGGCAAGAGATATTTTAAAGATTCACGATGAATTCCATGAGAATTTAATTGATAGAGCTTTAGAGGATTTAAATTTGTCAGATAACGAAGTTTTAAATAAAAGCTTTGAATCTATTTTGACATATTTTAAGACTGAATATAGAAAGATGAGTCAAAAAATTGAGGAACCAAAAGTTAAGGATACTCAAATTAAAAAGTTTAAAAAATTAAATATGAAAAGAAAGTTGAAATATACTGTTTAAATAAGGAATGTGGCTGTTTTTAAAAATCAGCCTTTTTTGTTTTTTTGGTAAAAATGTGTTAAAATAATACTTAAGAATTAATATTTCAGATAGGAGATTTTTATGGTTAGTAAGGAAGAAGTAAAGAAAATTTATTATCTTGCAAACTTGAATGTAGAAGAAAACGAACTTGATGTTATTGCTAAAAAGTTTGATGATGTTCTTGTTTTTGCTAATGAAATTATGGAACTTGATACTTCAGAATGTGAAGAACTAGAAATAGTTGTTGAACACAACAGCCCATTGAGAGAAGATGTTGTTGAAGAAAGTATTTCAAGAGAAGATGCGCTTTTAAATGCAAGTGACAAAGAGTATGGATATTTTAGATTACAAAGGGTTGTGAAATAATGGATATTTTAAGTATAAGAGAAGATTTTATCAGTGGTAAAGTGGATCTAGTTTCCTTTTATAATGATGTTATAAAGAGAATTGAAGATAAAATAGAATTAAATATTTTCCTTGATTTTTCAAAAGAAAAAGTTATGGAAAGAGTTGAATTTTTAAATAATAAATTAAAGAATAAAGAAAAATTAGGATCTCTTTTTGGAATTTCTGTTTCCATTAAGGACAATATTTTAGTTAAGGGATATAAAAATACATGTGGCTCAAAAATTCTAGAAAATTATTCTCCGATTTTTAATGCTACAATTATTGATAGACTTTTAGAAGAAGATGCTGTAATCTTAGGAAAAGTGAATATGGATGAGTTTGCAATGGGAGGTTCAGGTGAAACTTCTTATTTTGGAGCAACAAAAAATCCTCTAGATGATAGTTTAATACCAGGAGGATCTTCTTCAGGTTCTGCAAGTAGTGTAAGTGCTGACCTTGCGATGATTAGTTTAGGTTCTGATACAGGTGGCTCTGTAAGAAATCCTGCGTCTTTCTGTGCTTGTGTAGGTTACAAACCAACATATGGAATGATTTCAAGATATGGTGTTGTTTCAATGGCAAGCAGTTTAGACCAAGTTGGTATTTTATCAAATGATGTTAAATCAATTTTACCTGTTATAAATACAATTGGTGGAGTTGATAAGATGGATGCAGTTACTATGAGAGATACTGTTGATTTTAAAGAAGATAATAACTTTTCAATCAAAGGGCTAAAAATTGCGACTGTTTCTAATATTGAAGAATATGAAATTGATGATGTTGTTCTAAGTGATTATAAAAAAGCTATCGAAAATTTAAAGAGTCAAGGTGCAATAATTGAAGAAGTAGATTTTAAATATATTAAACATTCAACAAATGTATATAATGTTGTTATGAGTGCTGAAGTTTCAAGTAATATGTCTAGATTTGACGGTATCAGATATGGATATAGAACTGAAAATTATGACTCAACAAGAGAATTATTTACAAATACAAGAAGTGAAGGTTTTGGAGAAGAAGTTCAAAGAAGAATTGCAATGGGAACTTTCTATTTAGCAAGTTCTAATAACCAAGTACTTTATAAAAAAGGTTTGAAAGTTAGAGATTTGATTAGTAAAGAAGTAAATAAAGTTCTTACAGAATATGATTTTATTTTAACTCCAACAACTACTTGTCTTCCTGGTAAGATAGGTGCTGAAAAGGATAATGCTTTAAAATCTTATGCTGGAGATACTTTTAATGTTCCAGTTAACTTTGCAGGTCTTCCTGCTATTTCTGTTCCTTTAAATCTTAAGAAAATTGGCGGAAGCGTTCAATTTATAGCTAAGAGATTTGATGATGAAAAATTATTAAATCTTGCAATGAATTTTGAAAGGGGGCTTTAATATGAGTTTAAAGACAATAATAGGACTTGAAATTCACGTTGAATTACAAACTGATACAAAAATGTTCTGTGGTTGTAAAAATGAATATGGTTGTCCTCCAAATACTAATGTATGTCCTACATGTTTAGGTCATCCCGGAACTCTTCCAAGAATAAATAAAAGAGCTATTGAATATGCAATTATGGCTGGTAATGCCTTTAATTGTGAAATTTCTATGGATATGAAAATGGATAGAAAAAAATATTTTTATCCAGACTTGGTTAAGGGTTATCAAATTACTCAAGAGAGAACTCCTATTTGTAAAAATGGATATATAGAAATTGATACTGAAAACGGAGTTAAAAAACTTAGATTACAAAGAATTCATATTGAAGAAGATACAGGAAAATCAATTCATAATGAAAGTGGTCATACTCTTATGGACTATAATAGAGCTGGAGTTCCACTAATTGAAATTGTATCAGAACCTGATATGAATAGTCCTGAAGAAGCTATTGCGTTTTTAACAAATTTAAAAGAAACAATTAAGTATCTTGGAATTTCAGATGTTAAAATGGAAGAAGGATCTCTTCGTTGTGATGTAAACTTAAATGTTGTTGATGAAGAAAGTGGTTTTAAAACTAAAATTACTGAAATTAAAAACTTAAACTCATTTAAGGCTGCACTTCGTGCTATGGAATATGAACAAAAAAGACATATAGAAAATGTTAATAATAAAATAGTTGGCGAAAAGGAAACAAGACGTTGGGATGAATCAAAGCTAGAAACTATAATTATGCGTCATAAAGAAGAAGGAAATGATTATAGATTTAGTGTTGAGCCTGATATTCCATATATCAAACTTGAAAAAGATTTTGTTGAAAAAATTAAAGAAAGAATGCCAGAACTTCCAAAGAGTAAGAAAAATAGATTTTTAAGTGAATACAAACTTTCAGAATATGATGCAAATGTATTAACTCAAAATAAATATTTATCTGAATATTTTGAAAAAGTTGTTCAAAAGGTTGATGATGCAACTCTAGTATCAAACTGGTTACTTTCTGATGTGTTAAGAAGAGTTAAAGATTTAGAAATTGAATTTGAAGAAATTCCATTAAATATCGAATCTTTTGCAAGTCTATTAAAATTAGTAAAAGAAAATAAAATTAATGCTAATGTTGGTAAAAAACTTCTTAGAGAATTATTTGAAGAAGGAGATTTTGATCCACTAAAAGTTGTTGAAGAAAGAGGATTAATCCAAATTTCTGATGACAGCGCATTAATTGAGATAGTTGAAGAAGTTTTAAAGAATAATCCATCTTCAATAGAAGACTATAAGAATGGAAAAGATAGAGCTTTAGGATTCTTAATGGGACAATGTATGAAGGCTTCTAAAGGTAAGGGAAACCCTCAAAAATTCAATGAATTAATTTTAGAAAGGTTAGTTTAATGAAAAAGGTAGCATTATCTACAGATAATAAGAATAAAATTAAAGAAATATTTGATATTTTAAATAAATACGATTTTGAAATAGTAACTAAAAGTGAATTAGGTGTTACTGAAGAATTCGAAGAAATTTATGATACACTTGAAGGAAATTCAAAACTTAAAGCAGAAAAATTAAGAGAATACTGTTCATATGCTGTTTTAGCTGATGATACTGGACTTTTTGTAAATGCTTTAAATGGAGAGCCAGGAGTTCTATCTGCAAGATATGCTGGAGATCATGGAGATAGTGATGCCAATAGAAAAAAACTTTTAAAAAATCTTGAAGGTAAAACAGATAGAAGCGCATATTTTAAAACAGTAATGGTTTTTGTTGATGAAAACGGAGAAGAATATGTTGCAAAGGGTATTTTAAAGGGTACTATTTCATTAGAAGAACGTGGAGAAAATGGCTTTGGATATGATAAGATTTTCGTTCCTGAAAATATGGATAAAACTTTGGCAGAAATTGAGCCTGAAGAAAAAAATAAATTTAGTCATAGAAAAAGAGCATTAGAAGATTTAAAAAATATTTTAGGTGATAAATATGATAATAGCAGTTGTTAGTGATACTCATGGAATTGTACTTCCAGTAGCATATAGCTTACAAAGAAATAAGGTTGATATAGTTCTACATCTTGGAGATTATGCTTCAGATGCGAAAAAAATTGAACAAATAACTGGAATGGAAATTTATGCAGTTGCTGGAAACTGTGATGAGAATTCAAAAGATGTACCAGAAGAATTAGTTTTAGAAATTAGAAGAAAGAAATTCTTTTTAACTCATGGTCATAATTATGATGTTGATAATGGTATTGATAAAATTGTTGAAAAAGCTAAAGAAGTCGGAGCTGACTATGCTCTTTTTGGGCATACTCATGTGCACATAAGAGAAAGAGTTGATGGAATAACTGTGTTGAATCCAGGTAGTACAACTCTTCCAAGAAAGGGAGATACAAAAGGTTACTATATCATAAACTTAATCGAAAAAAGTGTAAATAGAATAAATTTAAAATAATCGGCGTAATAACCGACCTTTTGGTCGGTTATTAGCTGATTTTTTTCTAAGGCGGTATATATGAAAGTAAGAAAAATAGGCGTTGTAAGTTTATCTAGTGGGATATTGGGCGAAGATTTTGTCTCTCATGAAGTTAGAATTGGAATTGAAAGACTTAAAAAATATGGAATAGAAGTTGAATTTTTACCTAACTCAACAAAGGGTATTGAATTTTTAAAAAATAACCCAAAAGCAAGAGCAAAAGATTTAATAGATGCTTTTAATGATGATTCAATTGATATGATATTATGTGCAATAGGGGGAGATGATACTTATAGATTATTGCCTTATCTGTTTGAAAATAATGAATTAGAAATGGCAGTAAAGCAGAAAATATTTTTAGGTTTTTCTGATACAACAATTAATCATTTCATGCTTAATAAAGTAGGAATAAAAACATTTTATGGTCAAGCATTTTTACCTGATATTTGTGAATTATCAAATGAAATGTTATCTTATTCTAAGCATTTCTTTGAAGAATTAATTACTTATGGAAAAATTAAAAAAATATTTCCTAGTGATGTTTGGTATAATGAGAGAGAAGACTTTAGTAAAAATGGTATTGGAATTTCTATGGCAGAACATCCTAATAGAGGATTTGAATTATTAAGAGGAAGTGCAAAATTTGAAGGTAAAATATTGGGAGGATGTCTAGAGTCTATATTTGATATTTTTGATAATACAAGATATGAAGATTCAGTATATCTGTGTAAAAAATATGAAATATTTCCAAATTTAGATGAGTGGAGTGATAAGATTCTACTTCTTGAAACAAGCGAAGAAAAACCTAAACCTGAGCTATTTAGAAAGATGATTCTTAAACTTGAAGAATATGGAATATTTGATGTTGTTTCAGGTTTGATTATCGGAAAGCCACAAAATGAAGAGTATTATGAAGAGTATAAACAAATTCTTTTAGATGAAATAAAAAACAAAGATTTATCCATTGTATATAATATAAATGTGGGACACAGCACTCCAAGATGTATAATTCCTTTTGGAGTAAATGCAAAAGTAGATGTTGAAAGGCAAATTATAGAATTTAAAGAATAAATTTATGAAGAAAAATATTGAAAAGAAAAGAAATAGAGAGAAAAAAGTAATAACAGAAATGATAAGACTTTATTGCAAGAAAAATCATAAAAATGTGGAATTATGTGACGAATGTAAAGAAGTTTTAGATTATTCTTTGAAAAGGATTGACCATTGTAGATATATGGAAACTAAAACTTTTTGTTCAAATTGTAAAACTCCATGCTATAGTCCACAAATGAAAGAAAAAATCAAAAAAATAATGAAATTTTCTGGACCTAGAATGTTGATTTACCATCCAATATTGGTTATTTATCATATTATAAGTGGGATAAAAAAACAAAAATAAAAAAATTTTTAAAATAAAGTTAATTTATGGAAAAAATAAGCTGAAATGCTGTCGCAAAAAGATGAGCTTTTATTGAAATTTGAATATTTATTAACAGTGTTCTTTCTTATTTATCATTGACATTAATTGATTTTTGTAATATATTAAACATAGGAAAAATAACGTAAATTTTATGTTTCCAACTAATAAAAATATTGTTTGTGAAAAAGATTTTTTATAAAAAATACTTGAAAAAAAACGAGAAAGGGTTTATAATAGTGTTACGATTAAAATGGGGAAGAATTTTTGATTTTTTGAAAAAAAACAACTTTGTTTTATCGTAACATACAAAACGGCGTTTTAAATTAGTATTAATTATAAAAAATTTTTTTGTTGTAATAGTCATGAAAATGTTATTTTTAATTTAAATTTAAAATATCGTTCAATATTAGGAGGTGATGAAATGACTACTGATGCTATAAACAGAGTTAAAGAAGCAGAGATGAAAGCGAAATCCTTAATTGACGAAGCGAAACAACAAGCGATTGCTTTGAAGAAGAATTCAGAAAAAGAGTGTGAAAGCATTTCTGAAAAAGTTATTAGCGGTGCTAATAAAAAAGCCGAAGAAATCAAGTTTAGCTTAATTAATGAGGGAGAAATGCTAGCAAAACCTGTTATTGAAAAAGCTAGGATTGACGTGGATCTCATTAAATCTGTTGACGACAAAAAGTTAGAATCTGTGGTTAATTCAATAGTAGAGAGGATTGTGAGTGTAAATGGCAATAGTTAAGATGAAGAAATTCACTTTGTTTGCTTTTGAAGCTGAGAGAAAGCGATTGCTAGAAGAACTTCAAAGATTTGGTTATGTAAACTTTTCGAAATCTGATCCTATTGAGCAATTTGATTATCTTAAAGATGTAGAAGTATCTACAGTAGGTAATAACTATGTAGAAGAATCTACAAGAATAAAATGGATGATTGATTATGTAGGGAGATTCGTTGAGAAGGAAAAAGGTTTATCCGCTTTGAAGAAAGGTCCCGTAGTTTATACATTTAATGAACTTGAAAAAGAGGCTAATTCTTATGATTATATTACAGATTTTAATGAATTGAGTGAGATTAGTAAAAAGATTGATTCAAACAATCAAAGGATTACAGCCATAGACAATTCCATCAAAGAGATATCACCTTGGAAGTCTATTAAAGAACCTATTGAAGATTTGAATTCATTTAGGAAGTTAAAATTCATTATGGGATACTTGCCAACAAAGAGTCTTGAAAAATTTAGAACTTCAATAGTTGATTTAAAATCAACATATTTTGAAGAAATAGATATTGTTGGTAGAAATTCATATTGTATTATCTTTACAAATCAGCTTGAAAAAGAAGCAGTTTATGAAAATTTAAGATTAAATAGTTTTTCTGAAGTTAATCTTGAAATCAAAGGTGTAGTTTCCGAAGAAATTCAAAGACTAGAAGATGAAAAGAAAATCTTAGAAGAAGAAAATTCTAAGTTGACTGATGAAATTAAAAAATTTACAGTTAATCTTCAAAAGATGCAAAGTATTTATGAGTACTATCAAAATTTATCTCTAAGAAATACAGTGGTTTCAAATTTTAAAGCTACGGATAAGCTAGATATTATCCAAGGATATATTCCTGCTGACAAAGAGAATGATTTTAAGGAACTGCTTGAAAAACTTTCAGCATCTAAGGTTTATCTAGAAATTGAAGATGCTAAAAAAGATGATCCGGATGTTCCAATCATCTTAAAGAATAATAAAATAGCATCACTTTTTGAATCAGTTACAAATATGTATGCTCTTCCAAAATATAATGAAGTCGATCCTACATTTATATTATCAATATTTTATTGGATATTCTTTGGAATGATGGTTGCAGACTTTGCTTATGGATTGATTTTATTTGTTGGTTCAGGATTAGCATTAATGACATTGAAGTTTAATGATTCAACAAAGAAATTTTTAAAATTTTTCTTTGCCCTTAGTTTTTCAACTATGATATGGGGATTAATTTACGGTTCAGCTTTCGGTGATTTGATTACTTTACCAACTCAAATATTGGACTCATCAAAAGACTTTATGACTGTTTTGATGTTATCTTTAGCATTTGGTGGAGTACATTTAGCTTTTGGATTAGGAATGAAAGCATATGTTTTAATTAAAAACGGTATGCCTATGGATGCATTCTACGATGTATTCCTTTGGTACTTAACTTTAACAACTGTTATTTTAGTTATTGTTGGAAAGGTAATAACACTTCCAAGTATAGTAAATACAATAGCATTTTATGGAATGATAGTTGGTATGTTAGGAATCATTGCATTCGGAGCTAGAGATTCAAAAAGCATTGCTGGAAGAATAGCCGGTGGATTATATTCACTGTATGGAATAACTTCATATATAGGTGATTTTGTTTCATATTTAAGACTTATGGCTCTTGGACTTGCAGGTGGATTTATTGCTGTAGCAATTAATATTATCGTAAAAATGCTTGTAGGCGGAGGAATTGTAGGTATTATTTTTGGAGTAATAGTTTTCGTATTTGCTCAATTATTTAATATATTCTTAAGTTTCTTATCAGCTTATGTTCATACTTCAAGACTTATGTATGTAGAATTTTTCAGTAAATTCTATGAAGGTGGCGGAAAAGCATTTAAGAAATTTAGAAGTGAAAATAAATATATAGAAGTAAAATAATTCTAAAATAAAAATAAAAAAACAAACGAAAAGGAGATTTTGTTATGAAAGATTTTATGGCTGTATTAGCACAAAATGGTGGAGTTGTATTTGGTATATTAGGAGCAGCACTAGCTGTATTATTAGCAGGTATTGGATCTGCAAGAGGTGTTCAAATGGCAGGGGAAGCTGCTGCAGGATTAGTTATTGATGAACCAGAAAAATTTGGTAAAGCAATGGTATTACAATTATTACCAGGTACACAAGGACTTTACGGATTTGTAATTGGACTTTTCATAATGTTTAAATTAAGAGTAGATATGAGCTTAGTTGAAGGTTTATACTATGTTATGGTTTCATTACCAGTTGGTTTCGTTGGATTAAAATCAGCTTATTACCAAGCAAGAGTTGCTGTTGCAGGTATTAATATCTTAGCTAAAAACGAAGAACATCAAACAAAAGGTATTATCCTTGCAGTAATGGTTGAAACTTATGCAATCTTAGCATTTGCAATGTCATTCTTACTACTTTCAAGCGTTACATTCAGTTAATAAGCATTAAATAAATTAAAAAGGATGTGATTTAATGTCTAATTTGGACAATATAATAGATGAAATCCTTCAAGATGCTGAAAATGAATCAAAAAAAATAGTAGAAGATGCTAAAAGTGAAGTTGCAGATCTTGTTGGAAAAACAGAAAGTGAAGCTCAAAAAAATGCTGACAAGATAGTTGAAAAAGCAAAAGTAGAGGGCGCACAATCTAAAGATAGAATAATCTCAAACTCAAGTTTAACAGCAAGAGATATGGTTTTGGTTGCAAAACAAGAAATGATAAATAAAGTTTTTGAATTGACTAAAGAAAAATTAAAAACATTAAATCATGAAGATTATTTAAGTTTTGTAGAAAATTCTCTAAAAAAATTAGAAGTTAAAGAAGATAGTGAAATTATTCTTACAGAAAGTGAAAAGAAACTTGCAGGAGAAAAATTATTTGGAATTAAGGTTTCAGAAGATACTGTTGAAAGTGGATTTTCACTAAGAAATGGAAAAATAATTTTAAATAACGAATTTTCAAGTTTAATAGATTTAGTAAAGGAAGACTTGGAACAAGAAGTAGCAGAAAAGTTATTTAGTTAATAGGAGGTGTATTATGGATAGAGAAAATTTTATCCAATCAAGTGTTAGAATTCGTCATGCTGAGAAAAAACTCCTTACTAAACAACAACTTCAAAGACTTGCAGATGCAAAAAATCTTGAAGATGCAATTAAGTTGCTAAATGAAACTTCTTATTCAAGCGAACTTTCAAAACTAGATAGACCAGAGAATTATGAACAGGTTTTATCAGAAGTTTTGAATAAGACATACAAAGAGGCAATGGAAATTTCTCCAGAGAAGTCCTTAGTTGAAATACTTTCTTGTAAATATGATTATCATAACTTAAAAGTTTTGGTAAAAGAAAATATTTTAAAAGAAAAATTTGACTCCATGTATTGTATGTTAGATGGTAATGAAATTGAAGCATTTAGAGAATTAGCTTTAAAGAATGATGAGGGATTATCCAAAGATTTTAAGGAATGTTTAGATTTCTTTGAAACTACTAAGGACCCTCAAGACATTGATATCTTTATAGATAAAAAATATTTTGAAAAAGTTTTAAGTTTAGCTGAAGAATTTAAGCTTGAAATGATTACAGAATATTTTAAAGCTATGATTGATTTTATAAATCTTAGAACTTTCATAAGATGTAGAAAACAAAATCAAGTAAAGGAAACTTTAGAAAAAGTTCTAATTAAAGGTGGAGATGTTGAAACTGATAAGATTTTAGATATGTTCTATGAAGATATAGAAATTTTACCTATTAAGCTAAAAGCATATAAAATTGGTAGAGTTCTTTCTAAAATTGTTGAAGAGTATAAAAATACTAATTCTCTTAATAGTTTTGAAAAAAGTATGGATGACTATTTAGTTGAAATTGTAAGAAAAGCTAAATCCATCCATTATGGAGCAGAAGTTATTTTTAGTTTCCTTTTTGCTAAAGAAATGGAAATTAAGAACTTAAGACTTATTTTAGTAGGAAAAGTCAATGGATTATCTGCTGATTTTATTAAGGAAAGGTTGCGTGAAGTTTATGTATAAGATAGCTGTAATTGGCGATAAGGATTCAGTTCTTGCCTTTAGAGCTCTTGGAGTTCATGTATTTACTGCAATCGAAGGTAATGAGGCCAGAAGAATTATTGACAAACTAGCAAAAGAAGAATATGGAATTATTTTTGTTACTGAACAATTAGCACAAGAAATTCCAGAAACTATTCAAAGATATAACAATGAAGTTATTCCAGCAGTAATTTTAATACCTAGCAATAGAGGTAGTTTGAATATAGGCTTAGATAATATCAACAAGAATGTTGAAAAAGCTGTTGGATCAAATATATTATAGAAAGCGAGGGCTTATATTGAAAGTCGGTAAAGTTATTAAAGTTTCCGGACCTCTTGTAGTTGCAGAAGGTATGGAAGATGCGAACGTATATGATGTTGTTGAAGTTTCTGATAATAAGCTCATTGGAGAAATTATAGAAATGAGGGGCGATAAAGCCTCAATCCAAGTTTATGAAGAAACAACTGGTATAGGACCTGGAGATGTTGTAGTATCAACAGGTAGTCCACTTTCTATTGAACTTGGACCTGGAATGATAGAACAAATGTTCGACGGTATTCAAAGACCTCTTGAAGCTCTTCAAGCGAAAGCAGGAGATTTTCTTTTAAGAGGTGTAAGTGTATTACCATTAAATAGAGAAAAGAAATGGGATTTTGTACCAACAGTAAATGTTGGAGATGAAGTTTCAGAAGGAAATGTAATCGGTACAGTACAAGAAACATCAGTTGTTTCTCACAAGATTATGGTTCCACCATCAGTAAGTGGTAAAATTGTAGAAATTAATTCAGGAGAACATACTGTTGATGAAATTATCTGCAAAATTGAAACTGAAAATGGAATTAAAGAATTAAATATGATTCAAAAATGGCCAGTTCGTCGTGGACGTCCATATTCAAGAAAATTGGATCCAGTTAGACCGCTTGTAACAGGTCAAAGAATTATAGATACATTCTTCCCAGTTGCAAAAGGTGGAGCTGCTGCTATTCCAGGACCTTTCGGTTCAGGAAAAACAGTTGTTCAACACCAACTTGCTAAATGGGCAGATGCAGAAATTGTTGTTTATGTAGGTTGTGGAGAACGTGGAAACGAAATGACTGACGTTCTTATGGAATTCCCAGAAATTATTGACCCTAAGACTGGCGAATCACTTATGAAAAGAACAGTTCTTATAGCAAATACTTCTAACATGCCAGTAGCTGCTCGTGAAGCTTCTATATACACAGGTATTACTATTGGGGAATACTTTAGAGATATGGGATATTCAGTAGCACTTATGGCTGACTCAACATCTCGTTGGGCAGAAGCGCTTCGTGAAATGTCTGGTCGTCTTGAAGAAATGCCTGGTGACGAAGGTTACCCTGCATATCTTGCATCAAGAGTTGCAGACTTCTATGAAAGAGCTGGATTTGTTAAATGTTTAGGTGAAGATAGAGAAGGTGCTTTAACTGTAATCGGAGCTGTTTCTCCTCCAGGTGGAGATATTTCTGAACCTGTTTCACAAGCTACACTTAGAATTGTAAAAGTATTCTGGGGACTTGACTATGCATTGTCATACAGAAGACATTTCCCAGCTATTAACTGGTTGAACTCTTATTCATTATATCAACATAAAATGGATAAATTTATGGATGAAAATATAAATAAAAAATTCTCAGAACATAGAATTCAATCAATGGCACTTTTACAAGAGGAATCTAATTTACAAGAAGTTGTACGTCTTGTAGGTAGAGATTCACTTTCAGAAGCAGATCAATTAAAGCTTGAAGTTGCTAAGTCTTTAAGAGAAGATTTCTTACAACAAAATGCTTTCCATGAAGTTGATACTTATTGTTCACTTCCAAAACAATTCAAAATGTTAGAAGTTATTTTAGGATTCTATGAAGAAGCTAAAAAAGCTTTAAATTCAGGTGTTTATCTTGATGAAATTTTGAAGATTAATTCTCGTGAAGGAATAACAAGAAGTAAAAATATTTCTGAAAATGAATTAGAAAAATTTGACACATTATTTGAAACAGTTAAAGCTGATATTGAAAAATTAATAAGCGAAGGAGGTAACTCTAATGCTTAAAGAGTATAAGACAGTAAAAGAAGTAGTAGGACCTTTGATGGTTGTTGAAGGTGTCGAAGGAGTTAAGTACGAAGAGTTAGTTGAAGTTAGACTTCAAAACGGAGAAAAGAGAAGAGGAAAAGTTCTTGAAATTAATGGCGATAAAGCAATGGTTCAATTGTTTGAAGGCTCATCAGGAATTAACCTAAGAGATACAACTTGTAGATTTTTAGGTCATCCACTTGAACTTGGTGTTTCTGAAGATATGATTGGTAGAATCTTTGACGGACTTGGTAATCCTATTGATAAAGGACCTAAGATTATTCCTGAAATGAAGATTGATATTAACGGCTCTCCAATTAACCCTGTATCAAGAGACTATCCTTCAGAATTTATTCAAACAGGTATTTCTACAATAGATGGACTTAATACATTAGTTAGAGGACAAAAGTTACCTATTTTCTCAGGTTCAGGTCTTCCTCATAACAATGTAGCAGCACAAATTGCTAGACAAGCAAGAGTACTTGGTGGTGGAGAAAAATTCGCCGTAGTATTCGGGGCAATGGGTATCACTTTTGAAGAAGCTCAATTCTTTATTGATGACTTTACAAAAACTGGTGCGATAGATAGAGCTGTTCTATTTATGAACCTTGCTAATGACCCTGCAATCGAAAGAATTGCAACTCCTCGTATGGCTCTTACTTGTGCAGAATATTTAGCGTTTGAAAAAGGAATGCATGTTTTGGTAATCTTAACTGACCTTACAAATTATGCTGAAGCACTTCGTGAAGTTTCTGCAGCCAGAAAAGAAGTTCCAGGACGTCGTGGATATCCAGGTTACCTATATACTGACCTTTCAACAATTTATGAAAGAGCCGGAAGACTTAAAGGAAGACCGGGATCAATTACACAAATTCCTATTTTAACAATGCCTGAAGATGATATTACTCACCCAATTCCTGACCTTACAGGATATATCACTGAAGGACAAATTATTCTTTCAAGAGAATTATACAAACAAGGTATTCAACCACCAATCTTTGTAATTCCATCATTATCAAGACTTAAAGATAAAGGTATTGGAAAAGGAAAGACAAGAGAAGATCATGCTGATACAATGAACCAAATCTATGCTGGATATGCATCTGGTAGAGAAGCCCGTGAATTAGCAGTAATCTTAGGTGAATCAGCATTGTCTGAAGCTGATAAGGCTTTTGCAAAATTTGCAGATGCTTTTGATAAGAGATATGTTGACCAAGGATATGAAACTAATAGAACAATAGAAGAAACTTTAAACTTAGGTTGGGAATTATTAAGTATAGTTCCAAGAACAGAACTTAAGAGAATTAGAGAGGAATATATTGATAAATATTTAGGAAAGACAGAATAAAGGGGAGATATAGATGGCAAAGCTAAATGTAAATCCTACACGTATGGCTCTTTCAAATCTCAAAGGTAGACTTGTAACTGCTAAAAGAGGTCATAAACTTCTTAAAGATAAACAAGATGAACTTATGAGAAGATTTATAGAAATGATTAGAAAAAACAAAAAACTTCGTATTGAAGTTGAAAAAGAACTCTCAAATTCATTTAAATCTTTTCTTTTAGCCAGTGCTGTTATGAGTCCCGAATTTTTGGAACAAGCTGTGGCCTTTCCGAAAGAACAAGTATCTGTTGCCATTGAAACAAAGAATGTAATGAGTGTAAATATTCCTAAAATGGAATTTGATAGAACAGAAACAAGTGGAGCAATTTTCCCTTATGGTTATGCTCAAACATCTTCTGAACTTGATGATGCGATTTTAGAACTACATTCGGTAATGGACATGCTTTTAGAACTTGCTGAAGTTGAAAAAGCTTGTCAGCTTATGGCAGATGAAATTGAAAAAACTCGTAGAAGAGTAAATGCTCTTGAGTATAGAACAATTCCAGATCTTGAAGAAACAATTAAATTCATCAGAATGAAATTAGATGAAAACGAAAGAGCTACTATTACAAGACTTATGAAAGTTAAGGATATAATAGCTAAACAAGCATAATAAAAAGCTGTTGCGACTTGCAACAGCTTTTTTTATTAAATTTCTATAATATTATATAAAAATTACTTGAAAAAGTGTTTGTGTAATAGTATAATAAAAAAGTATAATATAATTGTTAAAATATTATATAATATTATAATTAGAGGGGGATATCATGGATAATTTAGAAAAAGAAGGATTAGAAGTTGATAAAGTAGAAGAAAAAGTGGAATCAGCTAAAGAAGTTGTTGAAGAAAAAGTAGAATCAGCTAAAGAAGTTGTTAAAGAAAAAGTAGAAGCGGCTAAAGAAGTTGTTGAAGAAAAAGTAGAACAAGTTAAAGAAGCTGTTCAAGAAAAAGTAGAAGAAGCTAAGGCTGAAGAATCTAAAGTTAAAGAAAAAATTGAAGAAAAAGTAGAAGAAGCTAAGGCTGATTGCAAAAGCTGTTCAAATGATCATGTTGACGTTAAAGCAAAATTTGATGAAATTATTTCTAAAAAGAACTTATTAGATTATATTATTTGTGGATTTTCAGCCGTATTTTCATTAAATTTACTTTATATGATTATTAAACTTATAAGTTTTGGTAGTTTTAATAACTCATCTTCAAACGGACAAAATGTTGTAGCAAATTTAACAAAAACTATGTCTAAGTTAGAATCTTTAAAAACTGTTGCTAATCTTAGAGACTTTGCACATGTTTTAATCTTTTTATCATTAGTTTTATTAGCAGTTATCTACTACAAAACTACAATTCTTGATAAGAGAAATGATTTCTTAAATACTAAAAAGAATTTATATTTCATTTGTGGACTTCTAGTAACAGAAATCGGAAATTTCATCTTAAAAAGTGCGTTTTCTAAGGCTTCAACTTTTATGTTATATTTAACAGTTTTAGTTTACCTTGGAGCAGTTGCAGTTTTTGGATATACTGCTTACACTCTTTATTTAGAATTATTTAAAAATAAAAAATAATTTTATAAAAACTTAATATTAAAAAAGGAAGTTTATCAATTTATGTTGATAAACTTTTTTATTACAAAGTAACAAGGTTCTCATGTGCTTAACCGATGCAAATTGACGTCGAAGGGTGAGAAGTCTTGTTGTATAAGAAACCTTCTAATAATTTATGCTATAATACAATATTATCATACGATTGTACTATTTTTTTGCTATTGACGTGTTTTTTATAGGAGTAAATTTATCACGTAACATCATTATTATGATTGACTAAATGATAATAAAAAAAGTAAATACCCTTATGTAAAATTGTGGATAAGTTGAATAACTTGTGGATAAGTGGATATTTTGCCCTTTATTTTGTGGATAACTTTTATAAAAATAGTGAATATCTTTAAGTTTTGTGGACAAAATTGTAAAAAATATTATAATTTTAACATTATCAATTGAAAAAATGCAAATTAAAAATTTTTTAAAAAAATCTATTTACAAAAGAAATTTTTTGTGCTAATATTAATATATAAAAATTTTATATATTAAAAATTTATATATTGTAAATTTATACAGAGGTGAAATATGTATTATCCAATTTCGGCATTATTGATTGAGTGTTTAATTCTATCAATTTTAGATATTAAAGATTCCTATGGATATGAAATTAGTCAAAGTGTAAAAAAAATTTCAGATATAAAAGAATCAACTCTTTATCCAATTTTAAAAAAGATGGAACAAAATGAGTTTTTAACAACTTATGATGGAGAATTTAATGGAAGAAAAAGAAAGTATTATAGAATTACATCTAGTGGAAAAACTCAGCTTAGATTTTTAAAATCTGAGTGGATAGAGTATAGAGATGAAGTTGACAAAATAATTATAGAAGGAGTGTTCAATGAATAGAGAAGAATATCTTAAAGAACTATCAAAATATTTGAAGAGATTACCTAAAAAAGACTATGATGATACTATGAATTATTTTGAAGAATATTTTGAAGAAGTTGGAATTGAAGGTGAACAAGATTTAATAAGAGAATTGGGTTCTCCAAGTACTGCTGCAAGTGAAATTCTATCGAAGTTGTTAAATGAAAATGAAGGTAAAAACGAAGGGAAAAACAAACTTTTTAATTTTGGAGAAAATAAACTACTAAGAACTTTTTTGATTGCCATACTTTGTATATTAGCTGCTCCATTTGGAATACCAGCTACAATTGTTGTGATTAGTATAATTTTATCTTTTTTTATGATTTGTCTTTCTATAATTTTTGTATTATTTGCACTTTCTTTAGTTGGCATATTTTTTAGTTTTAAGTTCCTTATTGCAGGACTATTTACAATCTTTCTTTTATCTATTCCAGGAGGAATGTTTCTTCTTGGGTGCGGATTAATTATATTAGGGCTTAATGGATTGTTATATTTAGCTGGTAAATATATTGTTAGTTTTTTAATTAATTTATGTAAAGAAACTGTTTCATATATTTCAAGAAGAAGAGGTAAAAAGTATGAATAATAAAGTATTAAAAACTTCTATAATAATGTTAATTTTAGGTTTTGTTCTATTTTTATTAGGAATTCAAAATGGGGGGTTAGAGTATATAAAAGATACCGATATAGATAGTTATAGATTAGGTAACAGTACTAAAATTAACAAATACACTATAGAATTAGATAAAATTACTTCTACAGAAGTAAAATTTATAAAATCAAATTTTAAAATTAAAAAGTCTGAAAATGGAAAAAACTATATTGAATATTTTTCTGAAAATGAAGAAGACTTCAAAATAACAAATAATGAAGGAAAGCTATTAATAGAAGATTTAGAAGAAGATAGTAAATTTTCTTTTAGCATAATTATTAATTTAAATTTCTATAAGAATCTTCTATTCAATGATGAGATAAGTAATAAATCTTTTGTTTTATATCTTTCTGAACCTGAATTAGAAAACTTTAATTTTAATAGTTTTAGTAGTAAAGTAACAATCTCAGATGTTAATATTAAAAATATAAAAATTAGTCAAAATGCTGGTAACTGTGATTTTAAAAATATAAATTCAGAGAATATTGAATTAACAAATTTAGCAGGTAATATTGATTTGAATAAAGTTAATAATTCAAATCATTTTAGATCAGTGAATAAAGCGGGCAATCTATATGTGGAAGATTCTAAATTTAATTCATGTAAAGTAGATAAAAAAGCTGGAAATGTTTCGTTTTCTAATGTTGAAATAAATGAATTACTAGAAGTTGAAAATAACGCCGGAAATATAAATTGTTCATTGCTTTATGATGAAAATGTAAATTATGATGTGGATTTAGATTCAGATGTAGGAAATATTTATATAGATAAAGATTTCAATAAAAATAGAGAAGAATCTAAAACAGTAAAGATTATATTGAAATCAAAAGCAGGAAATATAAAATTAGAAAAAAATTAATTAAAAAATTTTTTTATAAAAAAGCTATGTTTTTTTATTAAAATGTGGTATTATTAATATAGATATGTATTTCATAATTTGTGATAAATATCTTTTATGAATTTAAAAATCTAAGATTTTTAAAATTTTAAGGAGGGCATAAAAATGGAAGAAAACAAAAGCTGTGGATGTGGCTGCGGATGTGGTTGCGAAGAAGAATTAGAAGCTGAATTATTAGTTTTTGAAAACGAAGACGGAAAAGAAGAAACTTTTGAAGTTATCGGAGTTTTTGAAGTGGAAGAAAAAGAATATATTGCACTTCAAAGTCAAGAAGATGGAAGTATCTTACTTTGCAAATATATAGAAAAAGAAGACGGAGAATATGAAGTAGAAGAAATCGAAGATGATGAAGAATTCAGTAAGGTTTCTGATGCATTTGATGCTTTAGTTGAAGAAGACGAAGAATAATAAGAAGTCTATAAAGTGCCGTTATCGGCACTTTATTTTTTTGAAAGAGGGGATTTATGTTTAAGGCGGTTTGTTTAGATTTAGATGGAACTCTATTGGATGATAATAAAAAAATATCTGATAGAAGTTTTTTATTGTTAGACAATTTGATTGAAAATGGTATAGAAGTTATAATCGCTACTGGAAGACATTTTTATATGGTATCAGATTTTTTGAAACCTTTAAAAAGAGATATAATGGTATGTGCAAATAATGGAGCTATGAGCAGATTTAAGGAATCTAATAAATTAGTAAATGTTGAATATGTAAGTAATTGTAAGTTTTTAGAAATTTATAATAAAGCATTAGAATGTGGAATGAATCCATATATTTATGTAGATTCTTTTGTTGATGGTTATCATCTAGCTGTAAAAGATGGACAACCTAAGAAGAGTCATTTCGAAGAAAATATTGTTGATAAAAAAATTGCTGTTGATAGTGTAAGATATTTCAGTCAAATTGATGTAAAGTCTTTAGAAACTGTTTTATGTATTGCTTTTTTAGACCAAAAGGAAAGAATTGATGCATTCTTCGAGCATTTCAAAGATGAAGAAGATTTAGTTAAAAATATGTATTTTGTTCCAAACGGAAAAAAAGTTTTGGAATTTCAATCTAAAAAAGCAGATAAATGGATCGCTATAACTAACTACCTTAAGAGCAAGAATATTAGTCTTTCAGAAGTTGTATCTTTTGGTGACGAATTTAATGATAAGTCAATGGTTAAAAACTCAGGTATGGGTTTTGCGATGAAAAATGGTATAGAAGAGTTAAAATCTTTAACAAATAATATAACCGAATTTACAAACAATGAAGATGGGGTATATTTTGAATTGAAGAAAATATTTAAAGATATTGTAGGAGAATAATATGGCTTGTAATTTAAAATTTAATGGAATAAATGGTGAATTTTCTTTAGATAAGTATAAAGGAAAAAAAATAGTATTATATTTTTATCCAAAAGACAATACTTCAGGATGTACTTTGGAAGCGATTCAATTTAGTGAACTTAAAGAAGAGTTCGAAAAATTGAATGCAGTTATTATTGGGGTTAGTAAGGATTCTCTTGCAAGCCACAAGAAATTTATAGAAAAACACAATTTAACTGTGGAATTAGTTTCAGATGAAGATGTATCAATTCAAGAACATTTTGATGTTTGGAAAATGAAAAAATTATATGGTAAAGAATATATGGGAACTGTTAGATCCACTTTTATTTTGGATGATAAAGGAAATATTCTAAAAGAATTTAGAAATGTAAAAGCGAAGGATCATGCTTTAAAAGTTTTAGAAGCGTTGAAGGAACTATAATGTTAGAGGAAGATTTTTACAGAACGTATTCAAAATATCTAAGAGATATTTATGGAGAAAAAGTTTATAAATTACCTGTTAAATTAAATTTAAGTTGTCCTAATAGAGATGGAAATATTGCTACAGGGGGTTGTATTTTCTGTGGAGAAGAAGGTGGTTCTTTTGAAAATTGCCATGTTTCTATGTCTGTTAAAGATCAAGTTTTGAGAAATAAAGAGTATATTTCAAAAAAATATAATGCTAAAAAATTTATCGTGTATTTTCAAAATTTTACAAATACTTATCTTGGGATGGACGATTTTAAAAAGATGATTGAAGATAGTATTGTTGATGATGATATAATAGGAATTTCTTTATCAACAAGGCCAGACTGTATTTTGGAAGAGCAATTATTATTCTTGAAAGAATTTCAAAATGGCAGAAATTTAGAAATTGACTTTGAACTTGGATTACAAACTGTAAATTATAGAACTTTAATAAAACTTAACAGAGGACATACATTGGCTGAATTTATAAATGCAGTCAATTTAATTCATAAATTTGGATTTAGAGTTTGTACACATATTATTGTTGGATTGCCTTGGGATGATGAGCTAGATATGGTTGAATCTGCAAAGATTTTATCTGCTCTAGATGTCGAAGAGGTTAAATTACATTCTTTATATATTGTTAAAAATACAGTTTTAGGAGAAATGTACTCAAAAGGAGAAATTGAGTTGATAACGAAGGAAAAGTTCATTGATTTAGTTATAGCTTTTTTGAGAAATCTAGATAAAAATATAGTGTTACAAAGATTGCTAGGTCGTGTGCCAGAAGAAAATAGTCTTTTCTGCAATTGGAATACGAGTTGGTGGAAAATCAGAGATGAAATTTTAGAAAAAATGGAAAAAAATAATTATAGACAAGGTGATTTGTTTAATAATTTTGAAGGAGTAGTGAAAAAATAATGAAAAACTATGGACTTTTTGATGTTATAGGACCAATAATGATTGGACCATCAAGTTCTCATACTGCAGGAGCTTGTAGACTTGGACGTATTTCTAAAATAATTTATGCAAGAGATATAAAGAAAGTAATTTTTCATTTACATGGTAGTTTTAAAAACACATACCAAGGTCATGGCACTGACAGAGCTTTAGTAGGTGGAATTTTAGGATATGATACTGATGATGAAAGAATTAGAGATGCTTTAAATATTGCAAAAGGTAGAGGAATAGATTTTTCTTTTGTACCAATGGATTTGTTATATGCTCATCCTAATACTGTTAAAACTGAATTTATTGACCAAAATGGAGAAAGTTTCTATGTAATTGGTTCATCAATTGGTGGTGGAGCAATCGAAATTACAAATATAAATGGTGTTGAAGTTAAATTTGGAGGATTGTATAATACTATAATCCTTAAATATAATGATAGATATGGAATGATTGCACAAGTAAGTACAATTTTAGCTGAAAACAAGATAAATATCGGTAGTTTAATTATGAATAGAGAAGACGGAGTTGCTTCAGCTATCATGGAAATTGATGGTGGAATTGATGAAATGGCTATTTATAGAATAAGTAAATTACCAGATATGTTAGAATGTATGATTTTAAAACCATTATAGGAGGTTATATGATTTCTTCAGGAGCACAATTATTAAAATTATGTAAAGAGAAAAATAAGAAGATTAGTGAAGTTGCATTAGAATACCAATTAGAAGAAATGGATATAACAGAAGAACAACTTATGAAGATGCTTAGAGAAACTTATGAAGTTATGAAAGCATCTGCATCCGATGTTATTACTAATGATAAAATCAATCCATTTAAAATAACTGGCGGAAATGCTAAGAAAATATTAAGACATGCACAAAGTGGAAAAAGTATTTTAGGAGAGTCTATGGTAACTGCAATTGCTAGAGGTTTTTCAACATCAGAAGTAAATGCAGGTATGGGAAAGATTGTAGCTGCACCTACTGCAGGGGGAGCTGGAATTTTACCGGGAAGTCTTTCTTGGATACAAGAAGAATTTAATTATACTGATGATCAAATGCTAATGGCTCTTTTAGTTTCTGGAACTGTTGGAAGAATTATTGCAACAAATGCAACTATTTCTGGAGCTGAGGGTGGTTGTCAAGCAGAATGTGGAGCGGCTACTGCAATGAGTGCTGCAGCAATTGTTGAATTACACGGAGGGACACCAGAACAATCTTTAATAGCGGCATCTTTTGCGATGCTTATGGTATTGGGATTAGTGTGCGACCCTGTTGCAGGGCTTGTGGAATTCCCATGTGCATTAAGAAATGGATCAGGAACAATTAATGCTTTAGTTGCAAGTGATATTGCGCTTGCAGGTGTTGAATGTATTGTACCTTTTGATGAAGTAGTTCAAGCAATGTATGAAGTTGGAAATGCACTTCCTGAAACATTAAGAGAAACTGCTTTAGGTGGATGTGCTGCTTGTCCATCTGCTAAAAAAATGGAATGTAAGGTATTCCCAAATAGATTAAGTTAATAAAACGGATGATTAAGTCCGTATATGTAGAAATGGTGGAACTGGTAGACACGCTATCTTGAGGGGGTAGTAAGCACAGCTTGTGAGGGTTCGAGTCCCTTTTTCTGCACCAACTCCGTTAGACAAACTAACGGAGTTTTTTATTGGGAATGTTTTAAATATAAAATGTTTAAGTATTAATATATTGACACAAAAAATATATTTGATACAATATACATATAGATAAAAGTATTTCAATTTCTTAAAGTAAGATGTTTTTAAAGGGATTAAAGAAATTTTTATTTCTAATGATTTATGTAAGGAGAATATTATGGATGAACTAATGTTTGTATTCAAATGGATATTAATGATACCTGTTATATGGGGGTTAATGTTTATATCTATATTTGTTCATGAGATGGGACATTTGCTAATGTATCTTCTATTTTATCGTGAGAATAAATGGAGAATAGAGATTGGTGCAAAAGGAAAAAAATTATTTGAAATTGGAAGATTTACTATTTATTTAAATATGCTTACAGGACATATTTATTATGAATATAAAAAATATAATAAACTTAATTCAATTATGACTACTGCTGGAGGACCTTTGGCAACTTTACTTTTAATAATATTCATACATGGATACATATTTAAGGCTAATCCTGATAAAAATGGTTTATTGTATTGGAATTTGTGCTTTATGTTTTATTATAATCTATCTTTATTTATAGCTGCAATAATTCCTATAAACACTAAGAATTATACAAGTGATGGATGGAGAATTATAGATGATTTAAAAGGAGATTATGAATAAAATAAAAATAAAATTTTTAAGGTAATTAATAAAGATTGAGTGATAAAACTCAATCTTTTTTTTGTAAAAAAGATCAATAAAAATTTTTTATTAAAAACCATAAAAAAGTACTAATTTTTGTATATTTTTGTCACTTTACCGCCCAATTTTAAATTGACATTGAAATAAAAATGGTGTAAAATAATTATGAATACAAGTTTTTAAAAATATTTTTTGTATATAAATGATTTTTGTTATTATTAATTTTATTTATTTAAAAATTAAAAACTTGTGATACTAAAAAGAGGTGAATAAAGTGAGTGTGAACACTTTTAAAGGTGGAAAGCATATCCACGACTTTAAAGAGTTGACTAATTCAAAACCTGTTAATTTTGGTTTTGTACCAAAGGTAGTAACGATACCTCTATCACAACACTCAGGAGCACCAGCTACTTGTTTGGTTAGTAAGAATGATTTAGTAAAAGTTGGACAAAAAATTGGAGAAGCCTCAGCTTTTATTTCAGCTAATGTTCATTCAAGTGTTAGTGGTAAGGTTAAGTCTATTGACGAGATTATGACAGCTACTGGAGTTGTGTGTCAAGGAGTAACTATCGAAAATGATGGTTTAGATGAATTAGGATATGAAGAAAAAAATTTAACAATTGACGAAGTAAGCGCGACAGACATAATAGATGCCATTAAAGAAGCCGGAATTGTCGGCCTTGGTGGTGCAGGATTTCCTACTCATGTTAAGTTAACAGCGAGAGAAGGACAAGTTACAGACTACATAATAATAAACTGCGCTGAATGTGAGCCATATTTAACAAGCGACCAACTTATGATGGAATTATATCCAGATAAAGTTGTTATGGGACTTTTACTTGCAATGAAGGCAATGGGTGCTAAAAAAGGTATTTTAGGTATTGAAGATAATAAGCCTCTTGCTATTGATAAGTTAAAAGAAGCCGCTAAGTCTTATCCTGAGGTAACTGTAAGTGTCGTAAAGACAAAATATCCTCAAGGAGATCAAAAGAGACTTATCCAAGCTACAACAGGAATAGTTGTTCCTTCTGGAGCATCAACTTCTGCGGTTGGAATTAGAGTAATAAATGCAAATACTGCTATTGCTATTACTGATGCAGTTCTTCATGGTAAGCCATTATATGAAAAATTGGTTACAATGACTGGACATGCACTTAAAGAACCGCAAAATGTTATGGTTAGAGTAGGATCTAAAGTTTCTGATGTTGTAGAATATATTGGGGGATATGCTAGTGAACCTGGAAAGATTATTTCTGGTGGACCTATGATGGGTGAAACACAATATACTCCAAATGTAGCTACAGCTAAAGCTATGGGTGGATTGCTTTTCATGACTCAAGAAGAGAGCGCCCCTAAAGCTGTAAGTCCTTGTATTAGATGCGGTAGATGCGTTGATATTTGTCCTGTGTACTTACAGCCTTTATATTTACAGCTATATACTTTGAAAAACAAAGTTGAAGAAGCGGAAAAACTACATTTAATGGATTGTATTGAATGTGGTTCTTGCTCATATATTTGTCCGTCAAACAGACCTTTAGTTGAAACTATCAGACTTGGAAAAGCTGAAGTTAGAAAACAAGGTAAAGGAACTAGAGCATAAGGAGGGTACTATGGACGAAAAAGATTTAAAAGTTGAAGTCCCTTCTGAAAATGGAACGGACATTGAGACAAACGAAGTGGTATCTGAAAATGTGGAAGAAGTAAAGGAAGTAGCTGAAGTTAATACTGAAACTGTTGAAACTACTTCTGAAACTGAAGAAACAAAGTCAGAAAGACCAGTAAGAGAAAGAAGAGAAAGAGCTCCTAGAGAGCCGAGAGAAAGATCTGAAAGACCTGTAAGGGAGAGAAGATCAAGAGTTGCATCAGAGGAAGAAACAACAACTTCTGATACAACTGAAACTAAAGAATCAGGTGAAGAAGCAAGCGCTGAAAGACCTGCTAGAGAAAGACGTGAAAGAACTCCTAGGGAACCTAGAGAAAGAGCTGAACGTCCTGCTAGAGAAAGAAGAGAAAGATCAACAGAAGCTAGTACAGATTCTGAAGAAAAACCTGCAAGTGAAAGAAGAGAAAGACCTGCTAGAGGTAGAGGTAGTGAAGAACCTCAAATGAAATTATTTGTTGGCTCATCTCCTCACATAAGAAGTGAAGCAACTGTAAGTACAGTTATGAGAGATGTTGTTATAGCTTTAATACCAACTTTATTAGCTGGAATTTACTTCTTTGGATTAAGAGCTTTATTGGTAACATTGGTATCAGTAGCTTTTGCTGTTGGTTCAGAATATGTTTACGAAAAATTAACTCATAGACCAATTACTATAAATGATTTTTCTGCAGTAATTACTGGTATGCTTTTAGCATTCAACGTTCCTGCTACAATTCCTTATTGGATGATAGCACTTGGAAGTATGTTTGCTATAATCATAGTTAAACAATTATACGGTGGACTTGGAATGAACTTTATGAACCCTGCACTTGCTGCAAGAGCTGCATTATTAGCATCATTCCCAACTGCAATGTCAAATTATGCACCACCTAACTCAGGAATTTCAAATTTAATAAATTCATCAACTTACTCTTCATTGGATGCTGCAACTTTTGCAACTCCTTTATCAAAGGGAACTCAAGTTAATTTCCTTGAAGCATTCATTGGTGTAAGAGGAGGTTGTATCGGTGAGGTTTCAACTATATGCTTATTAATTGGAGCTGCATATTTATTATACAGAGGAGTTATTCAACTTAGAATTCCACTTGTATTTATATCTACAACTGCTGTTGTATTAGCTCTAACAGGAACAGCTATAGCTGATTTACCGGTTCAAGTTTTAATGGGTGGACTTATATTAGGGGCATTCTTCATGGCTACTGATTATGTATCAGCTCCCGTTAATAGAAAAGCTCAAATATTTTTCGCTATGGGTTGTGGTATAATAACTGCACTTATTAGAAACTTTGGTAATTTACCTGAAGGTGTAAGTTATTCAATTCTATTTATGAATATATTTACTCCACTTCTAGAAAAATATTGTGTCCCTAAAGTATTTGGAGAAGGGAGAGTTAAAAAGTAATGAAAGAATCTATTAAATTAACTGTAAGATTGTTTTTAATTACTGCAATTGCAGGTTTCGTTCTTGCATTTGCTAATAGTTTTACTTCTCCTGTAATTAAAGAAAGAGAAAAGACTCAATATGAGGCAGCTTTGAAAGAAGTTTTTGCCGATGCAGATAAGTTTGAAACTCTTGATGAAGCAAAACTTGAAGCAATTAAAACAAAGATAAAAAATATTGAAAAAATAGAAGTTGCGAAGAAATCAGATAAAACTGTTGGTTATGTATTTAAGACTTTAGGAAAAAATGGTTATGGTGGAGATATTTCAATGCTTATGGCTGTAAATACTGAAAATCAAACGATAGTTGGATTTAAAGTTTTAAAACATAGTGAAACACCAGGACTTGGAAGTAGGGTAACAACTGAAGAATACGCAAAAAGCGTTATTGGAAATAAAGTTACTGAACATTTAGTTAAGAATTTACATCCTGATGCAGATAATGATATTCAAGCAATAACAGGAACAACAATTAGTGTTAATGCTGTTCTAAATGGATTGAATGGTGCTATAGACGCATTACAAGAAATTGGAAAGTAGGAGGGTTAATATGAAATTAAAAAAGATTTTCTTTGATGGTATATTTGCTAATAACCCTGTACTTGTTCAACTTGTTGGTATGTGTTCTGTATTAGCCGTAACAACAAGTGTTACAAATGCAATAGGAATGGGTTCTTCAGTAATATTCGTAGTAACATGTTCAAATATTGTAATTTCAAGCTTAAGAAAGTTTATTCCAGATAAAGTAAGAATACCTGCTTATGTAGTAATTATAGCTACATTCGTAACATTAGTTCAAATGTTCTTAGCTGCTTATTTACCTGCACTTTATGATAGTTTAGGACTTTTCATACCACTTATAGTAGTAAACTGTCTAATCTTAGCAAGAGCTGAGTCTTTTGCATCAAAGAATTCAGTTTTCTCATCTATGATTGATGGTATAGGACAAGGTGTTGGATTTACATTTGCATTGATTGTATTATCAAGTGTGCGTGAAATTTTAGGAAATGGAACATGGCTTGGTTTTCCAATCCTTGGAAAAAATTATGTAAGTATAGGTGTTATTACACAAGCTCCAGGAGCGTTTATTATTCTCGGGCTTTTAGTAGCTGGATTTAATATGTTAAGTAAAAGAGTTAGCGCTAAAAAAGAAGGAGGTAACTAATGGGTACTATATTAAAAATTTTAGTTGCATCAATTTTAGTAAATAACTATGTATTAGGACAATTCTTAGGAATTTGTCCATTGATTGGTGTATCAAATAAAGTAGAAACTGCATTTGGTATGGGTATGGCGGTTACTTTCGTAATTACTATTTCAAGCGCAGTAACTTGGATGATCCAAAAGACATTATTAGATACTTTAGGACTTGAATATTTACAAACTATCGTATTTATCCTTGTAATAGCAACTTTGGTACAATTTGTTGAAATGGTTCTTAAGAAAATGAGTCCAAATCTTTATAACGCTTTGGGTGTTTTCCTACCACTTATTACAACAAACTGTGTAGTTTTAGGTGTTGCGATTACAAATATTCAAAAAGAATATAATTTGTTAGAAACAATTTTTAATGGTATGGGTGCTTCTCTTGGATTCTTATTAGCTATCGTATGTTTAGCTTCAATAAGAGAAAAATTAGAAGTAACAGAGGTTCCTAAAAATCTTGAAGGAGTTCCTCTAACATTAATTACAATTGGACTTATGTCTCTAGCATTTTATGGATTTGCGGGATTAGTATAGAGGTGAGATTATGAATGAAATAATGGTACCGGTTTTATTACTTAGTATTTTAGGTATTTTATTTGCATTAATTCTTGCATTTGCATCTAAAGTATTTTTCGTAAAAGTTGATGAAAAAGTTATACAAGTAAGAAATGAATTGCCAGGAGCAAACTGTGGAGCTTGTGGATTCCCAGGTTGTGATGGGCTTGCAAAAGCTATTGCTGAAGGCAGCGCTGGAATAAATTCTTGTCCTGTTGGTGGAGCTGACTTAGTTGGAAGACTTGCTAAACTTATGGGTACTGAAGCTGGTGAAGTTCAAAGAATGGTAGCTTGCGTAATGTGTCAAGGAGATAAAGATTTAGCAAAAGAAAAATACATATATACTGGCATTAGAGATTGTAGAGTAAACAACTCAATGCAAGGCGGAAGTAAGACTTGTGCTTATGGTTGTTTAGGCTGTGGCACTTGTCAAGATGTTTGTGCATTTGATGCAATAGAAATGATAAATGGAATTGCAGTTGTAAATAAAGAAAATTGTACTGCATGTAACAAATGTATTGAAATTTGTCCAAAGAACTTAATTGATTTAGTTCCTTATGAACAAACAGTAATGGTAAAATGTAAGAGTTTTGCTGCAGGAAATGTAGTTAAAAATGCTTGTAAAGTTGGATGTATCGGTTGTAAAATGTGTGCAAGAGTTTATCCAGAAGCATTTGTTATCGAAAATAATTTAGCAGTTCTAAATTACAAACATGGTTTAGATGAAGATTTACTTTTACAAGCTGCGGATAAATGTCCTACAAATGCAATTCATCCGGGATTAGTTAAAAAAATGGCTGAAAAAGTAAATGAAGTAGCATAAATTTAATATTAAAAGAGCAAAGAAATTTGCTCTTTTTTTTGTGGAATTTTATCTTTTTCACAAAAAAACTTGACTTGAAAACATTTCCATATTATAATATCCATAAGGTAATAAATTTATCTATTTTACAATTTGTAAGGGGGAATTAGATATGAAATCATATTCTACAGAAAAGATTAGAAATCTTGCGTTAGTTGGTCACAGTGCTAGTGGTAAAACTTCAGTTTGTGAGGCTTTACTTTATAAAACAGGCAACTTGAAAAGACTAGGTAAGGTTGAGGACGGAAATACCGTAACTGATTTTGATAAAGAAGAAATTTCAAGAGGAGTTTCTATTTCAACTGCTGTTGCACCAGTTGAATGGAGAGACTTTAAGATAAATTTAATTGACACTCCGGGATATTTTGATTTTAGTGGAGAAGTTTATAGTTCTCTTAGAGCATCAGAAGCAGCTCTTGTTGTTATTGATGCACAAAATGGCATTGAAGTTGGGGCTGAAAAAGTCTTAAAATATACTGAAAGTATTGAATTGCCAAGAATTATCTTTGTAAATAAAATGGATAAAGAAAATGTTAACTTTGCAAAAGTAGTTAGTGACTTACACATAGCTTTTGGTAAAAAAGTTATTCCATTTACACTTACGCTTGGAGAAGGAGAAAATTTCAAAGGCGTCATTGACGTTTTAAATAAAAAAGCTTATGAATATGATGGATTTGAAAGAAAAGAAGTAGAAATTCCTGAAATAAGAGTTGAAGAAGTAAACCACGTTTATGATACAATTGTAGAAGTAGTTGCTGAAACTGATGATGAACTTATGGAAAAATTCTTTGATGGTGAAGAATTTAGTCATGAAGAGTTTATGAAGGGTGTAACAAGTGCATTATTAAATGGTTCTGCAGTACCTCTAATTTGTGGTTCAGCTACAACAGGTGCTGGAATTGATATGTTACTTGATATTATCACTGACTATATGCCTGCTCCAAATGATGAAAGAGCAAAAAGAGGCTTTAGAAATGAAGATGATAATGTAAGAAAGATTGATGTAAATGAACCTTTCTCAGCAGTTGTTTTCAAGACTATTGTTGACCCATTTGTTGGAAGAATTTCAATTTTTAAAGTAATGAGTGGAAAAATAACTAAAGATACAGAAATTTTCAATTCAACTAAAGATGAAGGTGATAAGGCTGCTGGACTTTTCTTCTTAAGAGGAAAAACTCAAGTAGAAACATCAGAAATAAATGCAGGGGACATTGGTGCAGTTTCAAAACTAAGTATTACTGAAACAGGAGATACACTTTGTGATAAACAAAATAAAACTCTTTATAAGAAGATTAAGTATCCAAAACCAAATCTATACTTTGCTATTGAACCAAAATCTAAAAATGATGAAGATAAGATATCACAAGCTCTTCACAAATTACATGAAGAAGATCCAAGCTTTGTATCTGAAAGAAATATAGAAACTAAACAACATTTAATAGGTGGACAAGGAAATGTTCAACTTCAAATTGTTTTAGATAAACTTAAAAATGCTTATGGCGTAGAAACAAATATTATTCCTTTAAGAATTGCTTATAGAGAAACTATTAAAGGAAAATCAGATGTTCAAGGAAAACATAAAAAACAATCTGGTGGTGCAGGTCAATATGGAGATGTATTTATGAGATTTGAACCTACTACTGAAGAATTTGAATTCGCTGAAGAAGTATTTGGTGGGGCTGTTCCTAGAAACTACTTTCCAGCAGTAGAAAAAGGTATTAGAGATTGTCTTGAAAAGGGAATTTTAGCAGGATATCCTGTTGTAAATGTAAAAGCTACTCTTT
This sequence comes from Parvimonas micra, assembly GCF_021300775.1. Classification (GTDB taxonomy): domain Bacteria; phylum Bacillota; class Clostridia; order Tissierellales; family Peptoniphilaceae; genus Parvimonas. The sequence continues at coordinate 363,759 of NZ_JAJTJP010000002.1, forward strand.
ATGACGGTTCATATCACCCAGTTGATTCAAATGAAATGGCATTTAAAATTGCTGCTTCATTAGCATTTAAAAAAGGAATGGAACAAGCACATCCAGTATTGCTTGAACCAATAATGAAGATAGAAGTAAGAATTCCTGAAAGTTACATGGGAGATGTAATGGGAGACTTAAATAAGAGAAGAGGAAAAGTTTTAGGTATGGAAATGCTTGAAGATGGAACTCAACTTGTTATTGGAGAAGCTCCACATTCAGAACTTTTTGAATATGCTATAGATTTAAGATCAATGACTCAAGCAAGAGGAGATTTCACTATGGAATTTGATAGATATGAAGAAGTTCCTGCAAATATAGCTGAAAAGATTATTGAAGAGTCAAAAGTAGAAAAATAGATTTTACAACACCTTACTCATTTAGAGTAGGGTGTTTTTTTATGCATCTAAAATACTTTATTACATTTTTGAAATAATAATTTTTAAAAAAATATTTTAGTTTCATAAAATAGAAATCTATTTGTTTTATATTTAACAAAGATATTTTATAAAATTTTTTACTTAAATTAAAAGAAAAATTTTAAGATATTTGTAGTTTAATATTAGCGAGTATTTATAGTAATATTACTTTATTTTTATACTTTTATAATAGATAAAATTTTAACAATAATAAGAAATTATTAAAAGTGATGTCATAATATGAATAATTGTAAAAAAACAAAATTACACTTTTGCTAATATAAAGTGTAATGTTTTTTTAATATTTATTATATGCTAAAATAATAAAAAAAATCGAGGAGGATTTATATGAACCAAAATATTTTTAAAAAATTTCTAGTTGGTTTGTTAGCATTTAATATTTTTACGACAACAGCATTTTCAGTTCAAGGAAATGAAAGTAAGATTACATATGCTCAAGAAGAACAAAATTTCACTTTTATAATTCAAGACCAAAATGGTCCAATTATGACTAAAGATTTTACATTTGAAGTTGTAAATGAAAAAGGTGAGATTAAAAAAGTACAAACAAAAATGTCAATGTTAAACCTAAACCTTTCAAATGGAAACTATACAGTTAAATTAAAAGATGATGAGTATTCTATGGAAGAAATTAGTTTTACAGTTACTGATGAAGGAATTGATAATTATGAAAGTATTATTAATTTTGTACTAAAAAAGAAAGAAAATGTTGAACCTGAAGAACCTGCATTAGAAGTTCCTGTTACTTTAATGCTTACTACTCAAAAGGAAAATCACAAGGATTTTGTATTGGGTAATTATGAATTTGAAATTTTAGATAAAGAAACAGGAAAACTAGTTACAACTGTAACTTCTGATAAATCAATGTTACAATTAAGCCTTCCTGATGGAACTTATACTGTAAAGCTTAAAGAAAATAAAGATTACACAATGAAAGATGTTAAATTAGATGTGTATGAAGACGAAAATGCGTACACAATTGATGATAAGGATTCTGTTGAATTAGATTTAGTTAAAATTGAAGTTGAACCTGAACCTGAAAAACCTGTTACTCCAGAAGAAAAAGGTTCTAATGAAGTTTTAGTTAGAGTAGTATTTGATGGTAAGCCAAAAGCTAATTTTAAAATTGCATTAATGGAATTTGATCCAATACCAAATATAATTCAACAAGCATCAACAAATGAAAATGGTGAAGTTAAATTTAGTGGATTTAAAAGTAATGTAAAATATCAATTAAGACTTAGAAGTGCTGATAAGACAATGACTTTTGAAACAGAAGTTTTTGAATTCACTACAAATGAAAAAGGTTTGATAACAAAGATTAATGATAAAGAAGTAAATAGCAAGGAAGATGCAGTTGTTGAATTTAAGGGTTCTAATAAGGATTCTAATAAATTTGAAACTTTTCCAGTAGAATTTTATGCAAGATACAAAGATGGAACTCCAGCAAAAGGAGTAGAATTTTCTATTAATAGATTATCTCCAAGATTATCATCATATAGAAAAGTAAAATCTGATGAAAATGGAAAAGTTGTTTTTATGCTTGAAGGTGAAACTCCAAAAGATGGTGCTTTTGGTAGATTGTATAATATTACAATTTCTAAAATGGAAATGTTCAAACATAGATCAGTTCCTTTTGGAATGGACTTTACAGTTGACGATAAGGGAAAAGTTAAAGTTATAAGTGTTGAAAGATCAATTGATGATAAAGTAACTGACACATCAAATCCAGAAGTATTTAATATGACATTCACACTTGAAAAAGATGATAGAACTCAAATTTATGAAGATTTTAAAGCTATATATGAAAAAGCTGTTGAATATTTAAATAATACTAAATTTGAAGATGGTAAAGAAGCAGAAAAAGCTAAAAAAGAGCTTGAAAATGTTATTGATGCTTCAAAGGTTGAATTAGAAGAAACTATTCCAGAATATGCAACTAAGAAGATTGAAGAATTAACAACTGCTATGGAAAATCTTAAAAAGTTTGAATTAAAAAACGAAGAAGTAAAAGACAGCTGGAAATTCATTAATGATAATTGGTATAGATATGATAAAGATGGAAATATGATTAAAGATAGTTGGTTTGAAGAAGATGGAAAATGGTACTATCTTGAATCAAATGGAACAATGTCACAAAACGAATGGGTTTTAATTAATGGAAATTGGTATTATGCAAATGCATTAGGAAGAATTTCACAAAATGAATGGGTTTTAGTAAATGGAAACTGGTATTTTGCAAATGCAAGTGGACGTATTGCTGCTAATGAATGGTTTATGGTAGATGGAAAATGGTATTATGCAGAAGGCGATGGACGTATTGCTCAAAATAAAATACTAAAAATCAAAAATGTAAACTATACATTTGACTCAAACGGAGTATTGTTAAAATAATAAATACTAATTATAAGCTATTAACAAAGTGTCAATGAGAAATCATTGACACTTTTTTCGTTGACATAAAATTTTATATGGGTTATAATTTGTTTTAATTGATTTGAAATTTTATAAAAGAGAGAGGAAAAATGAGAGATATTCAAGTAAATATAAATGATTCTGGACAAAGAATTGATAGATTTTTAAAAAAGTATTTGAATAATGCAAGTACATCTATGATTCAAAAATTCTTAAGAACGAAGAAAATTAAAGTTAATAGAAAAAAAGTTGATTCAAGTTATATTTTAAATGAAAATGATGTTGTAAATATTTTTATTTACGAAGAAGAACTAGAAAAGCTTATTATTTCAAAAGCTAAGAAGTATTCATATTCTAAAAAACTTGATATTGTATATGAAGATGATAATATTATCGTTATGAACAAACCTAAGAATTTATTGTCTCATGCATCTTCTAAGGAAGATTATGGAAATAATTTAGTAGATTTCATGATTGGATATTTACTTGAAAAAGGAGAATATAATCCTAGGGCAGAAAAAACTTTTGTTCCTGCCATAATAAATAGGTTAGATAGAAATACTTCAGGGCTTGTAATTGGTGCTAAAAATTCGAAGGCTTTAAGAGAGTTAAATAGGTTAAAAGAAAGCTCCATTGAAAAATATTATAAGACAATAGTTAGTGGGAAAGTTAAGAAAAATTTTATAATAAATGAAAAACTTGAAAAAGATGAAGAGAAAAATAAGACTACTATTTCAAAAAATGGAAAAGAGTCTATTACAGAAGTTTATGTAGAAAGAAATAATGAAGAATTTAGTATTTTAAAAATTAAGTTAATAACTGGAAGAACTCATCAAATTAGAAGTCATTTAAGTAGTAAGGGATTTTATATTATTGGAGATATTAAATATGGAGATTCTGAAATCAACAAATTTTTTAGAACTAATTTTGATTTAAAGAGTCAATTTTTACATGCAGAAACTATAATATTTAAAAATATTGATGGAGATTTAAGTTATCTTAATAATAAAGAATTCTATGCTCCAATGAATGAAAATTATAAGAAGATAATAGGAAAAATATTTTAATAAAAAGTTAAGTAATTTTTATAGTGGGTATATTCTCTATATAAGAACATTATAGGAGAGTATTATGAACATTATAATTGATGAAAAAGCAAAAAAATTTTTAAACAGTAAAAACAATAATGTTATTACTGTTGATGTTAAAGGTTGTAGTTCCTGAAGCGGTACTGTTTTTAAACCAATGGCTTCATTAGGTAGACCTTTAAATGTAGAAAAATACACATTAGAAAATGTAGATGGAATTGATGTGTATATTATGAATGGAATAAAAGCAGTTAATGATACTGTTACAGTTTCAACTATGAGTTTTCTTTTTATGGAAAATTTAGTAGTTAATGGAATAATTGTTTAAAAGGCTGTTAATTCAGCCTTTTTTGTTAGGAGTGATTTTTATTAAAGTTGTTATAAATGAAAAAGCAAAAAAACTTTTAAAAGAAAATCAAAGAGATATAATTGTTGAACTTAAGGGTTGGAATAACTGAAATTGTTCAACTGAATTAAAACCGTCGGTTTTGATTGGTACACCAAAAAATACTAATGCTTTTGATTTTTTTGAAGTTGAAAAATATAATATTTATGTTAGTAGAATGATTCCAGAAGATGCATTTGTAGAAATATCATCAGCGAATTTTTATGGTTTAGATTATTTAATAGCATATATTAAATAATTTTAATAAACTTATTTTTGAGGTTTAAAAGTATGTGTAATAAAGTTAAAGAATATTGGAAAAAATTTTGTGAGGAAAAGAATATTCCAGAAGATACAAAATACGAAGCATGGAGTTTTGGAAATACTAAAGAAATGGCAAATGAATTAGCAGATTTAGTCAACAAGGGAATTAAAACTGCAACAACTGGAGCTTATGAATTATACGAAGAAGATGAGGAAATTCCAAAAGTGGGTGAATACAATATTATTTTAGATGGTTCAGGAGAACCTATATGTATTACAATCACAAGAGATGTATATATTATAAATTATAATTTAATCTCATCTGATCACGCTTTTCGTGAAGGAGAAGGTGATAGAAGTTATGAGTATTGGAAAAAAGTTCATGATGAATTTTTTATTGAAGAATATAGAAAATCTAACAAAGAGTTTAATGAAGAAGCTCCAATGGTATGTGAAGTATTTGAAAAAGTTAATTAAAGTTAAAATTAAAAAATATAAAATTTTTCATAACAAATATATTTTTTCTGAAATATATAATAAAAACAATTTTAATTCAATACTAAATTAATGTAATTTTAATTATATGATAAATTTTCTACTTGCAAAAAAATGTAAAATATGGTAATATAAGCGTATGAGTAGCAATAGAATTATTATTAGGAGGAAATTTTATGTGCGGAATTGTTGGATATATAGGTAGTTCAAATGCTATTGATATTATTTTAAAGGGACTTGAAACTCTAGAATATAGAGGATATGATTCTTCAGGAATTGCATTCTTAGAGAATGATAAAATTGATGTTGTAAAGACACTTGGAAGAATTAGTAATTTAAGAGAAAAATTAGAAAATGAATATAAAAATAAAACTTCAAATATAGGTGTAGGACATACAAGATGGGCAACTCATGGTGTTCCATCTGATGAAAACTCTCATCCTCATTTGAGTATGAATTCAAAGTTTGCAGTAGTTCATAATGGAATAATAGAAAATTATTTACATTTAAAGGAAGAATTATTGAACAAGAATTTTGTATTTAAGTCTGAAACTGACACAGAAGTAATTCCACAATTATTGGAAGATTTAGATGATGGTGATTTTTTAAGTACTGTTTTTAAAATGAGAGCAAAAGTTAAAGGAAGTTATGCTTTTGGTATTTTAAGACAAGATACTAATGAACTTATTGGAACTAGAAAAGAAAGTCCTTTAATTGTTGGTATTGGAAAAGATGGATTCTATATTGCATCTGATGTAATTGCAGTTTTAGAATACACAAGAGAAGTTATTTATCTAGAAAATGGTGATTTAATTCATTTTAAAGATGGAAAATATACTATTTACGATGTAAATAACAATTTAGTAAATAGAGAAATTACACATATTGATTGGTCTGTTGAAGCAGCTACTAAAGACGGATATGATCATTTTATGTTAAAAGAAATATATGAACAACCAAAAGTTATAGAAACAACTTTCCTAAGAAGATTAAATGAAAAAGATGAATTAATTTTAGATGGAATGGAAAGTTTATTAGAAGGAAATTTAAGTAAATTTAATAAATGTTATATTGTTGCTTGTGGAACAGCTTATCATTCAGGACTTGTAAGTAAAGAAATTTTAGAAAAAGCTTTAAGATTTCCTGTAATAGTTGATGTTGCTTCTGAATTTAGATATTCAGAAAGAATGATAGATGATAAAACTTTAGTTATTATCATTAGTCAATCTGGAGAAACAGCAGATACTTTAGCCGCTCTTAGAGAAGCAAAAACAAAAGGTGCAACAATTTTAAGTGTTACTAATGTTGTAGGTTCTTCAATTGCTAGAGAATCTGACAATGTATTTTATACATGGGCAGGCCCAGAAATAGCGGTTGCAAGTACAAAAGGTTATACAACACAAGTTACAGCGCTTTATATGATTGCTTTAAAATTTGGCGAAATTTTAGGAACAATCTGTTCAGATGAAATTAAGAAGATTATAGCTGGTTTTAAAGAATTACCAAGTAAGATAGAACTTTTATTGAAAGACACAGAAGTTTATAAGAGAATTGCGTTAGAATTAAAGGATAAGACTACTTGTTTCTATTTAGGAAGAGGTCTTGACTATTATACTGCTATGGAAAGTGCATTGAAATTAAAAGAAATTTCATATATCTATACTGAAAGCTTTGCAGCTGGAGAATTAAAGCATGGAACAATTGCTTTAATTGAAGACGGAACACCAGTTTTTGTAATTGCTACTCAAGAAAGATTATATGAAAAAATTATTTCAAATGTAAAAGAAGTAAAAGCCAGAGGAGCAAGAGTTTATGAAATAACTCAATTAGATAATAATCTTGACGTTTCCGATGAAAGAATATTAATTCCTGGTACTATAGAAATTTTAATGCCTATAATTTCGGTTGTTGCAAGTCAACTTATCGCTTATTACGCATCATTGTCAAAGGGTAATGATGTTGATAAGCCAAGAAATTTAGCAAAATCCGTTACGGTTGAATAGAATTAAAAGGGACTAGGTTAGTCCCTTTTTTAGATTATAAAATTAGGAGAATAATATGTATAAATTAATAGCGCTTGATATGGATGGGACTACTTTTAACGAGGAACATGAAATATCAAACGAGGTTAAAGATAGTCTCTTTTATGCTATTAGTAAAGGTGTTAAAATAGCATTTATTTCAGGTAGAGAGGAATTTACTGTTAAGGAGATTTTAAAAAAATTAGAGCTTGATACTTATTATGGAGCATTAAATGGAAGTCTTATTTCCACAACGTATAGTGAAGTTCCAAAATTTGTAAAAAGTTTAGAAAAAAAGTATATTTTTGATATTTTAGATATAGTTGAAAGCAATGGTTTTTCACCAATAGTGTTTTTAGAGGATCTTATATTTACAAAAGATTCTAATGATGAATATGTTGAAATTATTTCAAAATTTATTAGTCCTAAGATTCTTAGAGTGAAAGATATTAAAGAGTATATAAAAAATAACAATTTAGAAGAAAAAGTTTTAAAAATTGGAATTTGTCATGAGTATGAAGTGTTAAGAGGATTAGAAGAAAAGTTTACTGATACAATAAAAAGTGAATATACAATTTCTTTCTCACTTCCTTTTTTTGTAGAACTAATGGCAAAAGATACTGATAAAGGTTCATGTTTAAATGAAATATGCAGATTAAATAATATAGATTTATCAGAAACTATCGCAATAGGTGATGGAGAGAATGATATACCAATGCTTAACATTTGTGGTCTTTCTGTTGCTATGGGAAATGCTATGGAAAATGTTAAGAAAAATGTTGACTATATAACAGATACTAACAAAAATGATGGAGTTGCAAAGGCTATAAGAAAATTTGTTTAGAGGGAAGTTATGAAAAAGTATTATGTTGAAAAAATAGAAAATGTTGAAATTTTCGTAAATGAAGTTATATTAAATGCTGTGAGTAACAATGCTTCAGATATACATTTTGAACCGAGGGAAGACAATTTTTATATAAGATATAGAATTGATGGAGAACTTATAGACATTTATAAGATTGAGAATACTAATGCTCCTATTATTATTTCTCGTATTAAAATTATATCAAAAATGGATATTACAATTAAGAGAATGCCACAAGATGGGAGATTAGATTTTGATTTTAATGGAAATTTAGTAGATATTAGAGTTGCTTCTGTTCCTGTAATTTTAGGCGAAAAAATTGTAATGAGAATTTTAAATGCCGGAAATTTTAGAATAGACATTGATAATCTTGGACTTTATGAAGATGAAAGAAAATTGGTTGAAAATATAATAAAAAGTCCAAATGGAGTATTAATTATAAGTGGACCAACAGGAAGCGGAAAATCATCTACATTATATTCATTTGTAAAAAAATTGCAAAATGAAAATATCAACATAATTACTTTAGAAGATCCAGTAGAAGTAAGAATTAGTGGAATTAATCAAATAAATATAAACTCAGCTTTGGGACTTGATTTTGCAACAGGACTTAGAGCTATGTTAAGACAAGACTTTGAAGTTGGTTTAGTTGGAGAAATGAGAGATAGAGAAACTGCAAATATCGCTTTAAGAGCAGGAATAACAGGACATCTAATCTTTACAACTTTGCATACAGCAGATACAGTTTCTGCTATTATAAGACTCTTAAATTTAGGGATAGAAAATTATGTTATTTCTTCGGGAGTAATAGCAATTTTATCTCAAAGACTTGTTAGAAGGCTTTGTCCTAAATGTAAGACAAAAAGAGAATTAACTATTTTCGAAAAGGAAATATATAAAAAGAATAATCTTAATATACCTGAGTTTGTCTATGAAAAATGTGGTTGTGAACATTGTAACGGAGGATATATAGGTAGAACTTTAATTTTAGAATCTTTAATCTTAGATGATGAAATAAAAGAGATAATAAATGAAAATTGCAACAGTGTAAGACTTTATGAATACTTTAGAAAAAATGGAAATGAAAGTTTATATAAAAATGGTCTTAGAAAAATTGCAGATGGAATAACAAGTTTTGAAGAGGTTAATAAGATTTTGTTTTCATTAGGAGAATTTGAAAATGAGCTTTAAAGAAAAGTTTTTTAATATTTTAAATATGGAAATAGGAAATAAGCTTAATCTATTAGATTTAAGTATTTCTTTAAAAGAAGCAGGACTTTTATTAAAATCAAATATTAATACTGCAGAAACAATTAATTTGCTTTCAAAAACTTCTCCAAATAAGAATTTAAAGAAGATTTTTTCTGAAGTTTACGAAAATTTGTTGCAAGGAAATGATTTATATAACTCATTTTTGAAAATTAATAAATTTGATAATTTATTTTTAGCTTTAATAAAATCAGGAGAAAGTTCAGAACGACTTGCAGAAGTGTTTTTATACCTTTCATCTTATTACGAAAAAAAATATAAACTTAAACAAAAATTAATTAGTATATTAACATATCCTATTATTTTATTATCTGTTACAATTGTAGTTTTAATTTTTCTTTTAAACAATGTAATACCTGTATTTTTAGATATTTTTGAAGATAGTAATATTGAATTACCATTGATTACGAAGTGGTTAATTTCTAGTATGAATTTTATAGAAAATAATTATCTTTATGTAATCTTAGGTGTTTTAATTATATATGTTTTTTTAAAAATAATTTTTAAAAAGTATAAAGTAAGAAGATTTTATGGAAAGTTACTTTTTAAAATTCCTTATATAAAAACACATTATCAAAATTATATAACTTCTATAATCGCAAAGAATTTTACTATTTTATTAAATGGAAATATCAGTATAGTAGATAGTTTAGAGATAATAAAAAATTCTACTGGAAATGTATTTATACAAGAACATTTAGCAAATGCGATTACAGAAATAAAAGGTGGAAAATTAATTTCAAAATCTTTGGAGAATAATATTATTTTTAATTCTGCTTTTATCAATATGATTGCAATAGGTGAGAGCAGTGAAAATTTAGTTGAAATACTAGAGAGTGCAACAGAATACTATGATTCCAAGATAAATTATTCTGTTGATAAGATATTACAATATCTGCAACCAGTAATAATTATAATTATAGCTGCATTCGTAGCTTTTATAGTATTTGCAATAGCAATTCCAATATTTGATTTATCAAATGGAATAAGTATAGAATAATTGTTTTAATGGAGGTAATATATGAGAGCATTACTTGTAATTGATTTACAAAAAGGGATAATAAGTCAAAGAGATTGTGGTGATGAAATAGATAAAATTAGGTGGTTGATTGAGGATTTTAAATGTAAAAATATGCCAATTATTTTTACAAAACATCTTGACGAAAGTGTTGAAAGCCCTTTATATAAAAATTGTGAAGGTGTTGAAATAATATATAATTTGGATACAAATGCAAAATATATAGTTGAGAAAAGTATGCCAGACTCATTTTTTAATACTAATCTTGAAAAAATTTTAAAAAATGAAGGCATCACGGAATTGGTTATTTGTGGCTTTAATACTGAATATTGCTGTTTGTTTACGTCTATAGTTGCTGCTGATAAAAATTTTAAGGTCTATTTTATAGAAGATGCAACTGGAACGGTTTGTGATGAAAATACTTATGAAATGCCTGGATTGGATATTCAAGATTTTATAGGGTCAATACTAAACTGGTCAAACATGGTAAATGTTTTGTATTTAGATGAATATAAAGAAGAATTTATTTAATCATAACCACCAGCTCATCTGGTGGTTATGATTTACTTTTTCAAGTGAATTTTGCTTAAGCAAAAAATAAGAAGACAACACATTATCAAAATTATATAACTTCTATAATCGCAAAGAATTTTACTATTTTATTAAATGGAAATATCAGTATAGTAGATAGTTTAGAGATAATAAAAAACTCTACATCTATAACCGGTAATAATTATAATTATAGCTTCATTTGTAGCTTTTATAGTATTTGCAATAGCAATTCCAATATTTGATTTATCAAACGGAATAAGTATTTAATAGTATATAGCAAAATAAAGAGTCCGTATTATACGGACTTCTTCTATTTTATATTTATATTCAATTCTAATCCAGGAACTGTTTTTTCTATTTCTTCAATGTAAAGGTCAGGTAATTTTAACCTAATATCTGTTACATCTTCAATATTTGATTTTTCAACAATAAATACTAAGTCTCTTTCTACTATTGCTCCACTTAAAATTTTATAAGTATCAGTTTCATCGGAAAAATATTTATCAGCATTTAACTGTTCTTTTGTGTTTAATAGAGATATTGCTAGTGAAGAAGCGTATTCATAATCATATTTGCTTAAATTTTCTATTTCTAGTGGTAATGAAATGAAAGTATATTCTGTATTTAATTTAAGTTTGTTATCACCATTAAATTCATTAATTTCTTTAAGTGTTTGTTCGTTTGTAATTTTAAATTTACCAGTAACAATTTTAAAACATCTTACAAATATATCTTCATTTTCAGACTCTATTGATATATTCTTTCTATAATCTCTTCCTATAAAAATACCTGAATCTTCGAATTCCTTAAAATCTTTATCAGGTTCTTCGCTTTCAGCATCATCATCTTCATCTAATTCAGGTAATTCTTCTTTTTTAATTTCTTCTTGTTTATTTGTAGTTGTTTCAGTTGTCTTTTCAGTCTTAGATTTAAGATCCTCTTTTTTATCTGAACAACTTACTAATAATAGACTTGCTATTAATAAGGCTAAAAATTTCTTTTTCATAAAAACTCCTATAGATACAAAATTAGTGTATTTAATATATTTAAATATATTAAATACTATTATAAACTATTATATAAATTTTTCAATAGTAGAGTAAAAATATAACATCTATTTTTGTATTTTAACTCTTATCTTTAATGATAATCATTCTTTTTAATAATAAATATCGATAAGAAAAATATAATATTTTAGTTGATACTAAATTTAATAATCTTTTTTTCTATTTAAGTGCTTTAGTTCTTCACATTTCATACAATATATGATACAATATAATGGAGAAAGTTTTGGAGGAAATGAGTTGAGTAGAGAAAAGATATATGTGAAAAACCATTATAGATATGACGCAATTTTCATATTTTCTATTTTGGCAATGTCTATCGGGTTGCTTTTTGACAGTCCTAAAGAAATTTTTGATGGATATATTAATATTTTAACATCTCCAAGTCATTTGTTGACTGACTATATGGCAGTTGGTGGAATTGGAGCAACATTTTTTAATGCTGGTTTACTAATGTTACTTGCATCTTTTGTGTTGTGGAAAAGACATCAATTGTTAACAGGTCCTATTATAGCGGCACTTTTTACACTATTTGGTTTTTCTCTTTTTGGGAAAAATTTATTTAATACAATACCAATAACATTTGGTGTTTATCTTTATGCTAAGATTGAAGGATTAAAATTCAATACACTTACTATGAACAGTCTGTTTGGTACAGCACTTGGACCTGTTGTTAGTTATATATGTTTTGGAATAGGACTTCCTTTTACCGAGGGATTTATTATTTCTTATGCAGTCGGGATTTTTATAGGAATGCTTATTCCGGCATTATCTTCATCGTTTCTACGTTTCCATCAAGGGTATAGTCTATACAACATTGGTTTTACATGTGGAGTTATTGGACTGTTTATCCAAGGCGTTTTTAAATCTTTTTCTTTAGAAGTTACGAATGTTAAGATTATAAGTGATGGAAATATTAAAATTGCAATTATAATGTATATATTTTTCTTTATTGTTTTCGGCTTAGGATTTTATCTAAATGGCTTTAGTTTTAAAAATTTAGGAAGTTTATTGAAAAATAGTGGTAGGGCACCATCAGATTTTGGGAATATTTATGGTAGAGGTGTTAGTATGATAAATATGTCTGCCCTAGGAATTTTATATACTAGCTATGTTATAATAATGAAACAGCCTTTAAATGGACCAGTTCTTGGTGGAATTTTTACTATTTTCGGTTTTGGAATTTTTGGTAAGCATTTAAAGAATGTATTTCCTATTTTAGTAGGAACATTGATTGCATACTTTTTAAATATTTACGATCCAAAAAGTATTTCTGCTACAGTTACGATTTTATTTGCAACAAACTTAGCTCCTGTTGCAGGAGAGTATGGTTTCATTGCAGGAATATTTGCAGGATTTTGCCATGTGTCCATCGTTTCAAGTGTTGGACTTTTACATGGAGGATTAAATCTTTATAACAATGGATTTTCAGGTGGCTTTGTTGCTGCAACATTAGTACCAATTTTTGAATCAATCAGAAATTCAAGATTTTTTGATAAAAATGAGGAGGAATAATTTTGAATACTATTAAAAGTGAAGAAAATAGCGCAAAATTGATAGTTAGTGGACTTGTGCATTATTATTTTAGTAAAAGAGTTCAAGATTTAAAAATAGATTTTAAAATAGAAAAAAATTCCTTAAGGGTTATAGCTGAAGGGAATGTTAAAATAAAGCCAAAAGATTTAGAGGAATTAAATAGAATTTCAAATTCTGTAAGACTTCCAGAATTTGAAAATTACTATGATACTTTGATTGGATTTGGAAGTAATGCTAGTGATGTTTCAAACATAGATGCATTAGGCTCTATGGTTGATGAAGCAATAGTTTCTTACTCTGAAGATGGTCTTTTGACTATATTTTTAGTTAGAAATTTCTAAGCCTTTGATATTTAGAGAATTGTACATATTAGTTTATTGTAGTTGTTCAATGGGTATTACTACAATTATGCTAAATAAAACTACTATAAGGAGTAACATATATGAAAATATTAGAGGTTAAAGATCTTCATGTTAATGTTGGAGATAAAGAAATTTTAAAAGGTATTAATTTGGATATCTTTGAAGGAAAAGTTCATGTTATCATGGGGCCTAACGGAGCAGGAAAATCTACGCTAACTAATTCTATTATGGCACATCCTAAATATGAAGTAACAAGTGGAGATATACTTTTTAAGGGTGAAAATATTAATGAATTAAGAGCTGATGAAAGAGCTAAACTTGGATTATTTATGTCTTTCCAAAATCCAGAAGAAGTAGCGGGAGTTACTGTTTCTAATTTTATTAGAGCTTCTAGAATGTCAATAACAGGAGAAAAAGAAAGTGTTGTTGAATTCCAAAGAGAGCTTGAAGAAAAAATGGAAAGTTTAACTATGGATAAATCTTATTCACAAAGATACCTAAATGTTGGTTTTTCTGGTGGAGAAAAGAAAAAGGCAGAAATTTTACAAATGGTTATGTTAAATCCATCACTAGTAATGTTGGATGAAACGGACTCAGGACTTGATATTGATGCTGTTAGAATAGTTTCTGAAAATGTTGAAAAGTTTAGAAATGAAAATAAGTCAATTTTAATTATTACTCATCACAGAGCTATTTTATCAAGAATTAAGCCAGATTATGTTCATGTTTTATATAATGGTAAAATTGTTAAAACATCAGATGCTTCTTTAATAGACAAGATTGAAAAAGAAGGTTATTCTTGGGTTGAACAAGAGGTGTAATTATGTCATCAGAAAGAAAAAAAACGCAAGTAGAAGAAATGGACAGAGGTGTCTATGATATAAAAAACGAGGTAAGATACTATTCAAAAACTGAAAAAGGATTAACTCGTGATATTGTAGTACAAATTTCCAAGGAGAAAAACGAACCAGATTGGATGTTAGAATTAAGATTAAAAGCTTTAGAAGTTTTTGAAAATTCAAAAAATCCAAATTGGGGACCAGATTTATCTCCGGTTGATATAAATGAAATTACAACATATATTCGTCCAGATGCAAAAATGAGTGGAGATTGGAATGAACTACCTGATGATATTAAGGGAACATTCGATGCACTTGGTATTCCAGAAGCAGAATATAAAAGAGAACTTTCAGGAGTTGGAGCTCAATACGACAGTGAAGTTGTTTATCACAGCTTAACTGAAAAAATGAAAAATCAAGGTGTAATATACACTGATTTTGAAACTGCAGTTAGAGAATATCCTGAAATTATAAAAGAATATTTTATGACTTGTATAAAGCCAGAAGACCATAGATATGCTGCATTACACTATGCAGTTTGGAGTGGTGGTTCTTTTGTATATGTTCCAAAGGGAGTAAAAGTTAGTATTCCGTTACAATCATATTTTAGACTTAATGCTCCAGGAGCAGGACAATTTGAACATACTTTAATAATCATTGAAGAAGGAGCTTATTGTCACTTTATAGAAGGCTGTTCAGCGCCAAAATATAATGTTTTAAACGTTCATGCCGGAGCTGTAGAACTTTTTGTAAAGAAAAATGCAACTTTAAGATATTCTACAATTGAAAACTGGTCTAGAAATATGTATAACTTAAATACAAAAAGAGCAATTGTTGATGAAAAAGGAACTATTGAATGGGTATCAGGTTCATTTGGTTCAAAAGTAAGTTTACTATATCCTATGAGTGTTTTAAGAGGAGAAGGAGCTAAGAGTGAATTCACAGGAATAACTTTTGCAGGTAATGATCAATACTTGGATACAGGAGCTAAAGTAATTCACGCAGCGCCTAGAACTAGCTCATCAATAAATTCAAAATCTATATCAAAGGGTAATGGAGTTGCTATTTACAGAGGACTTGTAAGTGTAAAACCAAATTGTCCAGGTTGTAAATCAACTGTAACTTGTGAATCTTTAATGTTGGATCAAGAATCTCAATCAGATACAATTCCAGTAATAGATATTCAAACATCAGATATCGACTTAGGACATGAAGCAAAAATTGGTAGAATTGACGATGATGTAATTTTCTATCTAATGAGTCGTGGTATTCCTGAAGAAGAAGCTAAGGCTATGATTGTTAGAGGTTTTGCTGAACCTATAGCAAAGGAATTACCTTTAGAATATGCTGTTGAAATGAATGCTTTGATTAATCTAGAACTTGAAGGAACTATTGGTTAGGGGGTGTCTGTATGAGAGGAAATTTTATACCATGTAATACATGGAATTCAACAAGAGTTAATAATACAGAAGTTCTATTACCTAATTTAAGTCCAAAAGAATATTCATTAGTAAAAAGCGAAAATAAGAATCTTGATTTTTCTTATGAAAAATTTTCATTTTCAAATGAATTAACTGAAACTTTAAAAGCATTTACTAATCTTTCATTGGATTTTGTTTCAACTAAAGAAAATTCTTTAAATAAAATTGTTTCTTTAGAGTTAAATGAAGAAAATAATCAGTTAGTTGATATTATAAAAATAAAAGCTGAGGAAAATTCAACTTTGAACTTAGCGTTGGACTATTTCTCAAAAGAAGATGTAAAAGGCTTTAGACATACAATTATTGAAGTTGAGGCTGAAGAAAATAGTAATGTTAAAATTTTTATTTCTCAAAGATTTTCTTTAGATATTTTGAGTATTCAAAGTGTTTATTATAAAGTTAAGAAAAATGCAAATGTTGAATTTATTCAAGTTGATTTAGGAAGTAAGGAAAATTATTTATCATACATTGGAGAACTTGCTGAAAAAGAAGCAAATGTAAGTATAAATTCAATTTACTTTGGGAAAAATAATCAAAAATTAGATTTTAATTATGTGGCAAATCAAATTGGACAAGCTACAAATTATGATTTATCCATAAAAGGTGCTTTAGCTGACAGAGCTCAAAAGACTTGTAGAGCAACTATAGACTTTAAACGTGGTTCATCTACATCAAAGGGATCTGAACAAGAATATGTAACATTACTTTCTGACGATATTAGAAATGTTGCAGTTCCAATTTTACTTTGTACAGAAGATGATGTTGAAGGGCTTCATGCTGCAAGTGCAGGGAAAATTGATGAGGATATATTATTCTACATTATGAGTCGTGGTTTCAGTGAAACAGAAGCAAAGAGATTGATATTAGAATCAAAATTTGCTGAAACAATTGACTTGATAGATAATGAAGAAATAAGAAAGAGAGTTTATACAACTTTATCCAAAAAACTTTCGGAGGTATAATATGACTAAAACTGTTCTTGATATTAGAAAAGATTTTCCATATTTGAATGAAGAAAAAGTTGGGAAAAAAGTTATATATTTAGACAATGCAGCAACAAGCCAAAAACCACAAGCTGTTGTTGACGCTATAACAAATTATTATTCTTATCAAAATGGAAGTCCACATAGAGGTAGTCATTACCTTAGTATGTCTGCGACTGATATTTATGAGGGAACAAGAAAGAAAGTTAAAAGTTTTCTTAATGCAAAGAGAACTACTGAAATAATTTTTACTAAAAATGCAAGTGAGGCTCTTAATTTAGTAGCCTATTGTTATCTTAATAAATTAGAAAAAGATGATGAAATAATGCTTAGTATTATGGAACATCATAGTAATTTATGTACTTGGCAATTCTTAAAAGAAAAAACTGGTGCTAAACTTAATTATATTTATCTTGATGACAATTACCAACTTGACATGAAATCTTTTGAAAATAAAATTTCAGATAAAGTAAAATTAGTTTGTATAACTGCTGCATCAAATGTAGTAGCTACAATGCCTGACATCAAAAAAATTATTGAAATTGCTCATAAAAACGGTGCTAAAGTCTTGGTTGATGCATCCCAAATTGTTGCGCATAAAAAGTTAGATGTTCAAGAATTGGATGTTGATTTCTTAGTATTTTCAGGACATAAAATGCTTAGTGCAATGGGCGTTGGTGTACTTTATGGAAAATTTGATCTTTTAAAAGAAATGGATCCTTTCCTTTATGGGGGAGATATGATTGAATATGTTTATGAAGATTATTCAACATATCTTTTACCAGCTGGTCGTTTTGAAGCAGGAACACAAAATGTTGGAGCTGTTGCTTCACTTGGAGCTGCGATTGACTATCTAGAAGAATTAGGATTTGACTATATAGAAAAATTAGAAAAAGAGCTTATGGATTTTGCTTTTGAAGAAATGAAAAAGATTGATTTCGTAAAGACTTATACTACAACTGAAGAAAATAGATGTCCAGTAATAGCTTTTAATGTAGAAGATGCTCATCCACATGATGTATCTTCAATACTTGATAGCTTTGGAATTGCAATAAGAAGTGGACATCATTGTGCAGAGCCTTTGCATAGATATTTAAAAGAAAATGCAACTTGTAGAGTAAGTTTTTCTTTCTATAACACTAAAGAAGAAGTAGAATATTTCATTGAGAAACTAAAAGAAGTAAGGAGAATATTACATCTTGGACATTAGAGAAATTTATACTGAGATAATAACAGAAGAGAGTAGAAATACAAAAAACAAAAGATACTTAAATCATCCGACACACGAAGAAAAAGGTCATAATCCAAGTTGTGGAGATGAAATTACATTACAATTGGATATTGAAGATGGTATTATCAAAGATGCCTCTTATGTTGGTGTAGGTTGTGCAATTTCTCAAGCCTCAACATCGCTTATGATTGATTTAATAAAGGGAAAAACTTTAGATGAAGCAAAAGAACTTTGTGAAACATTTTTGGCAATGATTACAGAAGGTCTTGAAGGTGATGAGCTTAAAAAGCTTAAAGATGCTATAGCTCTTCAAAATATTTCTACAATGCCTGCAAGAGTTAAATGTGCAGTTCTTGCTTGGCATACATTGAAAAATATAATCGAAGCTAATTAAATAAGGTCGTAGCTCTTTTGAGTTGCGACTTTTTGTATTGTGGAGGGTATATGAGAATTTTTTTCATATTATATTTACTTTTGGACAGTTTGTTAAATAATTATAAATTGTTAATTTCTATAATTTTTATAATGAATTTAATATCTTTTACAATATTTTATATTGATAAAAGAAAAGCTATAAAAGGCAAGAATAGAATTTCAGAAAATAGCTTATTATTATCAGCGCTTTTGTTAGGCTCTATTGGAGCTTTTCTATCCATGCAAATATTTAGACATAAAACCACAAAACTAAAATTTAGAATATTAGTACCACTGTTTTTTGTGGGAAGAGTGTTGATTTTATATTATTTATATAAATATGTAACCTAGTATTGACTTTGCTAAATTAAATGAATATAATTAAATTATAAGAATTGTAAAAGTATTTATAATAATATTTTAAATCATAAGGAATAGAGGTGTTTATATGTCTAATTCAGAAATAATAATTTTGGGGTTAATATCTATACAATGTTGTGCAATAGCATTTTCAATCTATAGTGTGGAAAAAGCAATTAAGAAAAGCAAAGAAGAAATGTTGTCTAAAATAGATAATTTAAATACTACAATAAAAGAACTGGAGTTAAAACTAGAAAAGAAATAAAAATATTTAAAGGAAGTAATAAAATTACTTCCTTTTTTAGTAAAAAAATTCCACTAAAAAGTGGAATTAATTTTAAATATTAAATGTTAGAATATATCTTTAAATATATCGTATAAATTAAGGGCTATTGCTATTGCCATACAAGTAATTGTAACAGTAGAAAGATTTTTGAAATCAACTATAAATAAAAACACTAATGAAGTTGTTACTAAATAATTCATCCATTTTTTTCTCATAACTGCCTCCAAGTTATTTAAATTACTATTAAAATTATTAAATTACCAAAAAGAATTATCCTTTTGTTTTTTTAATTTAAAAAATTTTTTTAGATTAAATGGTAATAAAATGATGCTTACAATAAATAAAATTATATTTAAAAAAGGTACGAGATTAATTAAAGTGAACAAATCAGATTGACCTTTTCCTTCTAATGAAGATTCAAGTAGGTTTTTTTCTTTAGACATTACAATTACCTCCAATACTATTTTAGTCAAATAATTATTGACACTACTATCATAACATATATAAAAAATAAGTCAAGACTTATATTTTTAAAATAAGATATAATACAAAAAAATAGTTATGCAGTTATGCTTTTAAAAAGTATAAAAGATTTAATAAAATTGTATATTTAAAATATTTTTCTAAAATATGTAAATTTATTATAAAAAAGCCAAAAAATTCAAAAAAAGTCTTTACATTTTACAGAAAATCTGTTAAAATTTAAAGATAATAATGTAATAGTGGGATAATATGTATTTTTATCTTTTTTTAATTTTTCAAAGGGGTGAAGTTTTATGACACATACTGAAAAGTATGGAATCACAGAAAGGGTTAGTTATTCAAAAATTCAAAATGTTTTGGATCTTCCAAACCTAATTGCCATTCAAACTGATAGTTATGATTGGTTTATTAAGCAAGGAATAAGAGATGTTTTTGACGATATTAGTCCAATTAGGGACTATTCCGAAGCTATGAAGCTGGAATTTTTAAATTATCGTTTAGAAAACGCTCCAAAATATTCAGAACAAGAATGTAAGGATAGGGATATGAACTATTCTACACTTCTAAAAGTTGATGTTCGTTTAACAAACAACAATACTGGTGAAGTTAAAGAACAAGAAGTGTTTATGGGAGAGATTCCATTGATGACTGACAACGGGACTTTTATTATTAATGGTGCTGAAAGAGTTATTGTAAGTCAGCTTGTTAGAAGTCCAGGTGTATATTACGGAGAAGAAATTGACAAGTCAGGTAATAAGTTATTTTCTTCAACAGTAATTCCAAACAGAGGTGCTTGGTTAGAATATGATACCGACACAAACGGAATTGTCAGTGTTCGTATTGACAGAACAAGAAAATTGCCTATAACAACTATGATAAGGGCATTGTTATATGAAACAAATGAAGAAATGGTTGAAAATTTCGGAGATATTAAAGAACTTCATACTACTTTGGAAAAAGATGTAACAAAGAGTTATCAAGAAGCTATTCTTGAAATTTATAGAAAATTAAAACCAGGAGATCCAGCTACTGTTGAAAGTGGGGAAAGTTTATTACACAATTTACTTTTCGACCCTAGAAGATATGATCTTGCAAAAGTTGGTAGATATAAATTCAATAAAAAACTAGCTTTAAGAAATAGATTATTCGGAACAATTTTAGCTGAAGATATTTTCAAAACTGATAAATTCGGTGAAATGGAAAAAATTGCAAGTATTGGAGATTATATAACTGAAGAACTTGCTGAAAAAATTGAAAATGCAGGATATAAGAGAGTTCATGTAAAAGTAGAAGACAAAGAAATTATTGTAACAGGTAACCACTTTGTTGATGTTAGCGCCTTTGAATTAGGATTTGACATTTCATGTAATGGACTTTCAGAAAAAATTTACTATCCAGTAATGATGGAAATTTTAGAAGCTGCATCAGAATATGAAGGCGAAGAATATGAAAAACAAGTAAAGAGAGCTGTTAGAAATAGAGTTAAAGAGCTTTCTCCAACTCATATTATTCGTGATGATATTGAAGCTACTGTAAGTTATGAATTTAACTTATTCTATGGTCTTGGAATTTGTGATGACATAGACCATTTAGGAAATAGAAGAGTAAGAGCTGTTGGTGAACTTTTACAAAATCAATTTAGAATTGGTTTATCAAGAATGGAAAGAGTTGTTAGAGAAAGAATGTCAACTCAAGATCCAGATCTTGCTACGCCACAAGGACTTATTAATATAAGACCTCTTGTTGCGTCTTTAAAAGAATTCTTCGGTTCATCACAATTATCACAATTCATGGATCAAAACAATCCACTTGCAGAACTTACTCATAAAAGAAGATTATCAGCATTAGGACCTGGTGGTCTTAGTAGAGATAGAGCAGGATACGAAGTAAGAGACGTTCATGAAAGTCACTACGGAAGAATTTGTCCGATAGAAACTCCAGAAGGTCCAAACATCGGTCTTATTACTTCTCTTACAACTTATGCAAGAGTTGATGAATATGGATTTATTGAAACTCCATATCGTGTTGTAAATAATGGAATTGCTACAAAAGATATTGTTTATTTAACAGCTGATGAAGAAGATGAAGTTATTATTGCTCAAGCCAATGAACCACTTGATGAAAACGGACGTTTTGTAAACGAAAGAGTTAGTGGTCGTGGTATTAATGGCGAAAATGATATTTATCCAAGAGATACAATTCAACTTATGGACGTTTCTCCACAACAAATTGTATCAGTTGGTACAGCAATGATTCCTTTCCTTGAAAACGACGATGCCACTCGTGCATTGATGGGTTCAAACATGCAAAGACAAGCAGTGCCTCTACTTGTAACTGAAGCTCCTATCGTAGGAACTGGTATTGAACATAAGGCGGCAAAAGATAGTGGTGTTGTTATTCTTGCTAAACAATCAGGAATTGTTACTAAAGTTGATAGTGATGAAATTCATATCAAAAGAGATTTAGATAATGTAGTTGATAAATATAGATTACTTAAATTTAAACGTTCAAACCAAGGAACAACAATTAACCAAAGACCGATTGTTAATGTAAATGACAGAGTTAATGCTGGAGATATTATTGCAGATGGTCCTTCAACTGAAAATGGTGAAATTGCACTTGGTAAGAATATTTTAATGGCATTTATGAACTGGGAAGGCTATAACTACGAAGATGCTATGTTGTTGAACGAACAATTAGTTATAGATGATGTTTTAACTTCACTACACATTGAAGAACATGAATGTGAAGCCAGAGAAATCAAATTAGGTTCTGAAGAAATCACAAGAGATGTTATAAATATCGGTGAAGATATGAGAAAGAACTTAGACGAAAATGGTATCATTAGAATTGGTGCTGAAGTTAACTCAGGAGATATCTTAGTTGGAAAAGTATCACCTAAGGGAGAAACTGAACTAAGTGCTGAAGAAAGACTTCTAAGAGCTATTTTTGGTGAAAAAGCTAGAGAAGTTAGAGATACTTCTTTAAGAGTTCCTCATGGAGAAACTGGTATAGTTGTTGATGTTAAATGTTATAGCAGAAAAAATGGAGATGAATTACCACCAGGAGTAAATGAAGTGGTTAGAGTTTATGTAGCCACTAAGAGAAAGATTAACGTTGGGGATAAAATGTGTGGTAGACATGGTAACAAAGGGGTTATTTCAAGAATAATGCCTCAAGAAGATATGCCATTTTTACCTGATGGAACTCCTTTACAAATCGTTCTTAATCCATTAGGGGTACCTTCTCGTATGAATATTGGACAGGTACTTGAAGTTCACTTAGGACTTGCAGCAAAAAGACTTGGTTGGAAGGTTGCAACTCCTGTATTTGACGGAGCAAGTGATGTGGATGTACTTGATGCATTAAAACTTGCAGGTTGTCCTGAATCTGGAAAAATTAGACTTAGAGACGGAAGAACAGGGGAAGAATTTGATAATCCTGTAACTGTTGGTTATATGTATATGTTAAAACTTCACCATTTAGTAGATGAAAAAATTCATGCTAGATCTATTGGACCTTATTCTTTAGTTACACAACAACCACTTGGTGGTAAAGCACAATTTGGTGGACAAAGATTTGGGGAAATGGAAGTTTGGGCTTTAGAAGCTTATGGTGCAAGTCATACTTTACAAGAAATGTTAACTGTTAAGAGTGACGATATTGTAGGTAGAGTTAAGACTTATGAATCAATTGTTAAGGGTGTAAATATTCCTGAACCAGGTATTCCTGAATCATTCAAAGTTCTTATGAAAGAATTACAATCATTATGCTTAGATGTTAAGTTGATTGATGAAGACGGAGAAGAAATTAAGCTTAAAGAAAATTCTGATGAAGTCAAAGCACAACTTGTTTTAAATGAAGAATATGCTAATGATGAAGAAGAGGAAGAATTTGATTTTGATTCATTCTACGATCAATCAGGAAGTAATGAAGAAGAATTTGATGGTTTTGATCTTAGCTTTTTAGAAGATAAAGATGAAAAAGAAAAAAATAGTTCAAAAAATGTAGATAAGGACAAATTATTTATAGAGGAAGATATTGATCAATAACATAGAGGAAGGGAGTGGACTCCTTGTTGGAATTAAATAATTTTGATGCAATGAAAATTGGCTTAGCTTCACCAGATAAAATTAGAAGTTGGTCAAGAGGAGAAGTTAAAAAACCAGAAACCATTAATTATAGAACACTAAAACCGGAAAAAGATGGTCTATTCTGTGAAAAGATATTTGGACCGGTTAAAGACTGGGAATGTAATTGTGGTAAATATAAAAGAATAAAATACAAGGGAAATGTATGTGAAAAATGTGGAGTTGAAATCACTAAGTCTAAAGTTAGACGTGAAAGAATGGGACATATAGAACTTGTTGCTCCAGTTTCCCATATTTGGTATTTCAAAGGAATACCTTCAAGAATGGGACTTATCTTAGATATGAGTCCAAGAGCCCTTGAAAAAATATTATATTTTGCAAATTATGTTGTTTTAGATGCAAAAGATACTGACCTTTATGTTAAACAATTACTAACTGAAGGTGAATATGAAGAAGCTTGTGAAAAATTCGGTTCTGAAAACTTTAGAGTTGGAATGGGAGCTGAAGCTATTAAAGAGCTTCTAGAAAACATCGACTTAGATGAACTTTCAGAAGAATTGAAAAAAGGCCTAGTTGATGCAACTGGTCAAAAGAAGATTAGACTTTCAAGAAGACTTGAAGTTTGTGAAGCTTTTAGAAAATCAGGAAATAGACCTGAATGGATGATAATTGATGTAGTACCAGTTATTCCACCAGATTTAAGACCAATGGTTCAACTTGAAGGTGGAAGATTTGCAACTTCAGACTTAAACGATCTATATAGACGTGTTATCAACAGAAACAACAGATTGAAAAAACTTATAGAAATTCATGCTCCAGAAATCATTATGAGAAATGAAAAGAGAATGTTACAAGAAGCAGTTGATACATTAATTGATAATGGTAGACATGGAAAGGCTGTAACAGGAGCAGGAAATAGAGAGCTTAAATCTTTATCAGATATGTTAAAGGGTAAAACAGGAAGATTTAGACAAAACTTACTTGGAAAGCGTGTTGACTATTCAGGACGTTCCGTAATCGTAGTTGGTCCAGATTTAAAATTCCACCAATGTGGACTTCCGAAGAAAATGGCTCTAGAATTATTCAAACCATTTATTATGAAACAATTAGTTGAAGATGGAATTGTTCATAATATTAAAAGTGCAAAGAAATATGTTGAAAGACTAAATTCAAATGTTTGGGATATTTTAGATAAAGTTATCAAAGATCATCCAGTACTACTTAACAGAGCTCCGACTCTTCATAGACTTGGTATTCAAGCATTTGAACCAGTTTTAGTAGAAGGAAAAGCTATTAAATTACACCCATTAGTTTGTACTGCATATAATGCGGACTTTGACGGAGACCAAATGGCTGTCCATTTACCACTTTCAACTGAAGCGCAAGCTGAAGCAAGACTTTTGATGCTTTCAACAAATAATATCTTAGCACCAAAAGATGGTAAACCTATTACAACTCCTACACAGGATATGGTATTAGGTTCATACTATTTAACTAGTGGAAATGTAGAAGAACAAGCTGTTCGCTCATTCATGGATTATGATGAAATGTTTAAAGCTTATTCTACAAATAATGTTAAAATTCACGACACTGTTAATGTCCTTTATAGAGATGAAGAAACTGGAGAAAGCCAAATTGTTAAATCAACAGTTGGTAGATTTATCTTCAATGAACATCTTCCTCAAGATTTAGGATTTGTTGACAGAAGTAAAGATAAATTCTCATTAGAAATTGATAGACTTGTAGATAAGAAAATGCTTGGTAAGATTGTAGATAAATGTTTTAGAAAACATGGAAATATCAAAACTGCTGAAGTATTAGACTATATTAAATCTACAGGATATAAATACTCAACAGTAGGAGCTATCTCAATCTCAATGAATGACGTAATAGTTCCAGAAGAAAAATGGGAAATTTTAAAAGAAGCTGAACATAAGATTGCAGTTTATGAAGAATTATTTAGAGACGGTTTAGTTTCTGAACAAGAAAGATATGAATATGTAATCTCTGTTTGGACAAAAGCAACTGAAGATATTACAAAGATTCTTGTTGCAAAACAAGATCCGACAAATAGTATTTCAATCATGGCTGACTCAGGAGCCAGAGGTAATATTAACCAAATTAGACAGTTAGCTGGTATGCGTGGACTTATGAGTTCTGCAACTGGTAGAATCGTAGAAATTCCTATCAAAGCAAACTTTAGAGAAGGACTTTCTGTTCAAGAGTTCTTTATTTCAACTCACGGTTCTAGAAAAGGACTTTCAGATACAGCGTTAAGAACTGCTGACTCAGGATATTTAACAAGAAGACTTGTAGATGTTTCTCAAGATGTAATTGTTAGAGAAGATGATTGTTGTACAGATGAATATGTATTAGCAAAAGACTTTAAAGATGGAAATGCAATAGTTGAAAAACTTTCTGATAGAATTGTAGGTAGACATTCATTTGAAGATGTATTAAATCCAAATACTGGAGAAATATTAATTTACAAAAATGAAATGATTACTGAAACTTTAGCAGAAAAAGTTGAAAAACTTGGAATTACAGAATTAAAAGTACGTTCAGTTTTAGGTTGTAAGTCAAAACATGGTGTTTGTGCAAAATGTTATGGACGTAACCTTGCAACAGGAAATCCAGTTAATATTGGGGAAGCAGTTGGTATTATTGCTGCTCAATCAATCGGAGAGCCTGGTACACAGCTTACGATGAGAACATTCCACTCTGGTGGGGTTGCAGGTGTTGGAATCACACAAGGTCTTCCTCGTGTTGAAGAACTTTTTGAAGCAAGAAAACCTAAGGGGCTTGCATATATTACTGAAATAGATGGTACTGTAAAATTAGTTGATAATAAGAAGAGATATGATATAGTTGTAACAGCTGATGACGGTGATGAAAGAATTTACGCTATACCTTATGGAGCTAGAATAAAAGTTAAAGATGGAGAAGTAATCAAAGCAGGCGATATGCTTACTGAAGGTTCTATTAATCCACATGATATTTTAGCTATCAAAGGACCTACTGGTGTTCAAGAATACATCACTAAAGAAGTTCAAAAAGTTTACCGTAATCAAGGGGTAGACATTGATGATAGACATATTGAAATTATTATTAAACAAATGCTTTCAAAAGTTAAGATTGATACTTCAGGAGATACTAATTTATTAGAAGGAAGCTTAGTTCCTTTTAGAGAAGTTGAAGCTATTAATAAAGAAATGTTAGAAGAAGATTTAATTCCAGCTACATTTGATAATGTTCTACTTGGTATCACAAAAGCATCTCTTGCAACTGAAAGTTTCTTATCAGCAGCATCATTCCAAGAAACAACTAGAGTTTTAACTGATGCTTCTATTAAGGGTAAAGCAGATGGATTACTTGGATTAAAAGAAAATGTAATCTTAGGTAAACTTATCCCAGCAGGTACAGGTATGAAAGTCTATAAATCTATTGAAATTGACTATGAAACAATGGAAGAAGAGGAAAGACTTGCTAGAGAAGCTGAACTTGAACATGCTGAATCTGAAGAAACGGATAAATTTGATGAATCAAATGAAGTAGAAGTTGAAGAAACAGAAACTACAGTTGAGGTTGAAGAAGCTGAAACTGAAGAAGTAGAAGAATAATATTTAGAGTCGGAAAAATTTTCCGACTCTTTTTACAAAGAGAGGTAAAAGATGAAAAAAGCTTTAATTTTAACAGCATCTTTTGGTGGAGGTCATAACAAAGCTGCTAACAATATAAAAGAAAAGCTTGAACAAAGAGGTTTTGAGGTAAATGAAATTGATCTTTTAAAAGAGATTTCTGAAAAATTAGATAATTTACTTGTTGGTGGATATCTGGGAATAGTAACTAAAACTCCAGAAATTTATGGACTAATTTACAAGAGCACAAATATTACACAGTCTCAAAATATTTTTTCGAAACCAATTTTAAATGTACTAAGTAATAAAATATTACCAATTTTAGAAGAGAAAAAACCAGATGTAGTTATAGGAACTCATGTTTTTGCAATAGGTATAATGGAACATATAAAGCAAAAAGATTATTATGATGTACCTTTTATTTCTGTAATCACAGACTATGTAACTCACAAAATGTATTTTAGTGACTATGTTGACTATTATATTGTTGCTAGTGAATTTACTAGAAATAAGATGATTGATGATGGAATAAAACAAGATAAAATTTTTGCTTATGGAATTCCAATTGATGATAGTTTTAAGGAAAGACACTATGACAAAAAAGAAGGGTTTAACATTTTAACAATATTTGGTGCTTTAGGAATGAATGATTTTTCTGAATACATCATGCCAATATTGGATATTGCAGATGACATCAAACTAACTATGGTTTGTGGTAAAAACGAAGAATTAAAAGAAAAACTTGAAAAGAAATATAGTCTTTTTGTAAATCAAAATAGATTAGAATTTATTGGATATACTAATGAAATTGCAAAACTTATGGAAGAACATCAAATTTTAATTACTAAACCTGGTGGATTAACACTTACTGAGGCAATAATTAAGAATATTCCATTAATTATTCCTTTCTATATTCCTGGACATGAAGAAGAAAATAGAAATTTCGTTGTAGAGGAAGAAATTGGCGTTTACGCTAATGGAGTTGATGCAGTTGTAAAGGAAGTAACAAAGTTTTATAAAAATAGAAGAAGAGTTGAATATATGGCTTTAAATATGAAAGATATAGCTGAAGGATTCTCAGTAGATAAGATTGCTGATTTAGTTGAAAAAATTATATAAATACATTGACAAAAGGTATATCTTATAGTATAATGCAGTTTGGACATATATTTTAGGAGGTTTATTATGAAAATTAAAAAATATTTAATTTCTGCTATGGCTATTTTCTTAATGGGTTCAATGGTTGCTTGTCAATCAAAACCAGCTGAAAATAAGAAAGCAGAAGAAAAGAAAGAAGAAAAGAAAGAAGAAAAGAAAGAAGAAAAACAAGTTGAAAAAGCTTCAGAAGAAGAAAAAGCAGCTACAATTAAAGCTTTAGAAGAACAAAAGAAAATTGAATTAGAAATTCCTAATTTAAAAGATTCTGATAAACAAAGCATTGAAAACAAATATGCTAACTTAATTTCTTCAGTTAAAGAAGACAAAATGGGTAAAGAAGACGTTCTTAAACTTAAAGATGCCGCTGAAAATTACGTAAACAACGTAAAAGAATCAAGAGGCGAAAAAGTTGAAAAGAAAGAAGAAAAAAAATAATATAGCATTTTTAATGAGAGTGTGTAACTCTCATTTTTTTATGGATAAATTTCTTTGAACATAAATAATTTGTAAAATGTAGGGTAAATAAGAAATAGATTTACTTCTTAAGTAAATTTATTTTAATTTAGTTTAAAATAAATAGTATAAAGCACTAATCACAATTATACTAATATTTATACCATACTTAAAATTTATAGAAAAATAAGCTATGTAGTTTTACATAGCTGTTTTTTTAGCCAAAAAAATTTACAATAACATAGTAAATATGATATAATGTATATAGCTTTATGCCTTTTGATAAAGCTATATATTATGTGAAAATAAAAATTGAGATAAATTAAAGTTAATTGTAGTTATAAAAGGGGAGATATACTTTGTTTGATAAATTAGAATTATTAATTGAAAAATTTGAGGAACTTGAAAAGAAAATCATAGATCCTGAAATTATGAAAGATATGAATATTTGGCAAAAACTTGCAAAAGAACATGGCGATATGAAGCCAATTGTTGAAAAATATAGAGAATATTCAAAACATAAAAAAGAACTTGAAGAAAATAAAGAGATGTTAAAAGAAGGTTTAGATGACGATATGAAAGATCTTGTAAAAGAAGAAATTTCTGAACTTGAAGATAGCATCGAAAAAGAAGAACAAGAACTAAAAATTTTATTATTACCAAAAGACCCTAATGATGATAAGAACGTATTTATGGAAGTTAGAGCTGGTACAGGTGGAGATGAAGCTGGACTATTTGCAGAAGATCTTCTTAGAATGTACAGAATGTTTGCTGATAAGCAAAGATGGAAAACTGAAATAATGAGTATTTCAGAACAAGGTGTTGGTGGAATTAAAGAAGTTGTGTTCTTAGTTAAAGGTCAAGGAGCTTATTCAAAATTAAAATACGAAAGTGGTGTGCACAGAGTTCAACGTGTTCCTGCAACTGAATCAAGTGGTAGAATTCATACTTCAGCTGCTACAGTTGCAGTTTTACCAGAAGTTGAAGATGTTGACGTAGTTATTAACCAAAATGATCTAAGAATAGACGTTTATAGAGCAAGTGGTAACGGAGGACAATGTGTAAATACAACTGACTCTGCTGTTAGAATTACTCATATTCCAACAGGACTTGTTGTTACATGCCAAGATGAAAAATCACAACTTAAAAATAAAGATAAGGCAATGAAGATTTTGAAATCTAGACTTTATGAAAAGTATCAAGAAGAACAAAATAAAGATATTGCTGATGCTAGAAAATCTCAAATCGGTTCAGGAGATAGATCTGAAAGAATTAGAACTTACAATTTCCCACAAGGAAGAGTTACAGATCATAGAATTAATATGACTATTTATCAACTAGATAGTTTCTTAAATGGAGATATAGGTGATATGATAGATGCTTTAATTACTAGTGATCAGGCTAAGAAAATGTTGGCGATTGCGGAGTAGTGTATGGAACGTATTTTACAAAATAAATTAACTAGATTTGGTATTTATGTTGTATTGTATGTATTTGGAGTATTTGTATTTTTTAATTTGGTTTTTGCTAAAAATGAATCTGAAAAAATTGATAATTTAGTGAAAAATGTTGAAACTGAAAGTATCAGTACACAAGAGGAAACAAAAAATATAAATGCAAATGGAATAGATGTCAGCAAACTATCTACAAATGTTAATACAGGAAAACCAAATAGTATTTTAACAGAAAAAACTATTCTTGAAGGTCTTAAAAATAGTGACGATCCTGATGTAAAAGAGATTTTAAAAAACAAAGATAAATTAAGCTTAAGCTATTTAGCTTTACTATATAGAAATCCAGAAGCTAAATTATTTATACAAGATAAATTAGAGAATAGAACAGTAGATGAATTTACTGGAGAAAGTGTTGATTTCAAGAGAGATATTCCTTATTATTTGCAATGGGATAGACGTTGGGGACAAAAGAAATATACTAGTGAAAATATTGCTATAAATGGATGTGGTCCAACTTCTATGGCAATGGTTATATCTGGATTATTGAAAGATGACTCAATAACACCAGTGGAATTGGCAAAGTATGAAGAGTATGCTGAAGGAGCTGGAACGGGATGGAAATATTTTACAGAAGTTCCAGAAAAATATGGAATAAAGGTTAAAGAATTATCAACTGATGAAAAAATTTATAAAAATGAGTTAAGTAATGGTAGACCAATAATCGCTAATGTAGGCCCTGGAGATTTCTCATCAATTGGACATTATATTGTTATAATAGGAGTTGATGACGATGGAAATTTCATCATAAATGATTCAAACAGTCCTACAAATACAAGTGAAAAATGGAGTTTTGAAAGGTTAAAACAACAAATAAAAAATTCTTGGTCTTATTATAAAGGAGAATAGGTTTGAATTTTTTGAATAGAATTTTAGAATTTTTTGCTTATTTTTTTAGATCAAAACCAGAAGGTTATGATATAGAAAAATTTGGATTTACCCATATTTTTCTAGTTATATTTGCTTTTGTTGGAGCAATTTTAATATATATTTATAGAGATAAACTTAAAAATAGTAATAAAAATATTTTAAAATTTTTTGTTGTGTTATTATTTTTACAACAAGTAATTTTGTATGGATGGTATATAACAAGTGGTGCATTTTCAATAGAGACAAGTTTGCCACTATATGATTGTAGAGTTGCTATTATTTGCATAATATATGGTGTATTTTTTAATAATAATAAATCTAAGAGAATTGGTATATATTTAGGGTTTGTAGGCTCAATTGTAGCTTTAATATCTCCTGATTTAGATAGATTTATCTTCCCACATTATACTTGGGTAAGTTTTTTTGTAGGACATATACTATTACTTTGGGTAAGTTGTTATATCTTCTTCGTAGAAGAAATAGAAATATCCTTTAAGAAATATACTGAAGTATTCATTTTTACAAATGTTTTGCATATAGCTGTTATAATTTTTAATAGTATTAGCAAATCTAATTACGCATTCTTATCAGAACCACCAATTTTTAAAGAAGTGGCAGAAAGATTGCATCCAATAACATATATAGCAATAATGATGTTAATGTTGAACTTTTCTTTATATCTTGTTCATTCATATTTTATGAAATCAAGAGATGGAAAATTAAAATTATCACATAGAAAAATAGAAAATTAAAATAAAAAAAGTACTGACAATTAAGTCAGTACTTTTTCTTTTTAAATAGAATGTTTGAGGGTTTATTCCTATTTAACTAATACACCATTTGAGTCAAAAGTATAATTTACATTATTTATATTAAGTGTTTTGCTTTGAGCTATACGTCCATCATTTTCGGCATAATACCAATTTCCATCAACCATGAACCATTCATTGGCAGCAATACGTCCGCTAGCATTAGCAAAATACCATATTCCATTAACCATAAACCATTCGTTAGATGCAATACGTCCACTAGTATTAGCGAAGTACCAACTACCATTAACTATAAACCATTCGTTAGATGCAATACGTCCACTAGCATTAGCAAAATACCAATTTCCATCTACTAATACCCATTCGTTCTTTGACATTGTTCCATTAGATTCAAGATAGTACCATTTTCCATTTTCTTCAAACCAACTATCTTTAATCATATTTCCATCTTTATCAAATCTGTACCATTCGTCATTTATTAACTTCCATTCATTTTTCACTTCTTGTTTGTTATTATCCGGGAAATCTAAACCAGCTTTTTCATACTCTATAACTAGAGGATAAATTCCTATGCTATGAACATCTGAAATTTTTACTATATCATTACTTTGTTCAAATTTTAAGTCTTCTTTTTTATCTCCATTTAAATAATAAACTGCTACTACTTTTTTATTTGCAGCAACTCTTCTTAGGATTTCGAATTCTCCGTATGCTAATTTAGTTCTCTCGCAATTTTGTCTTAAAGTATTAACTAAAACTAAATCTAATACCATTACATCTTTATCCTTTAATTGTTGATAATCAGCTTTATCTAAGTGGTTACTAATTAAGAATAAATCTTTGAAATCCATACCTTTAATTGTTGAATTACCAGGTTTACAAGTAATAGAACCATTAGTTCTTCCCAATATTTTATCTTTAACTTTAATTACTTCAGCACTTCCACAAGAAGAATGGTCAAAAACATATTTGATTCCAGGAACACCCCATTCAGTCTTATCTTTTACAACAAGAGGGAAGGTATCAATAATTAATTTTTCGTTTGTTGGCTTAGTAACATAAGTTACATCTTCCATCAATCTAACTTTTAAATGACCTAATTCATCAGTTGTTGCCTTTGTAGTATGATTTTCACTAATAAATTGAATTTCTTCATTTACAAGAGGTCTATTATCTTTAACAAATTTAATATCCATTTCATAAGTTCCGTCATTTAAAGTTTTAAAAGTGTTTTCTTTAACAACAAGTTCTTTTAATTCTTTTTTATCTTTGAATGCATAAGGGAATTGTCCTTCTTTTGCTGCTTCAAAATGTTTATTATGCATAAAGTATTTAAATGAAACTAATTGCAAGAAATAAGAGTTCTTTTCGAATAATTCAAGGGAAGGTAATTGACCATTTTCGTCAAGAGAGAATTCTCCTTCATAACGTTGTTTACTTGAGTTAAATAATTTGAATTTAACATCTTTTTTATCTGCACCTTCAGGAAGCTTTACTGTAATAGGTAATGTTTTAACCTTGCTTTTGCTTATTTCACAAACATCATTTGAATTATCAGGACAGCTTGGACATGGAGTTTCTGAATCATTACCACCAAGGCCAGGAATGTCATTTCCAACACCGTCATAACGTTTTAAAAATACAGCTTTTACTTTTCTATCTTTTCCTTGAGAAGAATCACCTTCTGCTACTTTTGGCCAATATAAACCATCTTCAGGATCTTTTACAACAGTAAATTCTATTGATTTTTCTAAGTAGTATTCAGAATCTTTATCCTTCATAGTTATTTTATAAGATTTTCCAATACTAGCATCAAAATTAAGGAAGTTATTTTCATTTCTTTTGATTTGAACTGAATCTGAGCCGATTTCTTCTATTTTAAAATCGATAGATTTTGTTACATGTTTTCCACCATGAATAACATAAATTCTAACTAAGTATGAACCTTGATAAACATTAAGTCTTTCAACTTTTTCCTTAGTATCTGTTACAACACTATCATCGTCATTTATTCTGAATTTAAAACCATTCATTTTAAAAGTATATTCAAGGGCTCTAACTATATTTATAGTATAATCAGTATTCTTGTAAAGTTCTAATTCAACTTTTCCGTTTTTGCTTACAAATTCTTTAACTTCTCCACCGCCAGTTACCACGAATTTTACATTATCTTCAGTAACTGTCTTATGTGTAGTTGTATCAAAAACTTCAAGAACTTTTTTAGTTAATTTTCCGTTTTCAGGTTTTGTACCAACTAAATCAGATTTCTTAACTACAATTAATTTTTTAACTTCATTACTTGAAGTTTTTCCAGATACTTCATCGTAGTATTTTGCAATTCCATCTTTATTAGCTTTAAACCAAATGTAATTTCCGTATTCGTTATCTAGTTTTAAAGTATATTTATCTTTATCAGTTGAAATACCTAATTTCATTCTGTTTCCAACTGGAGCTTCAACGCCTTTTAATTTTCCGTTTTTAGTTACGTAGTCTTCCATATCCTTGTTTTCTTTGTTAAAAGTATGGAAATTTATCCCGTCTGGAACTGGTGTTCCATCTTCAAATACAACATCAATATCTTGAATTGTTACTTTTTTGTTTTCAATTTCTGGTTCTTTTTCTTCTTCATCATTATTTGAAGTTTTTTCAAAAATTATACTATTAATTTGAACTTCATCACCATTGAAGTTAGAAGTACGCATAGTCTTTTTTAATTCATCAAATTTTAAAATATAAAGATCTTTTTTATCTTTTTTAATATTTGAAAATTGATAGTCTGTATTTCCAACAATTTCAATAGTATAAAGATTACCTTTATCTTCAACTTCTGTAAAGTCAAAAACGCCATTAACACTAGTAATTTCGTATTCGTCTTCTCCCCAATCCGCAAATTCCGGATGAGTTTTTACTTTTAAAGTAATTTCTTTAGTTATTTTTTTTCCTGTTTTTTTGTCGATAGCAGGCAAACAAAAGTCAGGAAGTTTTTCGTCTTCATATGTATTTGACTTTTCAGCGTATACTGTATTGCCAATAACAGCAACTGTAGGAGTCAATGCTAAATTTAAAAGCAATGACATCGCTATGAATTTTTTAAAAACACTTTTTTTTGTTTTCATTCTTTCCTCCATAAAATTAATATTTACTATATGATTGTATACTGAATGAGTATTTTTTTCAATAACATTATAAATACTATACAATCCACTATCTGGAAAATAGAATGTCAATTTGCTTATTTTAAAGCAAGAACATATAAATAACAACAATCTTGTTAATTTTTATACATATCTAATATATTAGTTAAATTTATAACTTATAATATATTTGTTAATAGAATTTATTTATATAAAATATTTCTAAAATTTGATTTAGTATTTACAACGATTAGGTTATTGCTTTATTATGATAAATCTAATAGAAATTTTTATAAATGTATAATTCAGATTTTATAATCTAGCTGTCTAATATGATAAAAGCATATATAGTTAAATGTAATTAAATAATTATTAAAAAATTTTTATGGAAGTGAAATTTTTTTGATTAAAAATAGTTTTTATATGTATTTATAAGACAATGCCAAAGTTTTTTTGTTTCAATTATGAAAAATATTAAATTTTATGGTATACTATAATATGGTATTATATATTGTAAAAAAAGGAGTTTTAGTTATGAAGAATGTATACTTATTATATGGCGGAAAAAGTGCTGAACATGAAATCTCAGTTTTAACTGCAAAGTCTGTTATTAATAATTTAGATAGAAATAAATATAAGATATTTCCTATTTATGTAGATAAATGTGGAAGATGGAATTACTTAGGAGAAAATACAAAAAATATAGAAGATGATAAGGAAATTGTTGTTGAAGGTAGTGGAAATGTTGCGGATTCAATTTCTAAATTTTTTGCAAAAGATTTTGTAAATGACAATGCTATTTTCTTCCCTGCAATGCATGGAACTTTTTCCGAAGATGGAACTATTCAAGGTTTCTTTGATATAATGGATCTTACTTATGTAGGTAATAATGTATTATCTTCTGCTGTTTGTATGGATAAGGGTACTGCTAATGATGTTTTTGCTGGAAATGGTATTTTACAACCAGAGTATTATTTAGTTACAAAATATGAATTTGATAAGAATAAAGATTTACAAATAAAAAATATCCTTGAAAAAATAGGAGAAGTTTCTTTTATAAAGCCATGTAATGCAGGTTCAAGTGTTGGTGTTACCAAGGTAACTAAAAAAGAAGAAATTGAAGATGCACTTGTTGAAGCTTTTAAATATGATACTAGAGTTTTAGCAGAAGAAGCTGTTGTTGGTGATGAACTTCAAGTTTTAGTAATGGGAAATAATATATTAAAGGCAACATTACCTGGGGGTGTAAAAGTTACTAGAGAGTTTTTTGACTATGAAGCAAAATATCTAGATGAAACGACTGACCATATCATCCCTTGGGATTTATCTGAAGAAGAAATCAAAGAAATTCAGTCTGTTGCAAAAAGAGCTTATGCTGTTACAAATTGTAAAGGATTTGCAAGAGTAGATATTTTTGTAAGAGATAGCGATAGAAAAATGCTAGTTAATGAAATTAATACAATTCCGGGAATGACTGCTGTTTCTATGGCTCCAGCTATGTATATGAAAACTTTCAATAAAACTTATGGAGACTTTTTAGATGAGTTAATTGAACTTGCGATTGAAAATAAAAAAGAAAAAGATTCTTTAACAACTAATAGGGGGTAATTATGTTAAAAGCAACTTTAGAAACTATCGCAAAAATAGTTGGTGGTAATTTAGTTACTATAAGTATGAAGGATAAAGTTGTAGAAGGAGTTTCTACAGATACTAGAGATATAAAAGTACAAAATTTATTTATTCCACTTGTTGGAGAAAAATTTGATGGACATAATTTTGTCTTTGATGCTATACAAAAAGGAGCGATTGCTACTTTATGGGATAAAAAACATCCTACTCCTTATCTTGATGCAGGAATTATTATAGTTGATGATACATTAAAAGCATATCAAAAACTAGCAAATAGTTATCTATCTGCTACTGGAGCAAAGGTAATTGGAATAACAGGATCAAATGGTAAGACAGGAACAAAAGATATTTTAGCGTCAATTTTAGAAGAAAAATTTAGAGTTCATAAGACAGCAAAGAATCTAAATAACGATATTGGACTTCCTAAAACTATAATGGAAATGGATTTAGATGATGAAGCTGTAGTTTTAGAAATGGGAATGGATCGTTTTGGAGATATTAGAACTCTAACTAATATAGCAAAACCTGATATTGCAGTAATAACTAATATTGGAGATAGCCATCTACAAGAACTTGGAACTAAAGAAAATATTGCTAGAGCAAAGTTTGAAATTTTAGAAGGTTTAAAACCGGATGGAGTTTTTATTTTCAATAATGATGATGATATTTTAAGAGAAGTTATTAAAGAATTTACAATTCCTCAAAAGGTTATTAAGATTGGAACAAGAGAAGATTCTGATGTAATTATAAGACCTATTCGTTCAGATGAAGAGGGAAGTAGTTTTTCTATTGGAGAATATGCTTATAGTATTCCATTTATTGGAAAACATCAAATATATAATGTATCAGTTGCCATTGCAATTGCAGGACTAATGGGAATGAATTATGCTGATATCGTAAGGGGACTTGCAAAAGTTAAACTTACAGGAATGAGAATGGAGCTTATGCATTTACCAAGTTTTGATATACTAAATGATTGCTATAAATCAAATCCTCAAAGTTTAACTTCTTGTATAGAAACAGTTTATTCTATGAGAGGATATAAGAATAAAATTTTAATTCTATCAGATATGCTTGAGCTTGGTGAAAATGAAAGAAAATTACATTTTGCAGTTGGAGAAAAAATAGATAGAAATAAAATTGATTATGTAATTTGTATTGGAGATTTAGCTAAAGAAATATACAATGGAGCAAATAGAAATTTCAATGTAAATAACTTATTCCACTTTGATACTAATGAGGAAGTAGTAAAGAAAGTTAAAGAAATTCTTTCTCAAGATACTTTAATAATGGTTAAGGGAAGTCGTGGAATGAAACTTGAAAAAATCATTGATATGTTAAAGGAGATTTAGTATGAATAAAGAAAGACTTTTAAATACATTTTTAGATTTAGTAAAGATTTATTCACCTTCAAGAAATGAAATAAATGTTATGAAATATATAACGGAAAAATTAGAAAAACTAGGTGTTAAATATATTTTACATGACCATTCAGCTGAATATGGTGGTAATACACCAGTTATAATTGCAAAAATAGAAAAAAATTGTGATGATACTAACTTAAAGGCAATATCACTTTCTGCACATATGGATGTTGTAGAACCTTCAAAGGATTTAGATGTTTATGTTGAGGATGGACTTGTTAAAACAAGAACAGAAACTACTCTTGGTGGAGATGATAAAGGTGGAGTTGCGATTATTCTAGAAACTTTTGAGAGTTTAGTTGAAAATAATTTACCTCATAATGATGTGTTTGCAGTAATAACACCTTCTGAAGAAGTTGGTCTTTTAGGTGCTAAATCTATTAAATGGGAAGAAATTCCTGATGAATTTACACCGGCTAAAGATATGCTTGTTCTTGATAATGGAGGAGGAGCGGATCTTGTAGCAGTTGAAGGGCCTTGTATGTATAAGATTAATGTTCATTATGAAGGAGCTTCTGCACATGCTGGTATTGAACCTGAAAAAGGTAGAAGTGCTATCTTAGCTATGAGTAATGCTATTGCTAAGATGAGGATAGGAAGACTTAATGATTATACTACTTCAAACATTGGTAGTATAATATCTGAATTTCCAACAAATGTTGTTCCTAAAGATTGTAAAATAAGAATGGAAGTAAGATGTCTAAATGAAGATGAAGCAAAAGAAAATGTTGATAATTATGTAGATATTTTTGAAAAGACAGCAAAAGAATTTGAAGTTAAATGTAATATAGGTATAGAATATGATTATCCGCCACTAAAACAAATAGATGGTAATGTACTTTTAAATAGAGTTTTAGATGCTTATAATAAAGTTGGAGTTGTTGCGAAACCAATAAAAATTGGTGGAGGTTGTGATGGAAATATCTATTTAAAAAATGGATTCAATTCAGTTATTTTAGGAGTTGGAATGTATAAAATCCATACGATTGAAGAATATTTAGTTATTTCCGATATGGAAAAAACAGCTGAGGCTGTTTTAGAATTCATTACAAAATAGGAGGAAATATGTATAAAGGATATAAATTATTGCAAGAAAAACATATTAAGGATGTAAATTCTGATTGTGTTTTACTTGAACATGAAAAAACGGGTGCTAGAGTTTTCTTGATGAAAAATAAAGATGATAATAAAACTTTTTGCATCGGTTTTAAAACTATTCCAAAAGATAATACCGGAATATGCCATATTATCGAGCATTGTGTGCTATCTGGATCAAGAAAATTCAAAACAAAAGAACCTTTTATGGATATGGTAAAGATTAGTACGGCAACTTTTTTAAATGCCTTAACTTTTCCTGATAAGACTGTTTATCCAGTTTCAAGTAGAAATGACAAAGATTTCAAAAACTTAATGGACGTATATATGGATGCTGTTTTCTATCCTGTTATGAAAGAAGATAGAAGAATTTTCATGCAAGAAGGTTGGCATTATGAATTAGAAAATGAAGAAGATGAACTAAACATTAAAGGTGTTGTATATAATGAAATGAAGGGAGCATATTCGGTTCCTGAAACATCTCTATATTATAAAGTTAATAACGCTCTTTGTCCTGATACAGTTTATGCTAAAGAGTCAGGTGGAGAACCTTATGAAATTCCAAATTTAACTTATGAAGATTTTTGTGAATTCCATTCTAAATATTATCATCCATCAAACTCATATATTTATTTATATGGGGATTGTGATATGGAAGAAAGACTTGAATTTTTGGATAGAGAATATCTTTCAAAATTTGAAAAAGAAGAATTGGATAATTTTGAAGGAAGTCAAAAAGCTTTTGAAAAGCCTAAAAATGTTTTTGATGAATATTCAGTTTCTAAAGATGAAGATACTAGCAATAAGACATTCTTAGCTTATGTTTCTTGTTTTGGAGAAAGTGAAGGCTTAAAAGATGGTATAATTTCAAAATTATTAAATGAAGTCTTAATTGATATGCAAGGAGCTTATTTAAAAGAGGCTCTTCTAAAAGCTAATATATGTGAAGATGTTGCTTCTATTTCTATGGAATCTACAAAATATTCAAGCTTTGGAGTATATATAGTAAATTCTGAAAGAGAACATTTAGATAAATTTAAAGAGGTTGTCGAAGACATTTTAAGAGAAGTTGTAAAAAATGGAATTGATAAAGATAAATTAATGGCTGTTTTAAATAGTACAGAATTCTCTATTAGAGAGCTTTTAAATTCTACAACTGCTGGAATAGAATGTCTATTCCATGTATGTGATAATTGGTTATATGGTAAAAATCCAATGGATTCACTTTCTTTTGATGAAACATTATCTAAAGTTCGAGAAGAAATTTTAAATAATAGATTGTTAGAAAGAATTATTGAAGAAAATGTATTAAATAACAATCATAAAGCTTTTATAGTTCTTGCTCCAAGTGCTGGTCTAAATGATAAAAAAGATGCAGCTCAAAAAGAATGGTTAAAGAGATATAAAGAGTCTTTAAATAAAATTCAATTGGAAAAAATTATTGAAAATACTAAGAATTTGATTGAATATCAACAAACTGAAAGTACAGAAGAACAAAAAGCTACAATTCCAAAATTAAAAATTGAAGATATTGATAAGGAAACTTTAAAAATTCCTAATGAGATTACTAAAACAGAAGATGTTACAGTTTTAAAACATGATCTTTTCACATCTGGAATAAGTTATGTGGATATTTGTTTTGACTTAAAACACATTTCTAAAGATGAAATAGTATATGCTTCATTAATTGAAAATTTACTTAAATCTTTAGATAAAAAGTCAATGTCATATAAGGATTTTTCAGTTGAAACATTTTTACGTTGTGGTGGAATCTCAACATCAATTACAACTATGACAAATTCTAAAAATAGAGAAAAATTTGTCCCTAAATTCATAGTAAGCGTAAAATTCTTCCCAGAAAAATTAAAAGAAACTATAGAGCTTTTAAAAATCTTATTAACAGAAACTGTGTTTACAGATAAGAATAGAATAAAAGAAGAAGTTTTAGCTATAAAAGGTGAATTAGAACAAGATGTTATAGGTGCTGGACATATATACGGAATAAATAGAGCTAAATCATATTATTCTAATAAGGCATATTATGATGAAAAAGTTAAAGGAATTGACTATTTGAAATTCATTCAAGATTTGGCTGATAATTTTGATGCTAGAATTGATAATGTAATTGAAAAAATGGAATTTGTTTACAATAGAATGTTTAAATTAAATGAATCTATCGTAAATATAACTACAACAAAAGATAATTTCGAAAATATTGAAAGAGAATTTGTAAAATTAGTAAGAGAATTTCCAAATATTGAAGATTCATCTTATGACTTTACATTTGAAAAAGAAAACTTAAAAGAGGGGATTGCAACATCATCTGATGTAAATTATGTTACATTTGCTGGAGATATGAAGAGATATGGGGTTGAATACTCTGGAAGTTTTGCGTTGCTTTCAAAAATATTGAGTACAACTCATATGCACAATAATATTAGAGCTATTGGTGGAGCTTATGGTGCTGGTTTTAGTATAACTAAAGATAGTGAAATAATAATGTTTAGTTATAGAGATCCAAATTTAAAATCCACAAAAGAAATATTTGCTTCTGTTGGAAATTATGTTTCAGAAATGGAAATATCTGATGAAGATTTAGAAAGCTTCAAAATTTCATTGGTAAAAGATTTTAATCCATTGCTAACTCCAAAACATAAGGGTTATACTTCAATGATTATGTATATTACAGATTCTAACGAAAAAGAATTAGAATTATATCTTGAACAACTTCTAAACGCTAAATTAGAAGATTTAAAAGAGCTTTCAAATGTAATTGACAAAACATTAAGTCAAGATTCATTTGTTGTTGTAGGTAATACTAATAAAATAAAAGAAAATTCTGAAGAATTTAATAATATTGTAGTTTTGAAAAAATAACTAAGAAGGTTAAGTTTAACTTAACCTTCTTTTTAATTTACAAAAGATGTTAGATTACATATAACAAATATTAATATTTTAAATTTTTTAGTTTGTCTTATATGAGTTTAAAAACGTTAATAAACAAAGCTTATAGATAAAGAATATCCATAAGAAATTACTATAACCAAATTATTGACTAATTTACTTTAGATGATATAATTTTATTAATCAAATATATTTTGGATAAGAAAATATATTATTATATATTTTAACAATATATTTGATTAATATTATTTGGAGGATTAGATATGAATAAAAGAGGAGTAAGTATATTGTTATTATCAGCTATGCTTTTTAGTGTTTCAGGTTGTGGAAAGACTGCAAAGAGAGTAGATGATAAAGCTGAAACAAAAACTGAAGAGACTAATAATAAATTGACTATTGGGAAAGTTGATTTGAATGATCCAAATTTAGAAGAAAAGTGGAAAAAAGAACCTGCTTATGGAAGAAAAATAATAATTAACTTTGATGGAGGTCTTTGTGCATCTACTTTGGGTGTTACTCATGCAAAGGGATATTTTGCAAAGCAAGGTATAGAAACGGAAGTAGTTAATAGTCCGGAACCTAAAGATGCTATTGCAACTGGGAAGATAGATGTTATGGTTGAACATATTTCAACATCTCTAGTTCCAGCTATCAATGGATTAAATATCACTTTTACAAGAGCTGTAAATACAGGATGTAGAACTATGTTTGTTTTAAATGAATCCGAAATAAAGTCAACAAAAGATTTAGAGGGAAAAGTTGTTGGTGTTAATGGCGGAATAGGATCTGGAGACCATAATATAAGTCTTAGATTTTTCGCAAAAGATAATGTAGATCAAACAAAGGTAAAATTCAAACCGGTTGAAAGTGCAGCTTTAATTCAAGCTATGAAAAATGGAGAAATAAGTGCATGTGTGTTATCTGATCAATATGCAAAAGAATTCATTGAAAAAGGTATAATTAGAGCGATTCGTTCTATAACTTGGGATGACGATTTTAAGATTGAACCATGTTGTGTACTTATATTAAATAAGAAGTTCGTTGAAGAAAATCCTATAACAGCAGCAAAGATTACTGAAGCGCATAAACAAGCAAGTGATTGGGTAGAAGATCATAAAGAAGAAACTGCTGATATAGTGAAAGCTAACAATTGGGGTTCAGGTAATAGAGATATTGATTTATATTTTTTAAATGCTTACAGCTTTAGAGTATCTGATGAACAAACTGAAAAATCTTTAAATGATATTGTAAAAGATTATAAAAACTTCGGATTAATAGATAAGAATAAAGAAGCTACAGATATCTTAAAAGAAGTTTGGAAGCCTATTAATCAAAAATAATATGAATAAATTAAGTTGTTTTTAAAAAAAGAGTTATATTATAACTCTTTTTTATTATTTTAAATTTTACGTTAATATAAATTTTAATATTTAAGAAAAACTATTTCATAAGCTTTACTTATAAATATTAGTATTACTATAAAGAATTAATATATATAAATCATTGACTTAATTACTATACATGATATAATTTAGTTAGTC
The DNA here is from genome assembly GCF_021300775.1 of Parvimonas micra. Lineage (GTDB taxonomy): Bacteria > Bacillota > Clostridia > Tissierellales > Peptoniphilaceae > Parvimonas. Next base: position 407,858 of record NZ_JAJTJP010000002.1, read on the forward strand.
AAAAATTTATTAAATAACAATTAATATTATTACATAGTTTAACAAAGTTTTGACAATACAATATTGGAGGATTAGATATGAATAAAAAAGGGATAAGTATATTGTTGCTATCAGCAATGTTGTTTAGTGTTTCAGGTTGTGGAAAGACAGCAAAAAGAGCTGATGAAAAACAAACAACAGAAAAGAAAGATGATAAGAATGAAAAGAAAATGACTATTGCAGATGTTGATTTAAACGATCCTGATTTAGAGGAAAAATGGAAAAAAGAACCTCGTTATGGTACTAAGTTAGTTTTTGCATATAATGGAGGACTTTGTACTTCAGGTTTAGGGATTGCACAAGTTAAAGGTTTCTTAGCTAAACAAGGACTTGAAGCAGAAATTAAAAATATTCCTAACGCAATGGATGCTATTGGAACTGGTAAGGCTGATGCTAATACAGACCATATTTCAACTTCAGTAGTTCCTGCTGTTAATGGAGTTAATGCCGTATTTACAAGAGCTGCACAAACAGGATGTAAATCTCTTTATGTTCTTAAAGACTCACCTTATCAAAAGACATCAGATTTAATTGGAAAAAGTATTGCTATTCATGATGCGATTGGTGGCTCAGACCATAATATAACTCTTAGATTCTTAGCTAGAGATAAGATTGATTATACAAAAATCAAATTTAAAGTAATTGAAAATGCTGCTACTATTCAAGCATTACAAAATGGTGAAGTTGAAGCATCTATGTTCTCAGATCAATTTGCTCAAAAATTTGTTGATCAAGGTATTTTAAGACCAATTCGTTCAATTACTTTTGATGATGATTTCAAAACAGAACCATGTTGTGTACTTATTTTAAATAAACAATTTGTTGAAGAAAACCCTATTACAGCTGCTAAATTAACTAAAGCTCATAAAGAAGCTAGTGATTGGATTGAAGAAAATAAAAAAGAAGCTTCAGAAATTATAAATCAAAACAACTGGGGTTCTGGAGATGTTGAAAAAGATACTAAATTCTTAAAAACTTATAACTTTAAAGTATCTGATGAACAAACTGAAAAAACATTAATTAATGTATTAGATGATTATAAAGCATTCAATCTTATTAAATCAGAACTTGACACTAATGAAACTTTGTCAAAAATCTGGAGACCAGCTAAAAAATAATTGAGGTTAGTATGAGTGGTATAGATTTAAAGAGTTTAACTAAAGAGCAATTAAGGGAAATTGAACAAAAACCTAAGAGTAAATTGAGTAAGATTTTAGATAAAGTTATACTTTTTTTACCTGTTTTTTCAATTATCCTTGCTCTGTTAGAGTACTATTATGTCCCTAATTATGGAAACAATTTAATTACAGATGTATATGGAATATTTTTAGGTGCTCAACTAATTATATTCTTGGTGTTAGGGATTTTATCGTTTTTTATAAAGAGAGTGTATTATAGAATTAGACATATCGCCCCATTTGCGACTTTTGTTTATATTTTGTTAATGATATATGATTATGCGACTTTAAAGACAAATTCATTATTACTGCCTTATTTTCCCTGGGTAGATAATATTTTAAATGCAATGTTAACAGATCAAGCGTATTTGTTAGACTGTATTAAGAATTCATTAAAGTTATTATTTACAGGATATTTCTGGGGTGTGTTAATAGGACTTATAACTGGTATAGCATGTGGTTACAGTAAAATTGTAAGTTATTGGATTTCTCCTTTTATGAAATTGTTAGGAGCGATTCCTTCAATAACTTGGATACCTGTTATCATGGTATTTGCTAGTTCTCTTTTCAAGGGAGCTGTAATAGTTATTGCGCTTGGTGTATGGTTTTCTGTAACTATGTCTAGTTATACTGGAATTAAAAATATAGATGTTTCTTATTATGAAGCTGCAAAAACATTAGGAGCTAGTGAGAGACAATTGATTTTAAATATTGCAATTCCTTCAGCTTTACCACATATTTTTCAAGGTCTAGTTATGGGTATGAGTACAGCCTGTGTTTCTCTTTTAGCCGCTGAAATGATAGGGGTTGAATCAGGACTTGGTTGGTATATAACATGGCAAAGAGGCTGGGCGAAGTTTTCAAATATGTATGGTGCAATTATTATAATCTGTATTATATTTGTTGTAGTAAATTTTGCTTTGGGTTATATTAGAAAGAAAGTTCTTAAGTGGCAAGAAGGAGTGATACAATAATGGAAAAAAGAAAATTAGAATTAAAAAATGTAACAAAAATTTTTCCTAATTTCGATAATAAAGGTATCACTGAAGTTCTTCACGATATAAATCTTACAGTTGAAGAGGGAGAATTTGTTTGTATTGTTGGGCCATCAGGTTGTGGAAAGTCAACTCTATTAAGATTGGTTTCAGGACTTATTCCTGTAACTGCAGGAGAGCTTTTACTTAACGGAAAAGTTATAGATGGTACAAATGTTAATAGAGGAATGGTATTTCAAAAACATACACTTTTTCCTTGGTTAACGCTTAGACAAAATGTTGAGTTTAGTTTTAAAATGGCTGGAAAATTAAAAGATAATAAAGAAAAAGTTGATAGATTTATCAAAATGATTGGAATGGAAGATTTTCAAAATTTCTATCCTCATCAACTTTCAGGGGGTATGGCTCAAAGAGTTGCTCTTATAAGAACAATGATAACTGAACCTGAAGTGTTCTTGCTTGATGAACCTCTTGGTGCTTTGGATGCTTTTACAAGAATGAATATTCAACATGAATTAATAGAAATGTGGAAGACAAATAAAAATATGATGTTTATGCTAGTAACTCATGATGTGGATGAAGCAATTTATCTTGGAACTAGAGTTATTGTTATGGCACCAAGACCTGGGGTTATAAAAGAGGATATTAAGATAGATATGGAATATCCTAGAAATAGAAATAGTGATGAATTTATTGAGCATAGAAAACATATATTAGATGTTCTTAATTTTACAACTTAGTGAAGTTGTATATAAATTTAAATTTTAGTTTAATTATATAATGTTCCTATTCGCAAAAGAGATGAGTTCGTCAGTGGCTTGTCTTTTTTGCTTATAATAGGCTTTTCTTATGAATAACAATTATCTAATAAGAAAATTGAATTTAACTTTTTGAATTAAATAATATATAATTTAATTAGAAATATTTAAAAATAATTTATTAAAAGGAGATGCTATGAAAGAAGAAAGAAACAATATAAAACTTCCGAGTAAATTTGATGATTTTAATGAAACTAGAAAAAATGGTTTCTTAAAAATGAAAGAATTAAAAGAATCTGGAAAAAATGTTGCCGGTATTTTTTGTACATATACACCGCAAGAAGTTATTTATGCAGCGGGACTTATTCCGGTTAGCTTATGCGCTACTACTGAAGATTCTATTAAATATGCAGAAAGAGATTTACCAAAAAATCTTTGCCCACTTATAAAATCAAGCTATGGTTTTGCAGTTAGTGATACTTGCCCATATTTTTATTTTTCAGATATAATAATTGGAGAAACGACTTGTGATGGAAAGAAAAAGATGTATGAACTAATGGGTGATTTTAAAGATGTTCATGTAATGCAATTACCACAAAATAATACAGATGAATTATCTTTTAAACTATGGACAAATGAAATCTATAAATTAAAGAGAAGATTAGAAGAAAAATTCGATGTTGAGATAACTGATGAAAAACTATGGGAAGCTATAAAAATAGGAAATCAAGAAAGAAGAAATTTAAAAAACTTTTTTGAACTTGGGAAATTAAATCCATCTCCTTTAAGTGGTGTAACTATGAGTGGAACTCAGGATGCTTTTGGTTTTAATTTTGATAGGGAAGAAAAAAATAAGAGTATTGTTGAAAAAACAAAAGAAATATATGAATTGTGGGAAAAAGAACTTAAAGGAAAAAAAACTAACAGACCAAGAATTTTAATTACAGGATGTCCTGTAGGAGGAGTTCGTGAAAAAATTCTTACAAGAATTGAAGAGGCTGGAGCTGATATTGTTGTTTATGAAAACTGTTCTGGAGTTCGTGAGAAACTTGAATTAATAGATGAAACAATAGAAAATCCTATAGAAGCAATTGCGAAAAAATATCTTAATTTAAGTTGTTCTGTTATGACTCCAAATGAAAAGAGATTCAAAGATCTAGATACTCTTATTGATGAATATCAAGTTGATGCTGTTATTGAAATTGTACTACAAGCTTGTCATACATTTGCAGTTGAATCAACAAAGGTTAAAAAGTTTGTAACTGAGAAGAAAGGTAAACCATATATGTATATTGAATCTGACTACTCTATGACTGATGTTGGACAGGTTTCAACTAGAATTGAAGCGTTTTTGGAGATGATATAATGAATATTGGAATTGATATAGGGTCAACAGCTTCTAAAGTTGTTGTTTATGATAAAGAAAAAGATGAGATAGTTTATAAAATTTTAATGCCTTCTGGTTGGAATAGCAAAGAAACATCTGTAGAAATTTATAAAAATCTAGTAGAAAATGGATATGATGTAGATAATTCTTTTGTAGTTGCAACAGGATATGGAAGAGTCTCAGTTCCTTATGCTGATAGAGTAGTTACTGAAATTACAACTCATTCAAAAGGTGCTATTTATTTATTGCAAAGTGATTGTGATGTTATAGATATAGGTGGACAAGATACAAAAATTATAAATATCTCAAATGGATTAGTTAGTGATTTTATAATGAATGATAAATGTTCTGCTGGAACTGGTAAGTTCTTAGAAGTTATGAGTAATAGACTTGGAGTTACATTAGATGAAATGTTTGAACTATCAAAAGTAGGAACTCCTGTTCCTATTAGCTCAACATGTACTGTTTTTGCTGAATCTGAGATAATTTCTTTGATGGGACAAGGAAGAGCTAAAGAAGATATTGCTAGTGGAGTTGTTCATTCAATAGCAAATAAGGTTGTTGGACAAACTAGGAAGTTTAGAAATGAAGCGGATTTATACTTTTTAACTGGAGGATTTTCAAATAATCCTTATATGGTTGAGCTATTGAGTAGTATGTTAGGCAAAGAAGTAAGAACTCATGAGCTTGGAAGATTTGCTGGAGCTTTAGGAGCAGCACTAATGGGTAAGTAGATAAAAAGTTCTGTTAATACAGAACTTTTTTTAGTTAAATTAAAAAGAAAGCCATAAGCTTTCTTTTAATGGTTACGGTGATTTGGGGGTACACCGTAATTTGGAGAGAGTAACTCATTAAACATAATGAGTAATATAGGTTATGTTATCTTATCTTATCTTTTAGAGTAAAGTATCTTCAATTCTAAGTGATACTATTTTACTTAATCAAAGTATATCACTTCTATTAATAAAAGTCAACAGTTTTTTAAAAGTTTTTTAAAAAATAAAAAAAGTTATAAAATTTAAATTTTGTCTTTTAATTAAAAGTATGGTAAAATATTTTTAAAGTATTTTAAAGTGTTTAATAGAGAGGATTTTATGAAAAATAAATCTTATGCAAAAATAAATTTAACTTTAGATGTAATAGAAAAAAGAGAAGATGGTTATCATAATATAGATGGAATAATGCAATTAATAGATTTGTATGATGAAGTTGAAGTTAATATATCTGATCATTTTGAAATTACTTCAAATTCAAAAGATATACCTTTAGATGAGAATAATTTGGTTTATAAGGCTTATATTGCCTTGAAAGAAAAGTATAAATTCAATGAAAAATTTTCAATATATATAGAAAAGAACATTCCAGTTGCTGCTGGAATTGCAGGAGGAAGTACAAATTCTGCAGTAGTTATTGAAATGATTGATGAAATATTAGGACTTAATATGAGTCTAAAAGATAGAAAAGAGATTGGTAGAAGTATAGGTGCTGATATTCCTTATTTACTTGTTGGAAAAACTGCAAGAACAAGAGGAATAGGTGATGAACTTGAAATTTTAGAGAGTTTACCAGTTACAAATATTTTAATAGTAAATAATGGCGTTGAAATATCTACACCTTATGTGTATTCTAACATTATACCAACTGGTAATAGCAACAGGGTTGATAAACTTGTAGAGATTTATAAAAACAAAAATTATAAAGAGTTCTTTAATAATTTATATAATGTAATGGAAGAGGTTTCAATTAGTTATTGTCCTGAAATAAAAGATATTAAAGAAAAAATGTGCGAGTTCAATTCTATAAAAGCACTTATGAGTGGTTCAGGTCCAACAGTGTTTGGGATTTTTGAAAATGAAGAGGATATAAATAAAGCTTATAATTACTTCAAAGGAAAGTATAATAATACTTTTCTAGTAAAAACAATGGAGAAATAAAATGAATAATAGAGCGATAGGAGTTTTTGACTCTGGAATTGGTGGGTTAACTGTTGTAAAAGAGTTAATGAAAATACTACCAAATGAAAAAATTGTATATTTTGGAGATACAGCAAGAGTTCCATACGGAAGTAGAAGTGAAGAGACAATAAAAAAATTCTCAAAAGAATGTATTAGTTTTTTAGATAAAAAAGATATAAAGTCTTTGATTATAGCTTGTAATACAGTATCTGCTGTTGCTATAGAAATGCTAAAAGAAGAATTCGATATGCATATTTTAGGTGTTATAATCCCTGGAAGCAAAATGGCAAGTGAAGTAACTAATAATAATCGAATTGGAGTTATAGGGACAAATGCGACTGTTAATAGTGGAGCTTATGAAAAATGTATAAAAAGCGAAAATGAACAGAATATAGTTTATTCTAAAGCTTGTCCTTTATTTGTACCAATAGTAGAGGAAGGGTTATCTGATTCAAATATCGCATTGGAAACAACAAAATATTATTTAGAAGAATTAATAAATAAGAATGTAGATACATTAGTAATGGGTTGTACTCATTATCCAATATTAGAAAACACTATAAACATAGTAGTTGGAGATAAAATTAAATTAGTAAATCCTGCTAAGGAAACTGCTGCCGAAATGAAAAAGTACTTAGAAATGAACAATCTTTTAAATGAAGATATAAATGTAAAAGATAATATTTTTTATATAACAGATGATGAAAATAAATTTAAAAAGAATTTGTTAGATTTTATTGAAATTGAAAATCCTATAATAAAGAAAATAGATTTAAAAGAAAAGCAGATAGATGAAAAATAATAAGTAGAGCTTTTTGCTAGAATTATAAAAAATAAAACCGACTAAAAAATAGTCGGTTTTTGTTTAAATAATTATTTAAAGAACAATACATTTGGCCATATTATTGAACTAATAACTTCAGAAGCTTTATAGTATCTATTTTTTCCGATAGGTTGGCCACTTTTATCTTTTATGTTTCCTGAATCAGGATCATATATTTCATAATAAAGTTCGTTATCTATATATTTATAACCCTTAACTATATAAGTATGTCGTACAACTTCCGGATCGTTATGACTTTTTCCAAGTTTGCTAGGATTGTTACGTACTCCATATATTTTATGCATATCTGAGAAGAACATTGCTATATAACCATTTTTTATATATCTACGAACCATCATATCAGTTTGCTCAGCATTCTTATGAGGAAAGGCGATATATTTTATATTTCTCTTCTTTAATACATCTAAAAATATGTCAGGATTCCAACCTTTACCATCAATTTCATATTCATTTCTTAAAGACTCACTTGTATCCTTACTATTAGGATCTAAGTACTTTAAAATCATTGCTGTACAAGTAGGAACACAATTTAAAACATGGTGTTTACCAGATAATCTTTGGTCATAATAATAATCATAATCTTTGTTATTTGAAACAGTAACACCTTGTTTAGCTTCTTCTTGACGAATTGCCTTTTCTTTCTCAAGTTGTTCAGGCAATGTTTTAACAACTTTCTTTTGTTGCTGTTGTTGCTTTTGTTGATTTTGAGTATTTAACTTATTTTTAGAATTAGTTAGGGTCCCCTTGTTTTCATAATCTTTAATAAGTTGTTGAGCTTCTTCTTTAGCTTTTTTATTTGAATCTATAACTTTGTTATCAGAACAGGCTGTAGTAGTAATAATAACTAATAATGATAAAGATACTATTCTAAAAAATTTCTTCATACTTACCTCCAATTTAAAATAGTTGTAAATTTATTACTTGTTAATTATAACACAAATATAAAAAAATTGTAAATAAAAAAACAACTTTTAAATAAAAAAAACATCCTTAATAGTATTGACAACAAATAAAATAATTGATATAATAAAGACCCAGTGAAAACTGGGTCACTTTTATTGAAAATTTTTAATAAAAAATTTTAAAAAAGTGTTGACAACCAAAAAAAGATGTTGTATAATGTAATGGTTGTTGTGAAACATTAACAATTTCATATAGTGATAAAAACTTTGAGAGTACAAAGAAAAACAATAATTTGGTGTAACAAAAAGTCAGCGAGAGCAGACGAACTTTTAATAGAGAGTTTGATCCTGGC
>NZ_JAJTJP010000003.1 GCF_021300775.1 Parvimonas micra
ATCACGTTCGACTTGCATGTGTTAAGCACGCCGCCAGCGTTCGTCCTGAGCCAGGATCAAACTCTCTATTAAAAGTTCGTCTGCTCTCGCTGACTTTTTTGTTACACCAAATTATTGTTTTTCTTTGTACTCTCAAAGTTTTTATCACTGTTTACTTTTCTTGGTTCATTGTCGCAATACTCTTGCGACTTTGATATTATAGCACCTATTTTTTAATTTGTCAACACCTTTTAAAAATTTTTTTAAAAAGTTTATATGTGTTTTATAATTATTAAATAGTTTTTTTAATATCTTGCACCATAAGTGCTTTAATATTATATCAGTCATATTTATTATCGTCAATACCATTTTGACATATTTTTTTACTTTTTTTAGTTTTTTTTATTTTTTTCTACCTTTAGTAGAAATCTCATCTATGTTTATTTTTAGTATATAGATTTTTTCAATGTTTTTTTCTATATATTTAATTCCTGATTCTATAAAGTCTGGAGAATATTTATATAATATTGATTGTATTCCTATGTTTTTTTCTACGTCATCAACTATTGAAATTTTTCCAAATACAATTACAGATATATATTTTGTCGAAAACTGGTTTGGTAATCTCTCAACTTTATCTACCACCGTAAAAGAAATTTTAGAATTTTCTTTTATATTTTTTAATTTATGTCCACCTTGATTTGTACAATGAATATATATTACATCATTATAGTATGCATAACTCACTGGTATTCCATAAGGTTGATTACAATTATCAGATGTTGAAAGCACTCCATACTCTCCGTTTTTTAGTAATTCTTTTCCCTCTTCTACACTTAGTTCTCTATCTTTTCTTCTCATTTCCATAATTTTACCCCTTTACTATTTTTTTCTTCTTACATTTTTAAATAACAAAAAAGATAAGCTAAAAGCTTATCTTTTTTGTTTTATATCGGAACATTATATGAAAAAGCAACTAAATAAACTCATTGTCATTTGTTTTATAATACAATCTTTTATTTACGCTTTATATCTAATTACATTATATCATATTTATTTATAATTTCAACAATTTACTTATATTAATTTTCTATAGATATACGTTTAATTATAAGATTTTCTTATAAGAACTTATCTTTCATATTTATCCAATACCAATTTTCATTGAATACTAACTTATATAGTTTAAATAGTGATTTTTTAAATTCAAAATATTCTACATCTGTATAGTCTTTTTCAATTCCATCTATAACAAAGCTTATTTTCTTATGTTGATTTTCTAATGGAACAATTTTTAATGTTGATGTATCAGGAATTACTAATGAATTTGAAATTGTTCTATATACTTTTGAGAATATTGGTGCTAAAGGAGTTAATTGAAACCCTCTTAGTGTTGGGTACATTATACTTCCTCCGGCAGACATATTATAAGCTGTACTTCCTGAAGGAGTTGATATAATTAATCCATCTCCTGCAAATGTCTCAAGATGATTTTCATCGATAAATATATCTAAATGTATAACTTCCGAATTATTAGACTTTATTACAAAATCATTTAAGCATTTATTAGTAAATACTATATCATTAGTTTTTAAATCACAATCTAGTAATCTAATCTTTTCTACAAAGTATTTTTGTTCTAAATAATCATCTATAAATTTCTCAATTTTATCAAAACTAATTTCTTGAAAAAAACCAAGCGTTCCTGTATTTATTCCTACAAAAGGAATTTTTGGAAAATTTGAATTATGTACTCCTCTTATAAACGCTCCATCTCCACCTATACAGATATTTAATTCAGCTTCTTCTCTATATTTTTGAGATACTTCAAACCCTTTTTTCTCAAATAATTCTTTGGTTTTTATAAAAGCCTTTAATGATTTAATATTATCATTAAAGAATATATTAATCAATCTTTTCATAATTTCACCTTTTATTTTAATCTATAAAAGTATTTTATCATATACAAACTATATTAGCAAGAAAAAAGGAGCTTTAGCTCCTTTAAATTTTCTTCTTTTTCTTAATTTTTTTTAATCTATAAAAATCTTCTCTTTCTTTTTCCTCAAGAACTTCTGAAATATATTTTTCAGTTTCTTCAAGATTTGGAATTTGAATTTTATCTAAAGCATTTGCCCTTTTTTGATTCTTTTTTATTTCTATAGATAGTTTATAAACTGTGTTTTCAGTTTCTGAAAGTCTATATACTAGTCTTTTAATTTTTTGAAATATTTTTATGGCTTCATCAATTGCTGGGCTTGTCATATACATTCCATAATGAGGTCTTAAAGTTCCATGCTCATATTTTACACTCGGAACATCAAGTCCCATAATAGATTTATAAGAAATTTCAAAATTTTCAGACTTATCTATTGATAGAGAAATGTCTTGAACATTCATAACTCCCATAGTTATATTTGCCTCTTGTAAAATTGAATATGCTCTTTCAAATAGTACTTTTACATCTTCTTGAATTTCCTTTGCTTTTTCAATTTGTTGCATCATTTCTTTTATAAGTACAGTTCTTTTTTTATCTATTAGATTATAGCCTACTTTAGATAATTTTAAATCGTCTTTAATTTTTAATAGATTTGATTTTGTAGGAGCAATATTTTGAATCATATTACCACCTTCCGTATTTTTCTATATATTTACTTTCCAATCTATCTAATTCAATTTTAGGGAATAGTTTGAATAAATCCCAAGCAATATCAAGTGATTTTTCAATTGTTCTGGATTCATCAAAGTTTTGGTTTAAAAAGTTTTGTTCAAACTCCCTACCGAATTCCATATAAATTTTATCTATCTCTGTTAAATCATCTTCCCCAATTATTTGTGATAGCGAACGAACTTCTATAACCTTTGAATAAAGAGCGAACAACTGAGATTGTACTTGATCATGATCTTCTCTTGTATATCCATCTCCAATACCATCTTTCATAAGTCTTGATAGTGAAGGCAAAATATTAACAGGTGGATAAATATTCTTTTGGAATAATTCCCTTGATAAAACTATTTGTCCTTCAGTAATAAAACCTGTAAGGTCAGGAATTGGATGAGTTATATCATCATTTGGCATAGTTAAAATAGGAATTAATGTAATTGAACCTTTCTTTCCCTTTACCATTCCGGCTCTTTCATATAAGGTAGAAAGATCTGAATACAAATATCCCGGGTATCCCTTTCTACTAGGAACTTCTTCTCTTGCAGAAGAAATTTCTCTTAAAGCCTCTGCATAACTTGTAATATCAGTCATAACTACCAAAATATGCATTCCTTCTTCAAAGGCAAGATATTCTGCAGCAGTTAATACAGTTCTAGGCGTTGAAATTCTTTCAACAATTGGTGCATCAGCAAGATTTATATATGAAACAACTCTGGAAGATGCTCCTGATTCTTCAAAAGCACTTTTAAAGAACTCATAATCATCATATTTAATTCCCATTCCTGCAAATACTATTGCAAATTTATCATCAGAATTTTTTAATTTAGATTGTCTAACAATTTGAGCTGCCAACGCATTATGTGTCAAACCATTTGATGAAAATATTGGAAGTTTTTGTCCCCTAATTAAAGTAGTAAGAGTATCAATTGCAGAAATTCCAGTTTCCAAATAATCTCTTGGATATTCTCTTGCAACAGGATTCATAGGTCTTCCATTTACATTATATTTTTTCTCTGAAATAATATAATCTCCATTGTCAATTGGTTCTCCTACACCATTAAAAGTTCTTCCTAAAATATCTTTACTAAGACAAATTTCAAGCGGAGTTCCTGTAAAAGTAACAGCAGAATTTTGTGTTGAAATTCCGGTTGTACCTTCAAAAACTTGAGCAATTACCTTATCTCCTTGAATTCTAACAACCTTGGCTCTTCTTTTCTCTTTACCGTCTATTACAATATCCATCATTTCATCATAGCTGACATTATCTACACCTTTAAGTACAATCAAAGGTCCATCTATTTTTTCCAGTTTTAAATATTGTCTTTGCATAATAATCACCTACTCTCCCTGATTTTCATCTATCAAAGCAGCATAATAGCTATTAATTTTTGAATTTAAGATTTCAAATGCTTCCTCATATTTTTCATTTGGAATATTATATTTCATCTTTATAACTTCTTCAAACAAATCATCATTTTTTATACGAGTAAGGGCAACTTGTTGTTTTACTGCTAAAGTACAATTCATATATAAATTATCTATTACTTTTAACATTTCAAATTGTTTTTTTAAAGGAACATAACTGTCTGTTTCATGCATTGCATTTTGTTGTAAAAATCCCTTTTTCAAAACTTTTGCAATTTCTATAACTATTCTTTGATCATTTGGTAAAACATCTTCTCCAACCAATTGAACTATTTGATTTAATTTGTTATCTTCTGAGAGAAGTTCCATCATCTTTGCTCTTATTTTCAATAGTTCTGGTGATACATTTTCATCATAATATTCTTTAATTAATGAAATATATCCACTATAACTTGTAAGATAGTTTACAGCAGGATAGTGTCTTATATATGCTAAATTCTTATCCAAACCTATAAAGGCTGAAACAAATCTTTTAGTATTTTCAGTTACCGGTTCAGAAAAATCTCCACCAGGAGGTGAAACTGCTCCGATTACAGTAATAGAACCTTCTTCTTTTGAGAGAGTCTTTACATAACCCGCTCTTTCATAAAATTGTGCAATTCTTGAAGGAAGATATGCAGGATAGCCTTCTTCTGCAGGCATTTCTTCAAGTCTTCCTGAAATTTCTCTCAACGCTTCTGCCCATCTTGAAGTAGAATCTGCCATAATAGCAACATGGTAACCCATATCTCTATAATACTCCGCAATAGTTATTCCGGTATATATTGATGCTTCACGAGCAGCAACTGGCATATTAGAAGTATTTGCTATTAAAATGGTTCTTTCCATAAGCGGTTTTGAAGTTCTTGGGTCAATTAACTTTGGAAATTCCTCAAGAACATCTGTCATTTCATTACCACGTTCTCCACAGCCGATATAAACTATAATATCAGCATCAGACCATTTTGCAAGTTGATGTTGAGTCATAGTTTTTCCTGTACCGAATCCACCCGGAAGAGCAGATGTACCACCTTTTGCTATTGGAAAGAAAACATCAAGTACTCTTTGTCCTGTAATTAAAGGTTTTGAAATTGGCATCCTTAAATTTGTAGGACGTGGAATTCTAACTGGCCATTTATGATACATTTTTAAATTGTGAATTTTCCCATTTTCGTCTTTTATTAATACTAAATTTGTTTCTAAATTATATTTTCCTGAAGGTAAAACTTCAATTACTTCACCACTAACAGTTGGTGGAACTAAAATTTTATGTTTAATAAAACTTGTTTCTTGTGTTGTAGCAAAAACTTCCCCAGATGACAACTTATCTCCAACTTTAACAAGTATTTCAACATCCCACTCTTTATCCTTGTCTATTGAAATCAATCCAATTCCTTCAGCAATAAATTCTCCTGTCATAGAATATATTTTTTCAAGAGGTCTTTGAATACCATCAAATATATTTCCAATAATTCCTGGACCCAATGTTACTGAAAGAGGAACATTGGTACTTTCAATTGTTTCTCCTACTTTTAAACCCTGTGTTTCTTCATAAACTTGTATAGTCGCTACATCTTCGTCAATAGATATGATTTCTCCAATTAATTTTTTATCCCCAACCAAAACCATATCTCTAACTTTGTAAATTTCCATACTATCCGCTTTAACAACAGGACCATTTATATCAATTATTTTAGGTATATTACGCATTACCTTTCTCCTCATTACAATTATTAATTAATTGTTTATTCCAATTTCTTTTTTTAAATTTGCTAAAATTTTTTGGTATTTTGTCGTTAATAGAAAATCGAGAGAATAATTTAATCTATAAGTTTTTTCCACATTTTCTATTTCAAAACCTCCAACTTTTATATCAAGACTTTTTTCAACCTTGATATCTCCTAAGACATTTTTTATTATTTCCTTATCTCTTTCAAAACTTTTTTCATAAACATAAACAATATCATTAGAATTTATTTCTGATTTTACATTTTTTAAAGTATTTTTTAAATATGATACACCTTTTTCAGTCATATATGAATTATTCAATTCTTCTTTAAGAGCTTTAAAAAATTCATCATATATTTCTTTATTCGTATTTAAAATGATATCTTGTCCTTCTTTTAAAGTTTTTGAACGAATTTTATCTGATTTACTTTCAAGTTTTGCCCTATAGTCTCTCTTTAATTTTTCTATTTCTTCGTATTTTTTAGCTTTATATTCTGTAATTAATCTCTCAGTTTCAGAAGCAATTTTTTTTAATTCTTCATTATACTTTTCATCAATTTCTTCATTTAGTATTCTTTTAAATGACTCTATCTTATCTTCAATTGTTATCATAAGATTTCTCCTTAAATATTAATTCCTATTGATTCGTTTATATAGTTTGTAATGAAATTTGGATCTCTTTTCAAACCTGTTCTATCTGGTATCTCAACTATAAGTGGAAAAGTATTTTTTAATTTAACTTCCATAACTTCTTCGCTAATAAGGTCAAAAATATTTTCAGTTAAAATTAAAATTCCAATTTCCTTATTATTTAGACAATCATTAAATTCTTCCAAAGCCTCTTCTCTAGTCTTTAAAACAACTCCAGTTATACCAGCTAATCTCATTCCTACAAGTGTATCTGTATTATCAGATATAAGATAACTTATCATAAAATTCTCCTAAACTCTTTGTAAAATCATAATTGAAATTATAAGTCCGTAAATTGCAATACCTTCTGCAAGTCCAAGAATAATAAGTGTTTTACCTAAAATTGAAGAATCTTCTGAAACAGCACCGATTGCTGCTGAGCCTGCTTGACCAACACCAATTCCTGTACCAATTGCTGCAAGACCAGTTGATAAGGCAGCTGCTAAATATCCCATTCCACTCGCTGAACTTGATGTACTTTGTGTAGTTTCTGCTGCAAAAGCAATATCTGGAACAAGTCCCATTAAAAATAAAGCTAAAATTGAAATGACATTAATTGCTATTGCCTTTTTCAATCCTGATTTTGTTGTTTTCTTTCCTTTTCTTAAATAAGAAATACCTGTTAAAATAGTTGTTCCTATTCCTAATGTTATTAATAATAAAGTAATTTTCATAATTTTCCTCCTAATTTTCTTCTTTTAATTCTACTTTTAACGGTTCATAATTAATTCCTTCACCATTAAAATATTTACTAAATAATTCATAATATTCCAATCTTATCGCTTGAATGAAAACTATAAGTCCTTCAAGACAAACTATGAATATATTTCCTAAAACAATCATAAATATATTTCCAATACTTGAACCCAGCATTTGTCCTAAAGCATGAAATGCCATAAAAAGTCCAACATGGTTAATCGCAAAAGCTCCAACTCTTATAAAAGAAAGTGTATTTGAAAAGAATCCCATTACAGTTTCAAACATTTCAAATCCGCTTTCAACAGGAGAGAATTCTTCTTTTTCTTCTATTTTACTAATCATTGGAACAAGTTTAGGTTTCATAAACATCAATGTTGAAGTTACAACCAAAATTACAACACTTATTATTGTAATCATTGAAGATACATTTATACTTACATACTTTTTTAACAAAACAGTATTTAAAACTATTACTATAAATGAGATATAGAATAAAAATCCTGATAACCCATTTTTATCAAAAAATAATTTTCCAAATTCTTTTCTCATCTTTAAGTTTCTAAAGTTGATAATATATGCAATTAATATCATTAAAATACCAAGTCCAATTGTTGCGACAAGTATTGTGTTAATATCATTCATCGGCCTTATAATTAAAGCTGGAATTAATTCTTCAATTCCAAAAACACTTCCATATACAAAACCGAAAAACATTGATGAAAAACCAATTCTTTGGATAATCTTTGCTATTACACCAAGTTTTTTCGACAATAACATTCCAGCGATTACAAAAATCAAACCCTGCCCTACATCTCCGAACATCATTCCAAACAAAAGCAAATATGTTATTGCAAAAAACGACGTCGGATCTGTTTCCTTATAGTCAGGAATTGAATACATCTTTACCAAAGCTTCAAAAGGTCTTAAAATAAAATTATTTTTTAACTTTGTAGGTATCTTAAATTTTGAAGGAATTTCATTGTCATCTTCAAAATATATCAAAGCACTTTCTGAAACTTTCTCTACTGAATTCTTTATACTTTTAACTTTAGATTCAGGAACAAAAGCACTTAATAAAATAAAATTTTTACTTTCAGCAATATGTCCCTCAAGTTCCTCAATCTTTTCAATAATTTTATATCTATAATAAAAACCTAAAATATCTTGCAAATATTTATCCTTAAATTCAGCTTTTTCTTTTAAAATTTCATCCTGTTCTCTTTCTAAACTTTCCAATTCAGCATTTTTATTTTTAATAAAATCCTTAAAAGAAATATCTACATTAGGAAGTTCAATTCTATCAAAGGACAAAGAACGAATAAAATATTTTGTATCTTTTGCATAAACGGAAGGGGTGAAGATTATTACAGTTTCTCCATAACTACTAGTTCCTAAATGCACAACTATTCCATTAATATTTTCATAATTTTCCTTTAATTTTATCCAAGAATTTTTTGAAATTTCTCCCATATCAAAATTAATATGTTTTAAATTGTAAAACTCAGATATTTTCATATCACTATCAGAAAAATATTCAACAGCATTTAATAATATTTTAATTTCTGCTCTCCTTTTCCTGTTTTCGTCTTCTCTAGACTTTATTGAAGAAGATTTTACAGATATATCATCTAATAATTTAAGTTTTTCACTGTAATTTAATTCTTTTAAATCATTTAAAGTAACATCATCTTCTTTAATGTTAAAAAAATCAAACATTTGATCTAAAAGTTCTTTATACTTTCTCTTTTTAAAAACTTTTTCTCTATGATATGGCCTTATCTTATCAACAGCAACACCCATATCATTAAAAATCCCTATTTGAGAATCCATATACTTCATTGTGAAATTTTCTGAATTTTCAGCATTTGTAATATGAATCGAGCCATTCAAAACAATTTCTCTAAGAATACTGTGAGCATCCTGTTTTAAAGCAACAAGATTCATCATTTTCATTTTTTCAACAGCCAATTTAACACCCCCTAACTAACTAAATTAATGAATATTAATTAGATATTCTTTTACTTCACTTTTACTTAATTTATACTTATTCGCTTCTGCTATTCTAATTAAATTTTCATTTTGAATATTTAACTGAATAATAAACTTGAGCAAAGTCGAAATTGAATTATCATAGTCTTTAAGTTTCTTTAAATGGCTAAGATAAACATATTCTTTAATATTTCTATTTGAAACAATAGTATTTCCATTTGCATCTTCAAGAGTATGTCTTAATTTAGTTTTCTTTATCTTCTCAACAATAGCCTCAACGCTATCACTATATATTAAGTCCTTTAAAAAATCGCCTTTAATAAACTTTCCAAATCTTAAACTATAACTATAAATCTCTTCATTTGGTAAGTCATAATACTTTTTTGCTCTAATTATCCATTGAAGATTGATTGTATCTATTAAAGTAGAAAAATAATCATTAAAGATAGCCTGACTTGATTTTGATAATTTATCTATAGCATTTTTCATAGTTAAAAAATACAAACTATCTAATTTCATTTCAACATGAAAATGTAGTCTAAATATATCATCATCCGTTAAAGAGGCAACTGCTTTTTTGTAAATTGTGCTTTTTAATACTTCAAGTGCCTGATTAAAATTATCACAATTTATAAGCTTCGCATAATCAATATGTTTATTTTTCCTATACATTATTGTATCTCTTTCCAAGTCAATCTTTTCATTTTCAACAATACTTCTAAGAATTATTTTTAAATCTTTAAATTCATACTTCATAAGCATTGCTTCTATAATTTTTTTATCCTCACCAAAAAGGAAAAATTTTAATCTACCAAGCAACTCAGCTTCAATCTTATTGAGCATAAATTCTGTGTCATATCTATTTCTCATAGATCTTTCTTCATACATAGGAATTTCGTATTTATATAGTATATTATTCTTTAAATAATCCACAATCTCATGCCTTTGTTCAAAAGATAAAATTTTGTCATAATCAGATTGCTTTAATATTCCTTTTCTTAAAACTCCAATTTTAGCATTAATTGAATGAAAGTTATTCCCCATAAAACTCACCACTTTCCAAAAGGGAACTAGCAATATTTTTAACCAAGTTTTCCTTTTTATCTTCAAAAACATTTTTTATCTCTAAAGATTTTTTGTTATATTCTTCAAGTTTATCCTTATCTTCATGCTCAATTTTAGAAAGATATAGCTTAAGATTTTCTTGTTCTTCTTCTAAAACTTTATTGTACTCTTCATCAATAACATTAAGTCTTTCTTTTCTATCAAGAAGTAACTTTTGTTTTTCAGCTTCTAATTTCATTTGATAATCCTCAGCACCCTTATCAATATCAAATATATTTTTTATAAAACTTTCCATAAATGCCTCCTTTCTAAAATTATTAAATTTTTAAAAATTTCTCCAAAACAAAAGCGCATTCGTAAAAATGCACTTCCAAATTTGCGATAATAAAAAATAAACTTGTTTACGGTATGATGAACTCAACTATAAACAAATTTGATAATTTATTTTTATTAAAATATAATGTTTTAAGCTAATCTACAATAAGCTTATTTAAAATAAGTTTATCTTCATCATAAGTAAACTATATGATATTTTTAATATTACAATAAGTTAAAAAAATATTTTTTAAACTATTTTAATAACCAATAACTATTTATCAGATAATTCAATCATTGGCATTATTCTATCAGAGTTTTTATCATCTACACTAATTCCCCATCCACAAACTGGGCAAGATAAAAATTTCTTTGATGAAAACGGAAAAATTGGTATAAAAAATAATGTAAACCATTTTTTATCATTATAAAGTGTCCATATTGAAGTATTATCACAATGATCACAATGACACGCTTCTTTTGTTTGACCTATTTTTTTGCTTCTTACTTTAGATCCATAAAAAATTATCATTTTACCTCCTAAATACCATAATTTATATATAGTATTATATACTCTTTAAAATTTCAAAAATATTTTTCAAGAACTATTTTCAGCTCTCTTGAAAACATATATATTATACACCTATGTTTTTATAAAATCAAGCATTTAAATCACAAAATATAAAAGTTTGTGAAAAAATTAATTTCTAGCTTTTAACTTAATATAATTACTATCTTCTTTATAATTTTTACAAAACTTTTCATATAATTTAATTAAACTTTTTTCAGAAATATCTTTTCTTTTATAGTTAAGCAAATAATATTTATTTTTAAGATTAAAATCAATCCTTGAAGTTTTTGAATAAACAAAAAGAAATATTTCATTTCCATTAAATTCAGTTTCTACAGAAGGTGAAGATTTTTCTGTATCTTCCATTGTAATTTTAAATCTAAATTTACAATCAGAAATTAGATTAAAAAACTCTTTTTTATCCTCATCTGACTCTAAATTTGCAGTATATCCACTTCCGTCAAAATATACTTTAATTACTTCATTATTTACAATTTCATTTTTTAAAGAATGTAATTCATATTTATATCTTAAGAATATTGATAAAAATATTATACATATTAGAGCCAAAATTATTAATATGGTTTTAAAAAGTTTCTTATTTTTCATAATCAAAATTCCTCCTAAAATTCTTCTCGTACAACTTACTTATATTATATAGCTAAAGTTTTTATAAAGTCAACTAATAATATTCATTATAATATTAAAAAACTATTGAATAAAAAAATATATATGATATAATTGCTTTAAATATGTATATATC
This sequence comes from Parvimonas micra, assembly GCF_021300775.1. Classification (GTDB taxonomy): domain Bacteria; phylum Bacillota; class Clostridia; order Tissierellales; family Peptoniphilaceae; genus Parvimonas. Next base: position 11,869 of record NZ_JAJTJP010000003.1, read on the forward strand.
ATGTATTATGTATACTTAATTATTTTAATGGAGTATAGAACCATGGAGAAAATATATAGATGCAAGATGCAATTATTTTTCATTATGAAAGGAGAATAGTGTGAAAACCCTAGTTTTAAAATATATTGATAAGAAAAATATTTCAATAATAACTTTGATTATAGCATTTTTATCAAGAATCATTGGAGGTATGATTACTAATAAATATCTATCATATCTACCATATATTAATAAACATTCATTTTTTATAGACTTAATTGGAATTTTTCTTCCACTAATTTTAAGTACAATAAGTATAATGAATTTAAAGCATCTTAACAATAAAAAAATGGAATTTTTATTTACTATATTAAATATAGTTCTTCTTTTATCAATTCCTTCAATCTATTCAGATATTCTAAAATTAATAGATTAATAAAATAAAAAAGCGGATTATATATACTATATCTAAAAAATATAATATATAATAATCCTCCTTTTTCACTCTATAAGATATTAATTATAAATAATTTTGTTTTTGTGCATCCCACATTTTTCTATAATAATCACAATTTTTTAATAAATTGTTATGAGTATCATAAGCTAAAATTTCTCCGTCATCTAAAATTAAAATCTTATCTGAAAATTTTATGCTACCCAATCTATGAGTTATAATTACACCTGTTTTGTCAGATAAAATTTTTTTAAAAATATCGTAAATATCTTTTTCAAAAATAGGGTCTATTTCTGCTGTTGGTTCGTCTAAAACTAAAAAATTACTATCTTTATAAATTCCTCTACAAATAGCAAGTTTTTGCCACTGCCCTCCTGACAGTTCCAGTCCTCCTATTTCTTTTCCTAATAGTTTTTCGTAATATTCACTTTTAAATCCCATTGATTTCATAATAGCAAAAGAATCCGCACTAGATTCACTGCCTAACTCGATATTATTTCTAACATCTAAAGGATATTTACAAAAATCTTGAAAGACAACTGAATTTTTTTCAATTAATTTGTTAGATTCGGACTCACTTGGCTTATATAATCCAAGTAAAATCTTTGCCAGAGTACTTTTCCCAGAACCATTTTTGCCGACTATAGCAATAATCTCTCCTCTATTTATCTTCAAATTTATATTTTTAAAACAATAATTTTTAGCATTTGGATATTTGAACTTCAAATTAGATAATTCTACAGAATTATCATTATGCAAGCTTTCTTTTTCAAATTCTAAGCTCATAAATTCAAAGTATGGTACAGATAATTTTGAGAACATCATAATATATCCTTGTAGCGAAAAAATTTCTTCAATAAATTTTGAAATTATATTTACACCAACTATAACGATAATCAAATTACCGATATCATTGGTATTTATATAATCGAATGTAGCCAGTAGATATATTGATATTTTTCCTAAATATATTAATAATTTCGAAATTAATTCTATGAGATATATCTTATTATTCAAAATAGAAAACTTCTTATTGTGTTCATTAAATGCCTTATCTAACTTTCTTAAAACAAAATCTAAGGTACTATATATTTTAAATTCTGCATAAGTTGAATCTTCTAAAACACAATTCTCAATCTCTTTTTCTCTTCTTTCATATAAGTTCAATTCTAAACGATATTTAGTAATATATCTTCCTTTAAAATAATTTTCTAAAATTAAAGGCAATAAAATTAATATTATAAAAAATAAATACTTTATATTAATAAAAATAATGAAATTTGAAATTAATACAATATTCAAAATTAAACCAAAGTATGAAATAACAGTCTCTACAAGTCTAAATATATTTGTACTACAAACTGTTGCTTCATGAATTTTTTCATTTATAATATTTTTTTCATATTCTATAATTTCAATTTCAGAGCACTTTTTTTGAATTTTTGTTTTTAAAATTTTTTCAAAATTTGGAATTAAGATATATTGTATATAGTATCTATCAAAGTAAATTTTCTTTATAGCTATTATAAATAAAAATGTAACATATGGAAAAAATGAAAAAACAATATTCTTAAAAAAAATATTAAAATTTTCATTTTTAAAAATAACTATCCCTTTAAAAAATTCTCTAGTATAAATCATACCAAACATATAAGTCAAAGCGGTTATCATTGTAACTAATATCATAATAAATAACTCTTTTCTATATGTACTATAAAATAGATTAATGCACCTAGATATCATCTTTATATTAGTCAAAAATTGATTTTTGAATTTCATACATTTCAAAATATTTTCCTCCATAAGAAATTAATTCATTATGTGTTCCCGATTCTATCAAATCTCCATCTTCAATCAATAAAATTATATCAGTATATTTAACAATTCCAAGTCTATGAGAAATAAATATATTTAAGCTTCCAGAAATTTTATCTTGTATATTTTTATAATATTCTAATTCTAAAAAAGGATCTAAATTAGAAGTAGGTTCATCAAAAATGAAAACTTTTGATTTTCTCAAAAAAACTCTATTAAAAAATATATTTTTCCACTGACCACCTGAAAGATTAACATTATTATTGTAATTAATACTGGTGTATGAATCTATTCCATCATTAAAATTCTCAACAAATTCAATAATGCTCTTATCTATGTCTAAATCTCCTTTTTGAGATTCTTCTAAAGTTATATTTTCAAAAATAGTAAATGGATACTTTTTAGGATGTTGAAAAAGCACAGAAAATATCTTTGACTTTTGTTCTAATGATATATCATTTATATCAACACCACCTATTCTTATATTTCCCTTTTCAACTCTATACAATCCTAATAGCAACTTAATTAAAGTACTTTTTCCTGAACCATTTCTACCTAAAATTGAATAATTCTTTCCAAACTCAAAGGTAAATGAAAAATTCTTAATTATATATTCTTCTGAATTAGGATATCTAAAGAAAACTCTATCAAATTCTATATTATAATTACTTAATTTTACATCTTTCTTTGCTAATTTTTTCTTTGTAATAAATTCGTGATATAAATCAATACCATTTAAAAAATTAAAATAATCTGATATTTTATTTAATTCAGTACCAATTATTTCAGTTATTACAATTAATCCACTATTTAACAAGTAAAAATAGGAAATATTAATGCTTCCCAAGTTATATAAATATAAACTTACAATCAGCATAAATAATACAAGAAAATAATTAGAAACTTCATATAAAAAATCAAATTTCAGACGATTTTTAGCATCCTTTAAATTTTCATTAATAGCATCGTCATACTTATGTAAAAATATCTTATTATAAAAATTAAAAACATTAAATATTTTTCTTTCATTGGAATGTTCTTTATCTATCAATATATTATTTATTATATTGTGTTCCTTACAATTTTCCATATATTTAATCCAAATATCTTTAGACGCTTTTAGTTGATTATTCTTTAAATACAAAACAAAAGCAATTACGAATAAATAAATTATAAACATATATACATTAATATAAAAAATAATAAGCAACACAAAAAGAGCTAAAAACAAATTTACAATAGTTTTATAGCAATCTTTAGAAATTTTTATATAATTTTCAATATAATTATTTACTACAAATATTTTATTCTTAAAATCTACACTTTCAAATTCTTTAAGCTCAATATTTTCAAAAGATTTTAACATATTTAATTTCAAGACTTTTTTATGTTTTTCTCCATTCTTTTCTAAACTGTAATTTACAAAAATATTAAAAAATTCTCCGAAAATAAAAAACAATAAAACATATAATAAAACAATTATATCTTCTTTTCTCTTTATTGTTATAATTAATGGAAACATTGAAATTAAAATTAATCTGTCTAGTGATACAATCAAAGAAGCAAATATAACAATTATTTTTTTATTGATACAATTCTTAAAAACTTGAATGAATGACCTCATTAATTCCCCCAACTCCCTATTATATATTTCCATATAATTATATTTAAGCAAAATATTATAATTATTTTCTTAATTAAATAATTTATTTTCCTGAAATTAATCTAATTTTACATATTTCTAATATGTAATTATATTTTATCTCATTAAAAAATCAAAGTCAAGTTTTGACTTTGATTTTTGCTAAATTTCAACAAATTCATTTATTCCAAAAAGATATAATCCCTTTTTGGCAACTTTTTTGCCGGAAATATCTTCAATTGCAGATTTATATAAATCCAATTGTACTTTATATCTTTCCTTTACTTCTTCAAGATTTTCTTTTGTTACATAATCTGTCTTGTAATCCAATAAAATTATTTCCCCATTTTCATTTTCAAAGAAAAGGTCAATTATGCCGACTACCATAATTTTTTCGTCTTCTGAAATATTTTCATCTCTAAATAGATTTTTCAATTTTATATTATAGTCAATGGCTTTTTCTTTAAATAATTTTTCAGATTTATTTGCAATGTAAATTTCTTTAAAAATATCAGACTGAATAAATTTTACAATCCAATTAATATTTATCGTTTCTGCTTCGTCCAAGCTCATAATATTTTTTTCAACAAATGAATTTATTTGCAACTTTACTTCTTCTCTTATTTTTGAAACATCTTCTGTATCAAATTTTGAAAAGTCTAAAAGTTGCATAGCCAAATGAAAAATAGTTCCTTTTTCTGCAGAATTAAAACCGACTTTTTCCTCACCTTGATGAATGAATGACGGAGTTTTTAAAACAAAATTTTCTTTATAATATTTTTGGTGTTTTTCCTCATCTTCTTCCTGAATCATCTTTTTAATTTCAGAAACAGTAATACTTGATGGCTTGTTTAAAACATTTTTATAAACATATTCTATGTTAAATCTATCTTCTAAGAATTCTTTAACAGTTCGCATTTCTTGTTTAACTTCAATATCATCTTCTTCAGAAATTATTTCATTGGTTTTAATTTCTTCTTTAATTCTTTGATATTCTATAAATTCCTCTGTTTTAGTATTTACATTTAATTGAAATTTCAAGTCTTCATTTCCTAAAAAGTTTTCTTCTCTTCCCAAACAATTCAAACTCTTTCCATAAACTGTAAGATTATCAATAGAACTTAATATCCAATCAAGATAATTATTTATTTTTAGAATTTTATAATTACTTATATTGCCTCTTTCATCAATTCCGGTGCTTATTTCTTCTTTTAAATTCTCATAATCTTTTACTCTTCCGGTTATTATGAGTTTTTCCTTTGCCCTTGTCATTGCGACATAAAGAAGCCTCATTTCTTCAGCAATTTGTTCATTCTTCTTAAATTTTTCAATTTTTTTCTTCATAATGCTGTTGAAAGAAGTTTTTTTATCCATATCATAAACAACAGGACCAAAACCAAGTTTTTGATGTAAAACCAAATTGCTGTCATCGGCTCTAAAATTAAATTTCTTATTCGTATTTGCAAGAAATACAATAGGAAATTCCAAGCCTTTGCTCTTATGAATACTCATTATTTTAACTACATTCGCATCTTCAGAAATTAGTTTTGCCTCTGAAATATCACTTTTTAAACTGATTTTTTGAATATAATTTACAAAATTGAATAATCCCTTATAAGAATTTTTTTCATAATTTTTTGCCTTTTCGAAAAGTAACATAAGATTTGTCTTTCTCTGATCTCCCATATCTAAAAGTCCGACATAATTGTAGTATCCTGTATATTTATATAAAAACCATATTAACTCATCTGCTGAAACTAGAGTTTTCTTTTCTATAAATAGTTTTAAATCGGAAATAAATTTTGAAATTTTTTCTCTTATGCTTGCTCTAATTTCTATATTTTCATCGTCTAATATCTTAGTTAAAAGCTCATAAAATTTTAATTCTCTATCTACAAGTCTTATTTGACTTAATTCTGTTGGTGTAAAATTATAAATTGGAGAATACATAACTGAAAGAAGAGGAATATCTTGCATAGGATTATCTATAATCTTGAGTAAATTGATTATTGTATCTACTTCAAAGGTATCAAAATATCCACCCGTACTCTCTGCATAAATCGGAATATTATATTCTAAAAATACTTCTTCTAAAATTTTTGTATTACTACTTGGAGAACGCATCAAAATAACAATATCTTTATAATCAACTTTTCTATAATCATCAAAATTTTTATCATAAACTTTAAAAGGATTTTCTTTATTGTTCATCATATTGTAGATTGTGTTTGCAATTTTTATATATTCAAGCCTAAAAGATTTCATCTCCTCAAAATCTTCTGAATACTCATCAGTTAAAATTATCTCATCTTCGTCCTCATCATCTGATTTTTCATCAACTAAAAGAATTTCAACAGCACCACCGACATTTTCATCACTTTCTTTAAAACTTGCCATAGGATTTAATCTTTCATCAACAGTATAATCAAGTTCTCCCGTTTCTTTTTTCATTATTTTTGAAAATATTAGATTTGTTCCCTCAAGAATTTCTTTTCTACTTCTAAAATTCGCATAGAGCATTATCTTTCTATTAAAACTGTCAATATCATCCTCTACTCTATAATAATTTTCATATTTTTCCATAAAAATACTTGGATCTGCCTGTCTAAATCTATAAATGCTCTGTTTAACATCTCCAACCATAAATCTATTATTTTCTTTAGCAACTGCTGATAAAAGAATCTCTTGAACTAGGTTGCTGTCTTGATACTCGTCAATAAAAACTTCTGCATATTTTTCTTGATATTCTAAAGCAGTTTTTGATGGTTTAATATTTCCGTCTTCATAAATATCTACAAGTATCTCTAATGCCAAATGTTCAATATCTGAAAAATCTACATAATTAAATTTTTGCTTTCTCTCCCAAAACTTTTCCTTATATTTAATTACAATATCAGAAATAGCACGAACATAAGGATAGATTAAATCACTTTCTATCTTTATATTTTCTAAATCTAAATTTAAAGCTCCAAGTGATTCTTTAATTCCGTCTTTTAAACTATCTATTTCTTTTTTTACTTTATTATATATTTCTTTTACTTCTTCATCACATTTTGAAATTCTAAAACTTCCAAAATCTGAATGTAAAAATTCATAAGATAATTTTTTAAATTCATCAAATTTTGTATTATCCTTTAAAAATGTCTTTAAACTTCCCTTTACAACAGATAAAGCATCCAACAAAGTATTATAGATATTTAAATATTTTTCAAGTTCAGGATAATTTTCAATTCTTTTCAAATTATTTTTAATACTAAGTTCAAAAAATTCCAAATCCATATCTACATATTTTACAATATCCAAGATGTAATTTTCTAAATAAAAATTATCATCCTTTGTACTCGTATTAAAAAATTCTGCCTTTTCATTTAGCCAAATATCTGGAAAAGGATGAGAATTCACAAAATTATTTACATTTAATAAAAGTTGCAAAAGTCCTTCATCCGTATTTTTCTTAACATACCAATCAACTAATCTTAAAAAATTTTCATCATTATTTTCATAAAGCTCTTCAAATAGTTCTTGCATAACTTCTTTTGATAAAACTTCATTTTCACTAGGATCTATTACTTTTATATTGTTATCCAAATTTACCAAATGAGCATAAGATTTCAAAACATCCTTACAAAAAGAGTCAATAGTTGTGATGTCAGCACCACTAAGGAGCATTAATTGTTTTTGAAGATGTTCATTTTCTGGATTTTCTTCAAGTTTCTTTTCAATAGCCTTACTTACTCTTTCTCTCATTTCAGATGCTGCCAATTTTGTAAAAGTTACAACAAGTAATTTATTTATATCTATAGGATTTTTTTCATCTAAAATAAGCTCTATAATTCTTTCAATAAGTACAGCCGTTTTTCCAGAACCTGCTGCAGCGGATACAAGTAAATTAGTATTCCTACTATCTATTACTTGTTTTTGCTCTTTAGTCCACTTTACTTCACTCACTATTTCTCACCTCTTTTCTCTTTATTTTTTAATTCCATTTTTTCAAATACTTCATTTGGTTTGTCTTTTGTTACTAAATTCTTAATATTATTATATTTATTATGTTTTACATCAAATCTACAAATGGATTTATATTTACAATAATCACAAGGCTTTTTATCCTTATACCTGAAAGGTTTTATATCAATATTTCCATCATAGATTTCTTCACAAATATCCTTAGTCTTATTTAAAACAAATTCATTTACTATTTCAAATTCATCAGTTGTCAATCCTAAAGTACCTGCTCCAATTTCTTGACCTTTTGATTTCAATTTGATAGGAAGTATCTCAGAAGTTAATCTATTTTCTTCTAAAGTTTTATCTAGATTCTTTAAAAGTTCCATATCCTTGATAACAAAACCGGTAAGCTTATTTTTCTTAAGTTTTTCACTATAAAAGCTATCATCAGTCATATCAAGCATTTTTGAATATGTTTCAAAACCAACTAAATTTGTAGTAAAATCACTATAAAATAATCCTGCAGGTTTATATCTATCTTTATTTGAAGATAAAATTGCATTCATATATACAAAAAGTTGAAGTTGAAGCCCAGCATAAACTTGATTCAAGTCAATATCTCTTTTTGAAGACTTGTAATCAATAATTCTTAAAAAGTCTGAATTTTCACCTTTAAAAACGTCAATTCTATCAATCTTCCCAACTAATTTAATCTCTTTTCCATTCTTTAAAGTATATGAGATTGGCTTGATAGACTCATCTCCAAATTCCGTTTCAAAACCAGTAGGAATAAAATTACCACGTCTTACTTGTTCAGCCATAATTTCTATACTTTCAACAATATTTTTATGAGTAATACTTGAAAAATATTTATATTTTGGAGAGCTTTCAAGAATAAAATTAGATTTTTCAGCCATTTTTGCCGTTAATTTTTCTACTTCCCTTTGAATAAATTCTCTATCAATTGTATTCCAATCAATGTTATTTTCGTAAACATCTTTAAAAAAGTCGTCAAAAATCTTATGGCAATAAGTTCCGTAATCTGCAGGAGAAAAGTCATAGACTTCTCTTTCCTTTGCTCTAAGTCCATAATTTATAAAATATGAAAAAGGACAACGCACAAAGTTTTCTAATTTTGAAATACTTACATTCCCACTTTCATAAAGGAATGATGTATAATCTTTGATATTTTCTGTTTCTTTTTTGTAGTTTAGTTTATCCTTTAAAATTTCAATCTTATATTTATAATCATCATCTTCCATCAAAAAATCTATGATTTCTTTAAAATTATATTTATCATTTTCACTCATTTTATTTGAATTTAAAGCATCTATATTGGATACTAAAATTTGGTATAACCTCTCTTTAGAGAAAGTTTCAAAAATATCCATAATAGTAAAATTTTTAAAGAAATCTATACTTTCAATTTCTAAATTCTTAAAAAGAAATAGCATCTTTTTAACAAATCTAGAAACTAAAAGACTCTTTCCTTCCAAATCAGAAACAGGATAAGTTATATACAATTTTTCTTTGGCAATACTAAAAGTCTTATAACTTAAAAATTGCTCATCAGTAGTTTTAATTAAATTATTATTTGAAAAATTTAATCCTAAAGTTTTTAAATTTTCTTTTTCATTTTCACTAATTAAATCATTATCAACAATGTTTTTTGGAAAATTCCCATCGTTAACACCCAATACAAAAGCTATTTTTGTAAAAGGCTTTTTCATTCTGTCAACTGTTGTAATAAAGATTTCATCTTTTGAAGGTGGTACAATTCCAAGTTCAATATTTTCAATTTCAGTTTTAATTAAATTTAAAAATTTAGAGTAGGAAATTTTATCATCTCCCATAAATTCAACTAACTCATCTAATATCCCAATGAAACTTCCCCACACTTGAGAATACTCTTTTGCCTTATACAAATTACCTTCATTTTGAAAATCTGTTACAAATTCATTTATTCTATCAAAAAGACCAATTTCCAAAGTGAACTCATATAAGTATTTACAAATATCTTTTACTGTATTTCTACCTTTTAACTTTTCATGTAAATTTTTTATCGGTACTACCACTAAATTTTTAATCTCATTTATCTTTTCAAGTTTTTCATCGTCACTTTCTTCTTCAACACTATGAACGATTGACTTGCTCCACAATTCGTCAAACCAACGATTACCTTTTATATCATTAGCAATTACATAGTTTTCTAGAAGAAAAATATCTTCATTTGAAATTCCAGTTAGACCACTTTTTAAATATCTAAAAACAGAATCATAGGAATAATTTTTATCCTTCATATCTAAAATAGATAGTATTAGAATAATAATTGGATTTTCCATAATTGAAATTTTTTCGTCTAAGAAATAATCAATTTTATAGTCATCAAAAACTCTTTCAATAATATAAGAATATTCTTCTAAACTTCTCATACAAAGAGTTATATCATTATATCTATATTTTTTTGTCTTAACTAATTTTGAAATTTCTTCTGCAATAAAAGAAACTTCATCATAAATATTTTTAAACTTTATAATTCTAATATTTTCAGAATCTTTATAATATGGTTTTGCAGAAAAATCCCCTACACTTTTTTCTAAGAAGGATAAATCATCAGAATTATAATAGCTTTCATTTGAAAGTGAAACATTTCCAAGTAATGGAATACTATGCTTCTCACATATATTTTTAATATTCAAAATTGTAGAATTACTTCTAGCGAACATATTCATTTTTGAATGTAAATTTTTAAAATCAGTTAAAAGAGAAAAATAAATATTTTTTGAAAAATAGATTAACTTTTCAATTACCAAGTATTGAGCAGGAGTAAAGTCCATATATTCGTCAACGAAAATAGTTGCTCCTTTAATACTTTCAAAATCATCAAGTTTTTGGGCAAAAATGTTCAAAGTATCTTCTGTATCAGAGTATTTTTTATCAATTAAATTTTCATAAGACTTATAAATATTATATAAATCTTGCATTTTAAATTTTAAAGACTCGTTTTTAACATTCTCTGTAAGTGAAAAAACATCCATAACCGAAAAATCATTTTGCTTAAACTCTATTATCATATCCATAATATTGTTTACAAAACCCATTTTAAAATCATTAGATTTAAAAGTAATCAAATCTTTTGAAACCAAGTCCATTGCTTTAAAAGTTAAAAGACTTCTAGCACTTGTCGTAAGTCTTCTCTCCTTAAGTCCTCCTACATTGGTAAAGACAATTTTACTTAAAGTTGAAAAACTTACAACTCTAATTCTAAAATTAGGATCAATATTTTTTTCATTTTCAAGCTTTTCACTTAATCTTTTTTCCATTTCATATGTAAATTTTTCCGGAACTAAAATATAAATAGGTTTTTTATCTTCTCTTTTAGCCTCTTCAAAACAAAGCTCTAAAATCTTATCAGTCCTATCTGCTCCAAATCTTCCTGTTATAAATCCAACTGCCACAATAATTACCTCTTTCAATCTGATATGATTATTTTATCATATTTTGATATAACAAAAAAGAGTTCCAGAAGTATTGCTTACTTTTCTTATATCCTAGATTTTATGTGCAATACATTAAGTAACTCTATTTTTTACATCATATTTAATAATTTTAATAAGTATAAACTTCAAAATTCTTAATTCATAACAGACTAATAGTTATATTTTAATAATTTTATCAAATTTATCCAAATAATTTTTATCCCAATTATGAGTTATAACGATTACTATTTTATTTTCAATACTAAAAATCAACTCGTTTATCATCTTGGAATTAATAGGGTCAACAACAGAAGTTGGTTCATCATAAATAACAACGTTAAATTTTCTTATTAATGTACGTGCAATAGCAATTCTACTTGCCTCTCCACCAGATACATTATCATTATTAATTATTTTTTTAGAAAGAGATGTTAAATTTAAAGTTTTTATTAAATATTCCATATACTTTTCATCATATTCTTGAAACATAGAGATATTTTCTTCTAAAGTTGAAGTATATATAAATGGTTTTTGAGGAGCATATGCAATATTTTTATACACTTCATTATAAGATATGTCCTTTAATTCTATCCCACCAATAAGTATATGACCATTGTAATTGACTAATTGCATCAAAATTTTACACAATGTACTTTTTCCACTACCACTTTCTCCAACAATTGCAATTTTTTCTCCTTTATTCATTTCTACATTAAAACTATTTAGTATTCTTTTATTCATTTCTACACTTACATTTTCGAATTTTATAGTACCAAATGGAATATTTTTCATTTTTATATCTTTTGAATTAAAATTTAATATATTATTTATATCTTCAAATATATACTTTACACCTTTAATAATTATAACTTTAGAATGTAATAAATTCAAAGATGGAAATATATAATTTAAAATTTGAGTACTCATCACAATACCACCAACTGATATTTCTCCTATAGCTACAAAAAAAGCTGCTACTAACATACAAAATATTTGTGTACTCATTCCTAAAAATTTTATAATAGCAATAATACTCTGATCATTATTGATTGTACAATATCTAGAATGTTCAAAATCCTCTTCTATTTTCATAATGTTATTAAAAAATTTATATTCTGATAAATTTATTCTAATTCCATCTAATCCTTTGATTACTTCTGAACAAAATAGCACTTGCTTTTGTGAATTATCAACATATTGTTTTTTTCTAATTCCTACTCTTTTTTTAAAAATAGGTACAACAAGTATATGAATAACAGAAATCAAAGACATAATTATAAATAATTTATAATTATAAAATAATAATACTATAGAACCTAATAATATTTTTATTGAATATCCTAAAATGAGAACTATATTTTCAAAATAATCACTTCTCAATATGTTTAGTTCATTTAAAATTAAATTTATATATTTTGAAGATGAATATTTGAGTAGATTTTCATTATTAGCATTAAATATGCTATCATATATATCTCTCTTTAAACATATAATAATATGTTCTAAATATTTGTTTCTAACACGACACTCAAAAACGTCGATAATACATATAAATAACAATACGATAATACAAAAAATTCCATATTTAAACAAATCATATATGTTAAAGTTCATAGCACTATTAACAAAATTTCCCATGCAAAATGATAATAAAATACCACTAATAGCTGAAGACAAATAAAATAAAAACAAAATTATCAATCTAAATCTATTTTTAAAAATATATCTTATCATTTAATTCTCCTTAAAACTTTTTTCCATTTCATATGTAAATTTTCCCGGAACTAAAATATAAATAGGCTTTTTGTCTTCTCTTTTAGCCTCTTCAAAACAAAGTTCTAAAATCTTATCAGTCCTATCTGCTCCAAATCTTCCTGTTATAAATCCTACTGCCACAATAATTACCTCTTTCAATCTGATATGATTATTTTATCATATTTCGAAACAACAAAAAAGATAGTATGTCAAAATAAAAAATTTTGCCACACTATCTTCATATATTTTTAATCCAGTTCAAATTTTCCTGTATATAATTGATAATATCTTCCTTGTTTTTCAATCAATTCATCATGAGTTCCCATTTCTAAAATTTCTCCATTATCCAGAACGATTATTCTATCAGAGTTTGAAATTGTAGAAAGTCTATGAGCAATTATAAATACAGTTCTACCTTCCATTAAAACATACATAGCTTTTTGAACGACATTTTCTGTTTTTGTATCTATTGAAGAAGTAGCCTCATCAAGAATAAGAACAGGTTTGTTTTCAAGTAATGCTCTTGAAATTCCAAGTAGCTGTCTTTGACCTTGAGATAAATTTTCTCCTCCACTTCTTAAGACAGTATCATATTGTTCAGGAAGTTTTTCAATAAATTCATGAGCACCTGTTTTTTTACAAGCTTCGATACATTCTTCTCTTGTAGCATCTAAATGCCCATATCTTAAATTTTCTAAAACTGTTCCAGTAAATAGATTTGTTTCTTGTAAAACAACACCTACATTTTTTCTAAGGTCAGATTTTTTTATAGAATTTACATTTATTCCATCAAATAAAATCTCTCCGCTATTTACATCATAAAATCTATTTATAAGGTTGGCAATTGTAGTTTTACCACTACCAGTAGCACCAACAAGTGCAATTTTTTCGCCTTGTTTTGCAGTTATACTGATATTTTTTAAAACTGTTTTTTCTTTATTATATCCGAAAACAATGTTTTTTATATCAATATTTCCTAGAACTTCTGTTTTTTCTCCGTTTTCTTTTACAAATTCATATTTATCATTTTCATTTGATATTGAGACTTTGCCTTCATCCACTTCCGGTTCTTGGTCAATAAGAGCAAAAACTCTTTCAACACCTGCTAAACCCATTATGATTGAATTTAGTTGCATTGAAACTTGGTTGATATTTCCTGAAAACTGCTTTGTCATATTTAAAAATGGAACTACTATACTTATGCTTATTGCCATACCTGAAAGACTTAAATTATATACATTAAAGTAAATTAAAAGTCCTCCAACAATTGCAACAACAACATATAGAATATTTCCTATATTATTTAAAATTGGTCCAAGTATATTAGCATATGAGTTAGCTTTTTGAGAATCGTCAAATAATTTATCATTTACTTCATTAAATTTTTTCATTGACTCATCTTCATAATTAAAAACTTTTACAACTTTTTGTCCGTAAATCATTTCTTCTAAATAACCTTCAGTTTTACCCAATGATTTTTGTTGCTCAATGAAGTATTTTCTTGAATGTTTACCAACATATTTTGTTACAAGATACATGGCAATAACACCTAATAAAACTGTTAAAGTCATCCAAAAACTAAAATATAACATTATTGCAAAAACTGTAACAACAACCACTAATGATGATAAAACATTTGGTAAACTTTGTGAAATCATCTGTCTTAAAGCATCAACATCATTTGTATAATAACTCATTATATCTCCATGACCTTCAGTATCAAAATACTTCAAAGGAAGAGTCTGCATTTTTACAAACATCTTTTTTCTCATTTGATATAAAGTCCCTTGTGTGATAGTAGCCATTGCAAGACTATATATAGCTGTTAATATCAGTGAAAGGATATCAACTCCAACTAGTATTAAAATTAATCCCATCATTTGTTTTGAAAAAACAGACCATGAAACTGAAGGATCTCTAGCTTCAAGTAAACTAACGATTTTTTGAATAAATAAACTTGGAATTGAACTAATACCAGCGGTAACGACTATTCCTACTAAAACTAAAGGAAATAATACTGGAAAAGCTGTAAATACTTCTTTCATTACTCTGAATAAAGTTGATTTTTTACTATTTTTCATCTACAACCCCTCCTTGTGTTAAGTATAAATCACGATACAATCCATCTTGTTTAACAAGAGTTTCATGATTTCCACTAGCAACTACTTCACCCTTATCAATTACTAGAATTATATCAGCATTTTGTACGGATAATATTCTTTGAGCAATAATAATTTTTGTAGTTTCAGGCATATAAGATTGTAAGCCTCTTCTAATCAACTCATCTGTTTTTGTATCAACAGCAGATGTGGAATCGTCAAAAATTAAAATTTTTGGTTTCTTTAGTAGTGCTCTTGCAATACAAAGTCTTTGTTTTTGACCTCCCGATAGATTTGCTCCACCTTGCTCAATATATTCATCATAACCATTAGGCATTTTGTTTATAATTTCAGTTGCTTGAGCAATATTACAAACTAAATCAAGTTCTTCATCAGTTGCATTTTTGTTTCCCCATTTTAAATTTTCTCTAATTGTTCCAGAGAATAGAGTATTTTTTTGAAGAACCATACCTACTTCTTCTCTTAATAATTCAATGTCTATATTTTCTATTTTTGTATTGTCAATTAAAATTTCTCCAGAATTAATATCGTAAAGTCTTGGAATAAGTTGTACCAATGTACTCTTTCCTGAACCAGTAACTCCTATTATACCAACAGTACTGCCTGAAGGAATTTTAAATGAAACATCATTTATTACATTTTCAATAGCATCTTCTGAATATTTAAACACTACATTTTTAAATTCAATTTCTCCACTATTTAATTTTTTGTGAAGTGACTTTTCATCTGTTATTGTAGATTCTGTATTTAAAACTTCAGAAATTCTCTTAGAAGATTCCATCGCCATTGTTATCATAACTAGAACCATTGAGAACATCATTAAACTACTCAAAATCATAAAGCTATAAGTCATAAGGGCAGATATTTGTCCAACATTAAAACTTGGATTAACCCCTGATACTATAACATAAGAACCTAGAAATAAAATCAAAACAGTATCTACATACAAACAAAATAGCATAAGTGGTGCATTCAATGATATTATTTTTTCTGCAAAAGTAAAATTATCTTTTACTTCCGTTGCAACTTTATCAAATTTATCAATTTCGAAATCTTCACGAACTAATGATTTTACAAGTCTTATCGCTTTAATATTTTCTTGAATAGTATTATTCATATCGTCATATTTATAAAATATTTGTTTGAAAATTTTCATAGCTTTTATAATAATAAATGCAAGGCCAATTAAAAGTATCGGAACAACTATTACAAAAATAAATGCAAGTTTTCCACCCATAATAAAGGACATAACAAATGAGAAAACAAACATAAAAGGACTTCTAATAGCCAATCTAATTATCATCATAAATGCATTTTGAACATTTGTAACATCAGTTGTAAGTCTTGTAAGTAATGATGAATTAGAAAAAGAATCTATATTTTCAAATGAAAATCCTTGAACTTTTTCAAAAATATCCTTTCTTAAATTTCTAGCAAAGCCAGAAGACGCAACAGCACTTTTTTTACCTGCCAAGATTCCAAAAGCTAAAGAAAGCATCGCCATTACAACTAAAATTAATCCTTGATTAAATAATTCACTAATTGGAACATTTGACCTTATACCATTTACCAGATTTGCAAGAATAAAAGGAATTATACATTCCATAATAACTTCTAAAACAATATAAATAACAGACATTATCGAGTCCTTTTTAAATTCTCTTATACTACCACTTAAAGTCTTTATCATAAACTCCCTCCATAATTATGTACTTAAATATAAAAAAACTTAAATATAAAATACTTAAGCTTTTAATTTTTCGCAAAAAAATATTCTGTTATTTTATACCCAACTAAAGTATAATTTTAACATTTAAACTAATTTTTTATTTTCTATTCTAATTATTCTATCTGCAAGTCTATTCGCTTGTTTTTCATTATGTGTTGAAATTATTATAGTATATTCTTTTGAAAGTTCTTTTATTAGAGATTCAATTATTATGGAATTTTTTTCATCCAAAGAAGAACAAGGTTCATCAAAAATCAAAACTTCAGGGCAAGTTGTAAGCATCCTAGCAATACAGAGTCTTTGTCTTTGTCCTCCGGATAATTTATATGGAGAAAGATTTAAATTATCTTTAACTTCGTCATATAAATTTACACTTTCTAGAAGTATTTTTACTTTTTCTTTTTTTTCTTTAATTTTACCATCATAAAATTCCATTGCATAAGTAAGATTTTTTTCTATTGAAAAATCAAAAGGTTTAGAGTCTTGAAAAAGTGTAGAGATTTTTCTTTTTAGTTCAATTGTTTTAATATTTTTAATATTTTCTCCTCTAAAAAAAATATCTCCAGTATAGCTACCACCATTTTCTATTAAAAACCCATTCAAGCAAGAAAGTAATGTTGATTTTCCAGAACCAGAACTTCCCATTATACATATTATTTCATTTTGCTTTATATCTAAATTAATATCTTCTAGAATATTTTTTTCTTTGTAGAAGATACTAAGATTTTTTATTTCTAATATATTCAACTATTTTACCTCCAATATTTCTCATTATAATTTCAGATAATAAATTTAGTACTATTAATACGCCAATAAGAACCATTGCAGTAGCATAAGCTTTTTCAGTAGCAACAGATTGACTAAGCAACATATGCAAATGGAACGGTAAAGCCATTATAGGCTTTAACAAACCACTAGGCTTTGCCATAAATACAACCCCAGTTAAAAGTAATGGTGCAGTAGCTCCTATAGCATAACTACCAGCTAAAATAGAAATAGATAGTATTTTATTAGAAATTATTGGTAAAATAAGTTTCCTACACATATAAATTTTATCAATTCCTAAGGAATAACTATCTCTAATACATGTTTTATCAAATTCTTCAATTAATTTTTCAACATTTAATTCTACAAAAGGAAAAACCATAAACGAAAGAGCTATACTTGCAGTAAATAGACTTTTTGGAATATTTAAAGTTACAATAAAAAATCCATACACAAAAAGTCCAATTATAATTGATGGAATTGATGATATACATTGAATAAGAAAACTTAAAAATGTTTTTACTATTTTTGATTTACAAAATATCTTATTGTAAATAGCAAAACAAATTCCTAGTAAAGTTGAAAAAAACATAGACAGAATCATTAATAAAAATGATCCTATTATAGCATTATTTATTCCACCTTCAACACCTAATGGCATTCCTTTAGGATTTTCTGTTAAAAATTTTAAATTAATTCCTGAAACTCCATTATAAAAAATAAAAGAAAATATTAAAAAAATTGTTGAAATAACAATAAAAATAGATACAAAAGAAAATATTTTTATTAAATTATCTTTAAATCTTATCATAACTCCTACTCTTTCTATTAACTAAAAATATTATAATATTAATGATTAAAACTAAAATCAAAAGCGCAAAACCACTTGCAAAAAGGGCATAATAATGTTCACTATAAACTTCACTCATCCCAATTTCAAGTGCTATTAGAGAAGGTATTGTTTGAGCTTTTGATAGTAATCTCGGAAAAATTGGGGCATTACCAATTACCATCATAACAGCCATAGTTTCCCCTATTGCTCTAGAAAAAGAAATCATAAATCCTGTTAGAATTGAATAATTTAATTTTTTAAATACTATCTTTCTAATAAAATACTCTTTACTTATTCCTAAAGCATCTGAATCTTTCTTATATTTTGCTTTTATAATTTCAATAGTCTCTACAAGATTAGATACAAAATATGGCAATATCATAATTGATAAAATAATACTACCAGCCAGTACACTTTCTCCTGCGGAAATCTTAAATATTTTTTCTAAATTTTTTACAATTATAATCATTCCAAAAAATCCATAAATTATAGATGGAATACCAGCTAAAATATTTATTAACCACATAAGTATTACTCTTGATTTATTTGTATAAAAACATATAAATAAAGCTGTTCCAATAGCTATAGGAAGAGATATAATACAAGCTAAAATGGATATTAAGACACTGGCTAATAAAATATTAAATATTCCAAAACTTCCATAAATTTCAGTTGCATCCCAAACTTTACCAAAAATAAAATTTAAAAAATTATTTTTTAGAAAAAAAGGTAAAGATTGATTATATAAAAATATTATCAAAGTAAATAAAAGTAAAATAGTAAATAATGTAAAAATATAGACTATATTTTTAAAAATCTTATTTTTCATAACTACTCCAAAAAAGAGGAATACTAAAAAGTATTCCTCAGTATTTTCCTTAAATTATTTGCTAGGAATGAATCCCATGTTTTTTATAACTTTCTTTCCTTCTTCAGATTGAAGTAAATCAACAAATATCTTTTCTGTTTGAGTTAATTTCCCACTCTTCATAATAATTAATGGTCTTGAAATATAATAACTATTATTTAAAATATTATCTTCTGTAGGTTCAACATTATCAACTTTCATTGGAATTAATTTTCCTTTATTTTGATTAGTTATACCATAAGATGCATATCCAATAGCATTTTTGTTTTCAATAATTTTTGCAACTAATGCACCCATTGAAGGAGCTTGAATTGCATCTTCTCTAACTTTAACATCTTTCATTATTTTCTTTTGGAAAACTTCATGAGCTCCACCGCCTAAATCACGTGTTACAACTACTATTTCTTCATCAGGTAGAGAAGGATCTACTTCTTTCCAAGTTTTATATTCGCCAGAAAAAATCTTTATAATTTCTTCCTTAGTTAAATTTCCATTTTTTGCTTTTAATATATTGTTATCAGGATTTACACATATACAAAGTGCATCTATTCCTAAAGTAAATGATTCTAAATCTTTAACTTTTTCTTTCTCTGAATCTTTTATATCACGAGCTAACATTCCAAAATTAGCTACTTTATCAAGTACTGCTTTAACACCTGCTCCTGAACCGCCAGAAGAAACAAAAATAGTTATGTTTTCTTTTGGTAATGAAGAATCTACTTTATCCCAAGTTGTGTACTTTTCAATAAAATCAGTTGCTATTTTACTGATTACAGGGGCTAAAGTTGAAGAACCGCTAAAACTAATTTGAATATTTACAGAATCAGATTTAGTTTCTGTTTTACTTGCTTCTTCTTTCTTTTCAGTATTTTGCTTTTGTCCTGAACAAGCTGTAAATAAAACACAAACTGCCAAAAGCATTGTTAATTTTTTAAAATATTTTTTCATAATACCCTCCTAAAATTAATACTTATATATATTTTACAATAAAGAATTTTTATTGTAAAATAAATTTTACTAATGGAAATTTATTATTGATAAGAATTTCTTATTGTAATTTTATTTCATTTTTGATTGTAAAAATTCTAAAACCTCTCCTAAATCTTCAAAGATAAAATCTGCCTTTGATTGATCTTGACCAAAATAGTGGTCTTTTAGTGCTATTACTTTTATATTTGCATTTTTTCCTGCTTCTATTCCCATTGAAGAATCCTCAATTACAAATACATCTTCATTTGAAACTTCCAAAACTTCACAGGCTTTTAAATAAACATCAGGATTTGGTTTGCTTTTTTTAACTTCATCTGAACTTATGATAAAATCAAAATATTCTAAAATTTCACAGGCTTTTAGTGCCTTTTCAATTGTCTTTTTAGGACTTGAAGAACAAACCGCCGTTTTAATTTTGTGTTCTTTTAAAAATTTTAGTATTTCTTTAACATTTGGTTTTAAAATTGATTTATAATCTATTGGATTTTCTGAAAAATATTTTTTATTTTCTGCATCAATCTCAGAAATAGAATACTTCCTATCTAACATTTCAAAAAGCAAATTATATGTTCCTTCCATATTTGTACCTATTAATCTATAAGTATCTTCTAGTTTCCCATTAAATCCTTTTTTTGAAATCCAATCAAATGTTCCTTTCATATAAAACATTTCTGAGTCTATTAAAACTCCATCCATATCAAATAATATTGCTTTCATACTAATTTCCTCTATTTTTTAAACAATCATAATTTTTAGCCATATATCTTATTAATTTTAAATAATTATCTTTGTATTTTTTATTTCTCTTATGTTTAATTATATTCTTTATAATCTGAGTTATGTTTTGAAAAGCTAAAATTATTATCATAAATAAAAATACAATCATTCCCACAATTACATATGTCTTTAAATCTTCTGATTTTGTAATATTGTTTTTTCCTATAAATATAGTAATTTTAGATGCAATAGTACTTAAAATTAACCTTATACCAGCAAAAAAAGCTGAAATAAAAGATGATATTAAAATTGTTGAAATTAAACCTGTTTTTATTACAAAAGCTATTGCTACTTTTGCACCTCTACTAAGAGCTTTTTGTAAAAATTCAAATGAATTTATATTAACATTTATGTTTTTTTCAAGTAAGAAATTTTCCCTAACTAAATCTTCTTCTGTTGGAAATTTACTAAAAATAAAATCTTCTAAGTATTTTAATTTCTCATGATTGGTTTCAATATACTCTTTAAAATCAACATTCAAAAATTCTTTAAGTTGTAAACTATAGCCATAATATTCATCATCAAACCAATTATCTATATCATTACTTTTTGGT
Organism: Parvimonas micra; assembly: GCF_021300775.1. Classification (GTDB taxonomy): domain Bacteria; phylum Bacillota; class Clostridia; order Tissierellales; family Peptoniphilaceae; genus Parvimonas. The sequence continues at coordinate 33,576 of NZ_JAJTJP010000003.1, forward strand.
AATTCTTCCACTTTATTTTTAAATAATTCTTTATTTATACTATATAGTACAAAGAATAATTCTAAACTTAAAAATATAACATATGAATAATTAACCAATGTTAAAAAGTGATTATAAAATATAAAATCGTATTTAAATATAGAAATGTATAAAATCAAAATTAAGTTAAAGAAGGCTAATATTTTAACTAACAAATTTAGAGGATACAAAAACTTAAGCTCATATTTTGTAAATTTATTCAAAATAAAATAAATAGTATTCATAAAATTAAATATAATTATGAATCCCAATAAAATTTGTGAAAAATTAAAAATATAAGAAAGTTGGAATTCTAATACATAAAATGAACTTATAAAATATAACAAGTAAATACAACACCATAAACTATTAAATATAGTATTTATTTTTTTCAATAGTTTTTCGTATTTACAATTAATATTTTCTAATATATTACTTAATAAATTCATTTAATCGCCTACTTCCTTTACATTACAATTTACAAAAAAACTATCCATTATATCAAATCCTTTTTTTGTAAAATATATTCGATCATTTTTAATTTCAATTACATTATTTTCAAGACCTATTTTAACAGCATCTTTATTTTCATCAAGAAAGTCTGCTTCAAAAAGTTTATTGTAATCAGAAATCAAAAATCCTTCCTTTAATCTCATATTCATTATAATATATTCAAATTTTTTAGTATTAATATCAATTTTTTCACAAAAGTCTATTGGAATATTACCTTTTTCAAGTTCTTTTATATACTTTGAAATATTAACTGTATTTGAAAATCTTTCATTATTAAAATAAGAATGTGATGAAATACCAAATCCTAAATATTCTTTACAATTCCAATATTTTTTATTATGAATTGACTCTTTTCCATTTTTAGCAAAGTTGGAAACTTCATATTGTTTTAGTCCAATATTTTCTAATTTTTCAACTAAAATATGATACATTTTTCTCTCAATATCTTCGTCTAAAAAGTTTAGTTTTCCTGCATTTTGTAATGCTTTAAATTTTGTTTTTTCTTCAATAATTAAAGCATAATAAGAGATATGTTCCGGATTAATACTTTTAACAATTTCTAAATCATATAAAATATCATCAATATTCTGATTTTGATAGCCAAAAATTAAATCTATATTCAAATCAAATCCAAATTTTTTTACTAATTTTATGCTATCAATCGCTTCTTTTGAGTTATGATTTCTTCCGAGCTCTTTTAATATTTTATCATTAAAGCTTTGTACTCCAATTGATAGTCTATTAATTTTTGACTTTTTATAAAACTCTAATTTTTTATCATCAAATGTTTTTGGATTTGTCTCAATTGTAATCTCAATATTTTCTAAAACCGTAAATTGTTCTCTTACTTTTTCTAAAATTTCAAAAATATATTCACCGTCTATAAAACTTGGAGTTCCTCCTCCAATAAAAATAGAATCAATTAAAAATTCTTTATTTCCTTTTAATTCAATTTCTTTTTTTATAGCTTCTACATATTCTTTTATTTTTGAATTAGCACCCTGAAAAGCAGTAAAATCACAATAATTGCAAATTTTATCACAAAAAGGGATGTGAATATATATTCCTAGTTTTCTCATTTTTCTCCCATTAGGCAAAAAGCCTATTATATAATAGGCTTTTATCTATTTTTCATCATATTTTAATACTGCTAAGAAGGCTTGTTGAGGAACTTCTACACTACCTATTTGTTGCATTTTCTTCTTACCTTCTTTTTGTTTTTCAAGTAATTTTCTCTTTCTTGAAATATCTCCACCATAACATTTTGCAAGTACGTCTTTTCTCAAAGCTCTGACTGTTTCTCTAGCAATAACTTTTGATCCAATTGACGCTTGAATAGGTACTGCAAATTGATGTCTTGGAATTTCATCTTTTAATCTTTCAACGATATTTCTTGCTCTATCATAAGATTTTTCACGATGGACAATTATTGAGAATGCATCAACTAAGTCTCCATTAATTAAAATATCTAGTTTTGCTAAGTCAGAACGTTGATATCCTTTCAATTCATAATCAAGTGAAGCATATCCCTTTGTTTTAGATTTTAATGCATCAAAAAAGTCATAAATAACTTCATTTAATGGCAAAATATATCTTAAGCTAACTCTATGTTGGTCAAGATATTCCATATTTTCAAAAATACCTCTTTTATTTTGACATAGATCCATTATTGTTCCAACATAATCTTTTGGAGTCATAATATTTGCTTCAACAATAGGTTCTTCCATATATTCTATTTCTGTTTCTTTTGGTAAATTACTTGGATTTTGAATTTCAAGAATTTCTCCTGTTTTCTTTGCAACTTTATAAATTACAGATGGAGCAGTAGTTATTATATTTAAATCAAATTCTCTATCAAGTCTTTCTTGGATAATTTCCATATGCAATAATCCTAAGAATCCACATCTAAATCCAAATCCTAATGCAACAGAGCTTTCAGGTTCAAAAGATAATGAAGCATCGTTTACTTGAAGTTTTTCTAATGCTTCTCTAACACTGTTAAAATCTTCACCTTCAGCTGGATAAATTCCGCAATAAACCATTGGAACAACTTTTTTATATCCTGGTAATGCTGAGTCAGTCATATTTTCGTAATCAGTAATTGTATCCCCAACTCTTGCATCTTTTACATTTTTAATACTAGCTACAACATAGCCTACATCTCCAGCTTTTAATTCTCCAGTTTGAACATTTCCAGATGCTGTATATCCTACTTCTGTTACTTCAAATTTACCCTTAGTTGCCATCATATAGATTGTCATGCCTTCTTTTAATGTTCCTTCTACTACACGAACATAAGACACAACACCTTTATATGAATCGTAATATGAATCAAAAATTAAAGCTTTAAGTGGAGCATTTTCATCTCCAGTAGGTGCCGGAACATTATTTACAATATCTTCTAAAACATCTTCAATATTAAGTCCCTCTTTTGCAGAAACTAATGGTATTCCATCTGTATCAAATCCTGTTATATCTTCTATTTCTTCCTTTACTTCATCAATTCTAGCTGATGGTAAATCTATTTTATTTATAACCGGTAAAATTTCTAAATCTTGTTCTAATGCTAAATATACATTTCCTAAAGTTTGTGCCTCAACACCTTGAGTAGCATCTACTACTAGAATAGCACCCTCACATGCAGCAAGACTTCTTGAAACTTCATATGTAAAATCAACATGTCCCGGTGTGTCTATAAGATTTAAAACATAAGTTTCTTCATCTTTAGCTTTATAGAAAAGTTTAACAGCTTTCAGTTTTATAGTAATTCCTCTTTCTCTTTCAAGATCCATACTATCTAAAACCTGTTCTTCCATTTCTCTTTTGCTCATCATTCCTGTTTTTTCTATTAATCTATCTGCAAGTGTAGATTTTCCATGATCTATATGTGCGATTATAGAGAAGTTTCTAATATTTTTTTGATCTATCTTCATAAATTACTTTAACCCTCCTAAATTATTAAAAGGATAATATCTAAATATAATTTTACCAACAATATCAGATCTTGGAATAACACCTAAATCTCTACTATCTCTACTATTTGATCTATTATCCCCCAAAACGAAAACATATCCTTTTGGAACTTCCCATTTTGTAGTTTCACTATGTGGTGTAGTAACTTCTGTACTAACATAATCTTCTTCCAATTTTTTCCCATTTAAATAAACTCTATCATTTATTAGTTCAACTGTATCACCTTCAACAGCTATAACTCTTTTTAGATAATATTTTTTAGATTCTGGAACATAAAAATCAATAACATCTCCACGAGTAATATTTTTTTTCATAAAAAATAATTTATTAACCATAAGTCTATCCCCGTGATTTACTGTTGGATTCATACTTCTACCATCTACTATTGTACTTGTTACAACAAATGTTTTTATTCCAAAACTAATTAAAAGTGCAAGAACAATAATTTTTGCATAGTCAAAAAAAGTTTTTACAAAACTACTATCTTTTCTATCTTTAAACTCATTTTTTTCTTCATCAAATCTATCGTCTATCATAACTTCCTCCAAAATAAGTTACAAGTATTCCATTAAATTTTTAATGCTTATCTACTAAAAATTTACAATATAAAACATATCCAAATCCACCAAAAAATATAACTAGAAATGGACTAATCTTAAAATAGCTAACTAATATTAAAACAACTAACCCAATTACATAATGAAATGCTTTTAATTGTGTCTTCTTACCAAGAATTACTACTGCTGAAGCTAAAACCGCAACTAAGGCAGGTTTAACAGCAATAAAAAATTTTTTAACATAGTAATTTGTACTCATATCTTTAAAAAATATTGCAATTAAAAGTATTGATAAAAATGCTGGTAAAATAGAACACATTAAGCAAACTATTGCTCCTTTTATACCTTTTATTTTATATCCAACAATAATACTAATATTACAACCTAAAACTCCAGGTACACTTTGTGCTATACCAAGTGCATCTAGAAATTCTTCTTGTGTCATATATTGTTTTTTTTCTACAATTTCTTTATTTATAACTGGAATCATCGCAGCTCCACCACCTACAGTTAGAGTGCTTATCCATAAAAATGTCTTAAATAATTGAAATAACATTGTTGCCTCCTAAATAATCCACATTCCAATAAATCCAGTTACAAAAATAGCAATTATTGGATGTAAATTTTTAAAAGTTGTTAAATAAAAAATAATTCCAAATACAATAAACGAATAAATTGTATAAAAATCTGAATCTATTACTGAAACACAACTTGATGCAATTAAACCAAGTACAACAGGTCTAATTCCAATAAAGAAATTTTTTATATGTATATTGTTACTAAATTTTTTCATAAACATTACAATCAAAGTTATTAAAATAAAACTTGGTAGAATTACTGCTAATGTAGCAATTATAGATCCTATTACTCCATTACCAACAGTATAACCCACAAATGTAGCAAGATTTATAGCTATTGGTCCCGGTGTTACTTGTGAAATTGTTACAAAATTTATAAAGTCAGACATTTCTATCCAACCATATTTATCTACAACAAGAGATATAATCAATGGAATCATAGCATATCCGCCACCAAAATTATATGCTCCTATAAATAAGAATACCAAAAATAAGCTAATTAAAATCATTTTATCTCCTCTTAGCTATTATAATTCTATCAAAACCTGCAAAATCTTTTTTTTGAAACAAAATTTCAAATCCATTATCAATCAATAAATTAGAAATATCTTCCATTTGATTGTATCCAATTTCAAAAGCCAAAATACCATTATTAGATAAATAGTTTAAAGAATCAGTTATTATTTCTCTATAAAAAAACAATCCATCTTTTCCTCCATATAAAGCATTTTGAGGTTCAAATGATAGCTCTTTTTCTAATGTTTTCATATCAACTTCATCTATATAAGGTGGATTTGAAACTATTATATCAAAATTATTATCCTTAACATTTGAAAAAATATCACTTTTAAAAAATTCAACATTTTTTAATTCTAATTTTTCTTTATTTTTTTTAGATAAAGTTAGTGCATCTTCACTTATATCTATTCCATAAATATAAGAATTTATAAGATTATCAGCTAAAGCTAGACTAATAGCTCCACTTCCACAACCAATATCTAAAATTTTATCCTTATTACAATCCATTTTTAAAATTTCATCAACTAAAATTTCTGTTTCAAATCTAGGAATCAAAGCTGATTCATCTACATATAATTCTAATCCATAGAATTCCCATTTCCCAAAAATATACTGTAATGGATAATTTTGTTTTCTCTTTTCAATTATTTCTAAAAACTTATCATATATTTCATCAATACAAAAATTTAAATCAGCTTTTAATTCAACCAATTTTCTTTCAGTTAAAAATTCTAAAATTAACCAATTCTCATTTGTATCTCCATGTTTTTTAATTAAATCTTTTATATTCATATAAAACTCCTAATCTAAGAGATTTTTGAATATAAATCATAGACAAAATTATAAAAATCATCTGAAACTGTTACATAAAAAGTATACTCATTATATTTTAAAGTAGCTGTTTTATCTTCAGCAGATAATGATATTGTAAAAACATTATTATTGCTCTCAAAATTTATTGTTAAGTCTATTGTTCCCATAGTAAGATTAGAATTAGATACAAATTTTGTAAAATCTACTTTTGCAATAACATCATCCATTAATTTTTTATCTTCAATTATATATTTTTTATCGCTATCAGCTTTTGTAATAACTATTTTATTTAACTCTTGAGAAGATAAGTACTTCTTTTCGATTTTTAAAACATCATTTTTATTTGCATCAGTAACAATATAATATTTTTCTCTTTCTTTTCTTAATTTTGCTCTTTCTACGCTGGATTGATAAAAAATTGTTCCTAATCCTAAAAATTCGATGACTAATACTATAATAACTATAGGTCTAATATTCTTTTTCATAAAGCTCTCCCTAATATAATGATAATAACAAATTAAAACTTTATTAATCCATTATTATTTTATCATAATTTGAGAAAAAAATAAATTAAAAATAAGTAATAATAAGCTAAATATTCATATTTTTTAGAATAATATAAAAAAAGAGGTGAATTTTCATTCACCTCTAAAATTCTTTTTGTAAATACTCCAAAAATGCTTTTTTATCTTTAAAGTCTTTATATACAGCAGCAAAACGAACATATGAAACTTCATCAAGTGATTTTAAGTATTTTAAAACCAATTCTCCAATCTGAGTAGATTTAATTTCATTTTTATAATTTTGTCTAATATCCATTTCAATACTATCGATAACAGATTCTATCTCTTTATCTTGTATATTTCTCTTTTCACAGCATTTTTTTATACCAGCAAAAACTTTATTTCTTGAGAAAATTTGTCTTGAACCATCTTTTTTTAATACAAAAATTACAAACTCAGGCATTTTTTCGTAAGTTGTAAATTTATAATTACATTTCTCACAAACTCTTCTTCTCTTTACATAAGTTTTATCATGAGAATTTCTAGAATCTAAAACTCTTGTAGTTTCTGCTCCACAGTTAGGACATTTCATTATCTTAAGAAACTTGGAATGTCTAAATCTAATCCGTCATCTTTTTTATCTAATACAGATTTTTTTTCAACGCCAGATGATCTTCTAATTCCACCTGATACAAGAGGATCAAATCCAGTTGCAATAACAGTAATCTTAATATCATCTCCTAATGATTCGTCAATACCTGTACCAAAGATTACATTAGCATCTCCATCAATAGCTTCTCTAATTAATTCAGCAGCTTCATGTGCTTCTAAAAGACCAACATTTGCAGCTGTAACATTAAGAAGAACAGCTCTAGCTCCATCAATAGAAGTTTCAAGTAAAGGACTATTAATAGCCATTTTTGCAGCTTCAATAGCTCTGTTTTCTCCACTTGCTCTACCAATACCCATATGAGCAACACCTTTATCTTCCATTACTGATTTAACATCTGCAAAGTCTAAATTAATTACACTTGGAACAGCTATTAAATCTGAAATACCTTGAATACCATTCATTAAAACTTCATCTGCCATAGCGAATGCTTCTAACATTGTAGTTCTCTTTTCAGCAATTTGAATTAATTTATCGTTTGGAATTGTAATTAAAGTATCAACTTTTTCTTTAAGAGCTTCAATACCTTGTTCAGCTTGGATTGCTCTTTTTCTTCCTTCAAATGTAAATGGTTTAGTAACTACACCTACAGTTAAAATCCCCATTTCTTTTGCAATTCCTGCAACAACTGGAGCAGCACCTGTACCTGTTCCACCACCCATTCCAGCAGTAACAAATACCATATCTGTTCCTTCAAGAGATTTCATTATTTCTTCTTTACTTTCTTCTGCAGCTTTTTCTCCAACTGATGGATTAGCTCCAGCTCCAAGTCCTCTAGTTAATTTTTCTCCAATTTGGATTTTTGTTTCTATATCAATAGAATTTAAAATTTGTCTATCAGTGTTTACTGCTACGAAATCAACTCCTCTTAAACCAGATTGTTTCATTCTTGAGATAGCATTATTTCCGCCACCACCGATACCAAATACTTTAATCTTTGCTAAATCATTTCCATAAACTTCCATTTCAAATGCCATTATTATTTCCTCCTATGTTATTTATACTTAATTATTTAGATAACCATTTTTATTATACTAAATTTTCAAACAAAATTCTACTATTTTTTAACGATTATTGGATTATCTCCAACATTTAATATAATTTCTTTTGCATTTATTCCTTCTAATTGTATTTTTTTAATTAAAATTCCAATTATTTGAGTTTTCTTTGCATAATCTTTTAAATCTCCAAATATAACTTTGAAAGAATTTTTAAATTCTAAAACAATTTCTGAATCATTTGTAAAGTCTATACTAACAATATCAAAGTAATATTCCTTTGTTATTATATCAAGTAGAAATTTAACTTTATCCTCATCATCAGAGAAGTTTTCTCCTACTTTTAATCCAGTTCCAGGAATACCTTTCAACTGAATTCCAGAAGCTTTAGAATTATCAGTTGCAACTTCTTTAACTTTTCCGTAGTTATCTATTGTTGTCAATCCGCTAGCCGTATTGATATATGCACTTACATAATTTTCTTTAACTTCTATTTCTAAAATATTAGGAAAATTCTTCTTAACATTTACACTTTCAATATTTGAAAGTTCTTTTAAGTTTTTCTTAATTTTACTTGTTGAAACCAAGAATATATTATCTCCAATATTTACTCCACTTTTAGAAATTAAAATTTCTTTTTCGTTTGCTACATTTCCAACTACATTTATATAATCTATTTTAAATAAATCATGAGTTAAACCAAAATAAACTGATATTGCAAAACATGCTAATAAAAATACTAATAAGAATTTACAGAATAATCTAAACCCTCTTCTTTTTTTCTTTTTATTACCTTTCTTGTCTATATAATATTCATCTTCTTCATCTTCTTCATCAAAAGAAAACTCATCTGTAGTATCCTTCAAATCTTCATAATAATCTGGTTTTTGATTTACATTTACAAAAGCTTGTGTCATTGTAGTATCAACTTCGTCTAAGCTTCCAAAATCGTCATCATCTTCTTCAACTAATTCATTATTTTCGATTATTTCTTGATTCTTTTCAAATAAAGAATCATAATTTCCTTCATTACTTGATAATTCATTATTTGCAATACTATATCTATTGAATATTGAATCTTCTTCATTACCATCTACAATAGGTATTTCAGAATTTTCAACTCCATCTCCAAACTTATCTTCAGGTTGAACCTTAATTTGTTGAGTTTCTTCTAAAATATTTTCTTCTTGTATATTATTAGATTGAAGATTATCATTTTTACCTTCTTCCGCTTGTTTATCTAATTCACTTTCAACATTTGGAACAATGTCTTCTTCTGATTCTAAACTTCCAAAATCATCATCGTCATCTTCATCTAATACTTCTTCATATTCTTCTTTAGATTCAAATTCTTTGCTTTCACTAATATCCTTAAGAATTTCTTCTTCCTTTTCATTTACTATTTCAACTTCATTTTCTTCTTTAGCATCAATTTCGTCAGGAATTTCTTGAAAAACTTCGTCTTCTAAAATTTCTTCAGATATTAATACCTCATTTTTTGTTTCTTCAGAAGAAGTATTTTCTTTCTCGTAATTTTTCTTATCAAAATCTACACTTTCAAAATCTTCAAAGAATGATTCGTCAATAGTATAACTCTTAGATTTCAAATTATCATATTCATAAAATTCATCATGCTCTGAACTAACTTCATCAGATCTCTTTTTTACAAATATTTTTGGCTTTTTCCCGTTATTACCAGACATCCTTATCTCCTCCCTTTAAATTTATCATAAAAAATTGAAACAAAATCGCTTACTGCATTTGGTGTTGCAAATTTCTTTGCGTTTTCTTTCATTTGTTCAAGTTTATTATTATCAAAAACTATTTTTTCTATATTTTCCCATAATAAATCTGAATTCAAATCTTTTTCAAGAATTAGCTCAGAAGCTCCTATATCTTTATAGGCTCTAGCATTATATTCTTGATGATTTTCAGTAGTATAAGCTTTCGGTATTAATATACTAGCCAATCCAATTTTTGAAATCTCAGCTAGTGTTATTGCTCCAGAACTTGTTATTACTAAGTCTGAAACTCCGTATGCTTTATCCATTTCTATCATATAAGGTAAGATTCTTACATTCTTACCAATTTTAATTTCTCTTTTATTTACTTCTTCTATGAATTTATCATAATTTTTTTTACCAGTAACATGAATTAAAGATATTTTTTCATTATTATTAAATTTATCTAGAATTCCTATTACAGCTTTATTTAATTCTTCACTACCATTACTTCCTCCAAAAGAAAATATATTTTTAGTATTTTTATCAAGTCCAAAAAACTCTAATGAACTCTCTCTATCTAATACTTCAAATCTATTTCTTATCGGATTACCTGTTACAACACATTTTTCATTATTTTTAAAGAATTTAATGGATTCCTTAAATGTAACAGCCATAGCGTCAACATATTTTGACAATATTCTATTTGTAATTCCAGGGTAGCTATTTTGTTCGTGGAATATTGTATAAATTCCAAGTTTGTGTGCTTTATATAAAACCGGTCCCGTTACAAATCCTCCAGTACCAATAACTACATCTGGTTTGAATTCTTTTAATATTTTCTTTGCTTGAGACAGTCCTTTTAACAATACAAATACTGACTTAAAAAGTTTTAAATTAATTTTTCTAGGAAGTCCCATTACTTCTATTGATTTATAGTCGATATTTAAGCTTGGAATCAATTCACTTTCCATACTATTTTTCGAACCTATATATAAAATTTCTATATTTTCATCTCTTTTTTTTAATTCTTCAATTATTGCAACGGCAGGATATATATGTCCTCCTGTACCTCCACCTGTTATTACAACTTTCATATTATCTCCCTTTAGTATCATGTCTTACAATTCCCAAAATTATTCCAATCATTATTGAAGTCATAACCAAAGATGAGCCACCATAACTAATAAAAGGTAAAGTAACTCCTGTAGGAGGAATTGTTCCTGTAGCTGTTCCTATATTTACCAATGTTTGTAGTCCTATTGAGAAAGTTATTCCAAATATTACCATTTGTCCATATAAATTTTTAACATTTCTTGCAATCATTATTCCAAGGTAAGCTAAATAGATATATACCCCAATTAAAATTACTGACCCTACAAATCCAAATTCTTCTGCAATAGTTGCAAAAATGAAGTCATTGTGTGCTTCGGACAATGTAAATTTTTGTCTGCCATTTCCAAGTCCAACTCCTAAAATTGAACCATTCGTTATTGCAAAAAGAGATTTTATTAATTGCCATGATTTAGAATCTCTGTATTTTAACGGATTAATAAATGCTTGAATTCTACTCGCTCTACTATATCCAGAATTTAACTTATATATAACACCAGCGCTAGCAAGTACAATTCCCATTCCAGAAAATAATAATACTTTTTTATCCATTCCAGCAATTACATACATTGCAGTTAAAGTTCCTATAATTATTAATGTAGTTGAAAAATCCGGCTGAATCATAACTGAAATAGATGATACAGCTGCAATTACAAAATATTTTAGAAATATATTTCTAAAAGTAAAATTATTCTTATATCGATCAATAACATATGCCATCATCATAATTGAAGCGATTTTCATAAAGTCAGAAGGCATAAATGTAAATCCACCTAGTTTTATCCATCTTCTAGCATTATAAATGTTCATTCCAAGTGGTGTAAGCACTAAAAATCCCATAAGAAATACAGCAATAAAAATTTTCGGACTTTGCTTTCTAAATTTTAAAATATTTATATGTGAAAATAAAAGCATAGATAGAATAGAAATAGCAACAAATATCACATGTTTTCTTGTAATTTCTATTTCATTTCCTTTTATTCTATAGCTATATGGCCAACTTGTACTAAATACCATTACTACTCCAAAAAGAAGTAATAGAAATACAACCATAATTAGCCTCTTAGTATATTTGTCAATTTTATTCATTATAATCCATTTACCAACTTTTTAAATAAATTTCCTCTTTCTTCATAGCTTTTAAACATATCCCAACTAGCAGACGCAGGTGAAAGTAATACATTGTCACCACTTTTTGCAAGTTCAATACATTTTTCTACTACTTCTTTATAATCATTAACTAATATATTATTATCAAATCCATTTTTCTTTGCAGTTTCATAAAACTTTTGTTTTGTATCTCCAACAAGAACCAGAGCTTTTACTTTACCATTAAAACTTTCAAATAAAGGGTTAAAGTCAACATTTTTGTCGTACCCACCCAATATCAAAATTATTGGTTTTTCTAATGCTTCTACAGCTTTTATAGTTGAATCTACATTTGTTCCTTTTGAATCATTATAAAACTTAATTCCATTAAATTCTCTAACGAATTCAATTCTATGTTCAACGCCACCAAAATTTTTACATGCAAAAATAATAGTATCTAGATTTATACCATAATTATAACAGATTGCGATAGAAATTAAAACATTTTGAGCGTTGTGTTTTCCTAAAATTTTTAAATCTTTCATAGAAAATAACATTTCGTTTTTATGATAAAAATTATTTTCTCTAAGATAAAAATCTACACTATTATCTTTCAATGAAATCTTTGTAATATTTGTATTTTCAACTTTTATATTATTTAAAATTTCATCATCAATATTTAAAACTAGATAACCATTTTTATCCATATTTTTAAATATTTTTAGTTTATCTTCTATATAATTTTCATAACTTCCATGCCAATCAATATGATCTGGAGTGATATTACCGATTGATGCAACAGTAGGCTTAAAATTTTCAGTATTATGAAGTTGAAAACTGCTTACTTCAATAATATTAACAGTTTCTTCATCTGAATTATAAATTTCCCAAAGCATGCCGATTCCAATATTACCAACTACTTTTGACTTGATATTTGCCGTTTTGAAAATTTCTCCCACTAAGCTTGTTGTAGTAGTTTTTCCGTTTGTACCTGTAATTGCAATAATTTTTCTTTTTGGAAATAAAGAGTATGCTAATTCTAAATCTGTATAAATTGGAACTTTTTTAGTTTCAAAATATTTTATTACTTCATTAATCGGTTTGATTCCTGGACTTTTAACTATAAAATCAAAATCATATTCTTTATAATTTTTAATAAACTTAAAATTAAAATCCTTAATTTTTTCAAAAACACTTCCTAATTCTGATTCTTCTTTGTCATCATAACAATAAACATCAGCCTTTAAAGAACTAAGAGTTTTTATAGTTGAGATTCCAGATAAACCTAAACCTATAACCAAAACTTTTTTATTTGCAATTTCCATAAACTACTCCTAATTAAATGCTATAAAATAAATTCACAGCTATTATTGATAATATTCCACTAATTACAGCAAATGCTGTAACAATTTGTGGTTCTTTATATCCTTTTAATTCATAATGATGATGAATAGGACTCATCAAGAAAACTCTTTTTTTATTTCTTGTCTTATAACTTACAACTTGAATAATAACTGATAATGCTTCTATTACATAAATTCCACCAATAATTGGTAAATAGAAAATCATTCCATTTAATATACAAATTGTTGCAATAGCACCACCTAATGCCATTGAACCAGTATCTCCCATAAAAACTCTTGCAGGGTATGAATTAAATAATACAAAACCCATTAAACTAGCCATAAACACTAATGAGAATACTCCAACACTTGGATATCTTGATGAGCTTATAACTGCTAGTCCTAAAAATACAGGTATTGATACTGAAGATGAAAGACCATCTAGGCCATCTGTCAAATTTGTCGCATTTGCAGTTCCAATCATAACAAAAATAACTATTGGGTATATTATCCATCCAAAGTTAACAGGATTCTTAACAAAAGGTACTAATTGATATGTTAAATCTGTTCCTACAACTAATTCAATAAAAATAATTACAACTATACTAATTACAAATTGAATTATCAATTTTTGAATTTCAGTAAGTCCTAAAGATCTCTTCATAACAAGTTTAAAGAAGTCATCTAAGAATCCAATGAAAGTAAATCCTAACATTCCAATTAATACTGAAAAAACTTCTCTTGAAAAATTACCTAAACAAAATGTTGTAAGTATAATTGCCACAACAAAGAATACTCCACCCATCGTTGGTGTTCCTGCCTTTGATAAATGGCTTTGAGGACCATCATCTCTTATATTTTGACCCAGTTTAAACTTTCTTAAATAAGGAATAGAATACTTAGCTATAATCACCGTTAGAAAAAAGCTAACTAAAACACTCCATAGTGTATAATTTGATATTCTCATTGTTCATCTCCTAAATTAGTCTTCAAATGTAAGCACTATTTCTTCATCTTTAGAAATATAGCTTCCTATTTCTTTACTTGAAGATACAAATTTACCTTTACCACCTGAAGTTTTATATTTGTATCCCATCTTATTTACAACATTAATAACTTGTTGATATGTCATTTTTGAAAAATCTACAACTAATAATTTTTCGTTTTCATCGTCTGATAATGTCAACTTAATTGTACTTCCATCAACAACACTATTTCCAGGATCTTCACTTTGTTTTGTTACAACAGATTTTGAAGAGCCTGATCCGTCAATTGTATAATTTAAATATTCTTCTTTTAAAATTTCAGAAGCATATTCTAATGTTAAACCTCTTACATCTGGTACCCTTGTTTTTCTAACTAATCCATTTTCATCATTTGATTTAGCAATTTGTTTATACTCAACAATTTCTTCAGCTAATTTTTTCGCTAGTGGTGCACATACACTTGTACCACCAACATTCACCTTAGGTTCGTCAAAAACAATTAAAATACTATATTTTGGATTTTCAATAGGAAAAGCAATATACAGTGATGCAATTGTCTTTTTATCATCATATTTACCATTTACAGTTTTTATTGTTGTACCAGATTTTCCCCCAATTCTAACGCTATTGGAGTATACTTTCTTAACAATACCATCTGTTACGCCATGTTCCATTATTACTCTCATTTTATCACTTGTTTCTTTGGAGATAATTTGATTTTTAACAATGGCTTCATTTTCTTTTAATTTAATTTTATCTTCTGAATCTTTTTCTACATTTTTTATACTAATTTGAGGCTCTAATAAATAGCCTCCATTAACAACTGCATTTGCAGCCATTATCATTTGAATTGGAGTTACAGCTAAGCCATGACCATAACTCATTGTTGCAAGTTCAGCTGCCCCAATGTCAGATAAAGATTTTGGTATTTGTCCAATTGATTCTCCTGGTAAAGTTATTCCAGTCTTATTTCCAAAACCAAAAGCATTTATATATCTATAAAATTTTTCTTTGCCTAAATGTCTAACCATTTGTACGAAAGCAGGGTTACAACTATTATCCATTGCTTCTGTAAAAGTTTCTTTACCATGAGGATTTTGCCAGCTAAAACATCTAAGAGTAATTCCGGGAATATCTTTTATAAATCCATTACAGAAAAATGTTGAATCTAAAGTATCTGTATTTTCCTCTAAAGATGATGCCGCAGTGATCAGCTTAAATACTGAACCAGGTTCATATGCGTCACTAACAGCTGGGTTTCTCCACATACCATATACTTTTTCTAATTTTGCTTTTTCATCTAAATTTTCAAATTCTTTAAGTGCATCTTCATCAAGTGGAACAGTTGGATTATTAGCATCATATTTTGGAAAACTATCCATTGCAATAATATCACCATTTGTTACATCTGAAACTATAATACTTAATTTTATTGGCTTTTCTAAATCAAAATACTGTTTTCCATAATCCGAAACATATTTTTGAATTGTGCTATCAATGGTTAAGTATAAATCTTTTCCATCTTTTGCTTCTACTACATCTTCTACTGATTTATTAAGGCTTTCTCTAATAACTCTCTTTGAGCCATTAGTTCCAGCTAAAGAATCATTTAAATAATTTTCGATTCCACTTTGTCCACCATTTTCACTGGCATGACCAATAACAAAAGGTGCTAAAGTTCCGTCTACATAAGTTCTACTTTGTTCTATTTCTACACTAATAATAGAAGAATTTATATCTTTAATTTCTTTAGCTACTTCAGGGCTAATACTCTTTTTAATTTTAAAATTCGTTCCTCTATCAGCTCTATCAAATACTTTTTTCTTATCCAGCTCAAGAGCAGAAAATATTTCATCTAATTTCTTTTCTTCTGTTTCTCTAGCTTTTTGAGAATAAAGTTTAAATTTATCATATTCTAAAATAGAAAAATAAACTTCTTTACTATTATTGACACTTATAATAAGAGAATTTTTAGATTTCACAACAGAACTTTGTTCTTCTGTAATATCTTTTTTAATTAATAAATTATTATATTGATCAGCTTTTTCAAAAATTTCTTCTTTATTTAATTGTAAAATATCAAAAATTTTATCTAATTTTTCCGTCTCAGCATCTTTATTCTTTCCTGTAGACTTTTTATAACGATTATAATCAAAAGTTGAAAAATATCCATTATATACACTAATACTTTTTGCTAATATATTTCCATTTCTATCAAAAATAGAACCTCTTTTAGCTTCAAGTTCTGTATAACTAACAGAATCTTTAAATTCTTCAACACTATATTTATTTCTTGAATATAATTGTAAATATGCCAATTTGGTAATTATTATACTGAAAAGTATTATAAATACAAAAAATAAAACAGCCGAACGAGAAGAGACTGTTTTATTTTTAATACTATATTTCTTATTTTTCATTTAAACTCCCCTTGTCTAAGTTTAATAAGAATCCCACCCATTCCTTGATGCTTAGCATCGGGCGGGCTCTTGGGAACCTTGTTGTTAAACAACAAAATAAATTATTCAATCTTATCTAAATATCTAACTTGTTCTTTTTTTGGATAATCCATATTATAATTAAGTCTTGCAATCTTTGCAATTCTATCAACAGATTTATAAGGCTCAAGTTTCATATTATGATCATCTCTTTCTGTTTCTAACGAGCGAATTTCAGAGTTTAGTGTATTTATTATTCTATTTTGTTGAGCAATATTTAGATATCCATATAAAATCACTACACTAAACAAAACTGTAACAGTTATCAATGTGATAAGTGCAATGTTTTTATATAAACTGGATTCTCTGGTAATTCCGTAGGCTTTTTTGTTTTGCTCCGAAATTCTCTCGCCTGAAACTTTAATATATTTTACTTGAGCCATGCTCATATAAATCATCCTCCTAATACTTTGAACAAACCCTTAATTTTGAACTTTTTGATCTAGGGTTTTTTTCCATTTCTTCTTTAGAAGGCACTAGTGGTTTTTTAGTTATAATTTTTATCTTTGGCTTATTATTACAAACACAAACATATAATTCCTTTGGACAAATACATCCTCTAGCCAAATCTTTAAATGAATCTTTCACTATTCTATCTTCTAAAGAGTGAAAAGTTATTATACATAATCTACCTTTTTCATTTAATCTTTCCACTATATCAGGGATAACATTTTTTATTACCTCAAGTTCTCTATTAACCTCAATCCTAATTGCTTGAAACACTCTTTTTGCAGGATGTCCACCTTTAGCTCTAACAGATTTTGGAATAGCCCTTTCAATAATATCGACCAATTCAAAAGTAGTTCTTATTAACTTTTCTTTTCTATAATTAACTATAAATTCTACAATTCTTTTCGTCCATTTTTCTTCACCATAGTTATAAAAAATATATTCCAAATCATCAGAATTGTAAAAATTTACAACATCAAATGCTGTTTTTTTAAGATCTCTGTCCATTCTCATATCCAATGGAGCATCAATCATATAAGAAAAACCTCTTTGTCCATTATCTATTTGATACGAAGAAACTCCAATATCTAATAAAACGCCATCAACTTTTTCTATCTCAAAATAATCCAATATTTCTTTAAAATTTTCAAAGTTACTTTTATAAAATAGAACATTATTTGAAACTTTTAAAAGTCTATCTTTTGCAACAGATAAAGCCTCTTCATCTTGGTCAACACAAATTAGTTTTCCATTTTTTATTCTTTTTAAAATTTCAGTTGAATGGCCTGCACCACCAACAGTTAAATCTACATAAATTCCATCTGGTTTTATATCTAGGTTCTCTATTACTTCATCCAACATTATTGGTATGTGATTAAATTCCATAATTAAATCCCTTAAAAATCAAGACCATCAAATTTTTCAGACATAATATCGTCGTTACTATATTCAGCTTGACTATATTCATCCCATTTTTCTTTAGACCAAATTTCAATTCTGTCGGAAACACCAATAATCATTACATCTCTTTCGATTCCGGCAAATTCACGTAGATTTTTGTTTACAACAAATCTTCCTTGTTTATCTAAGTCAGAATTCATAGCACAACTACAAAAGAATCTAGTAATTGAACGTACGTCTTTTTTACTAAAACCCTTTGAATTAAGCTGTTCTGTAAATTCAGTCCATTTTTGTTCAGTAAAAACAAATAGACAGCCTTCAAGACCACGAGTAACTATAAAATTAGATCCTAACTCATTTCTGAATTTTGATGGCATAATCAATCTGCCTTTATCATCTAAAGTATGTGGAAAATCTCCTAAAAACAATGCCATCACCTCCTAAAAATCTAACTCCATTTCACTCCATTTTGTACCACAGTTTTTGATACATCTATATTTTATACTATTTTTTCATATATTGCAACCCTTTTTGTAAAAATTTTTTAAAAAATAAAAAATACAATTTTATGTTAAAACGTGTATTTTTAAACATTTTATTAATAACCTCAAAAAAAGTGGAGGAAAATTCCTAAAATTTTTTAAAAAAATTATGTTTTTTTTCTATTTTTTGTAAAAAAAAACTACATAGATTAATCTATGTAGTTAAATTTATATTAATTATATATCTTTTCCGTATTTTCTATTTAAGAAGAAAAGAATACTTCCTACTATCACTCCAAAAAGTGATAAAACTTGTGAAACTCTGAAACCCAAGAACATTAAACTATCTGTTCTTAATCCTTCAACAAAAAATCTTACAATTCCATACAAAATTGCATAAAAAAGTATTATTTCACCTTTTTTCTTTTGATATTTTCTTATATGAATCATTAGAAATGTAAAAATCAAGAAATTTCCTATTGATTCATATAAGAATGTTGGATGATATTTTTTTCCATCAATTATTACCGCCCAAGGTAATGTTGTTTCAGTACCGTGAGCTTCTTGATTGATAAAATTACCCCATCTTCCAATTGCTTGTCCAAGAATAAGTCCTGGAGCGCATACATCAGCTAAATCTCTAAAATCAATTTTATTATATTTACTGAAAAAGTAAACCACAATTATAGCTCCGATAACTGCGCCATATATAGCTAATCCACCTTCCCTAATATTTATCATTGATTTGAAATTGCCTTTATATTTATCCCACTCAAATATTACATAGTATATTCTTGCTCCTATAACACTTATAGGTAATGCAAAAAGCAATAAATTAGAAATATCATCTTCTTTTATATTTCTAAGTTTTGAGTTTTTTGTGGCTACAAAAAGTCCTGCCATAATTCCAAAACAAATAATAATAGCATACCACATTATATCTACTCCAAAAAGAGAAAATGCAACTCTGTCAATTTTTACTTCCATATTTTTCTCCTAATTATAATCATAATTTTTCATACTTAAAAAAATATAAATTAAACAAATAACAATTGTTGATATTACTAGTACATTTAAAAATAAAACAAAGAAAAACTCTTCAGGTAATATTCTTATCATTAAGTCTGTTTTATAGTCCAAAAGCCATAAATCATTATTAAAAAATAACTTATGGAAATAGATAAAACTATCCGAAAAGAATATAGAACAAACCCCAAGAAAAGAAATCACAGAAAGATAAGCTATCAAAATATACTTTTTAATATATTTTAAAAATAAATTGTCATTTTTAAATGTTTTATATAACAATACCGTAAATGAAATAATAAATAAAATTATATATACTATTCTGTCTAATTTAAAAAGTTTATACACATCTTCCATATGTGAAATTTCTTTTTCATTGAAATGATTTTTTAAAACTTCTTTATCTCCATTTTTTATAAATTCAACTAACGATTTGCTAGCACTCTCAATCCATTCTTTAGAAAGCCCCGATTCTTCGTCAATTTTATATTCTGTATGAAAATTATTATAGTAAGAAATATCTTTAGCCATAAAATCTATTGAATATAATAAAATACATAAAATTATACTCAATGAAATCAAAAAAGCAAATATTTTTTTCATACTATTCTACATCTAGATCTTCAGGTATTTCCCAATTATGGTAAACATTTTGAACATCATCATTATCTTCTAATTGGTCAATCATCTTAACCATTTTTTTAATATTATCTTGATTTGTGATTTGAGAATTATTGCTAGGTACATATTCTAAGTCACAAGCACTAAAAGTATATCCCTTTTCTTGTAATGCATCTCTTAATGATATAAAATCAGCTACTTCAGAATATATTGTATAACCTTCTTCATCAGATTCAAAATCACTTGCCCCATTTTCTAAAGCAAAATCCATTAATTCATCTTCTTCTGCTTGATCCCTAGAAATTATAATAACTCCTTTTTTATCAAACATAAATAATACTGAACCATTTTGTCCTAAATTTCCACCATGTTTATCAAAGGCATGTCTTACATCTGCAGCAGTTCTATTTCTATTGTCTGTTAAACATTCAACTACTACTGCTATTCCTTCCGGACCGTATCCTTCATAGATTATAGTTTCATAGTTAGAAGAATCTCCATCTCCAGATCCTTTTTTCAATGCTCTTTCAATATTATCATTAGGCATATTTTCTGCCTTTGCTTTTTCAATTGCAGTTTTTAATGCTGGATTGTATTCAGGATCTGCTCCACCTTCTTTAACTGCTACAATTATATAACGAGCAAGTTTTGTAAATATTTTTCCTCTTCTTGCATCTTCTTTTCCTTTTTTATGCTTAATCGTGCTCCATTTATTATGTCCTGACATAATTACCTCCTAAATCCTTTTGCAAAATTTCTTTTATGCTCAGAAATTTTTACCATTCTATTAATTTTTTCTTCTATTCTTTCATCTATTTTTTCGTTATTTATATATTTTTCTAAGTCATTATAAGTAAAACCCATTTCATCTTCATCCGTTTGATCTTCAAATAGACCTGCACTTGGTGGCTTTTGAATAATCTTATCTGGAATTTCTAAATATCTTGCCAATTCAAATATTTCCTTCTTAGTAAAATCTACTAATGGCATTAAATCAGATCCACTGTCTCCATATTTTGTAAAATATCCTACTGTAAATTCTGATTTGTTACTTGTTCCAACGACTAAATATCCTTTTAATTGTGCATAATAGTATAATGTTGTCATTCTAAGTCTTGGCTTAACATTAGCATAAGCCATGTTATTATCACCTTTTTCAACAACTTCTACAAATTCAGAATATGTTCTTGATAAATCAACTTTAATAGCATTTAAATTAAACTTGTCAATAACTAACTTTGCATCTATTTCGTCTTCAAAAGAACTATTTATCGGCATCATTATAGCTAAAGATTCATCACCAAAGGCAAGTTTTGAAAGTGCGGCAATAACAGCTGAATCAACTCCTCCACTAAGTCCATAAACTATTCCTTTACAATTTGCTTCCTTTACAGAATCTCTGAGCCATTCAACAAGATTATCAACTATTTCTTTCATAATAACACCTCCTTATAATCTTTATTAAATATACAAACTAATTAAAAGTCTTTACAATTTTAATAATTTCACAAATAGCGCAAAACTGTAATTATTATACCAAAAAATCAAAAAAAATTCTACATAAAGTCAAAAAAAGCTATGATTTTACTCATAGCTTAGTTTTTTTCTTGATATTCTCTAAAACTTTTATTTACATCTGCAAGATGAAAATTATGGTGATTTTCTCTTTGGTCTTCTGGTGGCAATTTCATATAATCACCATATAAAACTCTTAAATATTCATCGTAATTTTCAGGAGCATTAACTTTCAAACCTTCAAAGTCTACTTTTACTCCCTTCCCTAACAAATCTCTTTTAAAAGGCATAATATAAAAATTATCTACTAGACAAGCAACATATTCACAATCTGTAAATTTTGGATTATCTTTTGGAACGGACATTTTTGATATATCAGTCTTTATCTTATTTGGTATTGTTTCTCCCAATTTATAAACAAATTTTTTACTAAAACCACTTATAGCATTCGATAAAGCATTAGTATCCGCTTCTTCAAACACAGGTTTTTGTTTAACCCTTAAATCCATAACTTTACTTTGACCTTTGATATATCCATCTAGCGGAAAAATATCAATAAATACTCCATGATTTATATCAACATCAATAACATGTTTTTCAAAAAGAGTTGTATCACTATCTCTAAGTTTTGCAAAATTTAAAGCATACTTTGGATCAGTTTCCATTGTCTGTATAAAATAATTTTCTGGCAAATATTTACTAGCTTCAGCAATAAATTTATCATAATCTTCTCTCGGCATACAAACATCAACATCATCATCCCAAGGGATAAATCCTTTATGTCTTATAGCTCCAAGCAAAGTTCCAAATCCAATATAATATGTTAAGTTCATCTTTTCACAACAAGTAATGAAATTCTTAAGAATTTCTAATTCCTTTTTCTTTAAAGCCTCAAAATCTATATCAAATTTTCCCTTTTTGTATTCACTTTTTATTTTCCAAGTGTTTTTTGAATCAAATTTAAAAATCATTATTTTTCTTCCTTCGGTAATTGTAACATTATAATATAGCCTACAACAAATAGAGGAATAATACCAAGAATAGAATATCTTGGATTATTAGTTATTGTAGTTATCAAACTCATAATAAAAGGTCCTACTATAGCTGCAAACTTTCCAAATATATTATAGAATCCGAAAAATTCATTTGCATTTTCTTTCGGAATAATCTTTGCATAATAACTTCTACTCAAAGCTTGAATTCCACCTTGAGCAGATGCAATAAATGTTGATAAAACAAAAACATGAATAAGATTACTCATAAAATAAGCAAAAATAACGGAAACCATATATGTAATAATTCCAACTTTAATCATAGTTTTAGTTCCAAATTTATCTGCTAGCTTTCCATAAATTATAGCAAAAGGAAAGGCTACTATTTGAACATATATTAAAATACCTAAAAGAACAAGTGTATTAAATTTATCTGCATCTAAAACGGACTTAGCATATGGTATAACCATTTTTATAATAGTATCTACTCCATCAATATATAAGAAGTAGGAACATAAAAATATAACTACTACTTTGTTCTTCTTAATATCTTTTAATGTATGGAAAATTGTTGAAAAACTTTTTTTAATAGGATTAGGAACTGGATCAACTCCATATACCTGATCTACATTTTTATACATTGGAATCGTAAGTACTAACCACCAAAGTGCCGTTATTACAAAGCCTATTTGATAACCAAGAGGATTTTTCATTCCAAAGATTAAAATTGTCCCTAAACAAAACATAAATGGAATCACACTCGCTATGTAACCATAGGCAAACCCTGCAGTGCTAATTTTATCCATTCTTTCATCATTTGTTACATCAACTAAAAATGCATCATAAAAAATATTAGAACCTGCAAAAGTTACACTACCTAAAATAAAAAAAGCCATCAATAAAGGTAATCCTAGTTCACCTGCAAAAGATAAAAATAGTGTAGAAAAAATTGCAATAATTGAAAATAACGTAAATAATCTTTTCTTCATACCTCTAAAATCAGCTATAGTTCCAAGCACAGGACTAAGAATAGCTATAATAATGCTTGCAAATGAATTATAGTATCCTAAATTCATTTCATTTCCACCAATCATTCCAAAATAAATTGGGAATAATGCTGTAGTAATTGCCATAGAATAAGCAGAATTAGCACAATCATATAAAATCCAGCTCAATTCTTTTTTTGAATAACCGAACATATACTTCCTCCAAATAATAAAAATAAATATAATATTCTATTTTAACTTTTCGACTAAAAAATAATGTGTAAATATATAACTAATATCTAATGAAATAATTGTAAAATGGCAATATACCATTATTTTTCAACAAAATCATTATATCATATTTAAAAATTATTGTCTATTATATTATTGTTTTTATATTTATAAATACACATCCCAACATTCCACGATGCTTGCATAGGATAGATTCCCTAGAACCTTGTTGTTTCAAAATAAAAAGAGAAGAAATACTAAAATTTCTTCTCTATCTTCATTCAAATTATTTTAGAATATAAACTTTTACATTTCTTCTACCAAAAGCTTCAGCTTTTGCTCTATCAGTGTAGCAAAGGTCTATTCTATTTCCCTTTATGGCTCCACCTGTATCTTCAGCAACAGCGTAACCATAACCTTCAATGTATAATTTTGTTCCTAAAGGAATAACTCTAGGATCTACGGCAACTACCCCATATCTAAGTCTAGTTCCCATTTTTGTTGTGTTATATCCTCCATTTTCTGCTGGATCATCAGTATATGAAGTTGCATTCATAACTAATACTTTACTATATTCAAAGCTTGTATCAGTTTTTTTGTTATCAGATGTTTCTGTAGTTGATACTGGTTTAGTTTCAGCTTTATCAGCTGCTACCTTTTCTTGTTCTTGTTCTTTAGAAACAACTTTTCCATCAACTAAAACTTCATTTGAATTAACTGTAACTTTTTCTGAAACTGCACTTTCATCTTTCTTATCTGCATTAGAATCAGATACTTTAATTTCACCTTCAGTTTCATTTACTTCAAATCCTGTAGCTTCTTCTTTGTTTACAGATGATAATAAAGCTCTAAAATTAACATATTTTGCTAACTCATCAGTAGAAACATAATATAAGTTTTTAGCTCCAGATTCAGTAATTAGCTTTTCAACATCTAAATTCATTGAATCTGAATCAATTACCAAATACTCATAATTAACTTTATCAGCAAAGATATAAGAACTTAACATATCTGTTAAATTTTTATTTTCAGTTAAAACAACATTGCTGTCGTTTTTTGCTGAATAAGCATCTTTGAATATTTTAACTAAATCTTTACCATCCAAAGAATAACTTTTGATTTCTTTTTTATCTTTTTTAGATAAATTATATATCTTAACTTTTAAATCTTCTGGTAAAGAATTAACTCCATCATAGAAGTATATATTACCTTCATTCTTTACTTCTGAAATTATATTTTCATCGACTTTTTTAGTTGAATCATAGATGTATAAGCTCATATTATAGATACGTGCATAATGAATAGCACCTAAAATATCAGAATCATTTCTCGAATCAACAATCAAAAGATCACGATTATCTAAAAATTTATTTACATATAAATTCGTGTCATCAGGATTGTTAGAACCAATTCTTTCGAATTTAATTCCTAAATCATTCAAAATATCATCTGAAATTGAACTATTATCTCCAACAACATACACTTGCTCGCTTTTTTTCAAAAGTTCTTTTGAAACATCATCTATATTATTATTCTTTACTGGAATAACAACTCCGTCCTTATCTAGTGAAAGTAAACCTGCCAAGCTGAAGTTAATTTTATCGTCTATATTAACTACGTAAGAAACTTTTGAAGCACTACCATTAGTGTTATCTAAAATTCTGTTGTTTACTTTTTCAATAGTTTTAAAATCGGATTCTGATGAAATTACAAATCCTTTTACTTTTTCGTCTGCAAGTGACTTAGATGAAAATCCAGAAAATGTAGCATATACACACAAACATGCTAAAACACTTCTAAATATTGCTCTTTTCAAATAATCACTCCTTAATTAAATTAACCAGACTAACAGCTTTAATCTGATAATAAAATTATAATGATTTTACATAAACCAGTCAATAAAATTCAAATTTTTCTAGAAAAAACCTAAAAAAACGAGTAAAATTAACAAAGTTTTTAACTCGAAAATAGTATTTGTAACATTTTTGTAATTTTTTTCAATTTCTACTTCTCTAATTTTCAAAGGTTACAGAAGTGTTACAATCAAAAGGCGTTTTTTCTTAAAAAAAACTTGAAAATATTAAAAAAATGTAATATTTGCTATTTTTTATGCTTTTTTCTCTCTATTTTTCTTTGTGTTTAATAAATATGACATTAAAGACATTGAGAAAATTAAGCTAATTCCTATTAAACTATAGATACTTACAGACTCATTTAGTATTAATTTTCCTAGTATAACTACAAATACAATTCCTAAATAATTAAATATACTTACATCTGAAGCATTTGCATATTGATAGCTGATAGTTAATCCAAACTGACCAACTGCAGAAGCAATTCCTATTAAAATTAAATATATAATACTAGTTAAATCCGGTATATTTAAATTATTAAAAATAAATGGAAAACTACAAATAGTTGAGAATAATGAAAAAACAAAAATTATTGTTTCGGTTTTTTCTGATTTTCCTATTTTTGATACACACATATATGCTATAGCCGAACTAAGAGCCGAACTCATTCCAACCATTGCAGGAAGTAATCTAGAATTAAATTGTGGTCTTACTACAAAAATCGCACCAATAAATGAAAATGTTAAAGTTAAAAATCTTTCTAATGTAAATTTTTCCTTAAATAAAAAACAAGCTATTAAAACTACAAAAATAGGACTAGTTCTTTGTAAAATCCCTGCATCTGCAACAACCATATTATTTATAGCATAGAAATTAAAGATAACACCCATGTATCCAAAAGTTGATCTCATAAGAAGTAATTTTCTATTTTTCTTTTCTCCCAGGAAACTACTTCCTCTCACTAGTATATATATAGCACAAATAATTAGCATTACAAAATTTCTCATAAAAACTTGTTGCATAAGTGTGTATTTCCCTGCTGTTAGCTTTACAAAAATTTGCATAAAACTAAAACCAAGTGTAGAAATTATCATAAAAATAATACCTAGTCTTAAATTTTTATTATTGGAATTTTCTACCATAAAACCTCCTTATTAAAAAAATAAATGCCACGCAAGTGGCATTTATTAAAAAATTAATTTTAAGAAACTATTATAATGATGCTTCATAATCAGCGTCATTAGTTAATTCTTCTAATTCAGCTGGATTAGACATTTCAATTTTGCAAACCCAAGCAGCATAACAATCTTTGTTAATTTCACCTGGTTCGTCGTCTAATAATTCGTTAACTTCGATAACTTTTCCTGATACAGGAGCGTTAATATCACTTGCAGCTTTTACTGATTCAACAGATGCTAAAGAATCACCAGCTTCAACTTCATCATCAACTTCTGGAAGTTCAACGTAAACAATGTCTCCTAAATGATCTTGTGCATAGTCAGCTAAACCAACTGTTGCAACATTTCCTTCAACTTTTACCCAATCATGATCTTTAGTATAAAGTAATCCTTTTTCTACTCTCATTCTAATATACCTCCTAAAATTTTTACTATAACAATAATTCCAATTATGTACTAATTTATTGGATATTAACTATAACATTATAGTATACTTAAATTATAGAGTAGTTTAGAAAAAATTTCAATACCTTTTATTAATTTTTTTGAAATTTATTCAAAAATTTAAAAAAAATAGTTAAATAATAATACTTATAAAGTAAATTTTTTATGTTTTTCACATTAAATAATACATAATTAAAGAAAAAAACAAATAAATCGTAAAAAATTTTTAGGAAAACTTTTATCTTATTAATTTTTTAATTGATTTTTTTATAAATTGTTGTATAATATATGTTAATATATTTTTTAATAAATTTTGTTGTTAAATAATAAAATATCTCTATAATATAATAAAAATATTACATAGTTAAATGAAATATTTATTATACAATAAATTTTTTACAAAAATATGTTTGAATTTAATAAAATTTTTTAGGAGGAAAAGATATTATGTGGGAAACAAAATTCCAAAAAGAAGGATTGACATTTGATGATGTACTTTTAATTCCAGCAAAGAGTGAAGTTCTACCAAAAGATGTTGTTTTAACATCACAATTAACAAAGAAAATTAAATTAAATATTCCAGTTATTTCTGCTGCAATGGATACTGTAACAGAACATAAAATGGCTATTGCTATGGCAAGAGAAGGTGGACTTGGTGTAATACATAAAAATATGCCAATAGAATTACAAGCTGAAGAAGTAAGAAAAGTTAAACGTTCAGAAAGTGGAGTTATTAATGACCCATTTTTCTTAACTCCAGATAATAAGGTTCAAGAAGCTGAAGATTTAATGAGAAAATATAGAATTTCTGGAGTTCCAATTGTAAATTCTCTTGAAGAAAAAAAATTAGTTGGAATTCTAACTAACAGAGATTTAAGATTTTTAGAAGATTATTCAGTAAAAATTGATTCTGTAATGACAAAAGAAAATTTAGTTACAGCTCCTTCAAAAACTACATTAGATGAAGCTGCTAAAATTTTAAGAAATCATAAAATAGAAAAATTACCACTAGTAAACGATGAAGGAATCATTACTGGCTTAATAACTATAAAAGATATAGAAAAAGTTGTTAAATATCCAAATTCTGCAAAAGATGCACAAGGAAGACTTCTTGTAGCAGCTTCTGTAGGAACTGGTGCAGATACTTTTGAAAGAGTTGAAGCTCTAGTTAATGCAGGTGTTGATGCTCTTGTTATTGATACAGCTCATGGTCATTCAATGGGAGTTGTTAAAAAAGTAAAGGAAATAAGAGAAAAATATCCAGATCTTGATATTATTGCAGGAAATGTTGTAACAGCTGAAGCAACTAGAATTCTTTTTGAAGCTGGTGCAGATGTTGTTAAAGTTGGTGTTGGTCCTGGATCAATCTGTACAACAAGAGTTGTTGCAGGTGTAGGTGTTCCTCAAATTACAGCTGTTTATGATTGTGCAACTGTTGCAAGAGAAATGGGAAAAACAATTATAGCTGATGGTGGTTTAAAATATTCAGGAGATGTTGTTAAAGCTCTTGCAGCCGGTGGAAATGTTGTAATGTTAGGCTCAATGCTTGCTGGAACTGATGAATCACCAGGAGAATTTGAAATTTTCCAAGGAAGAAGATTTAAAACATATAGAGGTATGGGATCTCTTGCAGCTATGGAAAAAGGCTCAAAAGATAGATACTTCCAAGAAGAAGGTAAAAAACTTGTTCCAGAAGGTATTGAAGGAAGAATTCCTTATAAGGGAACTTTAGCAGATGCTATTTATCAAATCGTTGGTGGAATTAGAGCTGGTATGGGATATACTGGTGCAAAAGACTTAGAAACTTTAAGAGAAACTGCACAATTTGTTAGAATGACAGGTGCAGGATTAATTGAATCTCACCCACATGATGTTCAAATAATTAAAGAAGCTCCAAATTATTCAAAATAGAAATATAAAAAAGGCTATTCGTTTTAAAGCGAATAGCCTTTATTGTTCTTATAATCAGAATACCATTTAGGTATAATTGTTTTAAAATTCTCATAATTATCAAAAGTCTTATAAAATCTTCTTTTCATTCCAAGAATTTCTTTTTCTCCAAATTTTTCAGCCCATTTAATTGAATACAAGGTGTAACAAGCAACATAAATTGCTTGAATTTCCCAAAATTCATTCGGAACATCATCTTCAAAATATGAGTCAATCTGCCCGACACAGTATGGAATACTAAACTCTATCCCGAAACTTTCCAATTTATAAAATTCCTCATAAGAATTAGATATATCCCAACGATTAAAATCTATAACACCTATATCTTTATTTTCCATTAAAATTAAATTTGAAGGATGAAAGTCTCCATGTAAATAAGAATAATTTCTACAAACTTTATCTACATTTCTTTTAACATATTCAATAAAATTATCGTCATTTTCAACTCTCACATCAGATGATTCATATTTTTCTATTTTACCCAACAATTTTATTTTAAGCTTGTCTTCAAAATTTTTGTCCTCAACTTTTAGACTGTGAATAGCTTTTAGAATTTTCCCTGCTTTTCTTCCAAGTAAATATTGTTCTTCTTTTGAAAGTTTTGGAAGTGCATCACTTAAATCAACTCCGTCAATCCAAGATAAGAGTATATACACATTCTTTTCATCATTACATATTCCAAAACTAATAGGCTTTGACATTTCAAGGCCTAGTTTAGAAAATTTTGAAATAACTTCATATTCTTCCTTTTTTTGTTCATAAAGGGAAATATCGGATAATCTTAAAAGCAAATACTCATCTTTATTTTTCAATTTTATCTTAAACTTTTTATCTTTGGAATATCCTTTACTTATCTTTTCAACACTCTCTACGTCTTCCAATTCTTTTATATCTTTTAAAAATTCAAACATATATTCTCCAAGTAACTATTGATAAACTGCTCTACTTCCGCCAATCAATTTTGGTCTTGAAGTTAATGCAGTCAAATGTGCATTTCCTATTTCTTTTATTGATAATCTAACTGGAACTTGAACAAATTTAACATGCATTCCAATTGATGTATCTCCAATATCAAGTCCTGCTTTTGCAACTATTTTTTCAACAACCACTGGATTTTTAAATAATTCGTATGCTGAAGTGGCAACTCCACCACCAGCATTTTTTTGCGGAATAACATTTACTATTTCAAAATTATTTTTAATAGCAACTTCTTTTTCTACAACTAATGCTCTATTCAAATGTTCACAACATTGAACGGCAAAATTAACTTTAATCTTATCCAACTTTTCTTTTATAGTTTCAACAATTAGCTTTCCTACTTCAATATCAGTATCTTTTCCTATATATTTTCCTTTTACCTCACTTGTACTGCAACCTAAAACAAAGATGTCTCCCTCTTCAAATTTAGCTTTTTCGATGAGTTCATCCATACAAATTTCTAAATCTTTTCTAATTTTACCTAAATCCATAATAACCTCCTAAAAAGTACTAATCTTTTTAACAGTTTTTAAAAGCAAAATAAATCCTGTTATAGCGGAAATAAAATCAACTATTGGGTAAGTAATCCACGCTCCTAAAACACCAAATTTACCTATCATAATTATAACTATCGGAATATATAGAAGTGTTTCTCTATAAATTGATAAGAAAAAATTGTATTTTTCCTTTCCGACTGATTGAAAAAAGTATATACAAATGTAATAAAAACTTAAAATCGGAAAAACTAAAATAACATATCTAAAACTATCTGTCGCCATTTGTAAAAGTCTTTCATCTTTTAAAAATAGTCCTATAATTAAACTAATATTATAATTCATGAAAATCCATATAATAGTAGATAATGAAAAGACAAAAACAAATCCTGTTTTTAAAATTTTCTTTATTTTCAAAAAATCTTTAGCCCCATAATTGTATGATATAAGTGGTTGGATTGAACTACTTACACCTATCATAGCAACAAACATAAACATAGAAACTTTTGTTATTACACCATTAAGAATAATTGCATCGTTGCCACCTACAGGTAATAGTAAATGGTTTAATACACTAATCAATATCGCATCTGAAAATTCAATTATAAAAGAGGAAAATCCAATTGCTAATATATTTCTAGAAATGTTAAAATCAAGTCTTGGAATTAAAGAAAAATTGTTTATTCTTTGTAATTTTTTTACAAAAATAAGTGAAAAAACAAATGATATAAATTGGCTTGAAATAGTAGCTATTGCCGCCCCTTTAATACCCATATGCAAATTTTTAATTAAAAAATAATCAACTATAATATTTATAAAAATACCAATACTTGAAGCTAATAGCATTACTTTCATATTGCCATAAGCAATATTCATATATCCAAAAACTGTTGTAAATGCTAAAAAAACACTTCCAAACATAACTATTCTTAAATAGTTAGTAGAATATAATAAAATATTATCTCGAGCTCCTAAAAACATACAAATATTCGAAGTAAATAGAAATGTAAATACACTAACTATTAATATTATTAACAAAGTTAGTCCATTTACTGCTGTTGTATATTTTGTTATATCCTTATTCCTTTTTTCACCAAGTCTTCTAGAAATTAAATTTGAAACTCCAATTCCTAAACATACTGAAATTGCAATAATAAGTCTTTGTAATGGAAAAACAACACTTAAAGCACCTATAGAATCTGCTCCTACATATCTACCTACGAAAAAAGTATCAACCATATTGTATAGTTCTGCAATCAGTATACTTAAAATTCCTGGAATTGCAAAATGTAATATTGCCTTAACTATATTATTTTCGTTATAAATGTTTTTCGTGCCCATTTTAAACCTCTTTAATCCTCATATCCATTTGGATTATTTACTTGCCATCTCCAACTATCTTCACACATTTCTCTGATTCCATATTTAGCTTCCCAACCTAATTCATTTTTAGCTTTAGAAGAGTCAGCATAACACTCTGCAATATCTCCACTTCTTCTAGGAGTAACTACATATTTTATTTTTTTTCCAATAACTTCTTCAAAGTTCTTAATCATATCTAAAACACTGTAGCCCTCTCCAGTTCCAAGATTATAAATCCTAACATCTTTACTATCTTCAAATTTCTTTATAGCTTTTATATGACCTAAAGCTAGGTCTAAAACGTGGATATAATCTCTTACACCAGTTCCATCTTTAGTTTCATAATCATCACCAAAAACTCTAACATATTCTAATTTACCAACTGCGACTTGAGTTATATATGGAATTAGATTATTAGGAATACCATTAGGATTTTCACCTATTTTGCCACTCTTATGCGCACCAATTGGATTAAAATATCTAAGAAGAACAATATTCCAATTGTTATCTGAAATATATAAATCTCTAAAAATTTCTTCTAAAAATAACTTTGTTCTTCCATAAGGATTAGTTACAGAAAGTGGAAATTCTTCATTAATTGGAACTGTTTTAGGCTTTCCATATACAGTTGCTGAAGAACTAAAAATAATATTTTTTACATTAAACTCTCTCATAACTTCTATTAACTTTAAAGTTCCGTTAATATTATTATCATAATATTCTATAGGTTTTTCTACTGATTCACCAACAGCTTTAAGACCTGCAAAATGAATTACTCCATAAATATCATTTTCATTAAATATCTTTCTAAGTATTTCTTTATCTCTAATATCACCTTCATAGAACTTAAACTTTTTTCCACTAAGTTCTTCAATTCTAGTTAAAACCTTTTTACTAGAATTGTAAAAATTATCAATTATTACAACTTCATATCCTTCATTTAAAAGCTCTATACAAGTATGTGAACCAATATATCCAGCTCCACCTGTAACTAAAATTTGCTTCATATCAATCTCCTATTTATACTCATTAATTAATTCTCTACATTTAATTTCATCTTTTTTTAACTGCTCTATCAATTCTTCTATAGAGTTAAATTTGATATTATCTCTAAGCCTTTTTAAAAAGCAAAGCTCAATATCTTTCCCGTAAATATCTTCATGAAAATCAAATATATGAGATTCTATTGTGGATTTTTTATTATCAAAAGTTGGATTATGTCCAACGCTTGAAAAACTGAAATATTCCTTACCATCTACTATTGTTTTTGTAAGATAAACACCTTCTTTTACCATAACGTAATTAAATGACATATCTAAATTTGCAGTTGGATATCCTAGATTTCTTCCTCTTTGGAAACCTTGTATAACTTTTCCCTTAATTGAAAAATAGTCTCCTAGCATAGTATTTGCTAATTCAATTTTCCCAGTTTTTATGTATTCAATAATTTTTGTACTACTAATTTCATTATTATCATAGCTTAATTTTTCTATAATAGTACAAGATAATTGTTTTTCTTTCATATAAGATTCAATAAAATCAATATTTCCTTCACGATTTTTTGAAAATCTATAATCTTTACCAACAACAATATGTTTGACATTAAGATTAATAGTTAAAAAATCTAAAAATTCAATTGGAGTTAAACTTTTAATTTTTTCAGAAAAATCGATACTAAAAACATAGTCTATTTTGAAACTTTCTAGTTTTTTCAACTTATCTTCAAAAGACATAATTCTACTAAAATTTTGATTGAAAATTAAATCTTTTGTATGATTTACAAAAAGGAAAACTGCACTTTTATATCCTTTATTTAATTTTACATTGTTTAATTCTGAAATTAATTTTTGATGGCCTATATGGAAACCATCAAAATTTCCTAGAGCTACAACAATATCATCAAATTTAAAATTACTCTCCAAATTTAATTTAAAATGCTCCATACAAACCTCTTCTTAATCCATATTTTACAATAATTATACACCAAATAATGCTTTATTTCAATTTATCATATTGGAATATCTATTTAAGAAAATAAAAAACATGTTCTAATTGAACATGTTCTCTCTATAATTTTTCAATTGAATCTAATATATCTGATAAATAATCTGTATCTAATTTCTCTGCTTCTCCCTCATCTACCATTTCAGGTATGTTTTTATTTAGAGGAATTTTAGCAACATTTGTAAGTCCAAATTTTCTAGAAATATATGGTAAGTCACTTTCACCAAATATACTCAATTCTTCATTACAACATGGACATTTGAAATAACTCATATTTTCAACAATTCCTATTATTGGAATATTCATCATCCTTGCCATCTTAACAGCTTTTTCAACAATCATAGATACTAAATCTTGTGGTGAGGTTACAATAATAATCCCATCAACTGGTAGTGATTGAAATACTGTTAAAGCAACATCTCCTGTTCCCGGCGGCATATCCACAAACATATAGTCTACATTTTCCCAAACAACATCTGTCCAAAATTGCTTTATAACACCACCAATAACAGGCCCTCTCCAAATAACTGGATCAGTTTCTTTTTCAAGTAATAAGTTAATACTCATTATTTTTATTCCATTTTCAGTTTTACATGGAATGATTCCTCTGTCATCTATTTGAGCTTTAGTGTCAATACCAAAAGATTTAGGTATAGATGGTCCAGTAATATCTGCATCTAAAATACCAATTTCTTTTCCTCTCTTCATCATTCCAGTAGCAAGCATAGATGTAATTAAAGATTTACCAACTCCACCTTTACCACTTATAACACCTATTACTTTTTTAATATCACTAAATTGATTTTGTTCAACCAATAAACTTTCAAATTCTTCAGATACTCCACAGCTTGATGCACTTGAGCATCCTGAGCATCCGCCTGAGCCACATCCACTACTCATAATATCCCCCTAAATTTTCAATTCTTCAGAAATATACATTTTATAATATATTCCCTTTTTATCTAATAATTCTGTATGTGTACCTTGTTCAAGAATATTTCCTTTTTCTATCAATACAATTTTATCACAATGCTTAATTGTTGACAACCTATGTGCAACAATTATAGACGTCTTTCCACTTAAAATATCCTTCATTTTATTTTGAATGAATTTTTCAGTTTCAGTATCTATTGAAGAAGTTGCCTCATCTAATATTAACAATTTTGGATTTTTAATCAAAGCTCTTGCAAAAGAAATTAATTGTTTTTGTCCACTTGATATATTATACCCACTTTCTCCTATAACTGTATCTATTCCATTTGGTAATTTAGAAATAAACTCATCTATTCCAAGCAAATTACATATTTCCATAATTTCTTCATCAGTTGCATTTTCATTTCCAAACTTTATATTTTCCTTGATAGAAATAGAAAAAAGTTGAGGCTGTTGTAAAACATATCCTAAATTATTATATAAACAAGTTTTATCAATATTCTTATAGTTAATTCCATCTAAAAATATATCTCCAGAAGTAGGATCATAGAATTTACAGATTAAATTAACAATAGTAGATTTACCACTTCCAGTACTACCAATAAAGGCAACGCTTTGTCCATTTTTTATTTCAAAATTAAAATCTTTTAAAACTAATTTATCATCATCAAAATAGTGAAAACTTACATTTTCAAACCTTATATTTCCACCAAAATTTAAATCAGTTTCTTTTTGTTCTATAATTTCATCATCTTCATATAATATTTGAAAAACTCTTTCCGCAGAAGCCTGAGCAGACTTTAAATCTGCAAAAATTTGAGCTAACATTTTAAAAGGTTCAAAGATTTGAAAACTGTATGTTAAAAAGCTCAAAAAAGCTCCATAAGTCATTATATTTTTCATAACTGAAATTGATGAAAAATTAAATGCAAAACCAACTCCAATACTTGCAATAAACATAACAGTAGGTACAAAAATTGCTGAAATAAGAATTGATTTTAAATTATATTTCCTATATTTTTCATTAAAACTTACAAATTCATTCTTCTTTTTTTCCTCAATTCCAAGAGCTTTTATTGTTTTAATATAACTTAAAGATTCTGTATAGCTTCTTATAATTTTAGAATTATAATCTCTTACTTTTCTTTGGAATTTTAATATATTTTTTTGAAAAAGAAGAGTTACAATGTATATTATAGGTAACATTAAAAATAGCATTATAGTCAAAGTAAAGCTTAAATAAAGCATTATTGCAATTGAAAACAATAGAACAATTATACTATGACAAGCATCCATAACTCCCCAACTAAAAACTTCACTAAGTTTTTGAACATCAGAAGTTAATCTTGAAATTAATTCGCCAATTTCATATTTCTTAATATTTGTAATTGAGAATTTTTCAATTTTTTCAAAAACTGATTTTCTTATATCTTTTGATACTTGATATTCAAGCTTTCCACCAAAAACATAAAAACTATATATTGCAAGAGTTGATATTACTACAATTAAAAAGAATGAAAGTCCAGCAATAATAAAACCCCTTAAATTTTGCTTTGTAATAAAATCATCCGTTAATAATTTGATTGATAATGGTACAACCGCTTGTAAAAGACCTGAAATTACAACTACAAACATAAGCATATAAAGTTTTTTGTATTCAATTTTATAAAATTTTATTAAGTCTCTAAAAACATTAATATTTACAACTTTCTTTTTATTCATTACTTACATCATATTCCTTACTTTGAATTTCATTAATTTTACTATATATTCCATTTTTCATAATCAAATCATTATGTTTTCCACTTTCAACAATTTTTCCCTCATCCATAACAATTATATTATCACAGTTAGTTATTGTTGAAATTCTATGTGAAATAAAAATAGAAGTAAATTTTTTATCCATTGATTTTAGTGCATTATTTATCTTTAAGTCTGTATTCATATCTACAGCACTTAAACTATCGTCTAAAATTAGTACTTCAAAAGGCTTTAACAAACCTCTTGCTATAGAAATTCTTTGTTTTTGACCTCCAGATAAATTTCCACCATTATCAATTACAATCGTTTCATATTTAGATGAGAAATTTAGAATTTCATCATGAATAGATGAAACCTTAGTTGCATTAAAAATTGATTTGTCATCAATTTTATCATTTGTAATCTTAACATTTTCTAAAATTGACATATTAAATAATTCACTCTCTTGCATAATTGCAGAAATCTTTTCTCTAAGATATCTTTTATTTATTTCTTTGATATTAATTCCATCAATAAGAATTTCTCCACTTGTAGCTTCAAATAATCCTAAAAGCAAATATACAATCATACTTTTTCCACTACCAGTAGAACCAATAACACCTAGACTTTCGCCTGCATTTATAACAAAACTAATATTATCTAAAATTTTATTATCATTTATTACTAAGCTAACATTTTTAAATTCAATTTTTTCAGAGAAAGACACATCTCTAATACCATATTCATAATCCTCTTCAGGTAAATCTAACACTTCATAAATTCTAGAAATTGAAATACTTGCTTTAGCCATATCACTAAGTAACTGTCCCATTTGTCTAATAGGCCAAATAATCATATTTATATAGATAACAAAAGCTATCAAATCCCCAAAATTCATTCTACCGGAAATAGTTTCATAACCTCCTACAACTATAATTATTGCAAGTTGCAAGAAAGTTAAAAAGTCATTTACAGCTCTAAATTTAGCAAAAGTCTTCATAAATTTATTTTGAGTTATATTAAATTCTTCGTTTTTTTCTCTAAAGAGTTTTAAAATATAATCCTCTCTATTAAATGCTTTTATAACTCTAATATTAAATAAAGCTTCTTTTATGAATACCATAAGTTGACTTTCAGCTTCGTCTGTCTCTTTAAATATCTTTCCAATTTTGCCATAAAAAACATAAGATAAAAATGATATTACTATACAAAGACTTATACTTATCATAGCAAGTTTTAAATTTATTAAAGACATAACAATAATTACTAAAATAATTGTTGCAATTGATCCAAAAGCATTTACTAGCTGAGTTGAAAATAACTTTCTAACAGTCTCTATATCAGAAGAACTTCTTTGGATCAAGTCTCCAGTTGAATAATGATTTAAGCATCTTATATCTATATTTAAAAATTTATTATACATTTTTTCTTTTAAATTATAAATTAAATTTTCACACGCAACATTAGAGTAATAATTTCTTAAAAATATAAAAATACAACTAATACCTGTTAAAATAACTATTACAAAAGCTAATATGTATATATGACTTCTTAGAAAATCTCTACCTCCGATTAGATTAACAGCTTTCTCTAAAATATCGTATTTATACTCTTTATCTCCAATTATTGAATCCACAGTAATCATAATTACAATAGGTGTAAGGCCAGAAAAAATTTGTATAAAAATAGTAGAAATCATGGAAAGAAAATAAGTCAGTCTATTATTTTTTAAAATCTTCCAAAAAAGTTTAATTTCTTTCAATACATCACCTCAAAACATACTTACTTATATTTTAATCTAATTTGAAAAAAAAGGCAAATTTAATTGCATTTATATGGTATAATACAATAAGAGGTGATTTTATGTGCACTACTTTTTCAATTAACAGAAATGGTGAAACACTACTTGGACGAACAATGGATTTAAGAGTCCATCATAGATATGAATTTAAATATTTTCCGGAAAACTTCAATTATGAAGAAGATGTTTTTGGAAATAAATTATATACAAAATACAAAATAATGGGAGCAACTTTTAAAGATTATGACCATCTAATTGATGGAATCAATGAAAAGGGACTTTTAGGATGTACTAATTCTTTTAGAAATGCAATTAGCTTTAAAACTGAACCTGTAGAATCTAAATTAAATTTAACATCAACTAAGATTTTAAATGTATTTTTGACAAATTGTGAAACACTTGAAGATATAAAAAATTTAGCTCCAAAAATATATATAATTGAAAAATCTCTTGTTGATGAAACTAACTTTTCAAGACATTATCACTATATGTTTACAGACAAAAATAATAAAAGTCTTGTTTTAGAAATAGAAGATGGAAATTTAAAAGTATATGAAAATAAATATAATGTGATGACTAATAGTCCAAGTTTTGCAAAACATATAAGAAATTTAGAAAAATACCTAGAAAAAGGAGAATTAAAAGGAAACATTTATACTCCTACAAAAAGATTTATACGAGCTTACATAGAGTTGCAAAACTTAAAAGAAAATAATCTTTTTGAAAATAATGAAAATATTTTATTTAATTCTTTGAAAAAATTTACAATAAAAAAAGAGGACTTAGAAAATATTTCAGAAGAATCACAAAATATAACTCTATACTATTCTATAACAAATGCAAAAACTTTAAATTACTTTTTAAAATATACAAATAAAGAACATATAAATACATTTTCTTTTGATGATTTTAAAAATGAGAAAAATAAAACTACCGTTCAATTTAAATAAAAAAGAGACTTTACAATGTAAAGTCTTTTTATTATTTTATTCAAATACTATTTTATATTTTTCTTTTATTTCTTTTGTTGTATTTAAAAGCTCAGTAATTATTTTCTTTGCTACCTCTTTTGACTGTTCAAAAACTCCGCTTTCTCTAGCATCAGCCTCAGCATTTTCCTTGCCACTTTGAGTAAATTGAGCATAATCATCAATTTTAACTGGATTAAAAATAGAATTAGTTTCATCATAAACTTTTATTGATTTCATATCTATCTCATTAGATAATACTTTTGATTCAGGCAAAGTAACCTTTATTGTTTTACTACCTTCGTCAACTTCAATTTTTGTTTCCGCAAAATCAATACCTAATTTTAAAACTCCAGTATAAGTTAAAATAAAACTTGATTTTGTAAATGGTAATTTAATATTAAATAAAGTATTCCAGTCTTCTCTACTAGCCAATTGTTTATACTTATATTGTATAGTAGACATCTCCTTTATTTCTTTAATTTGAATTCCTATAGTTTCATTAGTAATTTTTGGCTTCCCATTATCAGTTCTAAACCAAAAATAAGAGCCTCCAGCAATTACTATAACTAGTAAAATAACCATGGGCATTGAAATAGTTTTTTTTAAAAAACCTTTTACATTCATTTTCATTTTAGAAAATCCTCCTAAATAAATATAATTACGTAACAATTATATATATATTATACATATATGATGTCAAGTATTTTTTTCATTAAAAAAATGGCGAATAAATTATAATTTATTCGCCATTTCAATTATTTTTTTAAATCTATGATTTACTCCTGATTTACTAATCTTTAAAATATCTGCCAATTCTTTTAATGAATAACTTGGATTTTTTAATCTTAGTTCACAAAGATCGAGTAAATTTTTATCTATATTTTTTTTACCATATCTTTTATAAAGCTTATTTATTGCATCAATTTGTGCAAAAGAAGTATTTAAAGTCTTATCTAAATTTGCAGTTTCACAATTTGTAAGTCTATTTGTATTATTCTTAATTTCTTTAATCATTTTAGTTTCTTCAAACTTGAACAAACTATTTACAGTTCCTATTAACGAAAGAAAATCAGAAATAAGTTCACTATCTTTTACATATACAATATATAGTCCCTTTTTTTCAAGACTCTTTGCTTTTATTCCAAATATTTTTAAATACTTAATTACGAGTTTAGCTAACTCTTCTGAATTTAAAGTAAATTCTAAATGGTAACTCTTATCTGGATTTGTAACTGAACCAGCTCCTAAGAAAATTCCACATAAAAAGTTTTTAATAAAATTTTTGCTTTTAACAGAATCTTCGTATAAATCATCTTTTGGAAAAAGACTATCTAAATCTGAGAAAAATGCATCTTTTAAAAATTTCTTTGAAATTTCCTCATCTTCAATTGCAATTTTATAAACATTATTTTTTCTTAAATTAGAAATCTTAGACACCATTATTTTCCCATCATAAGAATATAAAAATTTAAATAGTTTAAAGATTCTTCTAATAATTGAATTATTAGTAGTTTCAAATCTAATAATAAAAGCAAAATTACTAAAAACAATTGTTCCATTTGTTCTTATAAAAGCACAAAGTTCAGAAATAGCAGTTTCTCTATCTTCTATTTCTCTTCTTGAAAGTTCATTTTTTAAATCAATTGAAAAAGCCATTATTATCTTTTTTTCTTTCTCTTTTCATAAAAATAATTAGCACTCTTTAACATATTTCTTTCCGCATCATGTTTTACTAATTTCATAGCTTTATCATATGGTAAAAATATAGCTTCTACAAAACCTTCCTCCCTTTGAGGAATTAAATTTAAATCTTCAGGCTCCATATAAAAATAATGAACTGTCTTTTTTACTTTTTCGCCGTCATTATGTTGATAATCATACTTTACAAATCCCAAATACTTTTCAATCTTAGCACTTATTCCAGACTCTTCTTGTACTTCTCTTATCGCAGCAAGTTCAATAGTTTCATTATTCTCAAGTCTACCCTTAGGTAGAACCCAATCGTTACTAAATTTCTTCAATAACAGAAATTCGCCATTGTGAATAACAACTCCACCAGCACTAACTTCTAGCATACACCCTCCTATTATCTTGTCTCATATCTTCCTAATATTATACCATGAAATTAGCTTACATTCAAATTATACTATTATATTTGATTATAACAGAGAAATTATGTTATAATATGTCTTGTGTATTTCAGATAAAAAACAAATAATAAAGGAGATTTTAAATGAAGTTAGGAATAGTTGGACTACCAAATGTAGGTAAGAGTACATTATTTAATGCAATTACAAAAGCCGGAGCTGAATCAGCAAATTATCCTTTCTGTACAATAGATCCTAATGTAGGTCTTGTAAATGTACCTGATGAAAGATTAAATAAATTAACAGAACTTTATAACTCAAAAAAAACAATCCCTGCTGTTATAGAATTTTATGATATTGCAGGTCTTGTAAAAGGTGCAAGTAAAGGTGAAGGTTTAGGAAATAAATTCCTATCTCATATTAGAGAAGTTGATGCTATCGTTGAAGTAATAAGATGTTTTGAAGATGAAAATATTGTCCATGTTGATGGAGAAGTTAACCCTTTAAGAGATGTTGAAACAATAAACTTAGAACTTATATTATCCGACCTTGAATTAGTTGAAAAAAGATTAGAAAAAGCTAGAAAATCTTTAAAGGGAAATAAGAGCTTTAAAGAAGAAGTTGATCTTTTAGAAAAAATATTACCAGTTTTAGAAGAAGGAAAATCTATTAGAACATTAACATTTGACGACAATGAAAAAGCGATATTAAAGAACTTTTCTCTACTAAGCGTAAAACCTATCATCTATGTAGCAAATGTAAATGAAGATGATATGTTAGATGAAGGAAAAAATAATGAATATGTAAAAGTATTAGCAGACTTTGCAAAAAAAGAAAATTCTGGTATTGTAGTTATCAGTGCTCAAATCGAAAAAGAAATTTCCGAACTTGAAGATGATGAACAAGTTGAATTTTTAAATGATTTAGGTATTTCTGAAAGTGGAGTTTCTAAATTAATTAAAGAAAGCTACAGCCTACTTGGTCTTATGAGCTTTTTAACTGCTGGTCCAGAAGAAACAAGAGCTTGGACTATTAAAATTGGAACAAGTGCTGTAAATGCTGCAGGAAAAATTCACTCAGATATTCAAAGAGGTTTCATTAGAGCAGAAATAGTAAATTATGATGATTTAATTTCACTTGGAAGTATGGTAACTGCTAGAGAAAAAGGTCTTGTTAGACTTGAAGGTAAAGAATATATTATGCAAGATGGAGATGTTGTTTACTTTAGATTTAATGTTTAATATAAAAAACAAAAGACTGTGTTTAAAACACAGTCTTTTTTATTTTCCTAAAATATTTTTTACTTCATCATCTTTTAATTCGTAATTATAAAATAATTTGTAAAATTCTTTTACTTCTTTTTCCATATCATAATTATATATTTCTGGATAAACTAGATTTCCTAACCATTTCATACCAATTACTCTATTAACTGCTGGTGGTCTACCAAAGAAATTATAAGGTCCAGTTGGAGCATAAAATACTTTATTTTCTTTTACAGCTTTTAAAGTTTTAAAAGTTTCTTCGCCTTTAATTTGGTCAGCTAATTCTTTTGATTCAAATATTAAGAAGTCTGGATTTGCCTCTGATAATTTTTCAAATGGAATTTCATTTCCTGTTCCACCTTGAACCTTTTCTACTGTAATAGCGTTTTGAGCACCTATAAATTCAATAATATCTGCGTGGATAGAACCTTTTGCATTTGCATTAAGCCCTGTTTTTCCTCCACCATAGTATACTTTTTTAACATCTTTAATCTTTGCTTTATTTTCTTCGATTTCCTTATAAGTTTTTTTGATATATTCTGAAAGTTCCTTTCCTCTTTCTTTATTTCCTAAAACTTCCGCAAGTCTATCAAAAGCTTCTGGTAATTTTTCAAGAGTTAATTCTATGAAAACTACAGGAATTTTTAATTGCTCTTGTAATTTATTCAAATCTTCTTCAATTCCC
This sequence comes from Parvimonas micra, assembly GCF_021300775.1. Taxonomy (GTDB): domain Bacteria; phylum Bacillota; class Clostridia; order Tissierellales; family Peptoniphilaceae; genus Parvimonas. Next base: position 77,416 of record NZ_JAJTJP010000003.1, read on the forward strand.
TTTTTCTTTTCACCCATATCAATTATAACATCGGGTTTGGCATTAATAACTGCTTCCATGTTAAGATTTGCTTTCTTTCCATAAAACGCTCCAAATTCTGGTAAATTTTTTAATTGATCTGAGATATATTTTTCAGTGCCTTTTGAGAATTTTGATGCAACACCAACTAATTTGTTAGGCTCAAAAACATGCAACATAACTTGAGCTGGATTTCCTGATGGTGCAACCCTATCAATTTTTTGTTTTAAAGTAACTTCTCTTCCTAAGTCATCTTTAAAAACTCTTGTTTCTTCTTTAGACTCTGTTTGTTCAGTTTTCTTTTCTGTAGGTTTTGAACAAGCCGTAAATAAAAGTCCAAAAGCTAAACAAAGAGCTAAAATTCTTTTAGATTTTTTCATATATCCTCCTTATTTACAACTACAATGGCTGTATTTTTAGGTTTACAATAATATTTTGTAAATACCTCACCATTGTAAGTATAATCTATATCTTTTACATTAGATATCAAATTTATTCCATCTTCTCCATACCATTTATCTAAATATTTTAAAACTTCCTCTTCATCTTTTAATGGTTGGCCAAATTCGTATGTTTGCCTATAAATATTATAAGAAATTTTTCTTTCTTCTAGAAAATTACAAATATCTTGAATTGTATTTTTATTGTGATTATGAACAATATTCTTTTCGACATCGTTTCGTATTATAATCATCCTTTTATTAAATAAATTATAAAAATTGTAAAAATAATCTTGAATATTGCCAAAATGGCTAAATAAAATATTATCTGGTTTCACAATATTTTCAACAAGTTCCCCATTATAACAATTAGAACAAATAGTTTTGAAATTTTTAATATTTTTCTTTGAAATACTATCTTCAAGAATTTCTAGTACATGTTCATCATAATCTACTCCGATTATATCACTGAAATAATCTGATAATTTCATAGGTAGAATTCCTAAACCACAGCCAAAATCAACAAGACTTTCTCCTTCTGGAATGATTTTTTTAATTTCCAATTTCATATTATCGTGATATTTAGTATATTCCGAAGCAACCAAATACCATTTTATTCTATCTTCATTCCAAAACATAGTCTTTTCTAACCTCCTTATAATCAGGAATACAATACTTTCCATCTTGTGTTTCTATTAGATTTATAGGAACATTGTATAATTTTTCTAATGTTTCTTTATTTAAAATTGAGATAGTTCCAAATTGACTTTCCTTATTTTTCTTAATAATTAATATTTTATCAGCATAAGTTAAAGCATGATTTGGATTATGGGTTGTAATTAAAAAACCTATATTTTTTTTCTTTAATGAATTACAAATTTCCATAATTTTAAGTTGGTTTCCATAATCCAAATTAGCAACAGGCTCATCCATAAAAATATAATTATTAGCTTGTAACAATGCTCTTGCAATTAACACAAGCTGTCTTTCTCCACCACTAATTTGTCTATAATTCTTATCTTTTAAATACGAAATTCCTAAAGTTTTTAAAATTTCAACAGATTTTTCATAATCTTCCTTAGTCGTTTTATAAAAAAATCCATCTTTTTTAGAATAATTTCCCATTAATATAACATCAATAACTTTATAATCAAAAGCTGGAAAATGAATCTGTGGAATATAAGAAATAAATCTTGAAAGTTTTTTACTATCTAATTCTTTTAAATCAAAATCATCAATGATTGCATTTCCATTTTTAATAGGAATAAGTTTTAAAAGTGCTTTTAATAAAGTTGATTTTCCAGCCCCATTTTCTCCTAAAATGCAAATTATCTCTCCTTTATTTAATGAAAAACTAATATCTTTTAATATTTCATTCTTCCCATAAAAAACATTTAAATTTTTAACCTCTATCATAATCTCTACCTTTTTTATAAATCAAATACAAGAATATTGGAGCTCCGATAAAAGAAGTAACTATTCCAATTGGAATTTCTGATGTAGTAATATTTCTGCATAAAATATCTACAACAAGTAAAAAACTTGCCCCTAAAAGACCTGATGCTGGTATTACAAATCTATAATCGTCCCCAAAAATAAGTCTTGTAAAATGTGGAATTATTAGACCAATCCACCCAATTACTCCTGTTACAGCAACACTTGATGCTGTCATAAGCGTTGCAAAAAATATTATAATAAATCTTATTTTTTCAGTATTAAGTCCAAGTGTTTTAGCCTCTTCTTCACCCATTGTAAATATATTAATTTCAATCTTATATAAATTTGAAACGATAAGTCCAATTACAATTGGGAAAAATATAAATTTAAAATCTATCATTTTTACTGATGCAAAAGAGCCCATCAACCAATATGTTATACTTGGAAGCTGATTTTCCGTATCTGCAACAAGTTTTACAAAAGATATTAAAGAAGAAAATAAACTACCTATCATCATCCCCGTTAAAATTAGCCCTAAAATTCTATCACTTCGAAAAATTTTACTTAAAGTATAAGTTACAAAAACAGAAAGAATTCCTAAACTAAAAGATAAAAGTGTTATTTCAAAAAAATTAAAATACATAAGTATTCCAAAAGCACAACCAAAAGCTGCAGCCTGTGTAGTCCCCAAAATATCAGGACTTACCATAGGATTTTTTAAAAGACCTTGGTATAACGCTCCACTTGTTGAAATTCCAGCTCCAACAAGTATAGTACATAATACACGAGGAATCCTTATATTCCAAATAACTGTACTTGCAGGTGAATTATCAACTATTCCATAAAAAATTCTATCTATAATTACTTTTATTACATCAAAAAATTTAATTGGATATCTTCCAATACTAAAAGACATAATAAAAGATAAAATCAAAAAAAATACTAAAAATATAAATTTTATTCTTATCTTTTTTTCAGTCATTTCTATCTTCTCCAAAAACTATAACGTTATATAGATTATAAAGTATTAATATGAAAAAGTCAATTAAATTATTGATTATTCATAGATGAAATTTTAAAATTTAATTAAACAATTAATACTCATAAGAAATTATATTTTTTAACAAACTTTTTCATGGAGAAACTTGACCATTATATATAATTTCAAAATTTATATATAAATAGCATAAAAAAATTTAGATAAGAATTCTACATTCATAATTTCTACAATTTATTTTACATAATTTAAATAATTCATAAAAAAAGTAATGTTTTCGTTAACATTACTTTTTTTATATAATAATTATATACATTGTAAAAATTTTTTCTCTATTAGTCGTTCAGTCCTAAAAATTCTTCTAATGTAAGTTTGTTTTTTAAATTATTCATGCTTCTATAACTCTTCAATTTTAAAATGTTCTAATTCTCTATCACTTCTTACAATGTATTGTTTATTTGCACGAAAATTAAATTCTATTTTTTCTTCAAATAATACATTATCAATCTTACTTTTATAATATTGATTCACTCTTTGTACATTAACTTCATGTATTCCCTTAGCGATTAACATTTTATTATTAAAACAAAAAAGAGCTATTTTTGAGAAATGAAGATATTCTCCATCAACATGTGAAATTCTTATACATCTAGTTCCAATAACATTTTCTTTAGGATAATCATTTCTATTTACTCTTTCAAAATAGACTACAGCATATTCTGGATTTTGACGTTTCCAAGATCTTATTTTTAGATTATATATAAAAAATACTATACCTAAAGTAAATAAAAAAAATAATATACAAACTATTAAAAAAACAACTACTCCTATCATATTATTCCCTTTCTTTTTTCTTCTAAAATTAATTAATTTTTATCATTGTAACATAATATACAATATGAATCAAATACTAAAAAGTTTAGAAACTTCTTTAAAGTACAACAGTAAATATATTTACATATTATTATTTAAGTTTAATAACTAATGAGAACCCCACCTTTTCACGATGCTTCGCATCTGGTTGGTACCTGGGAACCTTTTTGCTTCACAATAAAAAAGTAATGTTTTCGTTAACATTACTTTTTTCATATAATAATTAAATATATTATAAAACTTTTTATCTATTAGTCGTTCAATCTTAAAAATTCTTCTAATGTAAGTTTGTTTTTTAATATTTTGTTCGCGTTTTCTACTCCAACATAGCGGAAATGCCAAGGTTCAAATCTAAAATTAGTTTTATCTTCTTGATTTTCAGGATAGCGAAGAATAAATCCATACTTATGAGCATTTTTAATAAGCCATTTGAATTCTTCTGTATCTTTAAATTCTTCTTTTAGATTTGTAGCATCATCTTTACCTATAATATCTATACTTTGTCCAATTTGTGATTCATTATGCCCTGCAGTAGCATATAAAGCATAATTTACATTTCTATCAGACTTAGGAGCACTTTTATGAAGTTCTTTCTGTTCGTCATAGCTTATATAAGCTTTATATAAATCTAAAGTTATTTTTTCTCTGTTTGCATCAATTTTCATTAATTCAAATTGTTTTTCAACAAATTTATCAAATTTAGGATCAAAATCACTTGGCAATCCATACTCAGTATTAACTAATAAAATTCCTTTTATTACTTTGAAATTTTTATCTTTAGATTCATTCTCTATATTTTTACTTTTTACAAAATAAAATTTTTCGCCAAGTTTTATTTTACTTACACCATCTTTATAACCAAATACTTCAACATATTTATTTTTTTCTATTTTTCCATTTTCTTTTTGTAAATCAGAACTATCATAAATAGATGTTTTTTCAACAGTTTTTGCGTAATTTGTTAAACTTTCTGAAAAATCAGATACTTCTGGTATGCTTATGTTTTCAAAATTATAAGGCATCTTCTTTTCATTTTCTAATCTTTTGTTTTTATTTTGAACATAAAAAAATATTATTGAAGTAACTATTATTATAAAAATTGATAAAATGATAATAACTTTTCTGTTTTTTACTTTTTTCAAAATTACCCTCTATCTTTTCTACATTAATATATAATTAAAGGGATTTAGAAAACTAAATCCCTTAAACTACTTTTTATTCAACATCTAATACTTTTCTTCCTTTATACATTCCTGTGTCAGGATTAACTCTGTGAGGTACAACCAATTCATTAGTTTCAGGATCTCTAACTAGAGCCACTTTAGGTAGTCTATATGAAGATGCTCTTCTTTTGTCTCTTTTTGCTTTTGAAGTTTTTCTCTTTGGTACTGCCATTAATAACACCTCCTCTGAATTTTATAACATATACCTCCGTTTCAAACGGATAACAGAAGTATTATACTACAAAAAAATTAATTTGTCAACATTATTTTACTAAATTCATAGTATCTCTTGCAATCATTAATTCTTCATTTGTAGGAACAACTAAAACTTTTACTCTTGAGTTATCAGCTGAAATAACAGCTTCTTCTCTTGTATCATTTTTAGCATCATCTATAATAATTCCATATTCTTCCATATTTTCTAATATTAATTTACGCATTGAAGCTGAATTTTCTCCAATACCACCAGCGAAAGAAATAGCATCAATATGACCTAATTCTGCCATAAATCCACCTACATATCTTCTTACTCTTGTAATAAACATATCTAATGCAAGTTGAGCTCTTTCATTTCCTTTTTCAGCAGCTTCTTCTAAATCTCTAAAATCTGAACTTAATCCAGAAACTCCTAGAACTCCAGATTTTTTATTTAAAATTTGATTCATTTCATCAGCTGAATATCCTTTTTCATTCATTAAGAATGTCATAACAGTAGGGTCAATATCTCCACTTCTTGTTCCCATTACAAGTCCTTCTAACGGAGTTAATCCCATTGTAGTATCATAACATTCTCCGTTTTTAATTGCTGCGATTGATGATCCATTTCCTAAATGAACAGTTATAACATTTAAGTTTTTCTTATCTATATTTAATAATTCAGCAGTTCTTAAAGTTACATATCTATGGCTTGTTCCATGGAAACCGAATTTTCTAAGTCTATAATCTTCATAGTATTCATAAGGAATCGCATACATAAATGTTCTTGCAGGCATTGTTTGATGGAATGCTGTATCAAATACTGCAACATTTTTCTTTCCTGGAACTAAGTTTTCACAAGCTTCAATACCCATTAAGTTTGCAGGGTTATGTAATGGCCCAAATTTAATAAATTCTTTAACTTTTGCTTTTACATTTTCATCAATTATACATGAAGCAGTTAATTTATCTCCACCGTGAAGTACTCTGTGTCCAATTGCATTAACTTCATCTAAGCTTTTAACAACTCCGTATTTTTCGTCAACAAGAGCATCAAATACATGTTTAATAGCTGCTGTATGATCTTTCATAGCTTCTTCAACAACTAATTTTTCACTTCCAACTTTGTGAGTTAATTTTGAACCTTCAATACCAATTCTTTCAACTAATCCTTTACATAATACACTTTCATCAGTCATATCAAATAATTGATATTTTAAAGATGAACTTCCACAGTTAATAACTAAAATTTTCATTAATGTCCTCCTAAATTGTTTAAAAACATATTTTACATACATAAATATTTTACTATTTTGAGCTTAATAAGTCAATACAATTTTATATTATTATAAAAAATCTAAAAAATTTTTAATAAAAAATTATAAAACAAAAAACAGAAATTCTTTAGAATTTCTGTTTATAATTTTCTTATTTTTTTACTGTAATTTTATTTTCAGTTCCATTTAATAGTCTAATAATATTGCCTTTATGTCTAAATATAGTAAGTCCTGCTAAAAATACAAAAGTTAATAAAACATTAGTATCTCTATAACCAAAAATTATATATGATATAGGTAAAGCAGATATTGTTGCCAACATTGACCCTAATGAAATATATTTAGTTAATAAAACTATAGCTATAAAAACTGTAATAGCTAAAATTGCAACTTTATAGTCTAAAAATATAATAAAACCAAAAGATGATGCTATTCCTTTACCGCCTTTAAAATTTAAAAATACAGGCCAATTATGACCTAAAACAACAAATATTCCAGCTAATAATACACCATTTAACCCTAAAAGTTTCATTCCTATAAAACAAGCTAAGATTGACTTTAAAACATCAATAATAAAAGTCAAAGCTCCCGCTTTTAATCCAAAAACTCTTAGTGCATTTGTTGTTCCAGCATTTTTACTTCCATAATCTCTAATATCTTTATTGAATAATAATTTTCCGAAAATCATTCCTCCGGATATATTACCTAAAAGATATGAAATAATAATACAACTGATAACTTTAAACATTTTCTTCTCCTCTTGCTCTAAGTTCAAAAACTATAGGTGAAGAAGTAAATGAGAAATTCTTCCTAATTTGATTTTCTAAATATCTTAAATAAGAAAAATGCATCAATTCTACTTTATTAACAAATATTACAAATTTCGGAGGTCTAACCGAAACTTGACTTGCATAAAATATTTTAAGTCTTTGTCCTTTATCTGTCGGTGGTGAATTATGAACAACTGCATCATTAATAATATCGTTAAGAATTCCTGTTGAAATTCTTGTACTATAATTTTCATCTGCAATTTTTATAGCATCAAAAAGTTTATCTATTCTTTGACCAGTTTTAACTGAAATGAAAACTAATTGTGCATAAGGAACAAAACTTAATTTAGTTCTAATATCATCTTCAAAAGCCTTATAAGTTTTATTATCTTTTACTATTAAATCCCATTTGTTAACTGCAATTATTAAAGCTTTATTTTGCTCTTTAGCAAATCCTATAACTTTTGTATCTTGCTCTGTAACACCTTCAGTAGCATCTATTAAAAGAATAGCAATATCAGATCTTTCAACTGCATTTAAAGTTCTAACAACACTGTATCTTTCCAAATTTTCAGTTATATTCTTCTTTCTTCTAAGTCCTGCAGTATCAGTAAAAATATAAGTTTTTCCATCAATCTCAACTCTTGAATCAATAGAATCTCTTGTTGTTCCTGCAATATCAGAAACAATCATCCTCTCTTCACCTAAAATTCTATTCATAAGAGAACTTTTACCTACGTTAGGTTTTCCGATTAAAGCAATCTTAGTTACATCATCCTCTTCTCCAGTATATTTATTTTCAGGAAACTCTCGAATAATTTCATCAAGTAAATCTCCAAGTCCATATCCTTGAGTAGCAGAAATAACATTTAATTTTTCATAACCAAGTTCATAAAACTCATATACTTCAGCTGGTGTCTTATGACTATCAACTTTATTTATTGCAAGAACAATTGGTTTTTTTGTTCTTCTTAAATAGTTTGAAATTTCTCTATCTTCATCCATCAAACCATTTTTTCCATCTACAACAAATAAAATTACATCAGCATTCTCCATAGCAACATCTGCTTGAGCTTTAATTTTTTGTAAAATTATATCATCACTATTAGGCTCTAATCCACCTGTATCACAAAGAATAAAATGTTTGTTTTGCCATTCAGCATCTTGATATAATCTATCCCTTGTAACACCTGGAGTATCTTCAGTAATAGCTATTCTTTTATTAATAAGTTTATTAAAAAGTGTTGACTTTCCAACGTTCGGACGTCCAACCACACAAACTAAAGGTCTTTCCATAACTTCACCTCCATCTTCTTTATATATATTTTATCATATTTTATTATTTAAAAAAATAAGCTCCTTAGAAGGAGCTCATCATTATACTGGATAAATAGAAACTTGTTTTTTATCTCTACCTTTTCTTTCAAATCTTACAACACCAGAAACTTTAGCAAAAAGTGTATCATCTCCACCCTTACCAACATTTACTCCTGGGTGTATTTTTGTTCCACGTTGTCTAACTAAAATATTTCCTGCAAGAACGAATTGCCCATCCCCTCTTTTAGCACCTAATCTTTTAGCTCTACTATCACGACCGTTTTTAGTACTACCTAAACCTTTTTTACTAGAAAAAAGTTGTAAATTCATTTTTAACATACTCTACACCTCCTTATAATAAATCTCAATATATTTATTATATTCTTTTTTCAATGATATAATGCCAACTTCAAAAGTTTTAATTATAGTCTGAACATCTCTAATCTTATAATCTTCTAAATTATCAATATCTATCATCATTCTTAAATATCCATCCCCTACTTCTAAATCCATGTTCTTTGAATCTAAAGCACAAATTTTTTCAATAGCATTTGGTGTATTTATTGATAAAATAGATAATGATGCACAAAGAATATCATTTTCTTCACTAAAATCAGCATGTCCATCCATTTCAAATCCATAATATAAATCTTTTTTCTTAAAAATATAAATATTAGTCATTAAAATACGATACTTTCAATCTTAACTTTTGTAAATGGTTGACGATGTCCTTTTTTCTTTCTATAATTTTTCTTAGCTTTAAACTTGAAAATTATAACTTTTTTTCCTCTTCCGTGTCTTTCAACAGTTCCTTCAACCTTAGCTCCTTCAACTACTGGAGAACCAACTTTAATATCTCCATCTTTAGAAACTAAAAGAACTCTATCAAAAGATACTTTAGAACCTTCTTCAACATTTAATTTTTCAACAAAAATGCTTTGTCCTTCTTCAACTTGGTATTGTTTACCACCTGTTTCAATTATTGCGTACATAGTGCACCTCCTCATTCTTAAGACTCGCCGAAATTAGGTGCTATGCTTTAAAAACCTAATCCGTGCGGTAACACAACAAGTAGTATATCATAAAAAGAACAAAAAATCAAGATTTTTCAGAATTTTTTGTACGAAAAAACCCATCTGCAAATCACATTAATATAAACATTGAAATTCCAATAATTTCTAAATATTTATATTATTTTAATTTTGTGATATAATTATTGTAACCTTGTCCTTATGGCAAGACTATAATAACTTCATCAAAATTACTATTATAGTAATTTTGTGTTTTTAAAATTTGATTTTTTTTACTTTTAAAATTAGATAAAAAGTAATTAATATAAATTTAAATGATTGTTCTTTGAGGAGGTTTTTTATGTCAGAGAAAAAAATAAAAAGTATACAATCGAAAAATAAAAAAGACAAAGAAAGTCCTTTAAAACCCATTTTAAGAATTTTAAGTATCACAATATTGGCAATCTTAATGATTGGAGCAGGTATAACTGGTATTTTCGCAACAACTTTTGTTGATATTATGAAAGATGCTCCTGTTGTTGATACATCTAATATGAATGATCTTATGATTCAATCATCAAAAATTCTTGATAGAGATGGAAATGTGGTTGAGAAAATAGAAAATTTAGAGAACAGAACTATTGTAAAGCTAAGCGATGTTCCTCAGCATTTAATAGATGCTTTTATTTCTATCGAAGATGAAAGATTTTATTCTCATAATGGTGTTGACCCTATTGGTATTGCAAAGAGTCTTTTAGATACTGCTAGAGGTAGACTTAGAGGTGGTTCTACAATTGCACAACAGTTGGCGAGAAATATGTATCTTTCAAATGAAAAGAAAATAGAAAGAAAATTAAAAGAAGCATATCTTGCTATTAAAATTACTGATAGCATAAAAAGAGAAGGTGTTCTTGAGGCTTATTTAAATAGAGTATTCTTAGGACAACACTCTTACGGCGTTCAATCTGCAAGTCAAGGTTACTTTTCAAAAGATGTTAAAGACTTAACTATTGCAGAGTCTGCACTTCTTGCAGCAATTGTTCAAAGTCCAACAAATTATTCTCTTTATAAAACTATTAAGCCTGAAGATGTAAGTGATGAAGCTTCAGTTATTAAAGACTTAAATATCGGAGGACAAATATACAAGGCTGTATATAATCCTAAAGTTTTAGATAGACAAAAATATGTTTTGAAAAAAATGTATGAACTTAAAAAAATAACTAAAGAACAATATGAAGAAGCAATTAATGAAGATGTTTTTGCTGCTATAAAACCAAATAAAGGTTTTGAAAGAGAAGTTTCAACTTACTTCACTGAATATGTTAAATATCAAGTTGCTGAAAAGTTAATGAAAAAATATAATTATTCGAAAGAAGATGCTTGGGACAAAATTTATAATGGAGGTTTAACAATCCATTCAACAATGGATCAAAACATCCAGAAGAAATTAGAAAATCTTTACAGTAATTTTGCAAGTGTTATGAACGCTCCAAAAAGTGGTGGACCTGCATTTGCATCATTTAATAAAGATAAATCAGGTAATATAACAGATGCAAAAGGAAAAATAGTATTATATAAAAAAGCTAATCTTTTAGATGGAAATAATGGTATTATAATTCCAAAAGGAGAATTTACTGTTAATGAAGATAAATCATTAATATTAAAGAGTTCAAGAGTAACAGTTTATCAAAATGTTCTTTCAATAGCTAGTTTTTATACTATTAATAATCAAAATAACTTAGTTACTCATGGAATTGGAAATTTCCAAATCCCTGAAGATAAATTAACTAATGAGGGAGAAAAAACTTTTAAAATTTCTGCAGATTTCTTTGAAACATACAAAGATTTCTATAGTGTAAATAACAACGGAAATTTAGTTTTAAATTCTAAATATTTCCAAATTGATGAAAATGGAACTGTTCAACCTCAATCATCTTCTGTTGTAATTGACCACACTAATGGTGAGTTAATTGCAATAATTGGTGGTAGAGAAACAACTGGTCGTCCACTAAATAGAGCTTATAGAGTTCCTAGACAACCAGGTTCTACAATGAAACCATTAGGAGTTTATACTCCTGCATTAGATAACGGATTTACAGCCGCTACTGGAATTGATGACTCTCCACATTATAACGACAAAGGTGAATTATGGCCTAAAAACTGGTATAATGGATATAGAGGTTTACAAACATTACGAACAAGTCTTGTGCAATCTATAAACGTAAATGCTGTTAAGGTATTAGAAAAAGTTGGAATAGAAAAATCAAAAGAATATCTAAAGAAATTCGGAATAATTAATGAAGAAAATGAATTAGATGATACTTTTGTTTCAAAATCTGAAAATGTAGATTACAATGACGAAAACTTATCAAGTTTGGCTCTTGGTGCCATGACAAGAGGTGTAACAACTCTTAAAATGACAGCAGCTTATGCTGCTATAGCAAATGATGGAAAATACCTTGAACCAATATCATTTACAAAAGTTGTAGATTCAACAGGAAAAGTTATATTAGAACCAGAGCAAAAGCAAAATGAAGTTACTTCTAAAGGAAATGCTTTTATTATGAGAGATATTCTTAAAGGAGTACCTGATGCAATGGCACCTGGTGCAAAGCATCCAACCATTGAAGTCGCAGGAAAAACTGGTACAACAAATGATATCAGAGACTCTTGGTTTGTTGGTTTTTCACCTTATTATACGATTGGTACTTGGATTGGATTTGATAATCAAAATATAGAACTTAACAACAACAATTCAATGGCTGCTACCCTATGGGGAAAAGTTAATAAAATTGTTCTTGAAGGAAAAGAAGCGAGAAAATTTGCTCCAGCTCCTGAAAATGTAATAAAAAGATATGTTTCTATGATATCCGGTTTATTAGTTCCAGAAGGAGCAGGTGGAATATACGAATACTTCGTAAAAGGTACTGAGCCTACAAAATACGAACAACTATATTATATAATTTACAAGATTGATACAAGAAATGGTAAATTAGCTAGTTCATCAACTCCTGCACAATATATAGAAGAAAAGAAATTCTATATAAAACCTAGTGCATATAAAGAAGGTAAAACTAGTTACTCAAGTGATGAGTTTATAAATGCACCACCTAGAGAAGTATCAGATATAGTCGATACTAATGAATCTCCAAATCCTACTGATAATAATACAAATACTAACCCTAATCCTAATCCAAATAATGGAGATAATAATAACAATAATAATACCAATAATAACAATAATAATAATAATAACAACAACAATAATAATAATAACAATAATAATGGTGAAAATAATAATAACAATAATCCATAAAAAAAGAGTTGCAATCGCAACTCTTTTTTTAATATACTTCATCAATTATTCCGCCACCAACAACAATATCATCCAAATAAAAAACAGCTGACTGCCCTTTGTTTGGTGCTCTTACAGGTTTTTTAAATTCTGCAAACAATTCACTATTTTTATAATATAATAATGCTTTTGTTTCACTTTGTCCATGTCTTACTTTTACATTTACTTCTAATGGTTTTTCTAAATTATCAAATAGTATGAAATTTTCATCTCTTACCTTTATTTTGTCTTTATATAGAGCATCTTCATCAGATAATGTAACTGTATTGTCAAAAGCATTTATTTTTGATACAAAAACTCTCTTTCCAAGAGCAATACCAAGACCTTTTCTTTGACCAACAGTATAATAAACTATTCCATTATGTTTTCCAAGTTTTTCGCCTTTTTCGTCAATAAAATAACCTTCCTTAATAAGTTCTGGATTTCTTTGTTTTATAAATAATCCATGGTCCCTATTTTGAACAAAACAAATTTCTTCACTATCTTTTTTTGAATAAGTCAAAATATTCTCATTTTTAGCTATTTCCCTAACTTCATCCTTTAACAAATCCGCAAGTGGAAATATAGTCTTTGAAAGAACTTCTTGACTTGTATTATATAAGAAATATGTTTGATCTTTCTTAGAATCTTTAGCTCTTTTTAAAAGATATCTATTATAGTCTTTATTAAATTCAACTTTTGCATAATGTCCAGTAGATATAAAATCAGCCTTTAAAGGCTTTATTTTATCTACAAAACTATTAAATTTTATATATTTATTACAAGCAACACATGGATTTGGTGTATATCCTAGTGAATATTCTCTAACAAAATTTTCAATTATCTTTTTGTCGAACTCTTCTCTAAAACTCATTGTATAATGTTTAACACCCATAGCTTCAGCAACTATTTTTGCATCCATTACAGAAGACAATGAACAACAACCTTTTTCTTCATCATATAGATGACCTTTTGGTACTAAATTCATTGTAACACCTATTACTTCATATCCTTCTTTCAATAACAAATGGCAGGCAACACAACTGTCGACCCCGCCACTCATTCCTAAAATTACTCTTTTATTCAAAACTACCTCACTAATAGCTTATAATTATTCCGCCTTCATTTTCGTAAGTAGTAGACAAACCTCTAGCAGAAATAATTAAAACATCCCTAAAATTATATTTTTCAATAATTTTTTTCTTTATTTCCTTTGCTCTTTCAAAACAATTGCAATGTGTAATTACCATTGTTTTTTCTTGAAAGTTAGAACAATTTTCACCTATTGCATCAACAAGTTCACAATATGCCTTTTTTAGACCTCTAACTTTTTTGTAAATATCTATTTCTCCATCAACACCATGCATAACTGGTTTAATAGAAAAAGCAGAAGCTATCATTGCTTTTATTTTAGAAATTCTTCCATTTTTTATTAAATTATCAAGACTTTCTAAAACAAAAAATATTTTCATTTCTGAAATGTATTTTGTTACATTGTCAACAATTTCTTGAAATGTCATCTTTTTGTCTATACATTCTTGTATTTTTAGAGCCACTAAAGTTTCTCCAGCAGCAGCAGACTTAGTATCAAAAACATGGATTAATCTTTCACCTTTATCAAGTATCATAGATTTTGCTAAACAAGCATTAGAATATGTTGCACTTAATTTACTAGACAAAGTTAAACAAAAAATTTCTTTAGCTTGTTCAAATTTATCCATAAAAAGCTTAGGAGAAGGTGCCGCAGTTTTTATTGAACTAGCATTTCTCATATCTTCAATATATTTATTAACATCGAGATTTTCATCATCTAAATAATCTACATCATCAAGTTGTAATGTCATAGGAACTATTTCAATATCTACTTTTAATTCCTTCTTCAATTCTTCTGTAAAATCACAACAACTATCAGCTACTATGAGTCTATCTTTCATCTTATCCTAACCTCTCTTCAATAAACTTGGCAAGTTTTTTAGCTTCAACTTCCAATTCTTCTTGATTTTCTCCTTCAATCATAACTCTAACTAAAGGTTCAGTTCCTGAAGGTCTTATTAAAACTCTACCATTTCCTGAAAATTTTTCTTCAATTTTATTTATTTCAGATACAATTTCTTTATCTTGTGCATAAGCATTTCTATTTTCTAATTTAACTTTAGCATTAACTAAAACTTGTGGATATGAAACCATAAGTTCGTTAAAATATGATAAATTATTTATACTGCTAGCAACTAATTCACAAATTTTTAGGGCTGTAAATGTTCCATCTCCAGTTGTACTGTCATTTAAGAAAATCATATGTCCAGATTGTTCTGCACCTAAAATATAGTCATGTTCAAGCATTTGTTCTAAAACAAATCTATCTCCAACTTTAGCTGGTACAAAATCAACATCAATTGAATCTAAGTATTTTTTAAGACCAATATTACTCATAACTGTACCAACAACAGCATTATTTGTTAATTCATCTTTTTCTTTATATGACTTAGCCATAGCTGCTAAGATATGATCTCCATCCATAATATTTCCTTTTTCATCAACAGCTAAGCATCTATCAGCATCACCATCAAAAGAAAATCCCATATCAACATCATTTTCTAAAACAGCCTGTCTTATTACTTCCATATTTGTACTGCCACAGTTTAAATTTATATTCTTTCCATCAGGAGCAGTATTTAAAGAGATTACTTCCATTCCTAATTCTTCAAATAATTTTCTTGCAATTTTGTAACTAGCTCCATTTCCAAAGTCAACTGCTATTTTTAAATTTGAAAAATCAGCATCAACTCTTGATTTTAAATAGTCAGCATAAATAGAAACAGCTTCTTTCTCTTCTGAAAAAATTCCCTCTTGAATTTCTCCAAAATCAAAATTTTCATCATCTAAAATACTTTCAACTCTATATTCTATTTCATCAGAAATTTTAAATCCATTTTCATTAAATACTTTAATTCCGTTATAAATATAAGGATTATGAGATGCTGAAATAACAGCTCCTCCAACAGCTTTAAAGTATTTAATTAAGTAGGCAACTGTAGGTGTTGGCGCAATTCCTACTGTAACTACATTAAATCCCATTTCCAATAAACCTTTTGCTAAACTACTTTCAAGATTTTTTCCACTTTCTCTAGTGTCTCTACCAATTATAAATAATTTTTCTTCTTTATCTTTTAAAATGTATCCAACAGATTTTCCTAATTTATAAGCGAGTTCATCAGTTAAATTTTCTCCATAAACTCCTCTGAGTCCATCTGTTCCAAAATAATTTCCCATTTTTACTCCTAATTTAAATCATATTTATTCTTGATTACATACATAATCACAGTAATTATATCATAAATCTATAAAAAAATCATTAATTATTATCTTAAAACAACTATAAGTATTGTAATTTACTATTTATTAAAGTCATAATTTATATAGTTTTTCCTATATTATTTTTTATCTTTAATTGTGCCATTAATATGCTAATCAATGTTATTCCAACAACTATAAGGTATATTGATTTATTTTGTTCAAAACCTAAAATACCATGTGGAATTAGTTTTGAAATCCATAAATATACTCTATCTCCAAAATACACTCCCATAGCAAAAAATAATTGAAATATTCCCATACTTACATTTCTATCTTCCTTTTCAAAATATTGCATCGCCATTGATATTAAACATGTATAAGCAATTCCATATCCAAAACCATTAAATGTATATCCTAAAAATGCAGGTATATAAGAATCAGTTAGTATTATAATTATATAGAAAACTAAACTTGAACCCAAACCTAGTACTAATGTTTTCTCTATTCCGATTTTTTTTGCAAAATAAGTTCCAGCTAGAACACTTGCAATCAATTGAGGGAAAGCAAATAAAACATCAATATATGCCAAAAGAATTGGTGGCATATTTAAAGTAACCTTAGCATAGGCTATCATATTTGCTCCTGAAGTAGAGAACTTAATAAATGAAACTAATATCGCTATTAAGCAAATATATAAATAGCCTTTAAACTCAAAAACTTTTTTAACTTTTTCAAAACTAAATCTCTTTGCAGAATAAGAAACATCTTTTACAAAAAAAGTTAAGATTAAAGCTACAATTGAAATTGTAGCAGAAAGCCCCCAAAGTAATTTAAAATTTTTATATGTCCCATAAGTTGATAGATACTGTATGGGGGCGGCTATAAATTCCGCCAAAAGTGGCGCTACGGATAAAATCGAAGCAGAAATTGCAGCTTTTTCTTTTGAAAAAGTCTCTGAGAATAAAACATTGAATACAGCAAGCATAGATGCACAAATTCCCATTGCAATTGATGAAAAATAAAGAGTATTATAACTAGGTTTTAATACAACCATTACTGATGCCAAAGTTAATGTAAAAAGTGCAATTTGAATAAATATTTTCTTTCGATTAAAAATATCACTTAATATAAAAATTGGCAATCTTATAAAACAACTAATAAGACCGTATGCAGAAGTTATTTGAGCAGCTAAGACTATTGAAAATCCAAGCCCACCCTCTTCAATTGGACTAATAGCATATAATTTTCTATAAGCTCTTACAACTGTTATTCCGCTCCAAAAAAGTACAAAAAGCCAAAATATTAATTTTTGATTTCTATCTAAATCATATTTTTTTGAAATAAAAAATACGATAATAAAAGTTAAAACAATCATAAAGATTGATGAATAAAGTTTAATCATTTTTCCTCCTAACTATTTTGGCTTAAATGCTAAAATTTTTCCACGTCTAATATAATCTCTTAAATTCAACTTATGACCCCATTTTGCCAGATATTCGTCTGTCAACTCTTCTTCAATTATTGTATAAAGCTCAAAACCAACTTTTTTCAATATATTTTTTAACTTCACCGAAGTTATAGATCCCGCAACTCAAGTAGCATGGAAAATTGGCTCATCTTTTATCCAAGCCGGCAATTCATTAAATTGAACAATATCAGAAATTGAAATTCTTCCACCAGGTTTTAGAACTCTGAAAATTTCAGAATAAACTTTCTCCTTATCTTCACATAGATTTATAACACAATTTGAAATTACACAATCAACTGTATCATTTTCTACTTTTAGGTCATCGATATCAGATACTCTAAAATCAGTATTTAAGAATCCTTTTTTACCCCTTATATATTTTGCTTTTTCAACCATTTCAACAAGTCTATCTACACCAATTACCAAGCCTTCTTCACCAACTATTTTACAAGCTTTAAAAACATCCATTCCTTTTCCACAGCCTAAATCCAAAACTGTTTCTCCAGATTTTAAATTTGCATTTTCAATTGGATTTCCGCAACCCAATCCTAGATTTGCGCTATTTTCCAAATCTTCTAAAGTGTATCCTAAACTTAAAGCAATTCTTTCTTCTATTTCTTTACTATCTTCTGTTTCACTTAATCTATCATTTAAAGCAATATTCTTATATAATTCATCAATTGCTTTTTTGTTATCACAGCATTTCATAACTAACCTCCTAATGACTTTATTATTTTACCATAAAACAAAATATTAGTCTATTATAAATATAACCCAAAAATAAAATTCTATTAAATTATTTAATCACTATCCCTTGATTTTTTTCTCAATTCCTTGTATTATATGGGTATAAGATTATTAGGAGGTGCAGTTATGAAAATAACAAAAGATATGTTAATCGGAGACATTATTCAAATCCATCCAGATGCAATTGAAATTCTATTTAACTTCGGACTTTCTTGTGTAGGTTGTCCTGCAAGTCAAATGGAAACTCTTGAAGAAGCTACTATGGTTCATGGACTTAATTTAGATTTACTTCTTGATGTCTTAAACGAAAACGCTTAAGTTTAAAATTCCTCACCTTTCACAATAGTGCTTGGTGAGTCGTACATAAAAAAATCGCGAGTTATTACTCGCGATTTTTTTATTATAGATTTTCTAATAATTCTCTAACAAATTCAAAAGTCCTTTGTGTTGAAGGAATATTTAATCTTTCAACAGGGCTATGAACATCTTTCATTGCAGGTCCTATTGAGATCATTTCCATATCTGGAAATGTATCAACAAAAACAGCTGGCTCTAAAGCAGCATGAACAACTTCAACTTTCATTTCTTTTCCTGTTAAATTCTTATAAACTTCTAATGCAGTATCTCTCAATTTTGAAACTTTTGCAAATTCCCAAGGTTTATAATAATCTTCTAATGTATATTCTACACCATTTTCTTCATAAACTTTTTTTACAATATTTGTATATTCTTCAAAAGTTTTAGGATTTGAGCTTCTTAATGAAAGTGTAAATCTAACGAAATTTCCATCAAATTTAATCATAGCAAAGTTATCAGAACATTCAACAATTGAAGGATATTCTTCCATCATTGAATATACTCCATGAGGAATATTTCTAATTACATTTTCAATTTTTTCTTGACATCCTTGACATAAAACTTCTTTTACATTTTCAACTTTTTCTATAGATACTCTCATATCCTTATCAAGTGGATATTCACTTATTAATTTTGAAAAATCAATTTTAAATTCATCTGCATCACTTGTGAAAACAACTTTTGCATCTCTTGGAATTGCATTATGTTTTGTTCCACCTTCAATACTAACTAATCTATAATCAGCGATTTCTTTAACTAAATCCATTGCTCTTAAAGCAAATTTTAAAGAATTTCCTCTTTGTTGATGAATTTCCATTCCAGAGTGACCACCAAGCATGTTGTTTACTGATAGAATAAAAGTATTTTTCTTATTATTTTCTTCGAATTTAACCTTTAAAGTTCCCATAACATTATGTCCACCTGAACAACCTGATAAAAGAACTCCTTCTTCCTCAGCATCAATATTTAAAAGTTTTCTTCCATTTAATAATTCTCTTTTTACAGCTCTAGCTCCTGCCATTGTTCTTTCTTCATCTGTAGTTACAAGTAGTTCTAATGCAGGATGTTTAGCTTCTTTATCTTCTAAAATTGCAAGTCCCATAGCAACAGCGATACCATCGTCAGCTCCAAGAGTTGTTCCTTTAGTTTTAACCCAATCTCCATCAACAATTACAGGTATTGGATCAACTAAGAAATCATGTTCAACTCCATCAGCTTTTTCAGCAACCATATCCATATGTCCTTGAATTACAACTGGTTCATGATCTTCATAACCTTTATATGCAGGTTTTCTAATAACAATATTATTACTTTCATCTTGGATTGTTTCTAATCCTAATGACTTTCCAACGCTGTATAAATAATCACTTACAGCTTGTTCATTTCCAGATTCTCTTGGAATTTTTGTAAGTTCTTCAAAATAATGAAAAACTCTTTCAGGCTTTAAATTTTCTAACATGAATACCTCCTATTTAAAATATTCATCAAATTCTTCAATACTGAAGATTATTTTTTCTCCATCATTTACAACCATTGCTGGTATTCCGATAGATCCATTTTCTTTTGCAAAATCAAATGCAGGATCTTCTCTAAATTTTAAAAATTTCTTTAGATTTGCTAAATTTTCAGTAATATCTAAATATAAGTATTTAACTTCTCTCTCATCAAGAGCCTTTTTCATAACAATACAATCAGGACACATGCTTGATCCAAAAACAACTTTTTTACTAACCATAATTACCTCCTAAAATTCTAAAGATTTTTCAATGAAATCTTTTAATTCTGAAATCTTAATTCTTTCTTGTTCCATTGTATCTCTAAATCTTACAGTTACACATTCATCTTCCAAAGTATCAAAATCAACAGTTATACAGAAAGGAGTTCCAACTTCATCTTGTCTTCTATATCTCTTTCCTATACTTCCAGAAACATCTGTATCTATCATAAAATATTTTGAAAGTTCATCATAAATTTCATCAGATTTATCTGATAATTTTTTTGTAAGTGGTAAAATTGCAGCCTTAAATGGAGCTAGGGCAGGATGTAGTCTTAATACAGTTCTAACATCACCTTCTCCTATTTCTTCTTCATCATAAGCATTACATAAGAAAGCTAAAGCAACTCTGTCTGCTCCAAGTGAAGGTTCAATACAATATGGAATATATTTTTCATTTGTAACAGGGTCTATATATCTTAAATCTTCACCAGATACTTCAATATGTCTTGATAAATCATAATCTGTTCTATCTGCAATTCCCCAAAGTTCTCCCCAACCAAATGGGAATAAGAATTCTATATCACAAGTAGCCTTACTGTAAAAACTTAATTCTTCTTGTTCATGATCTCTAAGTCTTAGAGTTTCTTCATTCATTCCTAAAGATAATAACCAATTGAAAGAGTAGTTTTTCCAGTAGTTATACCATTCTAAATCTTCTCCCGGTTTGCAGAAAAATTCTAATTCCATTTGTTCAAATTCACGAGTTCTAAAAGTAAAATTACCAGGTGTAATTTCATTTCTAAAAGATTTACCAACTTGTGCGATACCAAAAGGAATTTTCTTTCTTGAAGTTCTAGCAATATTTTTAAAATTGACAAAAATACCTTGTGCAGTTTCAGGTCTTAAATAAATTTCAGATTTACTATCTTCAGTAACTCCTTGAAAAGTTTTAAACATAAGATTGAATCTTCTAATAGGAGTAAAATTTTGCTTTTTACAGTTTGGACAACAAATATTTTTTTCCTTAATCAATTCTTCAACTTTTTCATTTTCCCATCCGTCAACATTTATATCACCAAGATTATTTTCAAAATAAAAATCTTCAATAAGCTTATCAGCTCTAAAACGAGATTTACATTCTTTACAGTCAATAAGAGGATCACTAAAACTACCAACATGACCAGATGCTACCCAAACTTCAGGGTTCATCAAGATTGAACTATCAAGACCAACATTATATTTAGATTGTTGAACAAATTTTTTCCACCAAGCTTTTTTAACGTTATTTTTAAATTCAACACCTAAAGGACCATAATCCCAAGTATTTGCTAGTCCACCATAAATTTCTGACCCTGGATAAATTATTCCCCTACTTTTACATAAAGAAACAACTTTTTCCATACTTTTTTCTGATTTCATAATATCCTCCTATATTTTTACAATAAAAAAGGTCATATCGTAAGGGACGATATGACCGTGGTTCCACCCTAATTATGTTAAAAAACATCACTCTAAAATTTAATTACTCCCGATATCCCCATAATACAAAAATATAATTTTTCACCAAACAATTACTCTCTAAAAATTTCATATTATTTTTTATCGTTCACCGTAAGTATTAATAAATTTATTCTAACATATTTGCCTTTTAAAATCAACTAGTAAACTATTACTCTCATTCCAACAAATGAATTATTGAAAATATATCCCATTGATCCAGGACTTACATTTACACAACCATGTGAGCCACCCCATCTATAGAATCTATTATTTGAGAAAGCAGAACTTGGTTGCCAATTTGCATCATGAATTCCATAACTTCCGTGGAATGGCATCCAGTAACTAACCCTAGAAGCATATCCTGGTCCTCTTAAAATTCTAGAAGTTTCTCTTGATTGAACACTGAAATTTCCAGTTACAGTAGGAGTTGAAGGTTTACCACCAACAATACCAATTTTTGAAATAATTTGACCATTTCTAACAAGCCATAATGTTTGGTCGCTTAAACTTACAACTATAAAATTTCCATTTACATGACAGCTTCTACCTGAACCTTTTACTCTCCAGATTCCATTTTGAACATACCAATTAGAATCAGCTAATTCAGTTTCAACTCCATCAATATAAGATGTTCCACCATGCCATCCATTAGCATATTTTCCACTTATAAAGTATCTATTTCCATTACCATCTGTTGCATATCCAGTATATTTGTAACCATCTCTAAAGTAATACCATTCACTTCCATCATCATACCAACCAGTTGCTGGATATTTGCTTCCGTCATAATATTGTCCACTTATATAAGTATTTCCGTTTGATTCTAAACCTTCTTTATATAGTTTATTATCATATCTTCCATTAGCATATTTACCATTTATGAAATATCTTTTACCATTTCCATCTGTTGCAAAACCTGTAACTTTCTTACCATTTAAGAAAAAGTACCAAGCTGTTCCATCATCATACCAGCCATTACCGATTTTTCCATAACCATAATATACTCCATTTATATAAGCATTAGCATATTTACCATTTAAGAATTGCATTTCTCCATTTCCATCTTTAGATTTTCCAGTAAATTTATTTCCATCTCTAAAGTAGTACCATGCGCTTCCGTCATCATGCCATCCATTTGCAGGAACTTTATTTTCATCATAGTAAATATTATTTACATAAGTCTTGCCTTCAGAGTCTAATCCGTCCTTGAATAAATTCCCATTATATTTTCCATTAGCATATTTACCATTAACAAAAAATCTAATGCCATTACCATCTATGCCAATTCCGTTATATTTATATCCATCTTTAAAGTAATACCATGCACTTCCATCATCATGCCATCCATTAGCAATTTTACCATGTCCATAGTAAACACCGCCTATATAAGCATTAGCATATTTACCATTAATGAATTGCATTTCTCCGTTACCATCTTTTGCTTTTCCAGTAAATTTGTAACCATCTTTAAAATAATACCATGCACTTCCATCATCATACCAACCAGTAGCTGGTTTACTATTTTCATCATAAAAAATGCCTTTCGCATATACTTTTCCTTTTGAAACTACACCATCTTTATATAGCTTTCCTTCATATATCCCATTAGCATATTTACCATTGTCAAATAATCTCTTACCGTTACCATCTACTCCATTTCCAGTAAATTTTTTACCATTTATAAAGAAGTACCATGCAGTTCCATCATCATGCCATCCATTAGCAATTTTACCATATCCATAGTAAGTACCGCCTATATAAGCATTAGCGTATTTACCATTAATAAATTGCATTTCTCCATTACCATCTTTTGCTTTTCCGGTAAATTTATTTCCATCTTTAAAGAAATACCATGCACTTCCATCATCATGCCAACCTGTAACAACTTTTCCGTCTTTATAGAAAGAGTTATTTACATAGCCATTTGCATATTTTCCATTAACAAAATACATTTCGCCATTTCCGTCTTTGGCTTTTCCATTATGTTTCTTTCCGTTCTTGAAATAATACCATGCGCTTCCGTCATCATACCATCCGTTAGCTGGCTTGCTATTTTCATCATAGAAAATATCATTAGCATAAACTTTACCTTTTGATTCTACACCATCTTTAAAAAGTTTACCTTCATATATTCCATTTGCATATTTACCATTAGCAAAATATCTTCTTCCGTTACCATCTTTTGCATAACCTGTGTGTCTTTTACCATTTTGGAAGAAATGCCATTCAGATCCATCTTTAAACCACCAATTAGCGACTTTACCTTCATAATAGTAAATATCTCCAACATAACCATTTGCGTATTTACCATTTACGAAATACATTTCACCATTAGCATCTTTTCCTTTTCCAGTATGTTTTATACCTTCTTTAAAGTAATACCAAGCAGTTCCATTATTAAACCAACCGGTAGCAAATTTTCCTTCATAATAATATTTACCTTCAAATTCTCCAGTAAATTTTTTCCCTTTTTGGTAAAAATATCTTTCATTACCTTCTTGTTTCCAACCACTAAATTCATCAGCAAAAACTATTTTTTTGTCTGAATACTTATTTACAACTAAAACATTTGCAAAAAGTAGTGAAAAAACTAGAATACTTCTTGAAAAAACTCGCTTTTTCATAATTCCTCCTAAACATAAAAATAAAAATCAATATATAAAATCATAACTAATTTACCCAAAAATTATAATTAATAAATAGTTAAATAAAACAATTTTTATCTAATATAATAGTATAAATCGCTCATAATATAGTATATAAAATTTTCGGACAAAAGTCAATCGAATGCGAACGTTTGCTTTCGAAAAATTGCAACAAAAAACTGTTATAAACAAATATCTATAACAGTTTTTTAAATTACATTTTTCTTCTTTTATTCTTTTCTTTTAAAATTTTAAGATTATCTTCGGTAAGATAACTAAATCCTTCTCCAGATACTTCATTTACTGTTGCAACATTTACAAATGCAGTATCGTCAAATTCCCTTATAAAATTCATAAGTTTAATATATTCTGGTCTTGTAAGAATTGTTTCTACCATAACTCTTTCACTCTTATTATATCCACCTTTTACTTCATAAAGTGTACTTCCTCTTACTAATTCATGAACAATAAACTCATTAATTCCTTCCCAATATCTTGAATTGATATAAACTTTAATTCTAGTCTTGTATCCAGTAAGCACTTTATCAATAACAACTGCATTAAATAAAATTCCAACTAGAGCATACATTGCTGCATTAATTCCATAAGCAGCATAACCCATAACTACAACAGAAAAATCTGCAATAAATACTCCAACACTTAAATCTACATGCATATATTTGTTTAAAATTTTTCCAACAATATCTGTCCCACCTGTAGAAGCATTTTGATTCAATGTTAAAGCTATACCTATTGCTGTAACCCCAACTCCAATAATCATACTCATAAAAGGAGTATCAACTAAAGGTTGAACATTAGGAATCAATTTTTCAAAAACTATAAGTGCAATAGATAGTACAACTGTAGCATAAATGCTTAATCCCCCAAACTCTGATCCTATTAGCAAGAAAGCTAAAATAAATAAAATAACATTTATTCCAAGTTGAAATACCCCAACAGGAATGCCAGGCATAAATTTAGCTAGTGCTATTGAAAATCCTGCTGTTCCTCCTATTGTTAAATTATAAGGAATCATAAAGAAATAAACCCCTGCAGATACTATAATAGATGCAAATGTTGTAATAATAACTTTTCTTAATGTACTATAATTCATATTCTCCCCTCCTATAATCTACCGCTCAAGTATAACAAAACTTTTCAAATTTTACAACAAGTAAATCATATAACTATTGATTTTTTTATAAAAAAAGTTTAAAATAAATTTATACTATATTTTACACTTTCGATAAATTTATTTTATACATCTTGTTTTTTTGAAAAAATAAATTTTTATGTAAAGTGAAATAATAAATATATTGGAGGCTTATATGATTAAACAAATTGAATTAAACTTAGAAACTATCGAATCCATGTTATATTTATGGACAGCTTTAGCTGAAAAAGAAAAAGTTGCTGAAAGCTTTTTTATTGATGTAGCTAAACAATATCCACTACAAGCTATTAAAACAAAAGATTTCGATGAAGAATCAGTAAGAAAAGTTTTATCCGCTATCCAAAACAGAGAATTACTTTCTGCTGCAACTAAGGAAGAAAAAAGATTTTGGAATAACAATATGTGGATGATGGAAGATCTTGAACTTCCTAAACTTATGGCGAAACCTATAAAAGTTTTAAATGTAAATCATTTAATTGATGAATTAAACAAAGAATTCCCAAATAATGATAGAGAAATTTTAAAGGTATATATTGCTCCTCTACATATAGATGATTACTATATAGTTGACGGTAATTTAATTATCAACTTCTTTAGAATTATGTTACCAGATGGAGAAAATGCATTCATCGAAGGAAAACCTGTTGATGAATACATTCTTGAAAAATTAAAAGAAGTTTTAAAATAATTATATGAAAAAGGAAGTGTTCAAAACACTTCCTTTTAATTTTTAAATATTTTATACATTATTAATGCTGTTGCTATTGAAACATTTAAAGACTCCATTGAATTATCCATATCTATTTTCAAATGGTCATTAGAAATATTGAGCATCTCTTCAGAAACTCCATTAGCTTCATTTCCCATAACAACAATATTTTTTCCTTCGAAATTAAATTCTTCTAAAAATTTTGAATTTTCACTTAATGTTGTTGAAATTAATCTATATCCATTTCCTTTAAGCTCTTTAATTTTATCAATATTACAATCTACAATATTTGTTCTAAACAAAGCTCCCATAGTGGCTCTTAATACTTTTGAGTTATATTTATCAACACAATTTATCGTTAAAATATCTTTAATTCCAAAAGCATTTGCAGTTCTTATTATTGTACCAAAATTACCTGGATTACTTATATTTTCAAGGCAAATTATATTTTTAGTTGAAATTTCTTTCTTATCAACATAATTTACAATTGTAATTACTCCTTCGGAATTTGTTAGTTCTGTTAAATTTTTAAATAAATTTTCTGATAATATCATAATTTTATTTAATACATTATCTCTAAATTCGAAACTTTTTACAAATTTTTCAGTACAAATTATATTTTCAATATTAAGATTTTCATTTATAGCTTCAATTAAGAGTTTTTTTCCTTCCAATAAAAATAGTTTGTTTTTATCTCTATTTTTCTTTAAAAATAGGCTCTTAAAAAATTTATACTTTTTATTTTCTTTACTATCTATCGCTTTAAAATCCATATTATACCAACTTACTAATATTATCATTTCTTCCAGCAACTAGAAGAATATCACTATCTTTTATTATATAGTCAGCTAAGGCATTTATTTCTAAACCATCTTTCGATTTTATTGCTACAATATTAACATGATAATTATTTCTAACTTCTGATTCTTTTATTGTCTTTCCAACCCACTCAGAAATCGGAGAAATCTCAACAATTGAATATTCATCAGATAAATAAATAGAATCTAAAACATTCAAATTATTAATAGAATTTGCAACTCTTATTCCCATGTCTCTTTCAGGAATTATAACTCTATCTGCTCCTATTTTTCTAAGTACCATTGCTTGAACACTATCAGTAGCCTTTGCAATGATTTTAGGAATACCAAGTTCTTTGGCTTCAACAGTTGCGATAATAGAAGTTTTGTAATCAGAGCTTATCGCAACAACACAAATGTCAAAGTTTGCAAGACCTAATTCCTTTAAACTTTCCTCAACTCTAACATCACAAACTACTGCATGAGTAACCTTATCTGCAATAGAATTTATGATTTCTTCGTCTTTATCTATAACCATTACTTCATTTCCAAGTTTTTCTAAGGTAATGGCTAAATTCATTCCGAATCTTCCACAACCTATAACAACAATTTGTTTCATAATATCTCCTATCCAATAATAACATTTCCGTTTGAATACTTAAATTTCTTTCTATTAACTTTATTATAGAAAGAAAAAATAATTGTAAGCGGTCCAACTCTTCCAATAAACATCAATATAATTATAAACACTTTTGTAATATCTTTCAAATGCGGAGTTAAATCTTTACTAAGACCTACTGTTGCAAAAGCTGATACTGTTTCAAAAAGTAAGTCTATAAAACTATAATCTTCTATTAGGCTTAAAACGAATACAACTGCATTAACCAATATTATAGATATTACAAAAATACCAATAGCTCTTTTAACAATAGAAAAAGAAATTCTTCTATTAAATACTTCTATCTCATCATTATTTTTTATAAAAGATATTGTAGTAACAATAAGTAAAAATATCGTAGTAGTCTTTATTCCTCCAGCAGTACTTGCAGGCGAACCTCCTATAAACATCAAAAAAATAGTTAAAATCGTTGACGATTCAGTAAAACCAGTTTGATTTATAGATGCAAACCCTGCTGTTCTGGTAGTAACAGATTGAAAAAATGAATTTATTATTTTATCAAAAAAGTTAAAATTCTTTAAAGTTTTTGAATTAGAATATTCCAAGATGAAAAATACAATTGTCCCAAAAATAAGTAATCCTAAAGTCATTACCAAAACAATCTTAGTATGCAAAGAATATTTTCTAAAATTAAATTTAAAATTATTTATATCAATATAAACGTGAAATCCGAGCCCACCTAAAATTATTAAAAAAGAAATAACAAAAAGTAAATAAGGATTTGTATTAAAACCTTCTAAACTATTTTCACCTAAAATATCAAAACCAGCATTACAAAAAGCTGATACTGAATGAAAAATAGAATAAAAAATTCCTTTTATACCAAACTTTGGAACAAATGTAAAAGAAAGTAAAATCGCTCCCAGCCCCTCTATTAAAAAAGTTGAAAAAATTACATATCTTATCAGTTTAACCATTCCACTAAGTTTTGTAGAGCCCATTTGTTCTCGAATTACAAGCCTATCTTTTAAAGTTATCTTTTCACCTAAAATCATCGCTACCATTGTAGCCATAGTCATAAAACCCAATCCTCCCATTTGAATTAATAACATTATGACTGTTTTCCCGAAAAAATTAAATTCATTAGTTATATTTATAGTTGAAAGACCTGTTACACAAACAGATGAAGTTGATATAAATACACAATCTAAAAAATTTGTAAAATTTAAGTTTTTAGATGAAAAAGGTAAAAACAATAAAATTGATCCAACTGTTATAACCAGAAAAAAACCTAAAGTTAAAACTGCTGGAGGATTTGATTCAAGTTTATCTTTTATATTATCTATAATTTTTTTCAAATTAACCTCCAAAAAAAATCCCTTCTTATGAAGGGACATTTCTCTATCTTACTAATTCAACTAATTTTTTGAATCCTTCTGGATCATTAATAGCCATTTCAGAAAGCATTTTTCTATTCATATTTATGTTGTTTTTCTTTAGCCCATACATAAACTTGCTATAACTTAAACCATATTGTCTTGTTCCAGCATTAATTCTAGCAATCCATAGACTTCTGAAATCTCTTTTCTTTCTCTTTCTTCCGATGAAAGCATAAGTCATAGATTTCATAATTGCTTGGTTAGCAACTTTGAATAATTTTGACTTTGCTCCGTAATATCCTTTAGCTTGTTTTAATACTTTTCTATGTTTTTTTCTTGCATTTAAACTACGTTTTATTCTTGCCATTACTCTTTACCTCCATAATTAAGGAATCATATGATTGATTCTTTTTTGATCTCCACTACTGATAACTGTTGATTTTCTTAAGTTTCTAATTCTCTTTGATGATTTTTTACTTGTTAAATGGCTCTTATATGCCTTAAATCTTTTAATCTTACCAGTACCAGTTCTCTTGAATCTCTTAGCTGACGCTCTATGTGTTTTCATTTTAGCCATACCTAAAACCTCCTATTAATCTTGTTGTTTTGGAGATAAAAACATTGTCATATTTCTACCTTCCATTACAGAATCTTTTTCTACATTTCCATATTCTTCAGTAAGTTCTTTAAATTTATTTAAAACTAACTTACCAATTTCAGTATGTCCCAATTCTCTACCTCTAAATCTTACAGAAACTTTTACTTTATCTCCACCTTTTAAGAAGTTGTTTGCATGTTTTGCTTTAACTTCAATATCATGTTTATCAATACTTGGAGTAAGTCTAATTTCTTTAACATTTATAACTTTTTGTTTTTTCTTTGACTCTTTTTCTTTCTTTAAAGAATCATATCTATATTTTCCATAATCTAATATTTTGCAAACAGGTGGATTAGCATTTGGAGAAATATTTACAAGATCCAATTTCTTTTCGCTTGCCATTTCCATTGCTCTAGAAATTGAAACTACTCCTATTTGATTACCTTCTGCATCAATTAATCTAACTTCTTTTGCTCTAATTTCTTCATTAATTAAAAGCTCTTTTATAATAACACCTCCATATAAAAAAACGGCGAGTAAAAACTCGCCATAATAATTACAAAACTTAAATTATTAACATAAACCTGAAACAAAATAGTAACTAGGTGAGAGCGAGTACTCTACTTCATTAATCATATTACTCGAATATTTTACCATAAAGAATAAGATTAGTCAAGTAATTTTTAAAAAATTTTAGTTTTCTTTTTCTAATAAAAATTTCATATAACCAATAAATACATATAGCACTATAACAGTCGCTAATATTTCTTGGAAATTAACAAATAATTTTAAAATTGAATTTGCACCATTTACTTTAGTTACATATCCATTAAATAATTTAGATGAAATCGCACTAATTACTAATGGGAAAGTAAATCCTGAAAATCCTGGTGAAAATTTTAATTTTAATAATCTTGGTAAATTAACCAAAACTATAATATAGAATAATACTGAAATTGCAAATAAAACAGTTGCAAAAGTAAAACTCTTTTCTGGAAAAGTATTCAAATATCCTGCTAGTACAAGTGAACCTGGTGCAGATAATATTGCGAATGTAGGTTGTGCTGGTTCTGGAATTTCTTTAACTTTAAACACTCTGTAACAAACTACAGGGATTAAAACTAAATAAGAAACCAATGAAAACCAAAAACAAATTTGTCCTAATTTTAATTGTCCAGCAGCACCAGCTGTAACACTAGCTGTTGCAATACCAACATATACTATATACCAAGATGGAAATACTTTTTTAATTGAAAAATTTGGTAAGAATTTTAAGCTAAACCAAACCATAAGTAATGTATGTAATATTACACCTGCAAACCAAAACGCAACAGCTAAACCTGATGAATATGGTTTTGCGTAACTACTAAGTAAAATAGTTGCCATTGTAATTGTTAAAAGAACACTTGCAGCAACTGGATTTTCCAATACAGTTTTTAATTTGCAATTAAGAACTATAATTTTTAAAACAAAAAGAAAATATAAAATTAATGCTACCGCACCAATGCCTAATCTAACAGCATTGCTATAAGATTGTAATAAATTTCCTAATGCGAACATTGATAATATTAACCCAGCAATAGGAATAGGTAATTTTTTTAACAAATTCATAAAATTCTCCTTTACTAATATAAGTTAGGAATTTCTTTAAAAGAAACTCCTAACTATTTTTAATTTATTTATCTATAGGTCCACCTACATATACTCCAGTATCGTAATTCTTGTTTAATTCAATTACAGAGTCATCCATTTTATTGGATTTCATCTTCTTAATGATTCTTCTCTTATTTCCATTACGTTCAAATGGATTTGTTGTTTCAACAATTCCTTGAACAACATTATACCAATGTTTCCAAGCCATACCGATACCTAATTCATCTGGATGCCAGTTAGCCATTAATCTTGTTCCTGGACATAAGAATGTAATATTAATTGTTCCATGTTCATAAGGAAGAGTTGTAAGATCGTGACATACAGCTTGTAATCCTACAGTTTTCATTTCTGGAGAATATCCATTAAAATAAGAATATCCATGAACAACTCTCATGATGTTATAAGCTTTTTCAACCATAACAACAACATCTGGTTCAACTGTAAAATTTTCTAAAGGCATTACAGCCATTCCGTAGATTTTATCTTTTAAAAATATCATTTCATCAGAAACACTTTTAGATGTTTCAAGATCTTTATAAATATTTTTGCTTAGTCTAGCTTCACCTGATGCTAACTTTGGTGGTGCTTGATTAAAGCCAAAAGCAACTGATCCATTTGGACAACCTTGATGTACCTTTCTAACCTTTATGTTTGAACCTTTTGATGCTAAATTAACAGCATTACAATATGTAACTTTAGTTTCTCTTTCAGGTACTTCAAAATTTTCATAACTTTCTTCGTCGTGGAAGAATTTAACCCCAACAACTTTACGATTTAAGTCTAAATACGAATTAATTAGTTTAACACTTTCTTGAATATTCATTCATAACCTCCTAAATAGAATATTTATATCTGATAAATTATTTTATTAATACATAAAAAATTATCATTACGCTTATATTATCATACAGTTATAAAATAGTCTAATAGTTTTTTTCTATGGATAAGGATTATTAATAAGTTTTTCTTATGTAAAATAGATTTATCTGAAATTCCAACATTTCGTGACTAACTAGAACTAAAAAATTTCTTATAATATATGACAACTCTTCTTAAAAAAATTCTTAAATTATTTAACAAAAAAAGAAATGTGTTTAACACATTTCTTTTTTATTTAGTAACAAAGTTTCCAGATACCCCCCGATGCAAAACATCGAGGATCTTATCTCATAGTTAATTTTACCTTTTGTTTTTCAAGGTCAATTTCTAATATTTTAACCTTAACTATATCTCCAACTTTTAATACTTCTGAAGGATGTTTAATATACTTATTTGAAATTTGTGAAATATGAACAAGTCCATCATTTTTAATTCCAATATCTATAAAAGCTCCAAAGTCAACTACATTTCTTACCGTTCCCTTTAATTCCATTCCTACTTCCAAATCTTCAATTGAAAGTACATCAGATCTTAAAATAGGTTTTGGCATATCTTCTCTTATATCACGACCTGGTCTTTTTAATTCCTCAATAATATCTTTTAAAGTTAATTCCCCTACTCCTAATTCTTTTGAAAGTTTTGAAACATTTATCTTATCTAAATCTTGTCCATATAATTTTTCAGCTATTTCATAACTTTCAGGGTGAACAGCAGTATTATCAAGAGGATTTTCTCCATTTCTAATTCTTAAAAATCCTGCAGATTGAGTATATGCTTTTGGTCCAATTCCCTTTACTTTCTTAATTTCTTCCCTATTTTTAAAAGCACCATTTTCATCACGATATGAAACTAGATTTTTAGCCATAGTTTTTGTCATACCTGAAATGTATGATAAAAGAGAGAATGAAGCAGTATTAACATCAACTCCAACTTTATTTACACAATCTTCTATTACATCAGATAATGTTTCTGTTAATTGTTTTTGATTTACATCATGTTGATATTGACCTATACCAATATGTTTTGGTTCAATTTTTACAAGTTCTGCCATTGGGTCTTGAATACGTCTAGCTATTGAAATTGCTCCTCTAACAGTAACATCTAAATCCGGAAATTCCTCTTGACCAAGCTTTGAAGCTGAGTAAATAGAAGCTCCAGCTTCATTTACAATTGAATAGAATAAATCTTCTTTTTTTAACTCATTTATAAGTTCAACAACAACTTTTTCAGTTTCACGACTTGCTGTTCCATTTCCTATTGCAATTAAACTAACATCATATTTTTTAATAAGTTTTGCTAAAATATCCTTACTTTCCTTAATCTTTTCTTGTGGTTTTGTAGGATAAATATTTACATGATCTAAAACAGATCCTGTCTTAGAAATTACAGCTACCTTACAACCAGTTCTATATCCTGGGTCTATTCCTAAAACAACTCTATCAAGAATTGGAGATTGCATAATATATGGTTTTAAATTCTTACCAAAAACTTCTATTGATTGAGTATCTGCCTTTTCTTTTAAATCAGCTCTAATCTCTGTTTCAATTTGAGGAAATAACAATCTATTATAACCATCAACAACAGCTTCTTTTAAAAATTTATAACAGAAATTGCTCTTATCCATACATAATGAGAATAAAATATCATCAATATTTTTTTCATCACTTAATTTTACAGAAACTTTTAAAGCTTTTTCCTTTTCCCCTCTATTAATAGCAAGAATTCTATGAGGAGGAAGTTTTGAAATTTTTTCAGAAAATTCATAATACATATCATAAACATTGTTTTCTTCTTTTCCTTTTTCAGAAACTAAAACTCCGTTTTTATTTGCATCTTTTCTCAAAATATCTCTAAAATCTTTATCCTCAGATACCATTTCAGCAATAATATCTAAAGCTCCTGCCATTGCATCTTCAATAGTTAAAACTTCTTTTTCTTCATCAATAAATTCGGAAACTTTTTGTTCAAAATTGCTTTCATTAAGTTTTCTATCTAAAATTAAATCAGCAAGTGGTTTAAGACCTTTTTCCTTAGCTATTGTAGCTCTAGTTCTCTTCTTTGGTCTAAATGGAAGATAAATATCTTCAACCTTAGAAAGTGTTTCAGCATTTATGATTTCTTTTCTTAATTCTTCTGTTAACTCGCCAAGCTCGTCAATTAATCTTATAACATCTTCTTTTCTTTGTTCTAAGTTTCTTAAATATTGTAATTTTTGTTCTAAATTTCTAAGTATTTCATCGTCTAAATTTCCTGTAACTTCTTTTCTATATCTAGCGATAAAAGGAATTGTATTACCTTCATCAATAAGTTTTACAGTATTTTCAACCTGTCCTACTTTGATATTTAACTCTTTTGCAATTTGTTCAAAAATATTCATTCTTACCCCTTTAAATAAAAAAGGGAGCTTACGCTCCCTAAAATTCTAACAAAATAATTATTTTGCAGGTGCACTATGGATTGATTTTCCTTCTAATTGGTGAATAGCTTCCATAAATGCTTCTGATAGAGTTGGGTGAGCGTGAATCATCTTTCCTATTGATTCAACTCCCATATCATTTGCCATTGCAACAGTTCCTTCATGAATTAAGTCATTTGCATGAGGTCCAATAATATGGATACCTAAAATTTTCTTTAAGTCTTCAGTTGCGATAACTTTTACAAATCCATCAGCTTCTCCTAATGAAACAGCTTTACCATTTCCACTGAACATAAATTTGCTCTTAACATATGGAATATTTTGAGCAATAACTTCTTCTTCAGTTAAACCAACTTGAGCAACTTCAGGTAAAGTAAATGTACAAGCAGGAACGATGTCTAAATTAATTTCAGGGTGTTCTCCCATTAATTTTTCAACAACATGGATTGCTTGAGCACTTGCAACGTGAGCAAGTTGAACATTTCCATAAACAACGTCACCAATTGCATAAATATGGTCAACATTTGTTTTAAATCCTTTATCAGTAACTACAGCTCCTCTTTCGGTAACAACGCCAGCTTTTTCGATTTCTAATCCATCAATATTAGCTTTTCTTCCTGTTGCTAAAAGAACCATTGTACCTTCTGCTTCTTCAACTTTATCTTTATCAACTCTCTTAGCTGAAACTTTTAATTTTCCGTTTTCTTGTGTAATTTCACTAGCACGAACTTTGTTTATGATCTTAATTCCTGCTTTTTTGAAAATACTTGGTATTCTTTTTTGAATTTCTCCATCAGTAGCTGGTAAAACACCGTTTGTAATAACAGTTACTTGAGATCCAAATTGAGCATAGATACTAGCAAATTCCATACCTATAACTCCACCACCAACAACTACAAGTTCTTGTGGAATTTCTTTTAAATCTAAGAATTCATCACTTGTAATTACATTTGGTAAATCAGTTCCAGCAATTGGTGGAACGCTTGGTTTAGAACCAGTAGCAATAATTATGTAGTCAGCTGTAACATCTTTTTCTGAACCATCATTTAATTTAACATGAATTGTATGTGGATCAACAAAAGAACCAAAACCTTTTAGATATTCAATATTTGGATAAGAACCAATTAAAAATTCTACCCCACCTACGATTTTTTCAACAACTTCGCATTTTCTTTCATTAAGTCTTATTGGATCAATTTTACATTCGTCCATAAGTAAACCGAATTCTGCTTTTCTATGGATATTTTCCATAATTTCAGCATTTTTCCAAAGTGTTTTTGTCGGGATACATCCTCTGTTTAAACAAGTACCACCTGGTCTATCTGCCTCAATAAGTACAACTTCTGCTCCCATTTGTGCAGCTCTGATTGCAGCCTCATATCCTCCTGGGCCTGCTCCAATAACAGCTATTTTAGTCATAAAACACACTCCTTAATAAATTTTTTTAAGTTTTCACTCACTAAAATTATATATCAAAAATACTTTTTTTTCAAGTTTTTAAGTAAAATTGTTTTCACATTTAATAAAAAATGAAAAACTAACTAAAAAACTCGGATTTTGATATTAAAAAACACAAAAACCAAGTTTACAATAAATACTAGTTTACCAATACTAATTAATTAATATTATATTTTTGAAACCATTTTAACAAATTATCACTAGACAGCTCATCATATTCTTTATCATAACTACCTCTTATAATATCTTTCTAAATATTATAAATAAAATAGACATTAAAACTATAATCAATCCATGAATTATAGATGTAAATAAAGATATATCAGTTGTCGTAATAATAGTCAAAACTATTGAAATAAATTCAATAGAAAACTCTACAATAATTGTTATATCTTTTGTTTTTTCTATGTAAAAATAGATTAAAACACCATCTATAACTACTAGTAAAAACATCAAAATCTCTAAACTAATCATATATTAAATATTATGAAAAAAAGGCAAACTCATAACTGTAAATGATAAACAAATACATATTACAACAATTAAACTGAAAATTTTTTTCATAACATATCCTCCTACAAAACTATTTCTAAAATACAACAACTAATAAATATGTTATAACACAAACAAATAAAACTATTTAATTAACCTTATCACATATATTATATATCAAAAATACTTTTTTTCAATACTTTGTACGAAATAGTTTTCATGTTTTAAATGAAAATTCTAAATTTTTGTGGTAAAATATATAGTAATTAATGAATCTTAGAAAGGAGTAAAAAATGAAATTAACTGAAATTTTGGATATGTTTGAAGATTTTGAACTACTTACTAATTTCAATATAGATGAACTTGAAATTTTACATACTACAGTTCTTGATGCTCCTGATGGAGCAACATTTGCTTGTGGAAATGAGTTTGTAATTAGTTCTGGATATATTTTCAAACAAAACGAAAAGGAGATTACAAACTACATTAAAAGATTAAAAAAATTAGGTTGTTGTGCTTTAGGAATAAAGATAGAAAGATATTTTAGTGAAATTCCTGAAGAAATGATAAAAATTGCAAACGAACTAAGATTTCCTATAATTAATATTCCTATATATTATCCTTTTTCAGCAATTTTAACTCCTATTTTAGCAAAACTTATAGACAGCAAAGTTGATAATCTTACAAAAACCGAAAAGATTAGAAATAATTTTATTAGAATTGTACTAGAAAATAAATCATTGGAAACAACTTTAGATTATCTATACAATTTATTAAATATCGATTATATTTTCTATGACTATTTTTTAGATAAAAAATATTATAATAAAGAATTTACAGAATCACAAAGACTATTTTCAAAAAGTGTTTTCAGCAAAAATAAAGAGATTGGAAAATTAGTTTTAAATACAACAAAGTCTAAATTATCAGAC
The DNA here is from genome assembly GCF_021300775.1 of Parvimonas micra. GTDB lineage: Bacteria > Bacillota > Clostridia > Tissierellales > Peptoniphilaceae > Parvimonas. Next base: position 115,141 of record NZ_JAJTJP010000003.1, read on the forward strand.
TTTGATAATACAATAATAGAATATGCTTTAGAGATTGTTTTAATACAAATAGAAAAAGAAATAACCATAGTTAAGCTAAAAGAAAATTATTTAAATGACTTTATTAGTGATATTCTAAGTGGTAATGTTCATTCTAGAGAGGAGCTATTAACTAGGGCAAAACTTTTTAATATTGATATAAGTGGATATAATTCTGTTGTAATTTTTGATATAGATAATTTTAAATACAATTTAGTTCAAAATCCACTAGAAAATATAAAACTTCAAGAAGTAAAAAGAAAAGTATTTGAAAAAATATTACAAAATTTCGAAATTCTAAAAAGTAAAGCTTTATACTACAAAAAGAGTGATAGTTTAGTATTAATTACAAAACATAATTCAATTGATAATTCATTATTATATCAATTAGAATCTATTGTAAAAAGGATAAAACAAATCATTAAAGAAAATTTCGACTTTACTTTTACTGTTGGAATGGGCAACATTCGCGAAGATATAATAGATATAGACAAGAGTTATCAAGAAGCTATGGACTGTATTAAGATAGGAAGACTTTTACAAGAAAATGATGGAATTTTCAAATATGATGATATAGAATTTTTCAAAATTTTGAATAATACTATAAATTCTTCAAAAACGCCTAGTTTTATAAATGATGTTCTAAAACTTGTCAATTATGATAAAGAAAAAGATACTTCTTATTTTGAAACTTTAACACACTTAATTGAAAATAATTGGAGTCTAAAACAAACTTCAAAAAAACAATTTTTACATTATAATACTATTAAATATAGATTTGAAAAAATATCTGAAATTATAAATAAAGATTTAGATGATTATAATACAAGATTTTTATTAGAATTAGGTTACAGATATATAAAACTAAATAAAAATAATATAGATTAATACAACTGTTAAAATAACAGTTGTATTTTTTTACTAAAAAAAGTATATTTTTTTGTAAAATATTCCATAGGAATAGAAATTTTTTTAAGTTATTATATAGACATATAAAAAATTAGGAGGAATTCAAATGGAATATTTAAAAATCGCCAATAGTCCAATATTTTGGATTTTATGTTTACCAGTAGGGCTTTTAGTATTAATTCAAGCTTACATATTTTCAAAAAAAGCAATTCAATCTGCTGATTTAGTAGATTTGTCAAAAAGTGATGCAAAAAAAGCATTTAAAATTGGAGCTGTTTCTTCAATAGGACCTGCATTAGGAGTTTTCGTAGTAATGCTTGGTCTTATGTCAGTTATAGGAGGGCCTCTTTCTTGGATGCGTCTTGCTATAATCGGTTCAGCACCTGCAGAACTTGCTGCATCAAGCATGGCTGCAAAAGCTATGGGAGTAGAACTTGGTGGAAATGGATTTGAATTAGTCCACTTCGCAAATGCCGCTTGGGTAATGGCATTAAACGGAAGCGCTTGGTTATTAACTACTGGACTTTTCTCTCATCAATTAGATAAGATTACTAAAAAAGTTTCTGGTGGAGATGCAAAAAAACTTGGAGTTATAAGTATTGCTGCTATGTGTGGATCATTCGCTTACCTTTGTGGAGCAGAAATAATGAAGGGATTAAATCCTGAAACTAGACCTTTCATGGTTTCAGCAATAGGAGCTGCAGTTGTAATGTTTGGTTTAACAAAATTATCAGATAAATATCCAAAATTTAAAGAATACACTTTAGGTGTTGCAATGTTAGCTGGAATGTTATCAGCTGTAATTTATTTAAAATTAGGAGGTATGTAAGATGAATAATTACGATAAATCTTTTACTAAACCTATTATAAGATATGGAAGTTTTACAAATTTAATTGCTATACCTCTATGTTTTATACCAGCAATTTATTTATGGATTGCTAAAGGAGCTTTTCCAGGTTGGAGTAATATTTTAACTGGTTGGATGTATACAGCATCAATGTTTGCTATTTACTCAGTAGTTGAACCAATTTGCTACTTCCCTATTTTAGGCTTACCTGGTACATATATGTCATTCTTATCAGGAAATATAGGAAATATGAGAGTACCTTGTGCCGTAATAGCTCAAGAAAGTTTAGGAGTAGAACCAGGTACTAAAAAAGCTGAACTTATTGCAACTTTAGGTATTGCAGGTTCAATTTTTACAAATATTATCATTATAACAATAGCTGCTATTGGAGGACAAGCATTATTAAGTTTATTCCCACCAGTAGTAATAACAGCGTTTAAATATGTATCATCTGCAATTTTCGGTGCAATGTTTGCAATGTTTGCATCAAAAAATTTAAAATATGGTACATTCGCACTAGTTATAGTAATGGCAATGTTATTATCAAAAGCACTACCAGTTTATTTAATGATTCCTATCGCAGTATTTTCAACTGCAGCTTTTGGAATTTTTGACTATAACAAAAAGAACAACAAATAATTTTAATATAATTAGCAATTTTATAGAGGAGTATTATGGAATTAATTAAAGATATTAAAAATTTAGAAGAAAAAGTTATTAATTGGAGACGTGATTTACACAAAATTCCGGAACTTGGAAATGATCTTCCATTAACTACAGCTTATCTAAAAAAAGTTTTAGATGAAATTGGTGTTGAATATAGAACAGACTTCCCTAATGATTCTTCAATTTTAGTTACAATTAAAGGAGAACTTGAAGGAGATAAATGTATTGCTTTAAGAGCAGATACGGACGGTCTTCCAATGCCAGAATTTGTAGATTTACCTTTTAAATCTACAAATCAAAATATGCACGCTTGTGGTCATGATGCACATGCTGCGATGATGTTAGGAACAATCTACGCATTAAATCAAATGAAAGATAAAATACGTGGAACAGTTAAATTCTTATTACAACCTGGTGAAGAAACAGGATCAGGTGCAATTGATATGATTAAAGGTGGTGCTTTAGAAGGAGTTGACTTCATATTAGCATTACACAATGGAAATACAACAGATGAACTTGATGAAGGTAAAATTGGTGTAAAATATGGTTCAATGATGGCTTGTATGGATAAATTTACTATAAAAGTAAAAGGTAAAGGAAGCCATGGTGCTTATCCTCATATGAGCATAGATCCAATAACTACATCAACTCATATTATTTCAGCAATTCAAGATATAGTTTCAAGAGAAATAAATGCTGTTGATACTGCTGTAATATCAGTTTGTATGATAAATGCAGGAAGTGCTTTTAACATAATTCCAGAAGAAGTTGAAATAGTTGGAACAGTTAGAGCTGTTTCAAAAGAAATTAGAGCGTTTATAGCTACAAGAATTGAAGAAATTGCAACTAATATGGCAATTGCAATGAGAGCAAAAGCAGATTATGAATACCATTATGGTCCACCACCTGTTGTAAATAATAATGATATCGTAGACTTTGCTAAACAAAGTGCAATTAATGCATTAGGCGAAGAAAATGTTCAAGTTTTACAAAAACCAATCTTAGCTGGTGAAGATTTCGCTTATTATCTTGAAGAGAAAAAAGGTGCTTATGTATTTTTAAGAAACCCTCTTTATGTTGATGGTATTGCCTACCCTCACCACAACGGAAAATTTGGACTTAATGAAAAATATTTTATAAATGGAGTAAAATTCTTCGTTCAAGCAGTACATGATTATTTAAAATAAATTTAAAAGCACCTAAATAATATTAGGTGCTTTTTTTATATTCTATTTTATAAAACACTTGTCTTTAAAACAAATGAAAGTATTACAATTCCAGTACTAAATACAATATGTCCAACTATAGCACTTTCTATTCTCTTTGTCTTTAAATAAACATATCCAAAAGTTAAGGAGATAATCACAATTTCTACTACTATAGGAAGTGTATTTTTTAAATTTATAAGTGCAAACAATATTCCTGATAAACAAGCCGGTGTGAATAATCGTACAAATTTGTATCCACCTTCATATAAATCATATAAATAGCCGAATACTACATTTCTATAAACTATTTCAGTTACAAAAGGAATAATAAAAACTAAATTTATTAATGCCATTTTATTATTAGAAACCACATTTTTAATTCTAATAAATTCCCCTGTCATATCATAACTATAACCTAAAAATCCTAAAATTTTAAATAAAATTTGAATTACAACTAATAAAACTATTCCTGAACATGCCCCAATCAAAATAGATTTTAATAAAGATTCCTTTTTACCATCTTTGGATATTGAATTTGTAGGGAATTTTTTACAAAACAAATATACAATAATCGCAAAAATCAAAGTTAAAGCAATATTTATATTTGTTAAGTTTTTAATCACAAATTCTGATTTTATATACTTATTTGCCAATGTAGGAAATCTTGAAATTCCTAAAAAATACACCAATGATATCAAGAATGATACAATAAAATTATTTGTCTTAACACTCATAACTTTCTCCTAAAAATCACATCATTTTAAATATATTACAACTTATAAACTTCTAGTTCAAAAGAAACATATTTATTCCCATGCCCACAATATTTACACAATGATGTGTAAATCCTACGATATAAATATTTTTACAATATTTATATTGATATGATAAAACAATTGACATAAATACATAGTGAATCATTCTATAGTCAAATAATCCCTCATGCAATATACCAAATATTATTCCAGAAATTAAACTTGCAGTAAAAAATCTAACATATTTGTTCGTTCCGTTATAAATATCATATAAAGTGCCAAAAAAGTATCCTCTAAATATAATTTCCTCTGCATATGCTGAAAATAATGTAATAAATACATAATTCAAATAATTATATTGAAAAGCAAAAAAATCTGTCTTACCAAAACTATCACCTGATATTTTAAAATAATATAAAAGTTTAGTTAATGCAATTCCAAATACTATAATTAAAGTTAAAGAAATAATCACTGATAATATATATTTCTTTAAGTTTTTTATTTTAAATTTTTCACTGTTTTTTTCTATTGAATTTACATTTCTCAAAAAAATGCTGAAAAAAATTATAATTACATAAAGGGCTATCTCGTACTTTCTAACTACATTTACAAAATCCATTCCCCATGAATATATTTTTCCCTTATTTAAAAAAGAAACTAAATTTTCCATTTGACCTGACATCAAAACTAAATATAAAACTATAAATCCTATTATAATACTTCTTTTAATCTTTGCCATAAATCTAACTCCAATCATTTAATTTACAAATTAATAAATAAAATTAACCATATTTTACCTAAAAAAACGTAAATGTAGTATAATATTTGCTATGCAAAGTTATGATACCAAAAGAAAACGTATTTGTCAAATGGATTTCACAAAATTCGGAAAAAGAATATAATATTGTAATTATTTTTTCTATTTTATTGTAAATACTATATTTGCTAACAAAAATTTTATAATTACTTATAATTTTTTCTTATAATTAAATCACTATTCTTAAATTTTTAATCTTAGGTAAACATTTTTATAAAAAATATTTTAAACAAAAAAACTCCAAAAGTTTTTACACTTTTGAAGTAATAATTATAAAATAAAAAATATTTACTTAATACTACTCTGTAAATCTAATCCCTAGTATGTAATCTCAATAGAAATTAAACGAATTGAATATAAGTCCTTATTTTGTTTACTCATATTCTAAATTTATGAGATTTCTAGCTATTTTTCACAAATACAAATTTATTCTCTAAAGACATTTTTTCAACAAATACATATCCTTCTTTGTCAAATTTCTTTATATCTTCTATATTTTCAATTTTATTTTTAGTCATAAAATTAAGCATCATTCCTCTTGCTTTTTTTGAAATCGTAGAATGTTTTTTTAATTTTTCATCGACTTTTTCATAAAATTCAAAATCCAAAATTTGCTTCTCTGAAATGTACTTTTTAACTGTTTTTGAAAATTCATCACTTGCAAGATTAACAACGAAATCTGTATCTTTTAAAATGTTCTTAGCAATATCATCTTTCCAAAAATTATATAAATTTCCCATTTTTGTTTTCATAAGAAAATCGAGTCTATATGGATTAATTAAATCAAAAGGTTTAAGCGCACCATAAAGTGCAGAAATAATAATTAAATGCTCTCTTATATACTCTAAATCATACTCATCAAAATCTTCTCTTTTTATATTTTTATAACACATTCCATCATACATATAAAAAGCCTTGCAATAATCTTTTGAAACCAAAACTTCCGGAACATTCTTTAAAATTTCTTTTGTTTTATCAGAAAAATCAAATCCTGAAGAAAACCTCTCACAAGTTTTAGAAATTGTCTTTGCAGGTGATAAAATTATTTTCATATTTCTCTCCTTAAATCTATTTTTCAAGATCTATCAACTTATTACAAATAGATAATGGTAATTTTCTATGAGTTATTATTAGTATTATCTTATCATTACTAATTTTTTCAATATTTTTAACAACTTCTTGTTCTGTTTCAAAATCTAAAGCAGAAGTAAATTCATCTAAAATCAACAAATTAGAATTTTTATACAAAGCTCTCGCAAGAGCAATTCTTTGCTTTTCTCCACCCGAAACATTTTTCCCTTTAATTTCAATTTCAAAATTTCCATCTTTTTTTGTATTAAACTTTTTAACCTGTGATAATTCAGTAGAAATTTCAAAATTATCTTCATCAAAATTATCAAAAGCTATATTTTCTTTTAATGAACCTTTAAATAAAAAGGCATCTTGTTCAAGATATGAAATCAAATTGTAGTAAGAAGTTCTGTTTATATCTTTTAGATCTATCCCATTTATTGTAATTTTACCATTGTAATTTAAAATCCTCTTTAAAAGCAAATCTACTAATGTACTTTTTCCAGAACCTGATGGACCGACAATTCCTATAATATCTCCCTTTTCCATTTCTGTATTAAAATTTTTAAATATATAATTTTTTTCGTCATAAGAAAAAGTAAGATTCTCAACTTTTATAGTATCTATGCTTGAAATAGCCTCTTTCTTATCTTCAACTTCTGCACTATCAACAAATTCTAAAATTCTATCACTCATTCCAAGAGTTACCTGAACACCTGAAAACCAATCTGATAAATTTCTCATAGGCTCATAAAGATAACCTAAATAAAAATAAAATGCAAATAATGAACCTAAAGACATATTTCCTGAATTAACTTCCATTGCTCCAAAAAGTAATATTGCAATTGGTAAAAGTATTACAATAAGACCTGTAAGTCCATATCCTATTGCTGTATATTTCTTTATGTTTTTTAAATAAATTTCATATTTCTTTATATTTTCCCTAAACTTATTTAAAAAGAATTGTTCTTTCCCAAAAATTTTTATTTGAAATATTCCATCAGTATATTCCTTTACACTTTCCGTTACCAATGCAAAATGTTCTCTTTCATCTTTACTGTTCTTTCTTATAGCACTATCAACCTTTTTAAAAAATATTGTATAAATTGGAATTACAAATAAAACAATAATTGCAAGTTTAAAAGACATATAAAACATAAGTCCCAGAACTATTGAGATATTAAGAATATTCAAAAATAACATTGGAAGTCCTATACTAATATCTTCACTTACAGTTTCGCAATCATGTAAAATTCTTGAAGTTAAGTCACTTGGATTTTGTTTATAATACTCCGGAGACTTATCCAAAGCTCCTTTTAACATAATACTTCTAAAATAATTCATGTATTCAACCCTATATGTATGCCACTTATAATTTTGATATGAATCAAAAAATGCCTGTAATATTCCTAAAATTATGAGTAAAATTCCAAAATTTAAAACTTTTGAAAAATCTTCACTATTTTGAACCATATTAACAAGTCTTCCTATCATATATGGAGCAATTGCATACAAAATAACAGAAAATGCACAAAGCAAAGTTATCTTGAACCTTCTAACTCTATATTCTCCTATATAAGACATAAGTTTTAAATAATTTCTTATACTATTCATACTCAATAAACCCTTCATCTTTTAAATAGTTCAAAAATTTTGTCATTTCAATCATATCAATTTTTTTGTTTCTACAATATATTTTTAATGTATTATAGTCTTTAATTTTAAAATTCATAATATTTTTTAAAATATCGTAACAATACTCATTCAATTGTATAGTGCTAAAAGTCTTAGTGCTTATTAATATGTTATTTTCATAACTTCTTGATACTCTAATACTCTCCTTTACTAGTGATATATTTTCAAAACGCTTGATATTAATATTCTCAATAAAATAATCACATTGATGAATTTTATCATTATCACTAATATATAAAGGACAAGGAAAACACTCTTGCATAAAATAATTACAATTCTTACAAGGATATAAATTTTTATATGTACTATTCTCTATAATTTGGAAAGGAATAGAAAAATCTTCTTTATTCCAAATTTTCAAAAAATCCTTTTTTATTGAATTATTGCAATTTTCTAATTCATTAATATGGCAATATCTATCACATGGATATAAATTTCCTTTATTATCCAAAAAGCAAAAACTCGTACCAGCCCCACAACCATGAGTTATTTTTGGAAAATCCAATCCATAAACAGTTTTCATAAAATCTTTTGATAAAGGTCTCACAAATTTTGGTAATATTTTTATTCTGTCTTTAACATTTTCATATTTTTGTGATATAATTTGCATAACTTCTATAATTTCTTCCATAGAAAGCGACAAATTTATATCTTTAGCATTTCCATCCTCAATAAGTTCCAAAATATCAATTCTATTGATTCCTATTTTAATACAAAAATCAATGAAACTTCCTATATAACGATAATTTAATTTACTTAGAACTATATTAGCAACCAAATCAACTTTGGAATCTAACTTTGTTTTGCATTCATTAGTTATATTTATTGCTTTTAATATCCTATCAAAAACCTTTTTCCCTCTTATTTTATCATTTAATTCTGCATTATCTCCTTCAATACTAAAAACTATATTATCTAGATACTTGTTACTTAATAATTTAGAAATTAAATTTTCATTCATCAATAAAGAATTTGTATTAAACCCAAATTTAATACTATATTTTTCTAAAATCTTACATATATCAACAAAATCTTTTCTAGTTGTAGGTTCTCCTCCCAGAATGTGGATATAATCAATTTTATATGTACTTTCTATATTCTTTATTATTTCTTCAAATTCATACGCTGTTAGTTCATTTGCTATATCTCCTAAAAATTTCCCATTTATACAATGTTTACAATTTAAATTACATTTATATGTGCAATCCCATTTTATTGAAATTCCCATCTTATTTCTCCTTCTTAAATTAATCTAGACTACTATTATTGGAGAAGATATAGAATATCTTCTCCAATAATAGTGATGTCTACTTCCCTTTGCAATGATTATTACCATTACAGTTATTTCCAGCAGCACCTTTTTGTCCATGGTTATGTTTTAATGTTGCATATGATAACATATTTTCCACCTCTTAATTATAAATTTTAAAGGCACGTTAAAACATTAACAGTATGTATTATATACCTTTGTAAATTAATATTAGCAAATTATATAACATTTGTCAACTACTATATAATAAATATTATTAAAAAAATCTAATAAAAACTTTTTATGTAGTATTTTTATTGTCTATTTAATATAAATATATCAGAAAGTGATTTTTAAAAAAATATATTATTATAATAATATATACTTATATTATACAAAAAATAGCACCGAAGTGCTATTTTATAAATAATCATATAATATTGTTATTGATATTTTTAAATTATTATCGTAGTTTTTAATCAGTTCTTCTATCTCACATTTAAATATATTTTCATCAAATGTTTTACTTAATTTATTTCCGTATAATGCTACTTGCATACCTACAAAATATTCCTCTCCCTCTTTGTAGATTGCGAAGTCGTGAATTGATTTTATATATTCAAACTGATTTTTCCAATTTTCAGTAATTTCTTTTAATTCAATTTCTCTTTCCGTAAAGTTTCCGCCAACAGGTTCAACATGTATAACAAGTACAATTTCATATTTATCATAAATTTCTTTTTCAATAAGACTCATAAGATTATGTGCTTTTACTAAACTCATTTCACAGTCAACTTCTACGTCAACAGTACCAATAGTTTTTAAATGTCCATATTTATGAAAAGTATAATTATGAATTCCTAATATTTCACTATGATTTTCAATGTCCGTCAATACTGATTTGATAAGCTCTAAATCAGGAGTTTCTCCAATAAGTTGGCTTATTGTTTCTCTTGCTAAAGAAAAACCAGAAAATAGTATAAATGCAGAAACTATTAGACCCACAACTCCGTCAACGGGAAAAGTAGTATAATCGGCAAAAATCATAGCAATTAATACAACCGATGTTGTAAAAACGTCACTTAGACAATCAATTGAGGTAGCCTTTAAAATACTTGAATCTATTACTTTTGAAAGTTTTCTATTGAATAAACTCATCCAAAGTTTAACTACTATTGAAATCACTAAAAATATTATTCCGATTCTTCCCATTAGTATTTTTTCAGGATTTATAATTCTTTCGATAGATGTCTTTGCAAACTGAACTCCTACAATCATAACCATCATTGAGATTATTAAAGTTGTTATATATTCAACTCTACCATGTCCATAAGGATGATCCTTATCCGGTGGAGCAGAAGAAAATTTAAAGCCTAAAACTGTTGCAAAAGAGTAAATAGCATCTGAAAAATTATTTACCGCATCAGCTGTTATTGAAACTGAATTAGCCAAAATACCTATTAAAAATTTTGATAATCCTAAAGTAACATTTAAAAATGTTCCTATCAAACCCGAAAAATATCCAACTTTTTTTCGGTCATATTTATCTGTATTTCCAATTCTTGAAATATTTAATATTTTTTTCTCTAACATACTTACTCCATAAACAGTATAATATTTCCACTTTCAAGTGTATTCTTTATATCAATAATTCTTTGGTTGGAAGATCCTCTGAATTTTAAAGTTAAATCTTTTAATCTATAATCAAATCTCCCGTCAACTAAGACATCACACTCTTTTAAGAGTTCAAATCTATTATCGTCTTCCAGTATTTCTTCAAAAGTATATCCTGAATAAATCCAAATATTTTTATTTACACTCTTTTTAATATCTCTAACAATTTCAAGAAGCTCCTTAGCATTTTGCATTGGCTCACCACCAAGAAGTGTAAGACCTGATACATTTTCATCACGAAGATAGTCGATTACTTGATTAGTTGTATCTTTCGTCCAAATCTCTCCAAAATTAAAATCCATATATTTTCTATTAAAACAATCTTTACAATTATGTGTACAGCCAGTTACGAAAATACTAGTTCTGATACCAACACCATTTGCAACATCATAAGCTCTTATCTGACCATATCTCATTTTAACCCCTCACTATATATGAAGAACTCTTGATTTTATTTCCTTAGTTCTACCTTCATTCCAGAAATTTTCTCCAAGATAACCACAAGTTCTTCTAGTTACATTCATTTTTTGCTTATCTTTATTATGACATTGAGGACATTCCCACTCATTATGTTCATTTACTATAATTTCCCCATCAAATCCACATACATGACAATAATCTGATTTAGTATTAAACTCTGCATATTGAATATTATCGTAAATAAATCTTATCATTTGTTCAACAGCGTCAATATTATTGTTCATATTCGGAATTTCCGCATAAGAAATACAACCCCCTGTTGATAATTTTTGGAACTCTTCTTCAAATCTAAATTTATCAAAAACAGAAATATCTTCTCTAACATCAACATGGTAACTATTTGTATAATATCCCTTATCTGTTATATCTTTAATTTCACCATATTTTTTCTTATCTATAGAACAGAATCTATGAGTTAAACTTTCAGCTGGAGTACCATATAATGAGAATGACATTCCAGTTTCTTCACTCCAACTGTCAGCAGCTTCTTTAATTCTATTCATAACTTTAAGAGCAAATTCTTTTCCCTCTTCAGTTGTATGACTAACACCTTTTACACACATTGTAGCTTCATACAATCCAATATAACCAACAGAAAGAGTTGAATATCCATTTTCAAGATATTTCTTTATGCTTTCTCCCTTTTTAAGTCTTGCAATTGCACCATATTGCCAATGAATAGGAGAATTATCACTCTTAACATTTTGAAGTAGTGAATTTCTAAATAAAAGTGCTTTCTTAACTATTTCAAGTCTTTTATCTAACATTTCAAAGAAGCCTTCTTCATTTCCAGTATTTAAAATTCCAATTTGTGGTAAGTTCAAACTTACAACACCTTGATTAAATCTACCTTCAAATTTATAATTACCATTTTCATCTTTATATGGTACTAAGAATGATCTACATCCCATTGGTCCAAATACATTGCCTTCATAATGTTCTCTTAACTTTTTAGCTGAGATATAATCAGGATACATTCTCTTTGCTGTACATTTTGCAGCAAGCTTTGTTAAATAATAATATTTACTATCTTCTCTTACATTGTTTTCATCTAAAACATAGATTAATTTAGGGAATGCTGGAGTTATATAAACGCCTTTTTCATTTTTAATTCCTTCTAATCTTTGCTTTAATATTTCTTCAACAATTTGGGCAACTTCAGCTTCATACTCAAAACCATCTTCAACATACATAAATAGAGTAACAAATGGACTTTGACCATTTGTAGTCATCAAAGTATTTATTTGATATTGAATTGTTTGAATTCCAGCTTCTAATTCTTTTTTTGTCATAGCTTTAGCAATTCTTTCAACATCTTCTTCATCAGTTAAAATTTCTTTTGCAAGTTTTAAATGTTTTTCATAGCTCTTTCTTAGATATTTTCCTAAATGAGCAACATTCAAACTTTGACCACCAAACTGACCTGAAGCAACTTGAGCAATGATTTGAGTCATTACTGTACAAGCAACTTGGAAAGATTTTGGAGTTTCAACCATCTTGCCATTAATAACTGTTCCATTATCAAGCATATCTCCAATATTAACTAGACAACAGTTAAACATTGGTTGAATTAAATAATCCATATCATGAAGATGTATTGCTCCTTCATCATGCGCTTGAACAATATCAACTGGAATTAACATTCTTCTTGCAATATCCTTTGATACTTCTCCAGCTATTAAATCTCTTTGTGTTGAAGCGAGAATTGCATTTTTATTTGAATTTTCATTTATAACATCTAAGTTAGTCTTATCAAGAAGACCTAGAATGCTTTCATCTGTAGTATTCTTAAGTCTTTTAAAAGTTTGAACAGCTTTATAATTTTCATATGCCCTTGCTGTTGCAGGGTTGCCATATTTAATTAAACTATAATAAACATGATCTTCTATATCATAAATACTCATTTTTTTGCCAATTGTAGTTGCAAAAGTTTCTATTTCTGATGCAATTCTTTCAGCTAATCCCTCTTCGAAAATACCAGTACTACTATGCATTGCTTTTTTTATAGCAATAGCAATTTTATTTGCGTCAAAATCAACTTCTTGACCATTTCTTTTTATAACCTTGATCATAACAACCTCCAAAATATTATTGAAAACACTTAAAAAATGTTCGATAGTAAGATTATAACATCAACAATATATATTGTCAACGATTTTTATATACACTATATATAGTATATTTTATTGTTTTAGCCTTTAAAATCCATTGCAAATAATTTTATAACAATTAGTAGCATAATAAATAAAAAAAATTTTTTAAAAAAATTTTTTAACACAAAAAAAACTGATATGTTTTTCTCATATCAGTTTAAATATTTTCTATTTCTTCTTCATTATCTTTTAAAGTCTTTATTCCAAATATAAAATAAACTACATGGAAAAACCAAACAATTGCTAAAATAATTCTTCCAATTTTAGTATTTTTCATAAAATAAAAACCAGTTCCCATAGTCAATGTAAAAAATACTATAATTTTTAGTTTATGTTTTACTGTAAGACCTTTTCTATTTGTAATCTTTTCTAAATTATTCTTATATAAATTTGTTCCTACGAACCAATCATGTAATTTTTTAGAGCTTCTTCCAAAGCAAAATAATGTAACAACATAAAATGGGAATGTAGGTAATAGTGGTAAAAAAACACCAACTGTACCTATTGCAAAAAAGATTAATCCTATTACAATCCAAGTATATCTAACAATTTTGTTCTTCATATATTACCCCCATATTTTAGATATGATAATGATAACATATTTCAAATTAATCTGCAATACTAAATTTTAAAGCACTTCCCATTTTCTACTTTGTAAATAACATCTGCAAATGATACTGTACTCATTCTATGAGAAATTAAAAATACCATTCCCTTACAATTTTCCTTAATTAAATTTAAAATTATAGATTCATTTAAAGTGTCTAAATTACTTGTTGGCTCATCAAAAATATATACATCCGCTTTTTTCAATAATGCTCTCATAAGTTCAAGCCTTTGCATTTCTCCACTTGAAAAAATTACTCTTTCGGAATTTATCTTAGTATCAAGTCCATTTTCAGTTGATAAAATCTTATCTTTTAATCTACATTTTTCTGCGATGTATAAAATTTCATCATCAGTAATATTTTTATTTCCAAGAGTTAAATTTTCTCTAATTGTTTGAGAAAAAATTTGTGGAAATTGTGGTATATATGCAATTTTTTCTTGTAGTTTTCTGCTATCAATATTCAAAATATCATCATCATTTAAAGATATTTTACCAGATTTCGCAACATACCATTTCATTACTATTTTCATCAATGTGCTCTTTCCAGATCCACTTTCACCAACAAGACCAACAATTTTCTTGTCTTCGAATTTTAAATCTAAATTTTCAAAAATCAATTTATCTCTATTTGGATATGAGAAGTCAACATTTTCAAACTTTATTTCATCAATTTTTTCAACTTCTTTATTACCTTCATTTCCAACCGCTTCCTTTTCGTCTAATAGTCTAAAAGTTTGTCTTGCAGCTTGTAAAGCACGTCCTAAACCTAATGGAAGTCTACTAAGCTCTAAGAAAGGAGCAAAAGATGAACTGAAAACAACTAGGGTAATTACTGCATCTTTAATGCTAATCAATTCTTTTTTAACAAGAACAAAATCAACAAATGAAAAAGCGAAAACTCCGAAACCAATTGTTAAAAAGCTAAATGAAAATTGTAAAAAGTTTAATTTTGCAACATTTCTTTCTTTTCTATTAACAATTTTGCTCTCTTTTTCCAAATTCTTAAATCTTTCTTTTTCAACTCCAAGTTGAAGTAAGTCTTTCATACCTTTTAAACTTTCCAAGAAATATGAAGTATATGATTTTCTATATTGTTGTTGAATTTCAAGATGTGGTTTTAATTTACTTGAAAATACATTAGGAATTATAACTGCAAGTATAAAGTATACAGTTAGTGCAATTAAACTTAATTGTAAACTATAATGTAAATAATACAAAATAAGCACTATTGAAACAATAAGTCCTGTAGTAATTGGAGCTAACGTATGAGCAAAGAAAACTTCTAGAGCTTCAACATCTTCTCCTATAAGTTTTAATAGAGCTCCACTATCTTGTGAATCTAATTTTGAAGGAACAAGTCTTCTAAGTTTCGCAAAAATTTCTCTTCTAAAATCAGCTAAAACTTTAAATGCAACGTAATGTCCAAAATAGTGTTCACCATATCTGAATAGTCCTCTTGAGACTGCAAGAACAACTAAAATTATTAAGGAAAGTATATTTAATTTTCCTCCATTCAAAATGTCAAATCCTAGTGATATTATTTTCGCAGGAATGTATACTGTAATTAGAAATCCAAAAACTGCAAAGAATACTGCTAACAAAATTACAGGAAGTAAATTTTTCATAAAATTAATTAGTCTAGTTACTAGTTTTATACTATCTTTCATTTAAAATTTCCTCCATTTCATTTTGTTTATCTAACAATAATTTATATTCAAAGTTTGAATTGTATAAATCATTAGGTTTTCCAAAGTCCCATTTCTTTTCATGTCCCATAAATAAAACAAAGTCAGCTTCATTAACTTGTTTCATCTTATGAGAAATAAACATAACAATAGATTTTTTAGAAATCATTTTGATTAATTCTAAAATTGCAATTTCATTTTCAGTATCGACACTTGAAGTCATTTCATCAAAAATGTAAATTTTTCTATTTGCAAGTAAACTTCTAACACAGATAATTTGTTGTCTTTGTCCAGGAGAAATTAATCTTCCATTTTCTCCAATAATTGTATTAAAACCATCAGGTAATGTTTGTACAAATTTTAAGATATTCTTTTCTTCAATCCAATTTAAAATTTCTTTTTGAGACATTTTTGTTGCTTTTTTCAAATTATCCATAATGCTTTCATTAAAAATATAAGAATCAGGAGAAACATAAAATCCTAATGAATTTATATCTGCTTTTGAAAAACCTCTTAATGACTTTCCATCAAGTAAAATCTCTCCAGAATAATTTTCAAGATTTTTAAATAATATCTTTGCAAATGTACTTTTTCCAAGTCCACTTTCTCCGGCAATTGCAAATAAACTACCCTTTGAAATAATAAGATCAAGATCTTTTAAAATATATCTATCATCATAAGCAAATGAGACATTTTTAAATTCTATATTGTCAATGCTTTTCAATTCAATATTAGAAACATCTTTTATATTATCAACTTTAATGCTATCTAAGAAAGTAAAAATTCTATCTGCCATTTTTGTATTCATCATAAGTAAATGCATACAATATCCTAACTCTCTAATAGGAGTGAAAAATTCAGTAGCAATTAGTATAAAGAATATAAAATTAAAAATGGACATTCCACCATTTGAAATTGAACTTACAGCTAAAAATCCTGATATTGCAATTCCTAAATACATAACTCCATCCATATAACCAACAGATTGAAGTTGGAATTTTAACAGCTCCATAGTTGAAAGTCTAAATTTTTCAGCACTTTCATTGAAATTTTTCTCATAAATCCCATCAGCACAATAAGAATAAAGAGTATTTAAACCTTTTAAATCATCCATAAATAAATTACTTACATCCATATATGTTGACCAATAATGTTGCATTATTTTTGCAGAACGTTTTTGGATTAAGACTATTGAAACCGGAATAAAAGGTATGCTTACTAAGAAAACCAAACCTCCTAATGGATAGATAAATGCTACAATTAATAAAATTGTTGCACAGTTAAAATATGTTCTTAAAGTAGTTGTTAAATAATTACTATAAAATGTATCTAAACTATCAATTCCTTGAGATGCAATTGTAAGTATATCAGCAGTAGAATAACCTTTAAACGCTTCTTCACTTTTGGAAAAAGCATCAAAAAATTTAACTTTTAAATTATCTCTAGCAAATTGAGATGCTACCCCTTGGTATTTTTTTGCAAAAATCGAAATTGCAAAACCTAAAATATTTAATCCTATTACAATAATTACATATGTAAAAAGGCTAAATTCTGTATTATTATATAAATTTGAAAATCCTTTTGCGATAAATCCAAAAGAAATTATTCTCATCAAAAATTGAATCCAAGACAGAAATGATGCGATATAAACAAATCTCATTCTATCTCCAAGTTCTTTTTTTAATCTATTTTTTAATTCTTTTCGTCTTTCACGACTTATTTTTTGTTTCTGAATTTTTGTACTTAATTCACTATCCATAAAAAACTCCTTATCATAAATTGTACTTATTTTTTTATAATACCCAACAATGATAATAATTAAAAATATAATCAATCTCAATTATAAATAGATAAAAATACCACATAAAAATGTGGTATTTTTTTATTGTGAAACAACAAGGTTCCCGGGAACCCACCCGATGCGAAGCATCGTGGAAGGGTGGGGTTCTTATTTTATCTTTCTAACTTCTTCTATAATTCTATTTATTGCTTCTTCAGATGACATTTCAACATTTTCCATTTCTCTTCTTGTTGAAAATTCAATTACATTTTCGTTAGCTTTTTTCCCAACTGTAATTCTTAGAGGAATTCCAATTAAATCTCTATCATTAAATTTAACTCCTATTCTCTCTTTTCTATCATCAAGCATTACCTCAACACCTTGTGATTCTAATTCATCGTGAATTTTTTCACCAAGAGCCATTTGATCTTCATCATTAATATTTACAACTGAAATAATTACATGATAAGGTGCAACTTGAATAGGCCAAATAATTCCCTTTTCATCATTATTTTGTTCTATAATTGCTGTAATACTCCTTGTAATTCCTATTCCATGGCTTCCCATCCAAAAATATTGACTAACTCCATTTTCATCTAAGAAAGTAGCATTTAATGCTTTTGAGTATTTTGTTCCTAATTGGAAGATATTTCCAACTTCTATTCCTCTTGCAAATTTTAATGGATGACCACTTAATGGACAAACATCTCCTTCTTGTACCATAAGTAAATCTTCAACTATTTCTCCATCAAAATCTCTTCCAAAATTGCAATTTATATAGTGATGATCTTCCTTATTCCCACCTACTACTGTATTTTTCATAAGAGTTACTCTCTTATCTAAAATTTTTCTTACCTTTAAATCAACAGGTCCTGTGTAACCTGCAAATGTTCCAATTTTTTGAATTGTTTCATCATCCATCATTTCAACTTCATGTTCTGGTGCTCCAAGATAAGCACAAAGTTTTGTTAGATTTAATTCTCTATCTCCTGGAATAAAAGCAATTACAGGTTCTCCTGAAACTACTAAATCTATTGCTTTAACACATTTTGAAGTTTCTTGTTTTAAAAATCCTGCTACTTCTTCAATTGTTTTACAATTTGGAGTATGAACTAATTCAATTTCTTTTTCTTCTCCACTTTCATCAACTTTGTAAACAACTTCAGCTTTTTCGTCTGTTGCTGCATATCCACTTTCGTCACAGTAACAAATAACACCTTCACCAACTTCTGATAGTGCTATAAATTCATGTGAACTATTTCCACCCATTGCTCCTGCATCACCAGCAACAATTTTATAGTTAAGACCTAATCTATTAAATACTTTTTCATATGCCTTCCACATTTCTTTATAAGATTCCATCATCATTTCAGGACTTACATCAAAAGTATAAGCATCCTTCATTGAAAACTCTCTTGCTCTATTGATTCCAAAACGAGGTCTTTTTTCATCGCGATATTTTGTTTGAATTTGATAAATATTTAAAGGTAATTGTTTATAACTTTTAATTTCTCCACTAATCAAAGTTGTAAAATATTCTTCTGCAGTTGGTCCAAGACAAAATTCTCTTTCATTTCTATCACAAACTTTAAACATTTCAGGACCAAAAGTTTGCCATCTTCCTGATTCTTCCCATATTTCTTTAGGTTGAAGTGCAGACATTAAAATTTCATATCCACCCATTCTATCCATTTCTTCTCTTACTATATTTTCGACTTTTCTAATCGCTCTATATCCAAGAGGTAGATAAGAGTAAATTCCTGCTGCACTCTTTCTAATCATACCAGCTCTTAAAAGCAATTTATGACTTATTATTTCTGCCTCTTGGGGATCTTCTCTAAGTGTAGGCATATAATATCTTTTCATTTTCATAATATAATTCCTCCGTAATAATAAAATTTAAAATTTGCGATGATATAAAAAAACGGCAATCATCTCCAAGAGACGAAAGCCGTGGTACCACTCTAATTTATACTCGAAAGCTATAAGGCACAACCCTGTAATTTTAATACAAGTTCAAAGATAGGTTCAATTATCTGCATAAAAGTTTTTCACCAAACAACTTCTCTCTACATACACAAAAATAATTTACTATTTCTTATCATCACTAAATATCTAATGAATAAATTATATTAAATTTAGCAAAAAAAGTCAACCTTAATATAGTAAATTTCTAAATTTACACAAAAAAAGGTTGAGTAAAAACTCAACCCAAATTTATTTATTCTTATTTATTGCAGCAAGGTTTAGAAGCTCTTAAGAACCAAATATTCTTTTCTAATTCAGCAACATGATCTTCTAACATTGAAACAATTATGAAATCTCCATCATTATCAGCTTCTTCTCTAATTTTAGTAGCTTCTTCTTTAATGGCAACTAAGTCATTCATAACAATTTCGTTTACTTCGTCAACTACAACTTTTTTAGAATCTAATTCAGCAATTGTAGCATTAGCAACATAATCTTTTAATGATGCAAATGGGAATCCACCTCTCATTTTAATTGCTTCAGCAACTTCATCATACCAATCAAAGAATTTGTCATATAATCCTTCTGTGTAAACATGTGTTTGATAGAAGTTTCTTCCTTCTACGTTCCAGTGTAAGTTATGTAACTTAGTAGTCATAACTGCGATGTTTGATAAATAAACATTTAAACTTTTAAAATCTTTCATTTTTAACCCTCCTAATTTTTATTAATTACATCTATTATATACCCAAAAATTAAAAAAATAAAGTTTTTTAAAAAAATTTTTAAAAAAATTTTTTTGTTCATTTGTGGAGATATTTTATATAAAATAGCATTTAAAAACATTTAATTGGTTATTATTTTAATAAATTGTTATCATTTCAATTGTAAAATGGAATTTGATAAATTTTTCTGTTAGAAAAACACCTACAAACGCCTAAATTGTAACATTTTTGTAATTGCTTTTATTTTTTTTTCTGTTATAATCTCTAATGAACAATTTTATAAGGACAGACAAATGAAAAGCTTTAAATTAAATTTAAATAAAATAAATCTAAGTGAATTAAAACAAATAAAAAAATCTGATTTTTTTAAAAAAAGAGAAGATAAAAATAAAGATAAATTTCATATAAAGAGTTTTGATGGACTTCGTGCAATAGCCGTCATTCTTGTTATGCTATATCATATTATTCCTCATATAGTACCTGGAGGATACTTAGGAGTTGTAATTTTTCTAGTATTAAGCGGTTATTTAGTAACTGATAACTTTTTACGAGAAATGGATAAGCATATGTATCTGGATATTATTAAGTTTTGGAAAAAAAGAGTTGTAAAACTATATACCCCACTTCTACCAATGCTTAGTATAGTAAGTTTATTCGTATTATTATTCTTTAATGATATGTTAAATGACTATGTTGGAAATTTATTTAGCTCAATCTTTGGAATAAATAATATTTACCAAATACTTCATGGACTATCATATTTTGATGCGCATGGAAATCCAAATCCGTTTACACATCTTTGGTCTTTGGGACTTGAGGTACAATTCTATTTAATATGGCCTATTTTAATTTCTCTACTATATAGAACATTTAAGTTAAGAAGAAAGAGCCTTGCAGTTATTACATTGATACTATCATTAGCATCAGCAACTACAATGTTTATGTTATATTCTCAAAATACTGATGTATCAAGAATATACTATGGAATTGACACAAGAGCTTTTAGCTTTTTAATAGGATGCTTCTTTGCTTTTTTATTTCCAAGAAATAAAGTGCAAGAAATTCAACTTTCAAAAACAAAAAGTATATGTGTAAGCATTATCTCCATTATACTATTTTTAGGAATATTATATCTTTCAGTAACAATGGATGCAAAGATGGATATAGTATATAAATTTGGAATGTATTTATACTCAATTTTAATAGGAATTTTACTTATCTTATTACTTTTAAAAGATAATATAATTAATAAATTCTTTTGCTTTACACCATTTATAGAAATCGGAAAAAGAAGTTATAGTTTATACCTATGGCAATATCCAATTACAATATTTATAGGTGATTACTTAAAATGGAGTAAAATTTCAATTATATACCTTGTTTTATTAGAACTTTTATTTTCAATTATTTTTGCAGAAATTAGTTATAGATTATTTGAAGGCAAAGAAAATTATTTAATCTATATAAATAAAAAATGTAGTGAAGATATAAAAAATAGAAATCTATTTTCAGCAATTGGAATTTTAGCAATTTTTATTATTTTTGCAACATCAATTCTATCAATTTCACAAAAAACTGATGATATTGAAGAACTAAAAACAAAGCTTGAAAATATTCAAAAAAATAATGCTCAAAATATTGTAAATAATAATCAAGAAATTCCAAGTAACGAAAAATTGAATAAAAAAATTCCTAAAAATGAACCTAATAAAAAACCTGAAAACAATATTGATTTATCTACAACTGAAATTACTTTTATTGGAGATAGTATAATGCTATCAGCATCAGATGTAATTAAAAGTGAATTTAAAAATGCAATAGTAGATGCAAAAGTTAGTCGTCAGGCTTGGGATTTACCAAAAGTTTTAGATCATTTAAAAGAAACTAACAATATAAAAGATATTGTTGTAATTCATTTAGGAAGTAATTACAAAATAAATAAAGAAAAATTCAAGGCAGATCTTGAATCTTTAGGAAATAGAAAAATATTTTTAATAAACTGTGTTGTACCAGACCCTTGGGAAGAACAAGTTAATACAACTTTAAAAGAACTTTCTGATGAAATGGAAAATGTAGAAGTTATAGATTGGTACTCATTTGCAAAAGATAAAAAAGAACTTTTCTATAAAGATGCTACCCATCCAAATGGACAAGGTTCAAAAGAATATACTAATTTATTAAAAACTGAATTAAGTAAATATTTAAAAAAGGAGCATTAAGCTCCTTTTTATATTATTATTTTATTTTCGCACCGCTAAGTTCAATACTTTTATTTACAAGAACATCCAAAGCATCAATTGTATTTATGCTTTTACAAATATCTAAAAGACTAAGTTCTGTACAAGCAATTATTCCAATAGTATCTTTGTCACAATACTTATTAAGAATTTCAATAAATTCTTTATTTTCTAAGTTATTTGTTTCTTTAATTTTGTAAATATTATCCATAACAGAATTTTTATCTTCATCGGATAATTCTTTAACTTCTATTCCGTATTTTTGTGCATATTTATCATAAACTTTTGAATTAAGAGTTCCAATAGTTCCAAAAACGGCAACTTGTTTTACTCCTCTTCTCTTTATTTCAAGAATTGTTTCTTCAATCATATTTATTATTTTTAAATTAGTATATTTACTAAATTCATCATAAAAATAATGACTTGTATTACAAGGAATAGCAACTACATCTACACCAATTTTATCAAGAATTTCTAAGTCTTTTTTTATTACATTTAAAAACTCTAAGTCCTTTTTCTCAATAATACATCTTGTTCTATCTGGCATAGTTGAGTGATTTAATACAACTAAATCAATATGTTCATTGTCATTATGTGCATCTGTATTTAAAACAACTTTATCGTAAAACTTAACAGTTGCTAAAGGTCCCATACCACCGATAACTCCTAATTTATACACTATTTCCTCCTAAATATCTTTCTAAAAACTTTTCCTAATAAAATTTTATTAAAGAAAAACCAAGGTTTTAAATCATTAATTGCAAAAATTGCAGGAGCCCACTTTCTGGAAAATGAAATCTTTAAAGATTTTAAAATACTAACTTGTTTAGTTCTTGCATAACGCCAAATTGCTACCATATCTTCAAAACCATAAATAAAAGCTAAGTTTGTATCGTAATCAATATATTTACAATCACTTTCTTTTAATTTACCAGTTACATCAAGATACGCAATATATGGCATATTAATTCCAACTTTATAAATTAAGTTGTTGAAATTAGTAGTTCTTGCATTTATTTCTATTAAATAGATTTCTCCTGTTTTTTCATGTTTTTTAAATTCTATTTCTCCAAAACCTCTATATCCGATATTTTCCAGGAATGGTTTTGAAATATCTACTAATTGTTGATTATATTTTTGAATTGTAAAAACTGAAGCTCCAAAATTGATTGGCCATTGTCTTTGCTTTTGAGCTGTCATATAATGAGTAGTTTTACCACTTCTATCAATATAATAGTCATAAGTTAACATGCAATCATCAAAACCCGGAACAATTTCTTGGACAAAAATCTCAATATCATTGTCCTTTGCTTTCTTTATCCCTTCTTCCATTTCTTCTACATTTTTACAAATAAAAACTTTATTTCTAAATACTTTTGTAAATTTTACTGTATCAAAAGGTTTAATTATACATGGAAAACCAACTTCATTATTTACTCTTTCAACTAAATTTTCATCATTTGCACTTATTGTTGTTGGAATTTTCACTCCATTTTCTTTTGCAATATCATGTAAAGTCCATTTATCTAATAATTTTGTATTAAGTCCTTTAGCTTGACTAATTAAATAATATTTTTCTAACTCATCATAATATTCATCTATAAATTCAACATATTTATCATGTGTTGGAAGTAAAACAGGTTTTTCGTCTTGTTTTTTTCCATACTCTATTAAGCCTTGAAAAGCCTCTTCACCAAAGTTATTCAAATTCTCTATTTTTAAAAATTCAGATATATATTTTGACTTTGCTCCATAAGAGTTTTCAAAGTCGTAATCACAAGCTACAACATGAACTCCTTCACGACCTAGACATCTAATTATACTAAGCCCTATATAGTAATTACAACCTAAAACAACTGCTTTGTTCATCTTTTTACCTCTTAATTAAAATATTGTTCATACCATTTTAAGAATGTGTAAATAGTATAAATCTTACGTCCATTATTTCTTTTATTATTATAGTGATCTTCTAAAATTGTGTTAATTTTTTCGACATCAAAAAATTCACTAACAAAATCTTTATTAAAAGTTTCTTTAACAATATTATAATATTTTTCTTCTTTAATCCATAAAACAAAAGGAACAACAAAACCTAATTTTCTTCTCTTTGCCCAATCATCTGGTAATTTATTTAAAGCTGCTTTTCTAAAAGCATATTTTGTTATTTCGTTATGAGCTTTATGTCTTACTGGTATTGTT
Organism: Parvimonas micra; assembly: GCF_021300775.1. GTDB lineage: Bacteria > Bacillota > Clostridia > Tissierellales > Peptoniphilaceae > Parvimonas. The sequence continues at coordinate 139,888 of NZ_JAJTJP010000003.1, forward strand.
CTTGCAAGTTCCCACATTTTTTTATCTAAAAGTGGAACTCTAAGCTCAATAGAATTTGCCATAGTCATTTTATCAGCCTTAAGTAAGATATCATCAACTATCCACATTTTCATATCAAGATATAATCTTTTTGAAACATCATCCATATCTTTAACTTCATCATAGTATTTTTTAGTTAAATCTCTTGAAGTTTCAGAATTTCTATATTTTTCTTTTAAAATCAAATTAGCTTGTTCATCAGACATAATTTCAGCAGGACCAATATATCTATCTTCAACTTTTTGACCATATTTCATTACAATTGTCTTACCACTAAAATGTCTTTTATCTTTTAATTTTTTATATAATTTATTTCTTAAACAGAATGGTAATTTTTTGTATATTCTTTGAGGAAGAGCTTCTGCATACTCATTATATCCAGCAAATAATTCGTCAGCACCTTCGCCAGATAAAACTACCTTTACTTGTTCAGATGCTAATTTTGATAAGAAATATAAAGCTACAGAAGAAAGATTCGCATGTGGTTCATCTGAAAAATATTGCACTTTATTTATTCCATCAAAAAATTCATCCGGAGTAATTATCTTAGAAAAGTTTTCAATTCCAAGTCTATCTGAAAGCTCTTTTGCATATACTGTCTCATTGAATCCCTTATTGTCAAAACCTACAGAAAAAGTCTTATTAGGCATTGCTGTTGCAACAACATAACTTGAGTCAACCCCACCTGATAAGAAAGAACCTACTTCAACATCACTAATTTTGTGGTACTTTACTGATTCTTCAACTTCATTTTCTATCTTACTAACAGCTTCATCAAAAGACATTTCTTTATAATCAAGAGTTAAATTATAATAGCTCTTTATTTCTAATTTGCCATTTTCAAAAATATAATAATGACCTGGTCTTAGTTTCTTAACTCCTTTAAAAAATGATTCTTCTAAAGGATTGTATTGGAACACTAAATAATGTTTAAGTGCTTTTTCATTAACTTCTTTTTTAAATTTTGGATATTTTAAAAATGATTTAATTTCTGAGCCAAAAACAAAATCTCCATCAATTAATGAGTAGTAATATGGTTTAATTCCAAAATGGTCTCTTGCTCCAAAAAGTCTTTCTTTTTTACTATCCCAAATAGTAAAAGCAAACATACCTCTTAATTTTTCTAAAATACCTTCTTCACCATATTCTTCATATCCATGCAATATAACTTCTGTATCAGTATTTGTTTTAAATTTATATCCTTTTTCTAGTAGATCATCTTTTATTTCTTGATAATTATATATTTCACCATTAAAAATTATAGCAATATCATTATTCTCATTTAATATTGGTTGAGATCCTTCATGTAAATCAATTATACTAAGTCTTCTAAAACCAAAATTTATTCCATTATCAAAATAATAACCATCACTATCTGGACCACGATGAATAATTTGATTATTCATTTCTTTTATTACATTTTCATCTCTTACATCTTTACTGTAAAATCCAACAAATCCGCACATAACTTCTCCTTAAATATTCTTAAAAGAATTAATCTATAATATACTAAACAATCTAATTTAATTATATCATATACTAAAATTTATTTCTATTTATTTAAAATCTCTTTAACCGTTTCAATTTCACTATATGGTATATATTCATCACCTATAACTTGATAAGGTTCTGCTCCTTTCCCCGCAAGTAAAACAATATCATTTTCTCTTGCAATTTCAAAAGCATATTCTATTGCTTCTTTTCTATCTTCCACGATAGTATAATTTTTCTTATCACAATCAGATACTAATTCACTTACAATCTTTCTAATTGTTTCATGTCTTGGATTATCAGCTGTAAATACAACCTCATCAGAATTTTCTAAAGCAATTCTTCCAAGGTCAGGTCTCATACTAGAATCTCTATTTCCACCACTATGACCTATCAATGTAATTATTCTATTATGTGAAACTTTATTTAAAGTTTCAAGAACATTTATAAGTCCATCTGGAGTATGAGCAAAATCTATTATTATTTTATATTTTCTATCTGAATTAACAATTTCCATTCTTCCACTTACACCAGAAAAACTTTTTAAAGCCTCAATTGAATCCGAAATTGATATTCCTTTTGTAAATGCAGCACATATAGCAGCTAATACATTATAAACATTAAATACTCCAACTAAATTAGTTTCAACTTTATATACTTTTTCTAAAACATGTAAATCAAATCTCATTTTCCAATCATCGAAAGAGATATTATCTGCATAAAAATCAGCTGAACTATCTTTTATTCCATAAGTTATTATTTCAGTTGGAATATGTTCTGAATATATTTTTGCATATTCTTCATCAATGTTTAAAATAGCTGTTTTTAACTTACCATTTTTTAAATTATGACCTAATTGAGTAAATAAAAGCTCCTTTGTATTTGCATAATTTTCCATAGTTTTATGCAACTCTAAATGCTCATGAGATAAATTTGTGAAAATAGCACAATCAAAATCACAGCCTAAAACTCTATTTAATGCCAAAGCATGAGATGAAACTTCCATAACACAACAATCACATTTTTCAGTTACCATTTCATTTAATAATCCTTGTAAATCAACTGAAATCGGTGTTGTATTCTTTGTTGGAATTACTCTGCTTCCAATTTTATGATGAATTGTTCCTATTAAACCAGTCTTCATATTACAAGTTTCAAAAATATGATTTATTAAATAACTAGTAGTAGTTTTACCATTGGTTCCTGTAATTCCAACCATAAATAATTTTTCACTTGGACATTTATACAAAATATTAGCTAGAAGACCCATAACTTTTAATGTATCTTTTACATAAACAACAGGAATATCTCCACATTTATCTGAAATATCCTTTGATGCAATAAATAGTTTTGCCCCATTTGCCCTAGCACTCTCAACAAATGAATGACCATCTACTGTGTTTCCTTCAATGCAAATAAAAGCTGTATTTTCTTTTATATTTCTATTATCTTGTGAAATATAATCAATATTTACATTTTCTATATTTCCACAAATTTTTTTTAACTTTATATATGATAATAATTCACTAGCTAACATATCTAACTCCTATTTTAATTCTATATTTTAAAATACTTCTATATAAACAAAAAAGGTCTCATAAGAGACCTTGGAGGCGACATCCAGATTTGAACTGGAGATGAAGGTGTTGCAGACCTCTGCCTTACCACTTGGCTATGTCGCCAAATTGAAATGGAGCGGAAGACGAGATTCGAACTCGCGACCCTCGCCTTGGCAAGGCGATGCTCTACCACTGAGCCACTCCCGCATATGGTGCCCAGAGGCGGAATCGAACCACCGACACGAGGATTTTCAGTCCTCTGCTCTACCGACTGAGCTATCTGGGCATATAATATTCAATTTTTCAAAATTCTTTTGAATTTCTGTACTTACTTTTGTTTTTCTTTCAGATAGCTCATTCTCTCGTGCTTCGCACTAAACTAAGGCATTGCCTAAAAACAACTTCGTTGTTTTTGCCACTTCCTTATACCGACTCTCACTATCTGGGCATATAATATTCAATTTTTCAAAATTCTTTTGAATTTCTGTAATTACTTTTGTTTCTCTTTCAGATAGCTCATTCTCTCGTGCTTCGCACTAAACTAAGGCATTGCCTAAAAACAACTTCGTTGTTTTTGCCACTTCCTTATACCGACTATCACTATCTGGGCATATAATATTCAATTTTTTCGAATTTTTTATATTATATATACTTACTTTTTTCAATTTTTAGATAGCTCATTCTCTCGTGCTTCGCACTAGACTAAGGCATTGCCTAAAAATAACTTCGTTGTATTTGTCACTTCCTTATACCGACTATCGCTATCTGGGCATATAGTATTAAATTTTATTTATAGCTTATAAAAAAAATATTGGTGCACCTTCAGGGGCTCGAACCCTGGACACCCTGATTAAGAGTCAGGTGCTCTACCAGCTGAGCTAAAGGTGCGTATTCAGTACCTAAATAGTATAAATCATTTAATTTAATTTGTCAAGTACTTTAATAGACTTTTTTGTTATAAAATCATGATATAGTATAGATTTTAGCAATAAAAAATATAATTTTTATAAAAAAATTGAGATGCAATGCATCTCAATTAATTTTAAAATAATTTTTTATTTTATTTGCTATTTTTTCATATTCCTCTGGATTGAATTGATCTACATCCAAATCATGTTTTAAATCTGAAACAATAGCAATTAATTTCTCTTTATCAGAAATTATTTTTGTTGAATAGCCAGTTCTATAAACTTCTATTCTATCAAGATTCTCCCATTTATAGCCCTCAACTAAAACAAAATCATAATCTGTCATTGTTTCTAATACATCATACAATGATTTTTCATAATTTAAATTTTCAATAGTAATAACTCTATTTGGGCTCACCATTTTTACACAACTTGCTCCGGATTTAGAAAAAATAAAACTATCTTTTCCCTCTCTATCAAAATCAAATTCTTTATGGTGATGCTTTACAACTCCAACTTTCAATCCCTCTTTAGAAAATATTTCTAAAAGATGTTTAATCAATGTTGTCTTCCCAACATTAGAACATTCTCCAACTATAGAAATTGCTCTATTTTTCATATAGAAACTCCACTTCTACAATATCACCTTTAGAATATTCAGTTTGACTTGGCATTACTACTATAGAATTTTTAGAAACCATTGTAGAAAGAACTCCTGATGCTTGTCTTTCTTCTATTTCAGTATAAAATTTACCATCTTTATAGTAAGTGTTTGCTCTTAAAATCCTACTAACTTTGCCCTTATTATTAAATCCATTAAATAATTCACTTTGAACTTTAAGCATATGAACATTCTTATTTTGTAGCTTTAAAATCAAAGGTCTTACATAAAGATAAAAATTCATAAAAGATGCGGCAGGATTTCCAGATAATGCGAACACATATTTTCCTTCATATTCTCCAAAGAAAACATGTCCACCTGGTTTTGCCATAACTCTAGAGAAAATAGTTTTTACTCCTACTTTATCTAATGCTGTTAATACAAAATCACTATCTCCAACAGAAATGCCACCAGTTGAAATAACTATATCAGTGTTTCTTAATGCCTTTTTATACATATCAACTAATGTATCTAAGTCATCATCAACTTTGCCATATTGAATAACTTCTGCATCATACATTTTTGCAAGTTGTTCAATTGTGTAGCTATTACTATTTCTAATTTTACCATCTTCCATTTCATCTGTTACATCAAGTAATTCACTTCCTGTTGCAAAAACACTTACAACTGGAGATTTATATACATTAACAAAAGGAATCCCTAAACTAGCTAAAACACCAACTTCTGCAGGTGTAATCAATGTTCCTCTTTTTATGATTACATCGCCTTTTCTAACATCTTCACCAGTTCTTATAATATTTTTATTTTTCCCTATTGGTGCAAAAATTTTAACTTCTTTTTCAGTAAATTCTGTATCTTCATATCTTACTATACAATTAGCCCCAGTAGGAACTTTTGCGCCAGTCATAATTCTAACAGCTTGTCCATTAGATATAGATTTTTCAGAAACATCTCCTGCCATGATTACATCAATTACTTCTAAAACAACAGGATTTTCTTTACATGCATTAACAACATCTTCTTCTCTAAAAGCATAACCATCTAAAGGAGACTTATCAAAGTTTGGTATATTAATTCTTGATATAATATCTTCAGCTATAACTTTTTTTAGAGCATCATTAAAATATACTTTTTCAAATTGTTCATCAACAACAATTTCTTCTGTAAGTTCTCTTGCAACCTTTAAATCAATAGGTGAAAAATTATTAATTATCATAACCATCTCCTAAATTTTCATAATCATATTTTTTTCTAAGTTCTCTTTCTCTAAGTCTTTTTTCTTTTCTTTCTCTCATTTTTCTTTTTTGATCAAAAGAAATGATATCATTGATACTCATTAAAGTATTTAAAATAAATATAATTATAGTCATAATAGCAAGTCCACTATTTCCACCAATTAATTTAGATATAAGAGCTAAAACTATTATTATAGCAATTTTCATATTAACTTTTCTACCTAATAAAACAGGTTCTAAAACTAATCTAACACTAAGTATTGTTAAATATAATACTGCTAAATTAGCAGCAATAACTGTCTCTTTTCTAACTAAATTAATTAGGATTTGATATGATAAATAAAGACCATTTCCTATTACTGGAACAACCTCCAAAACACCCATAATTAAAGCAGCTTTAAATCTACCAGAATAATTCATAAGATAAACAGCAACTATTGATGTAAGCAATGCTAATAAAACAAGTATACCTTGAACTTGTAAATAATCATTAAAAGTCTTTTTACCTTTTTTTAACAAAGCTTTTATATAATTTAGATACATGTTTATTCCTCCTTTACATTTTCTCTAATAATTGATACATATTTTTTTTATAATTATCTACTCCAGGTTGATCAAAAGGATTAACCTCTAACATATATGCAGAAATAGCACAAGACATTTCAAAGAAATAAATTAATTTCCCAATATTGTAAGCATCTAATTTTGGAATTTTAATCCTTACAGTTGGTACATTTCCATCTGTATGTGCCTTTCTAGTCGCAGTAACTGCAACTTTATTTATATCATTTAAAGACTTCTTTGCTAAATAATTTAAATTGTCAAAATCTTCATCAATATAAGGAATAATAATATCATTTTTTAAATTTTCAACTTCGATTATTGTTTCAAAAGTGATTTTATTCCCATCTTGAATCATTTGTCCAAAAGAATGTAAATCTCTTGTAAAAATTGCACTTTCTACATAAAGACCTTTACCATTTTTACCTTCACTTTCTGCAAATAATTGTTTCCACCATTCTTGAAGATATGATAACTTAAATTCATGAGCAACTAAATACTCTATTTCTTTATTCTCATCTTTAAACATTGCATTTCTAATTATTGCATATTTTAGAGAAATATTATCCAAACTTTTCTTTGTATATTCCTCTAAACCATCATTTGCTCCAAGTAAAATTGCATCCGTATCAATTCCAGCGCACATAATAGGAAATAATCCTACTGCTGTTAAAACTGAAAATCTTCCACCAATATCATCAGGAACACAAAAAGTTTCATATCCAGCTTTATCGCTTAAATTTTTTAATAATCCACTTTCTGCATCTGTGGTAACAATAATTCTACTTGTTGCATCTTCTCCATATTTTTCTTCACAAAAACTCTTTAAAACTCTAAATGTAACTGCTGTTTCAAAAGTACTTCCAGATTTTGATATTACATTTATGTAAAAATCTCTATCTTTTATATATTCAACTAATTCGCTTAAATAATCTCCACTTAGATTATTTCCGGCAAATACTATTTCTAAACCTTCTTGTTTAAAATATGGTTTTAATGCTTTTATTACCGCTTTAGATCCTAGAAAACTACCACCGACACCTATAACGACAAGAACTTCTGATTTTTTTACTTTTTCTGAAAGCTGTTTCATTCTATCATATTCTTCTCTGTCATAAACTTCTGGATGAGTTACCCAACCTAAAAATTTATTTCCTAAACCATTTTTATTTAAAATGAAGTCCAATGCTTTAAAAGCATCTTCTTTATATTCACTAAAACATAAATCTTCTGAAAAATCTAACTCAAAATTATTACATTTCACTATAAAACCCTCATACTTAATAATGCAATATCATCTTCTTGAACTCCACATCTAAATTCTGAAACATCCTCAACTAGTTTGTCCAAAAGTTCTTTATCAGAAAGTGAATTTTTATATTTTTCTACTACATTAAAAAATCTTTCTTCTCCATATTCTTCTCTATTTTTATTTTTAGTTTCTGTTATACCATCTGTGTAAAATAAAACACAATCTCCATGACATAATTTTACTTTACCAACAGAATATCTACTATCTTGGAACAACCAAGAAATAGGCAAACCACTTAATTCTAAGCGAACATTCTTTTCCTTGCAAAATAATAATGGAATAGAATTATGTCCTGCATTTGAATATTCAAATTCGCATGTTGCCCTATTATATATACCTAAAAATATTGTAAAATACATTTCTAAATTCAATTTTGAAAACTCTTTAGATAATGCCATTAAAATTTCTCTAGGATGTTCAATTTTTCTTCCATGAATTAACATTCTAACTGAGAATTTTATAAACATTGTTATCATACTAGCAGAAATACCATGTCCCATAACATCCGCCATATATACACAAGTTTTATCATTTGGCAATTCTATAACATCAAAAAAATCTCCTGATAATTGATCTGATGATATATATTTATATTCTATATTTAGCCCATCAATACGATTTAATTTTGACAACAGAGACTTTTGTATGTCTGAAGCAGTCAACATATCATTTTCAATCATTTGTTGATATTTAAGCAAATCTTTTTGAAGTCTATTTTCTTCAGTAATATCTCTAAAAACTTCTATACAACCCCAATATTCTTTATTATCATCAAATATAGGACTACTCTTAACTAAGAAATCTCTTTCGCCAACTGATAACAATTCAGTTTCTACACGCTCCTTGTGTCCAATTGGTGCAACACATTTTAAAGAAGAATACTTTTTATCGTTTTTATGTGTATCATCATCTGAAAAAAAGCAAAATTTTCCTTCTTCATTTTCTAAAAATTTTTTCATACTAGTATTAGTATAGACAATTAGTCCAGTTTTATCAAAAACTCTAACTAAATCTTCCATAAAATCCACTAGTTCAAAATCCAAATTTACAAAGTTATTCTTATACATGCTGTTCTCCCATTATTTTGGTTTTGGTCCATAGAACTGATAGAAATCAACTTTAATTCTCCCATTAAATAACTTTCTCTTTCTATCTGCTTTCCTTCCATATAATCTTTCAAAATTTTCCATACTTGTAATTAAATATACAGACCAAGTATCTAATTCTTTAAACTTTTTACCAAAATCTCTATAAAGTCTTTCAACTTCTTCAACATCTCCCATGCGTTCACCATAAGGAGGATTTGTAACTACAACACCGTATTCGTTATATAAATCAACATCTCTCATATCTTTTATAAAGAATGAAATTTCATCTTCTACACCTAAAATATCAGCATTATCTCTCGCTCTTAAAATAGAGCGTCTATCTATATCAGATCCTAAAATCTTTAATTCTCTATCATAATCAATTAATGCTCTTGCTCTGCTTTTTTCATTTTTTAAAGCATCTTTATCTAATAAATTCCAGTTTTCAAAAGCAAAATTTCTCATAATTCCTGGCGCAATATTTCTACCTATCATATAAGCTTCAATGCAAAGTGTTCCACTTCCACAAAATGGATCATAAAAAACTCTGCTTGGATCCCAAAAAGATAGACTAATCATAGCACTTGCCAAAGTTTCTTTAAGTGGTGCATCTCCCGCTCTTTTTCTGTATCCTCTTTTATGCAAAGCCTCTCCAGATGTGTCAACTGTAACTGTAGCAATATCTTTTAAAACAGATACCTCTATATAGTATAAAGCATCAGAAGTTTCATCAAACCATTCAACTTCATAGATATCCTTAAGTCTATCAACAATTGCTATTTTAGTAATCTTTTGAATATCTGATAAACTAAAAAGTTTTGACTTTACACTATTTGCATTTACTGGAAATTTATCATTTACTGAAATTAATTCTTCCCATTTAATTTTCTTTATGCCTTGATATAAATCTTCAAAACTTAGAACCCTAAATTCATCCAATTTCAATAAAATTCTCTCTGCACATCTAACCCATAAATTAACTTTTGCTATATCATTTACATTTGCTACAAATTCTACTTTACCGTCAGAAACTTTTATATCATCAAAACCTAGTTTGATAATTTCCCTCTTAACAATAGCTTCAAGACCAAAAGCACATGTAGCAATCAAAGTTATTTTTTTCATTATATCACCATTTATATAAAAATCTTATATGACAAACACTTATCCACCATTAAATATAATTATACCAAATTTGCATAAAAAACACAAAACAAATTTAAAACTTATGGTATTTTTCTATTATTTTTGTTATAATAAACAAGAATTTAATAAATAGGATTAAAGGAGGAATTCATGAAAAACATTTCAACAAAATCTATTACAAAAATCGGCATTTTAAGTGCAATTGTAATTATTTTATCACTTTCTCCAATAGGATTTATTCCATTAGGACCTGTTAGAATAACTACAGTTCATATACCAATAATATTAATCGCGTTAATAGAAAAACCAACAGTATCGTTTTTTGTTGGCCTAATCTTTGGATTATTTTCATTTTTTCAACATTTATCAGGAATAAGTCCATTATCATTTATGTTTATAAATCCTTTAGTATCTGTTCTACCAAGAGCATTAATAGGACTTGGAACATATTACACATTTAATTTTGTAAAAAGATATACTAAAAGTATATTTAATGTTATAATTGCAAGTATGGTAGGAACAATGATAAACACATTCGGAGTATTATCCATGGCATATATTTTCTGTGCAAATCAAATATATGAAGCGCTTAAATTAAATCCTGCAAAATTTCTTTTTGGAGTTGCAATTTCAAATGGAATTCCTGAAATAATTGTATGCTCAATATTGGTTCCAATGATCTACAAAAGCTTACAAAAAATATTAAAATTTTAAACAAAAACCTGAGTAATCACTCAGGTTTTTTATAAAAAAAGAACTCTGAAAATCAAAGTCCTAAAAATTTAAATTAGCTTGCTTTTAAACTTACTTGTGATGTCAAAACATCAAAGTATGAATATGAACAAGTTCTTTTTTTATGTTCTTCCGTTTCAATCTCAACAGTAAAAAATGATGTAAAAACTTCATTAATTACTCCCTTAGTTTCAACGTACTCTTCTTTCCCACGTCTAATAGTAATTAATACTTTTTTCCCAATGTTGTTGCTCAAAACTCTCTTAATTTTAACTAATTTTTCTTTTGTATCCATAACAGCACCGCCTTTTATATATTTTAACATAAAAAAGAATTAAAGTCAAATAAAGTAGTTTTTACAAAATTTAAAAAAGCACAGACCTTCTATGTCTGTGCTTTTTTAAATAAGAAAATTATCATTTTATAATTTATATTCTACTTATATAATAAATACATTGTTCCTTTATAAGTAGCTTTATAGGTTTTTGAATTTATACAATTAACATTATCTAAGATTAAAGTGCCACCATACCAGGCTTCCAAATACTCATCATATTCTTTATAATATTTACTATATGGAAAATATGATGAATTTCCATATTCTTTTAATGTCTTATACCTTGTTACTACACTATTTTTATATTCGTTATATATTTCATCAAATTCATTGTTTATCTCAGTTTCTTCTTCACAATCTATATCAATAATCGTAGAAATTTCATCTTTTTCTACAATAGTAAACTTTCCCTTTTGAAATTCAATTTCTAATTTACCATTATCTAATTCTCTAACTCTATATTCTTCTTTTATTCCATATTCTTTACCAGATTTAGTGTTTTTATGAGTTGGCTCAAAGTATTCACTTGCCATTACTATATTACAACCTAACACAATTGACAAAATCAATGTACATGTTATTAATATTTTTTTCATAACTAACCTCCATTTAAATAAATTATACAATTGACTTTAATCCTGCATTTTAACTAGTCTCCGTTTTTATACCTTTGAAGATTTAAATAATTCATAATAACCTCCATTAAAATATGTTATATATAGTTTTTTTTTACATATTTATATTACCATATAAAAGTTTATTTATCAATAGTTGTTACTTATATTTTTATTAATTTTTGGTATAATATCATTTTCAAAAGTACAAGTATCTTTTAAAAAACAAAAAAACACTATATTTTTATAATATAGTGCTCAGACTGATGACAAAGGTGTCGATAAGTAATTATTGGAACTTTTTTAGTGGAGAAAAAGAGTAAGTATTATAATAATTAAACTATAGACAAATAAATTAATAAGAACCCCACCCTTCCACGATGCTTTGCATCGGGTGGGTACCCGGGAACCTTGTTGTTTCACAATAATAACCCCACCCTTCCACGATGCTACGCATCGGGTGGGTACCCGGGAACCTTGTTGTTTCACAATAATAACCCCACCCTTGTCGTGAATTATTTTGTTTTATATGTTTTTATCTATTTTTTTAAATTATTTTCGAAGTTTATTTGCTTTTAACGTCTAGCTCTTAAACAAAGGTACTTCCTTTATACATCATCTCGACCAAAACGGAACGAAGCGTATAAAAGTAGAGTGTAGCGAATCTAGCCCTAACTTTGCTTTAGCAAAAGTAGATGTATCGCAGATACATTGGGTACTTTGGAACCTTGTTGTTTCACAATAAAAACAAAAATAAAAAAAAGCAAAGACAAAAATTATACTTTGTCTTTGCTCTGAGCACTATATTTTTCAAATATAGTGCTTTTTAAAATTTAATTTATTTATTTTTTCTTTTTATAACTAATACAGCTATAATTGCTATTAGACTCAAAAGTCCTACAATTAGAAACAAATTTTTACTACTATCAACATTCATCAATGGAATTAGATTAGTAAAATTTTCCATACAAACCTCCATCTATCTTAAAATTGTTATGAATATTTTTTCAATTGATAATTGAAAATTCACATTATTATATAAGTTTTCTCTTACAACATCAATTGTATCTAAAATTTTTAACAATTTTTCCTTATTAAAAGAAATATTATTCTTAAATATCTTTAAAATTTCTTTATCTGTAATTTCTTTTCCTGTTTCTAAAAATATATAAAATTCTTTAAAGAAATTATATAACAATGGAATGAAATTTTTATCTTCTTTTAAACCAAGTAAATACTCTTTATTTTTCGAATCATAAATAGCAAAAAAATCACCTTTTAATGCTAAAGATAAAATTTCTAATAATTTTCCATAATCCGAATAATCAAAACTTTCAAAAGAATTTGCTTCAGAAACAAATATACATCTACTTTTTATTGTTGATAATAATTTATGTCTTGAATCAACTAAAATACAAATTATAACATAATCAAAAGATTCCTCTAGAGTTTTCAATAGAGCATTTGAAGCCTCAGTCCTTAAAAATTGTCCACCTTTTATGATAACCAATTTATATTTAGACTCCAAAGGTCTTTTTTGAACATATTTAATCATATTTCTAATTGACTCAATTGAAATGTTATTTCTTTCACTTTCAACAATCATTAAATCAGGATGTGTTTGTTCCTCAATTCCTCTTGATATTTTAAAGTCTTGATCTGGATTTAAAACCTTTAAAGTTAACTCTTTAGAAACAGTATCTAAAAAACTTTCATTTCCCTCAATAATATAATTTTGAGAAAATTCAAAAGCATTAATCTTTTCTTTGAAAAGAGTATAATTCATAGATTACATCCTTACTAATTGATTCATATTTAGAACGAATAATACAGTATTGGCAGTAATATCATCAACTGTTTCTTTATTCTTAGAAATATTTAAAATCATTTCCTTAACTCTATCTACTTTTTCATCTTCTATACCAATTAAAATTGTAGTATTTCCTTTTTTGAAGAAACCACCAGTAGAAGATAATTTTGTAGCTCTAATTTTATTTTCAGAAAGTTCATGTAAAACATCTTGAGCAACGTGATCTTGAATAATTGCTAAAATAAGTTTCATATTATCACCTACATTCTTACGAAATCAACAACATCAAGAACAAAAACAGTAGCTCCGCCTACTAAAACTTCCATAGGGAAAGGAATATAAGCGTCTCCTGGCATTGTTACGCTTAGTACAGATGTGGTAATTTCTCTAGATTTACAATTATCTTCAATTGTCTTTAAACATTCTTCTAACTTTTCTTCTTCAACCCCTATTAAAAGTGTTGAGTTTCCTGATCTTAAAAATCCACCAGTAGAAGCTAGATTTGTCATTCTAAATCCTTTTTCAGTTAAATCTTCTTGTAGTGGGTTCAAGTCTTGATCTTGAACTATTGCAATTATCATCTTCATAGCAATTCCTCCAATTTTTTATCTATTATATTTTTTACAGTTTCAAAAACTTCTTCCATACTCTTGGTAGCATCAACTTTCCTTAAAGTATTTTCATCTTTCATTTTATCAAGAAGCTCCATATAAGTATCATAAACTCTACTATGGAACTCATCTCCTGAAAGTTCAAGTCTATCAGCATTTTCGCTCAAAGACTTTCTCTTTAAAGTTGTTAGTGGATCTACATAAAAGAAAATAACTAAATCAGGATTAACTCCATCAATTGCAAAATCATTTATTTTCTTTACATTTTCAACTCCAAGTTCTCTGCCACCACCTTGATAAGCAAGTGAACTTAAAACAAATCTATCGGAAATAACAACATTTCCTTTTTCTAAATTAGGTCTTACAAGTTCATCTATATGTTGAGCCCTACTTGCAGAATAAAGCAATGCTTCCGTTCTCGGTGACATTTTATCATTATCATTAGATAGAATAATTTCTCTAATTTTTTCTGATATTTCTGTTCCACCTGGTTCTCTAGTAAATATTATTTTTTCATTATTCTTATAATATTCTTTAATCAAATTTATTATTGAAGTTTTTCCACATCCATCTGGACCTTCAAAAGTAATAAATAATCCCATTTTATAACTCCTTAAATTGAATAAAATATATATGATAAAATTATTCCTACTATTCCACAGCTACCTACTAGGAAATAACTTAAATAGGTAAATGGAATAATTACAATTTTAAAAACTGCAAGAGTATATAAAATCACATAACCTATTATAGAGTTCAAAATAATCTTTTTTAAAATTTTAAAAGGGAATTTTAATAATTTAAAAAGAACATAAATCACTAAAAATCCAATGATATAAGATACAATACTATTTTCGAAAAAGAATTTACTTAAGCTGGCAAAATCAAATGATTCTAATTTTTCTAAATACATTTTTCCATATTTTTCCAAAGTATCACTCTCCTACTCTTATTAATATTTTATCACAATATAAGGATTTTATCAATTAAAAATAAATATTAAGACATATCATATTTTTTACTTTAATTTTTTATTACATAAATAATTTAAAAACTCTTATTTTTTTAAATATTATTTTATTTCCAATTGTATTTCTATTAATAAGAACCCCACCCTTCCACGATGCTTCACATCGGGTGGGTGCCCGGGAACCTTGTTACTTCGTAATAAAAACCCCTCCCTTCCTCGATGCTTCACATCGGGTGGGTGCCCGGGAACCTTGTTACTTCGTAATAATAACCCCACCCTTCCTCGATGCTTCGCATCGGGTGGGTGCCCCGGAACCTTGTTACTTCGTAATAAAAACCCCACCCTTCCTCGATGCTTCGCATCGGGTGGGTGCCCCGGAACCTTGTTACTTCGTAATAAAAACCCCACCCTTCCTCGATGCTTCGCATCGGGTGGGTGCCCCGGAACCTTGTTACTTCGTAATAAAAACCCCACCCTTCCTCGATGCTTCACATCGGGTGGGTGCCCCGGAACCTTGTTACTTCGTAATAATAACCCCACCCTTCCTCGATGCTTCGCATCGGGTGGGTGCCCCGGAACCTTGTTACTTCGTAATAAAAACCCCTCCCTTCCTCGATGCTTCACATCGGGTGGGTACCCCGGAACCTTGTTTCTTCGTAATAAAAACCCCTCCCTTCCTCGATGCTTCACATCGGGTGGGTACCCCGGAACCTTGTTGTTTCACAATAAAAATCGACCTATAGAAATTTTCTACAGATCGATTTATTTATAAACTTAACAGTTATTTATTAGATTTTTTTCTTTTAAATCCAATTGTAGTAACTGCTCCAGAAATTCCAACTAGAACTGAATATAGAGCTATATCTGTTCCAACACTTGTTCTTGGTAATTTTGGCTTTTCTGGATTTGTTGGATTAACTGGTGTGTTTGTAACAACATATTTTAGAGTAAATGTTATATCCTTGCTTGTAGGATTAATTGCATCTGCTCCTTCTGGTAATTGTTCAGCTTCCCATTTTAATTTAAAGTTAATTACAGCACCAGTTCTTGTGTCTTTTGCTTTTGCCTTAAGTTCTCCAGTCATTGTACCTTTAACTGTATAATTTGTGTTTTCTAAAGCTTTATTATTAAATTTAGCACCATTAACTACAACATTAAGTTTATCTTCCATTCCATTTACAGCATCTTTCAATTCTGCAAATGTATTAACATCTTTATTTACAGTCATTACTACTTCAATAGTTTTTCCATTTACATTTGAACTAACTATCTTATACTTTCCATTATCATTTAAAAGAGATACTTGAGGATTGCCGTCAAAATCCATTTCTTCTGGTAATGTCAATTTAGCTGTAAAAGTTGAACTATAATCTGAAATTGTAATAGTTGTAGGATCTACATTTGTTCTATTGAATCGTTCTTCAATTTCTTTCATTTGTTTCTTAACAGGTGAAACATCTAAAGAACCAGTAAATGCAACTTTCGCATCCTTTTCAACTTCAAATACTTTATCATGCTCTGTTTCATTTCCAACTAAAATATCTCCTAATAGTTTTTGAGTTGCTTCAAATACATTTTCATTATCTTCAACATATTTAACAGTTAGTTTGATATCTCTAGTAGTAGGATCTGTTGAATCTTCTCCTCCAGCAAGTTGAACTCCATTCCAAGTGTAGTCAAAATTAATTACTTTTCCTGAAAGAATATTTGTAGCTTTTGCTTTAAACTTACCAGAAACAGTTCCATTAATTGTATAATTTGTATTAGCTATAGCTTTATCTGTATCGAATTTAATTCCTTTTACATTAACTTTTAGCTCATTATCTACTCCCTCAACAGCTTCTTTTACTTCTTTAAAAGTTTGAATTTCATCTGCTATTGTAAGAGTAACAGTTATTGTCTTTCCTTCTACTTTTTGTTCTGAAATTTTGAATTTTCCATTTGCTCCTGCTAATTCAACAGTATAATCATCAGCAAACTTTAATTCTTCAGGTAATGTCATCTTAGCTGTAAAAGAAGTAGTGGCATTTTCTACTTTGATATTTGTTGCTACACCAGAGGCAGCATAAGTATTTTCTAAATCTTTTACTTGATTTTTAATTGGAGTTACATTTAATAAACCTGTCATAGTCAATGAATCATTTTTGTTAGCTTCAAAAACTTTATCATGTTGTGTATCTCCATTAACTAGTAAATCACCTTCTAGATTTCCAACTGCTGATATATTATCTTCAGTTGGAGCTAAGTATTTAACAGAAATTGCAATCGCATTTGGATTAGAATTGCTCTTTCCAGCATCTGTTTGAGTTCCATTCCAAGATAAATTAAAATTAACAACATTTCCAGTTACGGTATGAGTTGCTTTTGCTTTTAAATTTCCAAGAACACTACCAATTACTTCATAGTCAGTACCACTTTGAGCGCTATCACTAAATTTTGCAGTTTTAAATGTAACTTTAAGTTCATCATCTACTTTATTTATCGCTTCTTTTAATTTAGCGAAATTATTAATACTTTCTGCTCCAACTAGTTTGAACTTAACTTTTGCAGTCTTTCCTTCAACTTTTGCTTCTTCAATTTCAAAAGATCCATTTGAACCAGTAAGAGTAGCTTCTGATTTTGTAAAATCTAAACCTTCTGGCAATGTAAGATTTGCATAGAAATGAGTATCTAAGTTCTCTAATTTAATATCATTAGCATTAGCTCCTTGATGTGAAGCTTCAATAGCAGCCATTTGATCTTTTATAGTCTTAGCCTTAATAACACCTTCAAAATCTATTTCATCTGTTTTTTGTTTAACTATTGTATTATTACCAGTATCCCCAGCAACTAAAATATCAGCATCTATATTAACAGATTGTGTAAAATCAATATTTGTTGGTTTTACAAATACATCAGATTTTGAAAAATCAGTAGCTAAAGGTTTTGTGCTAATATCTGTATTATAAACGACTTTAGTAAAAGCATATAAAAACCCACTAGCATGTGTTTCAAAATCACCTTTTGCAGTAATATTTTTAGTTTCTAAAGCTTTTGCTTCATCAAGACTTGTTGCCTTTACAGTATATGGAATACTTAAGCTAATTTTCTTATCTGAATTAGCTCCACCATCGTTAGTATATCCACTGTATATACCTGCCCAATTTACATCGTTCAGTGGTAATTTAAATGTTACAACTTGTCCGTTTACAGTATAAGTAAATGCGGATTTGTTGAACATACTAGTTGTGTTATCTGTAGTTATATTTGCATTATCAATAGTCACCCCTTCAGGGAATGTAACTTTATATTCTACATATGCAATTTTATTTTTACCGTCTTTACCATGTGGATAGTATCCACTGTCTGCTGCTTGTTTCATCTCATTTTCAATTCCAGCCATTACTTTTCCCATTGGAATTTCAGCAGACCATTTTCCTTCATAAGTTCCATTATTACTAGCAGTTACCCCTGTTACAACTCCACTAGTTTTTGTATATTGTGCTACTTCTAAAGTAGTGGCAGCGTGAACAAATGAAGCACTAGGTATTATTACACCTAATGTTATTACGATTGCTGTAACAAACGAAAGAAGCTTCTTAATTTTGTTCTTCATTTTATAATCTCCTCCTTTTTAATATAAAATAAATATTATTATTCATAGACATTTGTAAATGCTTATTATGTGAATTAAATAAATTATACCACAATGCTATTTTAATTTCAATAATTTAATTAATTAAAATTTAAAAAATGAAAAACACCCAAAAGATAGCATTTTTCTTTACGGGTGTTTATATTTTATTATAAAATCCAAAAAAATTATTTATTTTTTCTATTTCTTCTAAAAGCAAATCCTGCTAAGATAGCTCCCAATGTTGGTACTACAACAGAAGTTGTTTCAACACCTGTCTTTGGTAATCCATGTTTTGGTGCTGGATTTTCTCTCTTAGGTTCAGGTTTCTTAGGCTCTTCTTTTGGAGTTTCTGGTTTGTTAGGCTCTTCAGCTGGCTTTTCTGGTTCATTCTTAACAATGTAAAAAATTACATTATTTCCTTGAGAATAACTAAAAGATGCACCATCAACTAAAGGTTGAACTTGATCATTTGTTGGATCAAAGAATAAATCATCGCCTACCTTAGTAAGAGTAATTTCAGATTTAATAATCTCTTTGCCTCCACCTTGTCCTTTATGTACTTTAGTTACTTTTTCAATAGCAGAATTTTGTAGAGTTAAATTTTCTGATACAAATTTATATCCTTCAGGTACTTTTGGTAATTTAGTACGAGCTGCTTTTGTAGCATCGCTAGGATCATTTGCATAAACTTGTTGAGCTATTACATTTCCTGTAGCTTTGTCAACTAATTGAACTTTACCTAATGGAATATAATTAACATTTTCTTCAATATCAATATTCCCATTATCTGGGTCAAATTCTACTTCTTCAGCTTCTTTTTTATCAGCATAAAAACCTGGAGTTATAGGAGTAGGTATTTTTGGAAGTACTGCTATATCATCTCCATCTCCCTCAGCTGCTCTAGTTCTAACTTCCGGAAGATTTCTTTCATTTTCATTAACATTTTCAGTAGTAACTTCTACATTTTCTTCAGCCATGTATACCTTACTACTATTTAAACTTAAACTTAAAAGTACAGCAGCAAGAACAGAAGTAGTAGCTACTTTAAATCTCTTTTTTGAAGATTTTTTTCTCATTTTCATAATATGCTCCTTTACACTATATTTTATTAATTGCCACGATAAAATTGTATCTTCACAATTAATTTTATCACGATAATTATACTCTTTTAATTGAAAATTGTCAAAAATTACAAAAATTACTAATAGTTTTATAAAATTCTAAATTTAAATGTTTACAGACTTTTTAACATAAAAAACATAATCAGTTTTTCAATCTAATTATATTTTTTTGATTTTTAATTTGACTATTTTTTTTAATATTTCTCCATTTAAGTTCAGTTCCAATAATTACTAATGGTGTTAATAATAATAAATAACGATAAAATCCTCTATATTTAACTGTTGCAGCATATACTACTTCACCAGAAATCGCTTGAAGTTTACCTTCTTTAATAATTGTTCTAATTCTATCAACATTTAAATTGCCATTATCATATAATAATTCATCTAAAACTTTATTATCTATAATTTCAAATACCGTATTATTTACAAGCTGACTATTTCCTAAGTTGTCGAAATAATAATATTTTCCATTTTTTGCCCAAATTGAACCATCTGAAATTTGACCTAAATCTTTTATTTTTTTCCAACCTTCTTTTTTATCAAATTTTGTGATTTCAGATATTTCTTTATATAAATACTTTGCTCTATGTCCATATAAATAGTTGATAAAAGTTTGATGTGAACTTAAAAAATACATATCTTCATCATCACAAAACACATTATCAGTTAAAAATTTTATTTTACCTTTAAATTTATTATCCCCAATTCTTACTTGCTTATTTTTTCTTTGATTAAAGAAATACAAACCATCATTTGAAGCGAAAAACATATTGTAAATATGTGAGCTATTGTTTCCAATAGCTACATATGGAGCTGATTTTTTATCAAATCTTATATTATCTTTAAATACCTCTCCTGTTTGTCTATCAAAAAGAAATTCACTTCCTTGACTACTAAAAACAACTTCTAATTCTTCACTGTTTTTAATCGGTAAAAGCTCATCTTTGTAATAGACATTTTCTTTATCAGAAAAATATTCTCCAAGTTTAGAAATTTGTTTTATGGTATTTATATCTGCATTTTCAAGAGCCTTTCCTTCGTAATATAGAACATCTCCGTCAGTTGCAAAATATATCAAATTATTAATTTTTGTAATTTTCTTTTCGGTATTCAATTTATGATATGGATAAATATATGACTTAGGTTTATAATTTTTATTAAAAATATGAACTATATTTCCAAATGCATCTGAAAGATATGAAATTTCTCTATTTCTCTCAGAAAGTAGAGAACAAAAATAAGTAGTTTTTCCATCAGTATAATATCCATTGCCAATATTAGTTATTTCTTTCGGATTAAGGTCTTTAATTTTAACATTTCCAAAATAAACGTGATTTTTGTCCTTTCCTACAACAGAAGAGTCATAAGTATTCTCTGACTTAATTACACTAAAAGAATTTATATCTGCACCCTCTACAATATAATATCCTCCACTTGGAATAAGTGCATAAATCTTTCCATCATATTTATAAAAAATACTATTTTCAATTCGCTCTCCACTTCTTTCGATATTGATGTAAGTATTATCCTTATCAAGAAGTTGACTAAATGCAAATATAGCAATTACAAAACCAGCTAAAATCAAGCAAATACCCAAAATTTTTGAACGAATACTTTCATTTGTTTTTCTATTCAAAATATCATCCCCCGTAGTTGAACTTATCAAGTATATTATATTCTAAACCATAAATAATAGCAATAAGAAAGAGTTGCTATAATTGATAATCTAATCAACTATAACAACTCTTTTTAATTAATCTATTTCTATCAATCTTTTTAGAGCAATTATTCAATTATTAATAAAATATTACTTAATATTCAATGTTAATATTATTTAGAATTTTTATTTTTAAAAAAAACAAAAAGTCCTAAGGATAATAAAGTTCCAAAAATCTTAGTAATTTTCTTAGATAATAATACCCTTTTATCTAGCTTTTCGTGATCCATTCTATTAAAACTCTTCCTCTGAAATTTTTCCATTATCTATTACCTCCCCTAACAAATTTTCTCCATTTAACTTTATTTGTATATAATCATAATCTTTTGATAGATCTATATATGTATTTTTTTCAAATTGCATATATTCAATTGGGATACAAAAAAACCAATCACTAAAATTCGTATCTTTATGTGCTAATTGTATACTTTTTAAACTTTCAAAACTTATACTTTGTAAAAATTCTATACTTTTATTAAAAGTTTGCTCTATCGCAAAAGTTTCTCTTAAATAAGCAAATACAGCTGCTAATAATTTTGTAGATTCGATATATAAATAATAACATTCTTGAATTTCAAGAATATCATTATCCTTTTTATTATTATAATTTGTGTCTTTAAATAAATTATAATAATATTTTAGTCTAGAATTTGGGATTGGTTCAAAAGCTTCTACTCTTCTTATAAGAGCTTTACCAATTTGCTCTTTTCCTACTAGCAAATCCCTCGAAGCCAATCTCAATCTTTCTCTTTTTTCATTTTCATCTTTTAAAGACATAGCTAATAATATTTGTTCCTTGCCAGCCTCAACAAGTGCAATTCTATCATCTTGTTGTCCAACTTCAATCTTTTTAACTATATTATATACGTCATTAATTGACTTTGAAATTTCAGAAAGTTGCTGTTGTAAAAGTATATTTTGAAAATTCATATTAATATCCTGTACCAAATTTCTATTTACAAAAGTTTTCTGCTTAATAGAAAGATTTTCTACAAATTTATACTGTCCATTATCCATTTTTTTCATTAGACTAGGCCACTCAATCCCTGTCAATTTATTTTTGTTAAAAAACACTTCTCCTGTTTCAAGTGCATCTGCATATTTAGCAGGTATTTGAACAATGTACTCACTAGATTTTTCTATTTTACTAGTTAAATTAGCAATATTTACATACTGAACTATTTTATTAATCATACCTATATAATCAATATTATTCTTATATTTTGATAATTCTAGAACTTTTTTGTTTTTTGGGGTCATATTTAAATAATTATCTACTTCTTTAGTCGTGTTATTCTGATTAAATTTATTTTTCTCGTCATTATTTACAATAAGATAATTCTTCATATTTTTCAATCCTTCAAACAATTTTTTGATATTAGTAAGCTTATTCCTACACTTTTATTTCTCATTTTTAAAAATATATTTAAAATATAGTTTTGTTTCCATCTTTCTTATAATTCTCTTCCCAGTAAATTTTTTCTCTTTCTCCAAAACCTTCTGGCAATTGGTCAAGACATTGCTCTTTATTTTGATATTTAACTATTTGATTTAACTCGGCTAAAGCAAGTCTATGTGCTGCTCTTGAGAATGATGTATCTTCATAATTTACTTCTTCCAAAATTCTTATATCTATTTCATATCCTATGTTAATTAGTTCAGAAATAACTCTAGGAACAAGCTTATTTTTACGATTATATAAATATAAATGTATATGCCCATTACTCGAATCCAATAATCTAGAACACATATCAGTTGTTTTTCCTATATAAAAACAAAATTCTTCCGAACTATTTTTAGCAAATATTCCATAAACACCAACTACTTTTCTGTTAAGTATATCATTTGGCAAATTGATTTTATTATCTTTTGCTTTATTTACTTTTTGTTGTAATGTCATTATTCTCATTTTATGTTCCCCTTTTTGTATTATATTATACTCCAAAATATTATTAATATCAATTCATGAATAAAGTTTATATTAGCATTAATCTGAACTTTATTCAATTATTTTATCATAATTTTTATGGTTTATTAATAAATTAAATTTCTATTTTATAGTTAAGATATATAAATATTTACTATTTGTAGAATAATATTTCTAAATAATTATTTAGTCTAAATTTTAACCATCAATAAATATAAATATAATATCGTTTAAATTTTTTATTTTAACATAAAAAATTTAACATGAAAATAAAATAATTAATTCCAATCCCAACATATTTTACTTTTATCTACATTAAAATATAACAACAAATAGTTTTCAAGCTTTTTTGCAAAGTTGTATAATTTATCATAATATGTTTCGTAATCCATTCCTGAATTGTAACTTTCTACAAGCCCATATAAAGGAAGATATTTATCAAAAACTTGTTGATTAATTGATACATTACCCTTTTTATCATAAAGATTATAATGCATCATACAATTACGAAACTCAGATGAAAGTAAATTTAATTCATCTCCAATTTCTAAATGTCTAATCTTACAAGTTTTATTCTGTGAAAAATGATTATTCATCTGTTTAATTCCCATAAATACATTATGAACAGTAACATACAAAATTCTTAATGACCACGTATTTTTATCTTTAAAAACTGGCAAAATTAAATTATTTACACTTCCTATCATTGAAATCATATGTAATAGTCTAAGATTAGTTTCTTTGTCAAATTCATGATTAAATACAATGTTATTTTTATTGCTATTAATATCTATATATCCATATCTGGGAACTGAATTAAATTTAAAAGATTCATTTATATAATCTTTTTTCCCATATTGCTTTGTCAATATATGTCTCACTTCACAACCCAATGCTACTCCAATATCATAAGGTCTTTTTTTGCAATCTGTTTTTAAATAAAAATTACCAAGTTCAGTATTAAAAATAATATTTCCTTGTTCTGTAAAATAAATACCTAAATTATTATGTATATTCATTTTTTTTAAAAAACTAAACCTTAACTTATTTCTATATTTTTCATCTTCTTCTTTATCTGATTCAATTATCATTTTTAATCCCTTAGAATATTTACCAGTAAAAATCTTTAACCCATTACGTAAATCTTTTATATATTTTTCAAATTCAAAATCTAATGACGAAATATTTAAATATTCTTTAGATGACTTGCAATATAATCCAATAAACGGAATTAATGATAACACTATCGCACTATCTCTAACGTTATTTATTAAACTTGAAATTATCTGTCCTTCTCTTAATATTAAATCTTCTGTGCATTCATCCATTAATAATCTATAGTAATCTGTTGACATAAATTTTATCTCCTCATTTTTGCTTAATTATAATATTTTTTATTATTATAAACCTTTTTGAAATAATTGTATTATCATATGATAATTATATCAAAAAGTTTAATTTAAATACAACAAAAGAGTTGATATAATTGATAATCCAATCAACTATAACAACTCTTTTAGAGTATTATATTTAGTTTATTTTTCTAATGCTTGGTCAATATCAGCTATTAAATCACAAACATCTTCTATACCTACAGAAAGTCTGATTAGGTCTGGAGATACTCCAGCTGCTACTAACTCATCATCATTCATTTGTCTATGTGTAGTTGATGCAGGGTGTAATACACAAGTTCTTGTATCAGCTACGTGAGTAACAATTGCTGCTAATCTTAGTGAGTCCATGAATTTAGCTGCTTCTTCTCTACCGCCTTTGATTCCAAATGATATAACACCACAAGATCCGTTTGGTAAATATTTTTTAGCTAATTCATGTTGGCTATCTTTTTCTAATCCTGAGAATGAAACCCAAGCTATTTTTGGATGTTTTTCTAAATGTTGAGCAATAGCTAAAGCATTTTGAAAATGTCTTTCCATTCTTAAATGTAAAGTTTCTAAACCAACTCCTAAATAGAATGAGTTTTGTGGTGAAGGAATAGAACCTAAATCTCTCATCAAGTTAGTTGTCATTTTTGTAATATATGCGCCCTTACCAAAGCTTTCAGTATAAATTGTTCCATGGTAAGTTTCATCAGGAGTTGTTAGTCCTGGATATTTTTCGCTATATTGAGTCCAATCAAAGTTTCCTGAGTCAACTACTACACCACCAACTGCGTTAGCAGATCCATTCATATATTTTGTAGTTGAGTGAATAACAATATCAGCTCCCCATTCAAAAGGTCTACAGAAGATTGGTGTTGGGAATGTATTGTCAATTATTAGAGGTACTCCATTTTTATGTGCTGCTTTAGCGAATTTTTCTATATCTAATACTTTTAATGATGGATTTGATAAAGTTTCACCAAAGACTAATTTTGTATTTGATTTAAACTTTGTTTGTAATTCTTCATCTGAGATATCTGGATCAACGAAAGTTGATTCAATTCCTAAATTCTTAAGTGTATTAGCTATAAGGTTATAAGTTCCTCCATAGATTGCTGAAGTTGAAATTACATGGTCTCCAGCACTAGCTATATTTATTATTGCATAAAAGTTAGCTGCTTGTCCTGATGAAGTTAATATTGCGGCAACTCCACCTTCTAATTGGCATATCTTATTTGCTACTGCATCATTTGTAGGGTTTGCAAGTCTTGTATAGAAATATCCTACATCTTTTAGGTCGAATAAATCTCCCAATTGTTGTGATGACTCATATTTAAAAGTTGTTGATTGTACTATTGGTACTACTCTTGATTCTCCATTTTTTGGTTCATACCCACCTTGTACACATATTGTGCTTGTATTGTATTTGTTTGTCATAATTTTCTCTCCTTTATATTTTATATTTTTATTTAAAATGACTTTTAATCAAATTGTATTATTGGTTCCTTACCGATTATAGCTCCTAGGATAAATCCAACTGTTGCTGGTAAGAACCAAGCAAATCCTAGATTACTTAATGGAAGTATATTTACAAATGATTTAATTATTCCTATATCTGCAACTGATAAAATTGCTTCTAAAATACTTACTGCTAAAGTAAATATTAATGCATATCTAAAACTTTGTTTATTAGGTATAAACTTACGGAAAATACCTAAAATCATTAGTACTATTAAACTTGGATAAACTCCCTTGTAAATTGGTGTTGCAAAGTAAACTATATTTTCAACTCCAAGTACCGCAATTATTGCTCCAACTACTGCTGATGCTATAGCAGCAATTTTATGTGGAATCTTTCCATTTGAAAAATCGTGGAAGAAGTTTGCTATTGAGGTAATTTGTCCGATTGCTGTTGTTACACAAGCTAGAACTACTGCTGCTGAAAGGAATGACATTCCCTTCTTTCCTAAAACTCTTTCTGCTATTGCTAATAACAATTTACTTCTATCAATATCTTTTGGATAGTAACTACTTACTGAAGCTCCAAGATAGATTAAACCTACATAAATAACTGCCAATAGAATTAATGCAATAACTCCGCAATATGCAGTAAGCTTATTTCTCTCTTTACTTGTACGATAACCTCTATAAACAATATCTCCAATAAATACCGTTCCTATTAAGTAACTTACTATTAAGTCTCCAGTTTGATATCCTTCTAATAAAGAATGTGTGAAAATTCCACCTTGTTGTGGAACTACTGGAACTCCAATTGGAGTTATAATTCCTTTAATGATGATTCCAATTAATAGTATTACTAATAAAGGTGTTAAGTATTTACCAACACTATTTATCATTCGGTCAATATCCAATGAAAAATATAATGCGATTGCAAAATATCCAATGATAAATGCTACAATTGAAACATTTGGAAATAATGCTTTAAAGCCTAATTCATAAGAAACGGCTCCTGTACGAGGTACAGAAATACATGCTGCAAAAATCATTATAAATAATAATAAAAACTTAGCAAAATTTTTATGTATATCTGAAGTCATGGCTTCAAGCGATCCACCATTTTTAGAAATTACATAAAGTCCAACAACTGGCATCAATACCGCTGATATACAAAATCCTAAAGAAGCTATTGACCATTGGCTACCCGACAAAAACCCTATCAGGGGAGGAAATATCAGGTTTCCTGCTCCAAAGTAGGAACCAAACAGGGCAAGTCCTACTATAAAAATATCCTTTGTTCTTTTGCTCATTAATTCTTTTTCTCCTTTGTTTTATCCTATAAATGCTGAAAGAGAATGATAGATTTTAAAAATTAAGAACCAGTTGCGCACCTAGTTGTGAAGTAAAAAAAAAGCTCCCGTCCATTAAAGGACGAGAGCGAAAACTCACGTGTTACCACCTTAATTCATCTTTTTATCACTAAAAAGACCTTATTGAGTACTATCATACTCGCAATGCTATAACGGGCACTCCCGTCACAACCTAAATCTGTAAACAAATCTCGATGTGATGACTCCAAGGCCATGTTCGAAAGTTTCTCTCTCATTTCTCTCACCAAACGAAATGTCTCTGTACTGATTGAATAACTTTCTACTCTTCTCTTCAACGTCTTGCTATACATTATAAATGATTTTTTTCCTTTTGTCAACACTTTTTTAAAAAAATTTTAAATTTTTTTGACACTTATCTAACAAACTTGTATTTTTAGCCATTTATTAGATTTAAAATTTTTACCATTTTTACAAAAAAAGCTTATTTTTGATTATAATTTTATCCAAATTTTAAAAAATAAGAATAATTTTTTTATATATTTTTATTCTAACAACATAGATAGTGTTTTTATTATTAACGCATAATAAAGAAGATCCTTGCGTATGCAAAGATCTTCTCTTAATACTATTTGATTTTATATAGATTGCAATAACCTAAATCTTATTCTTCTTCATCTTCTTTTTTCTTTTTAAGAGCTAGAAGTCCTACAGATAATCCTGATATTGCAGTAAATGCTGTATATCCAATATTTGTATAATAACCTGTTTTAGGTAATTTTCCTCTTGAATCGTTAGCATTACTATTTACTGTTGGAGCAACTGCAGGTTTTGAATTAGGATCCTTAGGATTTGAACCCTTATTGTTTTCTTCAACATCTGTTACTCCATCATTGTCATCATCTGGATCTGTTACATCTGGATCTCCATCTTTATCAGTATCTCTTTGAACAGTGATTTCAACTATCTTAGTTACTTTTGAACCATCTGGGTTTGTAACAACTACAGGAATTTCAAACTTTCTTGTTTCCTCAGTTGAACCCCAATCATTTACATTAGGTGTTCCACTAATTGTCTTTGTTGTTGGATCATAAGTAACTCCATTTGGAAGTTTACTTTCATCTACTGTTACAGTAGCATCATTATTTCCTGGTGTTACTACTACATTTGTAATTGGATTTCCTTCAACTACTGTTTGTGTTGGATTTGATACTGTTGTTGGAGAAATTGGTGTAATTACAGCTGCAGGTCTTGAATTTGCATCCTTAGGATTTGAATCCTTTGCTCTTTCATCAATATCTGTGTATCCATCATTATCATCATCTGGATCTGTTACGTCTGGGTCTCCATCTTTATCAGTATCTCTTTGAACAGTGATTTCAACTATCTTAGTTACTTTTGAACCATCTGGGTTTGTAACAACTACAGGAATTTCAAACTTTCTTGTTTCCTCAGTTGGACCCCAATCATTTACATTAGGTGTTCCACTAATTGTCTTTGTTGTTGGATCATAAGTAACTCCGTTTGGAAGTTTACTATCATCTACTGTTACAGTAGCATCATTATTTCCTGGTGTTACTACTACATTTGTAATTGGATTTCCTTCAACTACTGTTTGTGTTGGATTTGATACTGTTGTTGGAGAAATTGGTGTAATTACAGCTGCAGGTCTTGAATTTGCATCCTTAGGATTTGATCCCTTATTGTTTTCTTCTACATCTGTTACTCCATCATTGTCATCATCTGGATCTGTTACGTCTGGATCTCCATCTCTGTCTGTATCTCTTTGAACCGTTATCTTAAATGTCTTTGTTGTTGTTTTTCCAGTAGCATCCTTAGCTTCAACAGTTACTGTGAACTCTCTTGTTTCCTCAGTTGGACCCCAATCAGTTACGCTTGGTGTTCCACTAATCTTTCCATTGTTATATGTTACACCGTTAGGAAGATCCTTAACTGTTACTGTTGCATTAGGTGTATCTGTTGTTACTTCAATTTCATCAATAGGATTACCTTCTACTACAGTCTGATCTGCAATTGGATTGATTACTATAGAAGGAACTGAATTAGCATCCTTAGGATTTGATCCCTTATTGTTTTCTTCTACATCTGTATATCCGTCATTATCATCATCTAGATCTGTTACATCTGGATTTCCATCTCTGTCTGTATCTCTTTGAACAGTGATTTCAACAATCTTAGTTACTTTTGAACCATCTGGATTTGTAACAACTACAGGAATGTCAAACTTTCTTGTTTCCTCAGTTGGACCCCAGTCATTTACATTAGGTGTTCCACTAATTGTCTTTGTTGTTGGATCATAAGTAACTCCATTTGGAAGCTTGCTTTCATCTACTGTTACAGTAGCATCATTATTTCCTGGTGTTACTACTACATTTGTAATTGGATTTCCTTCAACTACTGTTTGTGTTGGATTTGACACTGTTGTTGGAGCTATTGGTGTAATTACAGCTGCAGGTCTTGAATTTGCATCCTTAGGATTTGAATCCTTTGCTCTTTCATCAATATCTGTGTATCCATCATTATCATCATCTGGATCTGTTACATCTGGATCTCCATCTCTGTCTGTATCTCTCTCTACTCTGATTTCAACAATCTTAGTTACTTTTGAACCATCTGGGTTTGTAACAACTACAGGAATCTCGAAGTTTTTAAATTCTTCTCTAAGTCCCCAATCATTTACAACTGGTGTTCCACTAATTGTCTTTGTTGTTGGATCATAAGTAACTCCGTTTGGAAGCTTGCTTTCATCTACTGTTATAGTAGCATCATTGTTTCCTGGTGTTACTACTACATTTGTAATTGGATTTCCTTCAATTACTGTTTGTGTTTGATTTGACACTGTTGTTGGAGCTATTGGTATAATTACAGCTGCAGGTCTTGAATTTGCATCCTTAGGATTTGATCCCTTTGCGTTTTCTTCTACATCTGTATATCCATCATTGTCATCATCTGGATCTGTTACATCTGGGTCTCCATCTCTGTCTGTATCTCTTTTAACCGTTATCTTAAATGTCTTTGTTGTTGTTTTTCCAGTAGCATCCTTAGCTTCAACAGTTACTGTGAACTCTCTTGTTTCCTCTGTTGGACCCCAATCAGTTACGTTTGGTGTTCCACTAATCTTTCCATTGTTATATGTTACACCGTTAGGAAGATCCTTAACTTTTACTGTTGCATTAGGTGTATCTGTTGTTACTTCAATTTCATCAATAGGATTACCTTCTACTACAGTCTGATCTGCAATTGGATTGATTACTATAGAAGGTATTGAGTTGGCATCCTTAGGATTTGATCCCTTATTGTTTTCTTCTACATCTGTATATCCGTCATTATCATCATCTGGATCTGTTACATCTGGATCTCCATCACCATCAGTATCTCTCAGTACTGTTATTATTACCTTCTTAGTTACCTTAGAACCATCAGAGTTTGTTACTGTTACTGGTATTTCAAACTTTCTTGTTTCTTCATTTGGACCCCAATTTGTAATATTTGGGCTACCAGAGATTATTGCAGTTCCTGGATCAGAATCGTCTATAGTAAGTCCAAATGGCACCTTTGTTCTATCAATTTTTGCATTTGAGTCAATATTATCTGGATATATATTTACTCTCTTTATTGTTTTTTTGTCAACAACAGTCTGCTCCTGATTTTCTATTGACATAGACTCTATTAGACCAATAAAAGTAGCTGGAATTGAGCCAGCATTTTTAGGGTCTGACCCCCTTGCATTTTCATCATCATCTGAATATCCATCACCATCATCATCTGAATCTGTTACGTCTGGATTCCCATCTTTATCTGTATCTCTTTTAACTGTTATCTTAAATGTCTTTGTAGTTGTATTATCTAAAGGATCCTTAGCTTCAACAGTTACTGTGAACTCTCTTGTTTCCTCAGTTGGGCCCCAATCAGTTACATTTGGTGTTCCACTAATCTTTCCATTGTTATAAGTAACTCCATTTGGTAGACCAGAAACTGTTACTGTAGCTGTTGGATCGTCAGTAGTTACAGTAATTTCAGAAATTGCATTACCCTCAACTACTGTTTGATCAGCAATTTCATTGATTTCAGGAGCCTTAACATCTTTCCAAACTGCATAAACTTCTTTAGCAGAAGTAATATTTGTTAGGATATTTGCATCAGCTTCTGTTGCATCTGCAGTTGCAGCCCAACCCATGAATTGATATCCATCTCTTGTAGGTTCTTCTGGCTGTGTTGCAGTACCAGCTACTGCATTAACAACTTTATCTGTATTTGTTCCGTCAGTCCATTTACCACCATTTGTGTCAAATGTAACCTTAATACCACCAACGTTAACTTTTTCGCTTGAAACCATTGGATTATTTCCGTCTGGTGAATAAGCAACTAAAATAACCTTATCGCCATCCTGGAAAGTACCAGCAGGTACATTAACCTTAAACTTCCCTTCTTTTAAGTCAGAGAAAGGAATTGTTGTCTGAGCCTTAACTGGCTGTGCTGTATAATCTGTATCATCCGCAACATATTTATATGCCTTTACTATAACATTACCTGCATTTTGATTTGTAGCTTCTAGCTTCTTTGTAGTATCTGCAGGATTATCATATATAGTCTTAGGTACTGTTCCCTCAATTATCTCAGCCTTATTTGCTTCTATATCTGTTGTTGTCACATTTGGCTTTACAACTAGATAAGACTTTGGATCTAGGATGTTTGTCTTATCTATCAGAAATTCTTGACCATCAGGAACTCCATCACCATCGGTATCAACATTAAACTTATCTGATTCAATTTCATCCTCTAGGAAGTCATATAGACCGTCCTTATCAGTATCTAGTACCTCTAGGAATGCATTAGAATATGTGTTCTGAACAATCTTATTTGGCTTTCCACCATCAGGCTTTCTGATTCCCAGAAAAGTATTTGTAGAATCTACAAAGTCAGCTGTTAACCATGACTCAAAGTTTAGCTGCTTGTTATTCGCTTCGATGTAGTCATTAAGAACCTTTGCAAATTCTTGATTTGAAACATTGCTCTTAAGCTTATATTCAATAGTGTAAGATCTTCTTTGACCAAGTGCTCCATAAAACACCTGTGAATCTAAAGTATTTCTTACCTTAGTAACCTTATTCCAATCTCCACCTTCTATACTTAGCTCTGGAGTATCTTTAGTTGAAATAACACCATTTCCGTTAGGGTCAACTGTAAGTTTGATAGGATTTGATGCTGTTATTTTTCCTGTAGGCGTAGATACACCAAGTCTAACATTATCAGTATCAATATACTTTAGAAGTTCTTTAGGAATAACTTCGTTTATATATAGAACCCATCCGCTATTTGCTTGAAGGAAGTTTTGATCAGGCTTAAATGAAACAGTTGATTTGATAAGCTTATTCTTTGCATCATAGCTTACTGCCTTACCTGTATTCCCACCAGAGAAATTACCATCTTTAGACTTTGTTCCATCACCTGTTAATCCATTTAGACCTGTTCCTAAGTAGTATTCGTTTCCATTTTTTGGATTACTTGGAAGTTCTGGCACATTAGCATTGTTCTTTAGTATAAATCCATTGTCATATCCTGCTTTATCAGCTTTACCGTCTGATCTAACCCAAACAGTTGTAAAGTCAATTCTCTTTGATGCCATTCCTAGACTATCTAGAGTAGCACCATTCTTAAGCTTAATAACAACATCTGTATTTGTAATAACACCAATTAGACCTGACTGAACAGTCTGGTTGTTAATTGGAACCTTCCAAAGTGCTCCGTTAGCTTCTTTCTCAAACTGAACTCCGTTAACAGTTATAGAATCTATATGTGAGTAGAATTCATCATCAAAGAAGTTAAGTATATATCTTCCGTTATATGGTCCCTTATCCGTACCACCCCATGTGCCTGGAAGCTTAGCCCACTTTGTTATAGTAAGGTGTATTCCATTACTGTCTTCCTTTGTGTAATCTGTTCTAGCGTAATCCAAGACACCATCAGTTTCTCCACTAATAGTGTAGTTTGTTTCATTAACGACTGATCTTGGTTGACCACCCTCAGCAACTGCTGTTATAGGTGTCAAAAACATCATAAATCCTAGCATACATGATACTAGTCCTACTGATAGTTTTCTCGTTCCATATATTGGCTTTTTCTCTTCGCCTTTTCGTTTCTTGTGTTCAATTAACTCTCTTAAAATCTTAAAACGATCCATTAAAACCTCCTAATAAAATATATTTAACCCACATATCTCACTTTATACATGTAAGTAATCTGATAAAGCTTTCTTTTTCTTTAATTCAATTATATAATTATACAATATTATTTTAAAATTTTCAAGTGCTAGACATGTTTACTAGAATAATTCTATATGCATAATAAGCCTTTAAATTCAACAAATATATAGTCATAGCAAAGTCCATATTTTTAAGACATTTATAAAATATATTTCAGTTATAAAAAAGTTTTTATTAACATAAAGACTAAAATTTATGTATAACACAGTCAACCATAAAACACGAATACTCCGGATATAACTTTAGTTTTATCTCAGGTATTGAAGCTCCACTCTTTATACTAAAAATCATTTCTTCAAAATTTCTTTTATCCTCTTCCCAACTAGCGATAGTTTCTTGTTTCTCTTTTTCACTCTCATATTCTTCATCAGCAATAGCTTCTTCTATAGCCTCTTCAAAATATTTTCTATTCTTTTCTTCAAGACTAAAGAATATTTCCTTTTGATTTTTTAACCATAGAACATAAAAATATTCTTCCCATTCTGCAGTATAATAGTAATCAACACAATCTCCACAAAGATTTAAAAACATGTCATACTCTTCAAGTGCATAATAAACATCAATAATTTGGTCTTCTGAAATATCATCTGTATTTAGATTATATTTTAAATCTTGTCCAGGATTTACTTTCTCTACATAAGACATTGCTTCATCTTTATTACCAAGATACACTTCACAATAAGCTAAACACAATAGCAGACGCATTCTATTTGGATAAACTTCAAGTAAACTTAAGAATATTACTTTTGCTTTTTCATATTCCTTAAGTTCAAATAAAGATACTGCATAGTTAAAAGAAGTAATATAATTTTCATTCATTTCTCTTGCTGTCTTAAAATAATTATGACTTATTAATAAGTTCTTTTCATCTTTAGAAAATTCAAACTCACTAAAATAATAAAGACCAAGACCTGTATAAGTTTCCACAAATGAAGAATTTAAGTCTTTAGCTAAATTAAGATACTTCAAACCATCCTTAGAAAAATCCTCCCAAAAAGCAAGATTAGTATAAATTCTGGCTTTATCATTATCACTTAAAGAACTTTCAAACTCATTTAAAAATTTCTTTAGAAACTCAACATAATCAAATTCCTCATCTCTAAGTTCCACACAAACAGAAGCAAGAGTACAAACAATATCAACATCTGATGGATATTCACTTTGCTTTTCTAAAAGATAGCTTTTCATTCTTTCAAGATATTCTTTTGAACTTTCAAAATCTGTTAAAAATGGTTTATTATATCCATTTTCATATTCAGTTTTTAATTCATACCAGTGTGATTTTATTTTGTTTAACATTTTTTAATACCTTTATTTATAATTATGTTCGCTTTTTAGTTTTACACTTATTAATTATATATCTATTTTAGTATTTATCATTGAAGTTCAACAATAAGAAAATTCTTAATTGTTATTATTACCTTTAGCAACTTCTAACCAATTTTTAAACTCCCAAAGAAGTGGTGGTACATCTATATTTCTATCTTTTTCTATTTTTTCTCTAATATCTTTTTGATATTTAAGATACTCATCATAATTATCCCATCTGCTCCAACTAATATCCATTGGTTTTTTAATATTTAGTTTATCATCAACTGCTTTAAAAATATAATTGTCAACAGGTATGTGCAACCACTTAATAATATTATCAACTGAATACTCTTTATACTCAAGCACATATAAATACTTAATAGTCATATTAACCCATTTCTGCGCTTGACCATAAGTAAGTTGTATTTTTGATTTTTTATATTCATCAACTATTTTTTTACATAATTGTTCATGCCATTCATCAAATTCTTTTTCGCTTGTAATACTTCCATTAACAAGTTTTTTAATTTCAGTATCTAAAAAACCATTAACTTCTTTTTTTAATTCCACTCTATCATCTTTATCAAAATTACCGAATCTTATCGTACGACACATATCACGATAGGCTCTATTACTTGCTACCTCAACTGGATTAATTAAATCACCAAAGTAAACATATTTTAAGAACTTAATAATATCCTCGTCAACCTTGATTTCTACGATGTTGTCTTTTGTTTTACTCATATTAGCATCTCCTTTTATATAAATATTTTTTAAATGATTAACCTGTACTTAATAGTTTTATACGGTCAACCTTATTTTATACCTTTATCTAATCTCCCACACAATAGTAACAGTATCCTGTACATCAATATCATCAGCTTCAATATCTATATTGTATGGTTCACTTATTGTACTTTCAGCAAGATAATAGTTTTGAATAGGTTCTGAATAAATTTCTATTTCTCCCCAAGAATAATCTATATTTATTATATCTCCAAGTGTTACTCCTGATGACTTAGCTAAAATTTCTGCCCTTAATTTAGAGTCTTCAACTGCTTTAGCAAGTAACTCATTTTTAACCACTGTAATATCTTTAACAGTATGTTTTATAGAAAACTCAACGTTAATATCACAATGTGAAAGTTCATACAGAATTTTCCCAAGTTGTGAATTATCATTAGGAAACTGAATATAGAACTTTTGAGTGTATTGAAATCCAACAAGTCTACTTTTATAGTTGCCATTTTTATCACGATAACTCTCATACTTTGAATCTACATCAAATTTTACTGTCTTTAGTTCTTTATCATAAAGACCAGCTTTTTTAACTGTTTCTTTGATTTTTTTACTACACAATGCAGACTTTTCAATTACTTCATCATATTCTTTACATACTTCATTTACAATAATATCAAGTCTAATCATATCCGGTTTAACAGATATATTTCCTTTACCTTTTACTCTTATCGTTCTTTTCAATTAAAATTAACTCTTTTAGCAATAAATATTACCAAGATATAAATTATTTTTTTAGTATATTTTTAATTATATTTTTTCGGTAATAAAATAATATATTTTTCCATCTATTAAAATTATTTGAACATATCATCGTTCCATACAAGTTTTACCAGTTCTGTAAGTACATCTATTCTTTCCAAAATCTCCTGTTTACCAAACTTAGTATAAGGTTTAAATTTTAATCCTTTATCTGCTATAAATTTCTTGAACTTAGGATTATTTTGATATGCTAAATCTCCAAGTGACTCTGTATAAATATTACCTTCGTTTGAACAATATTTTTTCAGCTTGTATTCATACTTTGCATCATTTAAACTTGCATTAATACTCTTGTGTAAAAGCAACAATGCACCGATATTATTTCTCCAACGTTTGAAATCTTCATTGTCAGAATACTCACTAGTGAACCAATCATAGTGGTCTGAAATTATATGTTCAATTTCATAAGGATTCTTTGTTTTTGTGTTCATGTAATTACAATAATTTGATGCAACACCAGTCTGTTCCTCAATATAGCTAGTTACACGAGCAAGTATATTTTTAATGTACTTCTTTGTGAAACTATTAAGTCTTAAATCTTTAAAATTAGCACTAGGATTAAATTCAAGATTTATATAATGCTTTTCAAGCTTTTGCTTGAGTGTAGGAATATCCGTTCTACGAATATCTTTAGTGATATTGAATACAAAATTCTTAATTGTACTGTAATCTACAGAACGATAATTGGCAACTCTAGATACAATCAATACATCTATAAATCTTGCGACCAAATTCATTTTTTCAATAATAGTCGACCTATCATCTTCATAGCATACAGGCGCTAATAGTAACTGTGACTGAAGGGTGAAGTTTACCTGTGCATTATAATAAATATACTTGTTTTCTTCAACAAAATTCATTTCTGCATTACGGATATACTTATATACTTCAGCAAATTTAGCGAATTTTTTTATAAATAGTTCATAATCTGAAGGCTCTATTAATCCAAGCTTTTCTTTCTCATCCTGTACCCATTTGTGAAAGGAACCCCCTATAAGGTCGAAGTCCTTATTTATAGCACCTGCCTTAGTTTCACGAATTGTATCTGCAAACTGAGCTCTAAGCCAAGCCTTAATGAATATTTCATCACCTTTATCATCATCATTCTTTAGAGAACGAATTTTTTCCTTCCAAATAAAATTCATTTTTTCTCGTTCTGAATCAGATTTAATCTCAGAAAGGACATATCCCTTGAGCATTTCTGTTGAAGTAAGGCTTAATCCACGGTCATTCATTGTTACAAAGACTTTATGAGCATCTTGTTCTGTAGACGCTACAATCTCAATAAAAAAAACTTTTTCTGCTATCCAATCACAGAAATGCAATAGCATATCATCTTCAATTGTTTCAGGAAAGATATCCTGAATTTCTTGATATCTACCATACAAATTGCGTACTGACTCGCTAGCTTCTTTTGCATCAAAATCTATATCATTAAAAATTGCATCCATACAATCTTGACGATCCTCAACATTTATATTGAAAGATTTAGATCCAAACGACTCTGAAAAAATCATTGTTTCAATCATATTATAACTCTGACCTATTAACTTCAAACGATTATTCAAGTAGATTAAAAGTAATGTTAGAGAAGATAATCTCTGTTGTCCATCAATAATTGCATTTTCTCTACCAGCTAATACAATAGAACCCATAAAATAAGCCCCATAGTCAGCTACAGCTTGTCTTGTATCACCGTGTGTATACGAATCCAAAAACTCCTGTGTTAAGTCGTCTATCAGTTCTTCTATATGTTTCCTCTGCCACATATATTCACGCTGATAGTAATGAATAGAATACTTTG
This sequence comes from Parvimonas micra, assembly GCF_021300775.1. Classification (GTDB taxonomy): domain Bacteria; phylum Bacillota; class Clostridia; order Tissierellales; family Peptoniphilaceae; genus Parvimonas. The sequence goes on from NZ_JAJTJP010000003.1 coordinate 178,431, forward strand.
TATTTTGTAATAACTGTTTTAAATTCTTAGGTGAACCTTCTATCTTTTTCATATGTACTCCTTTAAAAATCCTCTATTATTTCCTTAACATATCCCTCTAAATCATCTATATCTAGAAATCCTGGGTCTAAGTGGCATAGAAAGTGCCAGTCTGTAGTTTCTTTTTTTCTGTATAAAATTGCTTCGCCATCTTCACTTCCGAAAAAGCTTCTATCTATTTCATAGCCATTTGTTTCTAATAATTCTTTTATCATATTGTATTTAGTTTCTCTTTCTTCAATATAAGCTTTAACTTCTTCGTTGTTAATTACATAGGCATCAATTTTTGCAGACCCTTCTATAACTTTATTTTTTGTTACTGATAAATTAGAAACTTCTTTCCAAATTATTTCAACGTTATCTTCAGAGTCAAACATAAATCTGGATAGTGGTACAATATTTTCATTATAAACAATTTCCATATAATCTGGTATGTTTTTAGGATTAAAATATTCATATTCTATATTATCTTCTTTTTCTCTGGTATATCCAGGTATTTTAGATACAAATTCTTTTCCTTCTTCTAAAGAATCAAATGCTACCAAATCTTTTGAATAATTATTTTGATATAATTCCAATATATACATCGATAGCCCTCCTAAACTTTCCTTAGTTTGTTTTTAATCATACTCTCTAAACAATTATTTTCCACAATAATGTATTCAACTTCTTTTGTTCCTTCATTGTAATGATAGCATCTAAAAATCAATTGATTGCTTGTCTGAAACAGTGTGTCTACCCAAAAGTATTCCCCTTGGCATTTATCTAGTACCATTTCATCAATGAAATCCAATGTCTTTAAATGAAACACAAACCATCTTTCTTCCGTTGTAGAGAATACACCATAAGAATTGTTAATCTTCCATATGTTTGAAACCCCGTCATTTTCAAATATAGGAAATCGTTGGCTAGACTCTATTTGAAAATTATGATTCGATATTTTATAAAATTCAGTCGTGTAAAAATTTACGAACAACGAACTTTCCTCGTCAATCGTAAAAACATACGCTAAATTTCGTGGAAATTTATGCCTCACACTTAGCTCATGTTTCAAAAATTCAAGGCAAAAGTCCTGTGAACCATCCTGTCCCGCTGTCAATAAAATGATAATTCTATTATTATCAGAGAAACTCCTAAAAGTTACCTCAGATATAATTTCATTGACAGTATCGGTGTAACGATTGTATCATAATTACATAGTAAATATAGCACAATCATTTCACAAATTCAAGCATCTAAGAAAAATGATACAAACAGGAGGAAATGTAACATCATGAGAATGGGAAATCTTGAACGAAACACCTATGTCAGAGAACAGATTATTCAAGCAACTATTGTACTATTGAATGAAAAAGAGATGAATCAAATCTCTATCAGTGATATTACAGATAAAGCACAGGTTAATCGTGTGTCTTTCTATCGTAATTTTGAAACCAAAGAGGAAATCATAAAAACTTATATTGGAAAAATGATTATTGATTGGAATATGAATACACCAGAATAATCATCAGTAATACCGCCAAAGCCTTGACAAGACCAGTCCCACAAAAAACTGGAATTAAAGGTATAAAACTTCCAGAAATAGTACCGAAAACTTCATCTTACCTCTTTTTCTTCTCAGTAGATACATCCTCACTTGATGGATTATCAGAACCGATAGCTGGAAATTTTTTCATAATATCTTCATAAACAGAACCAACATGAGAGCCAATGACAACTTGATACTGGACGATGGCTTGAATAACTTGTAAGATATCTAAAGCTAACAAAGCTTTCTTATCAGCCTTACCTTCATCCTTCAATTCACAACGAAGACGAGTTGCACAATGCCTTAGAGATTTCACATTTTCTGGGCCTCCAAAATTTTAAACAATTTCTTTTGCTAACGAACTATATTTTGACATAAAAGACTCCTTTTACTAGTCTTTTTAATGTAAGAATTTTACTTTGCACTAAGTTGTCCAATCTTAAAAGGAGTACTTTTAAAAACCTTTACATAAATGACTTGTTAGTATATAATTATCATTGGCAATAGTAAAAAAAGAAGGAGTTGCCCCCTTCCCAATCATACAGTTTTATTTTATTATTGAAAGCTAAGGAAATTTGCCAACGAGTACTTGACACAAACCTAATTGATTTCTTCAGAGAAAAACTGTAAAATATTTAATTTAATGCCAAGGATGGACTGATGGATATTGAAATGAAAATTTTAAAAGAATGACAGGTGAGCATTAAAAATGTGAGAGTTTGGACAACAGTTTCTCTACCATCATCCAGGCAGAAATAAAATTATATGAAAGAATAGGAGTAAACAATGAACGAAAATTATTCAACACGTGAATACCGTGAAAAATTATATGATGACCTTCATGTTCGATCAACAGATACAGTGATTTTGATGTGCTCGATTTTTATTGCCTCTATTGGTCTAAATATGAATTCAACAGCTGTCGTTATTGGAGCCATGCTGATTTCCCCTCTTATGACCCCGATTATTGGACTGGGATTCGGTTTAGCTATTTTTGATAAGCGTTTAATCAAGCAATCTCTAGAGGTTTTATTAACTCAAGTATTGGTCAGTTTGGTTGTATCGACTCTGTATTTTTGGATTTCTCCCTTATCTTATAAAAGTAGCGAATTGATTGCACGAACTTCTCCAACCATTTGGGATGTTCTCATTGCTATTGCTGGTGGGATAGCAGGTGTAATTGGGTCAAGGAAAAAAGAAGCAAACAATATCGTACCCGGAGTAGCCATTGCAACAGCTCTGATGCCACCTATCTGTACTGCAGGCTATGGTTTAGCTAATGGAAATGTACAATTTTTATTTGGAGCTCTCTATCTTTTCTTGATCAACTGTGTCTTTATTATGCTAACCAACATTGTTGGAACAAGAATTTTGATGAAAAAATCTCCCTTAAGTTCATTTAAAGAGCTAAACATTAAAATGAGAATTGGGTTGATATCCTTGATTGTATTATTGATTCTTCCTGCCAGCTATTCAGTAGTCACTCTGACGATAGATCAAGCGCGAAAAGAAGGAATCAAACAGTTTGTAAAAAAAGAGTTCGCCAATTATACGGTCATTAGTCAAGTCTACAAGTCAAGGAACAATGAATTGGTCTTGATGGTTGCTGGAGATCCGATTTCAGAAGAAGAATTAGAAACGATTCATCAAAAACAAGCCTCTTACGGAATTCAATCTGTTCAATTGAAAGTCAATCAAGTCCATAATTTGACAAATTTAGACAGTGAGACGTCCAAGGATTTTTATAAAAACATTAAAAAGTATATCGATCAAATACTCTCTGAAAAAGATTCACAAAATGATGTTGTAAAAGAAAACAAAGAAGACAATGATTGAGGATATTGAACAGACCTTTGCCTATACCCATAATACACTTAATTTACAAGCATAAAGTATAGATATATTAGCAGACGTGGTCAAATTATAAAAACTTGTCCACGGATAAAATAACCGTGGACAAATGGTGGACAAAGTGTATAAACTAAACCCTTATAATCATTGAAAACGGCTTTATTTCTTGAATATAAGCGCCACCGTCTCAACATGGAACGAGTGAACACCAAGTATGTCAAGTAGTTGCGTTCGTATGTGGGAACATATCCACATACTTTTTAACGATAGCATAATGTTATCGTTAAAAGGTATTAGCTCGACAAACTGGGATTTGGCAATCTAATAAACTGCTCATTAAAATGGTTAGTAACATTTATTCTCTTCAACATCAATAATAATACTAGTATGATCTGTAAAAGCCAATGTTCTATAATCAATTATTATTTCCTTGATTTCCAAATTAGACTTTCCCAATACATAATCAATATGTGTATTGCCCGAAAAGGTTCTAAAAAATCCATCTTTGTCAGCTTGCAATTTTTTACCTTTGTAATTACAATAATAAGCTTTTTTATTACACAAAGCTGTTTCCCATAAATTGCAGTAACCCTTATCAATTAATTTTTGATAAAGTTTATAATTTGAGGATTCCGTATTTTTAGAACTCGTATTAAAATCACCACATATTATATCAGCACTATAAAATTGCTCGAAATATTTCAATTCATTTTTTTCTATTTTAGGAGTATGTACACCTAATATTAAGCATGTATTCTTCTTTAATCTTATATGCGAATAGTTGTACCCTACAAAATCAAAACTATCATCTCTTTTCCAGTCTTCTTTGCAAAATGCTACAGTTAGGCGAATTGTAGATTTAATCTTATCTTTATCATATCCATTAGGAAATACCGTTGAATACGCTGTTTCCTTTAATCTATTGAATCTAGCCTCTTGTATAATTGCTATATCTGGATTTATTTCATGTAAATAATCATAAAAACTATTGTCGATTAGATAGTTAAACATATTAATATTCAATGTTAATAAGCGCAAAATATTCCTCACTCTCTAAGTTTATATTTAATTTTTATTATTGTATTGATTTGAACTTTTTTATTTCTTGTCTTCCTCATTAATTCAACAACAAATTCAAATTTGTCTTCGTATAAAAATAATTCCCATTATATAACTCCACAAGCTCTTAGCAAACTTTGCTACAAATTCATGTTCAAGTGCAGTTGCTAAGATTTCTTTATTACTTCTTTTAGAGTCTTAATAAAAGCTCTTCTATTCATTAATATCACTTTTCTTTATATATTTACCACTCTTAATTCTTTTATCGTTTGGTTTCTCAGCGTCTGCAGAAATAGCCCAATATGATCCAATCTTTGTGGCACCAGGTATACATCCGTTTACATTTTGTAACTCAAGCATACTACAATTTTTTGCTGGATGACTTCTCATAAATCATTAACAAGAAGATTCCTGAAATCAAAATCATATGCTTCAATTCCTAGATTTCTTTGATTTTAAGTTTTTTTCTAACCTTTCACTTCTGTGCTTTTGATATCATAACTACCATCTCAACATGTGATGCTAGCAAACTTCTATATTATAACACGATACAGAATAGTCAGAGTTTGAAATTATATTATGGAACGATTCCACTCACATACAACCACCCATAGTAAGAAGAATCTGAGTGTGTTTGAAACCTGTATTTTTACTACTGCATTCCATAACAATGTAGTAATCATCATCTTCCTCTGCTTTTACAACTATCCCCATTGAATATGGCGTTTTCCAAAGGGGTTCAACTCCATAGAATTTTGCTACAAACTCATTTGTTGGATTTGGTGTTTCCATACTAAAACCATTCTCAAATAGCCAAGCATGCCAATTTTTAAATGCTGGGGGAAACCCAAATATTTTAATTGCTTGCATTGTCGATATTGCAAATTCCATTTCATCTTCCAAATTAATTACATACTTCTCAGTAGGATTTAGTCTATATCCATCTATAGTTTTTTCTGATTTCATACCACTATTAAGTTTAAGCTTTTTCATAGTTATGCTCCTTTATTCATCTTTTGATTCTGGTCTTGCTTTGGCATATGGTCTAGTTTCAGATATAAATTGCTCTACCTCTAAGAACGATTTTCCCAATTCATTCAAACTGAGAACAAACATATATTCTGCAACTTCACCAGCACGGTCAACGTAGCGCATCGAGTCTAATTTGGAGCGGAATTGCTCAAATGTGTCTCCTACAACAATCCAATCATCCATTTCTCTATCATAACAACAATGAAGTTGTTGCCATAATTCATAATCACTTTCTTCAAGAAATTCTTCATCAACAGAAAAATCTGCCCATGGAAATAATCTAGGAAAAACATCGGTATACGGTGTAAACGGAAACCAATAAGGATAGGCATACTCTTTAGTTTCTTGACCATCATTAACAATTAACTTAGTATCACCTTTACCACTAGACTTATTAACCCACTCTGTTGAATGTAGTTTAACTTCACCTCCAGTTTGTATAATTTCCATAAATTTTTTCTGAGATAGTAGAAAGTTATAATTTTGAATATGTTGCGGTAAATTCGTATAGGAAAGAAGGTGGTTATTTGATTGTTTATCCAAAAAAACTTGATTTATAGGAACTTTCACATAATATCCTTTGCCTCCTCCCTCTTTAGTTTTTTCAATTGTTTTAGGAGTTAACTCTTGCCAGATACACATATCATCATCAGGATTAAACAGAACAATTATACACGGAAGAGAATTCATCGTCCAATATTTATACTGTCTCTCATTTATGTTCCTAAAAATAATGCAGTTATCTTTTTTCTCCCTAAACCAACTTGGGCCTGACTTGATTTGTAATGCAAGGTGTTGTCTTGGTTTACCATCTACAACAAATTCCATATGAGCATCTATACCTATATCATTAACTGGCTGCTCTCTAAACATCCAACTATTTTTTTCTGCAATTAATCCACAATTATGTATGCCAATCCTCTCAGTGCTACTAGCCATATCAGTATCTACCTCCTATATAACTAAACATATTAACAAATGACGTAATTCAAGGGGGCCTCAGTACAATTTTCAACAGCTAGTTGCCAGGCATGATTAAAATCTCCACTACTTGAAATCACTTTATAGAAATGTTCCGAAAACTCATATGCTATGCTCGATTCAACTTTCCCTCTATGAAAAATAGAAAAGTTTGAATTTTGTAAACGTGAATACAATTCGAATTCTAAAGTTGAACAACAGTTAAGAAATGAACAATAAAATCTATGGTTAGAAATTCAATTACTAAATTTTATAAAAGTAATGTTTGAATCTACAAAAGAAAGTAATATCTCCCCGTCATGTTTCGTATATGTATGGTCCGCTAAATGGATAATATTCAGTACAGGAAATCTATCCAAAATTGTTCTAAATACATCATTAGAGCATCCATGAATAGGAACAACTATTACATTCGGATCATTCGCAAACAAATCACAAATGCTTTGAATTTCATCATTTGCTTTGATATTATATTCTTGTAAGTCTATCAAACTCATCGCCAAAACTACTTATTGCCCCGCTCCAGGAAAACCTCCTGAAAAAGTTGTAATTTTTCGTTTTCTAAAAAAATTCTCGAAACATTAAAATACTGTATTAATCTATCCTTCTCATATTAAAAACATCAAAGGTTCAGCTTGCGAAAACATCACATCTCTTATATCAGGACTAAAATACTCACTTTTTAGCACATTTAAAAAAGTATCTGTCAAAATATAATCCCAATCTATATAACACTACAAAAGAGTATTCCACTATTTGCAATACTCTTTTGTAGTATCTTGCTAGCTCTGCATAAATGCTACCGAAGCTCCTCACCGCTGCGACGAGACACATTAGAAATTTTGAACCCTGCGAAATTATTGTTACCATAATCTTGCCCTCCATTACATTCAATACATTGAATAAGCAATCACTTACTAAGTCTATAATTATTTCTACAGCCACTTGTGTGACTAACAGAAATAAGGTAGAGGAGTCTGATACATCGGTTAGCAGCAAATGATGAGGAGGGGAGTCGAACCCCTATCCCCGAAAACAGAAGATTCAATATATCAATCTTATTATATCATGAAATTTTCAAATAAACAATCATAATTTTATTCTTAATGTCCTAAAAATTAAAACTCAAGCTATATTAAGAAATTCATCAACAACTTTTACAAATTTCCCAAGACCAATTATTGGCTAAGTTTCATAAATAAGAGGTGACGCATTCATTCCTATCAACTTCTTATCTTTGATAACAAAAACATCCCCACAGTGTTTATGGAAATAGAATCCATCTCAAAAAAGTTATCAAATCTAGTAAAATATATGAGAGGTCACTTTAATACTTCCCCATCATACGACAAAAAGCCTTGATATCAATGCTTTTTGTAATCTCTTTCGTTACAAGATTTTTACACTTTTACCAGCAAACCTACACACTCAGCGGTTCGGACTTACCGTATCATCTCGTCGGTGCCCCTCCTCATTCTACGAGTCCTATCGCATGGGTGGAACATCTGCTTCTACTTCGCTGATAGTTCAGCTCGTACAAGCAGTGATACCGTCTCAACATGTACCGTTTTTGGAAATTGGTTGAAGAAATTTAATGTTTTCAGTTAGTAGCCGTTTTTGATTAGAACTTGTACGTCTCTTTTTTGTGTTTTTGGATTGTAAGAGATGTAGACGATTGTTTTTGCCCCACAGGAGATTATTTTTTCTAATGCTTTTTGGACTATCTTTATACATATCAGCAAATGTATATTCCATTTTGTTTCTATATGCAGTTTTTAATGGACTTTCAAATATTTCAGGTTCTTCTGAATATAAGCCTGGAAAGGACAACGATAGCCCTCTCCAGGAGTTAGCTTTTATTCAACCCACTACAGTTGACAAAGAGCCAAAAAAAGCCTTGGTTCCCAAAGCTTTTTTTATGTTATAATCTCATTAAAATAACCCCCAGTTAGATTTGGAATATTTTTTATTCTGTGTCACATAAAAATAAATAAAATGAGTGGCTATAGCTAGAGCTAAAATGGTTGTTATACTCGCTACTATTATAGGATTAGAAGCAAAGATTAAAGAGAGAATCAAGGCAGCCAGATAGAGTGTCGCTTGGACACAGTAGTAACTTTTCGAATAGCTAAGATAGTGTTTGTTATAGGGCCCATTTGCTAGGACAGCAGCTTGAAAGAGGCCAAATCCGATATAATAGAAACTGGTTGCAAAGAGACGATTAACTTCAGGATTCAGAAGAAAACTCATCGAAACAGTCATCATAATAAGTCCAATGAAAATAGGATAGTGACTGTAAACTAGAAATAGTCCCTTTTGACTAGATTTTTCATCAATAGCATGGTCGAATTGACCAAAATAAAACAAGAACAGAGAAAGCGTAATAATGAAATAAAGAACCGAATAAATCGAGAAATTCTCGATTGTAAAGAAGTCAGTTAGCTCCATAATCATCTCTCCAAACGTAATAATGACAAGAAGGGAGAGGCGCTCGATTAAATGGGGGAAATTTACCTGGTAATGCTCATCTTTACTAAGCAAGATAATTGGCATAATAAATGTTAGCAGAATACTAGCAAATAAGGTATAGACTCCAACGTAAATAGGAAGAAGAGCTGCTAGATAGACTCCTAAACTTCCTAGACCTGTTATCCATAGAAAATCTTTGATACTTTCCCGATTAACATCATCGGTTGATTTTCTAAAAAACTCAACCAAATATTGAAAAAATAAGGTAAGGGTTAATGTACCAATAGCCCAACAGAGATAATTAAAATATTGTTGCCAATCAGGTCCCATCATATTGGCTATAAAGAGTAAAAGTCCCATTTTGATAAACATGATTACTATGTTAAATAAAGAGTTCTTTCCATAGCGATTGGTATAAACGGTTTGAATCATCCAGGAATCGGTGAGAACCAAGACAGCCATGAAAAAATCAAGGAAAGAATTCCAAGTCAAAATACCGTTATGAAGATGGTCAATTAAAGTAGTTACTTTCGAAATTGCAAAAACAAAAACTAGGTCATAAAAAAGTTCTGAAAATTCTACACGTTTATGTTTAATAAGAGTTGTCATCTTAAGTCCTTTCTATTTTAGATAGTATAATTTATTATAACAAAAATGGCAATGAAATACAATGAGATTCTTAAATAACTTAATGTGGCGCGAATTGTCAACACCTTGACTTCTTTTGTCATTTACTTGTCGGTTTCTGTTTTGTAAAATAGTCTCATAAATCAAATGAAATAAAGATGAAATCATTATGTCAAATAAAAAAGTTATTTTAGTTACAGGCGTTTCATCTCCTAGATTTCTTTGATTTTAAGCTTTTTTCTAAACTTTCACTTCTGTGTTTTTGACATCAGAACTACCGTCTCCACATGTGTGGTTGCTAGGATAGGAACACATTGTTTCTATCTCGTTGCCTGATTGAGGATACAATTTATTGTCCGGTTCATCAACTGCTTTTGCATTTTTTCTTTTTACCTTAAATAACTGCCCATTTTGCGAATCTTTTTTTCCTGTCTTATAGATGATTGTAATCAATGCAGGGTCAATTTCTCCATCTTGATTGATTCCTCCTACTATGATTTTATCCACAATACTTTCAAATACAGTCCTATCAAACTCTTCGAGATATTTATTAGCTTCCAATAACTTCTTAAATCCCTCAAGTCTTGTCTTCAAAGCTTTTTCATCAGTCAAAGTTACTTCCAATGCTCTTTTTTCTTCAAGCAGTTTTTCTTTGCTCGTAGCAAGTTCATTATATTTATCCTGATAAACATCTAAGCTGATAGCATCAGTAAGCCTAAGCTCAACTAAATCCTTTTCTTTTTTTAGTACCTTTTCAAGTTGATTGCTAACTTTTTTTAATTCTTTAGCCAAGCTATTATCTTTCAACTCTTCTTCTACCGTTTTCAAGAATTCATTCGTAATCTCCACATTATTATAGCAAACTTGTCGGTAGCTCTCCATAAACGCCTTTTCAATAGCCTCTTCTTCTATACCTTTGCTATGCGGACAATATTTTTTTCCATTTTTTGTGCCGTTAACACATTGCCATATCACTCCATAAGGTTAATGACTCCCCAGGCTCCAAGTCCGGCTCCTACTGCCATAACCAAAATCTGTAATACATTGACTGCCTGAACAAAAAAATCCATATTTATTCCTCCTCGTTTTCTTCCTTCTTTTCAATCTTGTTATATGACTTCACTACAAAGTTTTTGTAAGTCTTTCCCTCTTTTTCACGCTTCTTAAAGTAGCCGAAGATATGAATCAAATCGCCTTTCTCAAAGGCTTTTGCTATTTCTGTCTTTTCTCCATAAGCTGCACAGTTGATATACTCCTTACCCTTACCGTACTTTTTTACAAGCGTAAAATTTGCAACTTCTACCGTTTCTCCGTCTTTTTCAAAGTTTGAGAAAGTAGGTTCCGCCAATAAGTTGGCGTTGATGTTAATCATTTCTTGTTTCATCTTTTTAAATTTCTCCTTTTCATTTCAATAAAAAAAGCGACCAGAAGTATTACTTTTCCAATCGCTGATACTCTTACTATTTAGTTTTTTCTTAGTGGGACTTCTGATCCTTATCATCTTATCTCCTTTATTGTCTTTAACATATTTAAGGGAATTAGCATTTTGTCGTGTATATATTAGTGAAAGGTACTTGAAATACTAGTTCGCTAATTAGTGAGTTTCCCCTATTTATTGATCGCAATATAAATTGAAAATAGGCATGAAAAAAGACGATAGATTTTTTTCTTTTCTATCGTCTTACGCATTTAGTATTCAATTTTTCAGTTCAACAAACTTGAATTTATCAAAACACATTCAAAAAAATGTATTTCATTCGCCTATAGGATCATAATCTGCCGGAACCGGTGCAACGATACTCACAAAAACTATATCCTCTGTTCCTGTGTTCATTGCGCCGTGACATGCACCTTTAGGAGAAACGATAACCTGTCCTTTTTTTAAGGGAATCTCTTTATCCGGTTCGGGATAGAATATTCCTTCTCCCTGTAAAATGATCCAGATATCATCAGAATTGTGGTGACGGTGCTTCTGCAAGGTTTGTCCCGGTTTAATCACCCACACTGACCCTCCTGTAGATTCTGTTTGGTAAAAAGGTGTTCTCTTTGCAGCTTTTTTGTCTTCTTGTTTTACCATGTCCATTTCATAGATTCTTTTTTCTTCCATTGCTATATGCCTCCTTGTATTGATTTTTGATTATTCTTACTCAAAGAGCTTCCGATACTCCCCATACCCTTGTTCTTCCAGTTCATCGTAGGGAATGAATCTAAGAGCTGCCGAGTTGATGCAATAACGCAGCCCGCCGGACTCGCGGGGACCATCGTTGAACACGTGACCCAGATGGGAATCCGCGCCGCTGCTGCGCACTTCCGTCCGGACCATACCATGTGAAGTGTCCACGGCCTCAGTGACAGCATCTTCCGCGATCGGCCTGGTGAACGCCGGCCAGCCACACCCGGAATTATACTATACTTGTCCATGGATGTAAAGAGCGGTTCGCCGCTGACAATGTCGACATAAAGGCCCTTTTCAAAGAAGTCGTCATACTCGCCGGTGAAGGCGTACTCCGTGGCGGCGTGCTGTGTGACCTCAAAGGCCAAATCGCCAATCCGCACCCGAAGTTCATCTGCAGATTCTTCTGCGCTGTTTTGCTGAAGATCAAAGTAACTGCGCGGGATATGGCAGTAGCCGCCGGGATTCTTGTCCAGATACTTCTGGTGATACTCTTCTGCGGGGAAGAAGTTTTCCAACGGAAGCAGTTCAACAGCAAGCCTTGCTCCGGCTTTCTTTTCCTCCGCCCGATAAACCGCTTCGATCTCCGGAAGCTGGTCTTCTTCCGTATAATAGATCCCCGTCCGGTACTGGATGCCTCGGTCATTGCCCTGTTTGTTTACAGAGAGCGGATCGATCACCATGAAATAGTAATTCAGCAAATCAGTCAGGGAAATTACAGCAGGGTCATAGTCGACCCGCACTGTCTCGGCATGCCCGCTGCTGTTACAGACGTCCTGATAGGTCGGAGCTTCGTCAGGTCCGTTTGCATAACCTGCTTCTGTTCGGATTACGCCGACAAACTGATCAAAGAACTTCTGCGTTCCCCAGAAGCAGCCGCCTGCAAGATAGATTGTTTTCATATTCTCCGGTATCTCCATAGTAGTTTCTCCTGTCACGATCTCTCCGGACCAGGTGTTGATTCCGCCGAATTCGTAGATGTTGGTATATCCCATGTCCGCAAACTTTTGCGCTGCTTGCTTGGATCTGTTCCCGCTTCGGCAGTAAATCAGGATGATCTGATCCAGATCCGGGAGTTCTTCCGGCCGCTCCGCTTCAATGCTCTCATTTGGAATTAGAATTGCGCCAGGAATATGGCCTGCATCGTATTCATCTTGCCTGCGGGCATCTACAATCACATGCCCGTCATCCCGGGTCATCATCTGCTTTGCCATATCTTGATCGATCTGATGATAGCTCTCGACCTCTTGCACTGAACCGGCAGTATTTACCAAACAACCAGTCAGAAGAAAAATGGTCATCAAAATCAAAAACAACGGTCTTGGAACACCTGAGCGCCCTTTTTCCACTATTGCTCTCATCTTTTTCATTCTATGTTACCTCGGTAAATTCAAATTTGTCATAGTTTTTACATAGATAAAATTACAATTTTTCCTTCAATTATTATCTCAATAAAATGGAGTATCTTTTTTATATATTGCATATTAAATTCAAAGCAAGGTGTAATGCTCTAGAGTGTGACGAAATTCCCCAATTCCTTTCATCATGTTCAGTAACACTTGCAAGCGAATCCGCAGTAAAAAAGAATTGACCAAATGATGCTCCTCTTTTTTGTGAACACGCAGCAAGTGCAGCACATTCCATTTCGACAGCAGAGCAGCCTTCACTTAATCTATACTGAACCATTTCCCGTGTTTCCCTAAAAAAACCATCTGTTGTCCAAGTTATGCACTCTTCAAATGGTATGTCTAATTTTTCAAAAACATCCTTAATTTCACCAATCATTTTCCGGTCGATTTCAATATATCGTGATGGTGGTAAATAATGGAATGATGTTCCCTCATCTCTCAATGCTTTTGTAGGAATAAGGAATGCATTTTCTTTTATATCCCTCAGAACCCCACAAGAACCTGTTGCAATTATTTTCTTACAACCACAAGCAATCAGCCTGTCCAAAAGCTGTACGGACGCAGGTGCACCAATATTAGGACGGACAAGACATATTCTTTGCCCTTTATACTCAATCACATATATATTTGTAGTTCTACAGCAATTTTCAAATTCTTCGGCAATTATTGCATTACTATTCATTGCGAATTCATCTACGCAGTCTCCTAAGAAAGCAAACACACACTTTTCCGGAAGTTTCAACTCCTCGCAACCATGATTTGGTTTAATTACCTCTATAGAAAAATTGTCATATTCAAGTATAGGAATTTCATTTTTTATTATCATCTTCAGCATTCTCCTCTAAATATTAACTATTCATCTATTCATTATTTATTAGTCCAAACGAGTGGGAAATAAAATTTATCAAACCGGCAAATTTATTTTTTAAATCTACAAACCCGGAGTTACCATAAACTAAAGTTTACAAAACATAACATAGTCCTCTTCATTTTCACGAACAACTTCAAAACCTACTTTTTTATACATACTCACTGCATAGTTTATCTTTTGAACCGATAATGAAACTTGCTTATATTCTCTCTCTTTCAATGTCAAAAGAATTTGTTTCATAAGTTCAGTTCCAATTCCCAAATTCCTATATTCCTTGAGGAGAGAAATGGAAAGAGAGGGTGTTGTGTCATCAATAATCATTGATGATACGAGTCCATACAGCTCCTACTACCTTTCCATCAAAATCCGCCACATAACATAAATCATCTTTCTTGCCAAAATCAGCAACATATATTTGTAAATCGGGATGTTCTATAATATCTTTGGATGGAGCTTGTACTCCTTCAGGAATAAAAATAGCTTCATATAGAAAAGTATCCAATAAATTAATTTCATTCTGCTTTAATTCTCTAATTACATAATCCATTATTGCCTCCAATCTATGTTTTGTAAATTTATTATTTTATAAATCGGTATAAATTCCACACATACTATACCTCCATACTTTTTGAATTGTTTCTGCTACTTCTAATTTTCCATTATACTAATCATCTCGCAAATTCAAATTTATCTAGCTCTATTATATCAAATATACCCTCGACCATATAGTTATAACAGTAAATCTTACAATCTTGTAATTACCGTATTTCTATTAAGCTTAACCTTACCTTTTCTCTTTATATATTCTTCAATATCAAACACATTCTTCTTGTCATAATCTTCTAAGAACTTATAGTTCTTATGCTTTGTGATGTCGAATTTATCCGAGAAAAAAGGTCTGACACCTCTAAGCTGAAAGATACATTTTCCACCATCCATCACTGTTATCTCGTCTTGGCTCATTAGATCTTTTCCGGTCTTTTGATAGTTCATGGCAAAGCTGTTCTGATTGGACTTGGTTTCCGAGATATTGTATAAGTCAATGGTTTCCTTTCCCAAAGTTTCTGAAAGTTCTTTTAATGTAGTCTTTTCCTTCCCTCCCAGGAATAAAGTACTATCGCAGTTTCCAATAATCGTATCCGCATTATCCTTGTAAATAGCTTTCAGCTGAGATTGTGCCTGTAGAATAATACTTGCAGAAATTTCTCTGGAACGAATTGTGGCTATAAGCTTCTCAAACTTTGGGATTAAGCCGATATTTGCAAACTCATCTAGGAGAAACCTGACATGAACAGGTAATCGTCCTCCATAGACATCATCTGCCTTGTCACATAGAAGATTAAAAAGCTGAGAGTACATAATGGAGACCACAAAGTTAAAGGTATCATCTGTATCAGAGATAATGACAAATAGTGCTGTTTTTCTATCTCCAATGCAATCCAGCTCCAATTCATCTTCGCTCATTAAGTCCCTTAGTTCTTGAATATCGAAGGGGGCAAGTCTTGCTCCACAAGAGATAAGAATGGACTTTGCTGTTTTCCCGGCTGCAAGCTTGTATTTCTTGTATTGCTTTACAGCAAAATGTCTTGGTTCTTTCTTTTCCAATGCCTCAAAAAGCCTGTCTATCGGATTTTTATAATTTTCATCGTCTTCTCTGACTTCTGAAGCATCTATCATGTCCAGCAGTGTTGCAAAATTCTTTTCTTCTTTCGGCGCTTCATAGTAGATATAGGCAATCAGAGCCGTATAATAAAGCTTCTCGGCTTTCACCCAGAAATCTTCCCCTGCCTTTTCTCCTTCCCCTTTGGTATTGGCAATAATGGTCTGCACCAATTTCAGAATATCTTTTTCTGAATGGATATAGCTAAAAGGATTGTATTTCATACTTTTTTTGAAGTTAATGGTATTTAATATTCGAATTTCATACCCATTATCTTCCAGCATTTTGCCACACTCAAGAACTATCGTCCCTTTAGGGTCTGTTACGCAATAGGAAGAATGCATTTGCATAAGATTAGGCTTAACATAAAACCTTGTCTTCCCGGATCCTGATCCACCAATCACAAGAACATTTTTATTTCTTGCATACTTTGGATTGCTTGGTCTTCCATTCATGCTTAATCTCTCTGTTTTGGTAAGCAATATATTGTTTTGAAATTTTTCGTCCATGTATGGCTCAATGTCTTTCCTATTTCCCCAGCGAGCTGATCCGTACTCTTTCCCCTGTCTAAACTTTTTTGCATTTTTGCCTTTGGTATAGACAATAAATTTGATTAAAACTGCTGTCCCTATTCCCATGAAAATGTCAATAAGATAAAGACTTGGGAAAAAGCTCATTCTGTTAAGCTCCAATAATCCTTGAAAGATTTTATCTATCACATCACCGCCGGTATAACTTCTGATATGATGAGAAAAAATATTCCCTAAATAGAAAAATGCAAGATAGGGAATATTTTGCTTTGCAAACATTGCCTTATCCTGCACCTTAAATAAGCCTCTGATATCCTTTAGTATCTTCTCAATCATAGGCTTTGCTCCTTCTGCTTATTCTTGATTTTATCTTTGAAAATAATGTTCTTCACCATTTCTTTGAACTTCTCAAGGTTCTTATGGATGGACTCCTTTCTTTCCGTTTTTTTCTCCAAGTCTGCCAGGACCTTTTTAAATGCCTTGTCCATAATTTTTACATCTTTTGCTTGAAAAAATAGGGAATACTGCTTTGTCTTCTTATCTTTCATAACAGAAAACTTAACACCATATTTGTTCAATTCTTTTTTCAGACTTTTAAGCTCTGTTTCTCCAATGGCAATTTCTTCTAGCTGTCCTTTCTGAACCAAGTCCTTAAGCTTCACTTCATTACCCTTTTCGCCGACAAATTTCTCCATTCCCCCAAATTTTTTAGCTTCTTTTAGTAATTTCTTTATCTGCTGAATAATCAGTTTTGCAGTGATTTTAGCTGCCTTTATTTCTAAGTTAAGGGTTTTATCGGATACTTCTTCATTGATCATGTTCTTTCACCTCCGCTCAATAATCGCTCTTTGTTTCGAGAAAGCTTCTCTTTTTGAATTTGTTTCCTGTAGTCCTGCCCCACAACCATAATCGGAATACACATCTCTATAATTCTTGAGTAAATTCTTTGATACTCCACACTTTCAATACAGTTTTGAATAGTGTCATAAGATAGATTCGTGGTAAATATGGTCGGCTTCCTTCTTAAGTACCGGCTGTTCACAATGTTGTACACCTGTTCCTTAGCATAGCTTGTGTCCCTTTCAATTCCCAGGTCATCTAAAATCAGTACGGAAGTATTAACCAAAGATTCAATATAGGCATTCTTATCAAAGTCAAAACCACATTTTTGCATTTCATTCATAATCTGCGAAAAATTCCGAATCTTCACCGTAATTTGATACTGCTCTATTAAAGCGTTGGCAATAGAACAGGCAAGATAAGTCTTTCCGCTTCCAACAGAACCATAAAAAAGAAGTCCTACATTTTCTTTCTTCATTTGCTCATAATCCTTCACGAAGTTCTTGGCAATAAGAAGACTTTGATTTTCTTCTCCTTGATAATTCTCAAAGCTGTACTCCCATTCAGCTCTGGAACTAAAACAACTACTCTTGAGACGTTCTATTTCCAATTGCTTCTGTCTCTCTACTTCTTTTTCCTCTCTCTGTTTGTCGCAATGACAGGCTATACGGCAGATCATCTTTCCACCAAAGAACTCCAAAATCTTCCCGTCTTTTCTTTCATGGCAAGTCTTACAGTAAATATGTCCGTCCTTTTCATATTCTTCATTTTCATCGTAGGAATACTCCACGCCCTCAATCCAGATTTTTTTTATTTCGCTCATTATAAATGCTCTCCTTTATCGTATTCTTCCAAACTGGGAATATTGGAAGCTTTTATTCCCCTCCTATTTCCCTGATCTTTATAAAACCAGGAAAGGATAGTTGCTTTATGGTCTTTATAAGTCTTCCCACTACTCTTAAGATATGCCGACAACCGTTCAATATAGTTGTTTAGCTGGCCATTAAGCAGAAGCTCCAATTCAGCTCTGTCATTCTCTTGTAAAAAGACATTTTGAAAGCTTCCAAGTCCATTTGCCGGAAAACTATATTCTCTCTTTCTATTATTACTATTACTCCTATCTATATAGTTAGAGTTAAGACTTTTTACATCTTGAAGTTCATTTTCTTTACTTCTTAAGTCAATATTTTTTACCTCAGAAGTTAAAGGTTTGAACTTCTGTACTACTGATTTTTCTTGTACCATGCTTAAAAAGTCTTTTACATAGATAATGTTAGGCTTTCCAAGACCAACTCTGACTCTTTCTATCAATCCTATTCCATTCTTTTTATCTAATTCATCTAAAAGCTTAATCGCAGTAGGTTTCGATAAATGCCTTTTCTTCATGATTTCTTCCACGGTAAAGTAAATAAAAACTCTATTCTGCTTATCCAGCCAATTGTTCTTATAAGACATACCTGCCCTTTTTAGGAGCATGGCATAGAGCAAAATAGCTTCTGCGGACAGCCCTTGAAACTCCTCTCCTTCCACTAATATTTCCGGCACTTTCAAAAAATTAAAACCCTCTGCTTCCCTGTTATAGAAATAGTCAAAGTCCATTTTCTCCCTCCCTTCTTCCTAAAATTCACAAAGAAAAAAGACGACAGTTGTTACCATCGTCTTTTGCCACCATTGATGAAATATTTTAGATTGATTTTATCCCTTTGTTGACCACATGAAGAAATGCAATAATACTTGCACCAAGCATCGGAATCCCATAGGGACTAAACAAAAATCCTAAAAACAATGCTTCTATGCCCAATATAGTTTTATTTTGGATAAATGAAGCTATCGCTCCAACCACGCATAATATCATGAGAAAGTATAGTAAGACTGTTCCTATACTAAGTAAAAAAGTCAGAAAAGCTATTAGGATACTTAATAGCAGGCTGATTGGAAACAAAAGTATCTTGATGATCCATCTTAACATTACTTAGTCCTCTCTTTCAAAATCAGTCTTTGTGTCTCCACACACCATATCAATACAAACATTCACATCGGCATAATTTTTTAGGATCTTTTTTCTTCCTCCATCAGCATCTTCTACGAAGACGAAATGCTTGTAAAACTGCCTAAAATGGAGGATTTTCACGATTCCTCTTTTTGTAGCAACGCTATAGTCTCCACATGTACTGTTCTTGGAAATTGGTTAAAGATTTTTAATGTTTTTAGTTCGTAGCCATTTTCAATTAGAACTTGTACGTCTCTTTTTTGTGTTTTTGGATTGCAAGAAATATAAACCATTGTTTTTGCACCACAGGAGATTATTTTTTCCAACGCTTTTTGGTTTATTCCGTCTCTTGGTGGATCTACGATTATTACATCTACCATTTCTTTTCTATTTTCAATTTCTTCTAAGACGTCTCCTGCAATGAAGGTACAATTTGTTAGTCCGTTTTCTTTTGCAGATTTGTTTGCACTTTCGACTGCCTCTTCTACGATTTCAATTCCATAGACTGCTTTTGCTTTTCTTGCTACAATTTGTCCTATTGTTCCCGTTCCTGAATATAGGTCAAAGACTACTTTGTTTTCTATATCTCCACAGAGTTCAATTGCTTTTGAGTACAGATTTATTGCTCCAAATACATTTGGTTGGAAGAATGAAAATGGTGTTACTTTAAATTCCAAGTCAAATAGTTTTTCTGTTATGTATTCTTCTCCAAAAATTATATTTATTTTTTCCGGAACAACTGCATCTGCTAGTGAGTCGTTTTCTGTATGCACGATTGATTTTATGTTTCCTTCTAATTTTAAGTCCAAAAGCATATCTACAAAACTTTTTTTATCAAATTCACTTTGTGTTGTAGTTACGATATTAACCATTATTTCACCAGTTGTTAGTGAATAACGAATGATTAAATGTCTTAATAGCCCTTCATGAGTTCTCTTTTTTACAAATAGAAGATTTTTTTCTCTTACAAAGTCGATAATTCCGTTTCTAATTATTTCAAAATCTCTATGTACTAGGTTACATTCCTTTGTATCTACAACTTCGTAAAATCTATTCTTCTTATGCATTCCAAGCATTACTGGGCTATCTTTATACATATCAGCAAATGTATATTCCATTTTATTTCTATATGCAGTTTTTAATGGACTTTCAAAAATTTCAGGTTCTTCTGAATATACATCTTCAAAAAGTTCTTTTATCTGTCTTTGTTTTAGTTTAAGCTCATAATCGTAAGAAACGCTTTGATAGCTACAACCACCACATTCCAAATAGTTTGGGCAAGTTGGATTTGTTTCAAGTGGACTTTTTTCTAAAATTTCTAAAAGTTTTGCTTCCATATGTTTTTCTCTTTTTCTCCCGACAATTACAGAAACTTTTTGTCCTTCAATTCCACCTTTAAAATTTACTTTTCTATCTTCAAAAGTAAATTCAGACATATTTGGAAAATTAACTTTTTCAATTATTCCCTCTATATATTTTTTCTTTCTTCTTGACATATATTTCCTTTCTATTAGCAGAAAAGAGCATAATAACTTTACTCTTAATTCTACATACAATATTTTATCTATATAAAAATGTTTTATTCTTTAAGAAATTGATTTATATTTAATCCCTTAATACACTAAATATTATATCATATTTTCAAAATAATATCTAAATTTATGTATTAAATTACACATATAGTTTTTATATTAATACAAAAAAAATTATTAATAAAAAAGAGCAAATATTTAATATTTGCTCTATCTTATCTATTTATTTTTTCCACAACATTTTTTATATTTTTTACCACTTCCGCAAGGACATGGATCGTTTCTTCCAATTTCTTTTCCTTTAACATAAGTAGTTTGTTCATCTTGAACATTTGTAGAAACTTCTACTGCAGCTCTTTCTCTTTCGAAGCCATTTATTTAAAGGACTAATATATCATGATTTGACTTCGCCTTAAAGGTTAATTGTAATAAAATATAAAACTTTTAATAAGCCATGGTATTGTAGACATTTTCGTAAAATTTAGATTTTAAACTTCACGGATTCAGGTCATATTTAACGATTAAATTTATTTTCCATAGAATTGGCAAACTTTACCAAAGATAACATAACAGGAACCTCAACTAGAACACCTACTACAGTTGTTAACGTGGCTCCTGATGATAGACCAAATAGAGATATAGCAACTGCAACGGACAGTTCAAAAAAGTTAGACGCACCAATCATACCGCATGGAGCTGCAATTGAATATGGTAGCTTTGCTAATTGCGTGATAGCAGGGTTAGGGCTTCAACATGTTTCGAGTTGCCTTGATAGCTATCAAAACTGCGTTCTCAACCCCTATGGTTAAGGGGAAAATATCCACACTTGTAGTTGGAAACATATCCAACATTGGCTCTCGTTTGTGGAAAGATATCAACGGTTTTGTCTGTTCGTGAGAACATATCAACTCAAATCATTTCATGGTTAATCCCTTATCAATGGCTTCCTGAATAATCTTATGACAACATACCCCCAAAGGATTGTTTTCCTTACAAAGCGAATTTTTCATTGCTCCAGTTATGGCATTTACTTCTTTAACAGTTTTCGCACCATGCTTTACAACTGCTTCAATTACCTGATCTTCTGTGACTTTGCTGCAATAACAAGCATACTTAGGATCTGCATCTTTCTTAAACCAGATAGGAACCCTAACTTGGTCTTTTAAGAATTTTATTTCTTTATCTAAGTTATAATAAATAACGTCGCAGTCCTCATTCATGCATATCTTATATTTATCTCCATCAACGGCATTACGATAATCATCTGTCACCAAGTGTTCAACGGTTATCCTACTAACTGTTACTCCTTCATTATTACAGACAGGGCAACTCTCCTTTGTTCTATTTAAATTTTGTGTGATACATTCACAGCAACATTCATCAATAACTTTCAATTACATAACCTCCATATCTTTAAAACCATTTAATTCATGGTAAATCCCAACCAATTTTCATTTATAGTTTTTAAATTAAAAAATACACCTTGATTATATCGTCAATTATCGGTATCATTCAAGGGGTGAATAGGAAAAATAGTTTATAGATTCTTTACATTCAAAGCTCTAAAAGCATTTAATACTGCGATGATAGTTACACCTACATCTGCAAATATAGCTGCCCACATAGTAGTTATTCCAAAAGCACTCAAAATAAGAACAATTATTTTTATTCCAATTGCAAATACTATGTTTTGATGTGCAATTTTTAGTGTCTTTTTAGAAATCTTCATTGTAGTAGCAATTTTCGATGGCTCATCAGTCATAATTACAACATCAGCAGCTTCAATGGCCGCATCAGAACCTAAACCACCCATTGCTATTCCAATGTCTGCACGAGCTAATACAGGTGCATCATTGATTCCGTCACCAACAAAGGCAAGTTTACCTTTTTTAGATTTTTGCGAAAATAATTCTTCTAGTTTTTCAACTTTGTCTGCTGGCAACAGTTCTGCATAAACCTTATCAAGACCAAGCTCTTTAGCAACTTTTGAACCAATACTTTTATTATCACCTGTCAACATAACTGTTTGTTTAATATTAGCTGCCTTAAGTTCCTTGATTGCTTGTGCTGAATCTTCCTTTACCTCATCGGCAATTACAATGTAACCTATATATTTGTTATTAACAGCAACATGTACAATAGTACCGATCGGCTCTCCCTTGAAATAAGGGATATCCATCATTTTCATAAGTTTGATATTTCCTGCCATAACCTTTTTGCCATCTACTGTTGCAATAACACCATGACCTGATATCTCTTCTACATCTGAAATACGTCCATTGTCTATTTCTTTGCTATATGCACGTTTCAGTGAAAGTGAAATCGGATGATTGGAATAGCTTTCCGCATGTGCAGTTAATTCTAGTAGCTCTTCTTTGGAAACTCCTTCTGGATGAATTTCCTGTACATTAAATACACCTTTCGTTAGTGTTCCAGTTTTATCAAAAACAACAATTTCAGTTTCTGCTAATGCCTCTAAATAATTACTACCCTTGACTAAAACACCTTTTTTTGAGGCTCCACCTATTCCACCGAAGAAACTCAAAGGAATTGAAATAACTAAAGCACACGGACAGGATACTACAAGGAATGCTAGTGCTCTATATATCCAATCACTAAAAGTCGCCCCGTCTATAACAAGAGGTGGTATAATAGCTAGAAGAACTGCAATTATAACCACAACCGGTGTATAATATCTCGCAAACTTCGTAATAAATTGTTCTGAATTGGATTTTTTACTACTTGCATTTTCAACTAAATCAAGAATTTTACTTACAGTAGATTCTCCAAATTCCTTGGTAACCTCTGCTGTAATAACCCCATTAATGTTGATGCACCCACTTAGGATATCACTTCCAACTTCTACTTCGCGAGGAACAGATTCGCCTGTTAGTGCCGATGTATCAATCATTGAACTTCCCTCAATTACCTTGCCATCAAGAGGAATTTTTTCTCCTGCTTTAATTACAATAATATCTCCAATTTGTACTTCATCTGGGTCAACTTTGACAAGTTCATCACCTTTTTTAACATTTGCATAATCTGGTCGAATATCCATAAGGCTTGCAATTGACTTTCTCGACTTGCCAACTGCATAGCTTTGAAACAGTTCTCCAACTTGATAAAACAGCATAACTGCAACACCTTCAGGATACTCACCAATAAAAAATGCACCAATTGTTGCAATACTCATTAAAAAATTTTCATCGAAAACTTGACCTTTAAGAATATCTTTTACAGCTCTTTTTACAACATCTCCACCTACAATAATGTAACTTATTATAAAGAGAGCAATCTGTAACCATTCGTTATTTAAACTAAGCAATATTGCTGTAGCTAACACGGCTGCACCAATAATTATTCGCCATAGTCGTTTTGTCATACTAAATAGCCTCCTTTAAGCCTTTTTCATAGTTGTATCGGGTTCGATTTTTTTAACTATTTTTTCGGCCTCTGCTATTATTGTTGGCATTTTTTCATCCTCACCATCAATAACGAGTTTTTGGGTCATAAAGTTAACAGTAGCTTCTTTCACTCCATCAAGCTCATTAATAGCCTTTTCCATTTTTGCCGCGCAATTTGCACACTCTAAACCTTTAAGTATAAATTTCTTTTTCATTATTAAATCCTCCTAAATATTATTTGTAATTTTATTTTGAATACTACAAGTCTTTTTCAAATTTTCTTGAAGCATTGCTCATTTGAAATGAAGACTTAAATATATGCCCAAATATCTTCAAAAAATATTCTATTCTACCGCATTACTACTTCTCGTTGATATGAATTAGACCTTGGTCAAATATTTCTCTTACATGATCATCAACTAATGAATAATATACTACTTTGCCTTCTTTTCTGCTTTTCACTAAATTAGCTTGTTTTAAGACTCTCAGCTGATGGGAAATTGCTGATTGTGTCATGTTAAGTAATACAGCGATATCACAAACACACATTTTAGCTTCATGTAAAGCCCATAATATCCTGATTCGTGTTGAATCTCCAAATACTTTAAATAATTCTGCTAGATCATAAAGGCTTTCTTCTTGAGGCATTTTATCTCTAACTTGATTTACAATATCCTCATGAATTACATTGCAGTCACATCTTTCAATTGAATTAAATTTTTTAGTCATATTATCACCTCTTTTTAAATCATTTCATCTGATTACTTGGACAAGTATTCATACGTTGTATATTTATTATATTATTATTTTTCTCTTGTGTCAATAGTTATATGAGCATTTATTCAAGTTTTTTTTATATTATTTAAAATATCTCAAAAACATCTACTAAGACATTAGTACAATCCTTTCTCGGTATCCTGTTCCATACATATCCTTTAAACAATTCCTTAAAAAATAAAGACTTCTCCTTCGTACAAGTTTTCGGTTTCTTTAATAGCTTCATCTAACAGCTTATTACATCACTCATGTGGTCAACTCCTTATCAATAACCTTATAAACAACATTTTTGATAATATCACATGTATAAATCATGTAAAAGTCAATGCAAAAAACCGCCAATCAAGAGAACCTAACTCTTAATTGACGGTTTATATTAGTATTAAATCATACTTCCATTTCAATTCCAGATTTAAAATTTACCTTTCTATTAACAGAAAAGAGCGAAATAACTTCACTCTTTCCCTTAACTTATCTATTTATTTCTTACAATATTATTTTTTAGTTTACTATTTAGATTTAATCTCTTAATTCATAAAATATTATATCATATTAGAAAACATTTTTCTATAATACATTTTAGTAAATTCTTAAAAAGTAATAAATGTTTCAATTTCAAATATTGGCTACTTTAAGTGAGTAGTATTATAATTTATATTTTAATCTTTATCCCATCTATTTGCATCTGTCCATCTGAAATTAGAATCTTTACTTTTTCGATGTTCTTTTTCATATTTTATATCTGATCTTCTACACATTTCTCTATTTAAACTTGTCATTTTTTTAGAATGTTTTCTACTGCCATTTTTCAACCATTTTTGTCTTTCTTTTTCATATTCATTTTCTAAATCGCTATCAGATTTAAAAATATATTTTAAGAATCCCATATCTAATCTCCTTATTTTCTATCTCTTAATTTATCAATTACATTTGGTCAATCTTTAAATCCAACACTAACTCTATATGCAACTAAGCATCCTACTCCTAAGAATTTTAATGCTTTCCTTGTAAATTCTTTATTTTTTCAACATCTTTTGTCACTTTTTCTTTTATATTCGGATTTTCTTCGATGCTTTTGTTGGATGTTATATTTACGCCTTAATGTAACTTTTTTTATTTCTTCTTTTTATATGAAGAAGTTAGTTTCATCATTTTTTTAAAATAAGTTTCTCCATCAATTTTTTCGTCACTATAAGATTTCATTAATTTATCAATTTTATCTTTTAATTCTTTTCTTTCTTCCTTTTCTTTTTTTGTTTTTCTAAATAGTCCCATTTTTCTTAGCTCCATTTTACTTTATTACACTAATTATATCACATTTTATATATAATATCCATAAAATTATGATAGATTACATTATACTATATTTTTAAAAAAGACCATCTGAATACACAGATAGTCTAATTAATTTTTATAAAATCTAAAAATCTTATTTATTTTTTCCACAACATTTTTTATATTTTTTACCACTTCCGCAAGGACATGGATCGTTTCTTCCAATTTCTTTTCCTTTAACATAAGTAGTTTGTTCATCTTGAACATTTGTAGAAACTTCTACTGCAGCTCTTTCTCTTTCAATTTCAGCTCCTGCAGGTTGAATATTGAATAATCCTTTTAGAACATCTGCTCTGATTGATTCGTTCATTTCGTTGAACATTTCAAATCCTTCTGCTCCGTATGCTCTAACTGGGTCTTGTTGTCCATAAGATCTAATACCGATACCTTGTCTTAATTGATCCATAGCATCTATATGATCCATCCATTTTCTATCAACAACCATAAGCATGATTACTCTTTCAATTTCTCTCATTTGTTCTGAACCGATTTGTTCTTCTTTTTCAGCATAATATTTTTGAGAAACTTCTTTGATATAATCTTTTAATTGTTCTTTATTTAAACCTTTCATTTCATCAAAGTTCAATAAGCCATGTGGTAAATAAGCATTTTCAATAGCTAACTTCAAGTCGCTTAATTCAATAGATTTTCCATTTGAGTATTGTTCAACTGTTACATCTACAAATTCTTTTAACATTTCTTGAATATTATCTTTCATGTCTTCTCCGTCAAGAACTGCACGTCTTTCTTTGTAAATTACATTTCTTTGTACATTCATAACGTCATCGTATTTTAATACGTTCTTTCTGATACCAAAGTTGTTAGCTTCAACTCTTTCTTGAGATCTTTCTATTCCTCTTGTAACTGCACTAAATTCTAGCACTTCATCTGGATCGTAATTTCTTCTCATAGCAAATCTTTGAATTGCTTCCCCACCGAATAAACGCATTAGGTTATCTGAAAGAGAAACGAAAAATCTTGATTCACCAGGGTCTCCTTGACGTCCAGCACGTCCTCTTAACTGATTGTCGATACGTCTTGATTCATGTCTTTCAGTACCAACTATGAAAAGACCACCAGCTTCAATAACTTTTTTAGCATTTTCATCAGTTTGAACTTTATATTTATCATATAATTCTTTAAATACTTTTCTAGCAGCTAAAACTTCTTCATCATCTGTTTCCCAGAATGAATCTAAGTTGTCTAAGATATATTGAGGCGTACCATTTTTTTTCATTTCATGTTTAGCCATAAAGTCTGGGTTACCACCTAAAAGAATATCAGTACCACGGCCTGCCATGTTTGTTGCAATAGTAACTTTACCAAACACCCCTGCTTGAGCAACTATTTCAGCTTCTCTTGCATGGAATTTAGCATTCAACACATCATGTTCTATTCTCATTTTCTTAAGAATAGCACTTAATAATTCTGAAATTTCAATTGAAATTGTACCAACAAGCACTGGTTGTCCTTTTGCATGTATTCTTTCAATTTCTTGAACAATACCTTTAAATTTAGCTTCTTCTGTTACATAAACTCTATCGTGATGATCTTTTCTGATAACAGGTTTATTTGTTGGAATTTCAATAACATCCATGTGATAAATTTCATTGAATTCATCTTCTTCTGTCTTTGCAGTTCCTGTCATACCAGAAAGTTTTTCATACATTCTGAAGTAATTTTGGTAAGTAATTGTTGCAAGAGTTCTAGATTCAGATTTGATTTCAACACCTTCTTTAGCTTCTATCGCTTGGTGTAATCCTTCACTATATCTTCTACCTTCCATGATACGTCCAGTAAATTCATCAACGATTAAGATTTCTCCATCTTCACTTACAACGTAGTCAACATCTCTTTGCATTGTATTATTTGCTTTTAATGCTTGATTGATATGATGAGCTACTTCCATATTAACTGGATCTGAAAGGTTAACAAGACCGAAGAATTCTTCAGCTTTTTCAGTACCAATTTCAGTTAAGTTTGCAGTTTTATGTTTTTCATTAACTACAAAGTCAACAGTTTCTTCTCTAAGTTCTCTATTATAGAAATCTTCATTTTCTTCATTTGGATCTGCAATTCTTCCTTTTAAACTCTTTACGAATCTATCAGCAAGTGCATATAAATCAGTTGATTGATCTCCTTCACCTGAAATGATAAGTGGAGTTCTAGCTTCGTCAATTAAAATTGAGTCAACCTCATCAACTATTGCATAATTAAGTCCTCTTTGAACTAATTCTTCCTTGTAAACAACCATGTTATCTCTTAGATAGTCAAAACCAAATTCTGAGTTTGTTCCATAAGTGATATCACAACCATAGTTATAACGTCTTTCATCATTTGAAAGACCATGTAAAATACAACCTACTTTTAAGCCTAAGAATTCGTGAACTTTACCCATCCACTCCTTATCTCTCTTTGCAAGGTAATCATTTACTGTTACGATATGAACACCTTTACCAGTAAGCGCATTCAAATAAGAAGGTAATGTCGCTACTAAAGTTTTACCTTCACCTGTTTTCATTTCGGCAATTCTACCTTCATGTAGAACAACCCCACCAATTAACTGTACTCTATAATGTTTCATACCTAAAACTCTATAAGCAGCTTCTCTTACAGTTGCAAAAGCTTCAGGTAAAATATCGTCTAAAGTTTCACCATTTGCTAATCTTGTCTTAAATATTTCTGTATTATTTCTAAGTTCATCATCTGTTAATTTTGAATATTGTTCTTCGTATGACATAATTTTGTCTACGATTGGATTTATTTTTTTAAGTCTTTTTGCTGAAGAATTAAAAAGTTCACTAAAAAATCCCATAATTCACCTCTATTTAAAATATATATTTTCGCACATATATTATTTTACCATAAATAGTCAAAATATACAAATTTTAATAAAAAATTTACGAAAAAAATTTATTATGTTTTAATATAAGATATTGACATTTTTCTAAAAATCTTATAGAATTATCTAGTATTCGTGTGATACCAATAGTAGCCTATTTTTTAGGCAGAGTAGGAAACTTGCATTAAGTGTTACAAGATGGGATGTTGCTTGTAAACGAAGAGACACACTCGTGGTTAGTTTTCGCATCCACTGTTGGCATTGATTTTGAAAGGAGAAAAATGAAGAAAAATAGGTTTACAACCACACAACTAGCTATCGCTGGACTTATGATAGCTTTAACAATTATTTTGTCTTATCAAAATATTTATTTATTCCCACCTAGAAGTGGAAGAATAACTCTAAGATTTATACCTATGATATTCTCAGGTATAATATTAGGACCTACACTTGGAACAATCATTGGAGGAGCATCTGACCCATTGATTTATTTCATGACATTAGGTTCACCTGGAATGTATTTCCCAGGATATATGTTAACAAATATGATAATGGGATTTTTCCCAGGACTTATACTTGGAAAAAATATTGAAAAAGAAAGTAAACTTTCAATCACTTTAAAAGTTGCTTTAATTTCAATCTTTTCCTTTGTAGTTACTATTTTATTAGACAGCTTCTGGCTTTCTCTAACAAGAGGTAAAGGATTCTGGTACTATGTTGTTTCAAGAACAGTACCAAACTTAATTCAAATGGCAATTACATTTGTTGCAATTTTAGTTTTATCAACTAGAATCAAAAAAACTTACAGATAATATAATTAAAGAAAAATCATAAACACGAATCTAAACTGACTACAAAAATAGTCGGTTTTTTTATTGATAAAAATATTGATGTATCTTCGATACATTTACTTTTGCTAAAGCAAAAGTATGAGATCTCCTCAGTCGATTGTACTCAAATCGAAGATTTGAACAATCTTTGCGTCAGACCTACTATTACTTGTAAACAAGCAAAGTTAGGGCTAGATTCACTACACTCAGTTTCGCTTCGTTACAGTCGAGATGACGTGTTTGGAGTATTACTTTGCATAGTCTATGACTTGAACTATTTTGTTCTTTATGCTAAATAAAATGTAAAATCTTGGCCAGTTTCAAGCTTGATTTGAAAATGTAATACTTTGTACTAAAATTATCAATATATCTAAAAATATGTATTGTCTTTACATATTTTATTTGATATAATATACATATTAAGATTAAGGAGGATTCTATGAAAATTAATGTAAATTCTGAAATAGGAAAATTAAAATCAGTTTTACTTCACAGACCTCATAAAGAACTTATAAATTTAACACCTTATCTACTAGATGAGCTTCTTTTTGATGAAATTCCATTTTTGGATAATGCTCAAAAAGAACATGATATGTTTGCTAATATTTTTAGACAAAATGGATGCGAAGTATTCTATCTTGAAGATTTGTGTGCTGAAAGTCTTTATGATGATGGACTAAGAACTGCTTTTATTGAAGAATTTTTAGATAATGCAGATGTGTATGTAGAAAATGAAAAAAGATTATTAAGAGAATATCTATTTTCTATAAAAGATAATAAAGAATTAGTTTTAAAAATGATGGAAGGTGTTAGAAAGAACGAAGTAGATTTAAAAGAACCTTCAACTTTGAGCGAAATTGTTTCAAAGCATGATTTCTTCATTTCAAAACCACTTCCAAATTTATACTTCACTAGAGACCCATTTTCATTCATTAAAGATGGTGTAAGTTTAAATACAATGTGGTCTGTTACAAGAAGAAGAGAAACTCTTTTTGGAAAACAAATATTTGAACACCATAAAGAATTCAAAGGAATCAAAAAATGGTATGATAGAACTGATGTTCCATCAATCGAAGGTGGAGACATTTTAGTTTTATCTGAGGATGTTGTAGCTATCGGTATTTCACAACGTACAACTCCACTTGCAATTGAAACAATTGCAAAAAGACTTCTTGAAGGAGAAAACGGAGTAAAAACTGTACTTGCAATGGTAATTCCAGATAATAGAGCTTTCATGCACCTTGATACTGTTTTAACTTCAGTTGATAGAGATTTATATACTCTTCACCCTGAAATTGAAAAGACATTAGAAATTTATTCTCTAAAATTAGTTGATGGAAAAGTAAAAGTTGAAACTGAATCAACTGATATTGAAGTTGCATTGAAAAAATATCTTCATGTAGATAAAATTGAATTTATCCGTATGGGAAAAGGTGGACTTTTAGATACTCATAGAGAACAATGGTCTGATGGATACAACACTTTAGCTATTGCACCTAGAGAAGCTATTGTTTATGATAGAAACACTATTACAAATCAATTACTTGAAGAAAAAGGGGTAAAACTTCATAAGATTGATTCAGGTGAATTATCTAGAGGTCGTGGGGGCCCAAGATGTATGAGTATGCCTCTATTTAGAGAAAACTTATAATAATCTAAATATAAAAAACAAAAGCACAGATTAACTGTGCTTTTTTTTTGAACAAAAAAATCAACGAATTTCTTCGTTGATTTTTAATATTTATTAAACTCTTTCTACAAATAATTTTCCAAGCTCTCCATTGAAATCAACTTCTTCTGTATACAATGAATCAACAAAAGTCAATTCAACACCTAAAGTTTCTTTCATAATAAACTCTTTGTAGTTTTCAACCGCTTTTTTCAATCTATCTGTACAAGTATATTTAATTTTAATTTCATCAAGCACATCAAAATCAGCTGATTTTCTCATTTGTTGTATCTTAGAGATTATTTCTCTTGCAAAACCTTCATCAAGTAATTCATCAGTTAAAGTAGTATCTAAAATTACAAATAGATTATTTTCCATTGTAACGTCAAATCCTTCTTTAGCGCTTACTTTTACGTCAACATATTCTTTAAGAATTTCAGTATCTTCCCCATTCAAGTTTACAAGAACTGCCCCATTTTCAAGTTTTTCTAAGAATTCTTTAGGATTTGTTTCATTTAAGAAGTTTCCAAATGCTTTAATTTTAGCTCCTAAGATTTTTCCACAAACTTTGAAATCTGGTTTTAACATATAGTTCATAAATCCTGATAAGTCTTTTTCGAATACAACTTTCTTAACATTAAGTTCTTCCATTATTAACTCTTCTAAATCACCAATTTTTTCTTTTAAAGCAAAATCAACAACTATTTCAGAAAGTGGTTGTCTAACCTTAATCTTAACTTTTTCACGACTTGCACGACCAATTGTTACAAGATTTCTTACAATTTCCATCTTTTCTTCTAATGCTTCGTCAATTAAACTAGCATCACATTCAGGAATGAAATCTAAATGAACACTCTTCTTGTCTGTTAAATTACGATACATTTCTTCAGCAACAAAAGGAGTAATTGGAGCTACAATCTTTGAAATTCCAAGTAAGATTTCATAAGTTGTATTATAAACAGCCTTCTTATCATCGTCAACTTCTGTTTTCCAGAATCTTCTTCTATTTCTTCTGATATACCAGTTTGAAAGATCTTCAATTACAAAATCGGAAATTGCACGAACAACTTTTGTAACTTCAAACTTATCCATATTTTCACTATACATCTTTAAAAGATTATTAAAACGTGATAATATCCATCTGTCTATTTCAGGTCTCTTATCATAATCAACAAAGAACTCTCTTGGATCTATATCGTCAGTTCCTGAATAAAGTTGGAAGAAATTATATGTGTTCTTGAAAGATCTAAAGAATTTACTTTCAATTTCTCTAAGTCCTTCAACGTCAAATCTAGTAGGAACCCAAGGTGGAGAAACATAAAGAGCATATAGTCTTACAGCATCAGCACCATATTTATCAAACAATTCTATAGGATCTATCGTATTTCCACGAGATTTACTCATTTTCTTTCCGTCTTTATCTAAAATTAAGTCATTAACTAAAACATTTTTATATGGAGATTTTCCAGTTATTAATGTTGAAATTGCAAGTAATGAATAGAACCATCCACGAGTTTGGTCAATTCCTTCACAAATAAAATCTGCAGGGAATAATTCTCCAAAGTTTTCTTTGTTCTCAAAAGGATAATGATGTTGTGCAAATGGCATTGCCCCAGAGTCAAACCAAACGTCAATAACATCTTTTTCTCTAGTCATTGTGCCACCACATTTTTCACATTTTAAATGAACATTATCTACAAATGGTCTGTGTAATTCTATATTTTCATCAATATCTTCAATACTTCTTTCAACCAATTCTTTTCTTGACCCAACACTTGTACAATGTCCACAATCACATTTCCAAACATTGAAAGGAGTTCCCCAATATCTTGAACGGCTGATTGCCCAGTCATTTAAGTTTTCAAGCCAGTTTCCAAATCTTTTTTCTCCAACAAAATCAGGATAGAAATTTACACCCTTTGCATTTTCAATTAACTTATCTTTATATTTAGTTACTTCAATGTACCAAGATGGTTTTGAATAGTAAATCAAAGGTGTATGACATCTCCAACAATGTGGATAATTGTGCTCAACCTTTTGTTTTTTCAGAGCCTTATTATTTTCAAAAAGATATGTGATAATATCAGCATCACATTCCATAACTGGTCTACCTTTATATCTTGTAGTGCTGAATTTCCCTTCTTCATTAACAGGATTGATTAACGGAAGATTATATCTTCTTCCTGTTTGATAGTCATCTTCCCCAAATGCTGGAGCAGTATGAACTATACCAGTACCGTCTTCAACAGTAACATAATCTGCAAGAGTTACAAAAAATGCTTTTTGTTTTACTTCAATTTCAGGAATAAGTTGTTCATATTCCCAATATTCCATATCTTTTCCTAAATATTTTTCTACAACTTCATAATCTTCTCCTAAAACTTTAGTTGCTAGATTTTCAGCTAAATAGAAAAATTCATCTTTATATTTTACCTTAACATAAGTTACATTAGGATTAACAGTCAAAGCAACATTAGAAGGAAGAGTCCAAGGAGTTGTTGTCCAAGCGATAAAGTAAGCATCTTCATCTTTCTTCTTAAATTTCGCATAAACTGTTGTAGTCTTAATCATTTCATAACCTTGAGCTACTTCGTGAGAAGCAAGACCAGTT
Source organism: Parvimonas micra (assembly GCF_021300775.1). Taxonomy (GTDB): domain Bacteria; phylum Bacillota; class Clostridia; order Tissierellales; family Peptoniphilaceae; genus Parvimonas. The sequence continues at coordinate 212,490 of NZ_JAJTJP010000003.1, forward strand.
CCACAACGTGGACAGTATGGTAAAATCTTAGCTCCTTCATACATTAAACCTTTTTTGAAAATCTCATCTAAAAGATTCCAAACAGATTCAATATAATTGTTGTCAAGAGTTATATAAGGGTTGTTCATATCTGCTAAGAAAGCCATTCTCTCAGACATTTCTCTCCATTTACTTTCATAAACGAAAACAGATTCTCTACATTCCTTACAGAATTTTTCTACTCCATAATCTTCAATATCTTTTTTACTTGTAAGTCCTAATTTCTTTTCAACTTCAATTTCAACAGGTAGTCCATGAGTATCCCAACCTGCTTTTCTCTTAACTTTATAACCTTTCATAGTTTTATATCTACAAGTCATATCCTTTAAAGTACGACTTATAACATGGTGAATACCGGGTTTACCATTTGCTGTTGGAGGACCATCATAAAAAATATAATTATCATGTCCCTCTCTTGAATTTACAGATTCATGCAACAAATCTATCTCATTCCAATATTCAGATATTTTCATTTCTCTATCCTTAACGGACTCTTTTGAAAGTTCTCTAAACTTTGCCATATATACCTCCATTTTTTCTATAAAAAAATCCCTAAGATAAAATCTTAGGGACGAAATTTTTCCGTGTTACCACCCAAATTATTTAAGATAAAAAATCTTAAATCACTCAAAAATCTTTAACGGGATTAACCAAAAAACTCCAAGGTGATACGAGTTTGTTTCATAAAATAGTTTGCACCATACACTATCTCTCTTTATTAATTCACAAGCTCCGTCCTCTTCATAGTTTATTATAAAATACGTGCACTATTATACTATAAAAGCATAAGAATGTCAAATATTTAATTTGCTCATTTTATACACATAAATTCATTTAACAATTTATATTTTTATATCACAAAAATATTAATAAATTTAATATTATTATTTGTAACAAATAATAAAATACGTAAAATTAAAGGGTTAAATGTTTAATAAAAATAAAATTAGGGTATATAAATAAAAATCTCTTATATAATATTTTGGAGGTAGAAATGAATATTTATGATTTTACAGTAAATGACATTGACGGAAATGAAGTTTCCATGCAACAATTTAAAAATAAAGTATTACTAATAGTAAATACAGCAAGTGCTTGTGGTTTTACTCCACAATTAGAAGGATTACAAAAACTATATGATGAATATAAAAATAAGGATTTTGTTGTTTTAGGATTTCCTTGCAATCAATTTAAAAATCAAGATCCTGGAACAAACAAAGAAATTAAAACATTTTGTAGTTTAAATTATGGAGTAACTTTCCCAATGTTTGAAAAAATTGAAGTTAATGGACAAAATACTCATCCATTATACAAGTTTTTAAAGGCAAAAAAATCAGGCCTTTTGGGAAATAAAATTAAATGGAATTTTACAAAATTTCTTGTAGACAAAAATGGAAATGTTGTTTCAAGATTTGCTCCAACTACATCTCCACAAGATATCGAAAAACATATAGTTGAACTTTTAAAATAAGTAAAAAAATGCATTGTCTAATTGACAATGCATTTTTTTTATTTCTATTTATTTTTTAAAATTTTTCAATTTTTCATAAAGCTCTTCTGTTTCTTCATTTGTTCTCATATTAATATAAATTGACTTTTGATTTTTTCTGCTTATCTTTATGACCTTATCTGTTTTGTTGAAAACATAAAGCCTAACATTTCCTTCTCCCTCTAAAGAGAAATTTCCATAAGCTTTTTCTTTAGTAGCTCCACCATTCATCCTAATAGCTCTTTTATTTGGAAATTTATCAAGCAATTCTATATTTTCAATATCACTTTGTTTTATATTATCTTTATAAAGCATTGTTGAAATCTTAATAGTATCTGAAATCTCAACTTTCCAGTCTTTTTCAAAAATTAGTGCTAGCCCGAATATAATTACAAATGCGAGAAGCATATTTGTAATTGCAAATAATATTTTACCTTTTTTATTTCCTCGATTAATAACTGTACTACTACTATTCATTGGATCAGAAACTAAAATCCTTGGATCATTAGGATTTTTATATCCAAAAATATCATAGTATTCATCTTCATCCTCAATGAATTTATCATCTTCAATATTACTGCTTATTTCCATATCAATTTTATTAACAGTAGATATAATATAAAATATAAAAAATGTAATCAGTATTATACTTGCTCCAAGAGGAAGAAAAGAGTATTTATCCAGTTTTTGTAAAAATACTAAACCTAAAAACAAAACAGAATATACATTTACTAAAGTAAAAATTATATTTTGAAGTTTAATAATTTTATTTTTATTTATATATAAATTCTTTTCTTTGTTATCGCTTATAACTGATATTTTAGACCTTCTCCAGAATAGTCCCATAAATATCATTGCTATTAAAGTTGTTGACAAGCAAATAAACAAAATTAACTCAATATCAGAAAAAGTTCCAAAAATAGAAAATCCGCCAACAAAAACAATCAATGGAATTACCCATACAAAAATTGGAAGTTTTTGTTTATCTATTTCCTTTGCAACGGATAAATCCACATACTTTCTAGTAAAACTCGCAAAGTTCTTTTCCTTTTTTAGCTTTCTCATTTGTTTTATATATTTATTTGACAAAAATCCTAGAGAAATTAAATAAGCAAATATAATTCCGATAAAAAATAGAATTTCAATATCGCTATTAACAAATAATGGTAAAAATGAAATTATAAAAAATACTAAATGAAGTAATTTAAAACTCTTTAAACCTTTTTTACTAATTTCTTGCACTTCCTTACTATCTACCTCATTTATAGGAATTGTAGTAAGTAAAATTTTTCCATTATTATAAGAAAATCCCTTCTTTTGTGAAAAATAACTTATAGCAAAAACCATCCATAGAGATCCATTCAAAATCAAATCGTAAATCATACTAAAAACTCCTTTCAATAAGTTCAATTAAAAATTCCTTGCTAAGTTTCCTCATCTTAACTTCATTAATTAAATTTTGTAAATTTTCTTTTATATTTTCAATATCTTTTTCTGTACATCTAACATATACAATCGAGCCTACACGTCTGTCAATCTCTATAATATTTTCACTTTTTAAAATTCCATAAGCCTTATTTACAGTCATAGGATTTATTCCAAAATCTTTTGCAAGTTGTCTAACAGAAGGTAATTCATCTCCATTTTTTAAATTTCCCTCTGCAATTTCTTTAATAATACCATTACAAATCTGAGTGTAAATAGGCACTTCTGACAAAGTATCAATAAAAAACATTTCTCTCATCTCCTTGTATTATATATTATAATACAGATAATACAAAAAGTCAACAAAAAAGTTTAGCTTTTAAGAAATTTTTTTATCTTAATTGCTAAACTTTATTAATTGTTAATTTAAAACTGTTTCTTCTTTATTTTTCTTTGACTTCCAAAGATACAATGCCACACAACAAGCAGTCATTAAAGCACAAGATAAAATAGTTCCTTCAAGTCCAAATGTTGGATTATAAGCGAAACTTCCTTTTACTGAACCCCCTATTTTGAAAATAGAATATGGAACATTTATTCCACTATTTGGTAATCCGAACAATATACTTTGAGTAAAATTCCACATTGCATGTAATCCCATTGCCATCCACAAACTGTCGAAATAATATACAATCATTGATGTTAAAACACCAAAAATTAATATACAGTAAAATGGCAAAATCGACATTCCATTATTGAACAAATGTAAAGCCGCAAAGAATAGTGAATTAAATATAATTGCAAAAGCTGGACTATTAGTAGATTTTAATAAACGCTGATACATAAATCCTCTGCATAATAACTCTTCTGCAGAAGATTGAACAAAAACAGCAAATAGCAATCCAATTGCAGGAAATATTTCAAATTGACTAAATCGTAAAGTAAAATCTCCATTTATCATAGCAATTAAAGCGCAAAATCCATTTAACACCAATCCTATCAATAATCCTAAAAATAAGTATGCTATGTTATTTCCCTTAGACTTATTTGTTATTTTATCAATTATATAATGATTATTTTTAAAAATGAATATTACAAAAAACACTACAATCCATATATAAATAAATAAAATATACATAAGAAATGTATAAGTATATTCATTAGCTTTCAACAATCCAGATGTAAATAAAAATCTTACTAATTTAGGTGTAATCCATCCTCCTACATTTTGAGTTATGTATATAATTGCATAACTTATTATGCAAATCCACAAGACATTATCATACCATTTTTTATCCCGTATATTTTCCATAATTAAATCTCCTTTTTAGAACTTTATATTTATACTATATATAATACAATTAAAGTAAAAAGTCAACAGTTGAAAAATTAATAATTTTAACTACAAAAATACCTTTCACTCCGGTCGAAATGACGTGTCGAGATATTTACTTTGCAATATATTATGATTTGAATTTTTTTATTTTATATCCATTTTTAAACAAAAAAAGCTTAGTAATTAAGTCAAATAGGCTTAATCACTAAACTAAATTTTAATTACTCTTATAAACTATAACTGGAGTATTTATTTCAACATTATCATAAATTTGTTTTACTTTTTCAAGTGGCGTATTTATACATCCATAGCTTCCTGATGTTTTATATATACTTCCACCAAATTTTCCATTTCTCCAATTTGCATCATGAATTCCTACGCCCTTCCAGTTTATAGGCATCCAATAATCAACATGCGCAACATAGTCATATCCTAACGGAGATAATCCTTTTAGATTTCTGTCTTTTTCTCTACTCCAAACTTTCATAACTCCTACTGGAGTTTCAACTTTTTTACTAACATCACCAGTAACAATATCAGTATCTAAAAGGAGCTTTCCTTCTTTATAGAACCACATATGTTGTCTAGTTAAGTCAATCTCTATATAAGTTTTTCCAATATCATCTTCCTTATCATAATACAGTCCCTTATGAATAAAAACAGGTTCAATAGAATCAGATTGGAAAGTTAAAAGTTTTTCAACTAAAAGATCTTTTGTTTTATTAACATCAATTTGCCATCCATAAATTCCTTCTTTACCAGAAACGACAATTTCACCTTTTCCAGTTGTTTGAAATTTTCTATCCATTCCAAAAGTATCATATTTAATGGCAAGTCTTCTTATATAATCTCTAGCTTTTTGTTCATCTGGCTTTAATTCCCCATCAACAAATGTAAATATATTTGCTAAAATTTCGCCATCTAGAACTTCTTTGTTTGAACCAATATTAATCTCATATTTTAATTGAGAAATTTTTTCGTATTTTGAAAGAGCGTCTTGTAAAGATTTATCATCTTTTTTCAATTTCGGTTGTTCTGAAATTGTACTCATATCAATACTTTCTTTTCTTTCAGACAATGCAATTAGAATTGCTTCTTTCAACTTTTCTTTTGTTGTATAAGTTCCTAAAATTTCGCTTTGAATTTCATACTTTCCATCTTTGAATATAATCTTCGCATCTTCCGGATGTTTTAAACCTTTTAGAATTAAAGTATTCTTTAAAAATTCTTCAAATTTTTCATCATCATAACTTATATTAACTTCCAATTTAAAATCTCGACTTGTAAAAAACGCTAAAGGCCAAGTAAATTGATTTTGTAGAATTTTTTTGTCTGCAACATATTCTTCCTTATAATTTATTTTTTCAGGTTTAAAGAAATCACTTTTTCCGTCAACACGATTTAACTTAATTGAAACATCAGTCCAATCTTTATTAAAAACATCATCTATCATTACATAACTAACATCATTACCATTTATCTTCGTATTAGGCAATGCGATGAAAGAAAATATAATAACCCCTAATAAATAAATTGATATGAATAGTGCACCCAAAAAAATACTTATTTTTTTATATATTTTTTTTCTTGAATTATTTTTTTTGCTAACTTTTATCAAAAAATACACCTCCATGCTTGTGAAAATATATAATTATTACCTTATTACATACCATAAATTCAAGTATTATAATCATTTTATTTAATTATACTGCCATATCAACAGAATAAACTATTGATATTATCTTCTAATTTTATCATATTTAATTTTAAAAGTAAAATAATTAAAAAACTTGTATTTCCTAGTATAAAAGTTTATAATATATTTAGTAAGGAGGAAGATAAATGCTTAACATTTTTTTAATTTCTGACTCTACTGGAGAAACAGCGGAACAACTTGCACGTGCCGCATTAGCTCAGTTTAATAACATTGAGTACACTTTCGAAAGATTTTCTCATATAAGAGAATTTTCTGATCTTTCAGAGATACTAAACAAATGTAAAGATACTGAGAATTCGATTTTATTTTATTCCTTAGTTGACGCTCCACTATTGGACTATGTTAAAAAGTTTTCAGAACTTCACAGCATGAACAATGTTGATTTACTTTCTGCATCTATTTTAGCAATTCAAAGAGTGAGCAATATAGTTCCAGGAAACACACCAGGAGCTTTAAGAAAATTAAACGAAGAATATTTTAAAAGAATTGACTCTATCGAATTTGCAGTTCGTTATGATGATGGAAAAGATCCAAGAGGAGTTTTAATTGCAGATCTTGTAATAATTGGAATTTCTCGTACATCTAAAACACCACTATCAATGTATCTTGCAAATAAAAATATTAGAGTTGCGAATATTCCACTAGTGCCGGAAACACCGGTTCCAGATGAACTATTCAAAGTTTCGCCTAAAAAAATAATAGGCTTAACAAACACTCCAGAAAAGTTAGAAAGCATAAGAAAGGAAAGACTAAAATCTTTAGGTCTCCCTGATAATAGTATTTATTCAAATTCAAATAGAATACTTGAAGAACTTGAATATTCTAGCCGAATAATGAAAAAAATAGGCTGTCCTATAATAGATGTATCAGCAAAAGCTATTGAAGAAACAGCTGATATAATTTTAAAACATCTATTAAAAATTAATAAGTAATTGGAGGAAAAAAATGAGCAAATTTGTTTACAATTTTGATGAAGGCAATAAAGACATGCGATCTTTATTGGGAGGTAAAGGTGCCAATCTTGCTGAAATGACTAACATTGGACTAAATGTTCCTTTTGGTTTTACTATTACTACAGAAGCTTGTAATAATTTTTACACAAATGGAGAAAAAATTTCTGAAAGTCTAATTGAGGAAATTAAAACTCACATTATAGACTGTGAAAACAAGCTAAATAAAAGTTTTTCAAGTACAGAAAATCCTCTATTATTTTCTGTAAGAAGTGGTGCTGTCGTATCAATGCCTGGTATGATGGATACTATTCTTAACTTAGGTCTTAACGATAAATCAGTAATCGGTCTTGCAAACTCAACAAATAACGAAAGATTTGCATTTGACAGTTACAGAAGATTTATTCAAATGTTCAGTGACGTTGCTATGGAAATTCCAAAAGTTTATTTTGAAAATGAACTTGACAGAATTAAAGAAGAAAAAAATCTAAAATTAGATACTGAACTAACAGCTGAAGATTTAAAAGTTTTAGTTGAAAAATTCAAACAAATTTTTAAACAAGAAACTGGAAAAGAATTCCCACAAGACCCAATAGAACAATTAATCATAGCTATTAAAGCAGTTTTTAAATCTTGGATGAACCCAAGAGCTATCGTTTATAGAAAATTAAATGGTATTGATGATTCACTAGGAACTGCTGTAAACGTTCAAGCAATGGTATTTGGTAATATGGGTAATACAAGTGGTACTGGTGTAGCTTTCTCTCGTAATCCAAGTACAGGAGAAAACAAATTATTCGGAGAATTTTTAATGAATGCTCAAGGTGAAGACGTTGTTGCAGGTATTAGAACTCCAGAATCAATTGAAAAACTAAGAGAAATTATGCCAGAAGTTTATGATGAATTTTTAAGAATCGCAAAAGTTTTAGAAAATCATTATAAAGATATGCAAGACCTTGAATTTACTATTGAAAAAGGTAAATTATTCTTATTACAAACAAGAAATGGAAAAAGAACTACAGATGCTGCAATCAATGTGGCAGTAGATTTAGTTAATGAAGGATTAATTTCAAAAGAAGAAGCTATTTTAAGAGTTGAACCAAAGAGTTTAGATCAACTTCTTCACCCTATCTTCAACGCTGAAATGATGAAAAAGACTCCTATCCTTTCAAAAGGTTTAGCTGCTTCTCCGGGAGCTGCAAGTGGTAAAGTTTATTTCCACTCAAAAGATATAGTTGATGCAGTAAAAGCAGGAGAAAAAGTAATCTTAGTTCGTCAAGAAACTTCTCCAGAAGACATCGAAGGAATGATTGAAGCTGAAGGTATTTTAACAGCTAGAGGTGGTATGACTTCTCACGCAGCCGTAGTTGCAAGAGGTATGGGTAAATGTTGTATCGCAGGAGCTAGTGAAATAAAAGTTGACGAAGCTGAAAAAGTTATAAAAACTCAAAATGAAGTAATCAAAGAAGGTGAAATAATTTCACTTGACGGAACAACTGGAATTATCTATAAAGGTGAAATCGAAAAATTAAATCCACAATTAACTGGAAACTTTAAAATTTTCATGGATTGGGTAAATGAAATTAAAGATTTAGGAGTTAGAGCAAATGCTGACAACCCTAGAGATGCAAAACAAGCTGTAGAATTCGGAGCTGAAGGAATTGGACTTTGTAGAACTGAACACATGTTCTTTGACAAAGACAGAATCCCTGTTGTAAGACAAATGATTCTTTCAGAAAATATTGAACAAAGAGTTGAAGCTTTAGAAAAAATCAGACCAATGCAAGAAAAAGATTTTTATGATATCTACTCTGTATTAAAAGAAAAATCAGTAACAATTAGATTACTTGATCCACCTCTACATGAATTCTTACCTTATGAAGACGAAGATATTAAAAACTTGGCAAAAGAAATGAAAATCGAAGAAAGTCATCTAAGAGAAGTTATCGTAGATTTGGAAGAAGTAAACCCAATGCTTGGACACAGAGGTTGCCGTCTTGCAGTTACTTATCCTGAAATATATAGAATGCAAGCAAAAGCTATAATAAATGCTGCAATAAAAGCACAAAAAGACTTAAACATCTCAATTACTCCTGAAATAATGATTCCATTAGTTGGAGAAATTGAAGAATTAAAATATGTTAAAAGAGAAATCGTTGAAGAAATCGAAATGACTTTAAAAGAATTAAACGAAAACATTAAGTACAAAATTGGAACAATGATTGAAATTCCTAGAGCTGCCCTACTTGCTGATGAAATCGCAACAGAAGCTGAATTCTTTAGTTATGGTACAAATGACTTAACACAAATGACATTCGGTTTTTCAAGAGATGATGCTGGAAAATTCTTAAACGAATATGAAAATAAAAAAATATTCGACTTTAATCCATTTGCAAAATTGGATCAAAAAGGTGTTGGTAAATTAATTAAAATGTCTTTCAAACTAGGAAGAGAAACTAACCCTCATCTTCATGTAGGAATTTGTGGTGAACACGGTGGCGATCCTGATACAATTGAATTCTTAAATTCTGTAGGAATCGACTATGTATCATGTTCTCCTTTCAGAGTGCCAATCGCAAGACTTGCAGCAGCACAAGCAAAAATTAAACAAAGTAAATAAATTTTAACTAGAAGAAATATAAAACAAAATGGATAGCAAAATGCTATCCATTTTAATTTATAAAATTTTTATTTTTTATTTTTTCTTCTTAACTTTAGGGAAAGGTAATTCATCATACATTGTATCAAATAAGCCTTTTAGGTACATTTTATCTTCTACATCATCAACTAATAGCATTTCTTTTGCTCCTTCGTAAGGCAATTGAAATTGTACGTCAGAAACATAGTCAATAGCTTTCTTTGTAGCTTTTACTAAAAATCTGTCATCATATATTCCACCTATTACTTTTTCTTTATAATAGATAATATATTCTCCCATCATCGCCCTATAATGAATTTAAATATTATCTAATTCAAAAAAATTTTTTATTTGATTATTATAATTAATATTTTTATTAAATCTATTAACTAATATAGCACTCATTCCAACTGATTTTGCACCAAAAATATCTTCTTTAATATTATCTCCAAACATAACAGATTCCTTAGGTAAAGCACCTAAATCATGCATTGCAAAATTAAATATAACTTTTGAAGGTTTTGCAGCTCCAACTTCTTCACTAATATAAATATGATCTATATAATCTAATAGCCCTGTGACTTTTAATTTACTCATTTGACCATCAGTAGGACCATTTGTAATAATAGCTATTTTTTTCTTAGCTTTTTTAATTTTTTTCATAAAAGGAATAACATCATCAAATATTTTAATTTTAATATTCCCTTCTTCCATAAATATTAAATTAAGTTCTTTGGCTTTTTCATCTACATTATTTACTCCAAAAAAATTTAAAATATCAGAATATCTTCTTGTTCGATATTCTATTTTATTAAGTTTTCCTTCAAGAAAAGAGTTCATTAATTTAACTTCATTTGAAATGTATTTCTCCTTAAAAAGATGAATATCAATTCCATAATTCATTAATTGTCTATTGATTCTAATATTAGCTTTTTCCTTTGCTGATTTATAATTACATAACGTATCATCTAAATCAAAAAAATAGTATTGATAATCATTCATTTAACACTCCTTTATCAATTAATAATATAAAATACTTGTTTTATTTTAATATTTACCTATTTTATACTTAATATTTTTTATTTCTTTTATTAATTCATCTAATTGTTCTTCTTCAAAAGTACTAGGTACTATTTTTGTGATTGACTTGGCTCTTTGTAAATTTTTTTCTTATCAATTTCCCACTTACTAACTTCATCTAATATTTTTATCATTTTACACAACTTTTTACTATAATAAACCTATATATATCTTTATTTTTACCTAGATAAACAATATCAATATCTTTTGATATATTATTAATTCTATTAGATATCCACGCACTATAATTAACATTGTCCTTTATTAAAATAATATCATCAACAACATTTAAAATATGCTTTTGTACTTTTATTATATCATACTAAAAAACTTTTTCAAAATAGTAAATTTTAAGGCATTAATTCATAAAAAAAGTCGGATTTCCCGACTTTTTTTATGCTAATTTTGAATATTCTATTGCTATTTTACTTGCAAGTTTTGCGTTATTGAATACTAATCTGATATTAGCTTCAAGGCTCTTTCCTTGTGTAAGTTTTTGAACTTTATCAAGTAAGAAAGGTGTTGTGTCTTTTCCTTTTATTCCATTTTCATCTGCTTCTTTTAAAGCATCTAAAATTGTCTTATCAATTAATTGTCTATCCATTGAATATTCTTCCGGAATAGGATTTGCAATTACAACTCCACCATTAAGTTCTAAATCCCATTTAGCTTTTAAAACTCTTGCAATTTCTTCTTCTGAATTTATTTTACTAACTTTAAAATCGCTTTCTCTTGTGTAGAATGCTGGTAATATATTTGTTTGGTATCCATAAACAGGAACTCCCTTTGTTTCTAAATATTCTAAAGTAAGTCCCATATCTAAAATTGATTTACAACCTGCACAAATAACAGCTACATTTGTATTTCCTAATTCTTCAAGGTCTGCTGAAATATCCATAGTAGTTTCTGCTCCTCTATGAACTCCACCGATTCCACCTGTTGCGAAAACTTTAACTCCTGCCATTTCTGCACAAATCATTGTTGCAGCAACAGTTGTTGCTCCATTTAATTTATTAGCAACAACATAAGCTAAATCTCTTCTTGAAGTTTTTGTTACACTAAGTCCAGCTTTTCCGATTACTTCAATTTCTTCTTTTGTTAAGCCAACTTTAATTTCTCCGTTTATAATAGCTATTGTAGCAGGAATTGCTCCATTTTCTCTAACAACTTTTTCAACTTCAAGAGCTGTTTCAACATTTTTAGGATATGGCATACCATGTGATATAATTGTTGATTCTAAAGCTACAACAGGTTTATTTTCCTTAATAGCATTTTTTACTTCTTCACTAACTGTTAAATACTTTTCTAATTTCATAACTTCCTCCAAAATTTAATAGATTTTTTTCGCTTATGTCTTTGCTTACTGTATCCATAGATTGCGCAGTTATATATCCAGCAACATTTCCAAGTTTTGCACATTCTAAAATTTCATAACCATTAACTTCGCCGTAGATTATTCCACTCATAGCTGCATCTCCACAACCTGAAGAGTTTTCAATTTTTAGTTCTTCTTCTATTTTTACTATGCCATTTTCATTTTTATCGGCATATACAATACCTTCATCACCCATTGAAATAAAAACTTTCTTAACTCCCTCATCTAAAAATATTTTAACAATTTTTTCTAAATCTTTTTGATTATTATAAGGTACTTCTGTTAATTCTTCAGCTTCGTAGATATTTGGTTTGATAAGATAAATATATCTTAGTAGTTTCTTAATTTTTAAAGCTTTTTTTCTTGAAACACAATCTACAATTATCTTTGAATTTGGACAATTCTTACAAATAAATTCAAGAACGTCCTCTCTTAAATTTGTATCCATTACAATATATTTATAACTTTTAATCAAGTCAATAATTTTTGAAATAAATTCAATATTTATTTCTTCTAAAACTTCCATTGATGAAATAGCTGTAAATAAATCATTATTTTCATCTAATATAGAAATATAGTTTGACATTCCTTTATTAGTTAAAAATTTACTATTTGAATAATCTACTCCAATGTTCTTTAAATAATCTTTAACTTCTTTTGAGTAAATGTCATCTCCAAATACAGAAATAAATTTATTATCTATTCCCATTTTAACTAAATTTTCAGCAATATTTTTTGCAACCCCGCCAAAAGAATACTCTAATGTTCCAGGATTAGAATCTTTCATATTTAATTTATCGAAACTTTTTGCAATAAAATCAATATTACAGCCACCTATGATGCAAACATCTTTTGATAAGTTTGAATTTATCACATAGGCTCTGCCTACTAAATATCCCTTTTTAATCAAATTTGATATATGAACTGCAACTGATGATCTCTTAATGTTAAGCAAGTCAGCAAGTTCATTTTGAGATATATATGGATTTTCTTTTATTATATCTAAAAGTTCTTGTTCTCTTTTTGTCATAATACCTCCTTAAACAACAGTTTATATAATTATATCAAATGTTTATATAAAAATCAATACTTTCTAATTAAAAATTTTAAATTAATCGTAAGCTAATTTTCTATTAACGGTATGCTATCTAACAAAGCTACTTCCTTAACCGTCATCTTGAGCGTAGTCGAAAGATCTCAACTATTTCTTGTTTACAAGAAATAGTATTTCTGAAAGAAATAATAAATGTTTTTTTTATGTATCTTCGATACATTTACTTTTTCTAAAGCAAAAGTATGAGGTCTCCGCAGTCGATTGTATCCAAATCAAGATTTGGACAATCTTTGCGTCAGACCTACTATAGATTATTTACAAGTAAATAATCTAAGTTAGGGCTAGATTCATTTCGCTCTGCTCCAGTCGAGATGACGTGTTAGGAGATTTTCTTTGCTAGGTATTATGACATGAACTTTTTTATTATCTATAAAGTTTTAAAAACATAAAAAAAGCCCTTAAAATAAAGGACTTTAGTTTAATTCAAAAAATTAAATTTTAAACAGCTTAGAATTTTTTCTTTTTTCTTCTTGCTGCCTCTGATTTTTTCTTTCTCTTTACACTTGGCTTTTCGTAATGTTCTCTTTTTCTATATTCTGAAAGCACTCCAGCACGTGCACATTGTCTTTTAAATCTTTTCAACGCATTATCCAAAGATTCGTTTTCGCCAACTCTGATCTCTGCCATGATATCCCCCCTCTCTTATATAGACATACTGTCTTGAGAAATAATCATTCATATTATACAACAAAATCAATATAAATTCAAGTAAATTCACAATATTTTTTTGTATAATTAATAATTTTTAAAAATTTTTTATAATATTTTAAATTTTAGCCTGGTGGCCAATTTAAACTACGTCCTGCAAGAACGTGAAAATGTAAATGTTTAACAGTTTGTCCACCGTGATCATTACAATTATTTATAATTCTGTAACCTGATTCATCAAATCCCATTTCTTTTGCAAGTTCAGCAATCTTTACAAAAATCTTTGCAACTACTTCTGAATTTTCTCTATCTAAAAAATTACAAGATTCAATATGTTTTTTAGGAATTACTAAAAAATGAATCGGAGATTGAGGGGATAAATCGTTAAATGCAACTATATCATCATCTTCATAAACTTTATTTGATGGAATTTCTCCATTAACAATTTTGCAAAAAATACAGTCCATTATCTCACCTCCATACAGTAAATATCACAATTAAAATAATTTTTAATCTATTTTAATTCTCGTTTATTATACCATATTTTAGGCATATTTACAATAAAAAAACACGACTACTACTTGTAATCGTGTATCCTTATTTTTTTATAAAATCTCAATTTGACACATTTTCATTGTTTCTAATGCTGAATTATGACTTTGTGGAGTAACTCCCGCACAACATTTACTATCAACGATTAGTTCAACTTCAGGTAAAAATCCTTTAATCATTAATGCATTAACAACTACACAAATATCAGTACAAATTCCAACAAATTCAATACTTTCTATTTGCTCTTTTTCGTTTAGATTTTTTAAATATTCAACTAAGTTGCTAGATCCAAATCCTGCTTTTTCAAAAATTTTACAATTTTCTTTATAAATACCTTCTCGGATTTCCCAACCATTACTACCCTTGATACAATGCTTTACAGGAAGTTTTCTGCCCTCTTGCGTATTTAGGTAGTTATCATCATGAGTATCCATTGTATAAATAATTTCTCCGTCAAAGTTTTTAATTTTTTCCTTTAAACTCGGAATCATATCAATAGCTTCTTTAGTTCCCAATCTACCGTCAACAAAATCATTTTGCGCATCAATAACAACTAATATTTTCATAACCAGCCTCCAAAAGTTTTTGATAAAAAAATCTAAATATTTTATCCAAATAAATTATATACAATAATTACTCTTTTGTCAAATTATAATTTATTTCTTTTTCTTTAAATCAATCTCAAAATCACAATTTTCATCGGAACATTTTAATGCATGTTTAAATCTGTTTTTAACTTCAACTAAGAATTTTCCACATTTTTCACAATTTTTATCAGCTATCGGTTTGTCCCAAATTGCATAGTCACATTCTGGATAATTTTCACAACCATAAAAAACTTTTCTCTTTTTTGAAATTTTTTCGATTATTCTTCCACCACATTTAGGGCATTTTACACCAGTATCTTTAACTTCCTTTTTTATATAATTACAATCAGGAAATCCGCTACAACCAATAAATTTACCAAACTTTGCCTTTTTAACAACTAAATTTTTACCACATTGTGGACATTTTTCATCAAGAACTTCATCTTTTATCTTGTAATCATCTGAATCACCCTCAGACTTTTTCAAAAAAGTTTCAAAAACGGCATAGAAATCTGAAATAACTTTTTTCCAATCCTTTTTATTTTCAGCTATTTCATCAAGTTTTTCTTCCATTTCCATTGTAAATTTTTCATTTATAATTGTTTCAAAGTTGGAAACTAAAAACTTATTTACATTTTTTCCAAGCTCTGTTGGAATTATTTTTTTATTCTCAATTAAAATATAAAATCTGCTTGTCAAACTATTTATAATACTTGCATAGGTACTTGGTCTTCCGATTCCATTCTCTTCAAGTTTTTTAACTAAACTAGCCTCTGTAAAATTAGCAACTGGTTTTGTAAAATGTTGACTTTTTTCTATTTTTTCAGCATTAATTACATCTTTAACTTCTAATTTTGGTAATGGTTCATCTTTAATATCACTTGAAGTATATATTTTTGAAAATCCATCAAATAAAGTATATCTTCCATTTAATTTATAGATACAATTATTTGAATTTAAAACTATTTGTGTGCTTTCATAACTTTCAGCTTTCATTTGTGAAGCGACTGTTCTTTCCCAAATCAATTTATATAATTTATATTGATTTGCAGTTAAATAGCTCTTTATTTTTTCAGGACTTCTAAAAATACTACTTGGTCTAACGCCTTCATGAGCATCTTGTGAATTCTTCTTTTTTAAATTGTATTCATTACCTCTTGTAGCATAATTTTTTCCATAGTTTTCTGTAATATATTCTATTGCTTCAGCAACTATTTCAGATGAAATTCTAGTTGAATCCGTTCTCATATATGAAATCAAACCGACAGAACCTTCTTTACCAACATTTATTCCTTCATAAAGTTGTTGAGCAATACTCATAGTCATTGAGCTTGAAAAACCTAATTTTCTTCCCGCTTCTTGTTGCAATGTACTTGTAGTAAAAGGCGGTTGAGGCTTTCTCTCTTTTTTCACCTTTTTTACATCTTCAACGATAAAATTATCTTTGTCTGTTTTTTCAACAACTTCTAAAGCTTCTTTTTCCGTTTTTATATCTCTTTTTACTACTTTTTTATTTTTATATTCTCCATAATAAAGTGATTTAAACTCTATATTTTGAACATTATGTATTCCTTCAATCTTCCAAAATTCTTCAGGAACAAAATTATCTATTTCTTCTTGACGTTCACAAATAATCTTTAAAGTTGCAGATTGAACACGACCTGCAGAAAGACCACTCTTTATTTTTTTCCATAGAATAGGAGAAAGTTTATAACCCACAAGTCTATCTAAAACTCTTCTAGCTTGTTGGGAATTTACTAAATTCATATCTATTTTTCTTGAATTTTTAATAGACTCTTTTATACTCTTCTTAGTAATTTCATGGAATTCTATTCTATTTTTTTCATTAACGTCTAGTCCTAAAAGATAAGCAATATGCCAAGAAATAGCCTCTCCCTCTCTATCAGGGTCGGTTGCAAGATATACATTTTTTGAATTTTTGTAAAGCTCTTTTAACTCTTTAATCTTCGATGCTTTACCTCTTACATTAATATATTCAGGCTCAAAATTATTGTCTATATCTATTCCCATTTTACTTTTTGGTAAATCTCTTATATGACCAATACTAGCTACAACCTTATAATCACTTCCAAGCATTTTACTAACTGTTTTAGCCTTTGTTGGAGACTCTACTATAACTAAATTTTTATACAAAACAAACTCCTTATACAATCTTACTCATTGATATATGTTCTATTCCAACCTCAACAAAAATATTATCATTATCCTTAGAATAACCTAACATTTCATAAAAAGTCATTGCATGATATTGTGCTGAAAATCTTATTATCTTTTTTTCATTTTCTTTTTTATATTTTTTTACTGTTTCTTCCATATTTATAAATAGAAATCTGCCTACACCCTTACCTCTGCACGATTTTTTAACACAAGCTCTACCAAAATAGACAATTTCTTTATGAATATCCATAATTCTTGCAGTTGCAAGAAGTTCATCTCCTTCAAAAACTCCAACATGAATAGTATCATCTAAACTATCTTTATGATCTATCTCATATTCAAGTGGAACTTTTTGCTCGTCTACAAAAACTTCTTCTCTCAAAGCGAATGCCATTTTCATTTCATCACTTTTCAAAACTCTATATTCCATACAAACAACTCCGTATATTATTTAAACTCTCTATATGTTATATAATTTAATTAATTTTGTCAATATTTTTTCAGTTTTTAAATGCAAAAAATGTGCCAAATCAAAATTTGGCACACAATTTTAATCTTCTTCAATTATATATGCACTTACTATTTCTCCATAATAAGCTGTATGATAATCTCTATTTGCTCCATGAAAATCCCCTGGAACATCTTTAGGATAATTTTTTTCTCTTATTTCCTCCGGAATAGCATTTTCATCCTGTTTTTGTTTGTAAATAACTTTACATTCTAAAGTTAAAGGCAATTCTTTAATAGCAGGAACATTAACCATTTCAGAATCAACTAAAGTTAAATTTAGGTCCTTGATTTTATCTGTATTTCTTCCAGATCTAGTTCCAGAAATTCCAATAATCTTTCTATTTAAAACATTTAAAAAGATATTTATAGTAAATTCTCCACTTTCATCAAGTAACTCTTTTGTAAAACGTCCCTCTCTAATAAAAGCAGTAAAAATAGGTTTATTCCACTCTATTCCTAATGTTCCCCATGAAATTGTCATAGTATTTACTCTCCCTTTTGACTTTGTAGTAAGTAAAACACCTTTTTCAACCGCTTTAATAATTTCTTTTGCATAATCAAAAACTTCAATTTTTCTTTTCATAATTTCCTCCTAAATTGCAATTGGAATATCTTTTATTTGTTCTCCACATTTATAATTTTCTACTATAACATCGTCTGATGTAAAATCATAGAAGTTTTTAACATTAGGATTTAAAGTAACCTTTGGAGCAGGGAATTTCTCTCTCTTAATAAGTTCCTCTATAATAGGAATATGTCTATCATAAATATGAGCATCAGCTATAACATGAACAAGTTCACCAACTTCTAAATCACATTCTCTTGCAAGCATATGAACTAAAATTGCATATTGGCAAACATTCCAATTATTTGCAGCTAAAATATCTTGACTTCTTTGATTTAAGATAGCATTCAATTTTTTACCTGTAACATTGAAAGTAACACTATATGCACAAGGATATAAATTCATTTCAGATAAATCTTCATGAACGTAGATATTTGTAATTATCCTTCTACTATATGGGTTGTTTTTTAAGTCATAAATTACTCTGTCAACTTGATCAAACATTCCTTCCTTATACTTATGTTTAACTCCGAGTTGATACCCATAAGCCTTTCCAATGCTTCCATTTTCATCAGCCCACTCATCCCAAACATGACTCTTCAAATCTTTAATATTATTGGATTTCTTTTGCCATATCCAAAGCATTTCGTCAGTACATAATTTAATAGCTGTTTTTCTAAGTGTAAGTGCAGGAAATTCTTCAGCTAAATTATATCTATTTACAACACCAAACTTTTTAATTGTATATGCCTTTGTTCCATCCTCCCAAACAGGACGAACTTTTTCTCCCTTTGTATCTACACCATTTTCAAGTATATCTTTACACATTGAAATAAATATATCATCTGCTCTACTCATAATTTTCTCCTAAACTTTAATTGTGAAATAACAAATTTTCCGCGCACTACCAGATGCGAAACATCGTGGAAGGGTTGGTTTTTTTCTCATAATAAGAATAACATTTTTATATAAAAAAGGCAAATTAAATTTGAATTTACTTAATCTAAAATTTAAAATATCTATTGAAACTGTAACATTTTTCAAAATATTTTTCAATTTATTCACTAAAAATACTTGATTTAAGTTTTATGATATGATATAATACCTAAAGTGATTAATTTACAATATTTAAGTGAGGTGAAAACAATGAAAAAGGGAATACATCCAGAATACAATAAAGTAGTTTTTATGGATACAACAAGTGGATATAAATTCATCTGTGGTTCAACAAAAACTTCAAATGAAACAATAGAAATGGAAGATGGTAACACTTATCCATTAATTAAAATTGAAATCAGTTCTGACTCACATCCATTCTACACAGGTCGTCAAAGATTTGTTGAAAAAGGTGGTAGAATTGAAAAATTCAAAAAAAGATACAATATGGACTAAAAATAAAAAGCAGAGAAATCTGCTTTTTTTATTGCAAAAAATTAGGGACTTTAGGAGATTTCTAAACTATTACTTGTTTACAAGCAATAGTCTTTCTGAAAAAAACTATAAAATAATTTTTCTATGTATCTTCAATACATTTACTTTTGCTAAAGCAAAAGTATGAGATCTCTCCACTACACTCAGCTAAGCTTCGTTACGGTCGAGATGACGTGTTAGGAGAATTAATTTTCTAAATATCTTGACGTGAATTTTTTTACTTATTTTTGCTAATAACAAGAAATAGTATTTCTGAAAGAAATTCTAAAATAATTTTTCTATGTATCTTCGATACATTTACTTTTGCTAAAGCAAAAGTATGAGATCTTCTCAGTCAATTGTACTCAAATCAAAGATTTTAACAATCTTTGCATCAGGCCTACTTTTGCTTGCAAACAAGCAAAGTTAGGGCTAGATTGACTTCACTTTGCTATACTACGTTTCGCTCAAGATGACGTATAGAGAGAAATATTCGTTTAGTAGCTAGACGTTAAATGTAAATCGGCTTCAAAATATCTGAATAATTTCCCAACAAAAAAAGCTGTTTTCACAGCTCTTTTTTTAACAACCACCTTTAAGTTTTTTACTTCTTATATAAAGTTTAGGAAATTTTTCATGTTGATTAAAATAACCCATAAGTTCAAAAAATTGAAAAGCTCTTTTTTGTTGTTCGACAGTCATTCCCAACTTTTCTCTAATATGTTTTTTTGCCATATTAGAATAAACAAAATACCCTTCACTATTTATATCTTTAATAACAATATCATATAAGTCATAATACTCTTGTTTCATTATTTGTCCCCTTTTGCAGATTGTATTTCGTACCAAGTTTTATATTTTCCATTAAGAGCGATCAACTCATCATGTGTACCTGTTTCTAAAACTTTTCCATTTTCTATCATAACTATTGTATCACAATTTTTAACGGTGGACAATCTATGTGCAATAATCATTGTGCTTCTACCCTGTTTTAAAACATCAATTCCATAATTGATAATTTTCTCAGTTTCAGTATCAATATTAGCAGTTGCTTCATCCAAAATTAAAACTTTTGGATTTCTAACTATTGCTCTAGCAAAACAGATGATTTGTTTTTCTCCAAGAGACAAATCCGAACCACTTATTGCAAGCTCAAAATCCAAATTATTATCTCTTCTTTGTAAAAGATTTTCCCCTCCAACTTTTACAATAGCATCTAGCACTTCTTTTTCAGTTATATTTTCATCTTTAAGAGTAATATTGTCTTTTATACTTCCTGTAAAAATATAAGGATCTTGAAGCACTACTGCCATTTGTTTCCTATATGATGCTTTACTTAAAGTTTTTATATTTTGTCCATCAAGTAAAATTTCTCCTTTTTGATTTTCATAAAAACCTAAAATTAAATTCATTATTGTTGACTTTCCACTTCCAGTTGCACCAACAAAAGCAATTGATTTTCCCTTTTCAAGTTTGAAGTTGACATCTTTTAAAACTGGAACATTTTCTTTATATTCAAAACCAACATTTTTAAATTCAATATTTCCTTCAAGTTCAATTTCCCTATCCGTTGTTTTTTCTTGTTCAATTTCGAAAATTTTGATGATTCTATCACAAGAAACAAGCGCAGTCTTATATCTATTTATTTCAGATAAGAAATTCATAAATAGCCTTAAAATTCTTTTATTGTATTCAATTAGAATATATAATATACCAACACTTAAACCTAGTCCATTTAGTTTTAAAATGGTAAATACTAAAATTATTATCGCATTAGTAACAATCATTACAAAGTCCATCAAATTCCAAGAGAACAAAGCATTGATTAAAGTTCTTCTTATATAGTTTTTCTCAACTTCTTTATTTTCTTTTTCAAAAGAATTAATCATCAAATCTTCATTTCCATAAACTTGAATTACAGGTAAAGATTTAATAGTTTCATTATAGATTGAGCTTGTAATTCCCTCATGTTTTCTTATAGTTTTAGTAACTTCTGTAAGTTTTTGACCATAATATTTTGTAATTACATACATTAATGGCAAATAAACCAATACTATTAATAATAAATATGGACTAATGAAAAACATAACAGTTAACATCATTCCTAGATTTAAAACAAAAGCTAGTAAGTCATTTAAAAGAGTTTGATATAACTCTTTAATTGTATTTGTATCAGTTGTAAATCTAGAAACCAAATCTCCTGCATAAGAACTATCAAAATATTGCATCTTGAAACTTTGCATACGTCTAATTAGACTAAATTGAATCTTGTATGCGATATTACAAGAAATTTTATTAAAAGTAATTCTTACTACAAAAGTAAATCCTACAACAGCTAAGTTTAATGCTAAATAGAATAACACTTTATTTAAAATAAAGGAATAAAAATTATCCATATTAACCAAATCTGCATCTATAATTGATGAAATAACTGTTGGTATATACACATCAAGAAAAACTCTAAAAATAGTACAAATTGAGCCTGTAAAAAGTAAAAACTTTTCTTCTAAAAGGTAGGAAGTTAAAAACTTTAATTTCTTATTCTTCATCTTCTTCCTCCTTATCTAGACTTTGATACTCAAATTGTTCTTTATACCAAGAATCCTTGGAAATAAGTTCTTCATGAGTTCCTCTATCTACTATTTTTCCATTGTCCATAACCAAAATTAAATCAGCATGTTCAACTGCAGAAATTCTATGAGAAATAATTATATTAGTTCTATTTTTTCTATTTTCTTTAAGCGAATTAATAATCTTACTTTCAGTATTTGCATCAATCGCAGAAAAAGAATCATCTAAAACTAGAATTTCAGGATCACGATATAACGCTCTCGCTAGAGAAATTCTTTGTTTTTGTCCACCAGAAAGTCCAAGACCACGTTCTCCAACAACTGTATCAAGTCCTTTTTCTAAATTTTGTATATCCTTATAAAAATCTGCTTTTTTAATAACATTAATAATTCTTTCATCATCTTCTGATACACTACCAAATAAAATATTTTCTCTTACAGTTTTTGAGAGCAAAATATTCTCTTGACTTACATATCCAAATTTACTTCTTACTGATGTAATATCATATTCCTCATAAGGTATATTATTAATAAAAACCTTGTTTTTATCAAAATTATAAAATCTTAAAATTTGTTTTACTAATGTACTCTTTCCACTTCCACTTTTACCAACAATCCCTAAAGTTTCTCCCTTATTTAGTTTAAAACTTATATCTTTAAGTGAAGCCTCTTTTTCTTCAGGATAATAAAAAGAAAAGTTTTTAAATTCCATAGTAGAAAAATCTTCTAAAATTTTATCACCATCTTCAATTTCTGTCTCATCATCAAGTAGAAGATTTATTCTATTTATTGAAACTAATGCTCTTTTATAGGTATTTATACAGTCGCCAAGTCCCCAAAAAGACCATGCTAAAGTCTCTCCAAGTCCAAAAAATGTTACAAGTTTTCCAATTGAAATACTTCCATTTCTAACTAAAAAAGCCCCATAAAATAGTCCTATTACCATTGATACCACTCTTATAAATGAGTTTGAAAGAAAAGACATCATCCAAAGATTCGATTCTAAATATGCTAAATCGAAATAATATTTAATTATTTTAGAAATATTTTTTTGTCTTACCTCTTCATTAACATAACTTTTTATTAATTTTATTCCTTCAATTATTTCTAAAATTTCCTGACTTGACTTTCCAAAAGTCAAATTCATTTCTTCACTTACTTTACCAACTTTTTTACTTATTAAATTTGTAATAATTGCTGTGAAAACAAAAGGTAACATAACTGCAATAGTTAGTTCCCAAGAAAGAAAGAACACAAGATAAATTGCACAAATTAATGGCATAAAAATAGAATCACATGCTAATAAAATTCCAAAACTAAAATATTCATATATGTATTTTGTTTCGTTATCTGCTAAACCAATAACATCTCCTGCAGTATTTTTTTGAAAAAAATCAGGAGATTTCTTTAATATTTTTCTAAAAATTAAATCCTTATAGTACATCTTTAACTTAGCGCCTGAACCAAAAGATAAATAAGCAAAAGTCATAAAACTTAAAAAGTTAACTAAGCCTAAAAATATCATCAAAGCTACATAACTATAAACTTTTGTAGCCTCAAAAGTTGGACTTTTAAACAAATCTACAATCTTTCCAGATAAAACAACTAAATAAATTAAAATTAAACTGCTAATTATATCAAAGGCGCATCCAAGTATAAATTTTGTTTTTGTCTTTTTAAAGCCATCTCTAACAGCTAAATAAATCCCCATTTAATCACCTTCTCCCACTTCAAAAAAAGCTCTTCAAAAAGAAGAGCAATTTTTAAATTATTTATTTTTTTTCTTAAAAGTAGCAACAGATCCTCTTTCAACAATTCTTGAAGGTAAGATTGTAACATCCTTTAATTTTTCTTCATTTCTAAGTTCCTTAATCAACTTTCTCATAGATATTGCACCCATATCATAATATGGTTCTTCTATTGTTGTAAGTGCAGGTCTGTAAATTGATGCGATTAAATCATCTCCGAATCCTGCAACTGAAATATCTTGAGGAACTTTAAGTCCGTTATCATAACAATAACTTATAAAACCAATTGCTAAAGAATCTTCACTTGCAAAAACAACTGTTGATTTATTATCTTTGATAAGTTTGAAAATTTCTTCTCCCATATCATATCCAGCTTGAACTGTTATATCCTTTGCATTTATAAGAGCTGATTTTACTTTTCTTTCAGCAACAGCTTCATTAAATCCAGCAAGTTTTTCTCTACCAATTCTACTTGTAATATCCTCACTTATAAAAATAATACTTTCATGTCCTTCATCAACAAGATAGTTAGTCATTTTATTACAAGTTGATTTGTAATCAATACTTACTGTATGTTCATCAGTATATTCATAAAATTTATCAAGTCTTACAAATGGAATGTTTTTACTTTTCAACTTAAACAAAATTTCCGGATTAATCTTTTCACTTATCATAATAATTCCTTCAACTTGTTTAGTGCACATAAATTCGATAATCTTATGCTCTACTTCAATATCTCCGTATGTACTAGAAAGTAAAATATCATAATTGTACATTCTTCCAATTTCTTCAATTCCTCTAATAATTTGAGCCATATAAGAAATTCCTATATCTTTTACAATAACACCAATCATATTTGATTTTCTCATTACAAGACTTCTTGCCAATTCATTAGGCTTAAAATCTAATTTCTTTATAGCATCTAAAACCTTTCTTCTTGATTCTGGGCTTACAGGTTTTGACTCATTCATGACTCTTGAAACAGTTGAAATAGAAACCCCAGCTAATTTAGCTACATCTTTTATAGTAGGTACTGACATGTTATCACTCCTTTGAATTAAAATTAAATATAAAAATCGTTTACAAACATCAATATAATTATAACATAATTTAATTTAAAATAAAATACTTTATGAAAATTATTTTCAGTAATTTTCCCGCTTGAAAATTCATAATTATTTAGTAAAAATATATTACTAAAAATGTTTTACCCATAAAAAAACTGTAAAATATTTATAATATATTTTACAGTAAAATTTTTATTTTTTAACTTTTATATATAAGCCGAATAAAACAGTAGAAATAATCAATGCAACAAAACATATCCCAATTTCTATTCCCACATAATTAACCAAAGCCTTATTAACAGGTAAAAATCCTCCAGTCAAATCAGAAAACACAGGGTAATTATTTGTAACAGAAGTCATAACAATCCCCAAAATTATAATCACAATAAGGAATAGAATATTTTTCTTCTGTTTTATAAAATATTAAAAAAATAAATTACACATAACTACCTCCAAAGCAAAGCAAAAAAATATTTCATATATAATACATTTTAAAAAATTAATTTATCTATTTACTTTATATTCTAGGTAAATAGTTATCACGAGAATATCACAATTATATTTTTTTATCAAATATAAAAACTGGTATTTTTCATCATATATATTGACATAAAATAAAAATATATCATAATTATATAAAAAAACTCATCTAAGCATGTTAGATGAGTTTTTATTGTGAAACAAAAAGGTTCCCGGGCACCCACCCGATGCAAAGCATCGAGGAATGGTGGGGTTGTTATTGTGAAACATTGTGAAACAACAAGGTTCCCGGGTACCCACCCGATGCAAAGCATCGTGGAAGGGTGGGGTTCTTATTTAATTATTTTTAAAATTTTTATTAAAGTTTATAAACACCTTCTATAAATATTTTCTATATCTTCTGGTGTTAATTCTTTAAATCCTTTTATACTTTCTTTTCCCTTGCAAGCCTTCTTAGCCATAATAGCAAAATTTTCATCGTTAATATTTACATCTGTTAATGTACTTTGTAATTTTAAGTCGTTAAATAAAAATTCAGAAAGTTTTTCAATGGCTTTTTCTGCAATTTCTCTATCAGACAGATTTTTATCTATGCCAAAAACATTAACTCCGAATTGAACATATTTATAAATATTTTCATCATTTAAACAATATTGCATCCAACGAGGAGTTAATATTGCAAGTCCATGTCCATGAGTTATATCATAAAATGCTGAAAGTTCATGTTCCATTGGGTGACAACTCCATGCAGTTGATTTACTTCCATTTATAAAACCATTTATTGCCCATGAAGATGCCCACATTAAATTAGCACGAGCTTCATAGTTTGTAGGGTCTTTCATTGCTATCGGAGCATATTTTATTACTGTTTTCATAAGACCTTCCATAACACAATCAAGCATAAATAAATCATTTTCTGTTGTAAAATAAACTTCTAGGATATGACTTAAAATATCTGCTGAACCGCAAGCAGTTTGATATTCACTTACACTGTATGTATTTTTAGGGTCAAGAAAAGAAACCTTTGGTAACATAGCCATCGAACCATTGCTTAATTTTTCATTTGTTTTAAGGTTTGAAATAACTCCCCCATTATCCATTTCAGAACCAGTTGCTGAAAGTGTTAATATAGTTAAAAGAGGCAATGCATCTTCTATTTTTGCTCTTTTTTCTAAATCAAGAAAATCCCAAGGGTCAAAATCAACTTTTGCTCCAGCACAAATAAATTTTGAGGCGTCAATCGTTGATCCTCCACCAACAGCAAGAACTACATCAATATTTTCTTCCTTACATATTCTAGCACCCTCTCTAACAGATTCTATTCTAGGATTAGGTTCTATCCCTGAAAGTTCAAAAACTTCAAGTCCTGCACTTTTTATTTCTTTGATAACCTCATCATAAAGTCCTATCTTTTTAATGGAACCTCCTCCATAAGTTAATAAAACTTTTTTTCCATATTTTGACAATTCTCTTCCAAGATTGGAAAGTTGTCCTTCTCCAAAATATACCTTAACAGGAATATTATAAACAAATGGTTTCATAAAAAACCTCCTCTTAAATTTTTAAATACTTCTTAATTGATTTTACCTTTTCTCTGTATCTAATTAAAGAATACCCCCATTTTATAATGAGAAAACAAAAAGAGAGAATTATTTAAAACAATTCTCTCCTAACCTATATATCGGATAAAATCGTTTTTTAATAATGATCAAAATATCATTTTTTCTTTTTACCGCTACTATGAGCATAGCATAATAATTTTTCGTTGTCAAATATTAAATCTTTATCTAATCTAAGATAAGTATTTTTTTAATTGTTACTAAAAAATCTAAAATTAATATTATATATTGATTGACTATTGATAAAATAATATGGTATACTCTAATCAATAAAAAATACATTTATCAGTTTTATTTTTAATAGTATAATTATTTATTATAGGATGGTCTTATGAAAACATTTGTTAATTTTAAAAAAATATCATTAAATTGTTCGAGGTATACGAATGGAGACTGTTTAATTTGTTTTAAAATAACAAAAATCTAAAAATGTTATAAAAACATACTGGAGGATAAATTTAATGAAAAAATTATTAAAAATTTTTTTCTTATTTTCTGTTTTAGCTTTATGTTCTTGTAATTCTAATAAAAATAAAGAATTTTATACTACCAATAAAAGCGAAAATGGATTTTATTTGATTAGCAGTCCAGTTCCTAAAAAAGTTGTTGAATATGCAAAAGAGATTTTTGTAAAAGAAAAACTAACTGGTAC
Source organism: Parvimonas micra (assembly GCF_021300775.1). Lineage (GTDB taxonomy): Bacteria > Bacillota > Clostridia > Tissierellales > Peptoniphilaceae > Parvimonas. Next base: position 240,239 of record NZ_JAJTJP010000003.1, read on the forward strand.
AGCAATTAAAGACGTTAACAATTTGGAATTATCTGAACCATATTCGATAAAGGAAAATATATTTTCATTTTTTATTTTGCAAAATGGTAAAAGCGTTGGAACATTAAAAATTACTGAAAATAATGGAAAATTAAAATATCAAATTTCTCAAGGATATCTGGAAGAAGAATTGAATAATATAATCTCAAAAGACGGAATTTATGAATTGAGTTTTGAAGAAAAAGAAAAAGGTGGTCGTCCAACACCTATATTTAAAAAACGCGATGATGTTCCTAAGGATAAAGTTATATATAATATCAAAAATTCCATAAAGAAAATACAAAATTAAATTTAAAAACAAAAAATGATGCTCATTTGAACATCATTTTTTTTCTATAATTTTATTAAATATTTGCTTTGTCGCATAATGTGAAAGTAATAATATGATTAAAGAAAAATCAAATGGTATTTGTACTACAACTTTTATTAAAAAGCATAGAACAAAAGCAACAAAATCTAAAATCATAAATTGTTTTTCACTTGTATATTTTTTAATTACATCATATTTTAGTTTTAAATTTCTAACTAAGATTACAAAAGCAACTACTCCAACTAATGCATCTATGCTGAAATTAACTAAAAATTTACTGTTTATAACAGCCCATAAAAAATATATAAACAAAGTTCCCATCATGATTATAGTTAATCCTGTAAGAGAAACTTTAGCCTTATCTTCAGCCATTTCTTTTGGCGTAATTCTTCTTGCCATTATTCAAAAATCACTCCGTCAGCACAATCAATTTTAATATTTGTTGAGAAGAATTCTTTTAATGCTGTAACCATATATCCTGTGTCTTTAATTCCACAAGTTTCATAGCTTGAGTGCATTCCAAGTTGTGCAACTCCTATATCAAGAGCATGTAAACTAACTTGAATATTTGATAAGTTTCCAAGAGTTGAACCACCAACTTTATCGGATCTATTTGCAAAGTATTGTGTAGGAACATCTACTTTTTTACAAATTTCTAAAAATACTGCTCTGCTAAAAGCATCAGTTGTATATTTTTGATTTGCAGCTTCTTTAATTACAATACCTTTGTTCATAAATGTTCTATTTGTTGGATCATAAAGTTCAGGATGATTTGGATGAACAGCATGAGCATTATCACAACTTACTAAGAAAGATTTTGCTACTGCTTGATGATATTCATCTGTTCCAAAACCAAGTGAAGCATTAATTCTCTTTAAAGCATCTTTCATAAATGTTGACATTGCACCTTGTTTTGTGTTTGAGCCAACTTCTTCGTTGTCAAAAACGGCACAAACATTTATTGCCTTTGGATTTTTAGAATCTAAAAATGCTTTCATTGATGTAAATGCACATTGTAAGTCATCAAGTTTTGGTGTTGAAACGAATTCATCTTTATATCCCCAAATACATTGTCTTTGACGATTTACTAAGAATAAATCTTTTGCAACTATATCTTCAACTTTAACTCCTAATTCTTCAGCAATCATTTTATCGAAGTCGCCTTTCTTTAATTCTCCTGCTGAGAATAAGGGTAATAAGTCAACTTGTTTATTATAAGCATAACCATTGTTTATTTCTCTGTTTAAGTGAATTGCAACATTTGGTATCATTAAAATATCTTTATCAATATTAAATAATTTATTTACAATATTTCCATTTTCTATAACTAAAACTCTACCTGCAAGACTTAAAGGTTTATCAAACCAAGTTGAGTCAATCATTCCACCATAACCTTCAACATTTAATTTCAAATGTTCTCCTGGTGCTTCCATTTCTGGAACTGCTTTAACCTTGTATGTTGGAGAGTCGCTGTGTGCAGCTGTGATTTGGAAATGATAATCGCTGAGTTCTTCTCCTACTTGGAAAGCTAATATACTTGAATTATTTCTTGTAGTATAGTAATTTCCACCTTTTTTTATTTCCCATTTTGCATTTTCTGGTAAAAATGTATAACCAGCTTTGTCAAAATATTTTTTCATTGTATCAACTGTATGAAACATACTTTTACTTGAATCAATAAAAGTTAATAACTCTTTTGAAATTTCAATATTATTCATATCAATACCTCCTATCATTTTAAATTTACCCTAATTGATTAAATTAAAATCATTATTTATATCTTAAAGAAAATAAAGGAACCAAAGTTCCTTTATTTCTTTATAAATTACATTTTTTTGTTGTCTTCTGCTTTTCTAAGAATTGGTAAGATTAAACCTAAAGCAACTAAAACTAGTGGAGTAATAATCTTTAAGAACATTTCGAATTGGTCTTTTGAGTACATTCCTAGTAAACAACAAGCTAATGTTACTATGAAACACCAAGCACCAAAGAATAGTCCAACACCTCTGCTTTTAACAAATCTATAATGTCTGTCAAGTTCTTCTCTACCATATCTAAGAGCAAAGTAAGCAACGAATACCCACATATATCTCATTGGCATTACTACACCGTTAAGACGAGTAAGTTGTCTTAGAACTGTAGTAGCTCCTGGTACAAATGATTGAGCTAATATGATTGCTCCACCAAGTACTGCAACTAATACGATACCATTTACATAAGCACCTTTTTCGTTCTTCTTTAACAATTTTGTTGGGATATATTGACTTGCATTAGGGTCTTCTAATAACATTCTTAAAGGAGCATCAATACTAATTAATAATGTTGCAAATTGTCCAACAGTATTAGCTGCTGAATAGATGATTAATAGTAAATCACCAACACCATAGTATTGTCCTAATTTTTGGAATGCCCAGTAAGCACCATTTGCTGCATAAGAGTCAAATGCTTCTTTACTTGCGTTGATTTCGTTGATATCGAACATAAGTCCCATAGCAACTGTACCAAATATAGCACTGATAACAACCATTAGAGTAGCGAACATCATAGCTTTAGGGAATTCTTTTGCAGAATCTCCTTCAACTTTATTTACATAAGGTGAAATTTTTTCAATACCACCAACTGCAAATACTAAGATTGATAAACTACTTAAATAGTTCAAATCAACTTTAGGTAATAAATTACTCATTGATAAGTTTAATTTTAAATATCCCCCATTTGGATTAATAACTGGTGCAGCATACATCATAAGAATAAATAAAATACCTAAAATAAACATACTTGAACCAGCAATAGTAGATAATCTCTTAATAGGACTTAAACCTCTTGTTGCTAAATAACAGAATAACAATAATACACCAAAAGTAGCTAATTGAACATAGATTGTAGGAATACTATCATAAGCTTTAGCATCTCTAAAAATCATAAAGCTTAAAGCTTTAAGACCACCTGAACCTTTACCAGCAATATAAGTAATGTGTACTGCCCAATAAGTCCATCCTGCATAATAAGCTAATTTAGAGTTAGTTGTTTCTTGAATCCAAGAAGTAACTCCACCACCTAAATCTTTAAATGTAGAACCAAGTTCACCAACCATAAGTGCATACGGAATAAAATACAATGCGAACATTAGTATCCAAGAAAATATTACTTGTGTACCATGAAAGTAAATATAACCGTTTAAAACATTTCCGAATCCCCAAAGTGTTGAGAAACACATAAATACAAGGGACTGCCAACTAATTTTCTTTTCGGAACCTTCCATTTCATCCTCCTAAAATATAATTTTTAAAGCTATTTTTTTAGCTATACAAAGTATATCAAATTTAGTTATAGTTGTCAAAGGCATAAACGATAAGATAACGTTTTATTTTTATTTAAAAAATATTATCACTTCACTTAATCGTTCCTGTAAATTATAATTTTGTAAAAGAGAAGACACCATTTGGTGTCTTCTTATTTACATTATTATTTTGCTTTCATTTCTGTCCAAGCATCTTGTAATTTTTCGTTTGATTCTCCTAAATCTTTTAATATGAATCCCTTTTCAAAAACTTCTTTTGAAGGGAATACAATATCACTATTTTTTAAGCTATCATCCATTAATTCTCTAGCTCCTTCTATTGGAGAACCATATTTTACAACATTACAGTTTCTAGCAGAAATTTCTGGTCTAGACATAAAATCTATAAATTTAGCAGCTAATTCTTTATTTTCTGAAACTTTTGGAATTACCCAGTTATCAAAGATAAAGATTGCTCCTTCTTTTGGAAATACAAATTCTACATTTTTATTTTCATCTTTTGCAAGTAGAGCTTCTCCACCCCAGATACAAGTTAGCTTTGAATCACCACTTATCAAATTATCTTTAGCTTGGTCATCCCCAACATAATTTTTTACTATTTTCTTTTGAGCAATTAAAGAATTTTTAGCTTTTTCAATATCTTCAACCTTTGTTGAGTTTGGATCTATTCCTTCTTTTATCATTGCTATTGCCATTGTAAATCTACTTCCATCAAGCATTACAACTTCGCCTTTATTTTTTTCACTCCAAAGATCAGCCCAGCTATCAACTTTTTCTTGTTTTGACTTGTCATAAGCAATCCCGATATTTCCAATTGTATAAGGAACTGAATATTCAAAAGTAGGATCAAATACTAAATTTCTATATTCTTTTTTTACTTTTTCCATATTAGGAATTTTACTTTTATCAAGTTTTTCTAACATACCTTCTTTAATCATAGTATCAACCATATAATCACTTGCTACTATTACATCATATTTTTCAGCACCACTTTTTAATTTTGTATAATATTCTTCATTTTCTTCAAAGAATGTGTAATTTACTTTACAATTAAATTCTTTTTCAAATTCTTTTATTGTTTCAGGATCAATAAAAAGATCAGTATTTGTAACATTTAAAACTTTCTTTTCTGTATTTTGTTCTGTCTTTTCTTCTTTCTTTTCTTCTTTTTTCTCATTTTTTGCACATGCTGAAAAAGAAACAGTTGCAACTAGAAAAAGTAATAATACTAATAAATTTTTAATTTTTTTCATTTTTTTCTCCTCTTTTTTTAAATAAATAAGTTATTGTTGAAATTAATATTATTATTGCAAATAGCAATGTTGACAACGCATTTATTTTAGGACTAATCCCTCTTTTTGTCATTGAATAAATTTTAACTGAAAGTGTAGCAACACCATTACCCGAAGTAAAATAACTTACTGTAAAATCATCCAAAGACAATGTTATACAAACTAATGACGCTATTATTATATTAGGAATTAACTGAGGCAATACAATTCTTCTAAATACTTGAAACTGCCTTGCACCTAAATCTGTTCCAGCATCAAATAGGCTTTTATCAAAGGTTAATAATTTCGGTAAGATTGCAAAAACTACAAATGGAACATTAAAAATTATATGTGATAAAATTACAGTGAAATATCCAAAATTAAATTTAAAAAATACATATAAAATTATCATTCCAATAGCTATTACAATATCAGGAAGTATAAGTGGTATATAAGAGACATTTGTAAAATAAGTTTTGAGTTTTGGACTAAAAGCTTTATAAATCGACCAAGCTCCCAAAGTTCCAATTATTAATGCAAATACCGTAGCAATTGCAGTTATTATAATTGTCTGACCAAAAACTTTCATAACAGACTCATCTTTAAATAGTTCTATATACCATTTTAAACTAAAACCTGTAAAAGCATTGCTATATCTCGATTCATTAAAAGAAAAAACTACCATAAATATTATTGGCATATATAAAAATATATATAATAAAAATAAATAGATTTTTCCAGTATGTTTTTTTACCATATTTTAAATCCTTCTGCGAATTCATTTTCTGATTTGTTTAGAAATAATTTAAAAATAATAAGGCATACAAAAATAATAGAAATCATAATTAAGGATATACTAGAACCAGTTTCCCAATTTCTAGCTTGTAAAAACTCCCTTTGAATTAAATTACCAACTAGCATATTTTGACTTCCACCAAGTAAATCAGAAATTATAAAAGTAGTTACAGAAGGCATAAATACCATAACACATCCTGATATTATCCCCTTAAAACTTAATGGAAAAATAATTCGTAAAAACAAATCTTTACCTTTTGCCCCCAAGTCTTTAGCACACTCTATATATTCTCTATCTATATTTATAAGTGCTGTATAAATTGGAAGTACCATGAAAGGTAAAAAGTTATAAATCATTCCTATAATTATTGCAAAATTATTATTTAAAAATTTTATTGGACTATCTATAAATCCAAAATTCATTAACATTTGATTTATTATTCCCTGTTCTCTAAAAATACTCATCCAAGAATATGTTCTAAGTAAAAAGTTAGTCCATAATGGCATAATGAATAATAATACAAAGATATTTCTTCTTTTTTCATATTTAATCCTACTTAGAAAAAAACCAGCAGGAAATCCTAAAATTAGACATAATAGAGTTGAAATCAATGATAATTTTAATGATACAAAAATAATTTTTACATAAGTAGGAGTAAAAAATTTTTTGTAATTATCAAAAGTGAAAACAAAACTCTCATCTTTAACTTTAAAAGAATAATAAATTATAAAAATCAAAGGTGTTATTGTAAATAGAGTAGTCCATAAAAAATATGGCATAGCTCTTATTCTATATAAATGTTTTCGCAACATAAATCCTCCAAAACAAATTACTTAATTATTATTTTAACATCAAAATAGTTATTAGACAAGTTTTTCTTGTAATGTTTCAAAATTTATACTATAATTAAGGTAATAAAAATTAAAGGAGTTTTTGAAAATGAAATTAGTTTTAATTAGACATGGAGAAAGCGAATGGAATAAATTAAATTTATTTACAGGTTGGACAGATGTAGGACTTTCTGACAAAGGAGTTATAGAAGCAAATGAAGCTGGTTTTTCCTTAAAAGAAAATGAATTTGATTTTGATGTATGCTACTGTTCTTATCTAAAAAGAGCAATAAACACTTTAAATATAGTTTTAGAAAGAATGGATAGACAATGGCTTCCTGTTATAAAGACATGGAAACTAAATGAAAGACATTATGGAGCATTACAAGGCTTAAATAAAGCTGAAACTGCTGAAAAATATGGAGAAGATCAAGTGAAATTATGGAGAAGATCATTTGATGTACCACCTCCAGCGCTTGATAAGGAAGATGAAAGATGTCCACATAATCAAGCACCATACAGAAATGTTTGTAAAAGTGAATTACCTTACCATGAAAGTTTAAAAGACACAATTGAAAGAGTTATTCCTTACTACGAAGAAGTTATTAAAAAAGATATGATTGACGGAAAAAGAGTATTAATTGCTGCTCATGGAAATTCACTTAGAGCATTAGTTAAGTATTTAGACAATTTAACTGATGAAGAAATAATTTCTGTTAATATTCCAACTGGAATTCCTTTAGTTTATGAATTTGATGATAATTTCAAAGTTATAAATAAATACTACTTAGGAAATCAAGATTTAATTAATGCAAAGATTAATTCTGTTGCAAATCAAGCTAAAAAGAAATAGATTAAAAAGGTGATTATCTCCTTTTTTCATGCACAAAAAAGCAACAATGTAAATTGTTGCTCAGACTGATGACAAAGGTGTCGATGAGCAATCATTGGCACTTTTTTAGTGGAGAAAAAGAGAGTAAGTAGTATAATAATTAAACTATAGGCAAATAATTTAATAAGAACCCCACCCTTGACGTGAATTATTTTGTTTTATATATTTTTTATCTCTTTTTTTAAATTATTTTCGAAGTTTATTTACTTTTAACGTCTAGCTCTTAAACAAAGGTACTTCCTTTATACGTCATCTTGAGCGAAATGTAGCATAGCGAAGTGTAGTCGAAAGATCTCATACTTTTGCTTTAGCAAAAGTAAATGTATCGTAGATACATTGGGTACCCAGAAACCTTGTTGTTTCACAATAAAAACAAAAATATAAAAAAAGCAAAGACAAAAATTATACTTTGTCTTTGCTCTGAGCAACAATGTAAATTGTTGCTTTTATTTTATTCTTTATCTTTAATTTCATCATATAGATTCTTAATTGCTTTTCTTATAACTTCAGATTTTGGCTCGTCCATTTTTTCTGATATATAGTAAAGCATTCCAACATCTTCATCATGTAGAGTGATTCTTGTATTTAATACCTTTGGTACATCAATATGTTCCCCTTTATTTTTTTCAAATATAGCAATCACTGTAAATACAATTATTGAAGGAATCAAATAACCAAAACTCAAAGAACTTAATGGTAATAATTTTATAAATTCAAAAATTCCAAAAGAATCATTTAACACTGTCATTAAACCAATAACAAGTGATAAAATTGCAGCATATTTTATTGCCTTTTCACAAGTAAATCTCTTTCTAAAAACACTTGTTAAAATTAATATGATTATTGGTGGATATAAAGTAAATAAAAGTGGAACTGCCAATTGTATTATCGCATCTATTCCTAAACATGAGAAAACAAAACTTGCAAAGCAAACAATCATAACCCATATCTTATAAGATATCTTTGGAACTAATTCTGATAGATATTCAGCAACACCACCTGTAAGTGCAACAGAAGTTGTAAGACAAGCTAAAATTACAATAACTGATAGCATTAAAATTCCTGAACGTCCAAATAATAAATTAGTAAAATGAAGTAATATAACTGTTCCGTTTTTTGCACCCTCAACATTTAATCTTGAACTTGCCCCCAAAAAGCAAAGACCTCCATAAACAATACTTAAACAAATAAAAGCTATAATGGAAGAAGATAATATTACCTTTTTTTCTCTTTCTTTTTTAATTTTATAGAAAATTAAAGCATTTATTATTACCGCATTAAATAGTCCTGCACCAAGTCCATCAAGAGTTTGGAAGCCATTTACAAATGATTCATACATTACTTTTTGTAAATCTTCCCCAGGTTGAATTTTTCCTACTGGAGAAATTATTCCAGTGATAATCATTATAATTAAAAATACTAAAAGTGTTGGAGTTAAATATCTTCCTATAAAATCTACAATTTTTTCAGATTTAATACAGATTAAATATGTTATAATGAAAAAGATTGCAGTTGTTATAATAAGGTTATGAAAACCAAAGTTTTTAACTCCTAAATCATATGTTATAGCACCTGTTCTAGGTATTGCAACTAAAGGTCCTATACATAATGAAATACAAACTAAAATTATTGTTCCTAAATATTTTCCTAAAGGTTTAACAAAGTCAGTAATTCCCCCAGAACAAAATACAGTATATAGTGATACCATTGCTAAAAGTCCATCAGCAGCCATATACAAAAGAAATGCAATTGGCCAATAAGAACCAGAATTATATCCTAAAAATGTTGGAAATATCAAGTTTCCAGCACCAAAGAACATTGCAAATAAGCTAAAGCCTATTACAAATATTATTCTTACTTCTTTTTTCATATTCCCTCCTAAAATAAAAAAACGATTTCTAATGTAATAGTACCATAAAAAATAAAAACATGCAAGGTATGGCAATTGAAAAATTTATCTTTATATTTTCTAATTTATTTTATAATTTGAAGTATATAAAACTAAAAATAAATAAAGTTTATTGTATTAAAAATTTTATACAAATATAAGGTTTACATAAAATTTTTATCATTAATCAAATTGTTTCACAATAAAAAAGGGAACTTTGCAGTTCCCTTTTAAAATCATAATTATAATTATGCTAAAATCTTAGTAACAACGCCTGAACCTACTGTTCTTCCGCCTTCTCTGATGGCAAATCTTAAACCTTCATCAATAGCGATTGGAGTGATTAATTCGATTATGAATTTAGCGTTATCTCCTGGCATAACCATTTCTACGCCATCTTCTAATTGGATGTTACCAGTTACGTCAGTTGTTCTGAAGTAGAATTGTGGTCTATATCCTGAGAAGAATGGAGTATGTCTTCCACCTTCTTCTTTAGTTAATACGTAAACTTCTGATTCGAATTTAGTATGTGGATTGATTGTTCCTGGTTTAGAAAGAACTTGTCCTCTTTGGATTTCATTTCTTTGAACACCTCTTAATAATAGACCTACGTTATCTCCAGCAGCTGCTTCGTCTAACATCTTCTTGAACATTTCAACACCAGTTACAACAACTGTTCTTCTTTCAGTAGTTAAACCTACTAATTCAACGTTATCTTGAACTTTTACTTTACCTTTTTCTACTCTACCTGTAGCAACAGTTCCTCTACCTGTGATTGAGAATACGTCTTCTACTGGCATTAAGAATGGGTTATCAATATCTCTAACTGGTTCTGGGATATATGCGTCAACTTCTTCCATTAATTTAACGATTTTATCTCCCCATACTCCATCTGGATCTTCAAGAGCTTTTAAAGCTGAACCAACTACGATTGGAGTGTTATCTCCATCATATTCATATTCACTTAATAATTCTCTAACTTCCATTTCAACAAGTTCGATTAATTCTGGATCATCAACTTGATCTTCTTTGTTTAAGAAAACAGCAATTTTTGGAACGCCTACTTGTCTTGCAAGTAAGATATGTTCTCTTGTTTGAGGCATTGGACCATCAGCAGCACTTACTACTAAGATAGCTCCGTCCATTTGAGCAGCACCAGTGATCATGTTCTTTACATAGTCAGCGTGTCCTGGGCAGTCAACGTGTGCATAGTGTCTGTTTGCTGTTTCGTATTCAACGTGAGAAGTTGAAATAGTGATTCCTCTTTCTCTTTCTTCTGGAGCTTTGTCGATGTTTGCATAATCAACGAATTCACCAGTACCAAATCTTTTATTTAATACTAAAGTGATAGCTGCAGTTAAAGTAGTTTTACCATGGTCAACGTGACCGATAGTTCCGATATTAACGTGTGGTTTAGTTCTTTCAAATTTTTGCTTAGCCATTTTACTAAAATCCTCCTAATCTATTTTTTTGCTCTCTCTCCAATTACTTTATCAGCAATTGCTTGAGGCACTTTTTCATAATGATCGAATTGCATTGAATATGTTGCACGACCTTGAGTATTACTTCTTAAGTCAGTTGCATATCCAAACATTTCTGCTAAAGGTATAAATGCATCAAGTACATGAACACCATTCTTTGGATTCATACCTTGGATTCTACCTCTTCTTGATGAAACGTCTCCCATTACATCTCCTAAATATTCATCTGGAGTTGTAATTTCAACTTTCATCATTGGTTCTAATAGAACCGGAGCAGCTTTTGATACTGCTTGTCTAAATGCCATTGAACCAGCAATCTTGAATGCCATTTCAGATGAGTCAACTTCGTGGTATGAACCATCATATAAAGTAACTTTAACATCTAAAACTGGATATCCAGCTAGTACCCCAGCTTGAGTCGCTTCTTCAATACCTTTTTGAACAGGTCCGATATATTCTTTTGGAATAGCTCCACCTACGATATTATTTACAAACTCAAAGCCTTTACCAGCTTCTTGAGGTTCAATTTTAATTTTACAGTGTCCGTATTGTCCACTACCACCAGATTGTCTGATGTATTTTCCTTCAGCTTCTGCACCTTGAGAAATTGATTCTCTGTAAGAAACTTGTGGATTACCTATATTAGCTTCTACTTTGAATTCTCTTAAAAGTCTATCTACGATGATTTCTAAGTGTAATTCACCCATACCTGAAATAATTGTTTGACCAGTTTCTTCATCAGTATAAGTTCTGAAAGTAGGATCTTCTTCAGCTAATTTGTGTAAAGCTATACTCATTTTTTCTTGAGATGCTTTTGTTTTTGGTTCTATTGCAACAGAAATAACTGGTTCTGGGAATTCCATTTTTTCAAGAATTACATGGCTATTCATATCACAAAGAGTATCTCCAGTTGTAGTATCTTTAAGACCTACCGCTGCAGCGATGTCTCCAGCTGAAACACTATCAACTTCTTCTCTCTTGTTAGCATGCATCATAAGAATTCTACCAATTCTTTCTTTTTTGCCTTTTGTTGAGTTATATACATAAGAACCTGATTCTAAAGTTCCTGAGTATACTCTGAAATATGCAAGCTTTCCAACAAATGGGTCAGCAACAATTTTAAATGCTAATGCTGAGAAAGGTTCATCATCTGATGCATGTCTTTCTACTGCTTGTTCATTATCATCAACACCTTCAATTGCAGGAATGTCTAATGGTGATGGCATGTAATCTACGATAGCATTTAATAAAGGTTGAACCCCTTTGTTCTTATAAGCTGATCCACAAAGTACTGGGTTTATTGATAGACTAATAGTAGCTCTTCTAATAGCTTCTCTTAATTCAGATGGAGAAATTGCATCTCCTTCTAAATATTTTTCCATAATAAACTCATCTGTTTCAGCTAATGCTTCCAATAAGTTTTGACGATATTCTTCGGCTTTATCTTTGTAAGCATCTGGAATATCAGTTTCGTCTATATCTGTACCTAAGTCATTTTTATAAATAATAGCGTGCATTGAAACTAAGTCAATTACTCCTACAAATTCTGATTCAGCTCCAATAGGAATTTGAACAGGTACTGGATTAGCTTTTAACTTATCCTTAATAGTTTCGATAGAGTCATAGTAGTTAGCTCCAGTAGCATCCATTTTATTTATAAAGCAAATACGTGGTACGCCATATTTGTCTGCTTGTCTCCAAACAGTTTCTGATTGTGGTTCTACACCGCTCTTTGCATCAAAAAGTGCAACTGAGCCGTCAAGAACTCTTAAAGATCTTTCAACTTCTACAGTAAAGTCAACGTGTCCTGGAGTGTCAATGATGTTAATTCTTGTATCATTCCATACACATGTAGTAGCAGCTGAACAAATAGTGATACCTCTTTCTTTTTCTTGCTCCATCCAGTCCATTTGTGCAGCACCTTCATGAGTATCACCTATTTTGTGGATCTTTCCTGTATAATAAAGCATTCTTTCAGTTACTGTTGTTTTACCAGCATCGATATGCGCCATTATACCAATATTTCTTGTGTTTTCAAGTGAATATTGTCTTACCACAATAGCATTTCCCCTTTCCTTTTAAATAAAAATCCTATATTAGAATCCATAATGTGCAAAAGCCTTGTTAGCTTCAGCCATCTTATGAGTGTCTTCTCTCTTCTTAACACTTGATCCAGTGTTATTAACAGCATCAAGAATTTCTTTAGCAAGTCTTTCTTTCATAGTTTTTTCTCCTCTATTTCTAGAGTAAGTTACTAACCATCTTAAACCTAAAGTTTGTCTTCTTTCAGGTCTAACTTGAATAGGCACTTGGTATGTTGCCCCACCTATACGTCTTGCTTTAATTTCTAAAACAGGCATGATATTTTCTAAAGCTTTTCTGAAAACTTCAGTTGGTTCTTCGCCAGTTTTTTCTTTTACGATTTCAAATGCACCGTAAACTATTGCTTGAGCAGTTCCTTTTTTTCCGTCAAGCATGATGTTGTTTATAAGTTTAGTAACAACCACATCTCCGTAAATTGGATCTGGCATTACCTCTCTCTTTGGAACATGTCCTTTTCTTGGCACCTTTCTTCCCTCCTTACTATATTAGTAGTATCACTGGTACTCAGCGATTTTTCTTTGCTGATAAGCACACAAATGTATGTATTATAAAGTTAAACTCTTATTAATAAAACATTTCTGCCACATCAGTTTAATTATTTAGGTCTTTTAGCTCCGTATTTAGATCTTCCTTGTTTTCTGTTAGCTACCCCAGCAGTATCTAATGTACCTCTGATAATGTGGTATCTAACCCCTGGAAGGTCCTTTACTCTTCCCCCTCTAATAAGCACAACGCTGTGTTCTTGAAGGTTATGACCTATACCTGGAATATAAGCTGCAACTTCCATTCCGTTTGTTAATCTAACCCTTGCAACCTTACGTAACGCTGAGTTAGGTTTCTTAGGAGTTACAGTTCTTACAGCTGTACATACACCTCTTTTTTGTGGTGATTCACTAGCAGTACTTCTCTTTTTAAGTGTATTAAAATTGAAACTTAATGCTGGTGCTTTTGATTTAGTTACAGCTTTTTGTCTTCCTTGTTTAATTAACTGGTTAATAGTTGGCATTTCTTCACCTCCTTAATTATTTTCTAAAAATGCACATAACTATACATTATTAAATGTACCTACATATTTTATCATTTATATATACAAAAGTCAACATTTTTATGGCTATTTTTTAGAAAATTCAAAAAAAGAAAAAGAGATTTTTTTCAAAAAAATCTCCTTAAATAATTATTTTCTATTCTAATTTTATTATTCCAATTTTCCTTTTATTAAAATCGAACTAATATCTGATAATATAGGTTTAAACAAAGTCATTATTTCTGAAAAACTCAATTCGTTCTCATGTTTTGTATATTCCTTTGTAAGATTTGTAAATCTTTTTAAAAATCCTTTTGGCGTAGTAGGAATATCTTCTCCAAACACTTCACTTCCACTTTCCATCATAAATAGCGACATTCTATAATACATAAATTTGCTATCTTCAATTTCCATATTTGTATTATAATATTCAAATAGTTTCTCGAAGTTTTTCATAATATCACTTTGTTCAGTAACTTCATTTAAAATTAATATTCCATTTTCGTTTTTAAACATTGAATAAGGAGAATGAAAACCTCCAAATCTATGTTTAAGTTTAGATTGTCTGTCATCATCATTTCCAATATTAGTTGTAGATTTAATAAATATTTTATTTGCTATAGAGAATAAAAGAATATTTACATAGTCATATTCGTTACAAATATTAAAGATTTTATGCCTGTTGTTTTCTATTTCTTTATTGTATTTCTTTAAAAATATACTATTAAAGCCTTGTCCATCAAAGGAATATACTCTTTCAAGTTTTGACATATTTCCTCTTAAAACACCTATATATTGTGATTTATTTCCACCTTTAGAATGGCCAGAAACATATACTTTTTTAACATCTTTAAATTTTTCAACAATTTCATCAAAATAGCTTAAAGCCATCCTTTGTTGTTTTGTGTCAGAAATGTTATAAGTTCCTTCCACGTTATCTTTCCACTCAAAATCTCCTGCAGTACCTTTGTAAACAATAATCAAATTATCTTGATACAAAAATGTTACATTTACAACTCTATCACTTCCTGAAATATTTCCATAGACAGAATTATCCACATCTACTATTTTAATTTTTTCATATAATTCTTTATTCTTCTTAATTGTATTTATAATAATAGAAAACTCATCTTCGTTTATTTCTGCTGGAAAAATTCCTAAAGAGTTTTTTTTGCATTCTAATAAATCTGAAATTTCAAACAAGCTTTTACCGACTATATTTTCAGCAAAATTATCTTTTTCAAAACTACTAACATATATTATACAATTTAATATTAAAAATGTATCAAGACCAAACATATTTCCTCCTAATATTCAAAACAATAATGTTTTTTACCAGCTCCTAATTCAAAATGGCATTTAATTATCCCCAAATCGACCTTTGTGTAAAAACCAATTTTTGAATTTATCTCAACTTTATCATTCTTTAAACTAATTATATATCTTTGCTGATTCAATGCAGTTGGAGCAAGCAAGGCAAATTTAACACCTCTTAAAAACCAATCTGGCATTTCTACGTCACTTATAGCAACAGAAGAAACACTTTTAAGCTTTCTAACCTTACCATTTGTTTCGCCGTATCCTATGGCAATAACACATATAAGTTTTTCGTCTTTTTCTATTTTGTATCTACTATTTTTTTTACTGTAAGTTCCACCAACCCAACAGGTGTTGAGTCCTAGACTTTGTGCTTTTAAAACTAGCTTTTCTCCAAAATATCCAATTTTTTCATCAAGATTATCACATTTTTTTCCAATCAAAGCAATATAATTTTTAACATTTTTAAATCTACCAAAATCTGCTAAAATGCTTTTTCCAAAAGCATCAGGCTCATTTGTTATAAATTGAATATTCAAATTAGCTAAACTATTATATTCTTCTATATCTAAATTAATTTCATCAATCAAATTTTGTTCTATATCTTTTTTTGTATATGCTCTTACAGAATGTCTTTGTTCTATAATTTGTTCAAAATCCATAATATCTCCTATAAAACAAAAGGGCTTAATACCCTTAAAATACTACTTATTTTCAGTTTATCCTAAACTCTTGTTACCATTTCAATTTTAGATAAATCTTTAATTTTATCTAAATTTTTATATAAATTTTCTAAATTCAAAGCAATTTTCACAGGCAAAGAACTACATGGAGTAAATTTTTTACCTAAATGATATACGAATTTCCCACAAATTATTGCTAATGTATATTTCAAGATGCCCCCCATTGAAACCAATTATTCTTATTCCTTATACTAGCATACAGAGTAGTAAAAGTCAATAAAAATGATTTTTTTCAAATAAAAAAAGAAGTCATAAGACTTCTAAATTTTATTTTCTACTTCTTCAGTTTTCTTTTTAAATAAGAAAGATAATTTTGTTTCTGAAATTATTATAGCAATAAAAATTAAAACAAAACCAATAACTGATTTAACAGTTAAACTTTCTATTCCAAGAGCTACTGGTAATGCAACACCAAAGATTGACTCACAACCTAAAATGATAGCAGCACTACTTGGATCTGTATATTTTTGTCCTAAATTTTGTAATAATAAAGCAACTGCTGTACACATTACAGAAAGATATAATACTTCAAGCATTGGTCTTAAAGTAATTTGCATTCCAGCATTATTTTCAAAAGCAAATGTAGTTATCCAAGATAAAACACCAGCAACTAAAAATTGCATTATTGTTAGAACAAATGGATCTTTTCCAACTCCTAATTTTGTAACCATAACGATATGAGATGCAAATAAAAGTCCACTTAAAAGCGCAAGTGCATCTCCATAAATTGCAGTTATACTTGAATTAAAAATTGAACCACTCTCTCCTGCCATAGCAATAAAAAAGATTCCTATAATACAGAATATCGCTGCAGATACATTGAATTTATCAGGTCTAACTTTGTTTGTAATCCAATATAAAAATGGCACGATTACACAATAAGATGCTGACAAAAATCCGCTACGTCCTGGAGTTGTGAATGTAACTCCAAGAGTTTGACTAGAATATGCAACAAATAAAAATACCCCAATAATAGCACCAGCTACTAACTCTTTTTTTTCTGCTTTAAATAACTTTTTATGAAAAATTACTGCAAGGATAATTCCTGCTATAGTAAATCTTATACCTAATAGAAAATTAGGTTTAAATACATCAGCTGCACTCTTAACTACTGTAAGGGATGTTCCCCATAAAATAGCTACAATAAAAAGAGCGATTTTAGCTAAAAAACTAGTTCTATGTGAAATATTATTCAAATCGTCCTCCTACTTAACTATCTTAGTTCCTGTAAGACCTTTTACAGCGTCTGATGCTTTTTCTAGTAAAGTAATGATAGCACATCTATCATCTCC
Source organism: Parvimonas micra (assembly GCF_021300775.1). Classification (GTDB taxonomy): domain Bacteria; phylum Bacillota; class Clostridia; order Tissierellales; family Peptoniphilaceae; genus Parvimonas. The sequence goes on from NZ_JAJTJP010000003.1 coordinate 257,526, forward strand.
ACCTTTTACGAAATCTAAACAAGCTTCAACTTTAGGAAGCATACTTCCCTTAGCAAATTGACCTTCAGCAATGTACTTATTAGCTTCTTCAACAGTGATTTCGTCTAATTCTTTTTGGTCTGGCTTATTAAAGTTAATACAAACTTTATCAACTGCAGTTAAAATTAAAAGGAAATCAGCGTTTAATTCTGATGCAAGTTCAGCACTTGATTTATCTTTATCAATTACAGCATCAACACCAACTAATCTACCATTTTTATTAACAACAGGTATTCCACCACCACCAACAGTGATAACTGTAAGTCCTGCTTCAACCATTTTATTAATAGCATCAATTTCAACAATGTGTAATGGTTTTGGTGAAGGAACAACTTTTCTATATCCTCTTCCTGAATCCTCAACGAAAGTAAATCCATTTTCTCTTTCTAATTCTTCAGCTTTTTCTTTTGTATAGAACATTCCAACTGGTTTAGTTGGATTTTCAAATGCTTTATCATCCTCAGCAACTTCAACTTGAGTTATAACAGATACAGCAGTTTTATTTATTCCTTTTTCTTTGAATGCTTGACCTAAAGCTTGTTGTAAATGATAACCTATATATCCTTGGCTCATAGCTCCACATTCAACAAGTGGCATTAAAGGAGTTTTTTCCTTTCCGTTTGCTGAATAATCCATAGCTAAATTAATCATTCCTACTTGGGGTCCATTTCCGTGTCCGATAATAACATCATTTCCTTCTTTAACTAAATCAGAAATAATATCGGCAGCGATTTTAACTTTTTCTAATTGCTCAAAAGGGGTATTGCCTAAAGCATTACCCCCCAAAGCTACAACTATTCTCTTTCCCATTTGTACCTCTTACCATAAAGTAGCATACATAATAGCTTTTATTGTATGCATTCTATTTTCAGCTTCATCAAATACAACTGATTGAGGTCCTTCAATAACTTCATCAGTAACTTCCATTTCAGGAATTCCGAATTTTTCGAAAATTTCTCTACCGATAACAGTTTTTTGATCGTGGAATGAAGGTAAGCAGTGCATAAAGATAGCATTTTCTTTAGCATTTGCCATAACTTCTTTGTTTACTTGGTATGGTTTTAATAATTTAATTCTTTCTGCCCAAACTTCGTCTGGTTCTCCCATTGATACCCAAATGTCTGTGTAAACTACATCAGCACCTGTAGTAGCTTTTTTAACATCTTCTTCAAAGCTTACTGTACAATGAGTTGCTTTAGCGATTTCTAATGCTTTTTCTCTTAATTCTTCTTCTGGCCATAATTCTTTAGGAGCACATGCAGTAAAGTTTACTCCCATTTTAGCGCAAGCGATCATTAGAGAGTTACCCATATTATTTCTAGCATCTCCCATATATACAAAGTTTAATCCTTTTAAGTATCCGAATTTTTCTTCAATTGTTAAAAGGTCAGCTAACATTTGAGTTGGGTGGAATTTGTCAGTTAATCCATTCCATACAGGTACTCCTGCATATTCTCCTAATGTTTGAACTAATTCTTGGCTGAATCCTCTATATTCAATACCATCATACATTCTTCCTAATACTCTTGCAGTATCTTCAATAGATTCTTTTTTACCCATTTGAGATGAACCTGGATCTAAGTAAGTAACTCCCATACCTAAGTCCATACCTGCAACTTCGAAAGAACAACGAGTTCTAGTTGAAGTCTTTTCAAATAATAATACGATATTTTTTCCTTCTAAATAACGGTGAGGAGTTCCGCTTCTCTTTAAATCTTTGAAATTTCTAGAAAGATCTAAAAGGTAACGAATTTCATCACTTGTAAAGTCTAATAATGTTAGGAAATTTCTTCCTCTTAAGTTTTTGCTCATAACAATTCTCCTTTAAATTATATTTGGTTCTTTATAAGTACCCATACACTCTTATTATACTATATTTGCTAAAAAATTCAGGACATTTTATTTAATAAAATTTGTATTACTCTTTATTTATTTCTTTGATATTTGGTTTCTGTTTTTTCATTTCACAAATTAATAATACAATTTTTATATATTAAATCTATAATTATCTAAAAAGTTTTACTTTCTCCTAAATTCCTTGATTTTTTTAATATGACTTTTAAATATTACTTAAAATTTATTATTTTAGATATTTAATTAAATACTTTATACTTAAGCTATTTTTATTATTATTATACTTATTTTTACTCTTTTTATCATTTAATTTGTCCTTTAATTTATTATAATTGTTTAAAAATACTAATTTTAAAATTTATATAATTTATATAATGAAATTTTTTTATAATTTTTTTATAAAAAAGACACTTTTTATAAAAAAATTCTTTACATATAAAAGATTATGATTTATACTTATAATATAGTTATTAATTTAGTAAACTTTTTAGGAGAATTTATGAATAAACAAAAAGGAATAGAGATACAAAACAAAGCTAATTCGTATATAAACGAAGAGAGTATGTATAGTATTGATAGAGAAATTATTACATCCCCCACAAAAGGACTTTTTCATCAATCAGCAAGATTTTTACTTATAAAAAAAGGTTCTGCTAAGATTAGAATACAAAATAATATATACGAAATAAAAGATAGAACTTTAGTTTGTATTTTACCTTGGGAATATACAGAAGTTGTAGAAGTATCAAAAACTATGCAGTATTTTATTCTTAAATACAACTTTGATAGTGCTAACAAAATAATAAAGTCATTTTACAATGTCGATGCAGAAAATTTAAGTTTAATAAACTCATTTTATGACAATCCCGTTATCCACTGTACTTCTGAACAATTCAAGTATTTTTCTAATGTTTTTGATATGTTAAGAGAAGAACTGGGAGAGGACTCATCATTATATAATAAAAATGAAAATCCAATATCTTCTGCTTATGTACTAAATAAAATAATCGACTTAATTATAACTTACAGAAGATTGCAAGACGAAGAGGATAATAACAAGAAGAGAAAAGTAGATGAAAGTTTTGATAAAATTAATATATTTAGATACATTCATGCTCATTTAAGTGAAAAATTAACAATTTCATCAATTTCTAAACTATTTTTCATGAGTGAGTCTACAATAAATAGATATGTAAAAGAAACAACAGGTCTTTCTTTTAATAATCTAATAAATGAGATGAGAATTGGAAAAACAATGGATATGTTACTATATACAGATTTAGATATTGAAGAAATCGCTGAAATAACTGGATTTTCAGATAGATCTCACCTATCAAAAGTATTTACAGCAAGAACAGGACAAAATCCTAATAAGTACAGACAAACTTTCAACAAAGTTTCTCAAATCTGTCAAATTGAAAATATAAGAAAATTTTACAGAATACTAAATTTTGTGGTCAAAAATTCAAGTGAAGACATTGAAATTGAAAGTATATGTAAGGACTTTTCAATATCAATTACAGAAGTTAATAGACTATTTATCTATTATGTAGAAAAAAACTTTAAAAACTTTTTAAATTTTGTAAGAATAAACAAATCAACAAAATTATTATTAAAAACAGATATGCAAATAACTGATATTGCATTTGAAGTTGGATATAATACCGTTAAAACATTTAATAGAAATTTCCTAAAATATCAAAAAATGTTGCCAACTGAATTTAGAAAAAACTTAAAATTACAAGATAAAGATATTTAAAAAATTATATAGAATTTATGATAAAGAAACAAAGAAAGCTCAAGCCGATTTAATAACTCTTTTTGATGAAAACATAGATGAAAGTAAATCTTTAAAAATTTTCACCCTATCTATACTTGAAAAAGAACAAGTTATGAAAATTACACTTTAAGACCTATGCTTAAAAAATTTTTCGAAGGTGGAAAACTTGTATACGATTTACCAGATATAGAAAAGTATATTAAATGGTACAATACGAAAAGAATTAAGGAGAATTTAAAAGGAATGTATCCTATTGATTATAGATTACATTCCTTTGAATAATTTATTTAACTGTCCGTGTTTTTGGGTTCAGCTCAGTTTACTCAGTCTTTATATTTTTTACTATTTAACCAATACACCATTTGAATCAAAAGTATAATTTACATTATTGATTTTAAGTGTTTTACCCTGTGCGATTAGTCCTCCTTTTTCAGCATAATACCATTTGCCTCCAACAATGAACCATTCGCTATCTGCTATACGTCCACTTGCATTTGCAAAGTACCAATTCCCATCAACTAACACCCATTCATTTTGTGAAATTCTACCGTCAGCATTTGCATAGTACCATTCTCCATTAATAATTATCCATTCGTTTTTAGACATTGTTCCATTTGGCTCAATATAATACCATCTTCCATTTTCTTCAAACCATTGATTCGATACCATTTTTCCATCTTTATCAAATCTATACCATTCATCATTTATTAATTTCCAACTGTCTTTTACAGCTACTTTTCCATCTGCTGATTGGTATGTCCATGTTCCATCATCATTTTGAACCCATTTATCTTCTTGTGGCTTTTCTGGATTTACAGTAGAATTTTCTTTTTCTACAACTGTAACTGTAGCTTTTTTTGTTACACTTACATTTTTATTTGTTAATTTAAATGTTATTGTATATGTTCCTACTTTGTCTTTGTTAAATCCACCTTCATCTATAATTTCAACTTGTTCTTTTAAATCATTATTTTTATCATCTTTTGCTTTAACGATTAATGATTTAAGATCTAATGTATCTTGTTGATGTATTGTAACATTTTTAACTTCAAGTTCTATATTTTTTTCTTCAGATGGTGTATTTTTAACCCATTTTGCAAAAATTGTAGTATCTGTTATTATTTTTTTATTAAAATCAAACTCTTTTGTAAAATCACTATCTTCATACCAACCTTTAAAAGTATAACCATCTTTAGTAGGATCTTGTACTTTAGCTAATTTATTTGTACTTAATTGATTAACTTTTATAATTTGATCATCAATTTTACTTCCTAAAAAAGTTTCAAACTTAACAGTTGATACAATTTCTGTAGTATATAAAGCGTTCATTACCATATCATCTACTGATATAATATGAAGTTTTAAATCTTTATATCCTCTTGCACTGATGATAATTTCATCATCTCTATTAAAGAAAGTTTTATCATTAAATACAATACTTACCTTATCTAAAGTTTTATCAAGATTTTTATATTTTCCATCTTCTTTAGTAAATAAATAATGTTTTATTTCTTTTCCATTTCTTCTTATAGTTATAAGATTTATTTTATTTACATATTCACTATCTTCTTTTTTATAGCCGATTAAATGTTTATAGTCAATTTTATTAATCGATGGATTTTCAGATAAAATTTCACTAAATAAAGGTTCTTTAGGCTCTTTTGATTTATCATCTTTAATCCATAAAGCTTTTATAGTATTAATTTTTTGTAAAGAAACTTTCTCTCCTGGAAGATGTCTTTGTCCATCAATTTCCCAAGCGTCAAATTCCATTTTTTCTGGAGGTAAAAATTCACAAACAGGAAGTTCATACTCTTCTTTTAATAATTTTTTAACCTCTTGCATAGTTCCTAGACCACCATTTTTATCAAATGTTATTGTAGCTTGTTCACTCAATTTTTCTTTCCAAAGAGCTTTTAATATTATGTTTTTAGAAATTTGATATTTATGTCCTATCTCTGTTTTTTCGTTAAGATATTCCCATGAATCAAATTCCATTCCCGAAGGTGCTGTGAAGTCGCATTTTGGAACTACGAAAATTCCTCCATTTTCAACTTCTACATCTTTCATTTCTCCACTACCACCGTTTTTATCAAAAGTAACTCTATAAAGTATCTTTTCTCCTTCAACATTTGCATTTATTGAGTAATAAACATCATTTCCTACAAGGTTATCCATTGTTATTTTTACAATAACATTTTTGTATTTACTAGAAACAATAGTTATAGTATCATTTTTATCTAATTTTTCAGTATATGAAAATTGTAACTTTTTATTTTTATTTCCAGAAAAGTCCGTAGAGTCAATGCCTTTAACATCAGTTATTTCACTTATCTTTCCTTTGTGATTTACAATAACTTTTTGGACTGATTTTAAATACTCATCAGATTTGTTATCATTAGAATAAGTTATAAAATGAGTAAAATCTGTTACACTAGCAGTTGCTAATAAAGGATTTGGCATTACTGGATCGGTTTTTTCCATTTGTGGATTTTCATTTTTCTTATCTCTCCATATAGCTTGTATTGTTAAATCTTTATTAACTACTATATCATCTGAAACATTTTTATTTTCACCCTCAACTTGCCAACAATAAAATTCTTTATTTTCAGGAGCTGTAAATGTACATTGTGGTAATTTATAATTTTCATTAATTTTTACTTTTACAGCTTGCATTTCTCCACTACCACCATTTTTATCAAATGTAATAGTAGCTTGTTGAACTTCATTTTCAGATAATGCCATAACCTTGGCTCCTATCATATATGTTCCTTTAGTTTCAGGTTCATCCCAAGCTCCATTAAACATTTGAAAAGAATTAATTCCATCTTTACTATCATCCATACCAAGTGCAATTTCTCCATCTAGTTTTGTAAATGCAATATAATAATCACCATTTACTTGGACATTTGAAATAGCAACTTTATTCCAACCTTCCTTTTCAAATGTCAAATCTTTTGAAAATAAAATATTACCAGGAAGTTCATCTTGTGTATTCTTATCATAAATAGAAATTCTATATTTACTATTATTTAAATCTACATCTTTAGTTTTTGTAATAAAATATGAAATTTCTTTTATATCTACAGGTTTATCATTTGAAATTTTATTTGCAAATGCTCTATCCTTTAAATCCATTCCTGAGAGGTTAGTTGCTTTTTCATCTGTATAACCTACATTTAACTGACTTTCTGGATAAACTTTTTCTAAAGATAAAGTTACAGTTCCAGTTCCAGGAATTTTAATATTTTTTTCTAATCTTTTATATCCATCACTAGTAGCAACTAAAGTGTAATTCCCCGAAGTTAAATCTGTAAATCTAACAGTTTCTCCATTTTCTTCTGCTATAGGTTCTAATTTTCCTTCTTTATAAAGTTTTACATTTCCTTGTATTGAATCATAATTAGCATCTTTTACATTAACTGATATAGAAGCTTTTTTAAAAGTATCTAAATAAAAATCTTTATTTACATCTTCTATAAGATCTATAACTTCTTCTTTATCTTTATAACCCTCTGCACTAGCTACTACAGTATATTTACCAGCCGGAAGTTTTATACTAAATTTTCCTGTTCCAACTTCTGTCATAACAGTTTTTTCATTTTCTTTAATTGTAATCTTACCAACTAATGGAATTATATCTTTTTCTTGATTTTCTTCATTTAAACTTTGCATATTTAAAAGCTTAAATGGTGAGACTTTTTCTATTATATTATTATTTTTTGTATCTTTAGTGTTTATAGTAACATCATCAATATACCATCCTCCACATTGCTCCGGATCTGTCTTTCCACTATCACTTCCTGTATCAAGAACAAATTTAACTTTAAATTTATCTGTTAAATACTCTTTTGATATTTCAATTCCATTTGTAAACCATGACCACTTTATATGCTTATCTACTTCACTTTCATCAAATGTATAAACTTTATCCCAAGTTTTACCATCATCTTTTGAAAAATAAACTTCTCCTATATCTTGATTATATGAATCATAATCATCACTTCTTCTTTTAGCACTTGAACTAAACCAGTTTTGGTAATAAAGTGTAGCATCTTTTAAAGTTGACAAGTCCATACTTGGAGATTCTAAAGAATATTTTGTATTAGGCTTTCTATAATCATTCAAATTTGTTGCGAAAACATTCATACCATCATTTTTACCTAATGATTGATTAATAGTAGGTTTTTTATAGTTTGTATCAAATTGATCTGCATATTCTAACTTTCCAAAATCCCATTTTGTTTCTTTATCACTTTCTATACTAGTCCATCCATCTTGTCCTTTTTCAAAATCAAAACTTTTGAATTCTTTACCTTTAGTAAAAGTATGAGATAAAATTTGTGAAGGTTCACTTTTGTTTTCACCAATCTTTGCAACTGCATAATAGTAATAAGTTCCTTTTTGTGGTTTTGGAATATCAACTAAATCAATAGAATACTTTCCAAAACCATTTTTATAATCTCCTTTTTCAACAGTTTTTATAAGTTCAAAAGGTCCATTTTCATTTGTTGCTCTATATAATTCATAAGATGTAATCTTTTCATTTCCTACTGGAGAAAATGTATAAATTAATTTACCATCTTTCTTATCATTTAACTTTAAATATTTACTTGGAGTTTCTGGTATTTCTTTTGATGCTTGTTCTATTTTTATATCATCAATATACCAACCATTTCCACTACTTTTATATTCTCCATTAGGTCTAAATCCAAACATTACACAAATTTTCTTACCCTTGTAAGCTGAAAGGTCAATATATTCATCAAGCCATTTTTCTTTTGAAGAATTTTTATAACTTCTTTTTAATTTCCAATCTAAACTATCTGGATCACTATCTTCTTTAGCTTCTGCAATCCAAACTTCAGCAGTATCAAAAAATGCATATTCATGATTGCCAAGGTCATAGAAATGTTTAAAAGTCAAAGCAGGATTTTGTGTTTCATTTGTTAAATCTATCGGTGGCATAACAAAAATAGAATTTCCTCGAATATTTTTATACGCTTCTATACCTATCAATTTTTTATTTGGTTCATCTTTTTTAATATTTCCCCATTTAAATAATTTTGATTGTCCGCCAACCTCAAAACCTGAAAGATCTTTTTCAAAATCTTGTACATATCCAATACCAACACCTTTTTGAACTTCAAATGAAAATTCATCACTCTTAGTAACTTTTTTGTTAATATCTGTAGCTTCAATATAATATTTTCCATTTGTAACATTTTTAAAAGTTGCAACCGGAATATTTACACTATAATAACCTGAAAGATTATTTCCATTTTTAAGTTTCATATCGTAGGGTTTATATTCATTATTAATATTTAAATAAAGTTTTACACTTTCAATTCCAATATTATCTTTTACATTTGCATCAAAAGTTGTTTTGTATGTTGTAAAAATCTTATTCATAGAACTATGATTTATAATCGGTTTTTCATTATCTGTTCCATTTGTAATAATACGCCCCGATAATACTTTCATATTTGAAGTGTCTATATCTTTTCCCTTTTTTTGGCCGATAGAAAGCTTAACCGCATTAAGAGCATCAACTTTTCCATACCCATAACCATGGTTTGGAGAAGTTGTATAGTAATCATCTTTTAAAGGTGTTGCAGTTTCATTTAAAATCTTTTCAATTTGATCAACACTTAAATCTGGATTAGCTTTAAGCATTAAACAAACAACACCTGTAACATGAGGACTTGCCATAGATGTTCCTGTATAAATTGTATATTTACCTCCAGGAATTGAAGATAAAATATTAACTCCAGGTGCAACAATATCCGGCTTAAAATTTTCTGTATAGTCAGATTTACCTCTTAGAGAAAATTTTGCAACTATTTCATCTTTTCTAATAGCCCCAACCGCATAAGCTTGTGGATATGAAGCAGGTGTTCCTATAGAATTATCCCCACCATCATTAAATTGACTTACATTTCCAGCTGAAAATACAGGAAAAATCCCCGCATCTCTCCATTTTTTAACCATATCTTGATAAAATCCATCTGTTGAATTACCACCCCATGAGTTATTTACAACCTTTGGAGCCATTTCCGGATGAGATATACCATTTTCATCTTTAGGTGCCATAATCCATTCACCCGCTTTTAAAAGCTTAGCATTATCTGTTTCACCATTTGAATCAAAAACTTTTACAGCAATCCATTTAGCATACGGACACACACCTAAAAGAGAGTTTTCTCTTTGACCCAAGATAGTTCCACAAACATGAGTTCCATGTCCCCTATCATCATAAGGTTCTTCTTTATCTCCAGTCTTTTCATTTACAACATTATACCAAGAATATCTTTTAAGATTTTTATCATTTCCTCTATAATTATTTTTAATAGCCGGATGACTTACATCAACACCCGAGTCAATTATCGCAACAACAACATCGTTATTAAAATTTTGAACTTCTTTTTGCGCTTTATCTGCACTAATCATCTTTAAATTCCAAGGAACATGCTTTTTTTCTACACTAGATAAAGCTTCTCTATCTTCTGGAATATTATTTTGAAGCTTTGGTATCTTCACTTTTTTATTAATACTAATCTTTTCTACATCAGACCTTTTTGAAATCTTAACCAAAACTTCTTTTTTACAAACTACATTTATACAATTTATAATAAAAAATTGTTGATAATTCTTTACATTACCATCTTTTTTATAACGTTCAAGAATTTCTATAATAGACTTTTGACTATCTTCTTTTAACTTTATAGACTTATCTACCATTTCCTTTCTTATCTCATTTTGAATTTCTTCCTTAGATGCATTAACATTTTCTTTTTTAACAGCATCTTTAATTTTTGAAACATCAACTTGTTTTTTCAATTTGATAATTACATCGACAAAATCATCATCTTTGTAATCTTTTAACTCTTCTATCTTTTTTTGAAAATCTAAAGACTTACTTTCAGTAGCAAAAACACCACTAAAACTTGTAAAAATCAAAGAACAAAATACCACAAAAGATATGATTCTCTTAAAAATTTTCATATAATTCCTCCTAAAAAAATAAAATAAAATTAGCATAAACTAACAAAAAATATTTTATATCAATTAATAATAATTGTCAATATCGAATTTTAAACAATATTTTATTTTTATAAAAACAAAAATTAAATAAAAAAGAACACCCTTACATAAGAGCATTCTTTTAATAAAATAAATTTAACATCTTTTTAATTACTTTTCAACAGAATAATAACATCTCTTTGGTGAAATAACTTTTTCTTCTGCCTTTAATTTCTTTAAAACTTTATCTACTTCAGCCTTATCTACTCCTAATCTTTCGGAAATTTCTCCACTTTTAAGAGGTTCTGAAGATTTTAGTAAATCAATAATTTTTTCATTTAATTCCATTATTATCCCTCCTTTTACTTGCTATTAATATTATACCAAAAATTTTCACTTAAAAATAGACAAAAAAAATCCTGCACTCGCAGGAATAATAGCAATCCGTAACAGATTTCTCGAATTACAGATCTGGTGCCCAGAGGCGGAATCGAACCACCGACACGAGGATTTTCAGTCCTCTGACTCTTCCAGATGATAATTATTTTTTAACAATTCAATTTTACTTACTTTTTTAAGATTTTCATTATTTTAGTTTTTCTTAACTCATCTTCTCGTACTTCGTACTAGACTAAGATATTGCCTAAAAACAACTTCGTTGTTTTTGCCACTCTCTTATACCGACTTTTCGCTATCTGGGCTTAATATATTCTTCTAAAAATGAGCAAAAAAAAATCCTGCACTCGCAGGAATAATAGCAATCCGTAACAGATTTCTCGAATTACAGATCTGGTGCCCAGAGGCGGAATCGAACCACCGACACGAGGATTTTCAGTCCTCTGCTCTACCGACTGAGCTATCTGGGCATATTATGTAAATGGCAGGGGTAGAAGGAATCGAACCCTCATCAGCGGTTTTGGAGACCGACATTCTACCGTTGAACTATACCCCTACAATATTAATCCTTTATTTTAGCTCTATAAAATAAGAGATATTTCTAAAAAAGAAATATCTGCAGATAATTTGGTGGGCCTTCAGGGACTTGAACCCGGGACCTACCGGTTATGAGCCGGGCGCTCTAACCAACTGAGCTAAAGGCCCAAATTATTGGCGGAGAAAGAGGGATTTGAACCCTCGCATCCCGTAAAGGATCTACTCCCTTAGCAGGGGAGCCTCTTCAGCCACTTGAGTATTTCTCCATTGTGGCGGAGAGGGTGGGATTCGAACCCACGTGGGCGTGAACCCAAACGGTTTTCAAGACCGCCTCGTTATGACCACTTCGATACCTCTCCATGAATGGTGATCCATCGGGGATTCGAACCCCGGACACCCTGATTAAAAGTCAGGTGCTCTACCGGCTGAGCTAATGAATCATAAAATTGGCTGGGGTAGCAGGACTCGAACCTGCGGAATGCTAGAGTCAAAGTCTAGTGCCTTACCGACTTGGCTATACCCCAAAGGTTGGCGCACCTAAGAGGATTCGAACCTCTGGCACACGGATTAGAAGTCCGTTGCTCTATCCAGCTGAGCTATAGGTGCAAAATGGAGCGGGTGAAGGGAATCGAACCCTCGCAACCAGCTTGGAAGGCTGGGGCTCTACCACTGAGCTACACCCGCATATAATCTCAAACTTTATGGTCTTAACAAAAATTAAATTGGTGGAGGAGAGTGGATTCGAACCACTGAAAGCGCAGCTAACGGATTTACAGTCCGTCCCCTTTGGCCACTCGGGAACTCCTCCATATAACCTACATAAAGTAGATTGGAGCTGGTGGGAGGACTTGAACCCCTAACCTACTGATTACAAGTCAGTTGCTCTACCAATTGAGCTACACCAGCATATTAGTGGCGACCTGGATGGGACTCGAACCCACGACCTCTAGCGTGACAGGCTAGCATTCTAACCAACTGAACTACCAGGCCATATTTGGTGGGCACAATAGGGCTCGAACCTATGACCCCCTGCTTGTAAGGCAGATGCTCTCCCAACTGAGCTATGCGCCCAAATATAACCACAAACCTACTAAATAAAAGTGGTGACCCCACCGGGATTCGAACCCGGGTTACCGCCGTGAAAGGGCGATGTCTTAACCGCTTGACCATGGGGCCTTATCAATCAATCTCTGTATTAAAATTGACTGCCTAATAATTATATACCATAACTAACTATTTGTCAATACTTTTTTGATTTTTTTGAATTCAAACTCTTTTAAAAATGCATTTCTCAAACAGTTACTCGAATATTATACACTTTATTTTTTTAGTTGTCAACACTTTTACAAAAAAATTTTTTGTGAAATTTACAATTCTAAATTAGGTTCAACATTTAAAGTTAAATCACTTCTAATCCCTGAAATATACTCATAATAGCCAGAAGATGCTATCATCGCAGCATTATCTGTACAAAGTATTTTTGACGGAAAATATGATTTGAAATTATTTTTTTCACACATTTTTTCTATCTCTGCTCTTAATGTATTATTAGCTGAAACTCCACCTGAAACTACAAGTTTATCTAAGTTTTTCTCTTTCATAAGTCTTTCTGTTTTGTAGATTAGAACGTCGAAAACTGCTCTTTGGAAGCTAGCACAGACATCTTCTTTTGAAATTTCTTCATTTTTTTGTTTTTTACTATTTAAATAGTTAAGAACTGCTGTTTTTAAGCCACTAAAACTAAAGTTATAACTATTTTTATCAAGCATTACTCTAGGAAAATCTATAGCTTCTTCATTTCCAAGTTTTGCTAGTTTTTCAACTTCTGGACCTCCTGGATAATTCATTCCAAGGCATCTTGCTACCTTATCATAAGCTTCTCCACAAGCATCATCAATTGTCTTTCCTATAACTTCCATATCATTATAACCTTTAACATGCACAAGATAAGTATGTCCTCCCGATACTAAAAGACATATAAATGGAGGTTCTAATTCTTTATGAGTTATTAATGCAGCACAAATATGACCTTTCATATGGTTAACTCCTATTAAAGGTTTTTTACAAGCATATGATAAAGCCTTTGCTTCAGAAATTCCAACAAGTAAAGCTCCTACAAGTCCAGGACCTTTAGTTACAGCAATAGCATCTATTTCTTCTATAGTAATTTTAGCCTCATCTAAAGCTTCTCTCACTATATTATTAATAACTTCTAAATGCATTCTACTAGCTACTTCTGGAACAACTCCGCCGAATTTTTTATGCATATCTATTTGAGAAGAAATTATATTAGAAATAACTTCCCTACCATTTTTTACAACAGCAACACTTGTTTCATCACAACTGCTTTCTATTGCCATTATTTTAATATCTTTCATTAAACTACCTCTTTTAACATCATAATTCCATTTTCTTTTGGATTATTATAATAGTCAACAATTTTTCTAATTTCTACAAATCCACATTTTTTGTATAAATTTCTTGCAGGTATATTGTTTTCTCGTACTTCTAAAAATATTTTAGAAACATCTCTTAACTTTAATTCTTTTATTAAAAATTCAATGAGATTATAAGCTATTTGTTTGTTTCTAAAATCTTTTGAAACTACAATTTTATAGATTTCTGCTTCATCAAAAATTTGATTAAATAAAACATAACCTACAACATCTTTCTCTTTTGCTACTAATACTTTCTTATTTTCAATATATTCGATATAAAATTTTTCATCAAAATTATTAGAAAAATACTCTTTATCAAAATTTAAAATATCAAATACATCATTACTTACTGCGTATCTGTATGAAATCATCTACTTACCTTTATTCTCCAAATCTCTTTGTGCTTGTGAAAGTCTAACATACTCAGGACTCAAACTAAAACAGTCTGAAATATCTCCTCTTTCATATTTTTGTTTCCCTATAACACATGCATTTTTTGAAATGCAACTATTTAAACAAGCAGGAGTAATTTCAAAATTTTTGTTTTCTAAAATTCTATCCTTGTAAAGATTAACACAATCACCAACAAATACAAATTCACCTTTATTTGAGAATTCTTCTAAAAGTTCATCAATAGTCAAAAGAGCAGGTGCAACTATATTTTCATTATTTATTCCCTCATAAACTCCATAATAGACTCTTTCACCTCTTGCATCTATCAAAGGAATTTTCTTTTTATCAGAAAACACACCAAAAGAAAGAGCTTCCAATGTATTTACAGCAACTATCGGTTTATTTAAAGCCATAGCTAATGCCTTAACAACCGTAACCCCTATTCTTATTCCTGTAAAAGATCCAGGTCCAGTAACAGCAACGAATAAATCTATATCTTCTATATCAATATTTAATTTTTTAAGCATTTCATCAACCATAACAAGTAAAATCTCATTATGACTCATACTTTGATTTATGCTAAAATCTCCAACAATATTATTGTCATCCATAACCGCACATGAACTGTGAGTTGTTGACGTATCTATCGCTAAAATTTTCATTATAATCCCTCTATAATTTCCATTTCTCTTTTATTATTTCCCTTTATCACTATTTTTCTAGAGCTTTCAGAAATTTTTAAAATTTCAATTTCAATTAAATTTTTAGGAAGTAAATATCCTCCATTTTCTGCCCACTCAATCACAGTAACTCCGTCTGGATAAAAGTAATTTTCATAATCTATTTGGTAAAGTTCTTCTGGAGAATCAATTCTGTATAAATCCATATGATTAAATTCAAATTTTCCAGAATATAAATTAACTAAATTAAAAGTTGGTGAAGTAATATCTTCTTCAATTCCTAAATTCTTACCTAAAAATTTAGTCAAAGTAGTTTTCCCAGCTCCAAGATCACCAATTAAGGAAATTACATCTCCGTTTTTTAATGTTTTTGAAAATCTTTTAGAAAAATTATCACATTCATCTAAAGAATTTAAAATAATCTCTAACAAATTTTCCCTCCTATTTTCTAAATATAAATTATATTATATTTTATTATAATATATTTTTGATAATTAAATTAATGTTATTATATCACAAAAATTATTTTTATAACAGTAAAACAAAAAGGAGACTAGCAGTCTCCTTAATATTCTTTATTCTGAAATTTTTATATTTAAAACAATCTTTCCAGAAATTGATGGTGGTTGACTATAATCTCCATACCCTTCAACTTCATAGTTTTCAACATAAATATCATAAGTTTCGCTGAACTCATTTTTATCTTGAACTTTTATTTTTATTTTATCTGACTCAAAAGTTAGATTTGGATTCTTTCCTGATTCATCATCTGTGGCTTCAATAGACATATCATTCCAATCTTTTAACGGATTATCTATCTCTATAAAACCATCTTTTATATCATTTTTCTTAACTTTAACTGGGATTTCCAATTTTTCAAAATTGAACATTCTAATTCTATCTTCGTTTTCAGTTGCATTAACAGCACTTCTAGTTGAAAATGTCTTTAGCCAATCAAAATCTTCCTTTGTGATTTCGTCAACAAATAAAGTATTTATTCCATTAAGATTTTTAATATTCTTAATATAATTTTTAAGATTTTCATTTTTATCGATATATAGTCTATGCAATTTTGGTAGTTTTTCTAAACTTGAAATATCTGATATCTTATTATTTCTAAGATGTAAAGCTTCAAGATTTTTTAGTTCTTCAAGATTAGAGATATCTGATAACTTGTTATCTCTAAGATATAGAGTAATTAATCTTTGTAATTTTGATAAATTAGGTAAATTTACTATTTTATTATTATCTAAATCCAATCTTTCTAAAGTTTCCATATCTTTAATAGGTGTTATATCAATAATCTCATTATCTTGCAAGCTTAATTGCTTTAATTTTAATTTTTCAAAAGCTTTAATACCACTTAAATTTGTTTGTGAAATAATAACTTTTTCTAAAGATTCATTTTTTGAAAAATCTATATTTTCTGGAAATATTTCTTTTTTTGCATGTTTATAATCTTGATTTTGATAAATAAATTGTTTTAATTTTGATGTTTTAGACAAAAAATCAAAGTTATTTACACTTCTAGTTAAGTTAGATTTATTTAATTCTACCTTAAACTCCTCTAAATTCTTAGAATATTTTAAAGGTTCTATCATTTTATCAGTAACATTCTTATCTGCAACAACAAAAGATTTCAACATTTCCATATCTTCTTTAGTAAAATTTTTATCTTTCTTAGGTTTGTTTTTTTCGTTAAAAAGTTTATTTGCTTCATCTGTTAAATTTACATATTTCTTATGAAACTTACTATACTTATTAAACAAATCAAAATAAAAATCTTTATACTCATCAGAAACAATTTCTTCGTCAGCATTAAATTTAAGTTTTACATTCTTTAATGTCCAAGTATATTCATCTAATGACATTTTTAAATTCAAATCTAATTCTTTTCCTTTATTTTCTGCAATAACATCATCAGATATATTTAGAGTTATCGTATTTGAATCTAAATCATAACTTGCTTCTATTCCTTCTTTTCCAGTTGAAATTTCGCTAAATGGATTTAAAGCTTCTTCTGCACCAAAAACTTCTCCTAAAGCTTCTCCAAGTTCTTTTATTCCCTTGAAAGGTGTAACAAAAGAAACTTCATTATCATTTACTTCAACAGTTTTTCCAAAATCTACAGTTTGTCCTGAAAATTGCATACTTCCAATGCCTTCGTTTAAAGCATCTCCAAGTCTTTTTGCAAGATAATCTCCAAGCCCTTCATAATTTTTAACTCTATTTCCTGAAATATCTAAGTGTTCAATTTTATCAAATCCTTTGATTATTGAAACATCTTCAATTCTATTAGCAGACAAATCTAAGAATGTTAATTTTTTCAAATTCTTCAAAGCAGAAATATCAGTAATTCCTTTAGATATTATTTTGTGACTCTCATCACCACCAACCGTAACATTATAATGCAAATCTAATCCTGTTAAATTTGTTAAATTTGCAAGAGGTGATATATCTTCAATTAAATTGTTGTATAATTTTAAAAATTTAAGATTTGTTAATTTTTCTAATGGTTTAATATCAACAATTCTATTTCTTTGAATTTCTAAGTATTCTAATTTAGTTAAATCTTTAAGTGGTGTAATATCTGAAATTTCATTTTCGTTTAATTTTAACTTTTTAAGATTTTTTGCATATTCTAAACCTTTAATGCTTTTCATGCCTCTTGTAACAGCAAATTTAAAGTCTTTTGTTCCTGCTAAACTTGTTGGTACTCCAAGTATAGAGTATTTTGCATTTTCGCTAAAATCAGCACTTCCATCTTCTTTTAAGAAAATAGATAATTCTGTTAAACTTTCCATTTCTTCAACAGTAACTTTTTGGTCATCAGGTCTATTTTTGTCTAAATTTTTATTTATTACTTTTAAAAGTTTTCCATCTTCAATATTAACATATTTATCTGAAGCTTTAGTTAATTTTAAATTTGCATATAATTCAGTTGGAATATTCGCATAATCCATTTCATTTTCAAAATCATATTTAACTTTTACTTCTAAACCGTCATTTGAAATATTGTTAAAAGCTTCATCAGATAGAGTTAATTTTAATTTACCATTTTCTAAAGCAACACTAATACCTTCAGTTTCAGTGCTAACAGTAGGATTCCCACCTTTAGCAATCTTATCTAGTCCAACATAAGGATTATCAACTTCTACAACCTTATCATTAGCTTCTACATTTTCAATATTTACATTTTGATTATGAATAACTTTTTCAAAAATAGTACTCTTATCATTTATTGATGAAAAATCTTTAACTCTATTTCCATCAATTTTAACACTCGCAAGTTCATTTAAGTCTTTAAGAGCTGAAATATCAGAAATCTTATTATTTGAAAGAACTACATTTGAAAGCTTGCTTAATGATTTTAAAGCATCTATATTTTCTACATTATTCTTATCTAAATATAAATAAGTTAAGTCTTTTAAATTACTTATAGCTTCAATATTTTCAACATTATTTTTATTTAAGTTTAAGCTTGTTAATTTATTTACTTTTTCTAAGAATGAAACATCTGAAATCTTGTTATTTTGAAGATTTAAATCATCAAGCTTAGTAAGATGTGTTAAATTAAAGTTGTCTAGATTATTTCCCTTTAAGCTTAATTTATTTAATTTTGTCAAACCATCAATAACGGAAATATCTTTAATTTTATTATTTCCTAAATCTAAATTTTCTAATAATTTTAAGTCTTTTAAAGCACTAATATCTTCAATATTATTATTATCAGCTCTTAAATATGTTAATTTATCAAGATCTTTTACATTACTAATATCTGATATTTTATTTGAATATATATCTAATAGATTTAATTTTTTAAAGTTTTTAACGATGCTAATATCTGGAACTTTATTAACAGCAATATCAAAATCTTCTAAATTTGTAAGATCTTTCAACGAACTAACATCTGAAATGTTATTATGTGAAATATATAAATGTTTTAATTGAGTTAAATCCTTTAAAGGAGTAACATCTGATATTTCATTATGAGAAAGTCTTAATAATTCAAGATTTTTAAGTCCAGCAAGTGGTGTTAAATCTTTAATTGCTCCTTCTGAATATCTTATTGCTTTATCGTCATCAGGAATTTCTCCTGAAGAAATTGTAAGAGTTTTTAAGTTTTTACAATATTCAAGACCTTTAATACTACTAACTTCTATAAGTTCATCTTCAGCAGCATTCATTCCTCTAATTCCAATAGATTCAATTTTTTCTAAATCGCTCTTATAGATTTCATTTGAATTTTTATCTTTTCTATATGATTTATCATTAAGTTTAAAGTTATATTCATTCATTTCAACTTCAAAACTATCTTCACCTTCATAAGCATGTAACTTATCAAGAATGAATTGTTTTAAATTTTCATCTTCAAACTCAACAATTTTATCTTCTTCCTCATCATCAACAGGATTGTTTTCCCCTGGATTATTTCCTCCTGGATTGTTTCCTCCCTGATTATTTTCTCCAGTAGAATCGGTATCATTCCACAATAACACTCCAGTGTATTCATAAGTATTTCCACTTACAACTATATTCCCATTTAAATCAGTAGAATTTTTGTATTCTGTATCTGCACTTGAACTAAATCCTAAAACTGAAGACATTAATATTCCAGTTCCAACTGCTACTGACAATAATCTCTTAGCATTTCTTTTCTTTGATACTAATACACAAACTATTCCTACTATTCCAGCAACTGCTATTGTTACATTTACCTTGTAAACCCCACTAATTCCTGTCTTTGCAAGTTTTCCATTCTTTATACTATTTTCAATAGCTTGAACTATTTCAAATTGTAACTTTTCGCTTTCTAATACTTTCTTTTCTCCAGCTTTTATATCGCCAAGATTTAATTCTTTTCCCTTAACTATCTTTAAACCTTTGATATCTTCTGATTTTACCTTAACTCCAATCATATCTTTTCCAGTATTATTTTCAACAGAAATTTTAAAAACTCCATCTCCATCTGCAATTAAATTAACAGTTAGTCCATCTTTGTTATAAACTACCGTTTCATTAGCTGCATGACTTACTTGTGAAAAAGACAAACCGCATAGTAAAGCTAATCCTAATGCACTTTTCTTATTCATTTAATCCCTCCTAAAAAATAAATATATACTGTTATTTTAACATATAATTGTAATTAAGTATAATAAAAAATACTTATGTACGGAAGATTAACAATTAATTTTTTCTATATAAAAAAAGAACTATTAAATAGTTCTTTTGTTTAAAATTTACGAGAATTTAAACAATAATAACATCTTCAAAACCGTTTTGAAGTGCAATTTGCTTTAATTCTTCCATCTCTTCATCAACTGGAGCTGAGAACATACTATATTCTTCTCTAACCCCATATTTTCTATATTTTATTATTTTGTATCTAATTTTATGTCCCATTTTTATGTATTTGGAAAGCATCTTTGTAATCTTGTCAACAGTTGTTCTATTGTCCATTCCAGCAATTGTTACTGTTCTTATCTCAAAAAGTTTATCTAAACTCGCAAGATAATCTGCATTTTCCAAAACGACATCAACCTTAGTTTTCGTTATAAAAAGATGCTCTTCATTGTAAAAAGCCTTTATATCAAGCATAAAAGCATCTGAAACTTCAACAAATTCAGGCAGTCTCTTAAAAGGTATTCCACCATTTGTATCGACAAAACAAGTAAGACCAAGTTTTTTAACCTCAGTAAAAAGTGGAGTTAAAAACTTATGTTGAAGTGTACATTCTCCACCACTAACAGTAATTCCTCTAATAAATGGAATATTCTTTTTTATTCTCTCAACAGTTTCTTCAACAGTCCAATTATATATCTTTGGTGTTGAAAGATGTGGACAAACTCTAATACATTCATCACAATTTATACAAGTCTTATCGTTCCAAACAATTTTCCCGTTAACATTTGTTAAACTCTTTGTTGAACAAGAAGGAATACATTCCATACAATTAATACAATGTTTTATAGTTTCAGGATTATGGCAATAAAAACAATTAAAATTACAACCCTGAAGGAAAATAGACGTCCTGTTTCCAGGTCCGTCTACCACCGACATATCTATTATTTTATTTATAATTCCTTTATTTGACATCTCTAACCTTACGTTCTAATAGATGATACTTTTCAAAAGCATCTCTAGCATATTGAACAGTATCGTAGCTTACTCTTTCTCCGTCAATGAATTTTTGCATATCTGATTTTTTAACCAAATAACCAGTTACACGAATCAAATCTCCATTTTCTCCATAGCATGAAATATATCTCATATTCAATCTAAATGCAGCTTTAAAGATATCTAAAACGGCAGATGGATTCTTTTCAGCAGTTTCGTCAAATGGGAAGTGATCACCAATTCCTGATGGGAAATATTTGTGGAATAATGCTGAATGTTTAATATGATCATACATTGGTACTTCTTTACCAATTCTAATTCTAACACCTGCACTATCTTCAATATCATCTTGTGCTCCTACTTGTGAGTGTAGCATAAATCTATGATTCCAGAAAGTTGAATATTTGCTTTCAAAAGAATTAACTCTCTTTTCAACAAAATCCATAACTTCAACTCCAAGTTCATTAGCATATTCATCTTTACCAAATTCTAAATCTTTGTTTTCAAATTCTAGAAGTTGTTGAACACATTCATGAAGTCCTACAACTCCAAAAAGTCCAACAAATCTATCTAATTCAACAAATCCTTCTTTAACTAAGAAATTTTCTTTAAAGAAAGGAGTTTCTTCAACTAAGAATTTAATCTTACCTTCCATGAAATTACACATTAAATCAATTGCTTCTGGTAAAACTCTTCCGTAGAAATCTTCTTTTGAACTTGCACTTCTTGCAAGAGAACCAAGTCTTAATCTACTTAGTGTAAAAGCTCCTCCTGAAATTGGAAGACCATTGTAACAACTTGCTATTGCATAATCTCCTTTAAAATCATTTCTATAGTATTTATCATTAGCAAATGCTGGATTTGCAGTTAAAAGAGATGCATAAACTGCCTTTTCTCCAAAATCATCTGGTGTAATATCTTCATCATAAAGAATTGTCATATTTGGAGTAACATTATTTAAAGTTGGAAGTAATTCCAAAATGATTTCTCCTGCAACAGTTTTTTCTGGACCAATATTTGCATGACAGAAACTGTCATTAATTGTTCTATCTAAAGAAACTAAGAACCATTTAATTAATTTTTTAGCTTCTTCTCTATCTGTAATAAATGGATCAAGAAGTTTATCAATCTTACCAATATATACTGGATATCTTGTTACAGAAGGAACATGATGATAAAAAATTAATAAATTATTAATTGCATCAAGTAAAGTTTCTGATTTTTCAAGACGTAAAAATTTACAACCCTCATCCAAAAGTTTTTGATAATTAGGGCAAATGTATCTTGGTGCATAAGGCGCATGACCTTCCCACAAATCGCAGAAACCTCCATTTTCAGAAATTTCAAAAATTCTATCATTTACTGAACTTTCAGGAAAATCATTCAAATTTTCTGCAAGTTTTGCAAGTTGAGAAGTCTTTTGTTCGAAAGTTAAATCCGTAGCCTTAATTATATTCATTGATAATTCTCTTGCTTCTTCTAGTGTTTTTATTTTAGAAATCATAAATACCTCCAATTTTATGTCAAAAAGTCATTTACTATTTACCCATATTATATATTAATAAACCCAAAAATGATACTGTTAATTGTCTTTTTTAAGCAAAAATTTGAAAATTATTGAGAAAAATCTATTAAACTTTTTATAAATTAAAATTTAGTATTTCTCGGATTTCTATAGCAATTATTTTAGAAGATATAATCGCTCCCATCAGAAGTACTTTTTGCTTTTTTTTACTAGCACTTAAATATAATTATGAAAGGAACTTTATGAGATCTCTCCACTACGTTTCACTTCGGTCGAGATGACGTGTTGGGAAATTTTCTTTGCAAAGTGCTATGACGTTAAATATTTAGTTTCTATATATTTTTCGACTTAGATGACTGAGAGTTCCTAATTTTTTATATAGTGAATAATATCCATTTTATCATTTATTCTATCAATTTCTCCAGTCTTTGTATATCCTAATTTTTCGTATAAGTAGCAGTTTCCTTTTTCTTGAAATATTGTATCAAGCTCCCAATTACCTTTACCATGAATTCTTTCTATTTCATAGAAAGCTTTTTGAGCTAACCCTCTATTACGAAATCTCTCCATTATAAATACTGGTGCTACTCTTTTTCTGCTTCCGTCTCTTCTATCAATTACCCGAATGGCACCAACGATATTATTTTCCTCATAAATATAATAAAAGAAAGTATATTCTTGAAGTAATTTAGTTTTGATCTTTTCTTTAGTTTCATTTGCAGGATTAGTATCAAAATCTTGATATTTATCCAATAATTTTTGGAATGCTTGAACTTGCATTTTCCATAATTTTTCTGTGTCCTCAACACTTATTCTAACTAAATTTATATTCACAGTTCACCTCAATTTCTAAATCTACTTCTCTAAAGATTAATATTATGACAAAATTAATTTTATATAAACCTTTTTAGTATTTATAATTATATTTTCATCTCCTATTTTATATGTCATTAATATAGCATTATTATAGCATAAAAAGGGAAATAAAAGAATGGATTGTTTACATTTAAGAGATTTGAAACAACTGTGAGATCTCTCCATTTCGCTACGCTACAGTCGAGATGACGTGTTGAGAGATTTTCTTTGCAAGGTACTATGACGTGAAATATTTAGTTTCTATATATTTTTTAACTTTTAGAAACTTAATGCTCTTAACGTCACGCTATTTAACGAAGTTTTCTACCTTTTACGTCATCTCGAGCGCAGTCGAGAGATCTCATAAAATTATTATTTTCCACAAAAAAACGACCATATGGTCGTTTTAAATATATATTAAATTCTAGTTTTGAAATACTATTCTAATGTTAAAAGCAATGCCATTTTAAAATTCTTTTCAGCTTTTACATAATGTCTTCCAGCTTTTGCAAAGTGGAAGCATTCACCAGCTTTGATTACATGGTCTGTTCCTTCATATCCGATTATTCCTTCACCATCTAATGCAAATACAATTGCTTCACCTGGTGCTGAATGTTCTGATAATCCTGTTCCTGCATCGAATGCCATTAATACAAATTTCATTTGATCATTATGAACAACGTCCATATTAACTATTTTACCTTCTTGGTATTCTAATAATTCTCCTAATTTAAAAACTTCACCTGGTTTTACAGCTTTATTCATAAAGTCCTCCTTTTTTATTGCTATTTCTGTAAATATTGCTCCCGATTTTGTTCTAATTCCAACTGGAATTTCAATCGGTGTAAAAATACTATCACCTTGTTTTAGTATTTTTGTTTTTTCTGAAAATCCATATGCTTCAATCTCTCCTTCTGCTACAATCAATAGTTTGTAGTATGGGAATAATTCTGCACTTATATCAGTTTCTTCTGCCATTGAAAAATATGCTATATAATTTTCTCCGCCATATACTTCTTTAGATACAGTACATCCTTCAAGCGCTTTATTATCTTCGGCTATGGAATATACTTTTCCAACCTTTTCTTTCAAATCGCACCTCCTTTAATATTGAAAACAATATGTATTTGAAAAATATATACCCTATTAAATACCTTAATAACAGTTATATTTTAATAATTTTTTATACAAATAAAGGTCAACAATTTATCGTTGACCTTTGTCATAATTCTATTTAATTAATACTATTCATCTTCTTCAACCAATCCTGAAAGTTTTTCAACTCTTAGAGAAATTGGAAGTGTTGCAGCAGAACTTCTAGTTACAAAAGCTGTAAGCATTGGTTCTTTAATTTTCATTAACATTTTGAAAGGATTAAACCAGCAATAAATGCAATAAAAACTTGAAGCACAAGATTTTTTTACTCATTTTTAACCTCCTTATAATCATTTGTTTCGTTTTTCGTACGAGTTTTTAAAACATAAAGTTTTTTTATATAAATTAGCGTCATTTTTTATAATAATAGCATGTTTTTGACTTATAATTTATATTTCTTATAAAATATCATATAAACAATTGTTTTTAGCCGATTATCCCTTTAAATTCTTTTGCAAAAAAAGTAATAAATTAAAAATTTTTTAAAAAATGACTCTTTTGCTATTTATTTTTTTCTTTTTTTATATTATAATAATGTAGTATTAGATTAATAAGGAGGGACATTGTGGAAAGTAGATTAGTTACACTTTTAAGAAAAGTTTTAATTGAAAAAAACTTTGACTTAAAACTAGATAAAAGATTATATTCAGAATTCACTGTACTTAAGGTAAAGAAAAAGACTGTTATAATCAAAGAAAATGATAAATTGGATTATTTATATTTATTAGTTAGAGGAAGTGCCAATGTTGTTCACTTCACTCCAGTTGGAGAACTAATAGTATTTAATCACATAACTAATACTTCTATTTTTGGATTGCTTGAGTTTATGGACAATAAACACGACTTCTATAAAAGTGTTGCATTCTTTAAAGATACAAGGCTTATTAGAATTCCAGTAGAAAGATTTGAAAAGGAAGCTGAAAGCATTGAACTATTAAAAATTTACAATCAATTTTTATTAGATTTTGCAAAACATTCAATAGCTACATTTGATTTAACTAAAAACTATGGAAGAAAGAAAAACTTAATTGAATTCTTCTTATCAAAATGTGTTGATGTAGAATTCCCTGTTAAGATTTCACTAACAAAAAAAGTTATTTCAGACTATTTGAGAATTAACGAAAGAACAATGTATAGATATTTAAATGAATTGATAGATAGAAATTGCATTTCAAGAAAAACTGGTAAAATTATTATTTCAAAAGAAAATTACGATAATTTACTAGAATACTCAAAGGAAAAAGGCGTAGATAACGAATAATGATAGATATTAATAACCAATCTATAGAAAATTCAGAAGTTACTACAAAAAGATTTAATATAAAATCTTTTATAATTGTTTTAAATTATTTTTTAACTCCAATTTTGTTTTTTATAATAGTAGGTTTATTATTTAGATTTACTCTGATTGACGAAATTATATTCGATTTACAAATAGTAAAGAACTTTTTTGTAAATAATCCATCTCTTGTAGAAAATGATGAAGTATTTACCAAATTTGTATCTAGTATACTAGGTTCTATCGCTACTATTTTAACTTTTGTAATTGCACTGTTAATATACAAAGATCGAAAAGATAGTATTTCTATTAAAAAAACTGAGTTTTCCATTGCAAAACTAATTTTAATAGGTGTTGGTCTTGGAATAATTATGATTTTATGGAATTTTGTAATTTCATATGTATATTCAATTATTGGATTGGATTTTAGAAGTGGAAATACTGAAAGTATAGCAGAATCATTAAAATATAACAAGTTATTGATTTTTAATCTACTAGTATCCGCACCAATCGGAGAAGAAATTGCTTTTAAATATGGTATATTTACATTTCTACATGAAATTTTTCAAAACAAAGGAAAGCTGTTAAAAATATTTTTACCAGCATTTGTGTCAGCCTTTGTATTTGGTATTATTCATGATGGATTATATCTAGTACCATTGTATTTTGTTCCAAGTTTTATTGGATGTTTAATTTACGAAAAAACAAAATCTTTATTCCCATGTGTATTAGGACATTTTATAAATAATTTAATAGCATTCTTAACTATGTTATAAATTAAAAAGCTATTGAAGTTTTACTTCAATAGCTTTTTTTGTTTATAATTGTTTTGATTTATATGACTTATTGTTGAATTTACTAATTATAGTAAAACTACATATTAGATGTTTTTCTTTTTAAGGAAATATTAAATTATATTTTTTATTCTCTACTTAATTTTTAAAAAAAATATTTATAATTAGTTTTTTCTATTTTTATCAAATACCTTATCTAAACTTATAAAAAATAAAATAAAATCAAACAATATTCCTATCAAGGACTTAAAAACCATATCTCCATTCAATAGATTTTTCATATCTATCAAAAAGAAGCTAAATACTGACAATATAATCCCGCATAAATACAATGCTTTATATTTTAAAATTTTTCTTATCATTATTTCACAACTTTTGAATTCACTTCTTCTAAAATCATTTCAAGGAATGCATCAGCTTTCATTGAACCTTTATCTCCCTCTCCACGTTTTCTAACTGAAACTGTTCTTTCGTTTACTTCATTTTCACCAACGATTAAACTATATGGAATTTTAGCAAGTTGCGCTTCTCTGATTTTTAATCCAATTTTTTCTGCTCTATCATCAACTGCTACTCTTATGTCTTTTTTAGCAAATTCTTTTTGTAATTCATATGCATAGTCGTTAAATTTATCAGAAATTGGTAGAATTTTAACTTGTTCTGGCGCTAACCAAGTTGGGAATGCTCCTTTGTATTCTTCAATTAGATAAGCTACGAATCTTTCCATTGTAGAAACAATACCTCTGTGAATTACAACTGGTCTATGAGTATTCTTTCCATCTTCTCCAACATAAGTTAAATCAAATCTTTGTGGTAATAAGAAGTCAAGTTGAATTGTAGAAAGAGTTTCCTCTAAACCAATTGCAGTCTTAACTTGAACATCAAGTTTTGGACCATAGAATGCAGCTTCTCCTTTTGCTTCAAAGTATTCATAACCTAAGTCATCCATTGCACTCTTAAGCATTGCTTCAGCATTATTCCACATTTCATCGTCATCAAAGTATTTTTCCTTATTTTCAGGATCTCTGTAACTTAATCTGAATCTAAAATTCTTGATGTCAAAATCTTCATAAACTGATTTCATTAAATTTACTACTCTTGTAAATTCATCTTTAATTTGGTCAGGACGAACAAAGATATGCGCATCATTTAAAGTCATTTCTCTAACTCTTTGCAAACCTGAAAGTGTACCACTCATTTCATAACGGTGCATCATTCCTAGTTCAGCAATTCTAATAGGGAATTCTTTATAACTATGAACATCATTATTGTAAATTTCCATATGATGAGGACAGTTCATCGGTCTTAAAACTAATAATTCACCATTACCTAAGTCCATTGGTGGGAACATACTATCTTGATAGTGATCCCAGTGACCCGAAGTTTTATAAAGGTCAACATTTGCTAAAATTGGAGTATAAACATGTTCATATCCACATTCAATTTCTTTATCAACTATATATCTTTCAATTACACGTCTAATTGTAGATCCTTTTGGTAACCAGAAAGGAAGACCAGCTCCTACATTTTGGCTAATCATAAAAATTCCTAACTCTTTACCAATCTTTCTGTGGTCTCTTTGTTTAGCATCTTCTAAGAATTCTAAATATTCATCCAAATCTTTTTTCTTTTCAAAAGTTATACCATAAATTCTTTGAAGCATTTTATTTTTTTCGCTACCTCTCCAATAAGCACCGGCTATGCTTAAAAGTTTAACAGCTTTTATTTTCTTAACATCAACAAGATGAGGTCCTCTACAAAGGTCTGTAAAATCTCCTAATTCATAGAAAGAAAGTTCAGCATCTTTATCAAAACCTTCGATTAGATCAATTTTATAATCTTGTCCTTTTTCTGCAAAATATTTTAAGGCAAAGTCTCTATCAACTTCTTTTCTATCAACAGAATAACCTTCCTTAAATATTTTCATCATTTCTTTTTCGATTTTTTCTAAATCTTCTGGTGTAAATTTGTGTTCTGAATCTAAATCATAGTAAAATCCGTTGTCTATTGCAGGTCCAATTCCAAATTTTGTATCTGGAAATAGTCTTTGAATAGCAAGAGCCATAACGTGACTTGATGTATGCCAGAAAATTTCTTTTCCTTCTTTATCTTCAAACTTTACGAATTTAATAGCACAATCTTCTTTTAATGTTTCACTTAAACCTTTTATAACATCATTAACAACAGCACCAATAACATTTCTCGCAAAACCTTCAGAAATGCTAATTGCAACATCTAAAATTTTTACACCTTTTTCAAACTCATGAACAGACCCATCCGGGAATGTAACTTTAATCATTTCCATAATTTCCTCCTTCTTAGACTACATGCTTACTTTGTTCTTTCATGTATCTTTTTTCAAAATAAAAAAAGAGTCCCATCCCTACAAAACTGTAGGGACGATGACTCGTGGTTCCACCCTAATTACTTCTTAATTAGATAAAAGACTCCGTAATAGTTTTCAGTAAATAGCATTCTTAAATGAAATTCCAGCCACGTTTCATTCTCTCTTAAAGCGCTTAAGTCTTACTCGTTACTTCAACGTCTATATTAACTTCAATAATCCTTCAAAATCAACAGTCGTTTGTTCTCCTGTCTTTAAATCTTTGACAGTGTAAGTGTTATTTGCTTTTTCATCTTCTCCGACTATGATAATATAAGGGATATTTAATTTGTCAGCATAAGATATTTTTTTCTTCATCTTAGCATCTTCAAAATATATTTGTATTATTTTACCACTATTTTCAAATTTATTCAATAGTTTAATTCCATAATCATAACAATTTTCCATTGGAATAATTAAAGCGTCAATACTATTAGTTTTAATTTCCTTAAATAAATTCTTATCAAGTAGTTGATAGAATAATCTTGTAAGTCCGATAGATATTCCAACACCTGGTAAAACTTGACTAGTATAATTACTTGCTAAATCATCATATCTTCCACCAGAACAAACACTTCCAAGTTGTCTATAATTTTCTAAAAATGTTTCATAAACAGTTCCAGTATAATAATCTAAACCTCTTGTAATTGTAAGATTAATATCTATAAAATCTTCAGGAATTCCAAAAAGTTTCATACATTCATAAACTTCTTTTAGTTCTTCAATACCTTTTTCAAAAAGTTCATTAGAAATACCAAGAGAACTTAACTTTTCAATAATCTCTTCATTACTTCCAGAAATTTTAATAAATTCTATAATTTTTTCTAATCTTTCGTCACTAAGTCCAGTATTTTTAAGTTCTTCTACAACTTTTTCAAAACCTATCTTTTCAATTTTATCAATTATTCTAAGCATATCAGCTTTATTATCTATACCCAAGTTTTCAAAAAGTCCATTAATAATTTTTAAATTACTAAAATTAATTGCAAATTTTTCATTAATAATTTTTGAAAATATTTCATAGATTATATAAGGAAGCTCTGCATCATTTTTAATATCAAGTTTTCCATTTCCTATTACGTCAATATCACATTGATAAAATTCCTTATATCTACCCTTTTGATTTCTTTCCCCACGATAAACTTTAGCTATATGATATCTTCTAAACGGAAAATTCAAATCACTAAAATATTGAGCTACATATCTTGCCAAAGGCACTGTTAAATCAAATCTTAAAGAGATATCCTTACTTTCAGAGTCAATTTTAAAAATTTGTTTTGTGGTTTCTCCACCACCCTTAGCTAAAAGAATTTCATTTTTTTCAAAAACAGGTGTATCTAAAGGTAAAAATCCACGTTTTTTAAAAGTATCTTCTATTATATTCTTTACATTGTCAAACAAAATTTGTTCATTTGGTAAAAGTTCCATTGTTCCAACAACATTGCTCGGTTTAATAAATCCCATAATTACCTCCACAGTGAAACAATTCCACCTAAATCGACAAAATCTTCGCCTTTAGGAAACAGAATTTTCACATTTTCTTCATCAGCTACGCGTTTAATTATATCATAATCTTGATATTTTGTCACATCACCATAAAACAACAGAGTATCATCAGACACAAAACCACATGTTCCTCCGATAAATCCATTTTTATATCCATTTAAGATTATTCCAGTAGTCGTAACAAGTTCCACATTTATATTTTTAGATTTTAAAGACTTAAAAACTCCCTCATCACTTGTTATTATATGATTTTTAAAACAAATCATACTGCAATTTGAATAACCTTGATTTATCTTTATATATTCTCTTTTCAGATTAAGACTTTCAAAAATTTCTTTTGTAGTAAATTTTTCATTATGAAAAAAATATTTATCATTTTTTGCAACATTTAAAACCATTTCTCCGTTTTTAAAATCTGAAACATCTACTTTTATTAAATTATAATCTTTTAAAAAATCTTTATAATACTCAAATACTGAATTTTCAATATAAATATCATTATCTATCTTTAAAACACTCAAATCTACATGATCATTATAATTATTATTAAATTTTTCATTGTTTAAACTTTTTATATAACAAATACTATTTTTATCTAAAAGTTCAAAAAAGTTCTCACTTGCACAGTTACTAACTATAATTTTTTGTAACATTTTTATCTCCTTATGTTTAGTATTATAATTCTAGGGTACTATTAGTAAAGATTATTATAATACAACTAATTTGTTGATTATAATATATTTTATCACATTTTTATTATAGGAGGAAGTTTATGTTAAAAGAATTTAAAGAATTTGCCTTAAAAGGTAATGTAATGGACTTAGCTGTTGGGGTTATTATAGGTGGAGCATTTGGTAAAATCGTTTCTTCTTTAGTAAATGATATTTTAATGCCTTTAATCTCAATGGTAACAGGTGGAGTTAATTTCTCAGACCTAAAGATTGTATTAAAAGCAGGAGATGAATCAAAGAAGATTGCTGAAGTTGCTTTTAAATATGGTGCATTTATCCAAAACGTTCTTGATTTCTTAATTATTGCTTTCTGTATTTTCTTAATGGTTAAAGCTATGAATAAGTTAAACAGAAAGAAAGAAGAAGCAGTTGAAGAAGCACCAGCTGGCCCAACTCAAGAAGAAATCTTAACAGATATTAAGAATATCTTAAATGATATTAAAGAAAAATAAGAAATTTATATTCGAAAACCGAGTTAAATACAACTCGGTTTTTTTAATTACTTTTGTTTTTCACATATTCCTTCCATTAAGAAAATTTTAAAATCTATCTCCTTACTTATTCCATTCCATACAATCTCATAGTTTTTCGGAATAAATAAGGCTCTTTTAAAATAATTCTCCATTTCTTCTCTTGAAAATCCGTCATGCCCATCAAAGTTTGGAAAATCCTTATGAAAATCAGGAGAAACTGTATCCAAATCCATTATAATTATTTTTCCATTTTCTTTTAAATGCTCTTTTAACAATTTAAGCTCAGCATCAATATCAACAATATGATGAAAAGCAGTTAAACTGTAAATTATATCGTATTTTTCATTCGAATTTTCTAAGAAAATTTCATCATTTATACTAATATTTTCTATTTTCATTTCATTTATTCTATTTATAGACTCTTCCCTCATCTTTAAAGATGTATCAATACAATCTATTCTTTTTAAATCCTTAGATAATAAAGTTGCAAGAAGTCCGTCTCCAGAACCTATTTCAAGAGCTGTTTTATCTTTCAAATTTTCTCCTAAATATTTAAACATTTTTTCGTATATGGTAAAAGTCCTATTTTTCCTATCTTTAGTATTCCAAACTTTAGCAACTTCATCAAAATAATTACTCATACTACCCCCTATTTTATATAGTAAATTAATCAAGATTTTCTAGGAAACCATGGGATACATCTATTTGTTCTCTTACAATATTCAAAATATTCCTCGCCAAAAATATTTTTAAGCCATTTTTCCTCTGTGTTTTTTACTAAAATCGTTAAAAGAATCCAGTAAATTGGAATTGTAATTAAAAAGTAAAGATTATTGAAAAGAAAGCAAATCCCCCAACAAAGAAACATAAAAGCCGAATAAATTGGATTTCTTACAATCGCAAAAACTCCTGTAGTTACCAATTTTAGTTCCTTTATATTCTTAGAAATTCTTGAATTAACAACTGCAGAAATCCAAAGTCCAATACCTATAACTATACATATTATTCCAATAATTATAAAAGGAATTTTTAAAAAGGAAATCTCTCCATTTTTAAAATAACCATTATTTTGTAAAAATATTAATAAAATAGTTATAGAAATAATAATTCCTACATATAAAGGACCGATTCCAAAAACTGATAATTTTTCTCTTTTCATAATTTACTCCTTAATTTTAGGAAATCTAAAATAATAGTAATCATTTCCTTCCATAAATTCAGTTTTTATAAAACCTCTATCAACATAAAACTTTTCAGCTCTATAATTATATTTATGAACCCCTAATGCAATAGGTCTTATTCCGTATTCTTCATAACATTGAGAAATAACTTTTTCTAAAATATAGGAACCTATCCCACAACCTCTATATCTTTTATCAATAATAAATCCCATAAGTCTATAGAAAGGCTCTTTTTTCATTATTTCAGGGTCTGTACTCCATTCAATAGCTTCCCATAACAATATAATACCTATGTATTTTTCATCATATTTAATTGCATAAGTATGACCTATACAATTATGTTCTCTTCCATATTTTGTTATTTCCAAAATTACATCTAATGAATCTACAAAATCTTCACTAATATCATCTCTTAAAATATTTTTTAAAAACCGTGAATTATCTTCACTTACATACTCAATATTTATATTTTCTTTTATCATAATTAACTCCTTGATTAAAAACCAAAAACAATTAACTTAAATATATCACAATTGCAAAACAATATCAATATTAAATTAATAACTTAATGTATCTTTGATACATTTTATATTTGCTTGTAAACAAGCAAATATATGAGATCTCCAGGACAATTGTATCAGAAGATACAATTGTTCCCGTCAGACCTACTTTTGTTTACAAGTAAACAAAGTTAGGGCTAGATTCATTTCACTCAGCTTTGCTTCGTTTCGGTCGAAATGACGTGTCGAGATATTTTCTTTGCAAAGTGCTATGACGTTAAATATTTTATTTTAAATAATTTTTAAATATTTTTTGAAGTTTATTTACCATTCACGTCTAGCTCTAAAATGAGTACACTTCCTTATACGTCATCTCGACCGGAGTGGAGCAAAGCGAAACATAGTGGAGAAATCTCACACTTTTGCTTTAGCAAAAGTGAATGTATCGAAGATACATAAATAAATCTAACACCTTTCAATTTTGCATAAAAAAAGAATGTCCATATTTCTATAAACATTCTTGTTTTCAAATTTAAAAACTATTTAGCGTAATCAACAACTCTTGTTTCCCTAATTAAATTTACTTTAATTGTTCCAGGATACTCAAGTTCTTCTTGTATTTTCTTAACAATTTCTTTTGAAGTTAATAACATCTTATCTTCGTCAATAACTTCTGGTTTAACCAATACTCTTATTTCACGTCCTGCTTGAATTGCAAAAGATTTTTCAACACCGTCAAATGAATTTGCAATTTCTTCAAGATTTTCCAAACGCTTGATATAATTTTCAACAGACTCACGTCTTGCACCTGGTTTTGCAGCTGAAATAGCATCCGCAGCTTGTACCAAAAGTGCCTCAACAGTTTCTGGTTCAACATCATTATGATGTGCCTCAATACAATGTAGAACTTCACGTTTTTCTTTGTATTTCTTAGCCATTTGAACACCCAGTTCAACATGGTTTCCTTCCATTTCGTGATCTATAGCCTTACCTATATCGTGTAATAGACCACCTCTCTTAGCAATTTTAACATCAGCTCCAATATCTGCAGCTAACATTCCAGCTAAGTGTGCAACTTCTATAGAATGTTTTAAAACATTTTGTCCATAAGAAGTTCTGTACTTTAGTCTTCCTAAAAGTTTAATTAGTTCAGGGTGAAGTCCATGAATATTAGTTTGATCACAAGCATCTTCCCCTGCAATTCTAATACTATTTTCAACTTCCTGTCTTGATTTTTCAATCATTTCTTCGATTCTTGTAGGGTGAATTCTTCCGTCATTAATCAATTTTTCAAGAGCAAGTCTTGCAATTTCTCTTCTAACTGGGTCAAAAGAAGATAAAACAACAGCTTCTGGAGTATCGTCAATAATCAAATCAACTCCTGTTAAACTTTCAAATGTTCTAATATTTCTTCCTTCTCTACCAATAATTCTACCCTTCATTTCATCATTTGGTAAATTTACAACGCTAACTGTAGATTCAGCAACATGATCTGCTGCATATCTTTGGATAGCTGTTCCAATAATATATCTAGCATTTTTTTCTGCATTATCTTTAGCATTTTGTTCAATTTCTCTAATGATATTTGCAGCGTCTTTTATACTTTCTTGTCTAACTTCTTCAAGTATAATTTCTTTAGCTTCTTCAGATGATATATTGGCAACTCTTTCTAACTCTTCTTTTTGTTTTTCAACTAATTTTTCGATTTCAGATTCTCTAATTTCTAAATCTTTTAATTCTTTATTTAAACGCTCATTCTTCTTATCTAAATTTTCATTTTTCTTATCTAAATTTTCTTCTTTAGCAATTAAACGACGTTCCAATTTTTGAATTTCATTTCTTCTTTCTCTGTTTTCTTTATCGCTTTCTTGTTTAATTCTATGCGCTTCTTCCTTAGCTTCAACTAATTTTTCTTTTTTCTTTGTTTCAGCTTCTTTTATCGCATCTTCAACAATTTTTTTAGCATGATTTTCAGCACCATTAATAAGTTTTTCTGATGTAAATCTTCTAAAAACATATCCAATAATAGCACCTGCTATTAAAAAAACAGGAAGTAATATAAATTCTTTTGGCATTAGTCTTACACACCTCCTTGTATTAAATTTTCAAGTTACAATTATCAATTCATTATTCCTTAAAATCATATGTGATTTCTCACAACTACTATTTTACAACTTTTTTGAAATTTTGTCAATTTAAAAAATCGCATAAATATGTATAAATATTAGAGTATATATCAGATTACTTGACAAAAAATGACGGTATAAACCGTCATTAATCTTTTTTTATAGTCGTTAATTTCTTTTTAAATTCTTCCAATTCCTTTATAGTATTTAAGTTTTCAAATATATTTTTCTTATCGAAATTTTTCCAATCTTCATATTTTAAAAACTTAAAATTGTTATCTTCAATAAATCTTACAAATTTTCGATTATCTTTAATCAATTCTTCTCTCAAATTTTCTTTTAAAGAATTTTTATAAATCCCATTCATAGGTAAAATTTTATCATTTTCTGAAAGACAAATTAATCCGTCAAAATTTTTATCGAGTTTTGAAATTATAAATCTAATGAATTTTTCATCAATATTCGGCATATCACAAGCAGTTAAAAAAGAAAATTCACTTTCAGAATAACAAAGCCCACTATGAAGTCCAGCCATTGGACCTTTTTTGTAAAAAATATCTCTAACAACTCTTACTTTTAAATCTTTGTAATGCTCTTTATCATTTGAAACAATAACTATATCATCAAAAATATTTTTCAAAACCTCAATTGAATTATGGACTAAATACTTTTCTTCAATCTCAATATATTCTTTTGGAAAAGTCATTCTTACGGAATTACCCCCAGCAAGTATAATACAATTTATCATTATTCTGCCACCAAATCAGCAAAATCGGCATCACAAAAATCTGCAAATTCAATAGGATTTACTATGATTGAATTTCTGACCTTTCCTGCACTTACAAGAAATTTTTCCATATCTTTCGCTCTTATATCAAAAGCTGTTTTAAACTTTGTCTTCATTCCAACAGGACTACAACCGCCATGGACATATCCAGTTAAAGGTTCTAAATCCTTTTGCAAAATCATTTTGATACTTTTTAGTTGAAAATGCTTACTTGCTTTTTTTAAATCTAAATGTGCATCAATAGGAATAACACATACATAGTGATTTTTATCACTACCCTCAAGAACAAGAGTTTTAAAACAAATATTTGAATCTATTCCTAACTCTTCAAATTCTTGAGTTTCTTCCCTAACTACAAATTGATATTGTATCTTTTGTCTATCTAGTATTCTACATACATTCGTCTTGCTATTTTTTTTCATGTTTATCCAAAAAAGTCTTTAAGTGTTGAACCAACATCTTTATTGCAGGAGTATTTTCCCCACCACGAGGAATAATAATATCTGCATGTTTTTTGCTTGGCTCAATAAATTCCTCATGCATTGGTTTAACCGTATTTTGATATTGAGTTAAAATACTTTCAAG
Source organism: Parvimonas micra (assembly GCF_021300775.1). Lineage (GTDB taxonomy): Bacteria > Bacillota > Clostridia > Tissierellales > Peptoniphilaceae > Parvimonas. The sequence goes on from NZ_JAJTJP010000003.1 coordinate 294,663, forward strand.
ACTTCTGCCTCTCTCTTTAGTATCTCTTAAAATTCTTCTGATAAGTCTTTCATCTGCGTCTGTATCTACATAAACTTTTAAATCCATAAGTTCTCTAAGTTTAGAATCTTCTAAAATTAAAATACCTTCAACTATTATTACAGGCTTTGGATAAACTCTCATAGTTTCCTTACTTCTAGTATGAATTGTAAAATCATAAATAGGTAAATCTACTTCTTTACCTGATTTTAAAATTTTTACATCTTCAATTAGTTTAGAAGTTTCAAAAGACTTAGGATGATCATAATTCAGTTTCGCTCTTTCTTCTAAAGTCTTATCGTCATTTGGCCAATAATAAAAATCGTGGCTAATCATTACAATTTCATCTTTAAATTGTTTCTTTAACTTTTCAATAATTGTAGTCTTTCCAGAAGCAGAACCACCAGCAATACCTACAACATAAATATCATTTTTTTCCATTGAAAACTCCTATAAAGCAATTACTCTGTGATAGATTTTTTTACCTTTTTTTATTACAATTTCTTCTAAATTAAGAGAAACTTTTAAATTTGTATCAGTGATTTTTTCTCCGTTTAAAGAAATACCACCTTGTTCAATAAGTCTTCTAGCTTCTCCATTAGACTTTGAAATTCCACAAGTTCTAATTAAATCTAGAATTCCTATCTCTTCATTTTCAAAATCTGCTTTATTGATTTCTGTTGAAGGCATATTTTCGTCTAAAAGCTCTCCACTAAATAAAGCCCTAGCAGTTTCTAATGCTTTTTTAGCCTTTTCTTCTCCGTGAATAATTTTTGTTACTTCAAAAGCTAGAACTTCTTTTGCTTCATTAATTCTTTCGTCTTTATATTTACCTAATTCTCTACATTTTTCAGTTGGTAAGAAAGTAAGCATTAATAAGAATTTTTCAACATCCCTATCATCAACATTTCTCATATATTGGAAAAGTTCGTATGGAGAAGTCTTTTCTTCATCTAACCATACTGCTCCTTTTTGGGATTTACCCATTTTAACTCCATCAGCTGTTGTTAAAAGTTTAAAAGTCATAGCATAAACCTTATCTTGTTCAAGCTTTCTTACTAAATCATATCCGCCAAGTATATTACTCCATTGATCAGAACCACCTAATTGTAATTTACAACCATGTTTTCTGTATAGATATAAGAAGTCATAACTTTGCATTAACATATATGAAAATTCAAAGAATGTAAGACCTTTTTCCATTCTATTCTTATACGCATCACAAGTAAGCATTTTATTAACACTAAAATGCACTCCTACTTCTTTCATAAATCTTATAAAATTCAAGTCTAAAAGCCAGTCTTTGTTATTTTCGATAATTGCATTACCATCTGAAAAATCAATAAATCTAGAAAGTTGTTCAAAAAATCTTTGTGCATTGTGATTGATTTGTTCTTCAGTCATTACCATTCTCATATCACTTCTACCAGAAGGATCTCCAATCATTGTAGTTCCTCCACCTAAAAGAGCGATTGGAATATGTCCATAATTTTGCATTCTCTTCATAACCATGATTTGAATAAAATGACCTATAGTTAAACTATCCGCTGTCGCATCAAAACCTACATAGAATTTTACTCTCTCTTTAGATAATAGCTCTTTTAATTCTTCTTCATAAGTAGCTTGTTCAAAGTAACCTCTATCAACAAGCTCTTCAAAAATATTATTGTATTCCATAAAATCCTCCTATAAAAAAAAGACCTAAAACAATGAAAGGACGACTTATCGTGGTACCACCTTTCTTCGCATAGGCCTCATAATGTTTAAGCACAATCACTTCTGAACTCCTGTGTTGTAAGCACAATCAACGCTCAATATTAAATATAGAAATAATTATATATAAAAAAGTTAAAAAAGTCAACTACATTTCAATCTTTCTAACTCTTTTATCATCAAAAATCAAGTCTTCCAAATGTTCTCTTTCAAAATCTGCAGGAACAAAAGTGTAAAATCTTACAATAACAGTTCTACTCTTCTTTATAATTTCAACATTTTGAATTTCAAGTTTAAATCTTTCCAAACAATTTCTTATCTCTCTAATAGTATTAAAACTATCTTCTAGACTGATTTCAAAAGTAATAGTCAAATGGTCTTTACTTAAAAAAGTATCCTTATGCATCAAAATTTGAATAATTACAATTAAAAGTGTTCCAAAAATAGCAACAGCATAAAGCCCTGCTCCCATTGCAAGTCCAATTCCAGCAGTAGCCCAAATACCAGCAGCAGTTGTAAGTCCATTTACAGCATTATTCTTTATAAAAATAAGACCAGTACCTAAAAAACCAATCCCTGATACAACTTGTGCTGCAACACGTGCTGCATCATATTCAACTATATCAAAAAATCCATATTTAGATACTATCATCATAAGCGCAGATGCTAATGAAACGATTGCGTGAGTCCTAATACCTGCACCTTTGTTTCTGCTCTTTCTTTCAAAACCTATTATTACTCCCATTACAGTTGCAAGAACCATTTTTATTAAAAATTCAAAATTTTGATAAAACATAACCATATCTATTTTCATATAATGCTCCTAAATTTATCTCATAAAATATCAAAATTAAATCTAACTTATATTAATTATAAAATTAAATGCAAATCCAGATTTTTATTATACTAATATACTATAACTATATTATTATATCATATTTTTATAAAAATTATCAGTCTTATCTTTATCATTTTTTATGTTATAATTAATTTATAGTATGAAAGCGTTAAAAATAATGTTGGAGGTACTCAATAACATGAAAAAATTTTTTGAAAAATGTTTTATGTTTACTTTAGTTACTTTAATTCTTAGCTCTTGTTCAGCGAAAGGAGTAAAAATAGAGCAGATAAGCGGTAAATATTTCGTAACAAAAGAAAAAGCTTTTATTATTGAAAAAACTAAGGATGATGAAAGTTCATCAGATTCAAAAAAATATCACATGGTTATATATGAAAAATCAGACTCTGGATATGTTTGTGGCCTATATGAGAATGTAAAAATATCTGTGAAAGATGGTAAAGAATTTATTACTGCGGATAGATTTGATATGGATTTAGAAATAATAAATGACAAAACAATAAAAGACACAAAAAGCAATGTTGAGTATAAAGAATCTAAAATAAAAGATATATATTCAATTTTAAAATTAATTAAATAAAATAACAAAAAATAAAGCTCATCTAATTAACTTAGATGAGCTTTTTGTTAACTTGATTTATATTTTTATTTTGCAATCATATCTTTTGATATATCTACACTTTTTATATTAGTTCTAGTAATAGTTCTAGTTGTGAAACCCCAAATATTACTATACCAATTTTTCTTTTGTTTATCATATATAAAATGGAATCCAACTGTAGATTCTACAGGTGTTATTGATGATAGTTGTGGTGGTTTGTTGTTTTGTGGATATGTTGTTTCTTGAACTAACAAATGTCCACCAATATACATTTCGTAAGTATCACCATATTCTCTAATATCAAAAGAATTAAGGTCAAACTCAACTGAAGGATAACCTCCAACATAATCTCTTCCATTATTAATTAATGATTCAACTCTTTTAGCTTCTATTTCTAAAGATGGATTTATCATAACAGTTAATAAACTTGCATCTTTCTTTCCTCTGGATTGAACATCTTCTCTCAATAACTGAATTGTTCTATTAATCGCTACATTTAAAAGTCTTTTATCTGTAAGAGAAGTACTTACATTTATTTTACTTTCTCCTTGATAAGTAACTCCGTCAGAAATTGTATATCCCCAAGGCATTTTAGTTACTACTTTTAAAATATCTCCAGATTTTATATTTGTTCCAGAAAGTTTATTAAACTCTTTAACGGTAAGTTCTGTATTTTTATCATTTACAAACAGAATACTGCTATCATCTCTAGTTATAATCTTAAAAGAACTTTCTTTTGCATTTGTATCTAGTTTTTCAACTTCATTAGCAAGTTGATAATCTGTTCCAGCTCCATAAGAAATAGTTGTTACATCAGAATTCTCATCATAAAAAAGAGAAACTTCTTCTTTTAATTTTACATTATTATCATAGTAAAAAACTGTATATTTTCCAGGGAATAACTTATATTCTTTATCTGAAATAGCTTCTTCTTTTCCGTCTAATAGAATTGTAGTTTCTACATCATCATTCTTTTCAACTTTCAATTTTAGAGGATCTAAATGAATTTTATAATCATCAAAAAGCCCTAAAACTTTTCCACTTTTTTGAAGTCTAATCGGTCTTGTACTCTTGTAATTACTATCTTTTTTCAAGTTTTCAGCATCTTCTTTAAGCCATTTTTCAACAGTTTTTAGTTTTGCTTCATCTCCCTCAAAAAGTGAAATAAGATATTCTGCTTGATTTTTATCTATAGTCTTATCATTAAAAACTATATTTGAAGTATAAAATCCAATTTTTTTAGATTCAACTCCAGCAAGAATATTTGGAAGTTTTACTTCAAGAGAATGATAAGCTTTAAGTCCAAAGAAACCAACAACTGAAAGCATTAAAGCAATAGTACAAGCAAAGATAAGCTTTAAAGCTTTAGGAATTTTAGGCATTTCATACTTATTAGTATCTTTTTTATCCTTTTCTTCCTTAACTTTTTCAATCTCTTTTGGTTTTTCAACCTCTTTCTGCTTTACAGCTTCTTTAGGTTTAGCTTTTTCCTTTTCTTTTTTCTTTTCTTCAGTTTTTACTTTTTCTTTTTTCTCTATAGTTTCTACGGCAGTAGCAACTACAACTTCCTTTTTTGGAGTTTCTTTTTCATTAACATCTTCACTTTCAACAACTTCAGGTTTTTTCTCTTTGTGTTTTTCCTTATTCTTATTTTTAGTAGCTTTGCTACCCCTACGACGTCTTTCGTGTAGGGGAACAACATTACCATAAATAAGTTGAAGTCTTTGTGTTTCTGTTAAAATTTCATCTTCTTCGTTATTTTCTTCTTTTTTCTCTTTTACTTCTTCAACTTTCTCTTTAGCCTTCTCACTTGATTTTGCCTTTTCTTCGTCAGTTGAAAAAGTATGGTCTTCCACTTCTGAATTGATAAGATGTGATTTAAAATCTAAGTCATCAACCTTTTCAATTTCTTTTTTGGATTCGAGAACAACTTCTTCAGAAATTTCTTTTTCGGAATAATCTTCTCGCCATTGAGAATAGTTGGATAAAATAGATTTATCAAATCCGCCTTCTGAAAAATTTGAAGAATTTTTTTCAATTTTATTCTTTTTCTTATTTTTCTTAGACACGAAAAAAACCCTCCTTAAAATCTTTCTACGCTTCTAATTCTTTTTCTAATTCGTCAACTAGACCTTTGAAAACATCTAGAGCTTTGTTAATAGAATTTTTATCTTCCATATCAATTCCAGCTGTTCTTAATTGTTCAATTGGTTGGTGTCTACATCCGTCTTTTAGGAAGTTTCTATAGTTCTTTAACGCTTCTTTATCTCCTGCAATTACTCTGCTTGATAAGAAACTTGCTGCACAGAAACTTGTTGCATATTTATATACATAGAAATTGTTGTAGAAATGAGGAATTCTTGCCCATAAGTAACTAGCAATTTCACTCTTTTCAACATGTTCTCCATAATATTTATCATTTAATTCTTGCATTATTCTTGTGAAATCATCAGCAGTTAAAGCATTTCCTTCTTCAACTTCTAAATGAGTATTCTTTTCGAATTTAGCAAACATTGTTTGTCTAAATACTGTTCCAATAAACATATTGATATAATGATTTAATATATAAATCTTTTCATGTTTATCTTTAACATTCTTTAACATATAGTCTAATAGAGTTAATTCGTTAAAAGTTGATGCAACTTCTGCAACAAAAATCTTATATTGTGCATATAAATAATCATTGTCTGATTTTGAATAATAGCTATGCATTGAATGTCCAAATTCATGAGCTAATGTGAACATACTGTCTAAATCATCAGTATAGTTCATTAGGATATATGGATCTGTATCAAAGCTTCCCCAAGAATATGCTCCACCAGCTTTTCCTTCTCTTGGATAAACGTCAACCCAACGATCTTCAAATCCTCTATTTAAAACTTCAATATAGTCTTCTCCTAATGGTTTAAGACCTTCAGTTATTAATTCTCTTGCTTTTTCATAAGAATATTTTTGGTCAAATTCTTTTTCTAAATTAAGATAAAGATCCCATAAATATTGTTTATCTTTCTTTAAAGCTTTCTTTCTCAATCCATAATATTTATGAAGTGATGGTAAATATTCTTCAATACTTTCGATTAATGAGTCATAAACTGTTTCAGGAACACAATCTTGGAATAATTCCATATATCTAGCTGAAGGATACTTTTTAACCTTAGCAAGAATAGTTAAATTCTTAATTGCACTGTATAAAGTAGTAGCATAAGTGTTTTTGAATTTTGAAACAGTTCCATACATCTTATCAAATGCTTCTTTTCTTACTTCTTCATTTTCATCTAAAAGAAAACTATTGAAATTAGCAGCAGTTAATTTTTCTCCATTTTTACTTTCAATATTACCATAATCTAAATCAGCATAGCTTAACATGTAGAATGAGTTTTGACCAGTTCCAACCATTTCACTAGTATTTGCAAGAAGTTCTTCTTCTGATTCACTTAAAGTATGTGGTTTAAATCTTAAAATGTTTTCAAAATGAACTCTATACTTTTCATTATCTCCTTCTTTATAAAAGTTTTCTAATTCTTCATTAGATAATTCCATTAAGAATGGATCAAAAAATGCCATAGCTGAACTCAATCTTGTTCCTAATGAGTTTACTTCTAAAGCTAATTTTTGAAATTCAGAAATTCTACTATCTTCATCTCTTTTCATATATGCATAAGTATATAATTTTTCTGCAAGTCTATTTGCTTTTTCAGATAATTCCATAATATTTCTTAAATTTTTAACTGTTTTTTCTTCCTTTGCAAGTCTTTCAACATACTCATCACAAAGTTTAATTTCAGCTCTTGCTTCATCTACATTTTTGTAGATTTTTTCTAATGACCAATTATATTTTTCCATCATAACCTCCAAATAAAAATTAAATTTTCACACATTAATTCTACCATTTTTTAAACTTTTTATCAACATATTCACATAAAAAAAAGAATGTTTTCACATTCTTTTTTACGTTGTACTTGTAGTCCAAAGTTTCTTATATAAATCATTATTTTCAATTAAATTTAAATGTGTATCAAAACCGACTATTTTCCCTTCTTCCAAAACCATAATTTTATCCATTTGTTTTACTGAAGATAAGTTATGTGTAACTACAATCATTCCTGTTTGAATTTCATTATAAAGGAAATTAAAAATTTTTTTCTCTACAATTGGGTCAATCGCCCATGTAGGTTCATCAAAAACAAAAAATTCTTTATTATTATGTAGTCCTCTTAGTATAGCAAGTTTTTGCCATTGACCTTGTGAAATCGAAACATCTGAAAATCTTTTAGATAGAATTTTATCATAATCTAAATCATTTTCAGTAAAGTAATCAATTTTTTTAAATTTTGAAAAATCAACTTCATTTTGGGAATTTGAAATTTTGACATTTTCAATTGAAGATAATTCATATTTTACAAAATCTTGAAAAACTGCACTACTTTTTACAGTTTTTATTTTTCCTTCACTTTGTTCATAAAGCCCTAAAACTAACTTTGAAAGAGTTGATTTTCCTGAACCATTAACTCCTACAATACCTACCTTTTCATTAGTTTTAATTTTAAAATTTATATTTTTTAAAGCATATTCATTAGAATTAGGATATTTAAAACTTACATTTTCAAAAATTATATCATCTTCATAAGTAATATTTTTTTCACAATTACTTTCTAAAATTTTAAGGAATGCATCAAGTTGGGGTAAAAGACTATTTACCTCTTTAATTCTTCCGTAAAATCCTTCTTCGGATAGCGAAAAAATAGACCTAATAGTTACAAACACCACTCCAAATTCTGCAATATTAACCTCATCTTTTAAGAAATAGATTATTAAATAACTTATTATATAGCAAATTATTTTTAAAAGACCTAATCTAAAGTCATTAATAAGCAATTTCTTATAAAAAATTTCACTAGCATCACAAAAACTATTAATTATAGATTTAAATTTCTTTAAAAAATATCCACTTGTATTAAATATTTTTAATTCTTTTACTGTTTCTTTATCTAAAAATAAGCTTTCAAAATATTCTCTTTTTCTTCTTAAATTTTTTATATTTTCTTCTAATTTTTCTTCTATTTCTTTATCAAACTTATTATGTAAAATCTGTAACAATAATACAACAATTAAAATTAATACAAAATATGGACTTAATAAAAACAAATAAATCGCTAAAAATAAAAAATTGAATCCATACATAAAAACTACATCAATATAAGCATTAGTAATATATGTTAAATTTGAAGCACCAACTTTTGCTTGAGATAATACATCTAAAAAATTATTGTCTTCAAAATTAATCGGTAAAAAGTCTTTATCCATTAATTTTCTTTGTATTTTTGAACTTAACACTAAATCATAATATTCACAATAAAATCCCATAAAAGATCTAAATGCGTAAGTTAATATTTTTACAAAAATAAATAGAAACATAAAAATAATCATTTTAGAAGTAGTCAAGTTTCCAGAAATAAAGAGTCCCAATTTTTCTAAAGTAAATTGCAAAGCATAAATTGTAAAAACAAAAGATATAGATTCTAGTATAAATATTCCATAATTAATTATAAACATCTTTTTATCTAAATTATAAACTAATTTAATCGCTTTAAATATACTATTCATTATACCAACTCCTTTGTGTTGTATAAAGTTTTTTAAAGTAGGATTCAAAATTTAATAAATTATTAAAAGTATCATTTTCTACTATTTTACCATCTTTTAAAACTAAAATATAATCACAACTTCTACAACTTCCAAGTCTATGTGTTATCCATATACCAATATTATCTTCAGTAATTAGATGATTAATATTCTCTATAATTTCTCTTTCACTAATCGGATCTAAAGAAGCCGTTGGTTCATCAAAAATTAAGCAATCACAATTTCTAATTAAAAGTCTTGCTAATGCCATTTTTTGCCATTCTCCAAGTGATAACGAAATTCCTTCTTCAAGTTTCCCTAAAAATTGATTTTTTCCATTTTCAAAACTATCAATTTTTTTATTCAAACCTACTTTTCTAATTATTTCATCAATATTTTTGTTATTTTCAAATCCAATATTTTCTGAAACAGTCATTTCATACTTTACAAAATCTTGAAAAATTGCTCCAAAATGTTTTGATAAACAAATTTTGCTAATTTCTCTAAGTTCAACCCCATTGATTAAAATACTACCCTCATAATCTAAAAGTCCTAATAGAATTTTGACTAAAGTAGTTTTCCCTGCTCCATTCTCACCAACAATAGCATATTTGTTGCTTTTTTCCATTACAAAACTACAATTTTTTAAAATATAATTATTCCCATATGTATAAGATACATTTTTAAATTCAATTTTTTCTACGTTGTTAATTAACTTACTAGACTCGATATCTTTTTTATAATCTTTAGTTATAAATTCATTAAATTTATTTAAAAATAGTTTACTATCTACAAATTTTTTTACGTTCATAGATAATTTATATGAAATCTCATCAGTAAATACAAGTAATGAACTAAAAAGTGAAACACTTAAACCCAAACTTATTTGATTTTTTCCAAATATTATTATTACTAAAAATATAACTAATAAAATTATCATCATTATAATTATGCCTATATTAGCATAAAGTTCTGAAAAAAATAAAGTCTTTTTTTCAATATTAATTCCTTTGTCATTATTTTCTTTCCACTTTTTATCTATAAAAACATTATACTTATAAGAAGCTCTTTCAAGTGCAGTTTCCTTTTCAATTAGAACATCAGCAAAATAATTAGCACGTCTAAAAAAATCTTCACTCTCAAGATAACTCTCGTATTCTAAATTTCCCGAATATATTGCAACAAAAATTAAAGGAATAAATAGTATAAACACAATAATTCCGAGATACCAAATTAATGTTGAAACTATAAAACAATATCCTAAAAATCTTACAAAATAAGAAAACAAAGATATAATAGAATTTAAATAATTTTTAAATTTTGGTACTATATCTTTTACATAATATACTTCTCTATGAAAATCTTCATTTTCGTAATTAAAATAAGGAATTTCCGAAATGAAATTCATAGTAAACGTAGAAAACTGTTTTTCAATATGTAAATTAAACTTGTAATTATAATAGCTCAATATTTGTCTTATAAAAAAATGAGCAATTAAAATTCCAATAAATTCAAAAAAATATAAACTTTCATGAATATTATTCAAAAATTTTCCAACAACAAAAACTTCTAAAATTGGAATACTTGAATAAATCAAATTCAAAATAAAAATTAAAAAAATATAACTTTTGTTCACTTTAGCTAACTTAATTAATCTAAACATATAAATTCTCCGTTTTTAATAAAATACAAGATAAGGAATTCAGACAACTGAATTCCTTATACATTTTTTAATAATTTAGACTATCTATTGCACCATGACATTTCACTCAACACTGTCCACTACATAGAGGAACTATAACTTTAGTCTATTGTATATTCTATCCAGCCTTCAAATTTTCTTTTAATTATTTCACCGATTCCAGCTGAAACTATTTGAATGTTTTTTTGTTCATAATTAGGTTTTAAACCATTTAATGCATTCTTACAGAGTTTAACTTGTAAACTTTCGTCTTTGAAAAACTCATCTTCTTCTAAAAAATGTGTAACGACATTACCTGCACAAACTATTTCTATTTCGCAAGTATCTCCCATTTCTTCACAATATCTTCTATAATTTACAATTTTTGCTTTTAATTTATCTATAAGTTTAAGTCTTTCAATTCTAAATAGTACTTTGTAATTCATAGCTACTCCTAATATCCAAGTTCTATTGCTTTATTTACAAGTTTTTTTACAAGAGAAATCATTTCGGCAGCTATTTTGTTTTCCTCTTCAAAAAATGCAGTACAAACAATTGTAGGATTATCAACTGGATAAAAAACAGTTACCCAAGAGTGAATCTTATCTTTTGTTTTTTCAGCAGTTCCTGTCTTACCTGCAACTTTCTTTCCTTTGATAAAACCAACAAAGTTTGTATCTCCAGAAGATTTTAAATAATCTTTCATTGTATCCATTATTTGCTTATCTGCAACTTTTGATAAAATTTCTGGTGTTGTCTTTTCTATAATTTTTCCATTTGGATCTATGATTTCTCCTACGATATAAGGTTTCATCATATTTCCACCATTTGCAATTGCACTTGTATATAGAGCAACATGTAATGGAGTAACCAAGTCTTTTCCTTGTCCAAATGCTGCCGTTGCAAGTTCTAATGTAGTAGTTTTATTATTATATGGAATTGGAGAAATTGCAACTTTTAAGTCGAATGGAATTTCTTGTCCAAACATAAATCTTTTACTTATATCAATCATTGTTTCAACACCAATTTTTTGAACTTGATCGGCAAAATAAGCATTTGAAGATTTTACTAATGCTTTTCTTAAATCTATATTTCCATTAGCTTCTTTAGCATAGTTATTAATCTTATAGTGGTCAATTGTTGTTGAACCTTTATCATTGTATTTTAATTCGCTTGGGCTTAATTTTTCTAATAATGCTGTACCAGTTATTAGTTTATAAACAGAACCCGGTGGAAAAAGCCCAGCAATGCTTCTAGAAATAAGTGGTGCATTTTCTTCATCAGCAATAATATTTGCCCAGTTTGATTCAATTTTATTTGGATCAAATGTAGGTCTATCAGCCATTGCAATTATTGACCCCGTTTGTGGATTCATTAAAATCATTGAGCCTTTATGTCCTTCTAAAAGAGAAAGAGCATATTTTTGTAATTCTGTATTTGTTGTTAATTTTACAGAATTACCCTCTTTTTGTTCAATTAATATTTTCTTTAACTCTCCTATTGGAGTTTTATCTTGTTTGTTTAAAAGAGTTGCATTGAATTTTTTCTCAATTCCAGTTTTTCCATATTTTTTACTATTATATCCAACTATATGTGCATAAACTTCTCCATATGGAAAAAATCTATATTTTTCGCCACTATCGTCAGTTTTAGTTTCAGCTAAAATATTTCCCTTAGAATCTAGAATATTTCCTCTTTTTAATTTATTGTCATCAACCCAATTTCTTTTATTATCTTCAGAGTTTTTAAGTTTATCTGCTTTTACAACTTGAAAATAAGTCATATATGCAAGTATTAAAATAAATAATAAACTTATAAATGTTAAAACTCTTTTATATCTTTTAGTTTCAACCATATTACCCTCCTAAATATTTTCTTCAGAGGCATACTGTAAAATTCCCAAAGCAATGAAACTTGAAAGAATAGAAGAACCCCCATAACTTACAAAAGGAATTGTAATTCCTGTAAGTGGAATAAGTTTTAAAATTCCTCCAAACATTATCAATGATTGGAAAGCGAAAATTAATGATAGGCAAAAAGCTACATATTTATAGAGTCTGTTATGTTGTTCCATAGATGTTTTTATTCCTCTATATGTTAGAATTAAGAACAACATAACTACGCCCATTCCCATTAAAATTCCCATTTCTTCACAAATGCTTGCAAATATATAGTCACTTTCTGCAAAAGGAATATAATCAGGTCTTCCAAGTCCTAGTCCTTTGCCGAAAAATCCACCACTTGCTATTGCATAGAAGCCTTGAATTATTTGATAACCCATTCCATCAGCATACTTAAATGGATCTAACCAAATTTTAACTCTGACTTTAACGTGAGTAAACAAAATATATCCTAAAACAGCTCCACATGAAAGAACCAAAAGATTAATAAACATATATTTTCTATGAGGTTCATACATATATTGTGCAAACATAAATACACCCGAGAAAACAAGTACTGTTCCTAAATCTTTTTGTAAAAATAGAAAACCTAAAAAAGTATAGAAAAAGAAATGTAAACTATATTTTTTAAAAATATCTTTTTCAAATTTATCTCTATTTTTATAGTAAGATGCAATAAGAAAAACAAAAGCAATCTTAATAAGCTCAGATGGTTGGAAAGCAAAATTTGAACCTAATCTTATCCAGTTTTTTGCACCATTAATTCTTTTACCAAATAGAAAAGTTGCAATAAATAGTAGATAAGATATTGCTGCATAAAAATAATACATTTTGCTCCATATTTTTATATATTTTAAAACTAAATATATTAGCCAAAAAGCTATAATCCCTATACAAAACCAAATAATTTGTCTAAATGCTAACTTGTCATTAAGTCTATAAATTTCTAAAATCCCAATAGAAAAAAGCATATTTGCAATAAGCATTATATAGTAATCGCCCCTTGTAAACTTTTGAACTAATTTCCCTGAAATATATACAAAGCTGATTAAGGCAATCATAAAAATTAACTTTTTTCTATCAAAATTCGCAAAATCTCTAGCCATAATTAGAAATAAGCCTAATATTTGAAAGAATAGCAAAAGACCTTGAATACTCTTTGTGCTAACATAGGAATTTACGCTTAAAGTTCTAAATCTTGACTTTAAAATTTTACTAATCATCATCAACTTCCTCATTTACAAATAAGAATTCAATTCGACCTACGTCAATTAAATCTTTATCTTTAAGTTCAATAGCCTCTGTAATAGGTTCTCCATTTAATAGAGTTCCATTAGCAGAACCTAAGTCTTCAATATAATAAATTCCGTCATCCTTTATAATTCTCATATGATTTTTAGAAATGAATTTATCATTAATAACAATATCATTAGAATCTCCACGACCTAATGTAGTTTCGTCATTTATATAATAATGTTCATGAACCTTAAAAGGTAGACTCTCTTTTCTGTTAATAAGTTTCAAATAAGTATTTGAAACTTCACTCATTTCACTTGTTGTGCTAATATCAAAGTATATCATTTTAATTATATTATAAATAAAATAATAGATAATAATAACAAAAATATATTTAAAAATAATAGCCATTAAATCATATAGCTTTAAATTTCCAAATGTTTCAACGGAAAAAATACCTTCCAATATGTCGAAAATTTTATCCATATATCCTCCTAAGTTTATGTTAAAATCCTAATTTATCAACTTTTATTTTACCATAAATACTAAAAGTAGTCAAAATTTAGACATAAAAAAATGGCAATCATTAAATTGCCATTCTAAAATTATTTTTTAGGAAGTTCAATTGTTGATGAAGATTTGAATGTCTTAATAGCTTGTTTTGCTATTTCAATCATATCTTGTTCAGTTAAATGTCTAGTTTTTCCTGATTTTGCAAATGGACCAGTAGACTTAACACTATAATCAAAATTTATTTCTAAAACTGCTTTATCACTAATTTCGTAAGTCAACCTAAATTCAGTATCCGGTTTTTCTTTTGGATTTTTTTTGTCAAAAGATGTATATGATATTGAAGCTCTATGTTCTCCACTATCTACAATAGGAATTGTAACATGTTCTTCGAATTGTTTTTGAATTTCTTGAGCTTTTCCAAGATGATAATCATAGGCACTTTTATCTTTTGTTCTGTGAATTGAAATACCGTGAGTAATATGAGCATTAGCCTCTTTATTTCCTATATCAAAATATCCTTCTCCGCCACCGCCTGGGCTAGAAAATATATATTCATTTTCTTTAATTAAAGGTGCAACATCTTTAATTAGAAGATAAGTATTTTTATCTTTACTTGGATCAATTTGTTGTCTAACTGTTTTAGCTTCACTTGTATTTTGTACAATAAATCTATTATTAGTATAAGTGTCATTAGGTAGTTCAATTTCTACAGTTGCTACAAAATCTCCAGGTATAACATTTCCTGCAATATTGCCATGATAACCTATTCTAACAACAGATGTTTCTGTTTGATTAAAAGGCCATTCTTTTTCATTTTTCTCAAATGTTGAGCCTTCTTTTTGAACTTTAGCAGCATTATTAGAATTATCACTTTCTTTACCCTTGTTATCATCTTTCTTTGTTTCTTCTTGTTTTTTAGATGTTTCAGCAGGTTTTTCTTTTGATTTTGAACAACCGGCAAATGCTAATAAAGCTAAACTACAAATAAGAAATTGTTTTAAATTTTTCATAATACCCTCCGTTTTTTTTAATTTAAAAAATCTAAATTTACTTTTACTTATTTTATCACAACTACAAAAAGAAGTCAAAATTTAAGCAACAATACATTCAATTTTAAATTACAAGTTCCAATCCGTTTTTGTTAAGTTTATATACCTTATCACAAACCTCATTAATATATTTTTTATCGTGAGAAACTGAAATTATTGCTCCTTTATATGATTTTAATAATTTTCTTATTTCTATTGACGAAAAAGGAGATAAATTCCTTGTAGGCTCATCTAAAATTAAAACTTCAGGATTTTCTAAAATCATTTTTAAAAAGTAAATTTTCGCCTTTTGTCCTCCGGAAAGTGATTTTAAATTATGAAACATCTCATTAGCAGTAAACTTCATTGAACCCAAAAACGTTCTAATCTTTGTAGTTTCTTCCTTTTCATAAGTCTTACTCAAATAATCTATAATACTCATATCAACATTCATCTTGTCATCATAATTTTGTGGCATATATGCAATCTTTACATTTTTCTTTATATTTTCCAAAATTTTCTTTAAAAGAGTTGTTTTTCCTATTCCATTTTCTCCGATTATACAGATTTTATCTGCACCAAATACCTTTAATTCTATATTTTCGCTTAAAACTTTAGAGCCAATAATTAGTTTTTCTAAATTCAAATCCAAAATTTCCTTTTTTGAAGAATAAATAACAGCGTCATCAAATTTTACAAAAATGGATTCTTCATAATCAGGAAAATCAAGTAAATTCTCTTTTTCTTTTTCGATCCTTCTACCAATTGACTTTACAGAATGCATTTTATCTTTAAGGTTTTTTCCAGCGTGATCATCTTTTGTACTCCTTATCTCATGTTGCACTCTTTCATAAACTCTTTGATATTTTTTTACTTTCTTATCAAATTCTTCTTTTTGCTTTTTAGCGTTTTTTTCCTGTCTTTCAATAGCATTTCCCCTATTTTCAACATAATTTTCATAATCCAACTTTTCAACTGAAATCTTTGGCTTTTGTTTTCTCATAAGCTGTTCAATATGAATAATTACATTTGCACAATTTTCAATTAAATCCTCATCATGAGAAATGAAAATTACTGGAACATCAATACTATTTATAAAATTCTTAAGCCATTCGATAGAATTTATATCCAAATCATTACTAGGCTCGTCCAATAAAAGACAAGTAGGCTCTTTCATAAGTTCGCAAAGTAGAATAAATTTAATTCTTTCTCCACCTGATAATTCACTTATCCTTTGCTTTTCATTTATTAAATTTTCATCAAAATTTAACTCTTTTAATAATTTATAAAATAAATTATAGTCAAAAAATTCCTCTTTAATTTTGTTTTCAAGATATTCCTTTGTTGAAAAATCTAAAATCTTTGATTCTAATATCTGAGGTAAATATCCAATAACTTCATTTTTCTTATTTATCTCTCCACTTATTTCAGCATATTCTTTTAAACCCTCATCATCAACTATCGCCTTTAAAATGCTGGACTTTCCATTTCCCTCTTCTCCAATTATACAAACTTTCATTTCACTTTCTAAAGAAAAGCTGAAATTTTCAATTACAGTTCTTAAATCATTCACTAAATATATTGATAATTTTTTTATACTAAGCATATATCCTCCTATATTAAGCCACAAAAAAATGGCAACCTACTTATTGCCATTTTAACATTCACTTTGCAACTCAAAAAGGAGTCCTAAAAAGAACACAAAAAGGAATGCATAACTAAAATGGCAACAAAAAACTAAGCTCTAAAAAGCTATTAAATTTCTGTCTCATAATAGTTATCTTATTAACATTCCTTCCTCCTGAATTTTTAATTTAATTTTGATATATCCCTACATCACTTAAATTTTAACACAAACAAATTAAAGTGTCAAATTTTAATTAAAGTAAATAAGTATTCCTGCTATTATAATTACTAAAAGTATTCCCAAAAGAATATTTTTTCTTTTTATTCTTTTATCTTCATATTCATCTGCAGATTTTTCAAAATCTTTAAGTATATCTTTAGGAATTGAAACCCTATTTACCTCTTTTTTTTCTCCGTCTTTATAAGTATAGTAAAGTTGTTCTCCATCAATCATTTTATAGGAATAGTTTCCAATACTATAACCACTTTCAAAATTAGATGAATTAGAATTTGATGTGGGAATAATACTTTTTTCTGTAAACATCATCGGTTCTAAATTATCAACCATAGTTTTTGCCGTTTCTAAATCAAAATTATATTTATCTTTTACATATTTTACAGCTTCAATTTTTCTATTTTCTCTTATCAGTGCATATAAATCATTATCATATATCCTTGATATTATTGAATTTTTAAACATATAGGAAAAATCTTCTTTTGATAAACCACGGTTTTTTCCTTCAAAAAATTCCAATGTTTTTGTCATCTTATCAACTGTTTCTTTTGCGTCTTTAAAATCCATATCATATTTATTTTTAACATACTTTACAGTTTCTTCTTTTCTTTTCTGTTTTAATAAATCATATAATTCTTCGTCCATTGCTTACTCCAATATAATATGTAGATTTCAATTTTTCTAGTTCGTATGAATTATTTTAGTTTTAACTTATCCCAAGTCAAAAATCCGATTTCTTTAAAATGTCAAATTTTAATTAAAGTAAAAATATATTCCTACTATTAATGCTACTAATACAATTCCCCAAAAGAAATTTTTTGTTCTGGATTCTTTATCTTCATATTCATCCGAAGCTTTTTCTCCAGCTTTTTCAAAATATTTCAGTATTTCACTAGGAATTGCCGTTCTACTTACTTCTCTTTTTTCTCCGTCTTTATATGCATAGTAATGTTGTTTTCCATCAATCATTTCATAAGAATAACTTTCGGTACTATAGCCACTTCCATATTTAGAAAAATTCGTTTTTGACGCAGAAATAATATTTTTTTCTGTAAACATCATTGGAGATTCAACATCTAGACTATCAACTATATTTTTTGATGTCTTTAAGTCAAAATTATATTTATCTCTAATGTACTTTACAGCTTCTATTTTTCTATTTTCTTTTATTAAAAGATATAAATCATCATCAGATATTTCTGATGTGCTAAAATCATTATTTATATTTGTATTGTTATTCATAAGTTCTCCTTCAAAGTAATCAAGCTTTTCAATCAGTCTATCTACTGTATCTTTTGAAGTTTTGTAATCCATTTCGTATTTGTTTCCAATATACTTTATAGCTTCTACTTTTCTTTTTTGTTTTAATAATTCATATAATTCCTCGTCCATTATTCACTCCAATGTAATCTATGTAATTCTCCAAACTTTTCAAGTTCTGAAAAATCTTGTTGTCTTAATGCTTCATATAATATTATTGAAGCTGAATTCGAAAGATTAAGTGAACGAATTTCTCCCCACATAGGAATTCTTACACAATGTTCTTCGTTTTTAACTAAAATTTCTTCTGGAATTCCTTTACTCTCTTTTCCAAACATTATATAGTCATTTGGTGAATAATCTACCTCATCGTAAGTTTTTTTCGCCTTTGTGGTTGCAAAATAAATATTTGCATTCGGATTTTTTTCGTAGAAATCTTCAATATTTTCATAGACAAAAAGTTTTAATTTATCCCAATAGTCAAGTCCTGATCTCTTTACCATTTTATCATCAAGTGAAAAACCTAATGGCTTAATTAAATGTAGTTTAGTGTCTGTTGCTACACAAGTTCTTCCAATAGCTCCAGTATTGAAAGGGATTTCTGGTTCTAATAAAACTATATTAAACAAAATATCTCTCCTTTTTTTCTCTATCTATAAACATAATAAATACACAAATAATAAGCAAAAAAGCACTTAACAAAATAGTTTTTAATCCTAAAATATTGCTAAATTTACTTCCTATAATAGCCCCAATAATAAAACATAATATAATTCCAAAGTACATTAAACTATATTCTAAAAACTTTTTATTTTTTGTGTAAAAATACTCTGCCAAATTATGAGTTCCACCTCTTAAATTTCCGATACACATTGTTGTAGAAAAATCTATTCCACATACTTTTTTAAAACTTTGAACTTGTATTCCACAAGCGAAAGATGTCATTGCATTTGCTGTTTCATTCATATTTTTAGGAATAAAAGCCACACAAATAAGTAAAAATATCTCAAAAATAACGGCATTTTGTCGCCAATGTAATTTAAAATTATCTTTTTTTCTAAATAAATCCGATAAAAAAATTCCTAAAGCAAAAAAAGAAATCGGAAAAACATATTTCAAACACATTGCCCAATTTCCTTGAGAAGCGTGAACTCCAAGTAATAACATATTTCCAGTTTGAGCATTTGCAAAAACCTGCCCTCTTAAGAGATATGAATATGCATCCATAAGTCCACCACTTAATGCTAAAAATATTGCAAGTTCAATCGATTCGGACATTTGCATTGCCTTTTTCATATACAAAACTCCTTATTAAATCTTCACAAGATAGTATAAACCAAAAATCTCCATTTTACAAGTTTTACAGTATAACATTTTTACAAAAAAGATTAGACTTTCGTCTAATCTCAATTATTTTGGCAAATCTTTTGTAATTCTGTAAATGTTTCAAACAATTTATTTTCATTTACAAGAATCTTTATTACATCACCATTTATTATTACAGTTTCACCATTTGGAATTATTTCTTCAACACCTCTGTCGATATTTGTAATTAACATTCCATCTGGGAAATTCACTTCTTTAATTTTTTTATTTTCAATTTCACTTCCAAGCTCGACAACAATACTCATAGTCATTTTTTCTCTACATTTTGAAGTAGAAATATGTTCTTTTTCCATTAATCTCTCTAGTAAATATTCGTAAATAGGTAGAGATTTTAAATAATTTGGTATTGTATAAGTAATTAGACAAACAATTGAAAGTGGCAATAGATATGAAAGATTTCCTGTCATTTCAAAAATTAGAATTATTGAAGTTATAGGCGCTCTAACAATAGCTGTTAAATATCCTGCCATTCCAAGAATTATAAAGCTATTTATATAAATAGGATCTATAATTTTCCCAAAAATTGTTCCAATTGTTGCTCCTAAAACAAGTATTGGAAAGAAAATTCCACCAGGAACCCCTGAACTAAAACAAATTATTGAAAATAGTAATTTTACTATAAAAAATAAAATCAACATATAAATTGGAAAATCAACAGTTTGTAATTCTTTCATCAAGAAACCGCCACCACCTAATAAATTAGGCATAAAAGCTAATATAAATAAAGGTAGAACAAAATAAGGAATAAGTTTAAATTCTTGTTTTAATTTAATTCTATCTTGAACTTTCATAAAAAATTCCATTAAAAATATATAGAAAACTCCTAATATTGAAAGCACTATTGCAAATAAAATTATAGTCCAATAATTTACCAATGGTAATTTTTCAGCTAAACTAAAATTAAAAACAGTTTCCGTTCCATATAGTAATTTTGAAACTAAATCAGCAGTAATTGTAGAAGCCATACAAACTACTAAAAGTTTTTTACTAATATGTCTATGAATTTCTTCAACTGCAAATAAAATACCTGCAACAGGTGCATTAAATGCAGCAGCAAGTCCTGCACTCGCTCCACAAGTTATTAAAAACTTTTCAATTGTTTTGTTTTTCTTTAATTTTTTTGAAACTATTTTTCCACTCATTGCACCTATTTGAATTGAAGGACCTTCACGTCCAACTGAAAAACCAGATAGAGCAGTTAAGCCTCCTCCAACAATTTTTGCAAATAAAAGTTTTTCTGGATTAGGATTGATATAACCTTTTATTTCTGCCTCAACTTGAGGTATTCCAGATCCTCCACAAAACTTTGACATCTTCTTTAATTTTGAAACTAAAAAAGAAATAAAAATAAGCGCAACAAAAAGCAGTGGATAAATATATAAATGTTCTCTACTATAATTAATTATTACTCCTAAAACTCCTTCTATTCCGTGGATTATGTAACGATATAAACTTGAAAAACCTCCAGCTACTATCCCTACTAAAACACTATAAAAAAGTAGTTTTAAATCCTCATCTCTCTGATTATTAGTAATATTTTCTAAATTTTTCATAAAAACTCCTAAAATAAATATCTTATAATTATTTTATCACAAAAATTGTAATAAAAAAAGTTTTGATAATAATCAAAACTTTATTTAAAAATCTCTTCTAATTCAGTATTTGTAATTTCTCGATATTCTCCAAGTTCAAGTTTTTCATCCAAACTTAGATTTCCAATACTAACTCTTTTCAGCTCTATAACTTCATTTCCAACATATTCTAACATTCTTTCTCTTTTAATTTTTCTGTTAAGTATATATAAGTTATAATTGTTTTTTTGAGCCATAGTCTTCTTGATATAATTTCTACTCTTATTGATTTTTTCTGTAAGCAAACTTTCGTGTGTATTTATAAAAATGTGAGTGTGTAAATGTATAGGTTTGATTTTGTAATTGTTTTGTAGTTTTATCTAATATTACAGACACTTTTTTGTTTTCCAAAATAATCTATAAATGTTTCTGTAAATTTATATTTATTATTTTTTTGTTTTTCTATATACTTTTTATTTTTACTACTCTTTTGTAAATTAAGCAAAAACCGATTTTTTTGAGTTGAGATATTATTTTATTTTAATCTATATTAAATTGTTGATTTCCTATTTCTTCTAATTCTTTCACATTTGGTTCAACTTGAAAAACAGATGAAAGCATTAAGTCAAGTTGTTTTATATTTTGTATATCTTCCATTGAGAAAAAATAGTTTAAATCAAACGTTCTTTCTTCTTTAGGGTTCAAGTTGAAAAATTTTACAGGAAAATCATTAAAAATATTTTCTCCACTATTTATCAAACCTTTTATATTATTTTGTAAAATTATTGATTTAAGTGGAACATTAACAATTTTATCAGACTTATTTTTTATTTTTATATTAATTGTTAAATTTCCAATAGGGTTATTTAATGTTGCTTTTGAAAGCTCCCTATCATTTTTACTTGATTTTTTAACTGTTTGTAAAAATGTATCATCTAAAAAAGTGAATTTATATTTTGATACAGTTGTAATAGTTATATCAACGTTTTTTAGTGAAATATTTTTATTCACGTTTGTTGTGTTTATTTTTTCCGTGTTAGTTTTTGTGCTTTCCTTTTTTTCTTCTTTCTTTGTTTGTTCTGTTTTTTCAACTTTTTCAGTTGATTTTGTTTGTTCTTTTTTTGTTTCCTCTTTTTTGTTGGCACAACCAACTAAAATCAAACCTGTTAGCATTAATGCTATGATTTTCTTTTTCATTTTTTACCTCCCAATTTTCTTTCTATAATTAATTTTAAATTGACACCTTATTTATTAATAATCAAAATTTGTTTTTATTCCTAATTTCTTTTGAAATTTAAATATGATTTTTTTCATAAGAAATATCCTCAATAAATTCCATTCCTTTTAAATCACAATAAGAATATTGCAAAGTTAATTCAGCCATTTGTTTACTAACTTTAAATAAATTAGAAATACAATTTACATTTTTAGGTAAATATCTTGTTATTTGTGGTGGACATAAAATTAGTCTTGCAAACATATTAGCATCTTGCTATACATATCTAAATTTTGATGACCTAATATGATATGACCTATTTCATGAGCTATAATAAGTCTTTGCTGACTTAATAACATATCTTTATTTAAAAATATAATGTATTTATTGTTATTTTATATGGTTATCATCAGGCTCATCAATCATTACAGCTATCATTTTAATAATAGTATCTTTATCTTTTTCATTTAACTTTTCAAAATTTCTAGCTAATATTTTAAATTGAGGAGTTTCAAAGTTTTCTTTATTATTGTCTATTTCTATATCAACATCATAACCTAATAGCCAAGCAGGATTGACTTGTAAGCATTTTGCAATTTTGTCTATTCTATCTCTGTCAGGTTCGTGTTTGCCTGTTATATAATTATTTATTGTAGCTCTATGGATATTCAATTTTCTTGCTAATTCAGATTGAGTGATATGTCTTTCATTTAAAGCTATTTGTAATCTTTTCTTAAAATCTTCTTTCATAAAAACTCCTAAAATAAATATCTATAATTATTTTATCACAAAAATTGTAATAAAAAAAGTTTTGATTATAATCAAAACTTTATTTAAAAATTTCTTCTAATTCAGTATTTGTAATTTCTCGATATTCTCCAAGTTCAAGTTTTTCATCCAAACTTAGATTTCCAATACTAACTCTTTTTAGCTCTACAACTTCATTTCCAACATATTCTAACATTCTTTTTACTTGATGGAATTTTCCTTCAGAAATTGTAAGGTAAATTTCTCTTTTTGAAATTTCTTCAACCTTTGCATTTTCAGTTGTAAAATCTTCTTTTTCAAAATATATTCCGTTTTCAAGACTTTCTATTTGATTTGATGAAATATCATCTCTTAAAGTAACTAAATATTTTTTATTTACTTTTTTCTTAGGATTTGTAACATTGTATGAAAATTTACCATCATTTGTTAAAATCAAAAATCCAGTTGTATCTATATCAAGTCTACCAACAGGAAATAATTCCATGTTAGAGTATGGAAATTCTAATAATTCTAAAACTGTAGGAAGTTTTGGATCAAATGTTGCACTGATATAGTCCTTAGGTTTATTCAACATGAGATAAGTAAATTCCTTATAGATTACTATTTCATCGTCAAATAAAATTTCGTCTTTATCAATATCAACCTGTGTATTTGGACTTTTTTCAAACTTTCCATTTAGCTTAACTCTACAAGTTTTTAAAAACTTTTTTATTTCACTTCTCGAGCCAATTCCCATATGGCAAAGAAATCTGTCAATTCTAATTTTCATTTTATCTAGTGATTAACTTATTGCTATCTGAAATATTCTTATATTTTAAAGAATATCTTTCAAATATACCATTAACAAATGCTTCTCTAATTTCATGATATAAAGAAACTTCTAAATTGAATTCATTGAAATATTGTTTGTGTATATCATTATAAAGAATAAATTCTAATTCATTTTCTTCTTCTCTAGAAACACTTATTGAAACATCGCATGGAAGTCCGTCAAGTAATATATCCATTAATAATTCATAAGCATCTTTTAAAGATGAAACTTCTTGTTCTGGGAAAGATTTTCCATATTCAAAAGCAACTTTTTTTATTTCTTCAAGTGAAATACCTCTATCTAAAAGTGTTTTTACAATATATGCAAATCTTATTTCAACATTTGAAACAGCTGTATGTAACCAGCCATGAATATTACTTTGGTCTATTACTTCTTCTAAATCTTTAGAATATAAGCCTGGAAATAGACCTTCAACTTCTTCCCTTTCTTCTTTATTTAGAAACTTTTCTTCTAATTTAAAAGTTAATTCTTGTGCGATTAAAATTTTATCATACATCCAAAAATGTATTGGTGCTAAAAATGCGCTCATTATTTTTTTCTCCTTCTACCATCACTATTTATTGACAATAATAATACTGCCAATATTATTAAACCACAACCTATAACTTTAAAAATTGTCATAGATTCGTTAAGAAACATTATACCCAAAATTACACTTGTAATTGGCTCAAATGTACATAATATTGAAGCCGTTGTTGCTCCACAGTATTTAACTCCAAGTTGTAAAAATGCATTACCAAAAATTGAAGTTAAAAATGATATTAAAATTGTAAGTATCCAAGCCATTGGTGTTAGTGCAAAAGTAAGTTGTCCCATTGCTTTTCCTAATGCATAAAGACCAACTATGTTGAATAAACTTATATAGAGAGTACATTTGAATGGATCCATATGTTTAAATCCACTTTTATCTAAATATACTAGGAATAAACTGTAAGTTACACCTGATAATGCTGCTAAAAATATACCTAAAGCACTTCCTCCTGTAACTTCATCAACTAACATTACAATACCTATCATTGAAAAAACAAGAGCAGCCATTTTTTTTAAAGTAACTTTTTCTTTAAAAAATAAGATACAAATAAAATAAACTACACAAGGATAGATAAAATGAATAGTAGTTGCCATTCCAACAGAAATATAATTATATGATGCATAAAGTGCTGTTGTTGTAATTCCAATTCCTAAAAAGGAAAGTGCTATAAAATGAAGAAATTCCCTTTTTGTTATCTTCATAGGAGTTTGGTTTTTTCTCATTCCCGCATATAAAAATGGCAATCCCAATAAAGCCCTTAAAAAAGTTAAGGTAATAGCATTATTCCCTCCGTCATAAGTAAGCTTTGCAAGTATTGGCGTAAAACCGAAAACAAAAGCAGAAATAATTGTATAAATAATACCTTTTATAAAATTCATAATTTCCTCCTATTTTTATTATTTTAAAAGAATTCTTCCAATTCTATTTCATCATTTTTATTCCATCTAATCATCAATTCACTATGCTCATCATTTAGATATAAATCAAGAATTTTATCTATGCTATAGCTCTTTCCATCAGCATTTTTAAACTCTTCAATTCCCATCCAAAAGAGTTTTCCCTCAACATTATCTTCTATTAAACTTCCTGAAAAATCTTCTGTATAATATAAAAAACCTAGTTCTCTTGTATCATTACTCTCAGCGACCCATGTAACAGTTCCCTTTAATTTTAAATTTTTAACTTTTAATCCAGTTTCTTCAAAAACTTCTCTAACACATGAATCATATAGAACTTCTCCATCTTCAACATGTCCACCAACAAAAGTAAGTCCTTCCCAACCATGTTTTTTTACTTTATCTAAAACTAAAATTTTATCTTTTTCTCTATCGTAAATCATACACATATTTACTAAAACTGTTTCCATAAATCCTCCGAATTTTTTGGCAAATAATTTTCCTTATATTATTATACCATTTAAGCCATTGAATTTTCAATACAAAACTTTATCGAATTATCTAAATTCTAGTAAAATGAGAAGACAAAAATTATACTTTGTCTTTGCTCTGAATTTATCGTAGATACATTAGGTACCCGGGAACCTTGTTGTTTCACAATAAAAAAATCCGATAATTTATCGGATTTTTAATACATTATTTAAATTATGGTAAAACTGTTTCAACTACTTCAAAAATTGTTTTGATAAGTCTTACAGTTCTACTTAATAGTCCAGCTTTTGAATAGTCTTCTTTAGCTACTAAGTCAACTGTAGCTATTACTTCATTAGAGTTTTTAATTAGAATTTCTCCAACTTTATCACCTTTTTTCAAAGGTAATTTCACTTCTCCAACATTTACTTCAGTTGTATAGTTAATACCCTTCATTGAAACTCTTTCAATATCTTCTTTAGGTACTAATTCTACATAACCATTACTTGCAGATTTCACATCTACTTTTTTAGTAAATTTTTCTATATCTATAAGTTTTCTAGTTTCTATATTTTGTTTCGCATAGTTAAGCATATCTTTCATATATTGTGCTCTATCTGCTTTAGTTTTAGCTCCCATTAGAACAGAAATAATTCTAAATTCACTTTCACCTTTTTTGATTTTCATTGTAGAAACTAAGCAGTATCCTGCTTCGTCAGTATGTCCGGTTTTTAAACCGTCAACTCCTTCAACTTCTCCAACTAGAGGAATTGTACTCTCTTTTTTAAAATTTCTTGAAGGTTGTTCTAAAACAGTTGTTTTTGCATATTCTAAAACTTCTGGATATTTTTCTATAATAGTTTTTGAAAGTGTAAAAATATTTCTTGTTGACATTTTATTATCTTGGCCATTTTTTGTAAGTCCTGAAGCGTTTATAAATGTTGCATTTTTAAGTCCAAGTTCACTTGCTTTATCATTCATCATTGTTACAAATTTACTTTCAGTTTCTCCAACTAATTCAGCAAGTGCAACCGCAGCATCATTACCTGAAACAATCATAAGGCCGTCAAGTAAATCTTTAACGCTAATTTCTTCTCCTGCTTTTAAATCCAAACTGGATCCTTCTTCTGAACTAGCAGTTACTGATACTTTAACTTTATCTTCTAATTTAAATTTACCTTCAGCAATCTTTTCTTTTACTAATAAGAAAGTCATTAATTTTGAAATACTTGCTATTGGTAGCGCTTCATCTATATTTTCAGCAATAAATAAAGCTCCTGAATTTGCATCTCCAATTAAAGATGCTGTTGTTTTTTTTTCAATTCCGAAAATTGCATAGGACTTTGCCGTTCCCACAAAACAAATCGAAAATATTAAAGCTAAGCTAAGTAGCGTTTTTCTTAAA
The DNA here is from genome assembly GCF_021300775.1 of Parvimonas micra. Classification (GTDB taxonomy): domain Bacteria; phylum Bacillota; class Clostridia; order Tissierellales; family Peptoniphilaceae; genus Parvimonas. Next base: position 322,033 of record NZ_JAJTJP010000003.1, read on the forward strand.
TTCATAATATCCACCTACTTTCTTATTTCATCTAATCCCATATATTTTCTTAAAACATGTGGAATTTCAATACTTCCGTCTTCTCTTTGATAATTTTCTAAAACAGCTGCAAAAGTTCTTCCAACTGCTAAGCCTGATCCATTCAATGTATGAACAAATTTAACTTTTCCATCTTCATCTCTAAATCTTATATTAGCACGTCTAGCTTGGAAGTCTTCAAAATTTGAACAAGAAGAAATTTCAACATATCTTCCATAACTTGGCATCCAAACTTCTATATCATAAGTCTTTGCACTTGAAAAACCAATGTCGCCAGTACATAAACAAACAACTCTATAAGGAATTTCTAAAAGTTTTAAAATTTCTTCAGCATCATTTGTAAGTTTTTCTAATTCATCATAACTATTTTCAGGATTTACAAATTTAACCATTTCAACCTTGTCAAATTGGTGATTTCGTATCAAACCTCTTGTATCTCTACCAGCTGATCCAGCTTCTTGTCTAAAACAATAAGTAAAAGCTGTATAATATGTTGGAACTTTTTCAAATTCTAAAATTTCATTTGATAAAAGATTTGTAACAGGTACTTCAGCTGTTGGAGCTAAAAACATATCCTTTGAAGGAACATAGAACATATCTTCTTCAAATTTTGGCAATTGTCCTGTTCCATACATTGAATTTCTATTAATTAGAACCGGAACGGAAACCTCATCATAGCCTTGTTCACTATGTAAATCAAGCATGAAGTTTATTAATGCTCTTTCAAGTTTTGCTCCCTTGCCTTTAAAAACTGAAAATCTTGAACCAGAGATTTTTACTGCTCTTTCAAAATCTAATATATCTAAATCAACACCTAAATCCCAATGTGCTTTAACTTCAAAATCGAATTTTTTAGGTTCTAAAAATTTTCTGATTTCTACATTGTCTTCATCACTTTTTCCAATAGGAATTTCTTTGTTTGGTGTGTTTGGAATACTTAAAAGTTCTTTTCTAATTTCTTCATCTAAGTCTTTTACTTTTACATCAAGTTCTTTAATTTCATCAGAAAGTAATTTCATTTCTTTAAATAGTTCGGAAACATCTACTCCTTCTTTTTTTAATTTTGGAACTTGTTTTGAAACCTCGTTTTGTCTAGCTTTTTTATTTTCAACTTCAAAGATTATTTCTCTTCTTTTTTCATCAAGTTCAATAACTTTATCAAGATTATAATTTCCAAATCTTGAATTTAAACTTTCAATAACTTCTTCTTTATTTGCTCTAATTCTCTTAATATCTAACATAATTAAACCTCTTTCTCTTCAAACTCTACAGCTGGGTTTTGTGTGGAATATCCCTTTTTTTCAAGTCTATCTTCTATACTTTCCTTAAGTGTTGTGTAAATTACAACAAATACTGGAACGGAAAGCAAAAATCCAATAACGCCAAATAAACTACCACCAAGTACAAGTGCGAATATAACCCAAAACGAGCTTATTCCTAAACTTTTACCAGAAACCCTTGGAGATATTACATTTGCATCCAACATTGCAACTATTAATACTACAACTATAAACCATAAAACAGTATTAATTGTTGAAGTGAAAAGTAATACTACAACTATTGGAATAGCCCCAAGATAGCATCCAAACCACGGTATAAGATTTGTAAAACCAAGTATGAATGCAAATAGAAGAGCATAATCAATCTTCATAAACATTAAAATTATATAGAACATAACTCCAACTATTATAGCTCCTATTCCTTTTGCTAATATATATGATCTTAATGTAGAGTCAAATCTTTTTACAATTTTAAAAGTAACTTTATTTGCTTTGTCCGGAAATACTGCTATCATAAACTTCTTAGAAATTCTTGAAAAGTTTTCTTTATCATATAGTAAATATCCAGATATAATTATAGCTAAAATAATATTTAAAAACAATGACACTACTCTAGTTGCAAAAGTTGCAACCCAAGGAATCATTTGTGTTAAAATAGTTGTTGAATATGTTGCAAATTCAGTTAATTTACCACTTATAAAAGTTCTTATCTCTGAACTTAATTCAACATTTTGTAACATATACTTAGCATTTTCTACTCCCAAATCAATAAAAGCAGGAGTTCTCTCTACAAACATTTGAATATTTGAGTAAAACTGTGGAATTATATATCTTAAAAGTAAAATTATAAAAGCAAAAAACATAAAATATGTAATTAACATAGAAAAAGTTCTTATAGTTTTGTTTTTCATTTTTTTGAAAAATTCAAATTTTAAAAAGCAATTTTCGAAAAACTTTACAAAAAAGTTTAGAATATATGCAATAGATCCCCCTAAAATAAATGGCATCAATACATATTTTATATTAGTAGTATATGAAATTATTGATTTCATATTTGAAAATATAAAATAACAAAGTATTGAAATTGTAAATATTAAAACACCAGTTATTACATTTACTGTATTTTTTTGTTCCCAATTAAATTTCATAACTACCTCCTATAATTTAATATTTTTGCTAATTTTTTCTCTTAAATCAAAAGGTGGAAAAACAAAGAACTTGAAATTTCCCCTTATTCTACTTGCTACTCTAGAATCATAGTATTCAGCTAAGTCGTATTCTGAAAGATTTGAACTTATAACTGTATTTAATCCTTTTTCAATTCTATAATCCAAAAGTGAGCTTAAAAAACTGTTATTGTTTTTATTCGATATTTCATTTCCAAGATCATCAAGCACTAGAAAATCAACATTTCTTACAAAATCAATTCTGTCTTGTAATTCTTTTTTATCCCTATAAAAACTATAACTATAATTTGCCATAAGTTCAAAAAACTCAGTTGCGGTTATAAAACAAGCTCTTTTTCCCCTATCCAACATGTAATTTACCATTGCTGAAGAAAAATATGTCTTTCCTGCACCACTTTTTCCAAAAAAGAATAGCCCATAGTCTTTATTTTTGAACTCATCACAATAATCTTTTGAAAAATTTATAAGTTTTTCAACATATTCTCTGGAATTTACCAGTCTATTAGCATGTTCAAAATTACCTTCAAAAAGTGAAAAATCAAAATTGTCAAAACTTTGCTCTCTTTTCTTATTTGAAAAACCACTTTCTAAAACTCTATCTTCAACTAAGTCATGCATTATACAACTGCAAACAGTCCCATTAAAATATCCTGTATCTTTACATTTTTCGCAAACAAAATAATTACTTAGATAATTTTTTGAAAAGCCATTTTTTAAAAGTAATTCATCAATACTATTTTGCAGTTTTTTAAATTCTTTTAAATCATCTGAACAGTCAATATTCAATAACTTAGATCTCATAATTTTGGTTGCTAATTTATCTCTATTCAATATTAAATTTTCAATATTTTCAATCGAAGAATAAACTTCTTCTCTTCTTCTTTCTTTTATTTTCTCTCTAATTAAAGGTCTTTTTCCAAGACTTTTTAAAACTAATTCATCTAAATTCATAATTAATACCTATCAAGTAATTCTGATGTTGCCGAATTGTTATTTTTGAGTTTTTCTATTTTTTCATCATCTGTTAAGATATGTTCTTTTTCAATATATTTTTTTGTATTTTTGCTATATCTTTTTATTTTGTTCTTATCTTTGTTTTCAAAATAATTTTGTAAATCTTCAACCGTTGAAATATTATTATCTCTCTTCCAAGCTCTTAAAATTCCTATAATATATTTTGCAGACATACTTTTACCAGTACTATTTGCATATTCATAGGCCTTATAAACTAAGTCCATACCATGGCCAGTTTCCTCTATATGTGCCATAATTTCTGATATTTCATGAGGCTTTAAAGTTAAACCTGTTATCTGTTCAATTTTATTATAATATTCCTTATTATCTATCAACGGCTTTTCTTTTTCTTTTTCTTCTACATTATTATCATAGATTCCACCTGCATAAAGAGCAAAATTATTAACAAATTCAATTCTTTCAACTTTTCCATTTCCATCTAAAGAAAAATCTAGAAGTTCATTGTTTTTCCAGTATTTAAGCGCATTCATAACTTGAACTTCGGAAAATCTAAGTTCCTTCGCTATACATTCCATTGTCAATTCACTCTTATATGAGCCAAAAAGTCTTTTATATAAAAATAAATAAACTTTTAGAGAAATCTCATCTACGATTGGCAAGTAGTTATCTAAAAACATATTCTCAATAGGAGTTACTCCAGGCTGAATTATTGACTTTTTAAAACTTATTTCCACTCCTATCCCACCTTTCTAAAAATCTTAATCTATCTAATTTCATTGTGAAAATTTTGGAATAAATTATATTATTTTTTTCTTCAAAATATTCCTTAGTTTCTTCATATCTTTTTAATTTTTGCATTTTTTGAACTTCAAAATCTCCAAGAAACTCGCTTATTTTTTCAAATCCAATTTTTTCATATAATTTTATTGCTCTTTGATTAAAAGCATTTACATTTAGCCAAATAGAACATTTATCAAAATTTTCAAAATAGTATTCTAAAAATAGTCTAAGTGATTTAAAACCATATCCTTTAGAACAGTATTTTTCATCTAAAGACAAAGACAATTCATAATTGCTATTTAAAAAACTAATCCTACTAATTCCAATATATCCAATCATAATTTCATTTAAGAATATTACAAAATAATTATTCTTTTTTGACTTAATTTTCTTTTCCCATTTCTTTATTTCAGACTCTTTCAAAAAACAAAGATTATAATCTGTGAGCAAAATATCATCATATGGAGAGAAATTCTTAAAGTTATTTAAATCATTTTTTTCAAATTTTTTAATTTTAATATCATCATCTTCAATTAAAAAATTATCCATTGAAAAGCTCCTTATCTATATTAGTTTCAAGGTCGATAAATCTTGTACACTCTTTGATAAAGTTTAGTTCAACGCTTCCTGTTTCACCATTTCTATGCTTTGCAATAATCAATTCAATTTGATTTTTCACTTCAGCTTCTTCATTTTGATAATCTTCTCTGAAAAGTAATATTACAACGTCAGCATCTTGTTCGATAGCTCCCGATTCTCTAAGGTCACTTAGTCTTGGCTTTCTGCCACTCTTTTCACTATCACGAGATAACTGACTTAATGCTAAAATAGGAACATCCAACTCTTTTGCTAGAGCCTTTAAATTTCTTGAAATAGTTGAAATTTCTTGTTGTCTATTTTCATTTCTTCCTTCAGAAGTCATAAGTTGCAAGTAGTCTATCATTATAAAGTCAAGACCACCATCAGCTTTAAGTCTTCTACATTTACTTCTAAGCTCAGTTATAGAAATCCCTGCTGTATCATCAATATAAATAGATTTTTCAGCTATAATAGAACTCGCTTGAAAAATATCTTCCCATTCATCTATATCTCCACTTATCAAATTTTTTAAATTTATAAGCGAAAGAGAACTCAACATTCTTTGTGCTAATTGAGCTTTACTCATTTCCAAAGAGAAAATAGCAACTCTATGATCGTTTCTTGCTGCATTTAAGGCAATATTTACAGCTAAAGCAGTTTTCCCTACAGATGGTCTTGCAGCAAGTAAAATCAAATCTTTTCTTTGCATTCCGAGTAATATCCTATCTAAGTCTCTAAAACCTGTAGGAATACCTGTTAATGAACCTTTGTTTTTACTTCTTTCATCAAGTGTATTTATAAGTTCTTCAAGTGTATCTTTAACATGAGTCAGTCCAGATCTATTTTCATTTTGAGATAAATCAAAAATTTGTTCTTCAATAGATTTTAAAACATCTCCATAGTCCTCATTTTTATATGCTCTATTCTTAATATTATCAATTATAAAAAGTAAATTTCTAGTATCTGACTTATCCTTAACAATTTTACAATAGCTTTCAATATTTGATGAAAAAGCTACTGTATTAACAATTTCAACAACTCCTCCAATACCATTATTTGATTCAGTATCAAAGCCCATTTGTTCCATTTTATTTACTACTGTTAAAGGATCTACACTATTATTCTCTCTTGATAATTCCAAGATTGCACTAAATATATCTTTATGCCAACCTAAATAGAAATCTTTTCTCTTTAATTTTTCAAAAACAAATTCTCTTTTAGTTTGATCTGTAATCATTATCGACAAGACGCATTTTTCAGCTTCTAAGTCGTAAATATCATGCATAAATTACTCCTTTTCAATAGAAACCTTAACAGATGCTAAAATTTCTGGATAAACTCTTACTGGCACTGTCAAAGTACAAAGTGATTTTATATTTTCCTTTAATTCTATTTTTCTTTTATCAATTTCAATTTTATGTTGTTTTTTCAAAGCATCACTAATGTCTTGAGAAGTTATTGAACCGAATAGTTTATCTCCATTTCCAGTTTTAGTTTTAATAACAACTTCTAAATTTTCTAAAACATCTTTTAATTCTTTTGCATTTTTTATATTTTCAGCTTCAATTCTCTTTAATTCAGCTTGTTCTTTTTCCCAAATTTCAAGATTTTCCTTAGTAGCTTCTTTTGCTAAACCATTTGGAATTAAGAAGTTTCTTGCATATCCTGTCTTAGCATTAACAAGTTCTCCCGCTTTTCCAAAGCTCTTTACATCTTTAATTAAAATTACTTTCATCTATATTTTCCTCCAATAAATAGTCATCAATTGCTTTTTTCAATTTTTCAATTGCTTCATCCATTGTGCAATCAAGTCTTGCACCAGCAGAAGTGTAATGTCCACCTCCACCAATTTTTTCTAATATTAATTGTACTGAGATTTTACCTAAACTTCTTCCACTAATATGGATTTGTCCTGAAACAATTGTTAAAACAAAACTACATTCTATATCTAAAACTCCAAGTAAATCATCTGCAGCTTGTGCAGCAATTAACATGGATTCATCAATTTCTTCTGGAAAAACTCCGATACCTATATAATTTCTATATGAAATTGCATGAGATAAAACATTTGATTTTAACTTAATTGTATTGAAATTATCTTTGAAAAGATGTTTAATAGCAATACTATCAGCTCCAAAACGTTTCAAGAATGAAGCCATTTCAAATGTTCTTACTCCTGTTTGATAGTAGAAATTCTTTGTATCAACTGTAATTCCTGCTATTAATGCCTCTGCTATCAATTTATCTAAATGAGCTTTTTCAAACATATAGTATATTATTTCTGTTACAAGCTCACAAGCAGATGATGCATATGGCTCAAGATAAGTAAGCATTGCATTTTCAACAAAATCTTTACCTATTCTATGATGATCTATTACTACAATTTTTGAAGTAACATCTAATAGATATGGCGCTTCTGTTGAAAGTTTTCTAGAATTATCAACTAGAATTACAACACTTGTATCTTTACAAATATCATAAGCTTTCTCAGGAGAAATCATCTTATTTATATATTCAGGTTCTCCAACTCTTATCCTATCATATACATTTTTTATTGTAACTGGAACATCTTCTAAAACCATATAACAATCTTTTTTTAGCTCTTTACAGATTGCCATAACCCCAAGTCCTGCACCAAAACAGTCCATATCAGGATTTTTATGCCCCATTACAAAAACTTCTGAAGCTTCTCTAATTATAGTTTCAAGGGCTTGAGAAATAACTCTGGCTTTAACCTTATTTCTTTCAACACCTTTACTATTCTTTCCACCATAAAATTCTAAATCTTCTCCGTTTTTAAATACAATTTGTGCTCCGCCACGTCCTAATGCCATATCAAGAGCAGTTTGAGCTTCTTTATATTTTTCAAAAGGATTAGTCCCACCAAGACCAACACCAACACTCAAAGTTGGCACTATATTTCCAGATATTTCTATTTTTTTCAATTTTTCAATAATTCTAAATTTATCAGCTTTAATCTTTTTTAAAATTGAATTTGACGTTATTACAATATACTTGCCAGTATCATATTTTCTAATAAGCGCACCATAGTTTACGAAATAACTTATAATAATTTTATCCATTTCAGCAAGTAGTATAGTTTTAAAATCATCATCTATACTACTACGAACATCTTCATAATTGTCTATATAAACCAACATAGTATTTAGAGTATCATCTTCATATTTTTCTTGAAGTTTTGAAAACTCTAAATTATCTATCAAATAGATAACAGTGTTAACATCGCCATTATCTTTATCTTTTACAACATTATAATAAACTACAAAATTAAATTTATTAGTTACCCAATTAACTTTTCCAGAACCTGATTTTAAGGCTTCTGAAATATCGAAATTTGAAATTTCTGAATTAATATCAATTCCAATAATATCATCTCCTGAAAAAAGTTCAGAAAATTCTGGACTATACCATTTTACTCTGCCTTTATTATTAAGCACAGCAACAGGAAATGGCATTTTATACACCACTTCACTTGCAATATTATCAAGTGAATCTCTATACTTCTTTACATCTTCTTCGTATTCTACATTTTTTGCCTTTACATAGTATAAAACTAAAATTAAGGTAATAAAAGTTAGTAAAAAAGATATTAAACCAAAAACAAATTGAAAATAAAGTACAAATGCCGAAATTAAAAACATAAACAAAAATACAATATAAAAATCTGAAAATTTAATTATTTTCTTTCCCATTTCACACCTCTCCTAATAGTACACACAATACCGTATATAAAATATAATAAATATAAGAAAGTAAAAAATATTGAAATAAAAGTAATTAGATTTGACAAAAAAGTACTATTTCTAGACTTCAAAAATGTATTAAATTTTATAAAGCCTTGAATTACCATAATTTCAACAAACATCATCATTATATTATATATAGTCAAAAAAACTTGATATTTTCCTTCAAAATCAAAGATGCTTGCAATAAAAATCACTATTGAAATAATTGTAATAAATGTTAGATATTTAGAACTATATGCTACAACATAATCATCTGAATCTCTATTTAATTTGTAAATCTTTTTTGATAAAAATGAATACCCTAATGCACAAAAAACATATGACATTCCAAATGAAATTGCAGGGTAAATTTTCTTCATTGCTTCAACAAAAGATTCTACACTGCCTATATTTAAAACTTCTTTGTAGGATTTAAAATTTTCTAAAAATTCTCCCAAATATTTTACAAAAGTTTCGTATGAATTAGCATTTAATTCTAAAAGTATAAAATCACTTACTAGAAGCATTGCCATAGCAACCGCACTTCCAAGCATAATTTTATATCCATCTACACCATTATCAAGTCCTTTAATCATAATAAAAGAAATAATTACGGGAATGAATGCGGTAAAACTTCCTAAAATCATTAAAGCAAAAATCGAATACATTCCAACTGATAGAAGGTATATTCTAAAATTTGATTTTTTATACAAAATTACCATTGGTACAAAACTTAATAAATTTATAATAGGAAATATTACCATTACCATACTTAAAAAATAATATATTACAAATTTTCTATCTTCCATACTAAACCTCTATTTCTACTATATCTTTAAATGAATTTCTATTCATTAATTATCTTACAAATAATACTGTTTTTAATAAACAATATAACCTTTTTACAAATGCATAAAGTTACTAATATTATACCATATTTGAAGTTATAAATAAATGAGTTGTAAATTTAATTTTAATAAAGAAAAACAGCAAATCAATTTGAATTGCTGTTTTAACATTTAAAAAATTTCAACAAATAAAATATCTTCTTTATTTAATTCTAAACTCTTTTCGATTTTTCCATTTTTAAAATAATATGCCCCACCAACGCTTATCGGCTCGTCTTTTGTTACTGAATTTACTAAAAGTACATTTTCCGATGCTAATTTGGATTGATTAGCATAATCATATTGTTCAGTATTTTCCCATTCATCCTTTGTAAAATTACAATAAACAGGCCAAAGTAAAATTCCATTTGTTTCAAACTTTTCAGGGCAAATCCACATATCGCCACATAGTGCTATTTTAAATTCTCTGTTTTTGTAAATAAATGTATCTGAAATATCTCCTTCACAATAATGTTCATCTGTAATTGAATATTCTTTCCAATTTTTTGTAATTCTTCTATAATTATGAATTATTTTCCCTTTTTCAATCACTACAAAAGAAGAAAAAATCTTTTCTTTTTCTCTTTCAATATAACCAATACCTAGATCAATTTTATGTTTTTCACTAAGATTTTTTAATTTTTCCATTACTACAGAATCCTGTGTAATTGCAATGTCCTTGTCTATTTCATAATTCCAAGAAAGAGAGTCGAAGCCTTGTAAAAAAGTTTCTCCAAAACAAAGTAAATCTGCTTTTTCATTAGCAGAAATAATTGCATTTTCTATTTTTTCAATATTATATTCAATTTTTCCATTTTTAAATTCGTAAGAAACTAAACCTATTTTCATAATATCTCCATTAAAATAATTTTGACATCATATATTCGTCAACATATTTCCCATCTACATACATTGTTTTTTTCTTTGTTCCTTCAATAGAAAATCCACTTTTTTCATAAAGTCTTAGAGCGCTCTTATTTTCACATACTACTGTCAATTCTAATCTTACAATTTTATTTTGTAATGCCCAATCATCCAGCATTTGAAATAATTTCGTTCCTAGCTTTCTATTACAGTAATTTTTTTGGATTCCAATTACTATATAAGCAGTATGTCTTATTCTTCTAAAAACTCCTCTTTGGGCAGTTAAAAATCCTACTATTTTTTCATCATCTATAACACCTAAAACTAGATTGTTTTCATCTTTTAAATTTTTTGATATCCTTTCCTCATTCCAAACTCTTTCGTCAGGTTCAAACATCATAAAATTAGTTTCGCTGTCAATAATTTTTAAACAACCATAAAATTCTTTAGCATCTGTATATATTAATTTTCTAATTACCATAAATTCCTCCATTTTTAAAATTTCATTTAATATAAATATTTTATCATAAAATTAGAGTTTACCAAAATTTATTTTTTGTAATTTTTTGCTTTTGTAGTGTAATCAAATTGCAAAGATTATACATTTTTCGCATTTAAAACTCGCATCTGACTGATAGGAATTAAACACATAGAAAGACTTAAAACAACTGCTGAAATTTTTTCTTCATATAATCCTCCAATATATTTTTTGATATATCAATTTTTAATATCATTTAAAATGATATTATATACTATTATTTTTAGTCAAATATTTTAAAAGAAATTTTTGTTCATTTTACTTTCTATTGAATAATAAAAAGAGTGAGTTGAAAATCAACCCACTCAACATTTGTCAAAGAACCAACAATATAATGCTTGCAAATAGCAGAAAAAACCAGCATTTTTATGAAGTTGCTGGTTTTGTCTATATAATTTTTATAAAGAAGTAATAAAAGTTAAACCGCCTAATATCACTCCCGCTGCATTAGGAATTATGAGAATCCAGTCTTTTTTAGGTTCTTTTGTCCAACCATAGGTTACCCAAATTAAACAAGAAACTGCTGCGAATAGTGGTTGAAATGGTTGAGCTTTTTCTCCTTGTAAGTTAGCGATAATTTGTGGAATATATGCAACAAAGACAAGGATTCCAATAAAAGCTCCAATAGATCCGACAAATTGATTAATTTTTTGTTTAGACATATAACACCTCCTAATGCTTTATTATATCAAAAGGAAAAGATACTGTCAATAATTATGTGTAAACACTCAAGTAGAGTTACGGAGTGTTGATCAAATAAGCTTTCAAGTGTGTCAGAACATTGGTCAAATCCTTTATGGATTCGTTGACTTTAATTGAAATTATAATCTTCAAACAAAGTAACTAAGTAATGTTCCAAAGCCTCCTCGTTAGGAAAAAGAACCTTCTTTTTCGTTTGACGTTTGATTTCTTTGTTAAGAGACACAATAAGATTTGTCGAATAAATGCTGTGCCAATTATATTAGTAATATAAAACTATAAAAAATCATAAAAAGAGTGGGTTGAAAATCAACTCACTCCAACATTTGGCAAAGAACCTAATTAACAATCATAAAATTCTTTAGCATCTTTATATATTAATTTTCTAATTTCCATAAATTTCTCTATTTTTTAAGTTTCATTTAATATAAATATTATATCCTATAACTAGAGTTTACCAAAATTTATTTTTTGTAATTTTTTTGTTTTTGTAGTATAATCAAATTACAAAGATTATACATTAGAATAATTTAATTAATATAAATCTTTGTGAATTTAGTTCAAGGAGGCAATATGAAAAGTATAAAAATTGATGAATTTAAAAACTTTAAATTTTTAGGTAATTTACATTTAAGTAAAGATGAAAAAAATCTATTCTATACTGTTTCTAATATGAATTTAGAAAAGAATTCTTATGAACACAGAATTTACAAAATGGATTTAGAGACTAAAAAATCATTTGTTTTTACTAATGGAGCAAAAGAAAGTTCTTTTACTGAACTTTTAGATGGTTCTATTCTTTTTGCAAGTGATAGAGAAGATTCAAAAGATGATTCAGAACAAACCAAATTTTATAGAATATGTCCTTGTGGTGGAGAAGCTACATTAGACTTTACAATTCCAGCATTAGTAAATACTATTAAGCAAATTAATGAGGATGAATTCTTAGTTTTAGCTAATTTCAACAGAACTAAGGAATTAGAAAAAATAGAAAAAGAAGCTAAAAAAGATGAAAATAAAGAAAAATTATATGATGATTCTAAGGATTATCTAGTTGCTACTGAAATTCCTTTCTGGGGAAATAATGTAGGTTTTACTAACGAAAATAGAAGCAGACTTTATCTTTTCAATAAAAAAACTTCTGAATTTATTCCATTAACTGATGATATTACTGATAATTATTGTCTTCAATTAAATGAAGATAAGACAAAAGCAGTTTTTATCGCAAACTCTTATGTTGGAAAAATGCCACTTGTAACTGAAGTTAGAATTTTAGATATTAAAACTAAGGCTGTTGAAGTTTTAGCAAAAGACTATTCTTTTGAATATGTAAATTTCATTGATTCAAAAAATATTATAACTATAGCAACAGATATGAAAGAATATGGATTAAATGAAAATTCAAATATCTATATTATAAATATCGAAAGTAAGTCCTTTGAAAAGATAGTAAATGATAATTTTGACATGTGTATGCATAATTCTGTTGGAACTGATATTAGATTAACTGGTGGAAAAAGTATTCTTGTTAAAAATGGTTTTATGTACTTTATAAATACAGAAGTAAATAGCGCATATCTTTATAAGATTGATAAAGAAGGAAATCTTGAAAGATTAAACGAAAAATCTGGATCTATTGACTGTTTTGACGTTTCAAAAGACGGAAAAATTTATGCAATAGCTTTAAAAGATTCTAATTTACAAGATATATATGAAATAACTACAGAATCAGAAAATAGAATTTCATTCCATAACGATACATCAGATTATACTCTTTCAGAAGTTGAAGAAATTAATTTTACTAATGATGGAATTGGTTTTATCGGATATGTTATGAAACCTACAGACTATGACCCAGATAAAAAATATCCAGGTGTTCTTCATGTGCACGGAGGTCCTAAAACTGTTTTTGGAAAAGTATTCCATCACGAAATGCAATTTCTAGCAAATAATGGCTATTTTGTATTTTTCACAAATCCTAGAGGCTCTGATGGTAGAGGAAAAGAATTTGCTGATATTCGTGGAAAATATGGAGAAATTGATTTTGACGACTTAATGAAATTTACAGATGCTGTTATTAAAAAATACCCTGCACTTGACGAAGAAAGTCTTGCAATTATGGGTGGAAGTTACGGTGGTTTTATGACTAATTGGGCAATTGGACATACAAATAGATTTAAAGCTGCTTGTTCTCAACGTTCAATAGCGAATATGACTACAGAATTCCTACTTACAGATATCGGATATTATTTCATTGATGATCAAATATCTACAACTCCATGGAATAATTATGATAAAATGTGGTATCATTCTCCATTAAAATATGCAAATAAAGCTAAAACACCAACGCTTTTCATACATTCTGATGAAGATTATAGATGTTGGGTTCCTGAAGGTATTCAAATGTTCTCTGCATTAAAATATCATGACGTACCAGCAAGACTTGTTATGTTCAAAGGTGAAAATCATGAATTATCTAGAAGTGGAAAGCCAATGCATAGAATACGAAGATTAAAAGAAATATTTGATTGGTTTGAAAATTATTTAAAATAATTTATAAATTAAAAAGAGGAGATTCTATTTTAAATCTCCTCTTTTTTTAAAGTCCAATTTTTTTCAAATTTTCAACAGAAATTGTATCCATTTTATAGTCAAATTCTGTAGTTGTATCAAAATATTCCCCATTTGTTAGAGGATCATAAACTAAAACCGTTTTAATTCCCCTTTTCTTTGCAGTATTTAAAGGAGCTTGTGTATCATCAAAGAAAATAATGTCTTCAACTTCTTCATTATGCTTTTTAATCGCCCAATCATAATATCTTACATCATCTTTTAAATATCCACAATCATCACAAGTTTGAATATAGTTAAAATACTTTATAAGTCCTGTTCTTTCAAGACAATTTCTACAAAGTCCAATATTTGTAGCAGTATTTAAAGAAATCTTATATCCCTTTTCTTTTAAATAATCTAATGCTTCAATTACATTTTCTTTTGGCTCATAAATATCATCATAACCTTCTTTTACATATTTTAAATTCTTTGCATAAATTTCATCTGCTGTTAAATCAAGATTGTAATATTCTTTTATAGCAATTCCTCTAGCATAAAGTTTTTTTCCTTTAAACATCTCTTTTAATTCTTCAGTTTCTTCTAAATTCATATCTTTAAGAAAATATGAACAGCTCCCAAACCATCCTCCAATGGAGTCAATCAATGTGCCATCCATATCGAACATTATACACTTCATTGTCTCTCTCCTTTAAAAAATTCTAAAAATTCTTATATTTATTTTAGCATAATTTTATTAACTTCTCAAATATTGGGTAATAAATTGACTAATAAATAACCATTTTTTAATCTTAAAAATTTTTTTAACAATTTTTTAAAAAAAGTGTTGACATTAAATTTTTGTTATGCTATAATTTAGCAACAATATTAAATAACACTTATCCAGAGAGGCGGAGGGACTGGCCCTGTGAAGCCCAGCAACCTGTTTTATAATAAGGTGCTAATTCCAGCGAATTATTCGGAAGATAAGAAATTTTCAGAATCTCTTATCAGAGATTTTTTTTTATATCTAAAAAAGTATTAGATTCCGAAAATATTGAAGAAGGAGGTTTGTATGATAAAAATTGAAAATTTAGTCAAAGTTTATGACAATGGATTAAAAGCTGTTAATAATATTAGTTTAGAAGTCAAAAAAGGAGAAATTTTTGGTATTATCGGTATGAGTGGTGCTGGTAAATCATCTTTAATTAGATGTATTAACCGACTAGAATCTCCCACCGAAGGTAATATTTTTATAGACGGTAAAGATATTGTTACAATGAATAAAAAAGAGCTGAAAGAGGCAAGAAAAAACATGGCAATGATATTTCAATCTTTTAACCTTTTTTATCAAAAAAGTGTTTATGATAATATCGCTTATCCATTGAAAATAAACAAATGGAAGAAAAAAGATATCGATAAAAGAGTTAAAACTCTTTTAGAGTATGTTAACTTGAGCGATAAAATCCATGAATATCCTGCAAATCTTTCCGGAGGACAAAAACAAAGAGTAGCAATAGCTAGAGCTTTAGCGGTCCAACCAAAAATTTTACTTTGTGATGAAGCCACTTCGGCACTAGACCCTCAAAGTACAAAATCTATTTTGGAATTGCTTTTAAAAATCAGAGATGAATTTAATCTTACAATTGTTTTAATAACTCACCAAATGGAAGTTGTTAAATCAGTTTGTGATAGAGCGGCAGTTATAGAAGACGGAAAAATAATTGAACAAAATACAGTTTTAGAACTTTTCACTTCACCAAAAACTGCGACAACAAAGAAATTTATTGAAACTTTACCACAATTTGAAGATTATGTAGATTACCCAGAACAAGATTATCCTGGTTCTATTCTAAGACTTGGTTTTACCAAAGACACTACAACAAGTCCCGTCATTTCCGAACTTATTAGACAAAAAAACATTGATATAAATATAATAAGTGGAAATATCGACAAGATAAAAGAAGGAAAAGTTGGTCATTTAATTGTAGAAGTTTTTGAAAAAGACAAAGTTGATGAAGTTAAAAGCTTCCTTGAAGAGAGAAAAATATTAGTTGAGGAGGTAAATTAAAATGTCGAGTTCATTATTAAAAGCAACATTTCAAACAATTTACATGGTGTTCTTTTCATCACTATTTTCAACTATTATTGGTGGCTTTTTAGGAATTGTATTGGTAGTTACAGATAAAAATGGAATAAAGAGAAATAAATTTGTTTATTCAGTTTTAAGCTTTTTTGTAAATCTTTTTAGATCAGTCCCATTTTTAATTTTAATAATTTATATTTTACCAATATCAAAAGCTTTAATAAATAAAATGACTGGTCCAACCGCTGCAATAATACCATTAACAGTTTCAGCAATGCCATTTGTTGCAAGAATTTTTGAAAATGCTTTAAAAGAAGTTGATTACGGAACTTTAGAAGCAAGCATTTCAATCGGTTCAAGCGATAGAGAAATTATTAAAGTAATGCTTTCTGAAGCTTTACCAACTTTAGTAAATGGAATTACTTTAACAGTTATAAACTTAATTGGATATTCAGCTATGGCAGGAACTGTAGGTGCTCAAGGTCTTGGAGACTTAGCTATCACTTACGGTTATCACAGATTTGATTATGTACAAATGACAGTCCCAGTTGTCATTATAATATTATTAGTTCAAATTATTCAACTTTTAGGAAATTATATTTCCAAAAGAATTAACAAAAAAATAAGTATATAGGAGAGAGAAAAATATGAAAAAGAAATTATTAGCATTAGCATTAGGCTTAGTTGTTGTTTTAACAACAGCATGTGGAGCAAAGAGCTCAGATAACAAATCTTCAGAAAAGAAAGAAGAAAAAAAAGTAGAAACTAAGGTTGTAAAAATTGGTGTATCACCAGAACCTCATCAAAAATTAGTTGAATTAGTTAAAGATGATTTAGAAAAAGAAGGAATTAAACTTGAAATTGTTACTTTCACTGATTATGTTCAACCTAACTTAGCATTAGATGGAAAAGAATTAGATATTAACTTCTTCCAACATAAACCATATTTAGACAAATTCAACCAAGAAAAAGGAACTAAAATTTCACCACTTGGAAATATTCACGTTGAACCAATGGGATTATACTTAAATGCACAATCTGAAATTAAAGATGGCGCTAAAATTGCAATTCCAAATGACCCATCAAACGGAGCAAGAGCATTGATCTTACTTGATAAAAACGGAATCATTAAATTAAAAGACAACACTAATATTTTATCAAGTGTTAAAGATATAGCTGAAAATCCAAAGAACATTCAATTTACAGAAGTTGAAGCTGCTCAATTACCAAGAGTTATCAAAGATTTTGATGGTGCTGTAATTAACGGAAACTATGCAATTGAAGCTGGTCTTAACCCTACTAAAGATGCAAAATTAGTAGAAGGAAAAGATTCACCATACGCAAACTTCTTAGCAGTTAGAACTGGTGATGAAAACAACGAAACATACAAAAAAGTTTTAAAAGCATTACAAAGCGAAAAAGTTAAAGAATTTATAAACAAAACTTACAACGGAGCTGTTGTTCCTGCATTCTAAGACTTATAAGTCATAACAATTCAACTTAAAAAGTGTAGATAAAATCTACACTTTTTTTATTTTAATATTTAGCTTACTGGATCGATAACTCTAAAGAAATAATCTGAAATTTCTTCTGGACTCTCCTCCATTTTATTACCTATCCACCATTTTACTGTTTCTACAAAAGTAGAACAAATATGATTTTTCAAGAATTTTTCGTATTTTTCATCTTTATTTTTTTCAATAAAAATATACTCATCAATAATCTTATAGATATACTTTTTAAAATATTCTAAAAAAAGCTCATTACTCTCACAACTTAAAACTTTTACTATCTTTTCCCTGTTTTCCTTTAAATGATAAAGTATATGTGTAATTAAAATTTTAGGATTTTTCTTTGAATTTTCAAAAACTTTTGAACATTCTCTATTTAAGTCATTTGAAAATATATGATCAAACAATTCTCTACAAATCTCTTTTAACAAATCATCCTTTGTTTCAAAATGAGAGTAAAAAGTACTTCTACCTATATTAGCTCTATCAATAATTTCTTGAACTGTTATTTTATTATAATTTTTCTCTGATAATAACTCAGTAAACGCCATAAAAATTGCAGATGTTTCTGTAGCTATGGGAAAAACAGGTAGTGATATTTCAGTAGAAAGTGCAAATATTGTACTAATGGGAAATGAAGTTTCAAAAATAGTTTATCTAAAAAAACTTGCCAATGCCACTGTGAAAACTATAAAATTCAATATTATAATTTCACTTCTAATCAACTTAGTAGCTGTAATTTTATCAGTTCTTGGATTGTTAAATCCAGTTTTTGGTGCAATAGTGCACAATCTTGGCTCAATACTTGTAATTCTAAATGCGTCATTATTGTATGATAGAAAATTTAATTAAAAAGTATTTACATCACATATGAATATTCCTATAGTCATTTATTTTTAAATAAAGACTTAGGAATATTTTTTATTGCAAAACTTTTGAATATATGATATTATTTTTAAATATGATGTTATTTTAAATATTTTGGAGGATATAATGGTAAAAAACAATGAAGTTGATATGATAAATGGAAAAACCTTGAAAAAAATGGTATTATTTTCAATTCCTATAATTTTTACAAGTATTTTCCAATTACTTTTTAATACAATAGATGTTATAGTCGTAGGACGTTTTTCTGGAAGTTCTGCTCTTGCAGCAGTTGGAGCAACTTCTTCTTTAATTAACTTGCTTATAAGTTTGTTAATAGGAATTTCTATGGGAATAAGTGTTGTTATGGGAAAATATTGTGGTGCAAGAGATTATAAAAATGCTTCAGATACTGTTCATAACGCAATTGGTCTTGCTTTAATTTCAGGAACTATTATGCTTTTCGTAGGTGTTTTAGTTTCAAAACCATTGTTACATCTTATGGGAACTCCTGATGAAATCATTAACTTATCAGCACTTTATATGAGAATTATATTCTTAGGAAGTCCTGCTGGAGCCCTTTACAATTTTGGAGCAGCTCTTTTACGTTCTATTGGAGATACAAAAAGACCTCTTTTCTTTTTGATTGTATCAGGAATTTTAAATGTAATATTAAATTTATTTTTTGTTACTGTTTTACATATGAGTGTTGCAGGTGTAGCTATAGCAACAATTATTTCTCAATATGTATCAGCGTTTATGCTAATTAATTTTTTAAAAAACAGTGTAGGATATATGCATTTGGATTTTAAAAAAATTAAATTACAAAAAGATAAAGTTAAAAATATATTAAGAATTGGACTTCCTGCTGGACTTCAAGGTATCGTATTTAGTATCTCAAATGTATTAATTCAATCTTCAATAAATACATTTGGAAGCCTTGTAATAGCAGGGAATACAGCTGCAATCAACATTGAGAGCTTTGTATATATGTCAATGAATGCAATTTATCAGTCAACACTTAGCTTTACAAGTCAAAATATGGGTGCAAAAAAATATCATAGAGTAGATAAAATACTACTGCAAGGTCTTGGAATTGTAACAGTAGTAGGATTTGTGCTTGGGGTTGGTGCATATGCTTTGGGAAATGTTCTACTTGGAATATTCACCGACAATCCAGAAGTTATTATGTATGGGCTTAATAGAATGAAAATTGTTTCAGCAACTTACCTACTATGTGGACTTATGGACGTAACAGTTGGATCTTTAAGAGGAATGGGGTATTCTATTTTGCCAATGATTGTTTCATTGACAGGAGCATGCCTATTTAGAATTATTTGGATATTTTCAATTTTCCAAATATATAGAACTCAAGAATCACTTTATATTTCTTATCCGATTTCATGGGCATTGACAACCACAGCACATATCTGTTGCTATTTAATTATAAGAAAAAAATTATTAAAACAAAATGATGAAAACATAAACGAAGCATACGCTCAATAAAAAAGCAGACTAAAATGTCTGCTTTTTTTGTGTAATTTTCACTTTATATTTTTAAGAAAAATTTATTTATCCATATTGCCTGATAGCTCTATCAAAAATACAATTCCTATT
Organism: Parvimonas micra; assembly: GCF_021300775.1. Taxonomy (GTDB): domain Bacteria; phylum Bacillota; class Clostridia; order Tissierellales; family Peptoniphilaceae; genus Parvimonas. The sequence goes on from NZ_JAJTJP010000003.1 coordinate 342,235, forward strand.
TCACTTTTCTCTACTTTGTATTTTATTCCGTAGTTAAATAGAATATTTTTTACAATATACAAGCCTAAACCGTTGCTATTTTCTTTATTTAGACTGAAATTTATTTCAAATATTTTATTAATATCTAAGTCTTCGTTGTCCTTGTATGAATTTTCAATATAAAGCCAATCATCTTTAGTTCCAATGTTGATTACTCCGCCTTCGTCAGAGTATTTTACAGCATTGTTTATTAAGTTAGACAATACAATTTTTAGTGCAGTTATTCCTATATAGATTTTTTCTGTACTTAATTCATTTTTTATCTCTATATTCTTTTGATTTGCAAGTAATTTATACTGTTTAAGCACATCTTCTAATATATCATTTACAACTATTATTTCTTCATCATTTTTCAAATGTTCAAAAGATGAAACAGATAACATCTGTGAAATACTTCTTGTAAGATTGTCAACAATATCAATACAATTTCCTATATATAAGTCTCTGTCCTTGTATTTTCCAATATTGTATTTCATATTTTCTAATATTATTTTCAAACTTGCAAGCGGAGTTTTTAACTCATGTGATGAACCTCTAAAAAAGTCGTATTTCAACTTTTCTAATTTAATTATCTCTTCATTTTTTATTTCTAAATCGTCAATTAATTCTAATAGAGTGCTATATAAATTATTAATATGTTCCTTTAATTCTCCAACTTCATTTGTTGATTTAATCTTCAAATATGCATCTCTATCTAATTTCATCATTTTTTTAGTAACATTTTTTATTTCTTTTATATTATTAGTTATCGCCTTTGCATAGATAAGCGAAACTATAATTGAAAATAGAAATGAAATAGATAATGAATATGGCAAGAATTTAAAACTCAATTCTTTTGCATCTTTATTCATATCAGCAGTAGAAATAAATTGAATTGAAATTTTTTCGCCATTTTTTAATTCGACTTCCCTTTCTTCAATTATTAAGGAATTATTTTCACTTTTTAAGTCAATATTGATGTCATCACCAATCTTAACTTCATTTTCTCTATTTTGTCCTTTTATAAAGACTTTTATATCACTGCTTTTTGAATAAAATTCTAAAGACTGTTCGACAAAATTCAAATCCTGTCCTTTAACATTCTTAGAAATTTCATCAGCTTTTGAATAAAGTTCTTGCTTTCTAGTCTCTAAATAAGTTCTTGGAAAAATAAAAAACACTAACAAATGTATTAAAATAATTACTGTTCCAAGAATCCCAAAAGTTTGTAAGAACATTTTTGGAAATATCTTTAAATTCTTCATTTTCTCTCCAATTTATATCCAACATTTCTGATTGTTACTATACAATCTAAACCTAATTTCTTTCTTAACTCCTTTATATAGACATCAATTACTCTATCAAAAGGAATTTCATCAGTCTCTTTCCAAACATTATCTATTATCTGTGTTCTAGTAAGTGCCTGTCCTTCATTTTCTAATAAATATTTTAAGATTTCAAGTTCTTTTGCATTAATATCAACATCTTCTCCATTTAATTTTGCTGAATAGCTTGTAAAATCCACTTCTGCATTATTATATTCAAATTTTTCATGATTTCCGAAATGTCTTTTAATTAAAGAATCTATTCTAACTTTTAAAACCGGTAATGAAAATGGCTTTTCCATATATCCATCAGCTAAACTTGAAAAAGCATTTATCTTGTATTCCTCATCATTAAAAGCTGTTAGCATTAGAACCGGAAGTTCGCTTTTTTTCCTAATTTCTTTTAAAACCTCTAATCCGTTTAATAACGGAATTTGAATATCTAATATTACTAGATTAATTTCATAACTCTCAAAGTTTTTTAAGGCTTCATGTCCATCTTTTGCTTGAACAATATCATAGCCGAATTCAGATAAGTATTCAGAAATTCCTTCTCTGATAATTTGATCATCTTCGACAACAAGTATTCTCATAGAGCCTCCTTTTTAAAATAAATAACTATAATAAGTATACCATATAAAATAAAAATTATCGATGAAAACATCGATAATTTTTATGGTAAATAATATTATGAAATCGTCCAATTAAACTATTTAGTGTCTATCAATAGATCTTTTGGTTTCTTTCGTAATATATTTAATGAAGATATTGCTAACGCGATTACAAGTATTAATGACATGAATAATACTACATAAAGAAGGGATTTCGGATTAATAGTAACATTCAAACTAGTAAGTGTCTTATTAAATCCATCAACTTCAGCCCCTCCTCCCAATTTAGTTGAAGTTGATTGTTTTGCAATTTGTTTCGCAATACTTCCTGTAACTCTTTTTAAAATACTATTTCCAAGGATTTTTCCTGTATATCCTGCCAAGAAATATGAGCCAATAAATGCTGGTATTGTAACTAAAATTAATTCAATAGCAAATTGTCCAAATATTTTAGTTTTAGACATACCTATTGATAATAGTACTGCAATTTCTTTCTTTCTGGCATTCATCCACAAGAATAATAGTAAAGTAACTACTATACCTGCAAATATTAAGGATCCTGCAAATAGTTGATTTGCAATTGCATAAATACCTGATATTGATTTTTGCAATGCAGGGAAGTTTGAAGAACTCTTAATTAAATTATATGCTCTCCAATTTATATCTAATTTCTTAAGGTCTTTTATAACATCATCTAAGTTTTTATTTCCTTTTACAAAGAAAGTAGCATCTTGGTATGTTGCTGTATCCTCTGTATTTCCATATACTTTTGCTGCAGTATGAATATCTGTAATTATTGTATTTTCATAAAGTTCTTGTGAGTAAGTTACTCCCCCTTTATTATGTCCATCAAAAAGTCCTTTAATTTCTACTTCTACAGTTTCATTTGCACCCTTTTCATTATCTGCATCATAGATATTAGATTTTAATTTAATCTTATCCCCAATTTTTAAATTATTTTTTGCAGCTAAATCTTTATGCATTAGTATTTTATTTTTATCTTCGCTATTTAAATGTTCTCCTTCAACTAGTTTATATACACCTGAAACAAATTTTGTTTCTTTTGTTGAATTATTAACACCTGTTAGCATTACTGTTCTTTTAAAATTTTTCGCCCTTTCAGCAGATTGATTAGCTTCTGTTCCAGGCGCTTCTACGATACTTAAATTATCATCTAAATCAGCAACACTATTTATTCTTTTAACATAATTATCAACATATCCAGAATCAACGATTTTCTTAATATCTTGACCTCTTACATTACCACCACCTCTTGGTGTACCTTGATTTACTCTTCTATTAATCTCCATTGTAAAACTATTTGTAATATTTCCAAAAGTTTCTTCTGAAGCCTTATTTGTAGCATCTTTTATTGACAAACTAATCAAGCTAAGAGTTGACATAGATAAAATAACTAATAATATAATTAAAGATTTTAAACTCTTTCTAGTTACATATGCAAAAGCATTTTTTAACATGGTTTACCTCCTAATTACTTTTCTTAACTTCTTTTAATTTTTTGTTACTAAGTTCTAGTATAATATCAGCTGCACTTGCAACTTCCTTACTATGAGTTACAACTATTACACATTTATTTCTTTCTTTAGCAAGTTTTTTCAAAACATCTATTATTTCTCCAGCTGTTGCTTCATCTAAATTTCCAGTTGGTTCATCAGCTAAAATAACTGGTGCTTCTGATACTAAAGCTCTTGCAATAGCAACTCTTTGTTGTTGACCACCAGAAAGTTTCATAACATTTCTTCTTGTTTGACTTCTATCAAGACCCAATTCAAGTAAAATATCTTCAGATGCCTTATTATTTACAAGTCTAATATTTTCTAAAGGTGATAAATAATCTATTAAGTTATAGTTTTGAAAAACAAGAGAAATATTGTTTTTTCTATGATTGCTATAACCTGTTTTTTCTATATTTTCATTATTAAATAAAATTTCTCCACTATTTGGTTTATCAAGACCAGCCATTAATGAAAGCAATGTTGACTTTCCAGTTCCAGACTTTCCAATAATTGCATAGAATTTACCAAGCTCAAAGCTTTGATTTATTAAAGATAAAACTTTTTCTTTTGAATTCGCATAACTATATGTTACATTTTTTATTTCTAAAGTATTCATTACTTCCTCCTAGCTAATTTGTGATAATATTTCTTTTGGTTTTTTTATTAAAATTAAACCTGATGCAAAAATTACTGATAAAACAATAATTAACAATAAAATTCCATAACTTTGAACAAAAGTTATGGAATTTTCAACACTAAATCCACTGCTTGCAAAACTTGAAGGAATTGATGCAGTATCCTCTGAACTAATCAACCCACCAATAATTTGATTTACAACTATATTTCCAGTTATTAAAGAAACTATAATTGTAGGAATAGAGATAAAAACTAATTCTAAAATAAATTGAGTAATTATTTTAAATTTATTTACTCCAATAGATAACAATATTCCAATTTCATATATTCTTTCTCTTAGCCATAAAATCAAAATCAGCGAAAGAACTACAGAGCCACCAATCATTATTGAATAAGTCATTATTTTAATAATATGCTTAACTCCGCTTAAAGATTCTAACACTTCTTTAAAAGCATTTGAGTCTTTATCAACAGTGTAATTACTCCAATTAACATTAAGTTCCTTAACCTTATTTATTGCATCATCCATTTTTTCAGGAGTATCTGTAAAAAATGTTATCTTATTTACAAGTTCTTTTTCTTCATTATTCAAAGCCTTTTGTGCTGAATCATAATCAGTAAACATCATATTTTCACTCAAGTCAGAAGACAAACCAGTTTGTGTTTCCTGTTTCTTTCCAGTAAAAATACCCACTATTTCAAATTCAGTTTTTTTATTGCTTTTAGACATTTCATTAGTATTAACAAATTCTAAACTAACCTTATCTCCAAGTTTTAAATTGTTATGTTCAGCAAATTCTTCATGAACTAAAATTTTAAACTTATCATTTTTTTCAAGATTTCTTCCCTCTTTAATAGAAAACACTCCACTACTAAACAAAACATCCCTTTTAACATTACTTGTAGATTGAATTGAAACAATATTTTTAAGTTCATTTGGAATATCATCTCTAGTAATTTGTTGACCACTTTCAACAACATTTGCATTATGTAATCTAGCCAATCCCTCATAATGATTAATAGTTTCTGCAATTTCTTTAATATCTTCTATTTTTTTAAACTCATTCCTATCAAAATATCCATTGCCATCTTTTCTAGTTATAGATGAAGAGGAATTTGATGATTTGTATAAAGACTTCTCCATGCTAGTTCCAGATTTTAATATATTTAAACAAGCATATAAACAAGAAAGTACAACTGTTAAAATAATAAAAACAATTAATGTTCTATTCTTTTTTCTTAAAACATATGCCATCGCATTTTTAACCACTATCTTATTTCGCTCCTCTCTTATTACAATGATTTTCTTCGCAAGAGATATTTTAAACTAGATTTATGAAATGTTTATGAAATGAAAAATTTTTTTGATTTTTTAATAATTTTAATAGCGGGAGGCTTTAGGAGATCTCTCCATTTCGCGTTGCTCCAGTCGAGATGACGTGTTGAGGGATTTACTTTGCTTGTTGCTATGACGTGAATTAATATATTTATATTCAGTTTATAAATAACTTTACTTCTTATTTACACAAAAAAAGAATACTCTTTTGAGTATTCTTTTTATTTCATAATTTTCTTTAGTATTTCTCCAATATCTCCATTTATACAAATACTTCTATCTTTTATTTGAGTTGGACAGAATGCTTCATTATAGTTAATACAAGCATATACTGCATTTTTATTTTCAATTGCCATTTGCCAGAAAGGATATTTTATAATTACTGGTGTATTATTTCCAACTCCTAGCTCTAAAAAGAGTATATGTTTATCTTTATATTTTTCAAGAAAATCAGAATATGCTTTAGACGCCCTTTGCCAACCTTCATCCTCTACAAAATAACTATCCACACGAAGATTCATAGTTACATCCGAATCATCGGGACATTTTGGAATTAACTCAGTCGGAATTTTCATTGATATTTCTTTATTATCAGGAACTTCAAAAATACCTTCTTCATTTTTCTTAAAACCTTGAGCTTCTATAGCTTTCAAAACCCACTCTTCGTTATCGTAAGTATTTTGATTTTGTGAATTCACGCTTTGAAATAATCCATAATCACCTTGAGTATAGAAAAGACGTTTTTTATCAAATCCCGCTCTTTGAAATTGATGATCTACATTTGTCGTTATAACAAAATATTCTTTATCCTTTATAATGGAAAACAAATCTCCGTAAACCGGTTTCGGTGGTTCGATATATCTATTAAAATATATATGTCTTGCCCACCAAGCCCATGTTGTTTCTTTATCTGGAAATGGATAAAAGCCACCTGAATACATATCGCTTATTCCAAATTTTTTTGAAAAATCAAAAAAATATTTTTCAAATCTCTCTCCACTATAAGTAAAACCTGCAGAAGTTGAAAGTCCAGCTCCTGCACCTATTACAATTGCATCAGCATTTTTTATTTCATTTTTTAAATTTTCAATTTTTACTTCTTCTAACTCTTCTTGAGACGATATATTTTTTCCAACAGACTTTAATCCCTTAAGTCCAATTTGAATACTTTCTCTATATCCGTCTGTTTTATTATAATTTTCTTTCATAATATTTCTTATCCTCATCTTTGAAAACATTAAAAATAATTCTATCCATTGCCATTGGATGCTCTTTAACCCATTTTTTTGTTGTATCAATTGCGATTTCTGCTGCTCTTTCTTTTGGAAATCTAAATTCACCTGTTGATATACAACAAAATGCTACACTTTTAAGTCCATTTTCCAAACACATATCCAAAGTTCTTCCATAACAGTCAGCTAAATCTTTTTCCAAATCTTCTGTAAGCTCTCCATAAACGATAGGCCCAACAATATGAATTACTTTTTTTGAAGGTAGATTGTATGCATCAGTAAGCATTGGAATAGCCGTTGGCTGTTTGTAATCCTCTCCATATTTTTTCTTAAGTTCCTTCATCTTTTCATTACATTCAGCTCTTAGTTGTATTCCTGAGAAAGTGTGTATTTGATTATCAATACATAGATGCATTGGAGCCCAACACCCAAGCATTATTGAATTTGCGGCATTAACTATTGCATCAACCTTGAGTCTTGTAATATCTCCCTGCCATATAGAAAAAATATCTTTTATAATAGGAATATCTTTTAACTCTACAATTCCCTTTTCTTCTGCACAAAATTTTAAAAATTCATCTTGAACTTTTAAAACCTCATCATCCATTTTTCTTGGAATACGGATATTCATAAGAGAACGCAAAATAATTTTCTTTTGACTTTCGTCCTCAGGAATTGGTATATGTTTATAATCGTCTGACTCAGCTATAAATGCTTTTACTAAATAATCCAACATTTGTTCTTTATTTTTATTCATATAATCACTCTCTTATTTTTAATTGTTAATACTATTATACTACTTTTGAAAATAAAAAGAAGAACATAAATGTTCTTCTTAAAATTTTTATTAAAATCCTAGATATAGGAAATATAATCCGATTAGTAAAATAATTATTCCAAAAACTATTTTTACAATATCTGAAATTTTCCCATAAGATTTATTTGACATCACTTTACCAACAAATCCTGTACTTGTTCCTGCAACAATAACTAAAATACTATTTCCTATTGAATAAAGTAAGAATAATAACACTCCCCAAAGCAAACTTCCTTTTGAAGCAACAATTGCAAGTAAAGCAACTAAAATCGGTGTTGAACAAGGGCTAGAAAATAATCCCGCCATTATTCCAACAATCAAAGCTCCAACATAGCCTGTCTTTTTGCTTTTATTAGTCAAAATTTTACTTGGAATTACATTTATTACTTCCCAAGTTTGTAATGCCATTAAAATCATTACAGTTCCTAGAAATAAATTCCAAAATTGTCCTGATTGATTGAAAATTTTACTTAACAATGCCGCTAAAACTCCAAGTGTTGTATAAGTTATAGCCATACCGATTGCAAATACAACGGAAGTTTTAAAAGCTCTTTTTGTATCATCTTCTTTTGTGCCAGTCATATATCCAATAACTAATGGAATTGAAGCAAGTGAGCATGGTGAAATAGAAGTAAGTATCCCTCCAAGTAAAGCTAAAATTGGAGCAAAGATACTAAATGATTTTAAACCATTACCTATTAAGCTCTCTAAATTATTTAGCATTTTTTAACATCTCCTCAATAACTGCCTTTAAATCTTCGTATTGAACAACTCCCTCTGAACCACCTAATTTTAATTCTCCAGATTTTCTATCTTCATAAGCAACATAGTTAATTCTTGATTCTAATTCTTCTGGGCTTTTAAATGGTGTTCCATCTGCATTAAAGTAAAATAATGTAGGTGTTACTCTTATAGGGAATTGTGACGTAAAGTCCATTTCTTTTCTAATATTAATAGTTTGTATAATTACTCTATCTTTATATTCTTCTCTTAGTTTTTCCAAAACCTTATGCTGTATAGTACAAGCATGTCAACCATCTTGGCTAAAATCTAAAATCATTACTTTCTTTTGACTTTTTAAACTTTCCAAAGTAAGTTTTTCATTTGACTTAGACTCATTTTTTGTTTCTTCCTTTTTGCTAGAGTCATTATTTGTACTTGATTCTTTTTTAGAATCTGTATTTTTATTTTGGTTTTCAGTAACTGTATTATTACTTGTGTTTTCATCTTTATTTTTTACAAAGAAATTTTTGAAAACAAAAAGACCTATAACTAATACAAGTACTGCACCAAGTGCAATAATTTTCTTTTTCATAGTTCTCTCTCCTATTCTATATTATTTTCAATATACCCTTTAATTAAAATAAATAATCATAATCAAAAAGAAGAATGACAATTTAATTGCAAAATACTTTTAATTTAGTTCAATTGTCCCTGATAATCTTATTAGATTGTTTAATAATTATGGTGCTTAGGAGATTTCCAGAGTCGTTGTACTCAATGACTCCGTCAGACCTACTTTTGTTTTCAAGCAAACAAAGTTAGGACTAGATTCACTACGCTCAAGATGACGTGTTAGGGGCTTTTCTCTACATTGTGCTATGACGTGAAACTTTTTATTCCCCTAACCTTTTCTATAATTTTTGGAGTTTTTGAAATAAAAAATAGGCTATAAGCCTATTTTAAAATTTTCTAATTTAATTTCATTTAAACCTTCAAATTTTTCTTGATTTTTTATATTTTCATATAATAAATCTTGAATTTTATCAATTGATTTTTCTAAATTTTCATTTTTTAATAACTCATTTGTTACTAGAGATGAGAAAGCATCTCCCGTTCCAGAAATCTTTACTTCAATCTTATCTTTTTCAAACCATTTTGAAGTTTTTTCTGAAAGATAAAATGTGTTTAGCTTGTTATTTTCTTCAAAACTTTTAATTAAAACTTGTTTTGAACCCATTTTTTTTAATTTTTTCGCTATTTCTTCCACATCTTCTCTTTTGATTTCAGAAAAGTTTTTATCATAATCTGTAAGCAAAATTGCTTCTGTAAGGTTTGGAGTTACTACTTCCGTATATTTTAAAAATTCTCTATAAAATTCAATTTGTTCAACTTTTGTACCTGAATATTTTGCTCCATTATCTCCAAGTATTGGATCTAAAATTACTTTTCCTTTAAAATTTTGCAAAATTTCTTTTATAAATTTAAAATATTTCTTATTATCGATAAATCCAATATAAATTGCGTCAACATCTTTAATTTCAAAAACTTTTTTTGTTACTTCTTCAAAATTTGGCAAATCAAAGCTAATGTAATCTTTATAGCTCATATTTGATGAAAATATTTTTGTTGGAACTCCAAATACTTCATGTCCATTTTGTGTAAGAACTGAAATGTTAACTTTTAAAGCACAATTTCCAACACAACAATAGTCATTTAGAACTAAAATTTTCATCTATCTTAAAGCCTTTTTTAATATTGGTTGTAATGCTTGTACTAAAACTACTGCAATTATTACACCTGCGATAGCATTTGTTGTTGAAGCTCCTAGTCTTTGTAATCCTTTTGCAATTGCTCCTGCTTGTGGTAAGCCCTTAACATAAATATCAGTAATATAACTCTTTGAAAGATATAAAATTACATAAGTAACAGCTCCTACTATTGAGCCTATTATATTTTTATTTAAATTTTCAGCTTTTGCTCCATGTGAATAAGCAATTTTTCCACAGATGAAAGCCATTAAAAATTTGAATGCAAATGTAAATGGTGCAGAAGGTAAATAAACAGGATTAAAAAGGTCAAAAAGTGCAGAGCCAAAACCTGCTGCAAGTCCACCTGTTACTGGTCCTAATATTAAACCACATAATAAGCAAAATCCATTTCCAATATGTATTCTAGTTTCACTTCCGCCAAGAGGTATACGAATTTGGATTTGTGATGCGACAAATACTAATGCTGCCATTACTCCTATTAATGTTATTTTCTTTATGTTTAGTTTGTTTTCCATATAAAACACTCCTTTGATTATTTTGTTCAAATATAGTATAATACATTTATTGATACTATTTGTAGTATCAAAATAATCTTTTTTTATGGTGCCAGAATGTTAATATTAAATAATGGAGTTCTCTATATTCAGATTTATGAATATTTTAAAAATGAGATAATAAACAGAACTTATAAAGCTCATACAAAGCTTCCTAGTAAGAGAAATTTAGCAAAGGAATATAAAATTTCACTAAATACTGTGGATAATGCCTATTCAAAACTAATAGAAGAAGGCTTTATTTACTCTAAAGAAAGACAGGGATTTTTTGTTTCTGATGTTGGAGAGCTTTATATTTTAGACAATAAACCAATTTATATAAAAACAGAAAATGAAAATATAGACTATGACTTTTCATATAGTGGTGTAAGCGAAGAATTTCCTTACAAGATATTTAAAAAAATCTCTTCAAATATTTTTGATAATAAAGACGTATTAGAAAAAGTTGAATATCAAGGATATCTTCCTCTTAGAATTCAAATAGCTGAATATCTAAACAAATCAAGAGGTTTTAGGACTGATGCTTCTCAAATAGTTATTTCAAGTGGTTCAGAATACCTTTTTCAAATTATTTTCGAATTAATTTCTGGAAAATTTGGAATTGAAGATCCAGGTTATAGTATGCTTTCAAATATAATGGATACAAATGATATTAAGTATAATCTTATTTCTGTTGATGAAAATGGAATGGATTTAAAAAAATTGAAAAAATCAGACTCGGATTTTTGTGTTCTAACACCTGCACATCAGTTTCCAACTGGAGTTATAATGAATATGCAAAGACGTGTTGAGCTTTTAAATATGAAAAAGATAAAATACATAATAGAAGATGATTATGATAGTGAGTTCAAATATTCAAAAAGACCAGTCCCTGCTTTAAAATCAATTGATATCAATGATAAAGTAATATATATTGGCTCTTTTTCAAAGTCAATTTCTCCTAGTTTTAGAGTAAGTTTTATGGTTTTACCTTTTGATTTAGTCGAAAAATATAATAGGATTTTTAAATATTTTATATGTCCTGTTTCAATTATGGTTCAAAAAATGCTAACAACTTTTATAGAGTCTGGAGAATTTGAAAAACATTTAAATAGAATGAGAAAAATTTATTCCAAAAAAAGACAATTACTAATGGATATGCTAAGCGAAAGAAAAGATATTACAATAAGAGGTGCAGATGCTGGACTTCATTTAGTTTTAGAGTATCCAAAACATTATAATGAAGAAGATATTGTGAAAAAAGCAAAAGAAAAAAAGATAAAAGTCTATGGACTTAGCTCATACGGAACAAAAAGAGAAATTCCTTCGATTTTATTAGGTTTTGCAACACTTAGTGACGAAAAACTAAGAGATGGAATTAAATTGCTTTTAGAAATTTAGGAGGATTTATGGAATTAAGAGAATTTGATTTTAATGAATATTTAGAAGATATTAAGAGAATTTATAAATCAGCAAATTGGTTGGCATATCTAAAAGATGACGAAAAACTAAATAGAGCTTTTAAAAATTCAATTTATCTTTTAGGTGCTTTTGAACAGAATAAATTAATTGGCTTTATTCGCTGTTTAGGAGATGGTGAACATATAGTTATTGTTCAAGATTTGATTGTAGATTCCGACTATTACAGACAGAGAATTGGAACAAATCTATTTAAGGCAGTTTCTGAAAAATATAAAGATGTCAGGTCTTTTTGTCTTTTTACGGATATTCATGATATTAGAGATAATGAATTTTATAAATCTCTTGGAATGGTAAAAATTGAAGAAAGAGAAATTGTTTCATATATTAGATAAAAATAAAAGCTGTGAGTAATCACAGCTTTTTTTAAAATCATCAGTTATTTTTTAGTCTAATATTTTTCATTAACTTTGGCAGATTTGTAATTTAATTTGTCTAAGAAAACATCCAAAGTCTGATCTCCTGCCACTAATTTATATCTTTTATTTAGTCTAAAATCTTTTGTACTTAGTATAACACTTTTATATTCAGAAGTTGGCTTATATTCAATTAAGGTTCTTCCAAAGTCATCTATTAATTTTAAATTTTCTTTGGTGCTTTCTGGAAAATACAGTAAAACACTTCCTTGAGTTGATAAATCTCCAAAAGATTTAATTTTTGAATCACCGCCAATTCCAACAAATGTTCCACCTGTTATTTTTGCATTACCCTCATATTTAATCGCTGAATTTTCATTATTTGAACTTTCAACAAAAGTTTCTCCACCTTCAATAGAGATGTCTCCCTTTGAATTTAGTCCATTTTTTTCAGAAAAGACATTAACTTTTCCACCATTTATTCTTATATATAAAGTGTCTGTTTCGGTATCTTCTTTGCTACTAGCTAAAACTCCATCATCTTTCGAAACAACTCTTGTGTTTCCGCCTCTTATGTCTATGTTTTCACTTTCAATACCATTATCTTTACTTTTTATATTTATATTACCGTTATTTATAGTAATATTGGAATTTGAATTAATTCCATCTTTTCCGGCAAAAATATCAAAATCTCCATTTTGAATATACACTCTACCTTTATTTTCTTCTCCGTCAACTTTTAAAGCAGTTCCATTATCTCCAGCTTTGATATAATATTTTCCATCAGCTATTGCAACGGAATTTTTAGAAGTTACAGAATTACCTGAAGTTTCAAGTGCATATTTCCCATCTACAAAGACAACTTTATCTTGAGATACAATTCCTCTTCCATAAGATGAGAAAAGATTTAAAATACCTGTACCATTAAAACTTAAATCACTATTTGAAAAAATAACCGAATCCTTATTTTTATTTTTACCAAAATCACCCTTTAGTTCTAATTTATTATTAGTATTTGATGCAAGAGTTATAATAGTTTTACTAGCATTTTTTACTAAAATGGGACTTCCCTTTGAAGAAGTTATAGAAACTTCTTTTAATACCAGTCTAACTTTATCTTCATCCTTTGCATTAACTATAATTTGTCCTTCTTCAAGCACTCCAGTTAGAATGTAAGTTCCTTCCGAAGAGATTGTAATTATATTTCCAGATATACTAACATTTTCTGCTTTTAAATTATAAATATCACTTAAATCTAAAATTGTACTATTTTTTTCATCAACAATCGCATTATAATCATCATCGGTAAAAATATTTGACTTTGAATTTGACTTGGTTGTATTTATTTTCATATTTTGCATTGACTGTGGTTTTGAATTACTTGCATTTTTGCTACAAGCGACCAAAGAACCTGACAGTATTGCTAAACTAAATAATTCAACTACCAATTTATTAGCCCTCATATTTCCTCCTTATTTTTTATACAAAAAATAATTTTATTCTTTTGTGTAAATACATTTTACTTAAGCAACCTTTAATTAACCTTAAATATATTTTTACTTAAAAATATTTTGAATAAAATATGATGAATAAAGAAAACACCTTTGTTTAATCAAAAAAGGAAAAGTAATTATAAAAAACTTTTTTAAATATATAAAAAAAAGAGCTATTAATTTAATAATAACTCTAATACATTCTTAATTTTAAATTTTTAAAATTTAACTGAAAAAATAATCTTTTTCCCGTCAAAACTATCTGCTGAAATTCTTCCTCTATGCTTTAAAACTATTGATTGAGCAATTGATAGTCCAATTCCATAACCACCAGTTTTACTATTTCTAGAACTATCTGATCTGTAAAATCTTTCAAAAAGCACATTATAGTTTTTAATTTCTAAATTATCTGCTTCATTTTCAATTGTAAAGACAATTCTCCTGTTTTGTCTTGAAAGATTAACATTTATATCACTATTCTCTTTAGCATATTTAATAGAATTATCTAGTAGAATATATATAACTTTTCTAATTAATTCTTCATTTCCCTTAAAAGAAATTCCTTTTTCAATATTTGCAACAATATTCTTATTCAAACTTAAAGCATAATCTTTAACATCAGTTACAGATTCACTTAATATATCAGAAAAAGAAAATTCAAATTTTTCTAATTCATCTGATTCATCAAGTTTAGTAAGTGAAATTAAATTACCAATAAGTTCATTTAATCTATTTACCTGTTTATGTATATTACCTGTCCATTTACATTCGCCATTTTCCATTTCAAGTACATCTGCACTCGTTTTTATTATTGCCAATGGAGTCTTTAGCTCATGACTTGCATCTGTAATAAAAGCATTTTGTTTTTTATACGCTTGAACCATTGGTCTAACAGCTTTTTTTGATAAAAGAAATGAAAATAATGCAACAAGAAATAAAACAACAATACCAATAATTATACTATTTCCTAGGTTTGAATAAATAACACCATAATCTTTTACAACATCTACAAAGGCAATAAGTTTTCCCTTACCTGTATCTTCAATTAAATATTTGAACCCTTTATAGAAACCTTTACTTTGACCTTTTGATAGAACAGTTTTCGCATATTCAACCGCTTCTTGAGCACTTGTAAAAAATACATCATCAGTATTAACAGTTATAATATTTTTTTGAACATCTGTTCTAACTGTAAAAAATCTATTTGAAATATTTTTTAAATATAATACTCTTTGATCATAATCGCTATTTTCAACCATTGCAATTTTTGGCATAACACCATTATTTTCAGCCAAAGTTTTTAATAATTCATCTGAATTTCTATTCAAATTATAAAAAATAGCAAAATTTACAAATCCAATAATTATTACAGTTACAATTGAAATAATACCAACTGAAAAATAGATAAACTTCTTCCTAAGTTTATTTTCCATTTATCTCCTCCAAAGAATATCCAACATTTCTTGTTACTTTTATTTCTACATCAGCTTCCATTTTTGCAAGTTTTTTTCTAAGATATGAGATGTAAACCCAAACAACACTTATATCTGAATCTGTATCATATCCCCAAATTTTATCCATAAAAGTATCTGCTGGAATTATATTTGAAGGTGTTAACATTAGCATTTCTAACATTTGAAATTCCTTATTTGTAAGTTTAAAACTTTCTTTTTTAGAAGATAATTCAAAAGTTGTTCTATTCAAAGTAATATTTCCAAATGTTAAAACATTATCTGTAACATTGTCTTTTCTTCTTGTTATCGCTCTAAGTCTTGCAAGAAGTTCCTTAACTTCAAATGGCTTAGTAAGATAATCATCAGCTCCACTATCAAGTCCAATAATCTTATCATCAAGCTGTGATTTTGCTGTAAGCATAATTACTGGAATACTATTTCCATTTTCTCTAATTGTCTTTAAAACTGTTATTCCATCAACTTTTGGCATCATTATATCTAAAATAACGGCATCATAATTTTCAGCTTCTAAATAATTAAGTGCTTCTTCTCCGTCATAAACAACATCAACAGAATATTTATTTCCTTTTAAAATAGTACTTAGACCATCTGCCAAATCTATTTCATCTTCACAAATTAAAATTCTCATAAAATCACCCCGTGTTTTTATCTATACTATAACAGTATAACCTTAAAATAAATTAAAATCAAGTAAAAAAATCACTCGATTGAGTGATTTTAAAATTATATTAATTTTAATTTACTTCTTACATAACTTTCAAGCATAGCTGCTTTTTCTTTATTCATTGCAGGAACATCTTTAAGTTGATATTCTTTTCCGATTTCTTTGTATTTTTCAACACCCATAACATGATATGGTAGTATTTCAACTCTTCCAATTTTATCCTTGTACGGTTCAATTATCTCAACAAGTTTATCCATAGATTCCTTATTATCCGTAAAACCTGGAACCATAACATGTCTAAACCAGATTTTACCATTAAAATACTTATCAATATATTCTAAGAATTTATAAAAACCATCAATTTTTTGTTTTACCATTTCTATATAACCTTGATTAGAAAAACTTTTTACATCTAGTAAAATTGTATCTGTATTTTCTAAAATTTCCTTAAAATACTTTTCATTTCCATATCCACTAGTATCAATACAAGTATTAAATCCATTTTCTTTTAATAGTTTTAGACTTTCTGCAAGAAATTCTCCTTGTAAAAGAGGTTCTCCTCCTGAAAAAGTTACTCCTCCATTACCTCTATAATATGTTTTGTATCTCATAGCTTTAGACAGCACAAAGTCAGGCGTTATCTCCGTACCGCCTTGCAATGCTTGAGTATCAGGGTTATGACAGTAAAGACATCTTAAAGGACAACCTTGTAAAAAGAAAATTGTTCTTATGCCCGGTCCGTCAACAAGCCCCATTGTTTCAATTGAATGCAACCTGCCTATTACCATAAAATCACCTTTTTAAAAATAATGTAGAAAAAACAAAGCAGGACATCCTGCTTTGTTTTATTTATCTAATTAGCAACTTATTAACAACCTTCATGGAATGTTCTGTGAATTACTTCCATTTGTTGTTCTTTAGTTAATCTGTTAAATCTAACTGCATATCCAGAAACACGAATTGTTAAGTTTGGATATTTTTCTGGATGTTCATAAGCGTCCATTAATGTCGCTCTATCAAGTACGTTAACATTCAAATGGAATGCTAATTGTTCAAAATAACCGTCCATCAAGTTTGTTAAATTAACTTTTCTTTCATCTTCACTCTTTCCTAATGCTGTTGGAACTATTGAGAATGTATTTGAAATACCGTCTTGACAACATCCTGCAAAAGGAATTTTTGCAACTGAGTTAAGTGATGCAATTGCACCTGTCTTATCTCTTCCATGCATTGGGTTAGCTCCTGGTGCGAATGGTTCGCCTTTCTTTCTTCCGTCAGGAGTTGTTCCAGTTTTCTTACCATAAACTACGTTTGAAGTTATAGTTAAGATTGAAAGTGTATGTTCAGAATTTCTGTAAGTAGGAGTTTTTCTAAGTTCATTCATGAATCCTTCGATAACTTCTACTGCTAATGAGTCAACTCTGTCATCATCATTTCCATAAGTTGGGAAATCTCCTTCAATTTCAAAATCAATAGCTAATCCATTTTCATCTCTTATTGGTTTAACTTTTGCATATTTAATTGCACTTAATGAGTCAGCTACGATTGAAATACCAGCTACACCAAATGCCATATATCTATGAACAAATGTATCATGTAAAGCCATTTGTCCAGCTTCATAAGCATATTTATCATGCATGTAGTGAATTGTATTCATTGTATTTACATAAAGTTTTGCAACTTTTTCTAAAACTAGTTTGTAGTTAGCATAAACTTTGTCAAAATCTAAAACTTCATCTTTAATTGGTTCAATACCATCTAAAACTTTGATTAAAGAACCATCTTTTGCTCTCTTCATTTCATCTACACCACCGTTAATAGCGTAAAGAAGTGATTTTGCAAGATTTGCTCTAGCTCCAAAGAATTGCATTTGTTTACCAATTACCATTGAAGATACACAACAAGCTATTGCATAGTCATCTCCATGAACTGGTCTCATTGCATCATCATTTTCATATTGTAATGAACCTGTTTGAATACTCATTTTTGAGCAATAATTTTTCCAGCCTTCTGGTAAATCTAAACTCCAAAGAACAGTCATATTTGGTTCTGGTGAAGAGTCTAAATTAGTTAAAGTGTGTAAAATTCTAAAAGCTGTCTTAGTAACTAATGTTCTACCATCAATTCCCATACCACCTAGAGATTCAGTAACCCAAGTAGGATCTCCAGCGAATAAATCATCATATTCAGGAGTTCTTAAATGTCTCATCATTCTAAGTTTCATAACGAATTGATCGATTAATTCTTGAGCTTCACTTTCTGTTAAAGTTCCTTCATCAATATCTCTCTTGATGTAGATATCTAAGAAACCACCATTTCTACCAAGGCTCATTGCAGCTCCATTATTTTCTTTAACAGCTGCTAAGTAAGCAAAGTATAACCATTGAATAGCTTCTTTAGCATTTTTAGCTGGAACAGAAATATCATATCCATATTCCAAAGCCATTTTCTTCATTTCATCTAAAGCTCTGTATTGTTCAGAAAGTTCTTCTCTAAGTCTAATTATATCTTCTGAAGCTAATTCACTCTCTAATTTTTTGAATTCATTTAATTTATCTTCTCTTAATCTATCAATTCCATAAAGAGCAACTCTTCTG
The DNA here is from genome assembly GCF_021300775.1 of Parvimonas micra. Taxonomy (GTDB): domain Bacteria; phylum Bacillota; class Clostridia; order Tissierellales; family Peptoniphilaceae; genus Parvimonas. The sequence continues at coordinate 360,816 of NZ_JAJTJP010000003.1, forward strand.
TAATCTCCTATAATTCTTCCACGTCCATAAGCATCTGGAAGACCTGTTAAAAGACCAACTGTTCTAGCTTTTCTCATTTGAGAAGTATAAGCGTCAAATACTCCTTGGTTATGAGTTTTTCTGAATTCATTGAAATATTTTTCAATTGTTGGATCCATCTTTAATCCATAAGCATCTAAAGAGTTAGTAACCATTCTGTATCCGCCGTAAGGATTTACGATTCTCTTCATTGGTTCGTTAGTTTGAAAACCTACGATTAATTCATTTTCTTTATCTAAATATCCAGCTGGAAAATTGTTAATTCCAGAAACTCTTGTAGTATCAACTTTAACAGTTTTTGTTCTAACTTCTTCTAAAATTAAGTCTTCAGCTTTTTTCCATAAGTTTTTAGTTCTTTCTGTTGGTTCAGCTAAGAAACTTTCATCTCCTTCATAAGGTGTATAATTTAGTTGAATGAAATCTCTAGTGTCGATATTTTCACTCCAGTTTCCTTTTTTAAAACCTCTCCATGCGTCCATAAAATCATCTCCTCTATTTTTTCATTATGTAAATATTTTTGGTTTCTATATAAATAGTATATACCCAACATAAGTTTCAGTCAGTGATTAAAATCACAAAAACAAATATTTTTATGGTTTTTTCAAACATTTTCATATATTTTCTTTAATTTCAATAAAATTATATAAATATAGCTAAAAACCTAAAAAGTTTAGATTAAATAATTTTTGCATATCGTTTTCATAAAAAAGCAAAAATATATTGATGTTTTTAACAATTATGCTATATCACAATATAGTAAACGGAATATATTTATTGCTAAAATGAAGATTTAATTGTAATATAAATTTTTGTACAGATAATTTATCATATTAAGTGCAACAAAAAACTCATAGAGAATCTATGTTAAAATATAGGTGATTAAACTAACAATTAACAGTAGGATTACTCTATGGGTTACAAACATATTACCATATTTGAAAGAAGTTGTATATACCAATTTTTAAATTTAGGAATGAGTATAAGGTAAATAGCAAAAGCAATTAAGAGGTATCCTAGTACAATTTCAAGAGAAATTAATAGAAACAAAATTAAAACTAATAATAAAAATTCATCTTTTAAGAGGTATTTTCCAATAGTCGCTCAAAAGAAATATGAAAAAAGAAGAATAGAATATAAAAGAAATTCTAAATTTGATCACAATTCGATAAAATATATAGAAGCCAAAATATTATAACAATGGTCTCCAGAACAAATATATCAAGGGAGTAGTTTAGAAAATGTTAAAACCACATCAACTTCCACTTTGAGCATGATTTTTCACATCTACAAAAGATTATGTCCTGGGACGAGTACTCCTTTACTAAGGGAAAGATGATCTTTATTGCTCAAGATTTTGAAAAGCTAAATATCATCACTGTTCTTGAGGGCAGAACACAAGCGTTATCCGAAATCACTTTATTAGATACGATAGAGCTATTCGCTGTCAGGTGAAAATTATTATTATGGATGGGTTTAGTCCTTGAAAATTTTAAAACTAGAATTCTCATTGCTTTGAATACCAAAAAGGAGAGAACCAATTTGGTCCTCTCCAGGTTGTAACTTTTTATCAACCCACTACAGTTGATAAAGAGTCTTTTTTTCTTATTTAATCTTGAAAAATTGAGCAATAGCCACAATACCTTGATAAATAAAGACAAAGGCAATGTTGTAACTAATGAATATACTAGTCATCAATGGGTGTCCCATCATGATTAAACCTACTACGATTCCTAAAATCCCCATCCAAACTAGAGGATTACCTACCGATTTATCAATCTTACGAACCTTGAAACCAACGATAGTTTTTGTAATACCATTTGTTAAGGCCCAGATAGAAATGATATATGGTACAAAAAATACCATTTCAATAAAGCTACCTGAGAACAAAGTAAGAGCGAGGATAAGGGTAACAATTCCCCCAAATAAATTCCAGCCATGCTTTTCTTCTGATTTGAAGTATTGTACAATCTCAGAAATCCCTTGAACTACAAATACAAGCGCAAACAAGAAAGTCATGGAAGCCAAGCTAACAGCAGGATATGCAATCATATTAAAACCTGTCAAAACTGCAAAAATACCCGCGATTAATAACAACCATTTCCAATTTTTCGACATTATTTTTCTCCTTTCTTAGAGGACTCTTCCTCTAGTATTCCATAAATCATCATATCCAGTACTTGTGATAATTGACGTTCATATCCTGAAACCAAGTCAGGCAAACTGCTATCTTACGAAACAGTTAAATAATAGGAGCGAAACATATCCTGAATCAATCGCAGATAGGCCATAGCTCGCTTCTCATCAATATGCTCTTTCAGTTTGGATTCTGATATAAGTTTTTGACAAACTTGTTCATTCAAGTCCAAAAAGATAGCTTTCTGGGGTGCTATGTCTGCTTCCAATTCTTCTGGTGTCGCAATCATTGCCTCAAAGAAAATGTGGCTATGTTCTGGGTATTGCTGATAAAATTGGTGACATCTTTCCATATAATCAGCTAAAGAGGGCACTTGACCATCCACCCCTAGAAACACTGCCAAAGCTTTCTCAAAACTCTCCTGAATACAAGTTAGATAGAGGTATGATTTCCCTGAAAAATTATGATACAAAACTCCTTTGGAAATACCATCCACTTTACAAAGTTCATTGATTACAAAAACTTGATAGCCTTTTGTAGCAAATTCAAACAAAGCAGCTGTAATGATTTTCTCTCTTCGTAGTCTTGTTTTTTCTTCTTTTTTCATGTGTTCACCTCCACAATTGTAAATTATATACCCTTTAGTCTAAAATATTAATCAACTTTCTCAAAAATTTATCAAAATGTAAGAAAACAACTTACGATGATAACGCTAGTGGTGGCTTTTCAATGGATAAACTTGTTGTTCTAGTGACACTGAAATAAACTTGAACTTCTTTTCCAAAAACGTTAAACTTCTGTTCTTCTATCTTTAAAGAATAGATTATGGGCATTGGGAAGGAGACACAGTAGAATCTGTAAGATTTGACCTCAAGAGAAAAAGTAAATATTGTTTTTTAACATTAGTAGAAAGAAAATCAAGATATTGTAAGGTCATTTTACTACCAGATAGAACAGAAAAGAATGTTACAAGAGCGGTTATAGATGCTTTAGGAGATTTACCAAAAGAAATGGTAAAAACAATAACCTTTGATAGAGGAAAAGAATTTTCAGGATACTTGAAAATAGAAGAAAAATTAGAATGTAAAACATATTTTTGTGATCCATATTGTGCTTGGCAAAAAGGAACAAATGAAAATACAAATGGACTTCTAAGAGAATATTATCCAAAGGGGATGGATTTATCTCAAGTGAATGAAGAAGAATTAGAGTTAGTACAATCAAGGCTTAATAATAGACCTAGAAAATGTATAAATTTTAAAACACCTAACAAAGAATTGTTTTGAAACTTATATTAAATGTTGCACTTGACTTAACAATTTACCTACAAAAAAAGAGGCTTATGCCTCTTTTTTAATTCTTTATTTCTTACATTTTCATATCAATAACCATACGACCTGTAATTACTCCATCTTCCATTTCTTTGAAAATTGCTGGAGCATCTTCTATTGGACGTTTTTTAACAACTGGAACAACTAAACCTTCAGCACCAAATTGGAAAGCTTCTTCTAAGTCTTTTCTTGTTCCTACAAGAGAACCAATAATTTCAATACCGTCAAGAACAGTTTTAACAATAGATACGTCCATAGTTTCTGAAGGTAATCCAACAGCTACAACTATACCTGCTGCTCTAACAGAATCAATAGCTTGGTTGAAAGCTACTTTTGAAACTGCAGTAACAACTGCTGAATGACAACCACCTGTTTTTTCTTTAATTACTTCAACTGGATTTTCTTTAAGTCCATTAATAACAATATCAGCTCCACATTCTTTAGCAAGAGCAAGTTTATCGTCGTTAATATCTACAGCAACAACATGAGCATTAAAAACTTTTTTAGCATATTGAACTGCTAGGTTTCCAAGACCACCTGCACCGTATATAACAATCCATTGACCTGGTTTTAGTTTAGCAGCTTTTATAGCTGCATAGCAAGTTACACCTGCACAAGTAATACTACTTGCTTGAGCTGGATCTAGTCCATCAGGAACTTTAACAGCATAATCAGCAGTTACAATACATTGAGTTGCCATTGCACCGTCAACAGAATATCCTGCATTTTTAACAGTTCTACAAAGCGTTTCTTTTCCAGTATTACAGTATTCACAGTATCCACAACCTTCAAAGAACCATGCAACACTTACTCTATCGCCAACTTTTAAGGATTTAACACCTTCGCCAAGTTCTTTTACAATACCAATTCCTTCATGTCCTAATACACGTCCTGGAACTTTCCCAAAATCACCTTTTGCAACATGTAAGTCAGTATGACAAACACCGCAGTATTCAATGTCAATTAATGCTTCTCCATAACCTGGTTTTCTAATTTCTCTCTCAACTACTTCAACACCAGTACCTTCTTTGTTAACAACTACAGCCTTCATAAAAAACCTCCTTTAAGAATATTTAATAACTCAAAAATAATTAATAATTACAGAGTAATTATAAGGTTTTTGAATTATATCCTTTTACAAGCTTATTATAACTCTACAAAGAAATCTTGTCAAGTTATTTTAACAAAATAATTTAAAGATTTTTTTGACTATCGTAATTCTATTCAATAATATATACCAAGAGATAAAAAAACACCTACTAGATTAATATCTGTAGGTGTAATTTATTATAACATAAATGCCTTATATGCTTTGTAACTCATATAAATATCTACTTTACTTGTAACTTCATATGGTGAGTGCATACTTAATGTAGCAGGACCAGCATCTAAAACTTCTGCCCCATATTTTGCAAGAAGTAATGCGATTGTTCCGCCACCACCTTGGTCAACTTTACCAAGTTCTGCAGTTTGCCATACAACATTATGTTCTTTAAATACATTTCTAACTTCTGCTAAAAATTCAGCATTAGCATCGCTTGAACCAAATTTTCCACCACTTCCAGTATATTTGCAAATTGAAATACCTGAGCCTATTACAGCTGCATTCATTGATTCACAAACTTCAGGGAAATCAGGATCTAATCCTGCTGCAACGTCAGCTGATAATACTTTTGAATTTTTTAATGAACGATTAACTTTAAGTTGGCAAAAATCTCCTTCTAAATTAACAAGTTCAGTCATTGTATTTTCCCAGAAATATGAAGCCATACCTGTATTACCCATTGAACCAATTTCTTCTTTGTCCATGAATAATCCACAAGCTGTTCTCTTTGGATTTTCGATTTCAAAAATAGCACGCATTGTTGTGAAAGCACAAACTCTATCATCTTGACCATATCCGATAACCATTGATCTATCAAGTCCTAAGTCTCTAGCTTCTCCAGCAGGTACGATTTCTAGTTCAGCAACTCTGAAATCTTCTTCTTCAAAATTATATTTTTCTTTTATTAATTTTAGAATGTTTTCTTTAACAGCATCTTTTTCAGTATCTTTTAAAGGAATATTTCCTATAAGGATATTCATTTGTTCTCCAACAAGAGCTTCACGAGCTGTTTTTGCCATTTGATTTTTAGATAAGTGAATTAATAAGTCTGTTACACAAAATACTGGATCATCCTTATCTTCACCAATGTGTACTTCTATTTTTTCTCCAGCTGAATTATAGATAACTCCATGAATTGCTAGAGGGATTGTAGCATATTGATATAATTTAACTCCACCATAGTAGTGAGTTTTCATTTTTGTTAAATTATTTGCTTCATACAAAGGATTTTGTTTAACATCTAAACGTGGGCTATCAATATGTGCTCCAACAATATTTAATCCATTTTCTAATGGTTCAGTTCCCATTACAAATAAAGCTACTGATTTATTTTTATGGTTTAAATAGAATTTATCTCCTGCTTTGAATTTTTCTCCAGACTTAAAAAGTTCTTCTAAATCTCTAAATCCATGTTCTTTAGCTTGACGGATAATTTCTGAACATGCAAGTCTTTCAGTTTTTGAAACTGATAAAAACTTTTTGTAGTCTTCTGAAAAACTAAAAACTAAATCTTTTTCTGCATCTTCAATTTGTAACCATGCACTTTTATTTAACATAACCTTCCTCCTAATATAAAAATTTCAACAAGACAATTATAACATAAATATATTTTTAATTAAAGAACTAGCAATCTATCTTATAGTAACTTTTCCCGCTTGACATTCAATCCTCATATTAACATCTGAATTTCTGTTTTTTCTTCCTTGTTTTCCAAATCCCATAAAAGATTCCCCAAAAATTCTAACACTTCCCATGCCAACATTATACTCGTATTCAATCTCTCCATACATTTTTTCAACATCAAGTGTAGCATTCCCTGCATTTACATTAAGTTCAAACATATCTTCGTATTCAACTTCTCCTTTAACATTTCCTGCATTTACTTCAACACCGAAGTTTTTAACTTCAAGATTGTTTATATTTACATTTCCTGCATTTACTTGTAAATTGAAGTTTTCAAGTTCCAATCCGTTGATTTTGAGATTTGTAGCATTTATTTCTCCTGAAATTGAAATATCCTCTGGAACATAAATAGTAAGATAAGAATCTTTAATAAAATCACTATCAACTATTATTCCATTATCATCAACATGACCAACTAAACCCCTATTATAAATTTTTAGTTTGTTTTTATTTTTCTCACAATATAATTTAGTTCTTTTTAATTTTTTTGATTTCACTCTTACCAATTCATCTTCACTTATTTCAAATTTCACACTTAAAGCATTTAAATCAATTTCTATATTATCAATACCCTCAAAAAAAGTATCCATATTTTCATTTGAATAGTCCATTTCGTCCTCCTCATAAATTTCATAATCTTCATCTTTACTAGATCGATAATTAACTCTAACATATTTTTTTGTATATTTATCTGGATTTTTAGAAATATCCTTAATCAACATTTTATATAGTCCTTTTATCAACCATACAAAAATATACAATAAAATAATAAATCCTATAATCTTCACGCCCCAAGCAAGAACTGACTCTAAACTAAAAATAATTGAAAACGGCAAAGTAATTAAAGAAATTATTAATCTCACAACCAAATATGCAATCCAAAACACCAAGAAAAGACTACAAATTACAAAAATTGGAACTAATAATGGTAATATTGGAAAAGATAAAATTCCAAGCCCAAAAAGAGAGAACTTTTTCCAAAAGCTTCCATTTTTCTTTCCATTTCTTTCATTTCTCTCTTCTTCTATTTCAATATCTTCTGCTAAAATTTCCATAGCAATTTTTCTTGGATTTCCAAAACTTTTAGGAACTTCATCATCAAGACCTATTCCTTGTTCATCAAACATTTCATTATAAAAATTCTCTACATTCTGTCTTTCTGTACTAGATATATTTTTTAGATAAGACATAAGTTTTCGCATAAAAGTTCTTCTATTCATCATTACCTCCAACAATTTGATTTACATGCTTAACATATATATTCCATTTTTCTTTATTAAAATTTAAAACATCTCGACCTGCCCCGGTTATACGATAATATCTTCTGTTCCTACCATCAAAAGCGACATCATAACTTTCCAAGAGACCGTTTTTTAAAAGCCTTCTCAAAACAGGATAGAGAGTTGACTCTGAAATTTCAATGGTAGCCATAAGTTTCTGAGTAATTTCATAACCATAGGTGTCACTTCTGTTAACTATTGCCAAAACACAAAAGTCTAGTATTTCTCCTTGAATCGAAAACATAACTACTCCTTTCATAATTATTATTAAGTTACATATATTATACAACGTATAATATCATATGTCAACAAGATATAGTAATTTTATATAATTTTTATATTTCTTTCAGAAATATTATTGTTTGTAAACAAACAATAATTGAGATCTTTCGACTCCGTTACACTGCGCTCAAGATGACGTGTTGGTGGCTTTTCTTTGCAAAGTAATATGACGTGAACTATTTTTTTATACAACATATTTATAATTACCTTTTATTAAATTGTTTTTTTTTTCTGATATTTATACTTTTAAGTATTTTTTGAAGTTTGTTTACTACTAACGTCTAGCACTTAAACTTTGATATTCTCCTATACGTCATCTCGAGCGTAGTGAATCTAGCCCTAACTTTGCTTGTTTACAAGCAATAGTAGGTCTGACGCAAAGATTGTTCAAATCTTTGATTTGAATACAATCGACTGTGGAAATCTCACACTTTTGTTTGCAACAAAAGTGAATGTATCGAAGATACATTAAAAATTCACATAAAAAAACAGCGAATTAAAAAATTCACTGTTTAAATACTTTTATTTAATTAATCATAAAATGGATTGTCGTTTTCGTATTTTTCGTTGAAATCGACTTTACGTCCATTAATTTCATATCCCAATAGTAAGTTGATATTTACATTTTCAGCTGCTCTAAAAATTGAACTATCTACATTTTTAAAGTCTTTTTTCAAATTTTCAATTAAGTCTTTTATCTGATATCTTTTATTTCCAATTTTTTTAGCCGCAACCATACAAGCACAGTTTAAAGGCATAAGTCCCGTTGACTTCATCCATCTTATTATATATTCTTCTTCTATAAGATATAATGGTCTTATTATTTCCATATCTTCAAAGTTTTTCGCTTTTAGTTTAGGCGGCATTGTCTTAAAACTTCCTGCACATAATAAGTTTAGCATTGTAGTTTCAATAACATCATTAAAATGATGACCTAATGCCAATTTATTACAACCAAGTTCTTTAGCTTTTGCATAGAGTGACCCTCTTCTCATTCTTGCACACATATAGCAGGGATAATCTCCTGCAATTTTATCTGCAACTGCAAAAATATCTGCTGGATAGTATGTAAGAGGAATTTCAAGATATTTTGCATTTTCTAAAAGTAACTCTTTTATGGACGGATGATAACCCGGATCCATTGCTATAAATTCAAGTTCAAAATTATCTTTTCCATTCTTTTTAAGCTCTTGAAAGAGTTTTGCCATTATCAAGCTATCTTTTCCCCCTGAAATCGCAACTGCAATCTTATCTCCATCTTCTATTAAATTATATTCTTTAATCGCCTTAACAAATTTTGACCATACATTTTTTCTATATCTCTTAATCAACGACCTTTCAATATCTTTTAAATCAGCTCTTTCATTTTCAGGAAAAAGAACAGGACAAGTCGCCTGTAAATTATTCTCTCTATTTTCCATTATATCTTTTATTTCCTTATTTTCCATATTTCTCCTATTTATGATATATTTGATTATTCATAATTTTAAAAGCTCTGTAAATTTGTTCCAATAAAACGACTCTAAATAGTTGGTGTGGGAGTGTGAATTTTGAAAAAGAGAGTTTAAAATTACTTCTTTGTTTTATTTCATCTCCAAGTCCGAAACTTCCACCAATCACGAAAATAAATTTCGAATTTCCGTCATTCATTTTTTCCTCTAAAAATTTCGAAAAATCTTCACTATCTATTGATTTTCCTAGAATTTCAAGAGTTATTACAAAATCAGAATCAGAAATTTTTCCTAGAATTCTTCCCTCTTCTTTTTTTAATACATTTTCAATTTCCAATTTACTTGGTGTTTGTGTCATAATTTTTTCTTCAGGAATTTCTATTATTTCTATTTTTGAAAAGGCAGAAATTCTTTTTTTATACTCTTCACAAGCATCTTTAAAAAACTTTTCAGAGAGCTTTCCAACACATAAAATTTTAATATTCATATTACACTTCCGTTATACTGCTATTGTCAAATCTCTTTGCAACTTCTAAATTTGTATATTGTATTAGATTTTCTTTATTTAGTATTCCAAAAACTTCGTCATAAGCAAGTTTTTCTTCATTATTTGTTTCACTTAAATGACCAAGATATACTTTTTTACATTTATCAGTTACAACTTCTGATAATACATTTCCACTTGTAACATTTGAAATATGTCCAAAATCTCCTAATATTCTCTGTTTTAAATTATAATCATAAGGACCATTCTTAAGCATATCTAAATCATGATTTGCTTCAAAATAAAAAATCTTTGAACCTTTAATTTTATCTTTCATATGATTTGTAATTATTCCTGTATCAGTCAAAAGACTAACTTTTCCATAGTCAGTATTAAATACAAATCCCATTCCTCTAGCACAATCATGTGAAATTTCTAAGGTATATAAATCAAAAAGAGAAAATCTGTGCTTCTTTTCAGTGCCGATAACAACAATATTTTCATCTTTAATTTTACCTAATTTTGATGCTCCAGCTCTTAAAGTTTCAACATTACTACAAATCTTAATATCATAACGTCTAGAAAGAACTCCCGCTCCTCTAATATGGTCAATATGTTCATGAGTTAAAAATATTAAATCAATTGTACTTGGATCAATTCCTAAAATTTTAAGATTGCTTTCAATTTTCTTTCCACTAAAACCCGCATCTATTAAATATCTTCTATTATCAACTTCTAAAAAGCAACAATTTCCATCACTTCCACTAAAAAGCGGACAAAATCTTAAGCCCATACTTCCTCCATTCATACAAGCTTTATTTTAACATATTTTTGACAAAAAATCCAAAATTTTACATAAAAAAACTCATAATTATTTCAGTAAATGATTTATTTTTTAATCAAAAAAGTCATCTTGAATTCCAAGATGACTTTTATAAAGTTTTTAGATATTAAATTATAAAAAAATATTCATTTTTATAATTCCTTACATTCTTCCCATTCTATATCTTCTGTTTTTAAAAGTTCTAATATTTGATCTTTAAGCTCTGGACTACATTCCCATGCAATTCCACATCCTGCTGATAGAACTCTTGGAACTGGTACAAGTTTTCCTTGAATATTATTTTCTTTACATGCACTTTCAGTTGCCATTGCCTCTGCAGAAGTATAAAATGTTATATACAGCTTAGTTTCTTTCATTATTCAACCGTTATTTCATAGTCTAAGTCAACTTCTTTTACAGAAACTTTTTTACCTTGACTAGTTGCATAATGAGTAATATTTTTTACTACATGAGCTTCGCTAGCTAATACTTTGTATGTTTCTTCTTTATTTTCTTTAAGAGCATCTTGTAAAATTAAAACTGGTTCTGGACAAGATAATCCTCTAACGTCTAATTCTTTCATATCAATCTCCTTAAATCTTATCTAGTTTTTTCTTTCTTTAATCCTAAGAAAGCTATGATAAATAAAACAAATATTGAAGCAACAACAAATATTTGTCCATTTAATCCTGGACCACCTGCTGCAGCCTTAATTCCTTTTGCTGCATTTTCAACTGCTGCTGAACCACCAGCTAATTTAAAGTTATGAGCTAAAGCTGCTCCAACAAACATTCCTAGAACTGTGATAACTGAATCTGATGATCCTGTTCCAGCAAGAACTAATTGTCTTAAAGGACAACCACCAAGTAATACAGCACAGAATCCTACTGCATACATTGATAAGATATTCCAAACTGTTTGAGCATGAGCTATCGGACCAAAAGGAACGAATTTAAAGTTGTTTGTTGCTAAATTATAAACTAACATAACTATAAAAATACCACTAACTACTGAGAATAATCTAAAATCTTTTAGTAAGATAATATCTCTTATTGAACCAGCAAAACACATTCTACTTTTTTGAGCAATTACACCAAATAAAAGACCTACTCCAAGTGAAGCATACCAAATTGCATGAACACTTCCTGGACCTTTTTGGCTAAATGCATAAAGTGAAGGAACTGCTATAACTAAAGCAAATAGAACTGCTACAACTAATGGGAAAGCATACCCATTTTCTTTTTTGGTTGTATAAGCTCTTCCTAAACTGAAGCCTTTTCTTAAGAAATAAGCACCAGTAGCAATACCTGCAACAAATCCTACAAGTCCTACATATGCACTAATATCTCCTGCTGACATTCTTAAGATCATTCTTAAAGGACATCCTAAGAATACTAGAGCACATACCATCATTATTACACCTAAGAAAAATCTTATAACTGGTGAAGAACCAGCTGTTGATCTGTATTCTTTAGTGAATATTGAAATTAAAAATGAACCAATAATAATTCCTACAATTTCTGGTCTAAAATATTGAACCACTTCCGCATTGTGGAACTTCATAGCTCCTGCAGTATCTCTGATAAAACAAGCTATACAGAAAGCCATATTTTTTGGATTGCCTAAATATGCAAGTAATGCTGCTCCCAAACCTGCAATAATGCCTAATGTAAACAATCCTTTTTTTGTGTTAAAAAAACGCATATGATTACCTCCTATCATCAATAATTTTTTTAATCGCGTTTATAGCAAGCTCAATCTCTTCATCAGAATTTGAATGAGAAAAGCTAAATCTAACCATACCTTGTTTAACAGTCCCTAGCGCTTTATGTATAAGAGGTGCACAATGAGCTCCTGGTCTTGTTGAAATTTTAAACTCTTCATATAACATACTACTTACTTCTGAAGAATCCATATCTGAAATATTTAAAGAAACTATTGGCGCTCTATATTCTGTTTCAAAATCTCCATAAATTTTTACTTCCGGTAATTTACTTACTCCATCATAAAATTTTCTTGAAAGCTCCAATGCTCTTTTCGTTAAATTTTCCATCTTATTTCTTAAAATATATTCAATAGATACATGTAATCCTGCAATTCCATGTGCATTTAGTGTTCCAGCTTCAAGTCTTGTAGGCATTTTATCAGGTTGAAACTCATCATAGCTATGAGTTCCGCTACCTCCAACAATTAGAGGTCTTATGTAAATTTCTTCTCTAACGCAAAGCACACCAACTCCCTGAGGTGCAAGCATAGATTTATGTCCTGTAAAGCAAAGTACATCAATATTCATTTCTTTCATATCAATATTGAAAGCTCCAGCAGTTTGTGATGCATCAACAACAAAAATAAGATTATTTTCTCTACAAAAATCTCCAACTTTTCTTATATCAGTTATATTACCTGTAACATTTGATGCATGTGTTAAAACTATCCCCTTTGTATTTGCTTTTACTAATTTTGAAAGCTCATCTAAATTAAGAACTCCATTTTCAAATACATTTATATAACTTACTTCTGCTCCCTTTGCTCTTAAATAATTAATTGGTCTTAAAACTGAATTATGTTCGGCAACGGAAGTTATTATATGATCTTTTTCTGAAAACAATCCATTAATTGCAATATTTAAACTTTCTGTAGCATTTTTTGTGAAAACTACTTGACGAGAATTACCAACATTAAACATTTTTGCTAATTTCTTTCTTGTATCAAAAACAACTCTATCAGCACTTAGACTCTCTTCATAAACTCCTCGAGAGGAATTTCCAAAGGTTTTTAGTGCATCAATAACTGCATCAATAACTTCAGCCGGTTTATTTTTTGTAGTAGCTGCATTATCAAAATAAATCATAAATCCTCCTTCGCAAAATAGAAATTTATGCTTATAATTAAATATAAACACCACAAAACGCATAAAAACTCATTTATCTATATTTATAAATCAAAAGCCTTTATGCTGTAATAGCAATATATTCACCACATAACGTAAATATATTACTATTATACATGAATGTAATAATATTGTCAAATTTTATGCGTATTTCGGAAAAAATATCTATATAAATTATATTTTCTTATTAATAAAAAAGAATTTGAATAATATATTTAAAACTTGTTTAAAACAGCTAATTTTATCTGCTATTTTTTTATTTTGTAACAAGAAATTTATAGAAATTTTTTATTAATATTTATGTTAATATATTGCAAAATACAGCTATATAGCTATTTAAAAAGATCTTAATTTATGGTATACTATATGTGATTACTTATACATACTTAAGAATTTGTTATTTTTTGTACAAAGAAAGTTCTTTTTTTGAAAATAGGTAATAAAAATAAATTTATAGGAGGAATATATGCAAAATTATTTAGTTTTAATCGGTATTGTAATTATTGTTGTTGGTTTTGTACTTAAACTTGATGTAATTTCTGTTGTATTAATTTCAGGTGTTGCAACAGGTCTTGCCGGTGGAAAAGGAATTGTAGAAATTTTGGATATTATTGGTAAAGGATTTATCGAAAATAGATATATGAGTTTATTCTTTACAACACTTGTAGTTATAGGTATCATGGAAAGATACGGTCTTAAAGAAAAAGCTGCAGACGGAATTAAGAAAATCAAAGGTGCTAGCGCTGGTTTAGTTATCTGGTTATACTTATTCATTCGTTGGTTAGCGGCTATTTTCTCTTTACGTCTAGGTGGTCATGTACAATTTGTTAGACCTTTAATTTTACCTATGGCTGAGGGAGCTGCAACTAAGACTGTAGATCTTACAGAAACTAAACTTGAAGATTTAAAAGCGTTAGCTGGAGCTGTAGAAAACTATGGTAACTTCTTCGGACAAAATGTATTCCCTGTTGCATCAGGTGTATTACTTATCGCATCTACACTTAATGATAAGGGATATAATGTAACTGGAGCTCAAATTGCTTACTATTCATTATTTGCAGGTATTGCAATGATTTTATTATCAGTTGTACAATGCTTCTTATTTGAAATTAAACTTAGAAAGGTTGGTGAAAAAGATGCTAAATTGGATAAATAGTAATAAATTTTTTATTGACGAATTTATGTATATTCTTTGTGGATTAATTTCAATTTTAACAGCTTTTAGAGGTTTGAAAAATAAGGAAGCAAGAATTGGTACATTCTTATTTTGGTTTTTAGTTGGTATAATATTCGCTTGTGGTGGATTCTTAGTTAAATACTTACCAGAATCTGGTGGAGCTATCGTTGGAGCTTTACTTGTTATTTGTGGTATTTTAACTCTTACAAATCAAGTTAAAATTGGAGAATTTAATCCACCTACTGACGAAGAAAGAAGAAAGAATGCTGACAAAATTGGCTGGAAAATATTTATTCCTGCATTAGTAATGGCTGGACTTGGATTCTTTATGTCACAAGTTAGATCATTCAATATAGTTATTGGAACTGATGCAAAAGGTAAAAATATTATTTTTGGATTTACAACTGCTCAAGTTCTTGGAGTTTCTTCATTAATAGCTTTAATTCTTGTAGTTCTTATAACTAAAGCAAAACTTAAAGATACAAAAGAAGATACAACAAGACTTTTAATGCACGTTGGAGCTTCAAGCTTATTACCACAACTTTTAGGTGCTTTAGGTATCGTATTTGAAGCAGCTGGTGTTGGTAATATAATTGGAGAACTTGCTGGTGGTGTTGTAGGTGGCGGCGGAAGAGTTGCCGGTGTTGTAGCTTACTGTTTAGGAATGGTAATCTTTACTATGATTATGGGTAACGCATTTGCTGCATTTACTGTAATAACAATTGGTATAGGTATTCCATTTGTAATCGCTCAAGGCGGAAACCCTGCTGTAGTTGGTGCCCTAGGTATGACTTGTGGGTACTGTGGTACATTATTAACTCCAATGGCTGCAAACTTCAATATAGTTCCTGCTGCAATATTAGAAAATAAGGATAAATATGCAATAATCAAGAAACAGGCCCCAATGGCTCTTGCAATGATTTTAGTTCATATCGTACTTATGTTAGTAATGGCATTTTAGGAGATGATTAAATGAAAATATTAGTTAGTGGATTTGATCCATTTGGTGGAGAAAAAGTTAATCCTGCAATTGAATCTGTAAAATTATTACCAGATGAAATTAAAGGAGCTCAAATTATTAAATTAGAAATTCCAACTGTTGCTAGAAAGAGTCTAAAAAGACTTGAAGAAGTTATAGAAGCTGAAAAACCAGATGTTGTTATAAATGTTGGACAAGCTGGCGGAAGACCTGATATAACTGTTGAAAGAGTTGGAATTAATATGGATGATTTCAGAATTAAAGATAATGAAGGAAATCAACCAATAGACGAAAAAATAGCTGAAGATGGTCCAGATGCTTATCTTGTTACTATCCCTATCAAAGCTATGGTACAAAAAATGATTGACAATAAAATTCCTGCATCTGTTTCAAACACAGCTGGAACATTCGTTTGTAACCATGTTTGCTACGGAATGGCACATCTTGCAAAGACAAAATATCCGAATATGAGAACAGGATTTATCCATATTCCATTTTTACCGGAACAAGTTGTGGATAAGAGAAATATGCCATCAATGCCTTTAGAAATGATTGCAAAAGGATTAGAATATGCAATCGAAGCTATCGTTGAAAACAAAGAAGATATCAAGGTAGAAGGCGGAGCAACTCATTAGTATATAACAAAAGGTTAGAGTTTTTTAATTCTCTAACCTTTTTTTCGTTTAAAATAGTATAATATTTTTATATAAGTCCTTTACAGGACTTACTATTATTTGCAAACAAATAATAGTAGTGAGATCTCTCGACTTCGCTCGAGATGACGTGTTGAGAGAATTCTTATAGTAAGTACTATGACGTGAACTTGTTTTATTATACATATAATACCTTTTACAATTTTTTATACATTAAACTCACACTACTTTTTTATCATAAGCAAGTCTTTCAAGTTTTCCTTGTAAAACCACTTCTCCAGCATATTTATAACCACAAGATATAATAAAATTCTTCATCTTTATATTGTCCTTATGTGTATCAATTCTTAAATCAGATTTCTTTCTTAATGCAAAATTTTCAACATAACACATCATCTTTTTTGCAAAATATTGCTTTTTGTACGCATTTGAAGTTGCTACCTTATGAATACTAATATAAGGGATAGAAGTATTCCATTTTCCTTTTATATTTTCATAATCTTCATCTATACCTTCAACCAAACATGCAGTAGATACAACTCTTTTATGATACTCTAAAACATATAAATCAATTCCTAAATGTTCATCAATATCTTTAAAACTTGGAACATACTCATCTTGCCATTGATCAACTCCATCCTCTTTTAATGCATTTGAGCCTTCAATATATATTTCTAAAATACTTTCTCTATCTGATTCATTGGCAATTCTAAATGTTAAAATTTCATATTTTAAATTTAAAGAAATTAAATACGAAAAAATAAATATACTAATAATCAAAAGTGTAAACAGAATTCCTATAAAATATTTAATATTAATTTCAAACAACGAATCAAAAAATATATACACAAATAAGAAATCAAATTCAAAATTTATTATACTCAAAATTTTAAATAAATTTTTATAAAATTTATCTGAAATTGTATAACTTATAGAATTAATATAATTAAATCCAATTTTAAAAGCATATTCAATTAATAATAAAACAACAAGTAAAATATAATCTCTAATAGATGCTTTAAATATAAGACAAAACATAAACATTATAACTAAAATAATTAATTTAACATAATCAATCAAATTCTTTTTCATAAAGTATGAATTCATTAAAAACCCTCTTTCTAAATATATAATACATTAATTATATATTAAATACTTTTCTTATACAATAATACACAACAAAAAAATCACTCTTTCGAGTGATTTTAATTTGTTTGGCTGTTTTCTATTCTCCCAGTACGAGATGTACTAGTACCTTCGACGTTTAGGAGCTTAACTTCTGTGTTCGAGATGGGAACAGGTGTATCC
>NZ_JAJTJP010000004.1:0-2967 GCF_021300775.1 Parvimonas micra
TTGAAATCCTCCAATTAAAGAGTATATATTTCTGGTCAAGCTTTCGATTTATTAGTATCAGTTAGCTTTGATGTTGCCACCTTTACACCTCTGACCTATCTACGACATTTTCTGTATCGAATCTCTCTTGCATTGCTGCAACAGGAAATCTCATCTTGAGGGGGGCTTCGTGCTTAGATGCCTTCAGCACTTATCCCTTCCAGACTTAGCTATTCAGCATTACCATTGGCATGATAACTGATACACCAGCGGTCTGTCCATCCCGGTCCTCTCGTACTAAGGACAGCTCCTCTCAAATTTCCTACGCCCACGATGGATAGGGACCGAACTGTCTCACGACGTTCTGAACCCAGCTCGCGTGCCTCTTTAATGGGCGAACAGCCCAACCCTTGGGACCTACTCCAGCCCCAGGATGAGACGAGCCGACATCGAGGTGCCAAACCTCCCCGTCGATGTGAACTCTTGGGGGAGATAAGCCTGTTATCCCCGGGGTAGCTTTTATCCGTTGAGCGATGGCCCTTCCACTCGGTACCACCGGATCACTAAGTCCTAGTTTCCTATCTGCTCCACTTGTTGGTGTCGCAGTTAAGCTCCCTTTTGCCTTTGCACTCTTAGAATGATTTCCATCCATTCTGAGGGAACCTTTGAACGCCTCCGTTACTCTTTAGGAGGCGACCGCCCCAGTCAAACTGCCCAACTGACAGTGTCCTTATACTCGCTTCAGAGTATCAAGTTAGAAATTTAGTATCAAAAGAGTGGTATCCCAACGTTGACTCCACGAAAACTGGCGCTCTCGCTTCATTGTCTCCCACCTATCCTGTACATTTAATACCAAATTCCAATGCCAGCCTACAGTAAAGCTCCACGGGGTCTTTCCGTCCTATCGTGGGTAAGTCGCATCTTCACGACTACTACAATTTCACCGGATCCTTTGTTGAGACAGTGCCCAAATCATTACACCTTTCGTGCGGGTCGGAACTTACCCGACAAGGAATTTCGCTACCTTAGGACCGTTATAGTTACGGCCGCCGTTTACTGGGGCTTAAGTTCTATGCTTCGATTGCTCTAACATTTCCCCTTAACCTTCCAGCACCGGGCAGGTGTCAGCCCCTATACTTCATCTTTCGATTTAGCAGAGACTTGTGTTTTTGGTAAACAGTTGCTTGGGCCTATTCTCTGCGACCACTCTATGCTCCATACGTATGCATTTCACATCTAATGGTACCCCTTCTCCCGAAGTTACGGGGTCATTTTGCCGAGTTCCTTAACAAAGGTTCTTCCGCGCGTCTTAGGATTCTCTCCTTGCCTACCTGTGTCGGTTTTGGTACGGGTATCTTCTCACTCAATAGTACCTTTTCTTGGCAGTTTGGAATCTGTTGCTTCACTACTTATTTTTCGCTCCCCATCGCATCTCGATATTAAGAATAGGGATTTGCCTCTATTCTCTACCTACTTGCTTAGACGTGCTCTACCATTCACACGCTCAACATATCCTCCTGCGTCAGTACATCTCTCAAACATTCAAAGATAGTACAGGAATCTCAACCTGTTGTCCATCGCTTACGCTTTTCAGCCTGGGCTTAGGTCCCGACTTACCCTGAGAGGACGAGCCTTCCTCAGGAATCCTTAGGCTTTCGACGGGAGGGATTCTCACCCTCCTTTTCGCTACTCATGCCAGCATTCTCTCTTCTGTAAAGTCCACTTCGTCTTCCAACTTAGCTTCGCCCCTTACACAATGCTCCTCTACCACTAATTTTCATTAGTCCACAGCTTCGGTATTAGATTTTAGCCCCGTTCATTTTCGGCGCTCTACCACTTGACCAGTGAGCTATTACGCACTCTTTAAATGTATGGCTGCTTCTAAGCCAACATCCTGGTTGTCTAAGTAGTAAAACATCCTTTACCACTTAATCTATATTTAGGGACCTTAGCTGGTGGTCTGGGCTCTTTCCCTTTTGACTATGAAGCTTATCCCACATAGTCTGACTCCCAATCATCATTTATCAGGTATTCGCAGTTTGATAACTTTCGGTAATGTCTAACACCCCTACGGTATTCAGTGCTCTACCCCCTGTAAACTAAATTGAGGCTAGCCCTAAAGCTATTTCGAGGAGAACCAGCTATCTCCAAGTTCGATTGGCTTTTCACCCCTATCCACAAGTCATCCGATAGCTTTTAAACGCTACCCGGTTCGGTCCTCCATGAAATTTTACTTTCACTTCAACCTGCTCATGGATAGATCACCTGGTTTCGGGTCTATGGCATACGACTTATCCGCCCTATTCAGACTCGGTTTCCCTACGGCTCCGTAACTTCATTACTTAACCTTGCCGCACACCATAACTCGCTGGCCCGTTCTACAAAAAGTACGATATCATCTCTCTTAAGACTCTATCTGCTTGTAGGCATAAGGTTTCAGGTTCTATTTCACTCCCCTCCCGGGGTTCTTTTCACCTTTCCCTCACGGTACTATTCTCTATCGGTCACTGAGTAGTATTTAGCCTTAGGGGGTGGTCCCCCTATATTCACACAGGATTTCTCGTGTCCCATGCTACTCTTTCTAAGTCAGAATCAGTTAGATTTCGTTTACAAGACTTTCACTTTCTTCGGTTGGTCTTCCCATACCATTCTACTATCCTTCTTCTTCATTGACTTAATTTGGGCTCTTTCCATTTCGCTCGCCGCTACTTTGAAAATCGAATTTTTTCTTTCTTTTCGTCTGGCTACTTAGATGTTTCAGTTCACCAACTATTCCCTCTTGTTGCTATGTATTCACAACAAGATACTTGAGGTTTGCTCAAGTGGGTTTCCCCATTCGGATATTCACGGATCAATGGATATTTGCTCCTCCCCGAGACTTTTCGCAGCTTATCACGTCCTTCTTCGGCTCTCAGTGCCAAGGCATTCACCTTATGCCCTTGGTCGCTTGACCAGAAATATATTTCTCTTTAATTGTCAGGTTTCTTG
>NZ_JAJTJP010000005.1 GCF_021300775.1 Parvimonas micra
CGTGAATCAGAATGTCGCGGTGAATGCGTTCCCGGGTCTTGTACACACCGCCCGTCACACCATGGGAGTTGGCAATACCCGAAGCCGCCGATCTAACCGCAAGGAGGAAGGCGTCGAAGGTAGGGTTAATGACTGGGGTGAAGTCGTAACAAGGTAGCCGTATCGGAAGGTGCGGCTGGATCACCTCCTTTCTAAGGAGTACTAAGAACGACAGTTCAAAAATTAATTCTTAGTTTTATCACTGTTTTCTCGGTTCAATTTTTTTAACCAAAAAAGCTGTAAGGCTAACTAAAAGAGAATACCAAAATGATAGTATAATATGTAAGGGGCACGCAGAACCCCCAAAAATTTGTACTGTCGTAAAATTTTTGGGGGTGTAGCTCAGTTGGGAGAGCACCTGCCTTGCAAGCAGGGGGTCAGGAGTTCGAATCTCCTCATCTCCACCAAGAAACCTGACAATTAAAGAGAAATATATTTCTGGTCAAGCGACCAAGGGCATAAGGTGAATGCCTTGGCACTGAGAGCCGAAGAAGGACGTGATAAGC